>NZ_JACMYF010000001.1:0-1134823 GCF_015351605.1 Pseudomonas sp. p50(2008)
AACAGGATTCAGAATCGGGAGATACCTTCAATCGCCGTCATGAGCCCACTTTTTACAAACGACGTGATCGCGCTCTTTGTAGCAGCTGCCGAGGCACGAGGCTGCGTCGGGCTGCGCAGCGGCCCCCCGAGGGCGGTCCTGCGGACACGCAACGCTGCCTCGTACCTCGGCAGCTGCTACAGGGTGGGTGCCACGGTCTGTCGATAATTTCCCCGTCTGCGCCGCGCTTCTGTTAAAAACCGAACTTCAGATGGCTTGCCGGTGACTGATACACATGACCTCTTCCCTCCTCGCTCTTCTGCGCCGACGCTGGCTGTCGCTGTCGTGCATGGCCATGCTGATTGTCGGCCTGCCGGCGAGTTGCGGGGTGCTTGAGCACAAAGAGCGCGAATTGCTGTTTCGCATCGAGCCTGGCACCGCCCGCTGGTATCGCGGTTTGCCGCAAGACGTTCAGGAGTTCGACATCAAACCCGCCAGCTTCAAGGCAGGTCAGAGCCTGCACGCCTGGTGGTGGCCGGCCGCGCGTCGCGATGCGCCGTCGATCCTGTATCTGCACGGCGTACGCTGGAACCTGACCGGCCAGGCGTTTCGCATTGAGCAACTGCGTGCCATGGGTTATTCGGTGCTGGCCATCGACTACCGCGGCTTCGGTCAAAGCAAGGGGGATTTGCCGTCTGAAGCCAGTGTCTACGAGGATGCACGAGCGGCCTGGGAGCGTTTCACGGCCATGCAGCCGGATGCCAACAAGCGCCTGATCTATGGCCATTCCCTCGGAGGCGCAGTGGCCATAGACCTCGCTGCAGACCTGGCAGCCCAGGCAAAAAAAGACCACGGCCCGGTCCCCGTCCGCGGCCTGGTGATCGAGTCCACCTTCACTTCGCTGGGTGATGCAGTGGCGCAGGTGGCCGACAATAATCTGCCGGTGAAATGGCTGCCGGTGCGCTGGCTGCTGTCACAGAAGTTCGACTCCATCGACAAGATCGTCGACATCGACATGCCCTTGCTGGTGGTCCATGGCCTGGCCGATCAGTTCATGCCATCGCGCTTCAGTCAGCAACTCTTCAACGCCGCCAACGAGCCCAAGCGCCTGCTACTGGTGCCCGGTGGTACGCACAACAACAGCATGAGCCTGGGTGGTGCGCAGTACCGGCAAGCCCTCGACGGCTTGATGAAAGCCAGGCCGCCGCAGGTCGCCGGGCCAACGACCGCTCACGGCGGTCACGATTCCTGAGGGTTATCGATAGCCCTGCGCCTGCAAGTGAAACAGCTGCGCATAGCGCCCTCCGGTGGCGACCAAACTGTCGTGATCACCGCGCTCCAAAATCGTGCCCTGGTCCAGCACCAGGATGTGGTCGGCATTGCGCACGCTGGAAAAACGGTGGGAAATCAGCAACGTCATGCGCCCCTCGGTGTGCTGGCTGAAATGCTCGAACACCGCCGCTTCCGCCGCCGGATCCAGGGCCGAAGTCGGTTCGTCGAGAATCAGGATGTCGGCGTCGCGGCGCATGTAGGCACGGGACAAGGCGACTTTCTGCCACTGCCCGCCCGACAGTTCCTGCCCCCCGGCAAACCACCGTCCCAGCTGCGTGGCATAGCCTCGGTCCAGCCCCTTGATAAAGGGCGCCGCCATGCCTTCAGTGGCAGCTTCGTGCCAACGGGTTTCATCGCTGAACGCCTGCGTATCGCCAACCCCGATATTTTCACCGACGGTGAATTGATAACGAATGTAGTCCTGGAAAATCACGCCGATGCGCCGCCGCAACGCTTCTTCCTGCCACGTATTCAGGTCGCTGCCGTCCAGCAGAATACGGCCTTGATCGGGGCGATACAGGCGAGTCAGCAACTTGATCAGCGTGGTCTTGCCTGAACCGTTTTCCCCGACCAGCGCGACGCTGTGGCCAGGCACCAAGTGCAAATCGATGCCTTCAAGGGCCGCGCGACTCGCCCCCGGATAACGGAAACCGACGTTCTCGAAACGCAAGCCATCGCCCGGCACTGCGCCCACGGTCAAGTGCCCGGTGTCGACGATCACCGGCTCGGCCAGGTATTCATACAGGCTCGACAGATACAGACCGTCCTCGTACAGCCCACTAATAGCGCTCAGGCTGCTGCTCACCGCCGTTTGCCCCTGCTTGAACAGCACCAGGTACATGGTCATCTGACCGAGGGTGATGTTGCCATGGACGGTGTCGACCACGACCCAGGCGTAGGCCAGGTAAAACGCCCCCGTGCCGAGTAATCCGAGGACAAAACCCCAACCATCCCGGCGCAAGGTCAGCCGGCGGTCTTCGGCATACAGACGCGTGAAGGTATCGCGGTAGCGCTGCAACAACAGGGGCGCAATGCCGAACAGCTTGACCTCTTTGATGTAGGCCTCGTGGGAGAGCAGCGTCTCGATGTAATTCTGCTGCCGGCTTTCCGGCGCACGGCGGGTAAACAAGCGAAAGGCATCGCCGGAAAAATGCGCTTCGGCGAAGAACACCGGCAACGCTCCGACCACCAGCAACACCAGCGCCCATGGCGAAAAATGCACCAGCAACACGCCGAAGCTGATCAGTACGATCAGGTTCTGGATCAACCCCAGGGACTTCATCACCAATGCCAACGGTCGGGTCGACGCCTCGCGCCGCACCCGGACCAGTTTGTCGTAGAACTCGGAATTCTCGAATTGCACGAGCGACAGGGTCTGGGCCTTCTCCAGAATCATCGTGTTGACCTTCTGCCCCAACTGCACCCGCAACAGCGATTGCTGAACGGACAATGCCCGCTGAGTTCCGGACAGCAACGCCAACACACCGGCCTCGAACAACACGTAACGCACCACCGGCCACAATGGCGCACTGCCCTGCTGGGCATGCAGTTGCATGGCGAACACCACGGCATCGACGATGCGCTGGCCCAACCACGCCGCCAGCGCCGGCAGAACACCGGCCACCAGCGTGGCCAGCACCAGGCCGAGAAACAGTGCACGCGAGGTGCCCCAGACCAGCAGCAAGGCGCGTCGAGCCTGATCCAGCAAGGTGGTGAAGCGGTTAAGAGCAACTGGCATACGGCACTGGACCCGGCGTGGTGATGGCGTCAAGACGCCATGGTACTTCAGCCAGCGTTCGGGGCGGGTGTTGCAGCGGCGGCGACCTTGGGTTTAGCGACTGGACAGACGTCAACGCCCACCAGACTGGCTCGAGGTACAAACTGCACGGCTTTGGAGTCGGTCTTCCACAACCTCACGTAATAAGTACCGTCTGCTTCAGCGATAACGCGCAGTGGACGAGTGAAACCGGGTCTGTCGGGATCCGTGATCGACTCGAGTCCTTTGCTCTCGGGGCCGAAATTCAGGATCGTGCAGTTACGGGCGCCGGATGCGGACACCTGAAAGGCGAAGCCGCCCAGTTTCGCGCCCGAAGGCGGGTACAAACCCAGGAAGATCACCAGCACCATGACTGCACACGCCACCAGCGCAACCGGGTTCTCATGGCCGTGCATTTTCTTCACGAACAACGCACCCAGCAGCTGGATGATCCAGATCACCAGCAACTCCGCCAGCATCAGCGGCACCAGCCACCACAAATTGCTGACGTAGCGGCCAGCGATGTCGATTGCGATGATCGTAATGTTGAGAATCACGCCCATCTGCACAAAGGCGGACATGAGGCAGGCAAACCGGAAATCCATCGACATCGGGCCCTCGACACCCCGCGTCAACAGCCAGTAATAAGCGACCATGGTCAGCAGCGTGCCCGTTGCCGCCGCGAGCCCCCAGTACCAGGTGCCCGAGACTTGGGAGCCGATAGCACTCAACGAGGCACAAAAGAACCCGAGGATAAACAGGCTCGCCGCCCAGCGCCCTAACATGCGCCGATGCCGCGTCTGCTGCTCCGGGGAGGCTTGGCCCAAGGTGAATTCGTCGCTCAAGCGCCTGCCGGAATCATTCAAACGATGGAACAGGACGAAGATCGGCAACAGGAAGAACGCCCCCAGAATCGAAATGATGAACACCAGTATCGCGGCCATGACCGGCAGTGCCGTGATGACGGCGGAGGACGTGATGCTCAGCGGGATCTTTTCTTCCTGAACGTATTGATACAGGTAAACGCCCGCCGTCAGCAGAATGCCCACGGTCAATGGCCAGGCGCGTTCATTGAGCCACAACAGCCATTGGCTGATCTGGCTGAAGCGATTCGGTATCGGGGATGCGGTTAACGGGGGAATGTTTTCAATATCGGTCACGTCGACGAACTCCAGTTCCTTGGGGTCAGCGTCCTTGTCACAACGGCGTTGAACAGAGACTAAGGCCCGAGACTGTACAGCCCGAAACGGATGAAATCACCGGGGTCGCGCTCAATCAGTCGCGTCTGTCAGACGTTTCGCTAATTCCATCCTGAAACCGCGCCCGATACTTCCCCGGACTCTCCCCCGTCCATTTCTTGAACGCCCGATGAAACGCGCTCGGTTCCTGAAACCCCAGGCGCTCGGCAATATCGCCGATGCTCGCGTTGCTCTGGCGCAGCTGCTCAAACGCCACGCCGCGCCGCACTTCGTCCTTGATCTCCTGATACGAACAGCCTTCTCGCTCGAGTTTTCGCCGGAAGGTGCTGGGGCTCAGGTGCTGTTCCAGGGCGAAGGCTTGCAGGGTCGGCCACTCGCTGTAGCGACTGTTGCGCAAGCGCTGATGCACCTGTGACGCCAGGCCATGCTGATTGCGGAATCGGATCACCAGCCATTGCGGTGCCGTGCGCAGGAATACTTTCAGCGACGCCAGGTCCTGGACCACCGGCAGGCGCAGGTAATGACTGGCGAATTCGATCTCGGTGCGTTCGGCGCCGAAGGTCAGGTTCGGCCCCCAGAGCAGACGGTCGTCGCTCAAGGGCAGGCGTTCATGACGAAAATCGGCGCGATCGATGGGGATGCGGCGCCCGCCCAGCCAGCACAGCAGGCTGATCATCAGCACCAGAAACGTCTCTTCGCCAAAACGGCTGACGTCGTCGCTTCTGGCCTGTGATTCCAGGCTGATGACCGCGCGTTTGCCACGCACCGCCAGCGTGCCGCGAAAGTCCCGCAGGAACAGGGAGAAGTTGGCCAGGCATTGGCGCATGGCTTTATGCAGGTCGGGCTCCTGAATCAGCGCCCGGCAGATCAGCGCGAAGGCGCCCGGTGGCATGCCATGGGAGTCGAGCCCGAAGAACTCATCATCGAGCTCGCGGATCTGAATCAGCCACAGCGCCGCAAAGGCACTCGCCGGCACGCGTGCCGTGGGCTGCCTGATCAGTGCCGGGTCGATGCCAGCCTCCTGCAGCACCGCTTCCAGACGCTGTGGATGCGCGCCCAGCGCATGAATCATGGCCTGCACAAAGTAGACGGCGACCGAGTCCTTTTCCCGCATGTGAACGTTTCACTCCCCAGTGTCCGCATGGCAAAAAACGCCAGTGCCGTTGAACAGTTTTGGCATAGGACAACGGCCCTGCCAGCTCTAGACTCGCGGCCAATAGTACGCTTTCGGCTGCCACGGCGGCCAAGGTATCGCACGGTTTGATCGCAAGGACTGGAACATGAATCTGCAAAACATTGGCGTGATCGGCGCAGGCACCATGGGTAACGGCATCGCCCAGGTCTGCGCCCAGGCCGGTTTCAACGTCACCTTGCTCGACATCTCCGAGAGCGCCCTGCAAAAAGCGCTCGCAACGGTCGGCAAGAACCTTGATCGCCAGATCGCCAAGGACACCCTGACTGAAGCGCAAAAACTCGCCATCCTCGAGCGCATCGGCACCAGCACCGATTACAGCCGCTTGCAGGACGTGCAACTGGTCATCGAAGCGGCCACCGAAAACCTCGACCTGAAACTGCGCGTGCTGCAACAGATTGCCGCACAGGTCAGTACCGAATGCGTGATCGCCTCCAACACATCCTCGCTGTCCATCACTCAACTGGCCGCCAACGTCAACCATCCTGAGCGTTTCATCGGCCTGCACTTCTTCAACCCGGTGCCGGTGATGGGGCTGATCGAAGTGATTCGGGGCCTGCAAACCAGCGACGCGACCCACGCCCTGGCGCTGGACATGGCCACCACGCTTGGCAAAACCGCGATCACCGCCGGCAACCGTCCGGGCTTCGTGGTGAACCGGATTCTGGTGCCCATGATCAACGAAGCGATTCTGGTGTTCCAGGAAGGCCTGGCCAGCGTCGACGACATCGACGCCGGCATGCGCCTGGGCTGCAACCAGCCCATTGGTCCGTTGGCACTGGCAGACCTGATTGGCCTGGACACCGTGCTGGCCATTCTCGAAGCGTTTTACGACGGATTCAACGACAGCAAATACCGCCCTGCTCCACTGCTCAAGGAAATGGTCGCCGCCGGCTACCTGGGACGCAAAACGGGGCGTGGCTTCCATGCCTATGCCTGAGCGTTGCTCGCGCTTCGCCGAATACCGGGACAAGGTGCTGGAGCTGTTTGCCTGCAAGGGTTTCGGTCAGGTCGGCATGCGCGAGCTCGCGACTTGCCTGGGGCTCGCGCCAGGCTCGCTGTATCACCATTTCCCCAGCAAGCAGCACTTGCTCCTCGACCTGATCGAGGAGTTTTACGAAGAGCTGCTGGCGACCCTGGGACGCATCGAACAGAAGGCGCCGGCCAAACGTGATCGGCTCCATGGCCTCATTCGCGCCCACCTGAATCTGCATCAGGAAATGCCCTGGCACTTCCGTCTGGCAGAGCGCGACAGCGGCTGCCTGAATGACGAACAGCAAGCGCGGGTTCGGCAATTGCGCGAACAGTACGAGCGTAAATTGCTGAAGATGCTCGGTGTTCGATCACGCTTCAGCGCCGAGGGTCTGGTGGCCGCCGGTCATGCCATTGCGTCGATACTCAACAGCGCGCCGACCTGGTTGACGCACTCTCCATTGGAGGAATTCGAGCGCGATGAAATGCTCGAGAACCTGGTCAGTGGCGCCATCGAACGCTTGCTGGCACCGCGACGTTCGAACGAAGCAATAAGCCTGGCCTCTTCCATAGAAAAAACATCTAAAAAAACCTCAGCACTCGCTGCGATTTAGGGCTTTGCTACCCGGGTCGATGTCCATCGCAATTGGCTGACGAACCTGTCGTCAAAACCGGTGTGACCCCTTCAATGACCGGGAGCTGAAACATGAAAATCAATCCCTATCTGATCTTCAACGGCGACTGCAAAGCCGCCTTCACTTTTTACGCCCAGGCGCTGCAAGGTCAGATCGAAATGATGATGACCTTCGGTGAAAGCCCCGCCCGCGAACATGTTCCGGCGGATCTGCATAACCTGATCATGCACACCCGGCTGCTGGTGGGTGATCAGGCGATCATGGGCTCTGATACGACACCGGATCGGCCCACCGATGACATGGCCGGGTGTTCGATCTCGCTGAATGTCGACAGCATTGCCGAGGCGGAGCGGGTCTTTAATGCGCTGAAAGAGGATGGCAGCGTGCAGATGCCTCTTGAAAAGACGTTCTGGGCGGCGCGGTTTGGCATGTTGAACGATCGGTTTGGTGTGGCGTGGATGGTGAATTGCGAGAAGGATGAGTGATAGAGGCGTTCACTGTAGGAGCAAGGCTTGCTCGCGATGGCGGTCTGATAGCCGATGAGTATTTTCCTGATGCAGCTGGATCAAACTGTGGGAGCTGGCTTGCCGGCGATGGCGGTCTGATTGGCGGTGTGATTCTTGCCGGTGTATATATCCATTCCTGCGGTCACGGCTTCTATGGGTTTCGCCCTTACGGCGAGTCACTTTTAAAAAGCGCAAAAGTAACCCAAACGCTCTTGCCCCACCACTTGGCACCTCGCCTAGGCTCGGTGTGCCCTCACTCCGGCATTGCTCCGCGGGCCGCCGCGATGGGCCATCCCTGGCCCAGCGCGGCTAAACCGGCATCCTTGCCGGTTTACCCGCTGCGCAATACCTGCGTTCGGCCAGCGTGGTTTAACGGGGCGCCTGAGATCAAAATCAAAAGCAAAGCGAGGCGGCCTGACAGCCGACCTGACGCTTGAAGTCTGCGCGTTTCCCTGTGGGAGCAGAGCTTGCTCGCGATGGACGTTAACGATGACGCAATGTCATTGGGAAAACTTCGCTATGCAGGAGCTGTAGAGTGAAACGAGGTTGCGATCTTAAAACCCATAGCAGCCGTACCCGCAGGAACGGATATATACACCAGCAAGAATCTCACCGCCGATCAGGCAGCCATCGCGAGCAGGCTCACTCCCACAGTTTGACTCGGGTGCATCAGGAAGATATCGATCGGCTATGAGGGCCGCCATCGCGAGCAAGCTCAGCTCCCACAGGTGACCGTGTGCGCTTCGAAAGTCAGGTCGGCTGTCAGACCGCCTCGCGTTTGCTTTTGATCTGCTTTTGATTTTGATCTTCTTGCCCCCTCGGAAGGCCGAGCGCAGGTTCTGCGCAGTGGGCAACCCGGCATGGATGCCGGGTTAGCCGCGCACGGCCATGGATGGCCGATCGCGGCGGGCCCACGGAGCAGGACCGGAGCGAGGGTATGCCGAGCCCAGGCGAGGCACCGGACGAAAGGGGCAAGAGCGTTTGGTTACTTTGCGCTTTTCAAAGTGACTCGCTGTAAGAGCGAAACCAATAGCAGCCGTGACCGCAGGAATGGATATGTACACCAGCAAAAAATCCGTTGCCGATCAGACCGCCATCGCGAGCAGGCTCACTCCTACAATTTGATCCGGGTACATCCGCGAGTAATGATCGGCTATCAAGCCGCCATCGCGAGCAAGCTTTGCTCTTACAAGGGGTATGGCGTGACCGCAGAAACGGATCTGTAGACCCACACAAAACCGATCCCCCCTCACAGCCCTTTTCTGGAAACTCCCCGGCCGCCTGCTAACGTCAACAATCAACCCCGCAGCAACGGATTTCGAAACCATCGAGGGTCACAAGCTCAAAGGCACCATCATCAGATACCGATAAAGCGAGGCTGATCACAACTTGGCAATCGACACCTCGGTGGATTTGACGAAGGCAATCACTTCGCTGCCGACCTTCAACTCCAGGTCACGCACCGAGCGCGTGGTGATCACAGAGGTGACGATGCCGGAGGCGGTTTGCACGTCGATTTCGGAAACCACTTCGCCTTCGACGATTTCCTTGATGACGCCCTTGAACTGGTTGCGGACGTTGATCGCTTTGATGGTCATATTTAAGCTTCCTGGCTGATGTCGTGGTTATTCGCACGGATGTGCAGGCCCCCAAAGTGCACCGACCGAACCAACATTAAAAGGAATATATAATTATCTATTTATGCCTTTAAGGAATATTAGATTTATCCAACCGCTCAATCACTGGCACCCGCAACGGAGAACGACATGAAGACGCTTAAAGCGCTGCTCATTGCGCCACTGCTCGTCGCAGGCCTCCTCACCCCTGTGGGGGTTGCCCACGCCGAAGACCTCCTCGAAAAAGGTGTCCGTCACGACCATCGGGAAATTGACAAAGGTGTCGATCACGATGCCGACGAGATCGATAACGGTGTGAAGCATGACGAAGACGTCATCGACAAAGAGGACACGCACCTCGATAAAGAACGTCACAAGGACGACAAACATCTCGATAAAGAGTTTAAGAAAGACTTATGAAGGCGGCACTGTAACGGTGGCGAAGGCATTCACGCCCTCGCCACACAGGTCAACAGTCCTGCATGATTACTTGGCGGCAAACTTCGTCCCCTGCGGACTATCAAGTTTAGCCTGTAACAATTGCCATTCACGTTGAATAATCGAATAGGGAATAAAAACACTGATCCGCTGCGCGCCTTTTACACCGGGATGCGCGCTGACATCGTTTAACGTCGTGGAATAGAACCCCATATTAATACCGACGACGCTGCCATCGTTGGCAATTACGGGGCCACCGGACATCCCCTTGACCAGCGGAGCATCGTGGATGGCATAGAGGTCGCCACTGTGTTCATCGGTATTGAGAAAAGGCGCCTGGTACACCTTGCCCTTGCCGGTAGCGGTGGCCATGTACGGGCTCGACCCAACGGCCGTAATGTCCTCGCCCACCCGCGGTGCGCGCCACGAAGGGTAGCGGCCGTTGGCTTTGTGGCGAATGAAGACGAGGTCACAGCCGGTACTGCAGCTGTATTGCACGTTGGGAATCAGCGGCGTATGCCGGGTTGTGACGGCGTAATCCTCATTCCATTGCACGGCCGACGCCATGTACATATACGGAAGAGGAAAGCCTGAGAAAATCGTGAAGTAGGAATCGTTGGCAGCCCCCGAAAAATCGGGTTTTACCATGCCGTTGCATCCTGCGAGTACAGCTCCTATTAGAAAGCAGGCCATGATCTTGATCATGATTAATCACCGACTTAATAGGGAGGATATGACTGTTTTTTGTCGTCAAAATAATTGTTTTTTTAGGGTTGTCGTAGTCCTTGCCTAAGAGCGTGATGGCACTTTGTTATTTATGGCTGAGGTTCTGAAAGTTGGAGTAAATGAATTGTGCTAAAGACAATCGCTTTTGGTTACATGAACTAGCAATAAAAATTGACGCCGATATAAAGTCATATTAAGGCGTACAAAAAGCTTTCTTCTATGACGGGGGTGAAACGTTTTTAAAGATGAGTTTGCAAAGTTGACCTAAGCTTCGGTTATCGGCTTGAACATGCCGATCATCGGGTCGTTGGAGGCTGCGCCACTTTTCTGACCATGACTGGCTCAAGGATTGCAAAGGACGCAGATAGCTGGCCCAGAACAACGGAATTCTGACGCGACGGCATTCAAATCAACAATCAAGGACGCCAGCGCTAGGCTAGGTCAGTCACCGGGAGACGGAACGTGTCAACTCTCAATGAAATCGCAGCGAACCACGCGAGAATGGCTAAGGCATTGGCCGATGAAGCAGCCACTTTGGGGGAGCGAGAGGTGCAGGTAGTGGGCGGGTTTGAAATCGTGTGCATGGAAGTCGAATGCATGCCATTGCATCTGATGGTTGCGTCGCAGGAATCCCAGTCAGGGCAAGTTCTGGGCTACGCGCTCTGACTTTGCACCACCAAATTCGAGAGCCTCAGGTTAATCAGCACGAGACCAGACAAATAAAAACGCCGCTCAATTGAGCGGCGTTTTTTTATCGACGAACGGAGCACTGAACGAGGCTCACCGGTATGTCGGGAGCCTCAGGCGTTTCAGTTCCAGGGACGATCTCCATTTTCGTCCTTGATGCGCGTCGGCAGGCCCATGACATCCAGGGCCTTGAGGAACGGCTCAGCCGGCAACTCTTCAACGTTGACCATGCGCTGCACATCCCACTCGCCACGGGCGACCAGCAGCGCTGCGGCGACAGGTGGCACGCCAGCGGTGTAGGAAATGCCCTGGCTGTCGGTTTCTGCGTAGGCTTCCTCGTGATCGGCCACGTTGTAGATGAACACCTCGCGCGGCTTGCCGTCCTTGGTGCCCTTTACCAGGTCGCCAATGCAGGTCTTGCCGGTGTAGCCAGGCGCCAGCGAACCCGGATCAGGCAGTACGGCCTTGACCAGTTTGAGCGGCACCACTTCCAGGCCTTCAGCGGTCTTGACCGGTTGCTCGGAGAGCAGGCCAAGGTTTTTCAGCACAGTGAACACGTTGATGTAGTGCTCGCCGAAGCTCATCCAGAAACGCACGTTCGGCACGTCGAGGTTTTTCGACAGGGAGTGCACTTCATCGTGACCTGTCAGGTACAGGTTCTGCTCTCCGACGACAGGCAGATCGTCGGTGCGTTTGACTTCGAACATCGTGTTGCTGGTCCACTGGCTGTTCTGCCAGCTCCACACTTGTCCGGTGAACTCACGGAAATTGATTTCCGGGTCAAAATTGGTGGCGAAATATTTGCCATGTGAACCGGCATTGACGTCGAGAATATCGATCGAATCAATGCGGTCGAAATACGTTTGCTGTGCCAGTGCGGCATAAGCGTTGACCACACCCGGATCGAAGCCCACACCGAGGATCGCGGTGATGTTCTTCTCTTTGCATTCTTCGAGGTGATTCCACTCGTAGTTGCCGTACCAGGGCGGTGTTTCACAGACTTTGCCCGGTTCTTCGTGGATGGCGGTGTCCAGGTAGGCCACGCCGGTATCGATGCAGGCACGCAGCACCGACATGTTGAGGAACGCGGAGCCGACGTTGATCACGATCTGCGATTGGGTCTCGCGGATCAGTGCCTTGGTCGCTTCGACATCCAGAGCGTTCAGCGAGAAGGCCTTGATGTCGGCGGGAACTTTGAGGCTACCCTTGGCCTTGATGCTGTCGATGATGGCCTGGCATTTGGAGATGTTGCGCGACGCGATAGCGATACGACCGAGTTCGTCGTTGTGCTGCGCGCACTTGTGGGCCACCACCTTGGCGACACCTCCTGCACCAATGATAAGAACGTTCTTTTTCAATTGCTTTATCACTCCTTATCTGTCCGCTTTACGAAAGGCTGGACAGGTAGTCTTCGTAACCAAATTCACGAACCACTTCGACTGTACCGTCGAGTTGTTTCACTACGATGGACGGCATTTTCAGGCCGTTGAACCAGTTTTTCTTGACCATGGTGTAGCCTGCCGTGTCGATGAACGACAGTCGATCGCCGATGGTCAGCGGACGATCAAATTGGTATTCGCCGAAGATGTCCCCGGCCAGGCACGACTTGCCGCATACCATGTAGGTGTGATCACCCTCGCTCGGCGCCAGCTTGGCGTTGAGGCGATAGATCAGCAGGTCAAGCAGATGCGCTTCGATGGAGCTGTCCACCACCGCCAGGTGCTTGCCGTTGTAAAGGGTGTCGAGCACGGTGACTTCCAGCGAGGCGCTGTTGGTGATCGCCGCTTCGCCCGGTTCCAGGTAGACCTGCACACCGTACTTTTGCGAGAACGCCTTGAGCCGCGCACAGAACGCGTCCAGGGCGTAGCCTTCACCCGTGAAGTGAATGCCGCCGCCCAGACTGACCCAGCTGACCTTGTGCAGCAGCTCGCCGAAACGTTCTTCGATGGTGCAGAGCATTTGGTCGAACAGGCTGAAGTCGCCGTTTTCGCAGTTGTTGTGGAACATGAAACCGGAGATCTGGTCGATGACGCCTTCGATCTTCACCGGGTCCCATTCGCCCAGACGGCTGAACGGACGCGCCGGGTCGGCCAGCAGGTAATCGGAGCTGCTCACTTGCGGGTTGACGCGCAGGCCGCGGGTCTTGCCTTCGGAGCGCTCGGCAAAGCGTTGCAGCTGGCTGATGGAGTTGAAGATGATCTTGTCGCAGTTATCGAGCATCTCCTCGATCTCATCGTCTGCCCAGGCCACGCTGTAGGCGTGCGCTTCACCTTCGAACTTCTGGCGACCGAGCTTGAGCTCGTAGAGCGACGACGACGTGGTGCCGTCCATGTATTGCTGCATCAGGTCGAACACCGACCAGGTGGCGAAGCACTTGAGTGCCAGCAGGGCCTTGGCCCCGGACTGTTCGCGCACGTAGGCGATCTTCTGCATGTTGACCAGAAGCTTCTGCTTGTCGATGAGGTAGTACGGCGTTTTGATCATTTCGAGGCATCCGGCAAGGTTAGCCAAAAAAGGATGCGCATTGTGCCCGCACAGACAACATATCGAAAGAGCAGAAATAACAGCTTGCTGGCATTTAGCTTTGACTGTCGGTTCGGTTATTAAAGGGGCGTCAGTGCAAGGTGCCCTTTCAAACGTCGCGCCAGCAGGCCGGTGAAGGCCAGTACCGGGATCACGGCGCAGCCGGCCGCCACCCACAACAACGTGTTGAACCCCTGGCCGACCAGTTGTCCGGCCAGGGCCGGTCCCGCCATGGAGCTCAGAGCAAACGCCCCGGGTATCAGCATGATCGAGCGACCGCTGCTGTCCAGACGGGCAATGGCCGCTGTCTGGTAGACGCAACCCCAGGTGAATCCCACTTCCCAGATCCAGGCGCCGGCCGCATACGTCAGGAAGCCCTCGGCGTTGCCCAGCAACAACAGGCCTGTACCCAGTACTGCCAGCACGACGACATGCGGCACGCGTACACCCAGGCGATCTCCCACCACCGCCAGGGCAAGCGCTGCAGCACCGCCGAGTAACTTCAACACTGCGAATACGATGCCCAGCTCTGTCGGTTGCAGCGCCAGGCCATGGCCCAGGCGCTCGAGAAACGCCCAGAGACCGATCTGCCCGGTACCGAACAGGAAGAAAAACCCTAATGCGGCATACGCTGCAGGCGGCAACTGAAAGCGAGAGAGCACCGATCCTCCACTCACCTGCGCTTTTTCACCCATGAAATCCTGACGCTTGGGCAGCACCAGTGCGCTGACGCTCAGCAACATAATGATCGCGGCCAGCGACAAGGCCGCACCGGCGTAATGGAAATAGGCAATCACCAGTGATGGCAGGGCGAACAGCACCGCGGCGACCACCCCCAGTTCGATGCCCAGACGAATACCCAAGGCGCGTTCCTTGTTGGCCATTTCGCCCATGATGCGCATGCCCAGGCAGGTCATCAGCGCGGCAAAAAAGCCAATCACGGCCCACAACGGCAACTGCGCCGTGGCAGGAAGCCAGGACGACATACCGTACGCCGCCGCAGCCCCCGCCGCACACCCCAGCGTCAGCCAGCGCCAGTTCAAGCGGTCGATCAGCACCACGGCCACCAGCGTGCCGAGCAGGTAGCCGGCAAAACACACCGCCCCCAGCAACCCGACCTGTTGAACACTGAACCCCAGGCTGTCGACCATTGCGCCGAGCAGGATCGGCAAGGTATTGAACGGCAAACCGCCAATCGTCGAGGCGAAGCTGGCAGCCAGGATGATCGCCAGTGTTTTACGGCCACTCATGTTCATTGTGCGTTCCTGCCCGGCGGCGTTATCAAGGGGGTTATCAGCGCTGGCCGACGGTGATGATTTCGCGACGCTCGGCCATGGAGGCAGGCACGCTGGCTTCGTCCATGAAGAACTGCTCGTACCACTCGCGCAGCTGGTAGACCGGGCCGTCACCTTCCGCCAGGACCGGGTTGTTGACCCGAATCTTGTGCGCCCAGATGTCCACGTCCTGATAGAACGACTCGCGATTGCGCAGCACATAATCCTGCGCCAGCGCCCTGCTCTGCTCCTCGCTCCAGCCGTCGATCTTTTTCACCATGCAACCAAAGCGCAGCTCGAAACGGTTGGCGCTGATCGGTACGTGGCAGTTGAGCAGGATCGAGTGGATTTCCATGCCCTCGAACACGGCGCGCATGCGGGTGAAATGGGTCGCGGGGCCGTAGTACGCCGATTCGGCCACCAGGTCGCCGCCCAGCCGCTCCGAGTCACCATGGAAAATCTGCTGGGCAATATGACCTTCGAAGACGTTGGCGAAGTATTTGGTCGGCGTGCCATGAACCGGCCCGAAGTGCTGGGCGTCCGCCAGGTTATCGACCAGTTCCCGTGGGTTGGTCTCGATAATCAGCTTGTCCATGTGCCAGTCGTGCAGCCATTCGTCGCTGTCCTGCTCCGGCAGATGCGGGATCACAACGTCGTCTGCCGGGGCCTTGCCTTCCGGGTTGTTCCAGACGAACAGCAGCTTGTTCTCTTCACAGGTCAGCCAGCTGCGGGTCTTGGCTTTCGGCGGGATGCGCTTGCAGTACGGAATCTCGACGCACTTGCCGCTCGCGTCGTATTGCCAGTGGTGAAAGGGGCAGACCACCCGATCGTTTTCCAGTGTGCCTCGCGACAGGTCGGCGCCCATGTGCGGGCAATGCGCATCAATGACGCTGATCTGACCGCTGGACGTGGCAAACGCGAGCAAGCGTGTGCCGAAAATATCCAGGGTGTGCAGTTGGCCATCACGGTAGTCGGCCGCTTCACCCAGGCAGTGCCAGCCTCGACCAAAGCGAGGGGCCAGAGCAGTTTCGACATTGATTGCTGCGAGCTTGGTCATTGTTATTGTTCCTCGTGTGGAAATCCCCGGTAACTTGCCCGGTAATCTTCACCGAGCAGACGCCGGTGCTCATCCTCCGCATGGACTAGATGAGCACTACACGAGTGCTTCTGCGCCAAGGGGTCAGCGCCAGTCAGCGACGATGCCGTGTTCCAGGGCGAAAGGTTGGGCGGCAATCGTACGACGCTGAAAGTCCACTGCTTGCTCGGCAGTGGCTAACCACACCATGACCTCGGCCGGCACATGAGGCGGCGCGGTACCGATGCGCATGGCCAACAAGCCGTTTTCGCCAATCGTGGCTTTCAATGCGTCGGTGGTGACCACTCCGGGATTGAGCGTAAAGGCGCGAATCCCCTGGCCGCCCAGCTCGGCGGCAAGCACCCCGGACACCCTCGACACCGCCGCCTTGCCCGCCCCATAGGCATACCCCCAGCCACCGTCAGCGGCAGCAACCGGTGGGTCGCCTTCGCCGGCGCCGGAGGTGACGTTGATCACCACGCCCTCGCCCTGTTCGAGCATGGACGCCAGCACAGTCTGGGTCAGCAACAACGGCGCCAGCACATAGCCTTTGAACACCCGCTCCATGGTCTGCGGCTGCAGCGTCATGAACGCGGCGTTCAAATCGTTGCCCTGGTAGATGGCGTTATTGACCAGCACATCGATGCGCCCGAACGCTGCCAGTACGGCCTGACCCGCCGCCACGACCGAGGCACTGTCGAGCAGGTCCATGGGCACCACCAACACTTCGCGCCCCAGTGCGCGGATGGCGGCGGCGGTGCTGTTGAGGCTGCCCGACAAAGGCGCACCCTGGGCATCGCACAGTCGATGGGCGGTGTGCTCGCCCTCCTCCAGCGTGCGTGCACTGATTGCCACATCGAAACCGGCACGGGCGAAGGCCAGCGCCGTCTCCCGGCCGATGCCACGGCTGGCGCCGGTCACAAAAGCCACCTGGGTCATGGTTGTTCTCACTGGAGCGAAGGTTAGAAATGTGCGGGGCGAACCATGGCATCCATCCCGCCATCGACAAACATCACGCTGCCATGGACGAAACTGGCCTGCGCGGATTGCAGGAATGCCACCACCTGAGCGATTTCCTCAGGATGACCGGGGCGCCCCAACGGTGCGACGAATTCGCGAACGGCCTTGGCGAAACGCGGGTCGTCCAGGGACGCTTGATGCAATGGCGTTTCCACCGCTCCCGGCGCCACCACATTCAGGCGAATGCCCTGTTTGGCCCAGCTAACCGCTTTGCTGCGGGCGTTACAGGTCACTGCGTATTTGGAGCTGGCATAGGCCACGTGGGACAGCGCCAAGGCGTTGGCGTGTTCCAGCGCGAGGGCTTGGTTGCCGGCAAGCATGGCTGCAACCATCGGCTGCTGATCCGGCTTGGCATGGGTGGCGGCAATCGAACCGATCACCACGGCAGCCGGTTTGTCGCCCTTGGCCAAGGCATCGGCCAGACCGTCGAGCAGCTCGGTGACGCCAAAGTAGTTGACCGACACAATGGTGTCGGACATCGCGCTGGAGCCCACTCCGGCGCAGCAGACCAGTCCGTCGAGCACCCCTGCGCTTTGCTCAAGCACCGCACGAATGGCTGCCTGGCGTCCGTCTGCGCTGGACAGGTCGGCAATAACCTCGGCGTTCGCCCGATCGATACCGATGATGCGGTGCCCTGCGGCGCGTAGCGCCTGGCAGACTGCCGCGCCAATACCGGATGCAGAACCGCTGACCGCTGTAACTGGCATAACGTCTTCCTCGTTCAATAAAGGTGCTGGCTAGTATTGGTGCCGCCTGAACCCGACAACATCGTCCGCACGGACTAAAACGCCCCGGCCTTGCAAGCAAGACCAGGGCGTTGGGGGACAGAAACCACACTCAGGCGCGGTTGCGCTCCGGTTGCGCCAGCTTCAATACTGGCGTTTCCAGCTTATCGGTGGCCAGCATGGCCAACTTTGGCTTTCCCAGCGCAACCACGCTGTTGAGGATGATGCGCACCAACTCCGTCTGGCGGCGCACGCCGGTCTTCGAGAAGATCGAGCGCAAATGCGCCCGGGCAGTGTTACGGCGCACATTCAACACTTCGGCGGCTTCTTCGAGCGACAGACCGTTCGCCAGCTCCATCGCCAGGGCGGTTTCGGCCCGCGTCAGGTTGAACAGTTGCTTGGTCACCGTTTCGCTGGCCATGGAGCGACCGACCGCGTCGCGGATATACACCACCACCACCGGTTTGCTCTTGCCCTCGGCCCAGTCCTGGGTCGGAATGGCTTCGACGACGACGCCCAGGTTGATCTGTCCCGAAGGCCTGGACACCGACATCGCTTCCGCCGCCGTGCTGACCGCCTCACTGTTAACGTCGCGGGCAAAGGCGTTGCGCACCAGGCGCTGCAATTCACGGTTATCGGTGGGGTAAGTGGCCTCAAGACGGCCGCCGACCAGCTTGAGGCCATCGGCGTGGCTCAGCAGTTCGCTGGCCACGGAATTCAGGCGCAGCACGCTGCCATTCTGATCGAGGACGATGGTCGCCACTGACAAGCGGCTGATGGCCTGGGAGTACAACTCACTGATCGATTCGCTGCGGTCGAGCAGGTTGTGCACGTGCATTGCACGGCGCAAATGCGGCAACAACATTTCGCACAGCGTGCGCTCGGAAGACGTGAATTTTGGCGCAGCTTTCGGCCGGGTAATGCGAAAGCGCAGTTTGCCGCCATCAGGCGTAGAAATATCGGCACCCATGATGTGGTAAGTGTCGTGGAGGGTGCCATATGTCTTGAAGTAGACCGAATTGGCCCACTCGGACTCGGTCATCAGGTCGTCTACGGTGAACACCCGGTCCATCGGTGGATTGTTGAACGGCGTGACCGCTTGCGGGTAGGCCCAGTAACTCACCTCACCGTCGCCTTCGATGTCGCCGACGACGATCATCAGGCCCAGGTCCGGCTGTTCAGGCACCCGCAGGATCAAGGTGACATAGTTGGCCTGATAAACGCTGCGGACATGGCGCAGGGTCTTGGCCATCAACTTGTGATCCAGCGCACCGTCGTAGAACTCGCCGATGAGCCTGTCGTAGTCAGCCAGTTCCAGGCCCATGTCTGCCAAGGCCTGAACACTCAAACTGGAATTTTCCATCGCCCGTCTCCTCGCGGGACACAGCCCAGGCCATGCCCGTTTTTATTGTTATGATTTGATCACTTGCGCATGCGATGTGCGGCCTGTTCCGGCCGTCACCAGTGGTTTGCCCTGGTTGAACCAGGCAGCCAAAGCCGGTAGCAGGAAAATCGCCCCGAGTACATTGACCAGAAACATAAACGATAGCAACACCCCCATGTCGGCCTGAAACTTCAGGGGTGCGAAGGCCCAGGTGCAGACCCCGATCGACATGGTCAGGGCAGTGAAAACCGCTGCCGTTCCGCGCTGGCACATCGCTCGATAGAACGCGGTGCGCAGGTCGGCGCCGTCGACCATTTCGTGCTGGATGCGCTCATACAGGTAAATGCCATAGTCCACCCCGACCCCGACGCCGAGCGCCATCACCGGCAATGTCGCCACCTTCAGGCCGATGCCGAGCATGGCCATCAACGCATTGCACAACACTGCAACAATCGCCAGCGGCACCAGGATGCACAGCACCGCGCGCAATGAGCCAAACGTCAGCCAGCAGAACAGCAGCACTGAACCAAACAACGCCACCAGCATCAGGACCTCGGCGCGCTTGACCGCGTCGTTGGAGGCCGCCATCACCCCGACGTTGCCGCCGCCCAGCAGGAACTTGATTTCCGGAACCTGGACCTCGTCAATGATCCGCTTGGCCTCCTTGACCACATGCGACACCGTGGCGCCGTCATGATCGGAGAGGAACACCAGAATCTGCATTTGCTGGCAGCCGTCGGTCACCAGGCCGTCATCGGGCATGTAGGCTCGGGCGCCCTGGCTCAGTCCCCGGGACGATCCCGGAATGGCCGCCCAGCGTGGGTTGCCTTCGTTATTGCCGGCAATCACCGTCTTGCCGAAGCCGGCCACGCTCTGCACCGACTGCACACCCGTTACGCTGCGCATCTTGAAATCAAAGGCTTCGACCGCACGCATCACCGACGGGGACAGACAGGCCTCTTCCAGGCCCTGGGCCTGAACGAACACCGCCAGCACATCGAGGCCGATTGAATAGCTGCCAACGATCTTCGCGTTGTCCTGGTTGTAGCGCGACTCTGCACGCAACTCCGGCGCACCAGCACCAATGTCACCGACCTCCAGTTGTCGCGCCTTGAGCACCGCAACGCTGAGCAGCATCAGGCTGACTACCAGCACCGCCAGCGCCGGACGCGGTTCTGCCAGTGCCGACAGCCGCCACCACAGCGGGTGCTTGCCCTGCTGCTGGACGCGTCCTTTGGCCAGCACGCTGCGCTCCAGGCGCAAATGGGAAATGATGATCGGCAGCATCATCTTGTTGGTGATGATCATCAACATCACACCAATGCACGCCGTCACGCCCAGTTCATGAACAATCGGGATGTCGATCAGCATGATCACGGCAAAACCCAGGGCGTTCATCAGCAGCGCCAGGGAACCGGGAATGAAGATGTTGCAGAACGCCAGGCGCGCGGCCTGAACCGAATCCTTGCCGGCGAGTACTTCCTGTTTCCAGGCATTGGTCATCTGCACCGCGTGGGAGACACCGATGGAGAAGATCAGGAACGGCACCAGAATCGACATCGGATCAATACCCAGGCCCATCAGCGGCAGCAGACCCAACAGCCAGACCACCGGCAGCAACGCTACCAGCAACGCCACCACGGTCAGGCGTAACGATCGTGAATAAAGCCACAGCAACAGCCCTGTAATGAGGAAGGCGACGACGAAAAAGCCGATCACAGTCATCAAACCTTCAACCACATCGCCCACCAGTTTGGCGAAGCCGACGATGTTGATTTCGACTTGATCGCTGCTGTATTTGGCGCGGATGTCTTCAAGGCGTTTGGAGACATCAACGTAACTCACGGCCTTGCCCGTCTGCGGATCGACGTCCTGAAGGTCGGCACGCACCATGGCCGATTTCAAGTCGTTGGCCACCAGCCGTCCGACCTGTCCGGAGCGGGCCGCGTTGCTGCGTACCTGGGCCAGGTCCTCGGCCGTTCCGGTAAAGCGTGGCGGCACCACGACGTCGCCGAAAAAGCCTTCTTCAGTGATTTCGATGTAGCGCACGTTGGCGGTGAACAACGAGGTGACGCTGGCGCGGCTGACCCCGTTGATGAAGAACACGTCGTCCGTGACCTTGCGCAGCGTGTCGAGGAATTGCGGGTTGTAGATATCACCCTCGCCCTTCCATTTCACGCTGACCAGAAAACGGTTGGCGCCGGTGAAGTACTGACTGAAACCCAGGAAGTTGAGCATGTACTCATGCCGCACCGGAATCTGCTTGTTGAAGCCAGGGTCCAGCTGAGTGTGCGTGGCGCTGTAGCCGAGGCCCAAGGTCACCAGGACGAACACCGAGAGCAGCAGTTTGCGTTGCGCCAGCAACAGGTCGGCACAGCGCTCGACCATTCGATCAACCCAGGATTTACCGTGTTTCATGACGCTGCTCTCCTTTGCCCAGGGCGGCAACGCTGTTGCCGCTCCCTTGATACACACCCCGTTCACCCGCCACGAGCACCTGATCGCCGCCAACCACAATGGCTGACGTCAATGTCCCAAGGCCGGGTTGCCGGCTGGTGCCGAGCAAACGTCCCTGGCCATCCAGACGCACCATCGAACTACCAGCGCCGACAATCAGCACCCCGGAGTTGTCCGGTAGCAGCACATGACCGTAGAGGGGTTGCGTGTTGCCCACGTCGATGGCCTGCCACTGCTCACCGAAGTTATCCGTGACGAAAACATGGCCACGCATGCCATAGGTCACCCAACGCTGGGCCGTCAGGCGGATCACGCCAAACAAGGAGCCGTTGTAGAACGTCGGCAACTGTTGCCAGTGCTGGCCGTTGTCGGCGCTGCGCATGACCAGGCCCTGCTCGCCGACCAGCATGCGCCGGCCATCACTGCCGCCAGCCATTGCATTGAGGTGCGAGCGATCAACCTCCAGCGCCACATCGCGCCAGCGCTGACCGGCGTCGTCGGACTGGTAAAACTTGCCGTAGCTGCCGAATACAAAGACCTGTTCAGCACTGGCTGCCCACACACCCAACAAGGGCTCACCGGCATCGGGTTCGTAGTGAACTTCCTGCCAGCTGCTGGCGCCGTCACTGGAACGCAGGATCAAACCGTCCTGGCCAACGGCAATCAACTGTTCGGTATTCAATGCCGTGAGGGCGGTCAGGGAGATCTGGCGTTGTGGCTCTACGTTCGCCTGTTGCCAGGTTTGCCCGCGGTCATCGCTGATCAGGATGGTCCCGCGCTCGCCCACCGCCACCTGGCGCTTGCCCAGGTTGAGCAGGCCGTTGATTTGCATGCGATCGGTGTTCAACGCGGTATCGGCAGCGTTCATGACCCCGCGCGGGGTAAACGCCAGCGCGACGATGGCGGCGACTGCAATGCACACCCCATAAGCGATCAACTGGCGCATGGACGACTCCTTGCAGCAACATCCAGGCGCTCGACAATAGACATACGGCCCACCTTCTTATTCTTGTCGGATCGAATCGCTGAACCACCGAGGCGCAGCGCTTGCAACCGCTCTTGACTGAGGTGTGTAGATAGTCCGTCTGCCCGGCCCCCGGGGCATCGTCCAAATGGCCTACCCGGGTGCCGAACGACGAAATCGGTGATTAAGGGAGTTCGAACAGGCCCGCCGCGCCCATGCCACCGCCAATGCACATGGCCACGACCACGTAGCGCACGCCGCGACGGCGCCCTTCAAGCAGGGCGTGACCGACCATGCGTGCACCGGACATGCCGAACGGGTGACCGATTGAAATGGCCCCGCCATTCACGTTCAGGCGCTCTGGGGGAATGCCCAGGGCGTCGCGGCAATGCAACACCTGGCAGGCAAACGCCTCGTTGATTTCCCACAAGCCGATGTCGGCCACTTTCAGGCCAAAGCGCTTGAGCAGTTTGGGTACCGCGACCACTGGCCCGATCCCCATCTCTTCCGGCGCGCAGCCGGCCACCGCGATGCCGCGATAGATGCCCAGCGGCTGCAGGCCCAGCTCGGCCGCCTGCCCACGATTCATCAGCAAGCTGGCCGAGGCGCCGTCGGAAAACTGCGAGGCGTTGCCGGCCGTAATGAATTCACCTTGCTCGACCCACTGACCGTTCTTCCACACCGGTTTCAGGGCAGCCAGGTCTTCAAGCCGGGTCGAGGGGCGGTTGCACTCGTCACGATCGGCGAGCACCTGTTCATGGCCATTTGGCTGACCTTCCTTGTCGAAAAGTTGTTTACGCGCTTGCAACGGCACGATCTCCGCGTCGAACAACCCATCACGCTGGGCGGCTGC
This sequence comes from Pseudomonas sp. p50(2008), assembly GCF_015351605.1. Classification (NCBI taxonomy): domain Bacteria; kingdom Pseudomonadati; phylum Pseudomonadota; class Gammaproteobacteria; order Pseudomonadales; family Pseudomonadaceae; genus Pseudomonas; species Pseudomonas sp. p50(2008). The sequence continues at coordinate 23,314 of NZ_JACMYF010000001.1, forward strand.
CGTGCGTTGCTGACTTTGCAGCGAATAGTCGTCCTGTGCAGCACGGCTGATGCCGTAGCGTCGCGCGACAATCTCGGCGGTTTCGATCATCGGGATGTAGGCACTCGGCATGCAGGCAAGCACCGCCTCCGACTGATTGCGGTAGGTGTTCTTGTGTTTGTTCTGTGTCAGCGACAGCGACTCGACGCCGCCGGCGATGGCGATGTTCATTTCGCCGGCCAGAATGTTTTTCGCGGCCATGCCGATGCTGATCAGACCGGACGCACACATCCGGTCCAGGGCCATGCCCGGCACACTGTCCGGCAGGCCGCCGGTGTAAGCACAGAGCCTGCCGATGTTGTAGCCCTGGGTGCCCTGCTGCACCGCTGCCCCCATGATCACATCGTCCACCGACCCCGGTTCGATACCGGCGCGCTCCACCACGGCCCGCACTACATGGCCGCCGAGCACCGGAGCTTCGGTGTCGTTGAACGACCCTCGAAAGGATTTGGTCAGCGCGGTCCGCGCGGTCGCAACGATCACAACGTCATTCTTGTCCATGAACAGGCTCACTCGGTAAGGGGATTGAAGGTGTAACGACTGATGGTATCGACCACGCAGCCAGGGCGGTCGGCGCCTTCGATTTCAACGCTGATGCGCACCACCAGCTGCACAGCGCTGCCGATCAATTCGGCGCTGATGACCTGGCCTCGGCCTCGTACCCGAGAACCGACTTTCACCGCCGCGGGAAAGCGCACGCGGTCGGTGCCGTAGTTCACCCCCATGGCCATGTTGTCGATGGTCATCAGTTGCGGCATGAACAGGTTGGCCAGCGCCAGGGTCAGATAGCCGTGGGCGATGCATGCCCCGAACGGGCCGCTGGCAGCGCGCTCGGGATCAACGTGTATCCACTGCTGGTCGCCGGTCGCTTCGGCGAACAAATTGATCCGCTCCTGGGTCAGTTGCAGCCAGTCGGTGACGCCCAGGTCCAGGCCCTGGGCCTTGAGCATTTGCTCGGCACTGCTGAATCGTGTGGTCATGGGTGGTCCTCAAGCCTGTTGTGAACTGACCGACAGGACTTCGCCGACCATGTAGGAGGCGTAGTCGCTGGCCAGGAAGATCATGACGTTGGCGACTTCCCAGACCTCTGCGGCGCGGCCGAAGGCTTCACGGTCGGCAAGCTTTGCCAGCAGCTCTTCACTGGAGGCTTTCTTGAGAAATTCGTGCAAGGCAATCGAGGGCGATACCGCGTTGATGCGCACGCCGTGCTCGGCGGCTTCCAGTGCACTGCAACGGGTCAATGCCATAACGCCGGCCTTGGCGGCGGCGTAGTGCGCCTGCTCTTTCTGCGCACGCCAACCTAGCACCGAAGCGTTGTTGACGATGGCACCGCTCCCTCGACGCTCCATGTGCGGCAACATGGCGCGGGTCATGCGGAAGGTGCCGGTGAGCGTCACATCGATGACCCGCAGCCACTCTTCGTCGCTCATTTCGGTCACCCGCTTCGAGCCACCGAGGCCGGCGTTGTTGATCAGCACATCGACGCCGCCAAGGGCCTGCTCCGCGGCAGCGACCAGCGCCTGCACTTCGGCTTCGACGGTGACATTGCACAATTGGCCGTACACCGCCTGCAGACCGGTCTCGGCCTTGAGCTGCTCAACCGCCTGCTCGAGGCGACGGGGATGAACATCGGAAATCATCAGGGCGCGACAGCCCTCTTCGGCACAGCGCCTGGCCGCGGCGAAACCGATGCCGGCGCCTGCGGCGGCAGTGATGAGAACGGATTTGCCAGCCAGTAACTGGTGGCCAGGAACATAAGGAGGGGCTTGTTTCACGACGTATACCTCTGACAGAAAACAGGTTGTCGACAGGTATAAAGCCCGCAGGGATCGGGCACATCGTCAAAACGGACGGGGTCAGTAAAGGCAGTGGCAGTGACACTGAAAGAGACAGTGACAATAAACCTGTGGCGGGGGGATTTATCCCCGTTCGGCTGCGCAGCAGTCGTAAAACCAGCGGACGAGGTGTTCCTGGTACACCTCGGTTGCAGCTTTTGGGGCTGCTTCGCAGCTCAACGGGGCGGTGCGACGTTTCGCTAAATCCCCTCGCCACAGGGACTTGCCTCAGTTCTGGATTTTAGTTAAGCCAGCCTCAAGTACCCCAGACCTTCTGCGCCTTGGGCGCTTCGGCGAGTATCCCGTCGACCGCCTCGCCCACTTCCGCTACTAGCCAGCGCGCACCCTTGTCGCGGGTGACACCCGTGCGCCAACCGTCGCCAAGGGAAATCCGTCCGCCCTGGCTTTCGAACAAGTGGCCGCTGACATGCCCGGACGCTTCGCTGCCCAGCCACACCACCAAAGGCGCAACGTTCTCCGCTGCCCAGCCATCGAAGCTGTCGTCTTCAGGTTTCTTGACCATGTCCGGCATGGCGCTTTCGGTCATCGCCGTGCGCGCCGCCGGAGCCAACGCGTTGGCCGTGACGCCATAGCGTGCCAGCTCCGCCGCCTGCACCAGGGTCAAGGAAGCGATGCCCCCTTTGGCCGCCGCGTAGTTGGATTGCCCGATCGAGCCCTGCAGACCGGCTCCGGAGCTGGTATTGATAATGCGCGCCGCCACCGGTGTCCCGGCCTTGGCCAAATCACGCCAGCGCCGACCGAGAATATTGGCCAGGCAGAAATGCCCCTTGAGGTGGACGCGCATCACCATGTCCCAGTCCTCCTCCGAGAGGCTGATGAACATCCGGTCACGCAGGACCCCGGCGTTGTTGACCAGTACATGAACTTCACCGAACGCCGCGAGCGCAGCATCGACGATGCCTTGAGCGCTGCTCAGGGTGGTGATATCGCCATCGTTGGCGATCGCCTGGCCACCGCTCGAACAGATCTCATCGACCACGGCCTCGGCCGCCTCACGCCGAATATCATTGACCACCACGTTGGCGCCTTCGGCAGCGAACGCCAGTGCATAAGCGCGGCCCAACCCGCCACCGGCACCGGTGATTATCACAGTACGACCTGCGCAGATTCCCATAGGGTGTTGTCCTGTTCTTGAGTGTGGGCGGCTTCAGAGCCGTTCGATAATGCTGACGTTGGCCTGGCCGCCGCCTTCGCACATGGTTTGCAGCCCATAACGCCCGCCCGTGCGCTCCAGCGAGTGCAGCAAGGTGGTCATCAATCGCGCACCGGTGGCTCCCAGCGGGTGGCCAAGGGCGATGGCGCCGCCATTGACGTTGGTATTGGCCGGGTCGTAATCGAGCTCCTTGGCCCAGGCCATAACCACTGAGGCGAAGGCTTCGTTGATTTCCACCAGGTCGATGTCAGCCATGCGCATGCCGGCCTTTTTCAGCGCCGCACGGGTCGCCGCAATCGGTGCCGTGAGGTGCCAGATCGGATCATCACCGAGCACCGACAAATGATGAATGCGTGCCCGGGGTGTCAGGTTGTAGCGTTTGAGCGCCGCTTCCGAGACCACCAGCAACGCCGCCGAGGCGTCACAGGTCTGGCTCGATACGGCCGCGGTGATCGACGGAAATTCTGCGCTCACCGGCTCCAGGCTGGCCATTTTTTCCAGGCTGCTGATGCGCGGCGTCTCATCAAAATCCAGGCCTTCGCAGGCCACAATCTCGCTGGCGAAGTAACCGGCTTCAGCGGCCGCGAGAGCACGTCGATGGCTTTCCAGCGCGAACACTTCCATGTCCGCGCGGCTGATTTTCCAGTGATCGGCGATGCGCTGTGCGGCGTAGAACTGATTCACCGGCTGATTGCCAAAACGCGCCTGCCAGCCTTTGCTGCCGGAAAACGGGTCGCTGAAACCCAGGGGCTGACCCGCGAGCATCGCCGATGAAATCGGTATCCGGGTCATGGTCTGCACGCCGCCGACCGCCACCACATCCTGCATGCCACTCATCACCGCCTGGGCTGCAAAGTGCAGCGCCTGCTGGGACGAGCCGCACTGACGGTCAACGGTGGTGCCCGGCACATTCAACGGCAGGCCGGCGGCCAGCCAACTGGTGCGGGCAATGTCGCCTGCTTGCGATCCGATGGCGTCGACACACCCGAAAATGACGTCGTCATAGTCTTCGGCGGGAATGCCATTGCGTTCGACCAGCGCTTTCAACACATGGGCGCCCAGATCGATGGCATGCACATGGGCCAGACCGCCCTTGCGCTTGCCCGTGGGACTGCGCAGGGCATCGACTATATAAGCTTGGGGCATGGCTCAGTCCTCGAAAGTGGCGCCCGGCCCAAGCCGGGCTTCGTCACTGAACACATAGGCAGCGACGCGGGATTTGTGGGTGGCGCGGTCGCCCCAGGACGGGTCCAGGGACCAGGCACGTTTCATGAACATCTGCAGATCGACTTCCCAGGTGTAACCCATGGCGCCATGTACCTGAATGCCATGCCGCGCCGCCAGCCAACTGGCGTCGCAGCAGGCCAGCCGGGCTTGCGAGACATAGACGTCGACATTGCGCTCGCCCCTGGCCAGTGCGTGGGCAGCGCGATAGAGCACGGGCTTGGCGAACTCGATCTTGCTGGCGACATCCGCAAGGTGGTGCTTGACCGCCTGGAAACTGCCGATCGGCTTGCCGAATTGTTTACGCTGAGCCACGTAGTCCACCGACAGATCGAGGATGCGTTGAGCCAGTCCCAACAGTTGACCGGCCACCGACAAGGCGCCTCGATTCAAGGTGTCGGCCCACACCGCACGCCCCTGCTCGCCGTCGATCAACAGGGTGTCGCGGCCAGGCTGCCAGGTCACTCGGGCGAGGCGGCGGGACGCATCGATACTGGCATTGGCCTGCACATCGACTTGCGCCCGCGGCACCGCATGCACTTCATCGCCGTGGGCCAGGATCAGCCACTCGGCCAGGGCCGCGTCGGCCACCAGCGGGTTGATCGGATGCCCGATGGCCACGCGCACGCTGCCATCGGCGATGCGCGGCAGCAGACGGGCCTTCACCGGGTTGTCAGCCGGAAGGCCATTGAGCAGGCCGGTCACCACATAGGCGGTATCGGCCAGCGAATCGGGGATGGCGTAGTAACCCAGTTCCTGGGTCATCAACGACCAAGCCACATCGTCCATGCCCAGGCCGCCGAACTGCTCGGGCACCGACAACGCTGTCAAACCTTGCTCGGCGATCTTGCCGCGCAATTCCGCCGAGCGCCCGACGTCGGTTTCCCAGATTTCGCGCAGCATCTCGGGGGCAGCCTCGGTCATCAGGAAACGACTGATGGCCTCACGAAACGTGAGCTGATCATCGGTAAAGGTAAAGTCCATGGCCGGCTCCTATTTCGGCAGACCGAGCATTCGCTCGGCGATGATGTTGCGCTGGATTTCGTTGGTGCCGGCGTAGATCGGCCCGGCTTGCGCGAACAGGAAACCGTCAAGCCAGGCGCCACCCGGCGCTTGCGGCGCGCTGTTCAACAACTCGCCGTGCGCGCCGAGGATGCGCATGGCGGTGTCATGCATCTTCAGGTCGAGTTCCGACCAGATGATCTTGTTGATGCTCGACTCGGCGCCGATCTGCGCACCACGACTCATGCGTCCGACGGTGTGATAGGACGACAGCGCATAACCTTCGGCGCCGAGCCAGGCATCGACGACCGCCTCGCGAATGCTCGGGTCGCGATCGGCGCTCTCGCGGTGGGCCTTGTAAAGCTCCACCAACTTGCGCGCCGTGGCCTGGAAACGTGCGGGCGAGCGCAACAGCAAACCCCGCTCAAAACCGGCGGTGGCCCTTGCCACATGCCAACCCTGGCCTTCGGCGCCGATGCAGTTCTCGACCGGTACGCGCACATCGTCGAAGAACACTTCAGCGAAGGTATTCTTGCCGTTGAGTGCCCGGATCGGTCGAATGGTCACTCCAGGTGTATCGAGCGGCACCATTAAGAACGACAAACCGTTGTGCCGGGTCGAGGTCGGGTCGCTGCGAAACAGGCCGAACAGCCAGTCGGCAAACAAGGCGCGGCTGGACCAGGTTTTCTGGCCGTTGAGCACATAGTGATCGCCATCGCGAATAGCCTTGCTGGTGATCGCGGCCATGTCGGAGCCGGCATTCGGTTCTGACCAGCCCTGGGCCCACATGTCGACACTGGACGCCATGCGCGGCAAAAAGCGCTGCTTCTGTGCCGTGGTGCCGAATTCCATCAGGGTCGGTCCGAGCAGCAACTGGCCGTTCTGGTTGATGCGCATCGGCGCATCGGCACCGTAGTACTCCTCTTCGAAAATCAGCCACTCGATCAGGTCGCAACCACGGCCGCCATATTCCTTGGGCCACATGACCATCGACAGGCGTTGTTCGAACAACTTCGCCTCCCAGGCGCGATGCTGCTCGAACCCTTCACGGGTGTCGTAGTTGGCCAGGGGCGTCGTCGGCTGATTGGCCGCCAGCCACTCGCGGACCTCCTGACGGAAGGCCTTTTGCTTCGGGGTATAAGCTAGTTCCATGGCAGCCTCTCAGAACTTCGCGTCGCGTTTTTCGACGAAGGCGCGGCGGGTTTCAGCAGAATCCGGACTGGTGTAGGCCTGCAGGGTGAAGCCCTGCTCCCATCGGTACTTGTCTTCCAGGTTGCCGTCTTCGATACCGTTGAGGGCTTCCTTGGCCAGGCGGATCATCGCCGGACTCTTGGCCGCAATTTTGGCGGCGATTTCAAGGGCGGTTTCGCGCAGTTGTTCCTTGGGCACCACACGTTCGATAAAGCCGTACTGCGCAGCTTCGGCGGCGCCGATCTTGTCGCCGGTGAAGAACAGATAACGGACCTTTTGCACCGGGAACAAACGCTGCAGATGCGCACCGCCGCCCATGGCCCCGCGATCCACTTCAGGCAAGGCGAAGGTGGCGCACTCGGAGGCCACGACAATATCGGCGGCGCCGGTAATGCCGATTCCACCGCCGAGGACAAAGCCATGCACGGCGACGATCACCGGCACCGGGGTGCGGTGCACGGCCTTGAACGCCGCGTAGTTACCGGCGTTGACTGCCACGATTTTATCGGGGTGGGCGTCCAGTTCCTTGATGTCGACACCGGCGCAGAAACCACGCCCCTCGGCTCGAATCACAATCACCCGGACATCCGGATTGGCGCCCAGCGCTTCGATCTGTTCGGCCAGGTCCATCCACTCCTGGCTGGCCAGGGCGTTCACCGGCGGTTTGGCGATGACCAACTCGGCAATGCCCGCGTCGATCTGTGTCGTAAATGCTTGACTCATGCGTGTCTTCTCCAGTGCTCAGCGGGCCTGTTCAATTCAAGGTGGGCTTCAGTTTTCCTGCGCCCGTGCAGGCGTGTGCTCGCAATGGCGAGCCACCAGGGCATCCAGGCAGCGCTCGGCCTGCTCGGCTATTTCTTCGATCACTTGCTGGCAACTTTTCAGTTCACCAATGGCGGCGGCCACCTGACCGCTGGGCAAGATGCCCTCGTCCGGCACGCCATCGATCATCGAGCGCTGCAGCAGCACCGGCTGGTTGGCGGCCATGACGGTTTGCGACAACGCGCCGGGGTCTTCCTTGAAGGCCTGGCGCAGCACGCCGAACAGATGGCCCAGACTCATGCCGGTCTGCTGTTTCCACTTCCAGGCACTGCGCAAGGCAATGCGCAGGCGTCCGATGGGCCCAGCCTGCTCCAGGTGGTTGATGAACGGGTTCTCGATCATGCGGTGGCGCATGCCATCGACCGCCGTGGTCACCCGCACCAACTGCGGGTCGCTGACCTTGAGGTAATGCACCAGGGTCGCCGAAGGCGTCGGTGAGTCACGGGTCATCAGAAACCGCGTGCCCATGGCGATGCCCACGGCGCCGGCCGCCAGTGCTCCAGCGAGACCACGACCGGTGGAATAACCCCCGGCAGCAATCACCGGAACCGACACCGCATCGAGCACCTGGGGCAGGAGGATCGAACTGGGCACACCACCGGTATGACCACCGCCCTCACCGCCCTGGATGGTGATCATGTCAGCGCCCAACTCCACGGCCTTGAGGGCATGCTTGAGCGCCCCAACCGTCGGGATGCACAACACGCCGGCTGCCTTGAAACGGGCAATGGTCTGTTTGTCCGGGCCACGGCCATAGCTGACCGCGCGCAAGCGATAGCGGATCGCAAGGTCAACGCACTGCGCGGCGTTTTCCTGGAACATGTGGAAGTTCAGGCCAAAATTGCTGCCACCGGTGGCGGCAATCACCTTGTTGATTTCGCGCTCCAGCGCATCGGCGGCAATCGTCGCCCCGGCGAGAAAACCGAAACCACCCGCCCGGGTCGTCGCGATCACCAGGTTGGCGTCAGCGACCCAGCCCATGGCGGTCTGCACAATCGGGTAGCGGCACCCCAGGGCTTCAGTCAGCGGCGTGGACATCCAGCGGCTCATGCCTGCTCTCCACTGGCGGCGGCCTTATTGGCCTGAGCCATGGCCTTGGCATCGAAACCGCCGAGCTTGTCACCCGACAGCAACTCGTTGTGCGCGTGGGCGAAGTGGTGCCAGGCGAAGGCGGCGTCCATGGCGGTGCGCTTGCCCTGCAGGTCTTCAACGTGGTTGATCGCCTGCTTGGTCAGGGCCAGACCCATGCGCGGTTGTCGCGCAATGTTGGCCGCCAGCGCATAAGTGCCCTCTTCAAGCGCCTTGCGAGACATGACCCGATTGACCATGCCCATCTGGTAAGCGCGCTCGGCGCTCATGCGATCGCCAGTGAACAGGAACTCCTTGGCGATACGCGGATTGAGCTCATAGGGATGAGCAAAATACTCCACCCCCGGAATGCCCATGCGCACCACCGGGTCCTGGAAAAACGCATCGTCGCTCGCCACGATCAGGTCGCAGACCCAGGCCAGCATCAACCCTCCGGCGACACAGGCACCCTGGACCATGGCAATGGTAGGCTTGGGCAGTTCACGCCAACGCCGACACATGCCCAGGTAAACCTCCTGCTCGCGGGCATAGAGTTGCTCGCCACCGGGCTTGTTGGTGTGGTCCCACCACAGGTGCGCGCGCTCGAACGGTTTGTTGATGTCCCGCCCCGGCGTGCCGATGTCGTGGCCGGCGGAAAAGTGCTTGCCTGCCCCGCGCAGCACAATGACTTTGACCGCGTCATCGTTGACCGCCTGGCGAAACGCAGCGTCCAGTGCATAGGTCATCTGCGAGTTCTGCGCATTGTTGAAGCCTGGCCGGTTCATGGTCAGCGTGGCGATACAGTCCGCCACGGCGTACAACACCGGCTCCTGCGTTTCGTAGACCGAGTGGTCTTCACGCTGGACGAATTCACTGTCAGGGCTGTTCATGCTCATGTCCCTCGCCTTAGGCCACGCGAATGCCGGCTGGATTGCCCTTGATCGCCGCACTGCGGTAATCATGGGGATCGAGTCGATGGATCAGTGCCAGTTGCTCGGGCGTCGGGTGCACGGTTTCCTTGAGCGACGGCGACTTGAGCAACGGGAAGCCGGTGCTTTCCTGCACCTCTTCAAAGGTCACGCCAGGGTGCAGGCTGCGCACCTGGACAGCACGGTCCGGGCCGTCGAAATCCATCACGCACAAGTTGGTGATGATCAAGCGGATATCCATCAGGTCGCGCCGCACCCCTCCTGGCCAGCGGTCGGCCTTGAAGCCAACGCCGGAGACCATGTCAACTTCACCGCTGACAAACACGCGGGCGTTATGGTTGGGCACAAAGAACGAGTTGATGTGGTTGATGCTGTTGCCGGGCAAGCCGCGCACACCGAGCATGGCGGCTTTGGGCTTGTGGTAATCGCCCACGCAAGACAGGTTGCTCTGGCCCCAGCGGTCGATCTGGGTCGGGCCGATCATAGCGTGGCGACGGCCGCCCCAGACGCACTCGAACACCCGCTCGAAGTTCAGCGAACCGGAGTACTTGGGCACGAAATCGCCCCGAGGCCCCAACGGGATCGGCTCTTCGACCAGGTAGGCCTCGCTGTCGGTCATCAGCAATTGCGGACTGTGGCTGAGCTTGGCCAGACTCGCGCCCAGACGCGGGATCACGCCCAACCCCGAAGCGATCAATTCGCCGTTGTCGCGCCAGGCTTCGCTGGCCGCGACGATCATCAATTCGGCGAGGGTAAATTCACAGGTAGTCGACATTTTCATACTCCTCAGAACACCGGCAGGGCCAGGGAGCCCATGCGTTCGGCACCGCCGTTTTTATCCAGATAGGCCCGCTCGCCCGCCGCCACATACTCCTCGACATAGGCTTGCCAGCCGCCCTCTTCACCGGCACTGGCGGCATAGCGTTTGAGATGACTCAGGTCCCAGCCATATTCGGGCTGGCAGGCAGTCGGATGGGCGCCAAACGGTGCGTGAATCACCCCGCTGACCAGGTAGCGTTCGAAGGTGTTGCAACGGGCCTGCTCGGCGCTCAGTTCCAGGCGCTCGTGCAGCTGTTCGCAAGACACGAAACACTGCTGGGCAGCGCGTGCGAACAGATGATCGAAGTACGGGTCCGGGCCGGTGACCAAGGTGTTGCCCAAGCGGTCGGCTACGTTGACGTGAACAAAGGCCACGTCCAGGTTCAGCGCCGGCATTGCCAGCAACACCTCGCCGTCGGCATAGGGCGATTGAATGGTTTTAAGTTCGGGGTTCAGCCGCGTGACATCGGTTGCCAGGCCGCAGCGGGTCGGCAAAAACGGCAAGCGCATGGCCGCTGCACGCAGCCCCCACTGGAACATGCCCTCATCGACCTCCATCAACTCCAGCCCACCGGCTTCGCGCGCTTTGCGGTAGTAGGGTTCCAGCGGAATGGCGTCGAGGGTGGCAAAGCCGAACACCAGCTTCTTGACCTTGCCGGCCGCGCAGAGCATGCCGACTTCCGGTCCACCGTAAGCGACCACTGTCAGGTCCTTCACATCGGATCGCAGAATCTCGCGGACCACCGCCATCGGTTTGCGCCGCGGGCCCCAACCACCGAAGCCGATGGTCATGCCATCGCGCAGTTGCGCTACCGCATCAGCGGCCGTCATTTGCTTGTTCATTGCTCATCTCCTTGTTGCTGGCCGACGGAAAAGTCATGCCCCCACAGGCTCACGCGGGTGAATTCGAAGGCCGAGTGCTCAGCCCAGTCCACTTGCAGGCCGCCGTAGCCGTACTCGAGGTCGAAACCGGACGGGGTCTTCATGTAAAACGAGGTCATCAGGTCATTGAGGTGCTGGCCGAGGGTGGCCGAGAGCGGCACCTGATGGACCAGGTGCCGGTCATGGGCGCGCCCCACTTCGGTCATCGAGTCCACTTCCACCATCACGTGCACGCAACCCGAAGGCACCGCGAACTCCGCCAGCGCCAGCGAGTGATGGCGACTGTTGCGGCAATGCAGGAAATGGATACGAATCGGCGGGGCCGACGGATCGGGGCGGAAATTGAAGATGTCCGACAGTTCGAACCCCAGCACCTCCTTGGCGAATGCCAGGGTGGCGTCGAAGTTCGGCGCTGGCAGCACGGTGTGCCCCAGGCCCATGTCACCGGTGATAAAACGCGGCACGCCTTGTGGCGAGACAAAGGGCAGGCAGTCAGAACGATGGCCCCAGCTCAGCTCGTGACGATTGCCGGACGGATCAAGAACACTGACCAGAGCCTGCACGCCACGCTGCTCGATCTCGACAGCCGTGCCCGGCTCCCAGCGCACCGCGTTCTGATCCAGCGTTTTCAACGCGGCGTTGAAAGCCCGTTCGCTGGCCAGCTCCCAGCCAGACGCCAGGTAACCCGCCCCCGCCCCTTCGACGATCAGCATGCGAAACGGTCGTTCATCCATCTTCACGTGCAATCCGCCACCGGGCGCGGGCAGCACCATCATGCCCAACACGTCTTCGGCATAACGTTGCCACTGACTGAGATTTTCGATTTGAGCGACGAAGTAACTCAGCCCCCGAATATCCATCATGCCCTGCTCCTCAATGACTGGACCTTTATTGGTCTTCATTGTGCTGAGGAGGGGCAACTGCATCATCGTCCGTTGAGACTAAGCATCTGATCTATCGGGGAAAGGGATATCGGGTGAGATCCTTGTTGAATATGCCGGCCCAATCGTGAGCAACCCCACTCCCACAGGGGATTTTTGGTCGAACACAGATTTTGTAGTCACTGCGGTTCACTGTGGGAGTGAGCCTGCTCGCGATGAGGCCGGCACATCCAAAGGTACGGTGACTGACACACCGCCATCGCTGGCAAGCCAGCTCCCACAGTGATCGTGTGTTGGCTTTGGAATTTGGGGCTATGGCAGGTATTGCGCAGCGGGTAAACCGGCAAGGATGCCGGTTTAGCCGCGGGGCAATACCTGCGTTCGGGTACACCGAGCCCAGGCGAGGTGCCAAGTGGTGGGGCAGGAAGCGCTTGGTTACTTGGCGCTTTTCCAAGTGACCCGCTGTAAGAGCGGAACCTATGGAAGCCGTTACCGAAAGAATGGATATGCACACAAGACAAGATCAAAAGATCGCAGCCTCGTTTCACTCGACAGCTCACACAGCTCCTGCACACGCAGCTCCTTCACCACCTTTCGAGATGGCAAAATCACATGTACAGGATCACCAGGTCATTAATGACCGAAGGACGATCACTGCCCACCACATGCGTGTTCACTTCCAGCGTAAGCTGCGTACCACGCTTCACCTGCACTACCTGCTTGACCTTGGCGCGTGCATGTATCCGCGACCCGGCGGGTACCGGCGCAGGGAAGCGCAAGCGATCCGAGCCATAGTTGACCATGGTGCCGTAGCCGGTGATCTCATAACCCAGCTTAAGTTTGAGCCGCGACTGCAGGACCTGCACCAATGCACCGTGGGCGATAGTGCCGCCGAACGGGCTGTCTTTGCGCGCACGCTCAAGGTCGGTGTGAATCCAGTAGTCATCGCCCGACAACAACGCAAAGGCATCGATCAAGGCCTGGTCGATAACAATTTCGTTGCTCCAGTCGCTGAACGTTTCGCTGACCAGGCTCTGCAGCGCCGCCTCATCATCCATGGCAATCAGGCGCGCAGGTGCAACCTCATTTGGCTCCAACGCTTGTGTTTGAGGCGCCCCGGTCCAGCGCTGCAACGCGTCGCTGTCCTGTTCCAGGCCGGTAAAGCGCAGCAAGCACGTCCCCTTTGCGTCGACCTCGGCAAACACCGGTTTAAGACGCATGCCGATGCGAATCTGATCCTCTTCAAGACCCACCAGCGTGGTGTTGATGCGCACCCCTTCATCCAGCTCGATGACGGCCAGCTTCTGCGGCATTTCATCGGCGAAGTCCGGCAGCGTGGCGACGCGGGCGATGGTAAAGCTGTACAGGCTCGCGCCGCCGCTGACCTCGCGCCAGGCCAGGTCGTGGGCCAGGCAAATCGGGCAGTGCCGGCGCGGGTAGAACACCCAGTGGTCGCAAGCGTTGCACTGCTGGATCAACAGCCGCTGCGCTTTGAGTCCTTCCCAGAACGGGGCAGATATTTCGGTCGGCACCGGCATTGGTTTGTTGTTCGACATGCTGGTCATGCTCCCTGAAGAATCAACGCGGCCTGCTCACTCATCACGCCACCGGTCCCGGAGACGTAGACGGCGTCGCATCGCTTGAGTTGGCGCTCACCCGCTTCACCACTGATCTGAGTCACGGCTTCGATCACCTGTGACATCCCACCGGCAGCGCCGGCCTGGCCGAAGCTGAGCTGGCCGCCGTGGGTGTTCATCGGGAAATCGCCGCGCCAGGTCAGGTCATGTTCGCGAACAAAACCCATGCCTTCGCCCTTGGCACAAAAGCCGGCATCTTCCAGGGTCAACAACGCGGTGATGGTGTAGCAGTCGTAGATTTGCGCCGCATCGACATCCGCAGGTTTGAGGCCGGCCATGTCGAAGGCACGACGCGAGGCTGGACCAATCGGTGTGTTGAGCATGTCTTTTGCGTACGAGGGCGACTTGAACGCCAGGTGCTCGCCGAAGCCAGTGATGAATGCCGGCCGTTTGCGAGCACGGGCCGCGACTTCTTTGGAGGCAATGATCATGGCCGCACCGCCGGCCACGGGCATGACGATTTCGAGAATGTGCAACGGATCGGCCACGCGCTTGCTCGCCAGCACCTGTTCGATGGTCAGGGGCTGACCGTAGAACATGGCTTGCGGGTTGGCCAAGGCGTTGGTGCGCTGATCCACCGCAATCTTGGCCATGGCCACCGGGTCGTAACCGTACTGCGCGGCATAGCGCTGGGCGATCATCGCGTAGCCGGTGTTCTGGCCCATGTGCCCGTAAGGCAAATCAAACTCTGCCTCCGGGGCGCCGAACGCGGTGCTGTGGCCGCCGTAGCGCATGGCACGGGCCATCGCGCCAGGATCTTCATCAGGTCCCATCGGCGCCAGACGCGCCGGTAGCACGCACAGCACGGCCTGGCACAAGCCCAGCTCGATCGCCGCAGCCGCGCGCCAGACCATGCCCACCGAGGTGCAACCACCCAGGTCGACCACTTCGGCAAAATTCAGGTTCAAGCCCAGGTACTCGGCGGCCATGGCCGGCACGAACACCGAAGCTTCATGGAAATGCGGGCCGTTGATTACCAGACCGTCGAGGTCTTCGGCACGCAAGCCCGCATCCCGCAGCGCCTGCGCCGCCAGGTCGGCCACCTGTTCGAGGTGGAACATTCTCGGTGCAGTGGCGTACTTTTCCGGTTTGTATTGAGCGGCGCCAACAATCGCCGCATGACCTTTGAGACCCATGTATCCCCCATTCGAAGGCTGTGTGCTTCAGGTTTTTTGTCTTGCGACCATGCCACAACTGCGGCGGCAAGTGATCGTCCATTTTGACTAGGCGCCTGCGACGCCAGGGTTGACTCAACCCTGGCGCCAGCACAGTCATCAGAAGCTGTATTTCACCGAGAACGTGCCGTAGTCACGGTCGGCCAGCATGCGCTTGACCGGGTCCGCGTCCCCCAGGTAACTGGTGACCCGCAGGGCGACTTCCAGGTTGCCCAGGTACTTGAAGGTAGTGCCCAGGCTCAGCCGGCGATCGCCCTGCAACCCGGAGATGGTCCCGGCCATCGGCGTGGCACCGCTGAACACGTTGGAGAAGTTGACCGGTACTTCCAGGTCCCAGCCTCTGAACACGCCCGGGTAGCTGAAGGAGGCGCCCACGGTGTAGGCGCTGGACGTCTTGCTGCGCCAGCCCGAGGCGTTCTTGTAGGTGTAGTCATCGGACGGTTGCACCAACGGACGCATGGACGGAATCAGGCTGTTGCCCAGCGCTTGCAGGTTCGGCGCCGCCGAGGCTTCATCCACGCTGTCGACGCGGACATGCACGATTTCGGCGGTCAGCGACGTCTGGCTCGCCCATGGCCGGTCACCGAGAATGCGGATGGCCGACAGTTGCATCTGCTGGCCCTTGCCACGGGTCGGCGTCGCCCCCAGGCCGGTATTGACCATCACCGGCGCACCGTCGCGATAGGACCATTCGCCGCCAATCTGGGTTTCGCCGATCTTGGTCGATGCGCTGATCCCGGTCAGCTTGATGTCTTCAAAGTAGGTAATGCGATAGCCATCCGGCGTCCCGAAAAACGCGCCAGGACCTGCGGGGACGGCCTGATAACCGACCAGGGCGGTGGCCGGATTCTTGTCATGATACTTGACGTGGAACAGCGACAACTCAAGGGCCGGCACCGGACGGAAACGTACTTGAACCCCCCACTGGCCGCTGTCGCGGGGTTCATCAGTGCCTTTGTAGTTGATCCGCGTGCCGTTGGCGTTGAGGATGAATTCACGTCCCGGCCCGACCACATCACTGGTCGACAGGTAGCTGCCGACTGGCGGCAGTTCAGTCCCCATCCATTCGTATTGCACATACGCGCCAAAGGTCAGCTGCGGGTTCAACCGGTAGGAAGCAGAAACCTGCCCGACCGGCAACAGCACTTCCTTGACCTCCACCCCTGGCTGCGCTGCCTTGACCGCATCGGACGGGTTCTGCACGCCACTGACACCTGGGTAGAACAGGCTTTCACCCCACGACTCGATGTGGCGCCCGGCCTTGACGTCGAGCATCGAATCATTGTCGAAGCGCCAGCCGTTGAACACGTAGGCGTCAAGGAATTTGCTGCGGCCACCGCTGTAGTATTTGGTGTCGCTGGTGAACTCATTGTGGTCTCCGGTCTTGTTGACCGTGGACGGTGAATCGTTGTCATTGGAGCGGTGGTAAACATCATCGTAGAACGTACTGGCACGCAGCACCGCGCCGTAGGTGTCCTTGCGCACGATCATCTCGGCCAGGGCACCCACGCGGTTGGTGACCAGGCTGCCCTTGTCGAAGTTGCGGTCGCCGTCATCGGCGTTGCGCGTCAACAGCGCGTTGTCCGGGTCGGACAAACGCACCCCCAGCCCATAGCTGGTGGTCACGGTCCAGTCGATCGTCGTCCCGTTATCGAACTCGATGGTTTCACCTGACCATGCGGGCGTGGACACCAGTGCGATCGCCGCCACCAGACCCGATACTTCGAAGCCCGATACACCTGGGCCCGCACCATTTTTGTTGTTTTTATTAGTCACACTGCCTCTCCCGATTAACGACCTGTTGGCCGCGCAAAGTGCTGGAACGTCACTGCTTCACTTTTTCGTTACTACCCTGTGGCCCGCTCAGAGCTGCCCTAGCACAGACCGAGCGATGACCCCTTCAGGCGTGCGTCCGTAACGGAACACGCCCGCTGTTTCTTCACGCACCAACTGGCCTTGCGCGATGAGGTAATTGACGTGAGCCAGGGTTTCGCCAATCGCCATCAACTCGTCGAAGCGTCCTTTCACCGTCGGAAACAGCACCGCCATCAACTGCATGGCCGTACGCGGTTCCGCGCAGGCGTCGAGCACTCGCTGCAAGTGCACCTGGTGATGGTCGCGGAGTTGATCGAGGCGCAGATGCAGATTGAAAAACGGACGCTCATGCGCCGGCAGCACTAGCACGCTATCGGGCACAGAGCGCAGGCTTTCGACCGACTCCAGCCAGTCGCGCAACGGATCGGCATCAGGCTCGGTCACCTGGACGCAGACACTGGACGTGATGCGCGGCAGCACCTGATCGCCGGAGATCAGCAGGTTGTCTTCGGCGCAGTACAGGCAGGCGTGTTCCGGTGAATGGCCGCGACCAATGCGCACCTCCCAACGACGCCCGCCAATGGTCAACTGACTGCCTTCGCTAAGGCGCCGAAAGCTGGTCGGCACCTGCGGGCGAAAATGGGCTGAACCCAACAGCGGAAACAACGCCTCGGTCTGCTCGGTGGTGAAACCGGCACGCCGGTAATGTTCGTGAAAAGCCCAACGGCTGCCGTCATCGCTCTGGTTGCCCAACTGATGCATGGCCTGGTATTCGCTGGCACTCATGAACACCGGGCACTGGAAGCGTTCGCTTAACCAGCCGAGCACCCCGACGTGATCCGAGTGAAAGTGCGTGCAAATCACCGCGACCAGCGGCAAGCCACCCAGCGCGGTGTCGAACAGCGCTTCCCAGACTTCGCGGGTCCGGTCATTGTTCAGCCCGGTATCGACTGCCACCCAGCCATCGCCATGGCGCAACAGGTACAGGTTGATATGGTCGAGCCCGAACGGCAGCGGCATGCGCAGCCACAGCAGTCCCTCGGCGACCTGCTGAACCGCGCCGTTGTCCGGCGGCTGGGGCCAGGGAAAGCGCAGGCCCGCGCGCCATTCGTGCCCGTGGGCGTCGAGGTTACTCACTGGCGTCACCCGCGAAGGCGGCCAGGCCAACCCGCTCGAGAACTTCCGGGCTGTACGGCACGTAGCTGCCACTGCTTTCGTCGCGGACGAACATGGGATCGCTGAATGCCGTCGGCGAATAGCCCTGGCGCTGCAGGTCCACCTTGCGCAACTTGAAAGTGCTGGTCAGATCGGCAGCCGCTGATACGCGCACAAAAACCGGCGCGGCATAGCGTGGCAAACGCGCCTGCGTCAGCGCGTAAAACGCTTCGGGATCGAAGGTGTGGCCCGGCTGCATCAAGACCGCCGCCATACCGGCGCGCCCCTCCTGCCCAGGCACCTGCACACCATAGATGTTGATCAGTTCAAGCCCGGCGAAGTCTCCCAGCGCCGCCACCACTTCCAGCGTGGAGACGTTTTCGCTCTTCCAGCGGAAGGTGTCGCCGATGCGGTCGATGAAATATAGGTAGCCGTCCTCGTCGAAACGCAGCAGGTCACCCGAGCTCCACCAGGCATCCCCTTGGACGAACACATTGCGGCGAATTTTGCTGTCGGTGGCCGCCGCCGAGGTGTAGCCCTCGAAGCGTCCGCCGCCGATCTCGGGATGGCTGATGATGAAGCCCAGGGCTTCGCCGACTTCTCCCTCCTCGCACAACTGGTAGAAGCCGTTTTCGTCCCGTGGATGGGTGTCGGTTTCAACGTCGTAGCGCACCAGCCGCAGGTTGCTCTTTTCCCAGAACGGAATACGCCCACAGGCGCCGATGTAGTTGTCGACGTTGACCACATTGGTATTGGACTCGGTCGAGCCCCAGCCCTCGAACACCTGGATCGGCCCGAAGCGATGAACCCAGTTCTGCCAGGTTTCACGGGATAAGCCGGCGCCGAGCATGCAGCGCAGACCGTGCTCACGCTCGCCGGGAACTTCAGGCTGGTTGAGCAGGTAGCGACAGATTTCCCCGATGTACTGGAACACGCTGATGTGGTGCTTGCGCACGTCGCTCCAGAACTCGCGGACACTGAATTTACGTCGCACCACAATTGCCGCGCCGGTTTTCAGCGCCGTGGAGGTCACGGACGTGGCGGCGGCACCGTGGTACAGCGGCAGGCAGCAATAGAACACGTCTTGCGGCGTGGTCTGCAGGGTGATTTCCATGATGTCGCCGGTCGACATCCAGCGCATGTGGCTGTAACGCGCCGCTTTGGGCAGGCCCGTGGTGCCCGAGGTAAAAATCAGCAGGCTCGGGGTCTCGGCGCTGAGGTCGGCGCGCAGGTCTCGTGGAAATGGCGTGGCCGGTGCCACCGCCAGCGCTTCACCCAAGCGTGTATCAACCTGCGCAGGCGTGGCGCTCGTATACGGTTGCTCGGGATCCTCCACCAGCCACAACGGCAACGGCGGCAAGCCTTCAGTGGAGAGAAAATTGCCCAGCACTTCTTCACCAACGATCACGGCCTTGGCGGTAATCGCCTCCAGGGCATGCACCAACGGCTGTCCGCTGACCTGGGTGTTGACAAACCCCACCACCACACCCAGTTTGACCAGGCCGAACCAGCAACAGAAAAACGCCGGGCGGTTTTCCATGGCCAGCGCGCAGACATCGCCTGGACGCAAACCGCGCGCATGAAAGACGTGGGCGAGTCGGTCGGCCTGGGCGTTGATGTCGGCAAAACTCAGCCGCTGCTCGCCATAGATAATGAAAGGCCGCTCGCCGTGGCGCCGGGCCTGTTCTTCAAGGCGATCGGCCAGGGTATAGCGGTCCGCCGGTTTGATCCGCGCGCTGGCTTCGGCCCGGCGATCAAGGATGGCCTGAGTCTGCTCGCGCGGCACGACCCCGCGATCGTCACTGGACAGCAGGCTGGCGTTATTGAAATTGTTCATCCCTACCTCCGATAAAACCGATTGTTCATGCAGTCGCCTGGGTTCGATTCGGATAGTCCGAATAGCCACGCGATCCCTTGGTATAAAGTGTTTTGCGGTCGAAACCGGCCAATGGCAGGCCCGCGCGCAGACGCTCGACCAGGTCTGGGTTGCCGATGAAATGCCGGGCAAACGACACCGCCGCGCCCTGCCCGCTTTCCAGTGCAGCGATGGCTGAAGGGCCGTCGAATCCGTCGTTGAGAATCAGTGCGCTGCGGCTGTGACTGCGGGCCAGGGCAAAGGCATCCAGCTCCGCCAGCGGCGAGCGCATGATGTGCAGATACGCCAGGCCGAGCGGCTCGATCTGCCGGCACAGGGCTTGCGCGGTACCGGCCGGGTCAGCGTCGCTGATGTCGTTGTACGGGTTGCCTGGGCACAGTCGCAGTCCCACGCGTCCAGGCCCGATGGCCGTGGCCATCGCCGCCAGCACCTCGGCGGCAAAGCGCACCCGGTTCTCCACCGTGCCGCCATAGCCATCGTTGCGTCGGTTGCTGCCGGACGCCATGAACTGCATGGGCAGGTAGCCGCTGGTGCAATGCAGCTCGACTCCTTCGAAGCCGGCTTCGCGGGCATTCAAGGCAGCGCGCCGGTAGTGCTCGATGACCTCGGCAATGCCTTCCAGGCTTAACGCTTGCGGTTCATCGGTGTCGACCAGCCCGGCGCCGTCACAGAACGCTCCATCGCTGTACAACTGCACCCGCGCGCGCAGTGCCGACGGCGCGACGGTTCGGGCGCCGGTGGGTTTGTTTTGCCAACTGGCGGCACGGCCCACGTGCATCAACTGCAGCACCATCTGCCCACCGGCGTTGTTGACCGCACGGGTGACCTGGCGCCATCCCTCGATCTGCTCGCTGTCATAAATGGCCGGCGTGCGGCAATAGCCCAGGCCATCAGCCGACGGCGCCGTGCCTTCGGCAATGATCAGCCCGGCACTGGCGCGCTGGCGGTAGTAGTCGACCATTTCTGCCGTCGGCACGGCTTGCGCGCTGGCGCGGCTGCGGGTCATCGGCGCCATGACAATACGGTTGCCCAGCTCCAGCTCGCCCAGACGCAAGGGTTCAAACAAAATGCTCATTGCATATCCTCAGCGCACACGGATCTTCGGTGCCGCAGCACCGCGTCGCAGGGTGGCTAGAAAGTGTTCCAGGGGCGCGGCAGGGGCGACGTCGGGCAACTGATCCTTGTCCGGGCGTTTGGCCCAGAATTCGGCCCAGGACGGGAACAGGTCATGGAAGCTGCCGGCGTAGGGTTCGCGTCCCGGCCACCGGATTTTTCGCTCGCCGATGGGCGGCTTGTTGAGGTCGCTGGCGTACCAGTAGCAAGGCAGACGGCGGCGGAAATACCAGCGGCCATCGATGCGCTGGTAGTCATCCCAATAGAGCATCTGCATGGTGACCCACTCCGGGCCCGTCTCATGCTCGTTCTTGGAATACACCACACCCACGGCGTTATCGGCGTCGAGCAGCTCAATGATGTGTTGGCCCAGGTGATGCGACGTGCCGCTGAACTGATCGCGCAACGTGGCGTCGACCCACGCCTTGAGGTGCGCGCGGCCGGTCTTTTCGCGACCCACGCGAATGTCTTCGGCGAACAGGTTGACGTGGGCATCGAGGTCGCGCATGTCCAGGGACAGCGAATATTTCGCCGCCAGCTGACGTATTTCTTCAATCGATTCAAGCCGGTCGATACGGGCCAGTAAAGCGTTCGGCTCCATGCTCATCACTCCAGCACCGTATAAAGTTCCGAACTGCGCCCGCCATCCACCGGCACACACGCGCCGGTGATGTAGGACGCCTCGTCACTGGCCAGGAACAAAATCGCGCTGGCCACTTCCCGCGCCTGGCCGATGCGCCGCAGCGGGATCAACTTTTCGGTATTGCCGCGCGCCTTTTCGTCCGACAGCATGCCCGCCGTGGCCGGGGTTTCGATGACGCCGGGGACCACCACATTGCAGCGAATCTTGTTCGCGGCCCCTTCACTGGCGGCGGCGCGACTGAAGTTGATCACCGCCGCCTTGGCCGCCGAATAGCCGGCCATCCAGGGCGTACCGAACAATCCGCAGATGGAACTGATGTTGACGATGGCACCGCCACCCTGGGCTTTCATCAGCGCCATGGCCGTGCGGGTACCCCAGAACGTGCCGTCCACGGTGGTACTGAAGTTGGCGTGCCAGTCGGCGGTGCTGGTGGTGTCGATGGCGCCCCAGGTGTAGGCCATGGCGTTGTTGACGAGGATGTCCAGACGTCCGTGGTGGCGGGCTGCCGCTTCAATCGCGCCGACATACGCGTGTTCGTCGCTGACATCGGCAACACACCAGTGCGCCTGGCCGCCGGCGTCGCGGATAGCGCTCGCCATTGCTTCCAAAGGCGCCTCAGTGCGCCCGCAGAGGACCACGGTCGCGCCCTCTTCGGCAAAGCGCCAGGCCGTGGCTGCTCCGATGCCGGAACTGGCACCGGTGATAAAAGCGATCTTGCCTTGCACTCGCTTGCTCATTCGCTGCTCCCGGTTCATATGAAGGCCATGCCGCCGTTGACGGCAAGGTTCTGACCGGTGATGAAGCTGGCGTCTTCGCTGGCCAGAAACACCGCGACGCGAGCGATCTCGTCTGCTTCGCCCATACGGCCCAGCGGGATGGCCTTGAGCATGCTTTGCATCCAGTCATCGGGGATGCCGGCCATCATTGGCGTGTTGGTCGGCCCCGGTACCAGGGTGTTGACGCGGATGCCGCTGGCCGCCAACTCGCGAGCCATGCTGCGGGTCAGCCCCATCACCCCGGCCTTGGCAGCGCAGTAATGACTTGGGCCTTCGCCGGTCATGGCTGCGGTGCTGGAGATATTGATGACAGCGCCGCGGCTGCCGTGTTTTTGCATCAGTCGCACACCTTCACGGCTGCACAGAAAGGTGCCCGTGAGGTTGACGCCAATGACCCGCTGCCAATGCTCGTCCGGGGTGTCGACAAAGGCATCAACCGAGCCGACGCCCGCGTTATTGACCAGGATGTCGAGACCGCCAAAACGCGCCTCGATCATTTCCATGGCCGCGGCCACCGAGGCGCTGTCGGCGACGTTGCAAGCCAGGGCCAGCGCCTGTTCACCGAGGCCTTCGATCGTCTGCTGTGCTGCCTGCAGGTTGATGTCGGCCGCCACCACTCGTGCGCCGGCCTGGGCAAAGCACTGGGCAATCGCCCGGCCCATGCCTTGCCCGGCACCCGTGATCAGGGCCACTTTGTTCGCTAACTTCATCGTTGTTCTCCCGCACGCCTTGGGCTACCTCGATCACCGGTACTGTCTGGCCGGGTGATCGAGCACGGGACGAATCATTAACCCTGTACAAAAGCGCAACATCGTCCGATAAGACTACGCCGCTGCGGTTGCTCAACGCGCCGCCAGCGAGTGGTCTGAACGGACGATGTGCCTGACCCTTGAACCGGGCCAGAATCCTGCTCACTAGAACAAAACCGGGAGCACCCGTCGTGAACTCTTCCATCCGCGTCACCTGGCATACCCATTACGCATTGTTCGTGCTGGCCGTGATTTACATCTTCAACTACATCGATCGGCTGTTGATGGCGATCCTGATCGAGCCGGTCAAGGCAGAGTTCGGCATCTCTGACACCGGCATCGGTCTGCTGTCGGGGGTGACCTTCGCGGTCTTCTACACCCTGTTCGGGTTTCCCCTGGGGCGGCTCTCCGACCGTATCGGGCCCAAGCCAGTCATCGCCGTCTGCTGCATCGTCTGGAGCTTCATGACCATGGCCTGCGGCTTGGCCACCAGCTTTTGGCTGCTGGTGCTGGCGCGTATCGGTGTAGCGATCGGTGAAGCCGGCGGCACGGCTCCTTCGGTGGCGATGATTTCGCAGCTGTACCCGGCGAAAAACCGCTCGACCGCCCTGTCCATCCTTATGCTGGGATCAAGTTTTGGCGCCATTTTCGGCCTCGGCCTGGGCGGCTGGATCGCCCAGCAGTACGGCTGGCGTTCGGCGTTCCTGATCATCGGCGTACCGGGGATCTTGCTCGGCCTGTTGCTGAGCTTCACGGTGCGCGCCCCCAAAGTGCCGAGCCAGCCGCAAATCAAGGTTGAAGTGATCCAGGACGGCTGGGCCAAAACCATGGCCAAGCTGATGGAAACTCCTTCATTTCTATGGCTGGTGCTGACCGGTGCCTCCAGCGCCATTGCCGGTTATGCGATCGGCACCTGGAGCCCCAGTTTCCTGATTCGCTCCCATGGTTTGAGCCTGCAGGACGCCGGTTTTCTGGTCGGCGTCGTGGGCGGCACGGGCGCCACGTTCGGCACCCTGGCCTGCGGGATCATTTCTGATCGCATGGCTCGCCGGGACGCTGGCTGGCAGATTGGCGTACCGCTGCTCGCCACCCTGGTCAGCATCCCGTTCGGGCTGGCGTATTTCCTCTGGCCAACCGGCATTCTGTTCCACTTGGGCAGCACCCCGGTGCCGACCGCGTTTCTGTTCTATGCAGGCTTTGCCTTCTTCGGCACCTGGTGGGCAACGCCATGCCTGGGCGCAGTGACTCACCTGTTTCCGGCTGCTCGCCTGGCGCAAGCCACCTCGATATTCGTCATGGCCATGACCCTGTTGGGCGTTGGCGTGGGCCCGCTGTTGATCGGTGTCCTCAGCGATTTGTTTGCACCGGTGCTGGGCGCCGAAGCCTTGCGCTATGCCCTGGCCAGTTCGATCTCGATGCTGGTGCTCTCGACTGTATTCCTGGGCATGGCCCTGCCCCGCTACCGCGCTCAAATTTTGCGATCGGCACCTCCGATTGCCGCCCCTGAAACTGCAGTAACCGCCTGATGAATGGAGATTCGAAGATGTCAGAACAAGACCTACCGTTGCCCATTGGCCATTTCGTCACCCTCGGCAGTGGCCTGCGCCTGCACTACCTCGATGAAGGCAGCGGCCCTGTCGTGGTGTGGTTGCACGGCAGTGGACCAGGCGCCAGTGGCTACAGCAACTTCAAGGGCAATTACCCCGACTTTATTGCCGCCGGCTTTCGCAACCTGGTGATCGACCTGCCCGGCTTCGGCCGTTCGGACAAACCCGACAACATCAATTACGACCTGGATTTCTTCGTCAGTGCCGTCTCCGGGCTGCTCAAGGCCCTCGACGTGCAGCGATGCACCTTGCTGGGTAACTCACTGGGCGGCGCCATCGCGATCGGGCTGGGCCTGGCGGAACCGCAACTCATCGAAAAACTGATCCTGATGGCCCCCGGTGGTGTCGAAGAGCGTGCCACCTACTTCGCCAAGATCGGTATTCAGCGCATGGTCGAATTGTTCAATGCCGGCCCGCTCGACATCGACAAGATGCGCCAGATCATGAGCCTGCAACTGTTCGATGCCTCGCAGCTGCCCGACAGCCTGCTGGCCGAGCGCGTTGCCGTCGCCCGTCACCAGCCGCACTGTCTGTTCTCGACCATGATGGTGCCGAACATGACCGAACGCCTCGAAGAGTTGCGCGTGCCGATTCTCGGTTTCTGGGGCACCAACGACAACTTCAACCCGGTCGGCGGCGTCATGAAAGTGCTCGACAACGCACCGGACGCCCGCTTTATTGTGCTCAATCGATGCGGACACTGGGTGCAGGTGGAACACCGCGAGCTGTTCAACCGTTCCTGCCTCGAGTTCCTGCTCCAGGCCTAAGCGCCCTGCGACAGCGGCAGCCGCGCCGCTGTTGCACGAACAGGCCTCCACTAAGGGCAAACATAACAATGACAAAATTTTCCCACTTGCTCGCCCCTGGCCGCATTGGTCCTATCCAACTGCGTAACCGCATCATCATGGCGCCCATGGGCTCCAACTTTGCCGAAGCCGATGGTCACTGTGGCGAACGTATCCAGGCCTACTACGAAGCGCGTGCCGAGGGCGGCGCCGGGCTGTTGATCATGGGCGTGTGCGCCATCGCTTTTCCCGCCGGTACTGCCGAACCGTACCAGGTCGGAGTCTCTTCCGATGAGTTCATTCCTGGCCTCAGCCGCCTGGCCGAGCGGGTGCACAAGCACGGCGCGAAAATCGCCATGCAACTGCAGCACGCCGGCAAGAACGCCATACGCGACATGGCCGCGGGCCGGCCGCTGTGGGTGCCGTCGATTCCCCCGGCCAGCAGCTCGGACATGATGCAAGCCTTGACCCCCGAAGAGCTGGCCTCTTTTGTCAGCGCGGTGCGTGGGCGCAAGGGCGGAATACAGATGCAGGTGATGGAGCAGCACGACATCGCACAGATGGTCGAGTGGTTCGCTGCTGCCGCCGAACGGGCGCAACGCGCCGGCTTCGATGGCGTGGAGATTCATGCCGCGCACAACTACATCATCGCCGGGTTTCTGTCGTCGTATTACAACCGCCGCGAGGATGCCTATGGCGGCTCGCTGGAAAACCGTGCGCGCCTGTTGGTTGAAGTGCTGGCCGCCGTGCGTGCGCGAGTGGGTGCAGGCTTTGGCGTGTGGCTGCGTCTGGATGCCGAAGAGATGCTCACCCCCGGTGGCATCACCCTCGAAGATGCCAAGGCAGTCGCGCGACTGGCGCAAATCGCTGGCGCCGATGCGGTCAGTGTCTCGGCCTATGCCGCGACCACCAGTGGCGTGGCGTTTACCGAGGCACCGCTGGTACAAAAGCCCGGCGCTTTTCTCGAATGGACCGCTGCAATCAAGCAGTGCGTGAGCATCCCGGTGATTGCCGTCGGGCGTATCGAACCGGAGGTCGGCGAGTCGGCGATTGCCGCGCAACACTGTGATTTCATCGCCATGGGCCGCAAATTGCTGGCCGATCCGCAGTTGCCGAATAAGCTGCTATCCGGTCAGGTGCAGGCTGTTCGTCCGTGCATTTATTGCTATGTGTGCGTCAGCCAGATCTTTATCAATGAGCGGGTCAAATGCGCGGTCAATCCGCAAACCGGGCATGAAGCCGAGCGCATCATCGGCCCGGTGAGCACTGCGCAACATATAGCGGTCATAGGTGGCGGCCCGGCGGGCCTTGAAGCGGCACGTGTGGCGGCTTTGCGCGGGCACCGGGTGACGCTGTTCGAGCGCAGTGACCGTTTGGGTGGCACGCTGTTTTTTGCCGCCCTGGCTTACCCCGAGAATGGACGCCTGCTGGACAATCTGCTGTACCAGGTCCGGCAGTTGCCCATTGATGTGCAGCTGGAAACCAGCGTGGACGCGGCCTTGCTGCGCGACCGGGGCGTCGATCAGGTGATTGTGGCCACCGGCGCCCAGCGCGCGGCTCCGGATATTCCCGGCGCCGATCAGAATCATGTGTGGAGCGGTGATGAACTGCGCCGCCTGATGACCGGTGACCGCGCCGAGGAGATCGCCAAACGCAAGCTGTCGCTGACGCAACGCACCTTGATGAAGGCCGGCAACCTGATCGGCGTCACCGACAGTACCGAGGCGATGCAGAAGTTGTCACGCGTCTGGATGCCGCTGGGCAAGCGCGTGACCATTGTCGGAGGTGGATTGGTCGGGCTGGAACTGGCGGAATTCCTGATCGCCCGCGGGCGTCAGGTGTGTGTGCTTGAAAGCACCGATCACCTGGGCCGGGAACTGGCGATCGTGCGTCGCTGGCGCGTGCTGCACGGCATCCGCGTGCATGGCGGTCAGCTGTTGACCGGCGTAACCGTCACCGCCATCGAGGGCAATCGCGTGCGCTATCGAACCGCCGACGGCGAAGCCGCCGAAGTACCGGGTGACTCGGTGGTACTGGCCAGCGGAGCAACGCCAGATACCACCCTGGGCGATGCGCTGAGCAGTGCCGGGCTCAAGGTCGTCAGCATTGGTGACTGCCAAAGCCTGGGCTACATCGAAGGCGCCATCGCCGCCGGCCATCGCGCGGGACGAGAGGCCTGAAGCTGCTGATCGTGAGGACGCTCACGCGCCTAACAGGGTTCGTGGCGTTCTCGAAAATTGCAGTCGACACAAAACAACTGTGGGAGTGAGCCTGCTCGCGATGGCGTCTGGTCAGTCGACATCATCATTGCCTGATCCACCGCTATCGCGAGCAGGCTCGCTCCTACAGGGGATCGGCGATGCACACATATTTTGTGCTCGGCAGAAATCCCAATGTAGGAGCGAGCCTGCTCGCGATGGCGTCTGGTCAGTCGACATCATCATTGCTTGATCCACCGCTATCGCGAGCAGGCTCGCTCCTACAGGGGATCGGCGATGCACACTTATTTTGTGCTCGGCAGAAATCCCAATGTAGGAGCGAGCCTGTTCGCGATGGCGTCTGGTCAGGCGACATCTTAATTGCCTGTTCCACCGCCATCGCGAGCAGGCTCGCTCCTACAGGGGATCGGCGATGCACACATGTTTTGTGCTCGGCAAAAATCCCGATGTAGGAGTGAGCCTGCTCGCGATGGCGTCTGGTCAGTCGACATCATCATTGCTTGATCCACCGTCATCGCGAGCAGGCTCGCTCCTACAGGGGATCGGCGATGCACACATGTTTTGGGCTCGGCAGAAATCCCGATGTAGGAGTGAGCCTGCTCGCGATGGCGTCTGGTCAGTCGACATCATCATTGCCTGATCCACCGCCATCGCGAGCAGGCTCGCTCCTACAGGGGATCGGCGATGCACACATGTTTTGGGCTCGGCAAAGTTCACAATGTGGGAGCAGGGTCGCTCCCACAAGGAATGGGTGGTGTCATTCAATTCGTATCCAGGGATGGTGTGTATAGATGAAAAAAAACCCAGGTTTTCACCTGGGTTTTTTTTGGCTCAAACGATCAGTGCAATCAGCGTCCCATCGCACGTGCCGCATCGGCGGTGTACATGTCCGGGGTGAATTTTGCTTCGTTGAGAATCGGTCCCTTCTTCGATTCGTTGGTCATGGCGTAGCCGGTGTACTGCCCTGAGTTCAGGTCCATGAAAAACTGCGAACCGGCCTGCCAGGCACTCATGTCCGGGTGGTAGTAGTAGTTGATCATCGCGTGCTTCCACAACGCGCCACGGCTGTCATAGTTGTCCGAAACCACCGAGTTCCAGGTGTCTTCATCGATGAACAGCACACGCTTGCCATAGACATGGCGGTACCCCTCTTTCAACTTGGCCTCGAGCACCCAGACACGACGCAGCTCATAGCGCATGTAATCGGGGTTTGGGTGGTTGGGGGTGAGGATGTCGGCGTATTTGATGTCGCCGGCATTCGGTTTGAACGCGTTGGCCGGCACGTAGATTTCACGCTTGCCCACCAGCGTCCAGTTGAAGCGCTCGGGCGAGCCGTTGTAGAGACGGTCTTCGTCGACGGTCATGGTGCCGTTGGTGCCGATCATCGGTTGATCGTAACCGTAGCCCGGCAACTGCCGCACACGCCGGGTGGACGGGCTGTAGCTCCAGGCCTGACGCGGGTTGGTGAGGAAGTTGTAGGGTTCCTGGGAAATACTCACGACACCGTTGTCCCGTGCCGGTTTCAGCGTGGTGTTCCAGCTCATGGCCTGCACCGCGCCAGCGGTTTTTGGCTCGACCGTCGGTGAGTTGGCTTGCGAGAGGTTGCGCGCATAAGCGCGGCCCCAACCGATGCTGCCGTTAGGCAGTACGGACGCCAGGTCGCTGACCTTTTCCTCGGTGTAGGCACGCGCAGGCAACTGGTGGTTCCACAGCAGTTCCATACCGTTTTTCGGGATCGGGAACGGTATCTGGCCAATTCCTTCGATGCCCATGCCGTCGTCGACCAGTTTGGCGCTCAAAGCGTTTTTCATCGCCCGGTCGCACACATAATCCGGGTAACGGAAATCACGGTGACCTGGGTAGACGTTCATCTTGTACGTCGTCGGATAGCGCTTGAGCAGTGCCTTCTGACCTTCGGTCAAATGGCTTTCGTACTGGCTCATGTTCTGCGCGGTGATCACCAGGATCGGCTTTTCGCTGGCATACGGGTCGACCGGTTGATCACCGGAAAATCTCACATGCTTCCAGCCTGGAACTTCGCCCAGGTATTTGCCGGTGTAAGGGGGGATGGTGCCTTCGGCGTTTCCGGCTTTCTCGGCACCGACACAGGTCAGTTCCTTGCCAAGCTTGGCCGCCTCTTCGGGCGACACTTGCGCAAGTGCGTTGCCTTGCAGACCGACATTGACGGCCACCGCCGCTACGAACATCACGCCTCTTGTTGTTATTTTCATCGATTGGCTCCTTCGCAGACCAGGACTACTGGGGTACTCCATTGTTCCTGATCTGCTGGGGAGAACATCGTCCGGAAAGACTAATCAGTCAGGCACTGACCAACAATTCCTTAAGTTGCGCCTTGATCAATTTGCCAGAGGCATTGCGCGGCAGTGGCTCGTGTTGCGTGTGCACCTCGCCCGGTACCTTGTAGGCAGCCAGGCGCTGGCCGATAAAGGCACACACCTGCTCGTGGCTGGGTGGTGGATGACATTCGCTGCGCAGCACCAGGACCAGGCGCTCGCCCAGTTCCTCATCGGCCATCGCAAAGGCGGCGGCCTCAATGACCCCGGGCATTTCGCAGATGCACGACTCCACTTCACTGGCGGATATTTTTTCACCGGCCCGGTTGATCAGGTCCTTGGCCCGGTCGGTGATGTAGAGAAAACCCTCCTCGTCCAGCAGGCCGATGTCACCGGTGTCCAGCCAGCCATCCTGCAGGGTCTGGGCACTGGCTTCGGGCAACCGCCAATAGGCGCTCATCAGTGTCGACGAGCGCAGCCAGATCAAGCCACTGTGCCCGGCGGGCAACGGCGAGTATGGATCGGGCCCGATGCACACATCGACGATTGGCAGCGGCCAGCCTACTGAATCCGGCTTGTACACGAACTGGTCCCCGCCCACCGCCGCGCCGATGCCATTGCTCTCTGTCAGGCCGTAACCACTGCCGCCGATGGCCTTGGGTTTGCGCTTGCTGATTTGCGCCAACAGCCGGCTGGGCGCCAGCGCACCGCCCAGGCCCAGACCGTAGAGGCTGTCGCTGTCGGCGCTGTCAAAGCGTGGCGAGCCAAGCAATTGCTGCATCATCACCGGCGCACCGTTGAACTGGGTGCAGCGCTCATCGCGAATCAGGTCGAAGGCTTTGTCGACGTCCCACTTGTACATCAGCAACAAGCGTCGCCCGCTGCGCAACGCGAGTAAAAACTGCGCGTGCAGACCACTGACATGGAACAGCGGTACCGCCATCAGGTTGGTCGGCGACAAGCCGCTGTCGATCACTGCCTGGATCCGCTCGGGCGAACTCATGGCACAGAACGCTGACTGGAACTCCAGGGCTGTCAGCGCCTGACAGATGGCGCGATGGGTCGACAGCACACCTTTGGCCCGACTGGTAGTGCCCGAGGTATAGAGGATCAGCGCCGGGTCTTCGGGCTCGATGGTAATGGCCGGCAACGTCAGCATTGGGGCCTCGATCAATGCCTCGAAACGCTGGCAGCTGGCGGGCAGCGTTTGCCCTTGGGGCACGCCGACCACAATGCTCACCAGCCCTTCGTTGAGCAAGTCGCCCGCCAGCAATTGCAGGCGCGGCTCGTCGCACACCAACACTTGCGCGCCACTGTCCTGCAGGCCATGGAACAGCTCGTCGCGCAGGCCCCAACTGTTCAGGGGCACACACACCGCACCGCATTTTTGCACCGCCACAAAAGCCACCAGCCAGGCCGGCTGGTTACGCAGGGCAATGGCCACGCGATCGCCCTGCTTCACGTCAAAACGATGGGACAGTTGTGCGGCCAGCCGGTCGACCTGATCGAAAAAACCGGCGAACGTGAGCCGTTGCTGCTCCCACACCAGAAACTCACGCTCACCGTGCACGCGGCCTGCGTCGATGGCATCGAGCAAGTTACGCGGTGCATGGCGAAAATACCGCAGGCTATCGTCAGGCGAAGTCACTACCTCGTACGGCGATCCCGGGCCAATCAACTGCTGCCAGGCGTTGCGCCACTGTTCCAGCTTCATTTTTTACTTCTCCAAAGACTCGAAAGCGGCGTAGCGCGCACAGTGGAAATCACTGTCGCCCAGGCACGTCTGGGCCACGCGAATTCGCTTGAGATAAAGGCCTACGTCCAGTTCGTCAGTGACACCGATACCGCCGTGCATCTGCACCGCTTCATTGCTGACGAGGGCCGCGACTTCGCCCGTTTTCCATTTACCCAGGCTCACCAGGCGACCCCGTTCGGCTGCGGTCAAGGCGCCGTCGTCGAGGGCCGACAATGCCGCCATCACCGTGCTACGGGCCAGTTGCAGTTCCACATGCAAACGCGCCGCACGATGTTGCAAGGCCTGGAACGAGCCGATGGGAGCATCAAACTGGACGCGGGTCTTGAGGTAATCCAGGGTCAGGGCGAACAACTGCTCGGCAGCGCCCAGCAGCTCTGCAGCCAGGCACGCACGGCCGCGATCCAGCGCTTCGTCCAGAGCTGGCCACGCGGCTCCCACTGCACCGAGCAAGGCGTCGCTGCCCAGTTGTACCCCACGCAAACGCAGCTGCGCGCAATTGCGCGAGTCGATCAACGACAGCGCACTGACCTCCAGACCCGGCGCGTCTGCCGGCACCAGAAACACACTGATGCCCTGCTCTTCGCCCGCCTGGCCGCTGGTGCGTGCAGCAACCAGATAGGCATCGGCACCCAGGCCATCGATGACGAAAAACTTCTCACCGTCCAGACGATAACCACCGGCCTCGGCGGTCGCCGTCAACGCCGTGTACACCGGCCCGTGACGCGGTTTTTCTTCCAGAGCCAGGGCCAGACGCCGTTCACCACTTATCAACGCGCTCAGCCATTGATCCTGCTGCGCGGCAGACCCCGCCAGATGAATCAGCGAGCCACCGAGCACCACGCTGGATAGCAGCGGTGAGGCGGAAAGATTTCTCCCCATGGCCTCGAAAATCGGCCCCAGGCCCATGCAGCCAAATTCCAGTCCGCCGAGCGCCTCGGGGAACGGGATGCCGCTCCAGCCCAGACCTACGGCGTCTTGCCACAGCTGCAGATCGTAACCAGGCGCGCACGCCTCGTCTCGCAGGCGTCGCTGTGCCGTCACCGGGCTGCGCGCCGCAAGGAACTCGCGGGCACTGTCCGCCAACAGGCGTTGCTCTTCGCTATACACCAGACTCATGGTCAAACTCCCCTTAAACACTCGGCAGGTTCAAGACCCGCTTGGCGATGACATTCAACTGCACCTCCGACGAACCGCCAGAGATGGTCAAGGCATAGCTGTTGAGCCAGCCTCGGGTGATGGCCAGTTCCTGGCTGCTGAACGGCTCGCCTTCAACGCCCAATGCGCGGTAGCCGAGGGCATCGAGAAGGATCTCGAACTTGTCGCGCTCCTGCTCGGTGTGTACCAGCTTCATGATTGCCATGATCGCGCTGATGTCCAGGCCCGCCCTGGCCTCCTCACCCATGCGCTGCACGGTGAGGTTGTAGGCATGCTCATCCATTGCACAGGCCTGGGCGCGGGCACGCAGGGCCTGGTCAGCGGGTGACGGGCTGTCTGGCAAGTAGCGCTCGATCAAGGGCAGTAGATGAAAGTGCGTCGGCAGGCTGAATTCGCCGAACTTGGACATCGCCTTGCGCTCGTGCTGCAACAGGCTCTTGCCCAGGTTCCAGCCACCATTGAGTGGCCCGATCAACTGGCTCTGCGGAACCCGGACGTTGTCAAAGAACACCTGACAGAACGCCGACTTGCCGCTGATCAGATCAATCGGCGAGACGCTGACGCCCGGACTTTTCATGTCCAGCACAATCAGGCTGATGCCCTGGTGCTTGGGCGCCTTGAGGTCGGTGCGTACGAGGGCGTACATCCAGTCGGATTTATCGCCGTAGGAGGTCCAGATCTTGGTGCCGTTGACCACGAAGTCATCGCCATCGGCGACCGCCGAAGTTTTCAGGCTGGCGAGGTCAGAGCCGGCATTGGGCTCGGAAAAGCCCTGGCACCAGCGCACTTCGCCACGGCACATCGGCGGCAACAACGCCTGTTTCTGCGCTTCGCTGCCGAACTCCAGAAGCACCGGGCCGAGCATCCAGATACCCAGATTGATTTGCGCCGGCCGACATTTGAGCCGACGCAGTTCGCTTTCCAGAACTGCGTTGTATTCGGCACTCAGTCCGCCACCGCCATACTCGCTGGGCCACTGCGGGCAGAACCAGCCTTTGTCGCGCATGCGTTCGAACCAGACGCGGGCGTCGTCGCTGGGGAAGGTGATCTGACTTCCACCCCAGACCAGTTCGCCCTCGGGAGTGGCGGTGCGCAGCGACGGTGGGCAATTGGCTTCCAGCCATTGGCGCGTCGCTTGCCGGAATTGTTCGATTGCACTCATTCGTTCACCTGAAAGGGACGTTATTGTTATTCGTTTCAAGGGTACCGCTAGGCTCAACGTCTGTGGTTCAACGTCTGGTGCGCGGCATTCCCAGGCCAAACTGGGCGATCAGCTCGCGCTGGATTTCATTGGTACCGCCACCGAACGTCAGGTTAACCGACGCCCGTACTTCGTATTCAAGTTCCCCGAGTAAATAGGCGGCCGCCGAACCTGCACGGGTCAGGCCACTGGCACCGACGATGGCCGACAACTTGCGCAGGATCTCGATCGCCGACTCCGAACCGTAGACCTTGGTGGTCGAGGCCAGCGCAACGTCGACACGGTCGCGTTCGAGATCGGCAGCGATGCGAAAGTTGATCAGGCGCATGGCTTCAAGCCTTGCATAACATTCGGCCAGGTCGCGCCTGACCCAGCTATGGTCGGTGGCGCGATGGCCCTGCTCATCGGCGCAACGTGCCCACAGGTAGACCCGGCTGAACAGGCTGACGACTTTGTCGGACCACGCTCCCAGCCCCAGGCGTTCGTGATTGAGTTGTGCGGTGATGAGTTTCCAGCCGCCGTGCAACTCCCCCACCAGCATGTTCCGGGGCACCCGCACGTTATCGTAATACGTGGCGGCCGTGGGGTTACCGGACGTCGGAATCAGGGTGCTGGAGAAGCCTTCGGCCTGAGTATCAAGAATTAGGATCGAGATACCTTTGTGCCGCGCCTGTTCCGGGTCGGTACGTGCCGCCAGCCAGATGTAATCGGCCGAGTCGGCGCCCGAGGTCCAGAGCTTGCTGCCATTGACCAGGAAGCCGTCGGCATCTTCGCGCGCAGCGGTTTTGAGCACCGCCAGGTCGCTGCCGGCGCTGGCTTCGGAATAGCCGATGGCAAAGTTGATGTCACCGGCGGCGATGCCGGGCAGGAATTTTTCTTTTTGCAGCGCCGAGCCATGCGCCATCAAGGCCGGGCCGACGGTGCTGATGGTCACGAAGGGCAACGGCGCGCCGGCAATGTTGGCTTCTTCGAAGAAAATCAACTGCTCGGTGGCGGCATAACCCTGGCCGCCGTAAGCCTTGGGCCAGCCAACGGCCAGCCAGCCATCACGGCCGATCTGGGCGATGGTGCGGCGGAACAGTTCGCCGCCTTCGGTGCCACGCATTTGCAGGCGTAGCTCGGGGGTCATCAGGTTCTGGAAATAGTCCCGGACCTTGAGCCGCAGAGCACGTTGTTCGGGGGTGAGATCGACGAACATGGGACGCTCCTTATACCGCGCCGAGAATCAGGCCACTGGTCGGCACGCCGGTTCCGGCAGTCACCAACACGTTTTCCACACTGTCCACCTGGTTGACCGCCGTACCACGGACCTGACGCACCGCTTCAGCGATGCCGTTCATGCCGTGAATGTAGGCTTCGCCCAACTGTCCGCCATGGGTGTTGATCGGCAGTTTTCCGCCACGGGCATGGTGCCCGGCACGAATGAATTCCTTGGCTTCGCCGCGCTCGGCAAAGCCGAACTCTTCCAGTTGCGCCAGTACAAATGGCGTGAAGTGGTCATAGATCACCGCAGTTTGAAAAGCGTCCGGACCCAGACCCGACTGGCTGTACAGCTCCTTGGCGACCACACCCATTTCCGGCAGGCCAGTGATGTCATCACGGTAGTAAGACGTCATCACTTGCTGCCCGGCGGCGATGCCCTGGGCGCCGGCCTTGATGATCACCGGTTTTTGCGGCAGGTCTTTGGCTCGCTCCGCCGAGGTGATGACCATGGCCACCGCGCCATCCGACTCCTGGCAGCAGTCAAGCAAGTGCAGCGGCTCGCAGATCCAGCGCGAGGCCTGGTGCTCCTCAAGGGTGATCGGCTTGCCATAGAAAAACGCCTGGGGGTTGGTCGCGGCGAAATCACGTACCGCAACTGCAACCCGGCCGAAGTCCTCGGAGGTCGCGCCGTAGGTGTGCATGTAACGCTGGGCGAACATCCCGACCCAGGCCGCCGGTGTGTGAAAGCCGTGGGGCATGTACCAGCCGTAATTGACGTTCTCGAATGTCGGTGTCGAGGCGAAGCCGTAACTGCCGGTGCCGAAGCGGTACCAGGAGCGTTCGTTCATCGCCCGATAAACCACCACCACCTTGGCCACGCCGGTGGCCACCGCCATCGCGGCGTGCATCACCGGTCCGCAGGCGGCGCCGCCACCGTGGGGCACCTGGGAGAAGAACTTCACGTCTTTACAGCCCAGCAGGCGGGCAATTTCGTACTCCGGCACCTTGTCGACCGAATAGGAGCTGAAGCCCTCAACCTCGCTGGGATCGATCCCGGCGTCCTTGAGTGCTGCCAGGGTCGCTTCCATGGCCAGGCGCAGCTCAGTGCGTCCGGAATTCTTGGAAAACTCGGTCGCGCCCAGCCCGACAATGGCGGCGCGCCCGGAAATCGACGAATTCGTCATCTTTGATGTCTCCCGCGAATTAGGGCAGAACCAGCGCGACCGTTCCGGTCACGTGATTGCCCATGGAATTTTTGCCCTTGAGGGTCACGACCAGGCTGCGCGTAGCGGCATCCTGATAGGTCACTTCGCCGCTGAAGATCATGCTGTCGCCGGGATAGTTCGGCGCGCCCAGCTTGATTTTCAGCGAACGGAACTGCACCTGCGGACCGCTCCATTGCTCGATGAAGCGTTGCACCAGGCCGTTGGTGGTCAGGATGTTCATGAAGATGTTCGGCGAGCCCAGTTCGCGAGCCGCCTCCAGGTCATGGTGGCCGGGAAAGTAGTCACGGGTGGCAATCGCTCCGCCAGCAATCAGGCCGACCGTGATCGGAATCGTCAGCTCGGGCAGTTGTTCGCCGGTGCGTACATCTTCAAAGCGCTTGGTGTTCATCGAGGTCATATTTCCATCCCAAGGTGTCGTTATCGCTCAGCCAGTCGCCGAGACGTTCCAGGATCACCGACGATCCTCCCAATGCACTGCTCAATGCCCGGCTCCAATACAGGAACCGGTGGATCGGGTACGTCAGGTCGACGCCGATACCGCCGTGCACATGCTGTGCGTTGTGGCCGATGCGGTGCCCGGCTTCGCACGCCAGGTACGCTGTCGCCAGGGCCTCGGAAGGTGCCCGCAGACCGGCGTCCAGGCGATAGCACAATTGCCACAGCGCACTGCGCAGCACTTCAAGGTGGACGTGTGTGTCGGCCATGCTCATTTGCACGGCCTGAAAACTGCCGATGCTGCGGTCGAACTGCTGGCGCTCGCTGACATAGGCCACGGTGCGGTGAACCTGCTCGGCGCTGACGCCCAGTTGCAGCGACGCCAGGGCGGCAATGGCACGCGGTGCCAGCCAGTCCAGCGCGGCCACGGGTAGCACCTGATGCTTGTTCAGGGCAACGCCTTCAAAGCTCAGGTCAGCCACGGCTTCGCCATGGGTCATGACCCCTGGCACGCTGCTGATTCCCGCCTGAAGCAGGTCAATCAGTACCAGCCGTGGCTGGCCCATGACCCGGGCCAACACCAGTGCAGCCATCGATTGTTCGGCCAGGGCCAGCGCCGCAATCCGTCCGTTGAGGCGCCAGCCGTCGGCCTCGGCGCTGGCCTGAAGTTCGATGCCGCGCACGCTCGTCAGGCCATCCAGGGTCAAGGTCAGCAAACCGGTGGCTGCCACGGCCTGCTCGACCCACGGCGCCAATGAGGCATCGCCGAATTCGGCCAGCGTGGCCGCCGCCAGCTGGTGCCGCCACAGCGGAACCTGCGCCAGAGCACCGCCCTGGGCATCGAGGATTTGCATCAGCTCGGTCATTCCCAGCCCGCTGCCACCGGCCGCTTCGGGGATGGCCAGGGCATGGAGGCCGGTTTCCACACAACTGGTCCAAAGGTCCTGCATATAGGCCTGCCCCGAAAGATCCCAGTCACGCAGGCGCTCGTCGGTGCAGTAGTCGCTCATCAGGCTGCCCGCCATTTCGGCAATGGCACGCTGGTCTTCATTGAGTTCGAAATCCATACCGCCCCCTACTCTGCCAACGGCCGGAACAACGGCAACGCCAGATCGTCGTCGAAGGTCTGGAACTCGACCTGCAGTCGCTGACCGATTCTGATGTCTTCACACTTGACGTCCGCCAGGCCGGCGATCAGGCGTACACCTTCGTCCAGCTCGATCAGGCCGATCGGATTGGGATGATCGAAAGGCGCCACTTGCGGGTAGTGCATCACGACGAAGGAATACAAGCGCCCTTTGCCACTGGCTTGCAGGGTGTCCCAGTCGAAGGAGTGACACTCGATACAGACCGGTGCCGGCGGGTGACGCAAGGTGGCGCACTGAGTGCAGCGCTGGATCAACAGCTTGCCTTCCTTGCAGCCGTCCCAGAAAAACCGGGTGTCATCGCTCATGCCGGGGGCCGGCCGCTTGGCGACCACGGGCTCGACGCTGGCCTGCGCCGGCGTCTCGGGTTTTCCCACATTCGCCGGGCGGAACTTGAAGACCCGGAACAACAGCTCGCCGACCTTTTCGTCGCCCGAGGCCTGTTGCGAGTAGTAGGTCATGACCAGGGTGACAAAAAAACCGGTCCCCAGGCCGGTGGTCTTTTCCTCGCCGACGGAATCCAGTCGCGTGGTGTAGTAGAGCTTTTCACCCAGGCGCACATTGCGCTCGAAGGTCAGCTCCGAGTTCACCGCCACCACCGACGGGTAGCCGTAGCTCTCGATCAGGACGAGCACCTCATAGGGATTGTCGGTGGTCGAGCCCGGCGCGTAGTTGTTGATGTGAAAGCCTTCCATGCACCAGATCTGCAGCATGGGGGGCGGCGCGATAATGCCGTCATTGCAGCTGGTGGCGGCCGTCAAGGGGTCGGTGTAGAGCGGGTTTTCAAGGCCGATGACTTCGCACCACTGGCGAATCATCGGCGCATTGACTTCGTCCCAGGCGTTCACGCGACCGTATTGGCGCCCAACCAGGGCGCGTACTTTGGATAGCAATTCTGGATCAGCCAAGTTCGTCTCCTGCGTGTTCAAAGTGGCGCCCGGTATTGCAACGCCGACGTGGGTCGATCAGTGCGGCGCAACCTGCGCAGCACCGAGATAAGCCGGGCGTTCACCGCCACCGTGGAGCAACAAATTACAACCGCTGGCGTATGTGGCCAGCGCGGAAGCGATGTACAGGCAGGCGTTGCCGATGTCTTCCGGCACCGCCATGCGCCCTGCCGGGATACCGGCACTGACGGCGGCGATTCCGGCCTCATCGCCGTAGTGCACGTGGGCCAATTCGGTACGCACCAGCCCCGGGCTCACAGCCACGACCCGAACCTTGGGCGCCCATTCCGCCGCCAGCGACTGGACCAGAGCCAGCACGCCGGCCTTGGCCGCGCCGTAAGCCGCAGTCCCCGGCGAGGCACGCAGACCGCTGATGCTGCCGATAAAGACGATGCAACCGCCCTCGGGTTGGCTTTGCATCAGCAGGTTGGCTTGCTGGGCGACGTTGAGCGGGGCAATCAGATTGAGGCGGATAATCCCCTCATGAAACCGTGGAGAGGCGCTGGCGGCATCCGCTGACGGGCTTCCGCCGGCGTTGTTAATCAGCACATCGAGGCGCCCGTATTCGCTGCGGATACGTTCAAACAGGCCTTGCAAGGAAGCCTGGTCACGCACGTCGGCGACCATGAAATCCGCCTGCGCATCCGCCACGCCCGGCACTTGCTCAGGCTCATTGCGCCCACACACGATGACCCTGGCACCCGCGGCGAGAAAGCTGCGGGCAATACCCGCACCGATGCCCTTGGTTCCGCCGGTGACCAATACCACCTTGCCGTTGTAATCCAGCCCCGAGTGACCACTCATGGCACGCTCCTCATGCTTGTGTTGAGGGTCACTCTAGGGACAAAACCGCTCGGCCACGTCGTCTGAACGGACGATGAAGTGTAGCGCCACGCTCGCAACAATCCGCCAAATGGCGCCGGCTCTGCGGTGCCTATTACCTGAGGTTGATCATGTCTGACTCACTGACCGCGCCCGTGCTGCTGGAGTACCCGGCCCCTGGAGTCGCCCTGGTGCGGCTCAACCGCCCGCACGCCACCAATGCCCTGAGCCTGGAACTGCAGGCACTGCTGTCGCACTACTTCATTGAATTGGGGAACAACCCCGAGGTGCGCTGCATCCTGCTGACCGGCGGCGACAAGGTGTTCGCCGCCGGTGGCGATATCAACAGCCTGGCAGGAGTGGGTCCGATCGATATTTACCAGCGCCATACCGAACGGGTCTGGGCGCCCATCCAGCATTGCCCCAAGCCGGTGATCGCGGCGGTGTGCGGCTATGCCTATGGCGGGGGCTGCGAGCTGGCGATGCTCGCCGACATCATTGTGGCCGGGCACAGTGCGCGTTTCTGCCAGCCGGAGATCCGCATCGGCATCATGCCCGGCATTGGCGGCACCCAGCGCCTGGTACGCGCGGTGGGCAAGGCCAAAGCCATGCGCATGGCGTTGACCGGTCAGCCGATCACAGCGCAAGAAGCGTGGATTTCCGGTCTGGTCAGTGAGGTGACAGAGGACGATCAGGTGCAAGCCCATGCCTTGAAACTGGCCCAGGTCATTGCCGCCATGCCGCCACTGGCCGCCGAGCAAATCAAGGAAGTCATCCTCGCCGGCATGGACGCTCCGCTGGAGACGGGCCTGGCGCTGGAACGCAAGGCCAATGCCTTGTTGTTTGCCTCGCGGGATCAGAAGGAAGGCATGCAGGCCTTTATCGATAAAAGGCCTGCGCAGTTCGAGGGACGCTGAGTGCAGCGGCGGGCTATTCAGCCTTAGCCCGCCACCGCGTCGCGCAACTCGCTTTTGACGACCTTGTTCGACGCATTCACCGGCAGCTCCGTGAAGAAACGAACCTGGCGCGGCACCTTGTAGTTGGCCATGCGTTCTCTCGCCCAGGCGATCAGCGATGGCTCGTCCAGCTCCCGGTCCTGACGCAACACCACGCAGGCGCAACCCACTTCCCCCATGCGTTCATCCGCCACGCCGATCACCGCGACCTGCGCGATGGCCGGGTGTTCGATCAAGCCGGCCTCGATCTCTGCCGGGTAGCAGTTGAAGCCTCCGACAATAAACATGTCCTTGAGCCGATCGGTGATTTGCAGGTTGCCGTGGGCGTCCAGGTTGCCAATATCACCGGTGTGCAGCCAGCCGTCGGCATCGATGGCCTGGGCCGTGGCCTCGGGGTCGTTGAAGTAACCGCGCATCACGTGAAAACCGCGCAGGCAGATTTCCCCTGACTCACCCGCCGCTAACGGTTGGTTGTCTGTCGACCGGATGCACACTTCAGTGCCTTCGATCGCCCGTCCACTGGTGGCCGCGACGATGCCGGCGGGATCATCCGGGTTGCAGATGGTTGCCAGGCCGCCGCATTCGGTCAGGCCGTAGGCCGTAGTCACCACGGCGACCCCCAGTTCTTTGCGCATGCGTTCGATCAGCACCGGCGGGATGGTCGATGATCCCGTCACGGCAATGCGCAGGCTCGACAGGTCGGTCTCGGCCAGTCGCGGGTGCGCGAGCATCGACAGGTACAGTGTCGGCGGCCCTGGCAATACGCTGATGCGCTCGGCGGCAATGCGCTGGAACACCGCTTCGGCGTCGAACACCGCATGGGGCAGGATGGTTGCGCCGGCCAGCAGGCAGGTCAGCCAGCCGGCCTTGTAGCCAAAGGCATGGAAGAACGGATTGATGATCAGGTAACGGTCACCCGGCCGCAGGCCGATGACCCTGACATATTCGTTGTACG
Source organism: Pseudomonas sp. p50(2008) (assembly GCF_015351605.1). Taxonomy (NCBI): domain Bacteria; kingdom Pseudomonadati; phylum Pseudomonadota; class Gammaproteobacteria; order Pseudomonadales; family Pseudomonadaceae; genus Pseudomonas; species Pseudomonas sp. p50(2008). The sequence goes on from NZ_JACMYF010000001.1 coordinate 64,825, forward strand.
CCCGCAGGGTTTGCCCATGGGCACTCATCACGCCCTTGGGTTTGCCGGTGGTGCCGGAGGTGAAGAGCAGGTCGGACAAGTCCCGCGGATCGACGGCGACTGCACGCTGGCGGGCTTGCAATTCGCTGACCGTTTCACCCTTGGCGAGAAAACCTTCCCAACCCAGGTCCGTGGCCAACTGCGGTTGCGTGGTACCGAACACCACCAGGTGCTCCAGACTCGCCGGACGCAGCGGCGCCAGCATCGCCTGGTAGTCCAGGCCCAGAAAATCGCCCTGCATCATCAGCACTCGCGCCTGGCTGCGCGCCAGAATATCCGCAGCCTCGGCGCCTTTCATGCGGGTGTTGATCGGAACCAGTACAGCACCTGCGCAATGCACGCCCAGAGCCGCGATGACCCAGTCGCGGCAGTTCGGCGCCCAGATCGCCACTCGGTCGCCAGCGCCGATACCCAGCGCCATCAGGCTGCGGCACACGCCGAGTGCCAGTGCCGGTAAATCCCGGTAGTCGGTGGCCAGACCGTCTTCTTCGATGGCCGCCCGACCAGCGAAGCGCTCGGCACTGGCGAACAGCAAGGCGGGAATCGACAAGGGCAAAGGGTTCCAGGCAGACAAGGTGCCCGGCAATGCAGAACATGCAGTCATAGTGACAAACTCGGCTATCGGGTTATTCGGGAAAGAGCACCCGCAGGTGCTCGCTGCGGGCCAGCGACTGGCAGGCCAGCGTCCAGCCCTGATCGATCTCGTGTTGATCGAGGGCATCGTTGCGCAGCATCTGCACCTCGCCACTTTCGACGGTGCACATACAGGTGGCGCAGGAGCCGACCAGGCAGGAACTCGGGGGTTGCAGACCCGCCCTGCGCATGGCATCGAGCAGGGTTTCACCTTCGGCGCAGGGCACCTCGAACTCTTCGCCGTCCAGGCGCACGGAAAGCTGACTACCCGGGCGGCTGGTATCGACGGCGACCGGCGCTTGGACCTCACCCTCCTCAGGCAACGAAACGAAGCGTTCGACATGGACCTTTGCTGCCGGCATATCCAGGCTCTGCAAGGCGCTTACGGCGGCATCCATGAACGGACCGGGGCCGCAGATAAACGCCTCGGCCTGGGCAAACGGACGAGCCAGCTCCGTCAGTTGACTGACCGCCGGAATGCCTTGAACGGAGTCCAGCCAATGCACCACTTGCAAGCGCTGTGGGTGCGCACTGGCCAGGGCCTTGAGCTCGTCGCGGAAGATCACCGAGGCTTCGTCACGGTTGGCGTAGATCAGCAGAATTCGTCCGGAACCTGCCAACAACGCCGAACGCAGGATCGACAGTATCGGGGTTACGCCGCTCCCACCGCTGAACAACAGCAGGTCGGCGTCCAGATGGCGCGGTACAAAAACCCCGGCAGGCACCAGCACCTGCAAACGGTCTCCCGCTTGCACGTTGTCGCAGAGCCAATTCGAGGCGCGCCCGTCACGCACCCGTTTGATCGTGACCCTGAGCGGCTCGTCGAGCAGCGGCGTACTCGACAGCGAGTAGCAGCGCGGTAACCAGCCACCTTCGTGCGGCACCCGCAGGGTCAGAAACTGCCCGGGGCGATAGCGGAAACGCTCGATCAGCTCTTCGGGCACTTCGAACGCCAGGGAGCGGCTGTCGGCGGTCTCTTCAATCACGTGCGTCACGCGCACTGACAGGTAATCCAGGCTCATATCAATGGCTCGCTGAGTTCGACGTTGACGTTGGCGCTGGCAGTCGTCAGCGACCGTCCGGCGCGCCGTCCGGAAAACACGCAATCGGCCAGTGACAGGCCGCTGACGTACAGGTGTGAAGGAATGCCAATGGCGGTGCGCCCGGCCGCGTAGAGGCCGGGGATCAGCTGCCCCTGATCGTCCACGACGGCGCCTGTGTCTTCATTGACCTTGAGGCCGCCGAGGGTCAACGCGCCCATGGGGAACAGGCGGTTGCCGACAGAAATGTCGCAGGCGTAATACGGCCCCTGATCGAGCACCTGACGACTGTCTGGGGACTTGCCAAAGGCATCCTCGGCATCACCTCGGGCGGCGGCGTTGTAGGCAACCAGCGAGCTGCGCAGCACATCGGCGCGCATGCCGGTGACCTGGGCCAGTTGCTCGATGCTCTGACCCTTGCGCACACCGCGCAGCATCAGCACCAGTGCCGGCAGACTCTGGAACCACCAGTAACCGGCGAACAGCGCCTGCTTGATCGACTGTTTCCGCAAACGTGCGTCGAGCACCAGCCAGGCCTTGCCGCCCTGCTCTTCGCACAAGGGCTGGCCCAGCGTCGCCCCGTAGACTTCTTCGTTGACGAAACGCTGGCCGAGGGTGTTGACCACAATCCCTTTGGGCCAGCACAGCGGCGGGTTGATAAAGCGCCAGGCCGAGACCCGCTGCAACCGATCACTCACCGCGCCGGCGCTCAGCCCCAGACGCAGACCGCTGCCGTCGCAGCCCGTCGCGCCGACCTTGAAGTTGCGTCGAAACTTCGGCGCATGCTCGCTGATCATCTCGCGATTGAAGATAAATCCGCCGGTACTCAGCACCACCCCGCGCCAGGCACGCACCAGGCGCGGGCGGGCGAAGTCACGCTCCAGCTGATGCACGCGCTTGCGCAAACTGTCGCAATAGCGAGGGGCAAAGTTTTGCAGGCGCTCAGCCCGCGCCGCCCATTTGGCATGCAACTGCGCCTGTTCACTGCCGGCCGGCAAGCACCACAGTTCGGCACCCAACACGTTCCCGGCGCGATCCGTCACCAGTCGCCGGGCAGCTGCCTGGAGTTGGGTACGGACGCCGTTGAGCAGGCACGCGGACTTGAGGTGCGCATACAGCACCGCGCCGCATTGACCCTTGCCCACCGTGCGATGACCGCGCGGTGCAGGTGCCATTTGATCGCGGTGCGAAGGCACCAGCTCATTGCCGGAGTAATAAAGAAATTTGCCATCAGGCGGGTACGAGGTCTTGCCACCGGGTGGCATGGTATGGGCGTAGGGCGCGCCGTGGCTTTCCAGCCACGCCAGGTTGGCGGCACTGTCGCGGCAAAAACGCTGCAAGGTGGCGTCAGCGACCACACCCTGGGTTTCGTGCTTGAGGTAGGTGAACATCGCCTCTGGGGTGTCGGCGAAGCCCGCCGTCTTTTGTTGGCGGGTACCACCACCGGCGTAGACGACGCCGCCGCTTTTGGCGCTGGCACCGCCGCCGGTAAAGCGATCGGCCACCAACACATCGGCGCCACTGGCCCTGGCCTCAAGGGCGGCGCAGGCACCCGCCGCTCCCCAGCCAATCACCAGCACATCACAGTAATCATCCCAGTGCAGCGCGTCGGCATCGGCCACCTGCAATGCTGGCTGAATCGGGGTACAGGTCGAGTTGACAGCGGCAGGCATGGCAGGTCCTCAACGTTGAGCAGCGATGTGATTGGCCGCTATGTAGCCGAAGGTCATGGCCGGACCGAGGGTCCCGCCCGCGCCGGGATAGCTGGTGCCCATGACCGACGCCGAACAGTTGCCAATGGCGTACAGGCCGGGAATTGCTTCGCCGTCCTGACTGACGACCTGGGCGTGTTCGTTGGTGAGCAGACCGCCCTTGGTGCCGATATCGCCGGCATCCAGGCGCATCGCGTAATACGGCCCCTTGGTCAGCGGCGCCAGGCATGGATTGGGTTTCACATTGCTGTCGCCGTAGTAACAGTCGAAGACGTTCCCGCCACGGCCGAAGTCGGCATCGACGCCGCTGCGGGCGTACTCATTCATGCGCGTCACGGTCTGTTCCAGCCCGAGGCTGTCGACCCCGATCTGCGCGGCCAGCGCCGACAGGTTGTCCGCCTTGAAGTACAAGGCGTTGAGCCATTCCTTGCGCAAGCGGCTGTCGGGCATGACCTGGGCCGGCATCAACGGGCCCATGGCGTAGTTGAAGCGAAAGTGTCCATCGAAGATCACCCAGGCCGGAATCGACTTTCCGCCGGTGCTCTGGTTGTCGCGGTACATGGCGTCGACAAACTCCAGGTATGGCGCAGCTTCGTTGACAAACCTCCGGCCCAGGCTGTTGACCACAATGGCACCGGGGAAAGCACGCTCGGCGAACACACCCCGTGGCTTGTCTTCACCCGGCACGGCAATGGTCGGTGCCCACCAGGCCCAGTCCATCAGTGCCGTTGCCGCGCCCAGTGCAGTACCGGCCTCCAGGGCGGCGCCGGTGTTGTTGCCCGGTGGCGTGGCGCTCCAGTCGCGCTGGGTTGGCTGCGGCAGATAACGCTCGCGCAACGCCTGATTCTGCTCGAAGCCGCCCGAACCGAAGATCACCCCATGCCGCGCCTGCAGCTGCAGCGTCTGACCGTCACGGCAGACCTGCACGCCAGTGACGCGGCCATTGTCGGTCAGCAGTGACTGGAAATCGGTGTTCAGCCACAGCGGAATGTCGCGGTCCATCAACGAGCGACGCAATGAGGCGACCAGAGAACTGCCCAAAGCGGCGCGGCGGTCACGACGGCTCTTGCGACGCCATTTGAAATCCAGCTTGTAACGCAGCATCAGGCCGAGAATCAGCAAGCGCCAACCGAATGAGCGAGACATGGCTTTGTGCGCGTGCCGGGCGGTCCAGGCAATACGCCCCATCAGCAGGGTCGACGGTGAAGGTGCCCGCAGGTTGGACAGCTCATCACCCAGCAGGCTGGTGTCGAACAATTCCGGGTCCAGGGTACGACCGCCCGCCAGTGAGCCTGGCAGATGCGGGTAATAATCCGGGTACTTCTCTGCCACGGCGTAGCGCACATGGCTGTTGTTTTCCAGTGCCTCAATCATCTTCGGCGCGTGTTTCAGGTAGGCGCGCAAACGCGTTTCATCGCCATGTTCACCCGTCGCCGCCTTGAGGTATTGCAGGGCCAGTTCAAAACTGTCGCGACCGCCCTTGGCGGAAAAATAGTGATTGTTGGGAATCCAGATCCCGCCACCGGAAATCGCCGACGTCCCGCCGAACTTGTCGCTTTTTTCCACCACCAGCACCGACAGATTCTGCTCGGCGGCAAACAGCGCCGAGGTCATTGCACCGGCGCCGGAGCCGACGACGATCACGTCGTAGTGGGAAACAGGCTGAGCTTTAGCTGTCATTATTCTTGTGCCTTGGCTGTAATCGCAAAGATCCCGGCATGCCGGCCAGGGGTTGGCAGTCCCGGACCTGCGCGCAAGTCCGGGCACGGCTCAAACGTATGGATCAGGATTGGGCAAGCCCATCTGTACTGCCCCGAGGCTGCGACTGAACGCCATGTAGTTGTTGGCGATATGCCCGCGCGCCTGGTGCAGGTCGCGGAACAGGCGCGCAACCGGGTTGGTGTTGTACAGCCCGGACGCGGCCATGCAGCGCAGCAGTTCGTTGACCTTCTCGGCGCAGATGTTGGTGACGTAAGAAGACTGGTAGCGGTACAGCAAACGGGTTTCCACGTCCGGGTACTCGCCCGCCTCGGCCAGTTTCATCAGGTGCGCATAATTGCGCTCCAGCACCAGCCTCAGGCTGTCGACAATGATCGTGGCCTCCGCCACCGTGGTTTGTGCCACGGGGTCGTCCGCGGTTTTCATCCCGTGTTTGCCGATGTGCGCAGCGGCGTTGGCGCGGAACTCGTTGATCGCCCCTTGCAAGGCACCAATCGCCGAGGAGGAGACCGCACGGGTAAACACCTGGGCAAACGGAATGGCGTAGATCGGGTTGGTGTTGACCAGTCGCCCCGGCGTGGCGTCGATCGTGCAGTTGTTGGTGCGTTGCACGCGGTGTGCCGGCACGAAGGCATCCTCGACCACGATGTCGTGGCTGCCGGTTCCGCGCAGGCCCAGGACGTCCCAGTTATGCTCGATACGGTAGTCACTGCGCGGGATCAGGAAGGTCCCGTGCTCGGCCGGCTGGTCTCCATCGGCTGGCAGCACGCCACCCAGGAAACACCACTGACAGTGCTCGCTGCCGCTGGAGAAACCCCAGCGACCGCTGATGCGGTAGCCACCTTCGACCACCGTGACCTTGGCCACCGGCATGTAGGTGGAGGAAATCAGCGTCGACTGATCCTGGCCCCAGACATCGCGTTGGGCTTCGATCGGGTAGCGCGCCAGTTGCCAGGGGTGCACGCCCATCACGCCGTAGATCCATGCGGTGGACATACAGCCTTCGGCGAGGATCATCTGGATTTCGAAAAAGGTGCGCGGGTCGACTTCGTAGCCGCCGAATGCCCGGGGTTGCAGCGCTCGCAACAGGCCGGTCTCTTGCAGCTCGAATATCGTTTCGTCCGGTACCCGGAACTCGCGATCAGCTCGCGCGGTGCGGTTTTTGAGTGCTGGCACCAGGCGCCGAGCGTGTTCCAGCAGCTGGATTTCTTCCGGCGTTTTTACTCGCATGCTGTCCATCCGTTCGTTCTCCCAATCTCGTTGCGCGGTTGCGCGAGCCTTGGTTGATGATCGAACGCAGCAAACGATTATTCATCGTCAAAGCGGACTAGAGAGCACTTGCAGAACAGCCGTGCGACGCCATCCCTGGCGCCGTTTCAGGCTGATTAAATGACCGCGCGTCTGGCGACCCAGGGACGGTCCTGTTCCAGTTGTGAAGCAAGGCGCAGCAGCACGTCTTCAGCGCCCATGCGTGCGGTGAACATCATGCCCACGGGCAGTCCGTTGTCACTCATGCCCAGCGGCAAGGTAATGGCCGGTTGTCCACTGACGTTGGCCAGCACGGTAAACGCGGCGCTGCCCATGGCCTTGCGTGCATAGCTTTCGTACGGCTGGTTGAGCGACAACTCGCCCAGGGCCGGCGTCAGGCTGGCGGTGACCGGCGAGAGGAGCACATCAAAGCGCTCGAACTGCTGCTCCATGGTCATGCTGATGTCTTCAAACGCATGCCGCGCGCGCACCACGCCCTCACCCGTGGCCTTGCTGGCTCGTTCCAGCACACCGAAGGTGATGATTTCCAGATCCTGCGGCCCCAACGCGCGGCCCAGCGCCTTCTCACGGTCATTGACCGACGCCAGCAGGGAGTTGCCGATCGCCACGCCATGGGCACCGAACAATTGCTGGGCCTGAATCGGCAGGCGCAGTTCATCGACCTCATGACCAAGGCCGAGCAACTGCTTGATCGTCTCCTCCAGGACCTTGGCAATGGCCGGGTCCAACGGGGCACCGGTCAGCGACTCACGCACCATGCCCACCCGCAAACGACCTGGATCGCGGCCCAGTTCCTCGACGTAGGGCCGTTGCAGTGGCTGTGTCCAGTAGGGGCTGCCGATTTCATGGCCCTGCCCGGCATCGAGGAACAGGGCGGTATCACGCACGCTGCGCGAGACCACGTTGGCGACACTGGCACCGAACGAGCCCTCGAGGCGCGTTGGCCCGCTCGGGGTGCGGTAGCGCGTCGGCTTGAGACCGACCAGTCCGCAATAAGAGGCCGGTATGCGGATCGAGCCACCGCCGTCGGTGGCATGGGCGACCGGTACGATGCCCGCCGCCACCGCCGCAGCGGAACCACCGGAAGAGCCACCCGCGCTCAAGGCCAGGTTCCACGGGTTGCGGGTTTGTCCCCACGCCAGCGACTCGGTGGTGGTGGTCAGGCCGAATTCCGGGCTGGCGGCTTTGCCGAAAGGCACCGCGCCGGCCATTTCATAACGGCGGATAAGGGTGCTGGTCACGCTCGCCGGCGGTGCATCCTTGAACAGACGGCTGCCGTTGCTGGTGGTCGTGCCTTGCAGGTAGGTGTTGAGGTCCTTGAGCAGAATCGGCACGCCTGCCAGCGAACCCTTGTCCAGGGTCGCGGCCTGACGTCTGGCCGCCAGCAGCGCATGGGCGTAATCGTCATGACGCATGATCACCGCATTGATTTTCGGATTGACCAGCTCGCACCGGGCAATCGCTCCGGCCAGCAAGTCGTCGACGCTGAAGTCACCGGCCTGCAGCCCCTTGACCATGGCCCAGGCATCAAGGTTCTGATAGTCGCTGGCCGACAATCCGCCAGCCGCCCGGACATCGGCAAATCGCCCCAGAAGCCCCACCCCCAGCGCTACGGCGCCAGCCTTAAGAACCTGGCGGCGCGGCCATCCATCAACAGCATCGGTGTGGGGAGCAACAGCCGTGTCGCCCTGTGACAGTGGATTTTTTTCCATGTACTGAATTCCGTTTTTTATTGTGTTTTTCAATTCGGATGATTGACTTCGATGACTGATTTCACGGAGGCAATTGCGGTCAATCCGCCGTAATCTGCTCCACCATCGCCGCGAGAAAGTGCTCACTGTAAGGAGGCAGCAAACCCCATTCGCGGCGCGGATCGTGTTCGGGTGCCTTGAGTACCGAGCGCAGATGGCTGAACTCGATGAAGCCTTCGCGGCCGTGATAATGGCCCATGCCCGACGCCCCGATACCGCCGAAGGGCGCGTCATGCAAAGCGGCGTGCATCATCACGTCGTTGAGGGTGACGCCGCCCGACAAGGTGTGCGCCAGCACATGCTCCTGCTCCCCGGCGTCGTTGCCGAAGTAATACAGGGCCAGGGGTCGCGGGCGGCTGTTGATATGGGTAATGACCTGATCGACGTCGTCGTAGGGCAGCACCACCATCGCCGGACCGAAGATTTCTTCGTGCATGATCAGGCTGTCCTGGGGCGGGTCGATCACCAGTTGCAGCGGACGACGGCGGTTATGTGAATCGGCCGGTTGAGCGTGAGGCAAGCTCACCACTCGGGCCCCGGCCTGAAGGGCTTGCTGGACCAGGTTTTCAACACGGGCCAGATGGTGGCCGTTGACCACCGCCACCACATCCGGGTTGTCGCTCACTTCAGGGACGAATTCGCGGTAAGCGCCGGCGAAGGCATCCAGAAAACCCTCCAGTTGCTCACGTGGCACGTAGACCAGATCCGGGTTGATGCAGACCTGACCGCTGTTGGTGGTCTTGGACAAGGCAATCCGAAAGGCTGCGATCTGCAGGTCGGCGCTGCGCGCGACGATGACCGGCGACTTGCCGCCCAGTTCCAGCGTGACGGGCACCAGGTTTTCGGCGGCGTTACGCATCACCGATTTGCCCACTGCCGAGCTGCCGGTAAACACCAGATGGTCGAACGGTTGCGCCGTGAAGGCCTGGGCCAGATCCGGGCCGCCGGTGACCACGGCCACTTCGAGCGGGTCGAACAATTCACTAAATAGCTGTGCTACCAGCGCGGCGGTACGCGGCACCACTTCCGAAGGCTTGAGGATCGCCCGGTTACCCGCCGCCAGCGCCGAAGCCAGGGGGCTGAGCAAGGTGTACAACGGCGCGTTCCAGGTGCCCAGAATGCCGACCGAGCCCTTGGGTTGATACCTCACCCAGGCCTCGGCGCCGAGCTGATCGTAAGGACTGAAGACTGACCGTGGCTCATCCTGCATCCAGCCTTCGAGGTGGTCACGCGCATGTTTGAGCGAGCCCAGGGAGCCCAGCACGTCATTCATGAGCGAGAAGCCTTTTGGGCGACCGCCGAAATCGGCATCCATGGCCTCGGCGAGTGCGCGGTGGTGCGCCACCAGCAGGTCGATCACTCGCTGAATGCGCTCGCGCCGCTGTGGCGCGCTGACGGCACCCTGGGCGTTGAACGCGGCTTTTTGTTCAAGCAACAAGGCCGACAGACCGTCGACGCTGGAAATTGCACAACTCATTGGTGCCTCCTCAACTGTACAAGGGCCAGCGCTACCCCTCTGTGCCCACCATGGCCGTCATTGGACAACGCCCCTAGCCGCAAACTAGCCCCAGCCCTCGCCAGCCGCCTCGTCCAAGTGGACGAGTGGGCCAAAAACGTTAGTCCGTTGAGACGATGCAGGGCCCTGTTTCACCGGGAATACTGCCGGCACGCACACTCATTCCATGAGGCCCATCATGGCAACGCCCGGCAGTTTCGACCCTCAAGCGTTTCGCGCCGCCCTCGGCACCTTCACCACGGGAGTGACGATTGTCACCACCCAGGCCGAAGACGGCTCGCCGGTTGGCATCACCGCCAACAGTTTCAACTCGGTCTCGCTCAACCCGCCGCTGGTGCTCTGGAGCCTGTCCAAGAATGCCCGCAGTCTGCCGATCTTCAGCAGCGGTCGCCACTGGAACGTGCACGTTCTGTCGACCGAGCAAGAGTCATTGTCCGGCCGCTTTGCCCGTCAGGGTGAAGACAAGTTTGGCGAAATCCAGCTCGACACAGGGATCAGTGGAGCCCCCCTGCTGCAGGACTGCACGGCGCGCTTTCAATGCCGCACGGCCTTCCAGTATGAAGGCGGCGACCATGTGATCTTTGTCGGTGAAGTGCTCGCTTTCGATCACACCGACCGCGCGCCGCTGGCCTTCCAGAGCGGCCAGTACGCCCTGGCGATGCGTAAGCCACGCAGTGAATTGCGTCTGGCAACCACCCCGCCACCGCCCGAATGCAGCTACACCGAGGACTTGCTCGGCTACCTGCTGGGCCGCGCGCACTATCAGATGCTCTTCGCCTTGCGGCTGCTGCTGAAGAACCAACAGCTCGACGAGCATGCGTTCTTCATCCTCTCGACCCTGTGTATTCGCGACAACCTGACCCTGGACGAAATCAACACCTTCGTCGGCTACACCGGTCATGTGGTCAGCGCTTCGAGCATGCGCTTTCTGGAACGCCAGAACCTGGTGGCCCGTGAACCTGGCGGCGACCAGGTGCGCTATGTGCTGACGGCCGACGGGCGTGAGGCATCGCTGCAGGAAGTCGCCCTGGCCAAAGCCGTCGAGGAAGATATTTCCGCACGCCTGGGTGCCGGTGATGCCCAGGCCCTCAAGGTGTTGCTCAAGCGTCTGATCGCCACGTCCGACCCTGGCTTGCCGGACCTGTGGGGGCCGCGCTGAGGGCACCTCGCCGCAACGCTTGAGACACCGACAGCCCCATTAAAACAATAAGGACAGCCATGAGCATTCTGCAACGCTTCAACCTCGCCGGCAGCGTCGCCATTGTCACCGGAAGCGGTCGCGGCATAGGCCGCGCCATTGCCCTGGCCTACGCCGATGCCGGGGCTGATGTGGTCTGTAGCGCCCGCTCGCTGGCGGACATCGAGGAGGTCGCTGAAGCCGTGCGCAGCCGAGGGCGTCGCGCCCTGGCCTTGAGTTGCGATGTCACCGACAGCGAGCAGCGCATCGCGCTGGTCAGCCACGCCCGCGAACAGATGGGGCGCATTACCCACCTGGTCAACAACGCCGGCGGCGGTGGCCCGAACGACCCGCTGACAATGACCCCGGAAGCGTTCGAGCGGGTGATGAACTTCAACGTCACCGCCGCTTACGCCCTGGCGCAGCAGTGTGTCCCGCTGATGCGCGAAGCCGGGGGCGGCAACATCATCAACATCACCTCGGTCGCTGCTCGTTATGCCCAGCGCCATTTCAGCGCTTATGGCACAGCCAAGGCCGCCCTGACCCACCTGACGCGCCTGCTGGCTCAAGAGTTCGCGCCGCAGATTCGGGTCAATGCGGTAGCGCCTGGCCCGATTCTCACCGACGCCCTGGCCGGGGTCATGCCCGATGCCATGCGCAGCACGATGGAAGCCAATACCCCGCTCAAGTGCCTGGGCCAACCGGAGGATATCGCGGCCGCCGCCCTCTATCTGGCCTGCCCCGCCTCGGCCTGGGTGACCGGCAAAATCATTGATGTCGATGGCGGTGCCGATTCCAGCGTCTGGCCGGGTTGAGGCCTTGTTGCCGGACGCGCTGCACGTGGTCCGGCGTTTCGTTCACTTGCCACCGAGCGACCTCTTTATGGATGCGCACCTGATTGAATCCCTGGGCGACGAACTGTTCAACGCCCTCCACACCCGTCAGAGCCTGACGCCGCTGACCCAGCGTTACCCGGCCATCAGCCTTGATGAGGCCTACCGCATTTCCCTGCGTTTTCTGGCCCGGCGCGAAGCCTTGGGCGAGCAGGTGATCGGCAAGAAGATCGGCGTGACCAGCCGCGCCGTGCAAGAAATGCTGGATGTCCATCAACCGGATTTTGGCTTTCTCACCGACCGTATGCAGGTCCCTGACGGCAGCGACATCAGTTTTGCCGCTCACCGTCTGGTGCAACCGCGGGCCGAAGGCGAGATTGCGTTTGTCCTCGGTGAAGACCTGCAAGGCACCGACATCAGCGCCGACGATGTACTGTCGGCCAGCGAGTGGGTCCTGCCGTGCTTCGAGATTGTCGATTCGCGGATCGAAAACTGGCAAATCCGCATTCAGGACACCGTTGCCGACAACGCCTCCTGTGGCGTGTTCGCCCTCGGCCAGCAGCGCGTCAATCCTCGCGACCTGGACCTGGCCAAGGTGCAATTGGAGATGTTCAAGAACGGCCAGCACGTGGGCAGCGGCCTGGGCTCGGCAGTGCAAGGCCACCCTTGCGCCGCCGTAGCCTGGCTGGCCAACACCCTGGGCAAGCTGGGTATCCCGTTTCGCAAAGGCGAAATCATTCTGTCCGGTGCATTGGCGCCGCTGGTGCCGGTCGCTCCGGGCGACTTCATCAGCCTGTCACTGAGTGGCCTGGGCGAGATGCACCTGAATTTCGTGCCTTGAATCGCCGACCTTCCTTCTTCTGATCGAGAACAATGCCATGAGCAAAAAGATCAAATGCGCCCTCATCGGGCCTGGCAACATCGGCACCGACCTGCTGTACAAGCTCAAGCGCAGCGACGTACTGGAGCCGGTCTGGATGGTGGGTATCGATGCCACGTCCGAGGGCCTGGCCCGCGCTGCGGCGATGGGTCTGAAGACCACCAGCGACGGCGTCGACGGCTTGCTGCCGCATGTGCTGGAAGACGGTATCCAGATCGCTTTCGATGCGACGTCAGCCTATGTGCATGCCGAGAACAGCCGCAAGCTCAACGCCCTCGGCGTATTGATGATCGACCTGACGCCGGCGGCCATCGGCCCCTACTGCGTGCCCCCGGTCAATCTCAAGCACAACCTCGGCCTCGGCGCGATGAACGTCAACATGGTCACCTGTGGCGGGCAGGCGACCATTCCACTGGTCGCCGCCGTGTCCCGCGTGCAACCGGTGGCCTATGCCGAAATCATCGCCACCGCAGCCTCGAAATCCGTGGGCCCGGGCACCCGCAAGAACATCGATGAATTCACCCGCACCACGGCCGCCGCCGTGGAACAGGTCGGCGGTGCGAAAAAAGGCAAGGCGATCATCATCGTCAACCCCGCCGAGCCGCCGCTGATCATGCGCGACACCGTGCATTGCCTGACCGAAACCGAGCCCGACCAGGCCGCCATCAGCGCCTCGATCGCCGCCATGATCCTCGAGGTCCAGCGTTATGTGCCCGGATACAGACTGGTCAACGGCCCGGTCTTCGATGGCAATCGGGTGTCGATTTTCATGGAAGTCGAAGGCCTGGGTGACTACCTGCCTACCTATGCCGGCAACCTCGACATCATGACTGCCGCCGCCGCGCGCACCGCCGAGATGTTTGCCGAAGAAATGCTCAAGGGCGCGCTGACACTGCGCGCCTCCAGCACCCCACAACCTGCCATCGTCTAAGGAGCGCGCCATGGACCTTCAAGGCAAATCCATCACCGTCCACGACATGTGCCTGCGTGACGGCATGCACCCCAAACGCCACCAAATCACCTTGCAGCAAATGAAAGACATTGCCTGCGGCCTGGACGCCGCTGGCGTGCCCTTGATCGAAGTCACCCATGGCGATGGCCTGGGCGGCAGCTCGGTGAACTATGGTTTTCCGGCGCACAGTGACGAGGAATATTTGTCGGCGGTGATCCCGCTGATGAAAAAGGCCAAGGTGTCGGCGCTGCTGTTGCCGGGTATCGGCACGGTCGATCATTTGCAGATGGCGTACGAACTGGGCGTCAACACCATTCGCGTCGCCACCCACTGCACCGAAGCGGATGTCTCCGAGCAGCACATTGCAGCGGCCCGTACGCTGGGCATGGACACCGTGGGCTTTCTGATGATGGCCCATATGAACAGCCCGCAAGGCCTGGCCAGCCAAGGCAAGCTGATGGAAAGCTACGGCGCCAACTGCATCTATATCACCGATTCGGCGGGCTACCTGCTGCCCCATGATGTCAGCGCACGCGTGGCAGCACTGCGCGCCGCACTGAAGCCCGAGACTGAAATCGGCTTCCATGGCCACCACAACCTGTCGATGGGTGTATCCAACTCGATAGCGGCGATTGCTGCGGGCGCCACCCGCATCGATGCCGCCTGCGCGGGGCTGGGTGCTGGCGCGGGCAATACACCGATGGAAGTGCTGGTTGCTGTGTGCGACCGCATGGGTATCGAAACAGGGGTCAGTGTCTTCGGTATCCAGGACGTTGCCGAGGATCTGGTGGTGCCGATCATGGACTTCCCGATCCGCAGTGATCGCGATGCCCTGACCATGGGCTATGCCGGTGTCTATGGCTCGTTCCTGCTGTTCGCCAAGCGCGCCGAGAAAAAATACGGCGTATCGGCGCGCGAGATTCTGGTCGAGATGGGCCGGCGCGGCATGGTTGGTGGCCAGGAAGACATGATCGAAGACACCGCCATGACGTTGGCCAGGCAACGCAAAGCCAGCGCCTGAACGCACAACAGGGCCCGGGTACACCCTGGGTCTTTGACCGGGATCACGGTTTGACCAGGAGTCATCCATGAGCAGTACGCACCTTCAACCCATTGGCTGGCGCAGCCATGGTCTGCTGTTTCTGCTCGCGATGATGTACGCCGACAGCTTTGTCGGGCGACAGATCATTGCCGTGATGATCGAACCGATCAAACAAGAATTCGGCGCCAGCGATACGGCCATGGGCCTGGTCTCCGGCCTGGCCTTCGCAGCGGTTTATGTGTTGCTGGGCCTGCCTGCCGGGCGCCTGGCTGATCACTGGCCGCGCACGCGCTTGCTGGCGATATCGTGCGCTTTGTGGGCGCTGGCCACAGTGACTTGCGGCCTGTCCACCAGCTTCACGATGCTGGTGATCGCGCGCATGGCTGTGGCGGTGTTCGAGTCGCCCAGCACCTCGACCTCCATGTCGATCATCGCCGACATTTACCCGCCTCACCGGCGTTCGTTTGCCATCAGTTGCTACACCGCTGCGCCGACGTTTTCGACGATTATCGGTCTGAGCGTCGGCGCCTGGGTGGTGGACGAGTATGGCTGGCGCAGCGCGTTTTTCGCCGTCGCCGTGCCCGCCCTGGTGATCAGTGCCGTGTTCGCCTTTGTGATGCGCGACCCGCCACGGGGACGTTTTGACCTGAGCCACGCACACGCTGCACACCCGGTGCAAAGCCTGCTCGGCAGCGCCCGTGAACTGCTGTCCCAACCGGCTTATCGTTGCCTGGCGCTTTCTTGCGGCCTCACCACGTTCAGCGCCTACGCTTATGCCATGTGGAACGCCAGTTTCCTGGTGCGCTCCCATGACCTGCCCTTGCAGTACGCGGGTATCCTGGCGGGTCTGGTGGGCGGTACCTTTGCCGGGCTCGGCGCCTTGTTCAGCGGGTGGCTGACCGACCGACTGGCCGTGAAGAACGCCCATTGGCAGATCGGCATTCCGGTGATCGGCCATGTACTCGGCAGTTGTGCGTTGCTGACCTACCTGCTCTGGCCGCAGGACATTCTCTTGCAGGTGGGCGTGGTGCCGGTGCCCAGTGCCATGCTCTGGTGTGCGCTGGCGAGTTTCTTCTCAGTGTGGTGGGTAGGGCCTTCGTTCTCGCTGTTGACCCAGTTGGTGCCCGCGCATCGCCGAGCGACGGCCGTGGCGCTGCAAACCATTATCTCGACCTTGTGTGGTGTGGGGATTGGTCCACTGGCAACCGGTTTGCTCAGTGATGCCCTGATGCCAATGTTCGGCGACGAATCGTTGCGCTACGCCCTGCTGCTGATCACTTGCACCATCGTCATTCCCATTGTCCTGCTCTGGCGCACGTATCAGCACCTGACAGGACTTTCGAGGCATTCAGCATATGCCTGACCCTTTCAATCACCGGAGTATTTTTATGCCTGCCTCCCCCTACAAAATCGCGGTCATTCCTGGCGACGGAATCGGCAAGGAAGTGATGCCCGAGGGCGTGCGCGTCATCCAGGCAGCGGCCAATGAATTCGATATCGCACTGCAGTGGGACTGGTTCGACTTCGCCAGCGCCGACTACTATCTGGCCCACGGCAAAATGATGCCGGATGACTGGTTCGAGACTCTCAAACAGTACGACGCGATCTACTTCGGCGCGGTAGGTTGGCCGGACGTTGTCCCCGATCACATTTCATTGTGGGATTCGCTGTTGCAGTTTCGTCGCGAGTTCGATCAGTACGTCAACCTGCGTCCCTGCCGCCTGATGCCCGGCGTCAAAGCACCGCTGGCTGATCGCAAGCCGGGCGACATCGATTTCTGGGTGGTACGAGAGAACACCGAAGGCGAGTACTCCAGCGTAGGCGGCAAGATGTTTCCCGGCACCGACCGCGAGATCGTCATGCAGGAGACCGTCATGACCCGCGTGGGCGTCGACCGTATTTTGAAGTTTGCCTACAACCTGGCGCAAAGCCGTCCGAAGAAGCACCTGACCTCTGCCACCAAGTCCAACGGCATCGCGATTACCATGCCCTACTGGGACGAGCGCGTCGCCGAGATGGGCAAGCAGTATCCCGACGTCAACGTCGACAAGTATCACATCGACATTCTCACCGCGAACTTCGTCCTGCACCCGGATTGGTTCGACGTTGTGGTGGCGAGCAACCTGTTCGGCGACATTCTGTCCGATCTGGGTCCCGCCTGCACCGGCACCATCGGCATAGCGCCGTCTGCCAACATCAACCCGGAACGGCATTTCCCCAGCCTGTTTGAACCCGTGCATGGTTCCGCGCCCGATATCGCTGGAAAAGGCATCGCCAATCCGGTGGGACAGATCTGGTGTGGCGCCATGATGCTCGAACACCTGGGGCACGCTGACGCGGCTGCTGCGGTGGTTGCAGCGATCGAGGCCGTGCTGGCCGAGGGACCGAAAAATGCGCCTTTGACCCGCGATCTGGGGGGCACCGGCAACACAGTTGAATTGGGTAAGGCGATCGAACAACAGCTGATGAAGACGCAAAAAACAGGCACTCGGTAAAGACAAAGGGTTGAGGTGACCGTATGGGCGGTCACCTCAACCGATCAGTCCGGTATCGGCGTCGGCAGCGGCTCACCGGCAAAGTGCGCGGCCAGGTTGGCCAGGGTCAACTCCGACATCGCCCGCCGCGTATCCCAGGTGGCACTGGCCATATGCGGCGCGAGCAGGACGTTGTCCAGGTCCAGCAAACCGGCGTGTGGCCTCGGCTCGTCTTCGAACACGTCCAGTCCGGCACCCAACAGACGCCCTTCGGCCAACGCCTGTGCCAGCGCCGCTTCATCGACCACACTGCCGCGCCCGACGTTGATGAGGATGCCTTGACTGCCCAGGGCATCGAGCACACCGGCATCGATCAGATGATGAGTCGAGCGCCCTCCTCCTACGGCGATCAGCAAAAAATCCACCGCTGCAGCCAGTTCGGTGACCGACGCGTAGTACGGATAATCCACCGCCTGCGGACGTCGACCGTGGTAGCTGATGTGCATGTCGAAAGAGGCGGCGCGCCGGGCAATTGCCAGGCCTATCCGACCCAGTCCAACAATGCCCAGTCGCTTGCCGCTGACCTTGCGCGTGAAGGCAAAAGGTCCCTGTTGCCAGCGGCCCTCACGCACAAAGCGATCGGCCAGGGCAATACGACGGGCAGTGCCCAGCATCAAGGTCATGGCGAAATCGGCGACGTCGTCGGTGAGCACATCGGGGGTGTGGGTCACGGTAATGCCACGGGCCCGGGCAGCCTCGACATCGATGCCGTCATAGCCGACACCAAACACGACGATCACTTGCAGATCCGGCAGGCGCTCGATCAAACCGGCCTGCACCCGCGACTCGCCATTGGCGATCAAGGCGCGGATACCCCGGACTTTGTCCGCCTCCAGTTCTTCGCCGCTTTCACTGCCTTCCAGCACGTCATAGTCGGCATACAGTCGCTCGCTGAGCATGTCTGGCAGACGCGCGACTTTAAGCACGGTTGGTTTCATCGATGCCCCCCTGGACAGAAACGGTAGTGATTTTGCGGATGCGTTGACCGCCCAGATAAAGGCCCAGCACACCGCCTGCAATCAGCGCGGCCGCCACCATCAGCAAGGCGTAGTCGTAGCTGTGGGTGGCGTCTTTGATCCAACCCATGACCGGCGGCAAGCCGAGGCCGGCAAGGTTGGCGATGGAGTTGATCAAGGCAATCGACACGGCGGCGGCCGGGCCGGACAGGTATTCGGTGGTCGTGGCCCAGAACACGGGCGTCGCCGCCCAGTTCAGACCGACCGCCACCACCAGCAGCACGTACGCCAGCCACTGGTTGCCGGTAAACACTGCCAGGCCGAGCATGACCCCGGCCAGCAACAGCGGCCCACCCAGGTGCCAGCCTCGCTCGCCGGTTCGATCGGAATGACGACCGTTGATGTACATGAACACGCAGGCCAGGAAAAACGGCATCGCCGACAACAGGCTGACGACGAACGAACCCTGTTTCGAGACCGACTGCACGATCAGCGGCAGGAACAGCGTCACGCCGATGGTCCCGAACGCTTGCATCAACCAGAACAGGCTCAGCAACCACACCTGACGGCTGCGGAAGGCCACGTGCCAGGCATCTTTGTGAGAGATCACCGTGGTCGCCTGTTCGGCCTGCAACGTGCGGCTGAGCCAGGCTTTCTGCGCGCTGTCCAGCCAGTGGGTGGTGGTCGGCGAGTCAGGCATGTAGCGCAACACCACGACACCCAGCACCACCGCCGGAATGCCTTCGAGCAGGAACAGCCAGCGCCAGCCGTTGACTCCCAACACGCCGTCCAGATGCAACAGGGCGCCGGACATCGGCAGACCAATCACCGACGCCAATGCCGCGCCAATGTAGAACCACGACATGGCCCTGGCGCGGTCGCTGCGGGGAAACCATTGCGACAGGTAGTAGATGATCCCGGGGGTAAAACCGGCTTCAGCGGCGCCCAGCAGCAAGCGCATGACATACAGCTGGTTGGCGCTCTGGATCAGGCTCATGCCGGCGGCAATGATGCCCCAGGTGATCATGATCCGCGCAATCCAGCGACGCGCACCGACCTTGGTCAGGATCAGGCTGCTCGGCACTTCAAACAGGATGTAGGTGAGGAAGAACAGTCCGACGCCGAGTCCGTACATGCGCAGGCTGAGGCCAAGGTCGGCATTCATCGTCAACGCCGCCACCGAAATGTTCGACTTGTCGATGTAAGCCACCATGTACAGCAGCATCAGGAACGGAATCAGCTTCAGGTTGAGCTTCTTCATGGTGCTGGCATGCAGACGGACGTCCAGTGAAGGACCAGTCATGGGGGAATTCCTCTTATTGTCTTTATTCTCGGTGCCCGACTGGTGTCGGGTCACTGGGTTACGGCTGACCATAAACCAGAGGCGGGCTTAGTTCAATATGTGACTTGCAAACCCATATTGTGGGATATCAAGACTTGCAAGAAAATGAGCAGTCCCTTAGCCCACCGAACAAGCCCGGCGCAGTGGCCGGGCTTGTTGTTCACTTAAATCAGGCGAGCGAAATCCTGTGGTGAGGGGATAGGCGAGCGAAATTCTGTGGCGAGGGGATTTATCCCCGTTCGGCTGCGCAGCAGTCGTAAAACCATCGCACGCGGTGTACCTGATACACCTCTGTTGCAGCTTTTGGGGCTGCTGCGCAGCCCAACGGGGATAAATCCCCTCACCACAAATGTATGCGTACCGCTCAAGTGAACAGGCAGTTTGCCTGGACCAGTCTGACTGAATGAATCACCTCTGAACCTGCCACCGTTGCCCTAACTGACGTCATTACCCTTCACTGGATAGAGCTCATCAAGCACCTGCATCAGCGCACGCTTGCGAGGGTTTTCCAGGCCGGTCCAGGCCACGCCGATGCCGGCGCCGCTCATGGCCAGTGCCAAGGGGCGCGTCACGACGCCGTCCGGGAGCGCCGATGCGGCACCGCTGGGCAGGATGCCGATGCCGAGGCCGGCCGCCACCAAGGCCAGTTGCGTCGTGAACTCGCCCATTTCCCGGGCGATCGTCAGGGTGATCTTGCGTCGTTGAAAACCGGCCAGCATCTGGTCGTACAGACCGGGGGCGAACTTGCGCGCCAGTACCAGCACCGGGCATTCGGCCAGGTCCTGGGGCTGTATGCGACGCTTGGCGCACAGCGGGTTGTCTTGCGGCAGCGCCACCACCAGGGATTCTTCGAAGAGCATGCGGGTGTGCACGCCGGGCACGTTCAGCGGCAAGCGAACCAGGCCAAAGTCCAGGGCATTATCCAGCAACGCCCGGGCCTGAGGCAGTGAAGGCATGTCCTTGAGTTCCAGTTCGATGCGCGGATAGCGCTCCTCCAGGGTGCGCACGAGCATCGGCAACAAATGCGACAGCGTCGACGACACAAACGCCAGGCGTAACACCCCGACCTCCCCGGCCGCGGCTTGCTGTAACACCTCGCGGGCGCGCCCGGCCTGGCGCAACGTTGCGAGGGCTTCGGGCAGGAACAGCGCGCCCTCCTCGGTCAACTCGACCCCGTGCCGGTCACGCTCGAACAACTGCGCACCAACATCGTCTTCCAGCGCACGGATCTGCGCACTCAAGGCCGGCTGGACGATGTGCAGCCGCGCCGCCGCACGGCCGAAGTGCAGCTCCTCAGCCAAGACCGAAAACGCCCGTAAATGCTTGAGCTCCATGCTTCCTCCCGTTGCGTACCGCTTCCTGGTGATCACGAGGGGTGATCACGGCATCACCATAAACGATTGGCGTGTCAGCGCGATAGCGGTTGAAAGTGGCTCCATTGCCCATTCATTTATTCAGAAAAGGGAGACACCCATGATCGACAGCTTTCGTCTGAACGGACATCGAGCGCTGATCACCGGTTCGGTACGCGGCATTGGCCTGGCCCTGGCTCGTGGGCTGGCACAGGCTGGCGCCCAAGTGGTGCTCAATGGCCGCGATGCCGAACGCGCCCAAGGTGCTTGCGCGTTGCTGCGCGATGAGGGCCTGGATGTCGATTACTCGGTGTTCGATGTGACCGACCACCAGGCCGTCGCCACCGCCATCGAAGCGCTGGAAAACCGCCTGGGGGCCATCGACATCCTGATCAACAACGCCGGGTTGCAACATCGTCAGGCACTCCAGGACGTCAGTGCCGAAGACTGGCACCGGCTGATGAGCACCAACCTCGACGGCGTATTCAACGTGTCCAAGGCAGTGGCCCGGCACATGATCGCTCGCCGACGCGGCAAGATCATCAACATCGGCTCGGTGCAAAGCGAGCTGGCCCGCCCTTCCATTTCGCCCTATGCCGCCAGCAAGGGCGCTGTGCGCATGCTCACCCGTGGCATGTGTGCCGACTGGGCCGGCCATGGCCTGCAGATCAACGCCCTGGCCCCCGGCTATTTCCAGACCGAGCTGAACCAGGCACTGGTCGACGACCCGGCCTTCTGCGAATGGCTGGTGAAACGCACCCCCGCCGGGCGCTGGGGCCGTGTCGAAGAACTGTGCGGCGCCGCTGTTTTTCTCGCTTCTTCAGCGTCCGACTTCGTAAACGGCCAGACCCTTTTCGTCGATGGTGGCTTGACCAGCGTCGTCTAACTCTCACGCCAAGGACTCCAGCATGCCTCACTCCCTGCCAACCCTCTGCGGCTCCATCATGGGGTCGCCGTTTTCGCTCTCGGCAAAGATCCACAACGCGGCTTACGCGGCGCTGGGCCTGGACTACACCTTCGTCTGTTTTGGCGTCAAAGACCCGGTGGCCGCCGTGGCCGCGATTCGCGCCCTGGGCGTGCGCGGCATGAACGTTTCCATGCCTTACAAAACGGCGGTGATCGCGCATCTGGATGCCATCGACGAATCGGCCCAGGTAATCGGCGCGGTCAACACCATCGACAATGTCGACGGCGTGCTCACCGGCTACAACACCGATTACCTGGGCGCCATCCGCGCCCTGGAGGAAGTCACCGAGCTCAAGGGCCAGCGTGTTGCCGTGATCGGTGCCGGCGGCGCGGCGCGTGCGGTGGTTTACGGTTGTTTGCAAGCAGCGGCCGAGGTCACGGTGTTCAACCGCAGCATCGAACGGGGTGCTGCTTTGGCGGAGGAGCTGGGCGCTCGCTGGGGCGGCCAGGTCGAGGCGTTCACAGCCGGGACGTTCGACATCGTCATCAACGCGACGTCCGTGGGTTTCAAGCAGCCGGACAGCAACCCGCTGGACGGCCGCCTGGCCAGTCACCTGATCGTGATGGATGTGGCGTTCATGCCGGTGCAGACCGCGCTGCTGCTGCAAGCCAAAGCACTGGGCTGTCGCACCGTGGCCGGCACCCGCATGTTGGTGCACCAGGCGTGTCGACAAATCGAGTTGTACACCGGAAAAGAGGCACCCATCGACATCATGGAGCAGGCCATGCTCCAGGAAATACAGCGGTTGAAGTTGTAAGCCATCCAACTACCCGTCAATAACAAGATGCCATAAAGGCACCTGGAGGCACCCCATGACTCACGATCATCCAGCACCCGACATCGCCTTGATCCCCGACGCGCCAGAGCGCAAGAAAGACCTGCACCGCGCCGCCTGGGCCTGCTCTCTGGGCAGTGCCCTGGAGTACTACGACTTTGCGCTGTACACCCTGGCGGCGGCGTTGATTTTCGGGCCGCTGTTCTTTCCCGAACAGACCCGGGCCATGAGCCTGATCGCCAGTTTCGGCACCTACTTCCTGGGCTTTGCGATACGGCCATTGGGCGGCGTGCTGTTCGGCATGATCGGTGACCGCGTCGGACGCAAGTTCGTGCTCGCGTCGACGGTGTTGTTGATGGGCATTTCCAGCACGCTCATCGGTGCACTGCCCACCTTCCATCAAGTGGGTTATTGGGCACCGGTGATGCTGGTGATCCTGCGTCTGCTCCAGGGGCTGGGCGCGGGTGCCGAACAGGCTGGCGCCGCCGTGATGATGACCGAGTACGCGCCCGAAGGCCGGCGTGGTTTCTACGCGGCCCTGCCGTTCCTCGGTATCCAGTTGGGCACCATCCTCGCGGCGCTGGTGTATTTCCTGGTGGTGAGCGGCAATGACAATGTGATCGAAAGCGGGCTATGGCGTGTACCGTTCTTCAGCAGCGTGGTGATCGTTGCACTGGGCCTGTACATGCGTCTGTCGCTCAAGGAATCGCCGACCTTCATCCGCCTCAAGGCGCTCAAGCGCGTCTGCGACAACCCGCTGAAAAGTGCGATGAAACACTCCAGGCCCACCTTGTTGATCGGCATCGGTCTGCGCCTCGGGGAAAACGGCGGTTCATCGATTTACCAGGCCCTGGCGGTGAGCTACATCGTGGGAGTGGTCGGCCTGCAAGGACCGGTGGGTGTGCTGACGCTGATCTGCGCCGCCAGCCTCGGCGCGCTGACCGTGCCGATTGCCGGCAAGCTCAGCGATCGCTTTGGTCGAGTGGTGGTCTATCGCGCCTTTGCGCTGGTGCAGCTCGCACTGGCGTTCCCGGTGTGGTGGGTACTCAGCCAGGGCAATGTGGTGGCGAGCATCATTGCGATTTCAATCGCACTGGGCATCGGGACCTGGGGCATGTTCGGCACCCAGGCAGCGTTGTTGCCCGAGCTGTTCGGCTCGCGTCACCGCTACATGGGGGTTTCTATTGCCCGTGAAGTGTCGGCGGTGATCGCGGGGGGCATCGCGCCAATGATCGGTGCCGGCCTCATCGCCCTGGTGGTGGCCAGCCACGACGGCGACCCCGCTGCGGGTGTTGGCGCCTGGCTGCCCATTGCCTGCTACCTGGCGCTGCTCACTTTGATCACCTTGTACGCCACGTTCAAGACCCCGGAAACCCTCAACCGCGACCTCGACGAACCCCGTGATGCCTGGGAAATGGCCAACGCGGGAACAGAGATACCGGTGCAGGCCAGTACCAACGCACGCACCGCCTGACGTCGTCGCGTCCAGGACCAGGGTCGGCTCGCTGGTATAAAACCGCCCCCTCTCACTCGGGAACTTTGGACCCGGTGAACGGCATCCTGAGTTGGGTAAGGTTCACTCTCAGGTCATGTTGAGACACCGGCAAATTTCTGGATCAGGTGGGTTGGGCCGGACACAATGAGCAGATCACCTGGCAAGATCAGGGTTTTAGGGGTGGCGTGCTGGAAGTCTTGACTGGCGCGTTTCAACCCCACGACCGTCACACCGAATTTCTCACGGATTTGGGCGTCAGCGAGCGTGGTGTTGTGGCTTGGCAAGGGGGAGTGAATCTTGGCAATGGCAAAGCCGTCGTCGAACTCGATGAAATCGATCATCCGTCCGGTAATTAGATGAGCTACACGCTCCCCCATTTCCTTCTCCGGGTAGACCACATGATGAGCGCCGATACGCTGGGCTATCTGTCCATGCTCGGCAGTCCGTGCCTTGACCCAGATATCGGGAATGCCCAGTTCGGTCAGTGCCATGATGGTCAGCAAACTGGCCGCCATGTCGGTGCCTATCCCAACAATGGCGTGAGCAAAGTCGGCAACGCCCAATTGGCGCATGACCATCAGGTTGGTGGAGTCGGCCTGTACCGCATGAGTCAATAAATCGGCCCAGTCATGAACAGGAGCAGCGTCTCGATCGATACCCATCACATCGTGACCCAGTCGCATCAGCGACTGAGCCACGGAACCGCCAAAGCGGCCCAGGCCGATCACGACCACGCTATCCCCCTTGGAATAGGCAAACTGATCGGTAAACAGAAATTTAGCCAACAATGGGTTGCTCCTCTGGATAGCGGTAGGGCATGCGACGTTCACCCATCGCCAGTGACACCGCCAGGGTGATGGTGCCGACTCGTCCGACATACATCAGCACCGTCAGCACAAGCTGGCTCGACGTGGGGAGTTCGGCGGTGATACCCGTGGACAAGCCGACGGTACCAAACGCTGAAATGACCTCGAAGATCACCTGGTCGGTGGGGATGTTTGTGTCACGCAAGATGAAGAGCGTCGCCAGCACAATCATGACGCTGCCCAGAACAAGTACCGTGATCGCTTGACGCTGAGCCTGGGCCCCGACCCGTCGGCCAAATGCCTCGGTGTCAGTGTGTCCACGAATTTCGGCAATGACCAACAAGGCAAGGATGGCGACAGTCCCCACTTTGACGCCGCCCGCCGTTCCCGCGCTGCCGCCCCCGACGAACATTAGAAAGTAATGCACGGCCCAGCTTTCACGAGTCAAAGCGCCAATATCGATGGCGTTGAATCCAGCGGTGCGTGCAGAAACGGATGCGAATGACGCCGAGAGTATTTTATCCGTTACCGCCATCGGACCGAGGGTCCCCGGGTTGGACCACTCGAACAACAGCAGCGTGGCCCACCCCCCAAGTAGCAGGATTGCCGTGCCAGACAAGGTCAGTTTGGTATGCAGAGACCACCGTTGCGGGTGGTTGAACCTGTTGCGCAAGTCATGCAACACGGGAAAGCCTATGCCGCCAATAATGATGGCAGCCATGATTGGCGACAGGATCCAGGCATCCGAGGAAAAACGCATCAGGCTATCGGGATAAAGAGAGAAACCCGCGTTATTGAAAGCCGATACCGCGTGGAACAGACCGCTCCATGCCGCATCGGACCACTGTAGGTCGTAGGCCCAATGTAACCTTGATGCAAGCCATAAAGTCGTAATGAGTTCCAAGGCGAACGTCACCACCAGCACTAGCTTGGCCACACTGGCAATGTCACCCAGTCCCAAGGATCGTGACTCCAATTGCGCGACCATTTTGGAGCGTAAACGAAAGCTGCGATTGACCATCAGGCCGAGCAAGGTTGCCACCGTCATGATGCCGAACCCACCCAACTGGAAAAGTACCAGGATCACTGCCTGGCCAAAGGTAGACCAATACGTACCCGTATCAACAACTACCAGCCCTGTTACGCAAACAGCTGACACCGACGTAAAGAACGCAGTCAGCCAGGGAGTGGCAAGACCCTCGGCCTGGGATACCGGCTGCATCAGAATCACGGTGCCCGCCATTATCGCGGCAAGGAAAACCAAGGCGACGACTCTGGCGGGATGAAGGAGTAATTTCATTTAGCATCAGAACTCAGTCATTTCGAGAAAAAAGGCTGTCAGCAACGGCGCTCGCAAACTCAACCAGATGTCAGTATTTGAGCCGCTTATGGTGAGCCTCAATGGGATTTCGAAGGGCGGGCGATAGTGACAGTCATCTCCGTTCTTTGCTAATCCTTGCCTGTTTTCTTTATGGCTGGAAGTTGCAATATATTTCGTAGTGAAGCATGTAATTGGCCATACAGCCTCCTCACCCGATCCCGCTGACAGCGCAAAAACGTTGACCGTGCAGCGCCTGTTCGGACAGATGGATTATCTTCGAACGCCAACGCCGGCATTTTTACAGCGAGGCCGCTGAGGACCAGCAACCGGGCATGAACTGGCTCTATGCATTCAGTCACAGGGACCCGAAGGTAGCTTTCTGGGGGATCTTCCCTAAACTTGCGCGGGTTACCTGATTTCAAATTCCGATGAATATCCAATAGGGGGAATGACCCGACGCTCCGCTGCCCTGAAGGGAAGCGGTCAATTGCATCTCATTAATAAAACCAAAGAGAGTGCAGGATGAAGTTCAATTTTGTAGAAAACAGCAATCCCAGCCGCCGACGCGTTCTACG
This sequence comes from Pseudomonas sp. p50(2008), assembly GCF_015351605.1. Taxonomy (NCBI): domain Bacteria; kingdom Pseudomonadati; phylum Pseudomonadota; class Gammaproteobacteria; order Pseudomonadales; family Pseudomonadaceae; genus Pseudomonas; species Pseudomonas sp. p50(2008). The sequence continues at coordinate 91,511 of NZ_JACMYF010000001.1, forward strand.
CGATGCCTTGACCCTGGCAGTGGCGGCCTCTCCGCTGGCGAGCCTGGCCAAGGCAGCCACCGAAACCACCGATACAAACCCTGATGAAGTGACTTTTGCTGCCGGCCCGCGGCCGCTGGTGCAATATCCGCAGAAACGACCGTTGACTCTGGTGACCACCCGCCCGCCGCACCTGGAGACGCCCTTCCCTGTTTTCAACGAGGGGCCGATCACGCCCAATGACGCCTTTTTCGTGCGTTACCACCTGGCCAATTTTCCGCTGAGCATCGATCCGGACAGCTATCGATTGGCGATCAAGGGTTCGGTCGACACGCCGCTGTCACTGTCCCTTGCAGAGCTCAAAGCCCTTGCCGAACCGGTCGAGGTCGTAGCCGTCAATCAATGCTCGGGTAACAGCCGTGGCTATTTTTCGCCCCGCGTGTTCGGTGCCCAATTGGGCAACGGTTCGATGGGCAATGCTCGCTGGGTGGGCGTGCCGCTGAAGACGGTGCTGGAAAAGGCCGGCGTGAAGGCCGGCGCCGCGCAAGTGACCTTCCGTGGGCTCGACAAGCCAGTCCTGCCGAGCACCCCCGAGTTCATCAAGGCTCTGGACATCAGCCATGCCATGGATGGCGAACCCATGATCGCCTGGTCCATGAACGGCACTGATTTGCCCTTCCTCAACGGCTACCCGATACGCTTGGTGGTACCCGGTTATTTCGGCACGTATTGGGTCAAGCACCTGAGTGAGATCGAAGTTGTCGACACGACGTTTGACGGCTTCTTCATGGCCAAGGGTTACCGCGTACCGGACAACGATTGCTTTTGCGTCGCCCCTGGCACCGCAGCGGCAAAAACATTGCCGATATCCAGGTTGCCGGTGCGCAGCTTCGTCACCAGCGTCCAGCACGGTGACGTTCTGCCGCTGGGGAAAAACGTGGAGCTCAAGGGCATAGCGTTCGATGGCGGCGTGGGGGTCAACAAGGTGGAAGTGTCGATTGACGGTGGCCAGCGCTGGCGCGAAGCCCGACTCGGGCAGGACCTGGGCCGTTTCTCCTTTCGTGAGTGGACGCTGGCGATCACTTTTTCCAGCAAGGGCGCCAACCAGTTGATGGTGCGCGCCAGTAACAGTGCCGGCGAGACCCAACCGCTGCAAGCCGACTGGAACCCCGGAGGCTACCGCCGCCACGTCGTAGAAACCTACCACCTGACCGTCGCTTGAGGAGGCCCGCATGAAACGTTTGACCACCCTGCTCTGCGCCGCCCAAGTGTGTCTGGCAACCCTGGCCAGTGCAGCGCCATTGGCGATCAAGTTGCCGCCTGAAACGGCCGTATTCAAACCCAGTGAACTGCCCGGCTACGCATTGGCCCAGCAGAAATGTTCCACCTGTCACTCTGCCGATTACATCAACTTTCAGCCCCCCGGGATGACCCTCGCACAATGGACTGCCGAGGCGAGCAAGATGCAACACGTGTACGGCGCTCCGATCAGCGATCAGGACGTGAGCATGATCGGCGCCTACCTTGCGGTGACGTATGGCAGCGCCAAGGCCAGCGACACCGAGGTGCAGACGGCGTCGAATCCGCCGGCGGCCCAGCCCTCGGCGGCACCGGTCGCCAACGTCGACGCCAAGACGTTGCTGCAGAACAACGGGTGCCTGGCCTGCCATGCGATTGATCACAAGGTAGTAGGCCCGGCGTATCACGATGTCGCGGCCAAGTACGGGAGTGACCCGCAGGCACTGACCCGGATTACCGCGAGCATTCAACAGGGCAGTTCCGGCAAATGGGGGGAGATGCCCATGCCGCCTTTCGCACAGCTAAGCCCGGAAGATCTGAAAACCCTGGCGACGTTCATCCTGCATCAGTAAGTCCAACCAGGATTCATGCCGAGGTTGCGGCCAGCAGCCCCGGCACTGAATCCCAGATCAAACTGACGCCCGCCAGCGCCATCAGCACGAAGACCAGCCATCGCACGGTGCGCGGCGACAACTTCGGCGGATACCGGCGCACCAGCCAACTGACCAGCACCACCAGCGGCAACGCTTCGGCACTCAACAACAACGTCGACATTTGCATCTGTCCTTGGGCGACGACCAGGCCAAGGCGCGTCGCTGCGTTCGCTGAAAACACCGTGATCAGGGTATTGCGGATGATTTCGTAACCCAGAGGCTGGCGATACAGGTGATAAACAATCGGCGGCCCGCCGCTGGAGAACAAGCCATTGAGCAGTCCGCACAGGCCGCCGGCCAGCCAGAAGGAAGGCTGTCGGGACAGGCGTTTTTTCGGTTTGTTTTGCACCACCAGCATTAGGCTGGCCGCGACGATCAATATGCCGAGCAGCAGGCGCAGCCAGGTCAGCTGGCTACCACTCAACGCCTCGAGCCCCCACACCCCCAGGCTGACGCCGAGCAGACTGCTGAGCAACACCGGCATCAGCACCGCGCGGTCCAGCTGCGGCTTCGGCCCGCCCAGCGTCCCCATGGCATTACCCAGGGTGAGGATGCTGATCACCACCGCCACCTCGGAGAGCGGCACCATGTGCAGGGACGCGACCAGGCCCATCAGGATCAGGCCGAAGGCAAAGCCGGTGAGGCTCTGGGCAACAGTAGCCAGGGCCACACAACAAAGAAAAATCAGATGCACTTGCAGGCTCATGTTGCCCCTTTTGCTGGTTAAACCAGAATGCCGCCGCACAGTGAATGTGTCGGCGGCAGCCTGGTGATCGGACGGGGCGATGTCAGTCACCCATGACGTTGGCTCATCCCAGCCACTTCACCGCAAACAGGATGATCGTCGCGAGAAACAGCGTTTCACTGACAAGCAGGGTCGCCGGGCGCCAGCCCACTTCCAGCAGCGCCTTGAGTGAAGTTTTCATACCCAGGGCGGCAATCGCCGTCACCAGGCACCAGCGCGACACATCGCCGGCCAACGCCTGCATCTGCGTCGACGCAATGCCGCTGCTGTTGATGGCGACAAACAGCACGAAGAAGATGATGAACAAGGGCAACGGCAGTGCCGGACGCGGACCACCATCGCCGCGCTTGCGCAGCAGCAACGACAGGCTGAAAACGATGGGCACCAGCATGGCCACGCGTAACAGTTTGACCACGGTCGCGGTGTCGCCGGTTTCTTCCGACATGCTGTAGCCAGCACCGACCACCTGGGCCACGTCGTGAATGGTTGCGCCGAGGAAGATCCCGGCCTGATGGGCGTCCAGGCCGATCCATTGGGCGATCGGCGGGTAGGCGATCATCGCAATGGTGCTCAGCGCGGTGACGCTGATCACAGTGAAAATGATGTTGCGTTCGCTGTCCTTGTTCTGGGGCAGTACCGCGGAAATGGCCAACGCCGCCGAGGCGCCGCAAATGCCCACGCTGCCGCCGCTGAGAATGCCGAAGTCGCGGGATTGGCCGAGCATTTTAGAGAGGATGATGCCGAACGTGATGGTCAGGAACACCGCACCAATGACCACCGCCATCAGCGTCCCGCCCAGGGAGAGAATCTGCTCGACGGTGATGCGCATGCCCAGCAGCGCCACGCCGCCCCGCAGGATGGTGCTGGAGGTGAAGCGAATCCCTGCGACCGCACGCCCCTCTTGAGAAAGAAAGCCCAGGGCCATGCCCAGCAACAGGGCCATCAGCATCACGGGGGCACCGTAATGCTCGGACAGGAAAGTGGCGCTGGCGGCGACCACCATGGCGGCGATGATGCCCGGCAGTAACAGGCTGAGTTTTTGCTGGCGGCGTACCAACCAGGACGTCGACGGCTGCGCCGTGTCCGGCAACTGACTGCGCACGGGAGGGATTGTGTGGTGTTGTTTTATTGTCATGTGCTCACCAGAACCCTGTGGTTATGAAATCACTGGATTTCGATGCTAGAGAAAACTGTGCTGCCTCATTAGGACCACCTCGAGGTGGTGTTAGGGGCCAGTCTGTGGCGGTGTTCTGGGTGGGAGCGCAGCGGATTGCCGGCGCGGATACACCGTGCCGGAAAAGGAGAGTTTTCAGACGAGCACGGTACTGTGGCGAGGGGGTTTTAGCTGTGGCAAGGGGATTTAACTGTGGTTAGGGGACTTAACTGTGGCGAGGGGATTTATCCCCGCTGGGCTGCGAAGCAGCCCCAAAAGCTAACACCGAGTTGTTTCAGGTACATCGCGTACACGGGTTTTACGACTGCTTCGCAGCCGAACGGGGATAAATCCCCTCGCCACAAAGGAATGCGTTTGTTTGGTTGGGGCGGGCCTACTCAGTCAGCCAACTGCTGCAGGCGCTCTCGTGTTTCAGGGCTGTACTGCACGGCGGCCACTGGCACCCGATCGTCGATGGCTGTGCGGATCTGCTCGACTTCGGCCTCGGTGAAGGCGCCGCACAGTTCAATCAATTGCACATGCCGGGTCAACAATTCCTGCGCCACCAGCAGCGCTTCCTCGACACTCGCAACGCCGCACAGTGTCGCGGCAAAGGTCTCGGACTCGAGGCGCCCGTTATGGGTGAGGAACTGCATGCCTGGCGCCTTGAAGATAAAGCCATAACGTTGCACAGCCATCGTGGTGCTCCTTGGATGATTGCTTAGCCAGCCGCCAGCAGGCGACTGCGCGTCTGCCGACGATAATCGATAAAAATGGAAGCCAGCGCGCAGGACGCCAGGCGCGCTTCCAACGGGTCGGCACGGGAGGTAAGAATGATCGGCACCCGCGCGCCCAGGACCAGGCCGGCGGCCGTGGCACTCATGAAATAAACCATTTGTTTGAACAGGAAATTACCGGCTTCCAGGTTCGGCACCAGCAAGATATCGGCATGGCCCGCGACCTCGCCGCTGATGCCTTTGATCCGCGCCGCTTCCAGCGACACCGCGTTGTCGAACGCCAGCGGGCCCTCGACGCAGGCATCACCCAAGGCACCGACTGCCGCCAGTTTGGCCAGCTCGGCGGCATCCTGGCTGGACGGCATGCTGCGCGTCACTTCTTCGGTACCGGACAGTACGGCCATGCGCGGCTTTTCATAGCCCAAGGCGTGCATCAGTTCGATGGCGTTGCGGGCGATATGGATCTTGTCGATGATCGTCGGTTGCACGTTGATCACCGCATCGGTGATCGACAGGGCTTTGTCGCTGCCCGGCAGTGTCATGTGAAACACATGGCTGAGACGGCTGGGGCCGCGCAGTCCGGCTTCACGCTTGAGTACCGCGCGCAGCAGGATGTCTGTGTGCAAATGCCCCTTCATGATCGTTTCCGCGTCACCGGAACCCGCCAGCAGGCAGGCCATTTCAGCGCACTGTACGTCGTCACTGGCGTGCATCACACGCAGGCCGTGCAGGTCCCAGTCGAGCTCTTCGGCCAGGGCACGGATCTGTGCCTGATCGCCGACCAGTACCGGTTCTATCAGCCCTTCCTCGCACGCCCGTTTGGCACTGCTCAAACTCAACAGATTGACCGGATTGACCACCGCCGTGACCACGCGCGGCAGTGCCTTGGCCCGATCAAGCAGGAACGCCGGACATTCCGGTGGAATAGTGCTCAACATGATTGGATTCCTTGTCGTTCACGGTAGAAACCGCGATCCCCTGTGGCGAGGGAGTTCACCCCCTCGCCATGGGCATTGAATGCAGGTGTCCGGCGCACACCGGACACCTTGACCACTCAAACGTAGTCTTTGTATTTCTCAAGGAAACGCACTGGCTTGGACAGTGCATCGCGGCGGAACGGATCGCCCAGTTCGCGGGTGCACATGATCTCGATCACCGTGGTCTTGCCGGCCTTTTGCGCCTCGCAAGCGGCCATGAGCGCCGGGCCAACGTCTTCCAGACGGTCAACGGTCACGCCTTCAGCCCCCATCGAGCGGGCGATGCCGGCGAAGCTCTGGTTTTCCAGCTCGCCTGCCACGAAGCGACGGTTGTAGAAGTCCACCTGGTTCTTCTTCTCCGCGCCCCACTGACGGTTGTGGAACACGATCGAGGTGACCGGAATGTTCTCGCGCACGCAGGTCATGATTTCCATCATCGACATGCCCCAGGCGCCGTCACCGGCATAGGAAATGGCGGTGCGATGCGGTGCCGCGACCTTGGCGCCGATGATGGTCGGCAGCGCGTAGCCGCAGTTGCCAAAGCTCATGGCGGCAAAGAACGAACGTGGCTTCTCGAAGCGCAGGTAGCTGTTGGAGACCGAGTTGATATTGCCGATATCCGTGGAGACCATGGCGTCGGCCGGCATGGCTTTTTCCAGTTCACGCAGGACCTGGCGCGGGTGCAGGTAGTTGCCGTCCTCACCGCTCTGCTCCTTGATCATGTCCAGCGAGTATTCGTCCTTCTCGTGGATCCAGGCGTTGAGCTCGCTTTCCCAGTCGAATTTTTCCTTGGCGATTTCCTCGGCACGCGCGCCCTTGTTTTCCAGGCACTGCACGTCCAGGTTCTCCAGACGACCGAGCAGGTTGACTGCTGCGGCCTTGGCGTCGCCGCAGATGCCCACCGTGATTTTTTTCACCAGGCCGAGCATTTTCGAGTCGCAGTCGATCTGGATCACTTTGGCCTGCTTCGGCCAGTAATCAAGACCGTGCTGCGGCAAGGTGCCGAATGGGCCCAGGCGAGTGCCCAGCGCCAGTACCACGTCGGCGCGCGACAGCAGCTTCATGGCCGCCTTCGAACCTTGGTAGCCCAGCGGGCCGCACCACAGTTGGTGACTGGCCGGGAAGGAGTCGTTGTGCAGGTAGCTGTTGACCACCGGGGCGCCGAGGTATTCGGCAAGTGCTTTACAGGCGTCGACAGCATCACCCATGACCACGCCGCCCCCGGAGATGATCACCGGGTATTTGGCTGCGGCCAGAATCTGCGCGGCCTCGGCCAGGCTTTGCTCGCCACCGGCGCTGCGCTCGATACGGATCGGCGCAGGGATCTCGACGTTGATGTCGCCGTAGAAGAAGTCACGCGGAATATTCAGCTGGGTCGGACCGTTTTCCTGCATCGCCCGATCGAAGCAGCGACCGGTCAGTTCTGCCATGCGCGCCGGATTGGGCACGTGCGCCTGGTACTTGGTGATGGTTTCGAAGAACGGCAGTTGCTGGGCTTCCTGGAAGCCACCGAGGCCCTGACTCATCGAGCCGGTTTCCGGCGTAATCACTACCACCGGGCTGTGCGCCCAATACGCCGCGGCGATGGCGGTCACGAAGTTGGTGATGCCCGGACCGTTCTGCGCGATGCACACGCCGTGACGACCACTGACCCGCGAGAAACCGTCAGCCATGTGACCGGCGCCCTGCTCGTGCACCACCGGGATAAAACGGATGCCGGCCGGAGCGAAAATATCCATCGCATCCATAAAGGCCGAACCCATGATGCCGAAGACGTCGGTGACGCCGTTGGCAACCAGTGTTTCAACCATTGCTTCGCTGGGGGTCATGCGTGGCATATCGATATTCCTCTCGTTGCTTAAGGTACGGCGGCCGCGCCGCCAATGACTCGGGGCTCAGCCTTTAACCGACATGGACGCACAGGGATTCACGTGAGGTCCTTTACGCATGCCGATCTCTCCGATTGTTGTTGTGATGGAGTGTTGGGGCAGGTCGAGCGAGCCGTCTCACGTTCGCGTTGAAGCGAGAACTGGCTGCCTTGGGGCTAGAGTAGGAGTCGAGAGAGGTGCCAGATAGGACCAGTTGAAGGCCACCTGTTGAGCCAGCTGGGTCCAGATTTATCCGCGCGCACAGACGATCCCGGCCAGTGCACGATGGGCGTCGTGTAAGCCAAAAATCCACGCCGTTATCAGCGCGGGAGGCGATGCGGAAAAACTGGCTATGAGGTAGTACTGATCCCTGTGGGAGCTGGCTTGGTCTGGGCGGCATTCCAACGATGGCGGTGGGTCGGCAATGATGAGGTTGACTGACTGGACGCCATCGCTGGCAAGCCAGCTCCCACAATGAGATGCGCTATAGCGTGACGGTCAGCTTATTCGCTGGATAAGCTCAGCCAGCAATTTGATCCCCGGGCGGATGCGCTCGGCGTTGATCGACGAGTAGCCCAGGCGGAAGTAGTTGAGCGGCGGGTGCTCACCGATGAAGTGAATATCGCCGGGCTCGATCAGGATGCCGTGCTCGGCGGCTTCCTTCTGCAGGCGCCGCGCATCGAGGTTGTCGGGGCCTTTGACCCAATAGCAGGAGCCGCCGAAGCTTGGCTCCTTGGAAGACTCCGGCAGGTACTCGCGCAGGGCCTCGCCCATCTGCTGATGACGCTCTTCGTAAGCCCGCATCAGGCTCATGATCAATGCGTCGTGGTAACCCCGTTCGAGGAACAGCGCCACCGAGCGCTGATTGTTCGCCGCCGGATGCCGCACCATCAGTCGACGCAGCGCCCGCGCCTCGCGGATCAGGGCTTCGGGGCCCACCAGATAGCCAACACGTAAGCCGGGCGCCAGGGTTTTCGACAGGCTGCCGACGTAAAGGACCCGGTCATTGGTGTCCAGACTCTTGAGGGCCGGAATCGGGCTGCCCTTGAAGTTGGTTTCGCTTTCGTAGTCGTCTTCAATGATCAGAAAATCGTGCTCATTGGCCCGCTGCAGCAGTTCGTAGCGGCGCTCCAACGGCATGGTGACCGTGCTCGGGCACTGATGGCTGGGCGTGGTGTAAATGACATCGCAGTCATTGAGTTCCTCGCTCAATATCAGTCCCTGATTGTCCACCGCCAGCGGTTGGATTCTCGAAGGATTGAGCATGGCAATGTTGCGGATATCCATGTAGCCCGGCTCTTCAATGCCCATCAGGCTGTCGGGGCGCAACAACAGACGCGCCAGCATGTACAGCGCATGCTGCGCACCCACCGTGACCAGGATCTGCTCAGGCTTGGCCCAGACACCACGACGTGGCAACAGCCGGGTCCTGATCTGCTCCATCAGCAGTGGATCGTCGTTGTCGAAGCGGTCTGACGCCCAGTCACGGATCGCCGGAATGCTCACCGCGTCGCGGCAGCATTCACGCCAGTTGGCGGTGGGGAACAGGGCCGGGTCGAACTGCCCGTAGATAAACGGGTATTTATAATTCTGCCAATCCCGTGGCTTGCTCATGTTGCGTTGCTGCGAAGGTTGCATCACGAGGCGTTGCGACCAGTCCGGCCTGGTGCTGGCGGCCTCATCCTGGCGCGCACGCGGCGCCTCGACTTTGTTCGCCAGAATATCCGGATTGACGTAGTAGCCGCTGCGCTCACGGGCCACCAAGTACCCGTCGTCGAGCAGGTGTTCGTAGGCCAGCACCACCGTGTTGCGTGCAACGTTCAGCTGTTTGGCCAGCTTGCGACTGGAGGGCAACGGGCTGTCGAGCGGAATATTGCCGTTGAGAATCACCTGGGCGATCTGCTCACGCAGCTGCTGCTGCAGGTTGGTGGTTTTTCCGGCGGACAAATGAAACAACTGGAACATAGCGGCCTCGACTGAACGAACGACAAGCGCTGGCAGCGCTAACGCGGCGATTGCCAGCAGACTAGCAACAACCTCCCGGCAAGACTATCCAGCGCACGATCTGGAACGTCGCAGACGCAAAAACCTACCCGCGCAACGAAGATCACCGTAGGAGCTGCCGCAGGCTGCGATCTTTTGATCCTGGCCTTGAGAGCAAGATCAAAAGATCGCAGCCTGCGGCAGCTCCTACAGTGGATCGCGTTTCAGTAGTAGTGGCTGCGTTATGCGTTATGGCTGAGGTGCAAGGCGGCCAAAGGCGTTGTCCAGGGCGGTGATGATTTCATCCAGGTCCTTTTGTGTGGCGATCAACGCCGGGGCAAAGCACAGCGTATTGTTGAACTCCTCGAAGCTGCGGTTGGTACGCCCGATCATTACGCCCTGGCGCATGCAGTCAGCGGCAATGGCAATCGGTACGCTCTCCTCCACCGGCTCCTTGGTCTTGCGGTCCTTGACCAGTTCCAGACCACAGAACAGCCCCTTGCCGCGCACATCACCAATGACTGGATACTTGTCCTGCAACTCACGCAGGCGACCCATGAAGTACTCGCCCATGTGGGTGACGTTCTCCAGCAAGCCCTCATCCTCGATGATGCGCATGTTCTCCAGCGCCGCCGCCGGACCTGCAGTGCAGCCGCCGAAGGTGCTGATGTCGCGGAAGTAACCCATCCGGTCATCGGCCTCCCCCTTGAACGCTTCGAACACTTCCTCGGTGGTCACGGTGCAGGAGATCGCCGCGTAACCGCTGGCTACACCCTTGGCCATGGTGACGATGTCCGGCTTGATGCCGTAATGCTGATAGCCAAACCACTTGCCGGTACGGCCCAGGCCGCAGACCACTTCGTCAATGTGCAGGAGGATGTCGTACTTTTTGCAGATCGCCTGAATGGTCTCCCAGTAGCCTTCTGGCGGCGTGATGACACCGCCGCCAGCGGTGATCGGCTCAAGCACCACAGCCCCCACGGTATCCGGTCCTTCGGCGAGGATGACGCGCTCCATCTGCATGGCGGCGCGCACGCCGTAGTCGGCGATTTCACCGAACTGCGAGCGGTATTCACAGCAGTGTGGAAACTCGACGAAACCCGGGGTGAACGGACCGTACTGGTTCTTGCGTTCGAACTGGCCGGTGGAACTCAGCGCCGTAATGGTTGTGCCGTGGTAATCACGCTCGCGGAACAGGATCTTGTGTTTCTTGCCGCCGTACTTTTTGTGCGCAATCTGCCGCACGATCTTGTAGGCCTTCTCGTTGGCTTCGGAACCGGAGTTGGAGTAGTACACCCGGCTAAGGCCAGGCATCTTCTCGATCAGTTTTTTGGCGAACAAGGCGCCCGGTATGTTGCCCGCGGAGTTGGCGAAAAAATTCATCTTCGCCAGCTGATCGCGCACCGCGTCGGCGATCGTCTCACGGCCGTAACCCACGTTGACGGTCCACACGCCACCCGAGACAGCATCGAGGAATTCGTTGCCCTTGATGTCCCGCACGCGCATGCCCTTGCCTTCGACGATCATCAGCGGATCGTTCTGCTCCAGCGGTTTGTGCTGGGACAGGTGATGCCAGACGTGAGCGCGGTCACTGGCCAATGCCTCGACTGCATCGTACTCGTGAGCTGTTGTTTTCATGCTTACCTCTCGACTGGTGCATTTTTATTGTTGGTCACCGGGCAGGAGACAAGCTCCAGGCACCGACTTACGAAGGAGCGGTACTCGGCATCGCAACGCAGCACCGCCCGATCCACCCCTTGTGTCGAAATTAAGAACAAGCAGCGCTCGCAGTTAGAACCAGTTATCGACCACGCGTGATGCCAGCCATCATCAGCAAGGCTCAACCCTGGGAAGAATCCAGCGCAAAGGCCAGGGCCAGTTGCGCAGCCGCCGCCTGTAACCGGGGAATGTGTTCGATCAAGTCGCCAAGGCTTTTGCGTGCCGTGGGCGCATGGCAGGCCAGCGCCGCAAGGCAATGACCGTCGACACTGATAATGGGCACGGCGACGGCGACCATTCCCCTGACGAACTCTTCACTGTCGATGCCTACACCGCGTACGCGGATGCGCTCCAGCTCGGTTTCCAGCAGGTCGATGTCAGTAATGCTGCGATCCGTCTGAGGCGTCAGCTCAAGGTGCTTGAGCACGGCACTGCGTCGTTCCGCCGGCATCTGTGAAAGAAACAACTTGCCGCTGGCGGTGCAATGCAGCGGCACGTGGGTACCCGGCTCGACATGCAGGCGCAGGGGCTCGTGGGTTTCCACGCGGTCGATGTAAATCACACGCTCGCCATCCAGCGCCGTCAGGTTGCACGTTTCACCCAGTTGCCGCACCAGCGCCTGCAGAATCAGGCGGCTTCGCTGCAGCACCACTTCGTTGCGCAACAGCGACAGCCCAAGACGATTGGCACGTGGGCCGAGCAGGTAGGCCTTCTCGTCCACTTCGCGCAACAGATAGCCAAGCCGCTCCAACGCGACGAGCATTCGCAACAGGGTGGCTTTGGGCGCCTCCAGCCGGTCGCTCAATTGTGCGAGGGACATCGGCGCATCCGCATTGGCGACCGCCTCCAGGAGCAGCAAGGCACGCAGACTTCGATCCGGATTGTCGCCGGCGATCGGCTCCAACACACTCTCCTCATCTTTTGGTCTGATTCGTACCATTATTAAAACCCCGATAAAAAATCACTTTTCCTGTAACTCATTAATTATTAGCAGGTTAGTTAAAAACGGCGCGAAAAATACGCCGTGGACTCACAAACACCCTAACTCTGGCTCCATATAAATGGAATGTATTGTTCTATTTTCAAATCTCGATTCGCGTTCACAACAATAAAAAAGAGGATTTCGGATGTCACGTACTTATGACTTCGTCATTGTCGGCGCCGGTTCAGCCGGCTGCGTGCTGGCCAATAGACTCAGCGAACACGGACGCTACAGCGTCTGCTTACTCGAGGCGGGGCCTGCGGATCGTTATCCGTGGATTCACATCCCGATCGGTTACGCCAAGACCATGTTCCACCCGGTCTACAACTGGGGCTTCTACACCGATCCAGACCCCGGCATGAACGACCGACGCATCTACTGGCCACGCGGCAAGGTGTTCGGTGGCTGCAGTTCAATCAACGGGCTGATTTTCATCCGTGGCCAACGCGCCGATTACGACGCCTGGGCCAGCGCCGGGAACACCGGCTGGGGCTGGGACGACGTCCTGCCCTACTTTCGCCGTGCCGAGTCCAATGACCTGGGCCCCGGCCCCACGCGCGGCACTGACGGGCCGCTTTCGGCGTCCAGCATCAAGGCCCGGCATCCCCTCACTGAAGGCTTTATCGGCGCGGCCAAAGAACTTGGCGTGCCTCACATCCCGGACTTCAACACCGGTGATCAGGAAGGTGTCGGTTACTATCAACTGACCACCCGCAAGGGTTTGCGCTGCAGCACGGCGGTGGCCTATTTGAACCCCGCCAAGCGCCGTCCGAACCTGACCATCGAGGCGCAAGCCCAAGCCGAAAAAATCGTCTTCGAAGGCACCCGTGCGGTCGGCGTCCAGTACCGCCAGAACGGCCAATCGCAGACCGTCAAAGCCAAGCGCGAAGTGATACTCAGCGCCGGCGCATTACAGTCACCGCAGTTACTGCAACTGTCCGGCATCGGCCCTTCGCCGTTGCTGAAAAAATTCAATATTGCGCCGGTACATGTGCTGCCGGGCGTCGGTGAAAACCTGCAGGACCATTTGCAGATTCGCTTGATCTACGAATGCACCCAACCGATCACCACCAACGATGAACTGCGTTCGCCGCTACGAAAGTTGCGCATGGGCCTGCAATGGCTGCTGACCCGCAGTGGCCCGCTGGCCATTGGCATCAACCAGGGCGGGTTGTTCACTCGGGTGCTGGAGCAAAGCGACACACCGGACATTCAGTATCACTTCGGGACCCTCAGCGCCGACTCGGCCGGCGGCAGTGTGCATCCCTTCTCGGGCTTCACCCTGTCGGTTTGCCAACTGCGTCCCGAAAGCCGCGGCCATGTGCGCATCACCTCCAGCGATCCTCTGCAACCGCCGTCGATGCAGCCCAATTACCTGTCGACCGAACTGGACCGAAAAACGGTGATTGCAGCGGTGCGCTACACCCGCAAGCTGGCCGCGACCGGTCCGTTGAAGCGGTTGATTCGGAGCGAGTATCGGCCTGGTAACGAGACCCAGAGCGACGAGCAGATTCTGGAGTTCTGCCGCCAGTACGGCGCGACCATTTTTCACCCGTCCGGAACCTGCAAGATGGGTAACGACCCGCTCGCCGTGGTGGATGCGCGCCTGCGTGTGCATGGCGTGCAGGGCTTGCGCGTCGTCGACTGCTCGATCATGCCGACACTGGTTTCGGGCAACACCAACGTTCCGGTGGTGATGATCGCCGAAAAGGCTTCGACGATGATTCTCGAAGACTGCCTGCAACCCAGTGCCCGTACACCTCACGCCACGGAGGCACCGACGCCGGTTCTGAGCACCGTTGCGTCCTGATGGAACAGTGAAAGTCGCGTGCCGTTCGCGCTCACCCTCCCTATAAATACAAGAATAGGAATACTGAGATGTCCACGCCAAATCCCGTGCGCAAGGTGGTGATAGCCAGTGTCATTGGCGCCACCATCGAGTGGTATGACTTCTTCCTCTACGGTGTCGTCGCCGGCATCGTCTTCAACCATCTGTACTTTCCGAGCGACGACCCCTTGGTCTCCACCATGCTGGCCTACGGCACGTTCGCCGTCGGCTTTCTCAGCCGACCTATCGGCGGTGTGATCTTCGGTCACTTCGGCGACAAGATTGGTCGAAAAAGCATGCTGATCATGACGATGATGATCATGGGCGTGGCCACCTTTCTGATCGGTCTGGTACCCAGTTACGACAGCATCGGTATCTGGGCCCCGATCCTGCTACTGCTGCTGCGCGTCGTCCAGGGCATCGGCCTCGGTGGCGAATGGGGTGGCGCAGTGCTGATGGCGTTCGAGTACGCGCCGAAACACAAGCGCGGATTCTACGCCAGCCTGCCGCAGATCGGCCTGGCCATCGGCTTGTGCCTGGCCTCGGGTGTGGTCGGGCTGCTGTCTTACATCCTGACGGACACCCAGTTTCTCGAATGGGGCTGGCGCATCGCTTTTCTGCTCAGCGCAGGCCTGGTGTTCGTTGGCACCTGGATTCGTCTGAACGTGATGGAAAGCCCTGAATTCGCCAAGGTCAAAGCAGCCAACGCCGAAGCAGCCATTCCGTTCGTTGACATGATGAAGCGCTACCCGAAAAACGTACTGGCCGGTATGGGCGCGCGTTACATCGACGGCGTGTTCTTCAATGTGTTCGGCGTATTCTCGCTCAGCTACCTGACCCAGACGCTCAATCTGCCGCGCTCTCAAGCCTTGATCGGGGTGATGATCGCGGCGGTGGTGATGTGCTTCACCATCCCGATGTTCGGCGCCTTGTCCGATCGGATTGGCCGCACCCGCGTTTACTTCTGGGGATCGCTGATCACCGCTCTCTCGGCGTTTCCGGCCTTCTGGTTGATGATGACCAGCCAGGGCGACATGTTCGTGATCTGGATGGCCATTGTGGTGCCCTTCGGGATTTTTTATGCGGCAGTCTACGGACCTGAGGCGGCCATGTTCTGTGAGTTGTTCGACGCGAAAGTGCGCTACACCGGCATCTCGTTCGTCTATCAATTCTCCGGCATTTTCGCCAGCGGCCTGACCCCTATGATCGCCACCGCGTTGATGCGCAGCAGCGGCGGGCAACCCTGGACAACCTGTCTCTACGTACTGTTCGCCGGCGCCGTCAGTGCTTATTGCGCCCGGTGGATCGGCCAGCGCAAAGGCGAACAGATGACGCCCGAATTAAGCGCTGCCCCGCGCACCTCCTCCTCATGACGGCCTGATCCGCTAAGCTCAGCGCATCGCCCGATTCCCCACCGGAACCGGGCTTTGTGCGTTCTTCCCGCTGGATGCCAGGCAAATCTGACCTGGCTTGCAGTTCCTGCAATTTGATCCCGGGCCACCTTGTCATTTGCCGAGGCTTGAGGCAGGGTCGATACCAATGAGATTTCTGCCACAGGAGTCACCCATGTCAAAGCTATATCCCAGTGTCGATCCCGAGGGACTGGTCGAGTACTCGGTGGTCTATACCGACCGCTCGCTCAACCACATGTCGCAGACGTTCCAAGGGGTGATGAACAACATCTCCAGCACCCTGAAAAAGGTCTACAACGCCCAGGCCGTTGCGGTGGTTCCCGGCAGCGGCACCTTCGGCATGGAAGCGGTGGCACGGCAGTTTGCCGGCGACCGGCAATGCCTGGTGATACGCAACGGCTGGTTCAGTTATCGCTGGAGCCAGATCCTTGAGATGGGCAACATCCCGGCTGCCACCACGGTACTCAAAGCCCGACCGGTCGAGTCCGGTCGCCAGGCCGCCTACGCTCCACCGCCCCTCGATGAAGTGCTGGCCGCCATTCAGGCGCAGAAGCCGCAGGTTGTCTTCGCGCCCCACGTTGAAACTTCTTCGGGGATCATTCTTCCCGATGATTACCTGCGCGCCGTCGGTGACGCCGTGCATGCCGTGGGTGGCCTGTTCGTGCTGGACTGCATCGCCTCGGGCGCGCTGTGGGTCGACATGCAGAAGTGCGCGGTCGACCTGCTGATCAGCGCACCGCAAAAAGGCTGGAGCGCATCGCCCTGCTGCGCCTTGGTGATGTTCAGTCCCCTGGCCCTCGAGCGCATCGAACCGACGCAGAGCAGCAGCTTTGCCTGTGACCTGAAAAAATGGCTGCAGATCATGCAGGCCTACGAACAGGGCGGGCACGCCTACCACGCAACCATGCCCAGCGATGCCCTCGCGCGCTTTAACGATGTGATGAAAGAGACCGAAGCCTACGGCTTCGAAAAGGTCCGCGCCGAACAGCAGGCACTGGGTGACCGGGTACGCGCGCTGTTGGCCGGCAAAGGCATCAAAAGCGTGGCCGCTGCTGGTTTCGAAGCCCCGGGTGTCGTGGTGAGCTACACCGATGATCCGGAGATCAAGAGCGGCAAGAAATTCGCCGCCCACGGTCTGCAGATCGCGGCCGGCGTGCCATTGCAATGCGACGAACCGGCCGACTTCCAGACCTTCCGCATCGGTCTGTTCGGGCTCGACAAGCTGCACAATATCGAGCGCACGGTCAGCACCTTCGAACAGGCGCTGGACGAGGTCATGGGTCGCTGAGCCACCCGCCTTCGCTGAGGCTCGCAGAGGATGACAACCTCCTGCGAGCCGATCAGTTGCTGCCGTAGCCTCAAAGAGGCGGCGTCCGCTGCCTGAGAAAGTCGATGAACTTTTGCTGCACCGGCGTCACCGAGTTTTTCAGCCAGGCCGCCAGGGTACAGACGCGCGCGTCGACGCCTTTCAGTGGAATCAGCACCACGCCCTTGCGATTGAAATTCCCCGCACTTTCCAGATGGACCGTCACGCCGATATTGGCCGCGACAAACCCGAAAACACCTTCGCTGTTGTACGCCTCTTGTACGACCTGGGGCAGGAATCCGGCACTGATGCACAGCGCATCGAGCTGTCGCCGATAGTGCGACCAGTGACTCATCACGCCCATCACAAAAGGCTCCTGCGCAAGGTCCGACAAACTCACCTCGGACTGCTCCGCCAACGGATGTCGCTGCGGCAGCACCGCGACAAAGCGGTCGCGCTGCACTTCGATACTGTCGATGTTCGGGTCGAGCAAGGGCCCGGTAATAAACGCAAACTCGATGCTCCCACCCTTTAATAATTCGAGTTGCTGTTGGGTCGAACCGAAGACGAGTTCGGCCCTGATTTGCGGATAGTCGCGGTGAAATCCGTCAAGGATGGGTGGCAGCTGGCCTGAGACCGCGAAGTCGGTGTAACCAATCCGCAGTTGGCCAATCTGCCCGGCCCCCGCCTTGCGTGCGTCATGCACGGCGCTCTCCAGATGCTCGAAGACCGCTCGGCTTCCTGCCAGGAAAACCCGGCCTGCTTCGGTCAGTTCAACCCGTCGGTTGCTGCGCAACAACAGCACTTCGCCGACGCTTTCCTCCAGTTGCTGAATGGTTCGACTCAGGGCCGGTTGCGCCAGATTCAGGCGCTCGGCCGCTCGGCGAAAATGCAGTTCTTCGGCCACGGCCTCGAAGGCTCGCAGATGACGCAGATCGATTCGCACATCAATACCTTCCAGGCATCACTCGTTATCCAACCGATATTATACAGGTCACATTCATTGCTCTACCGTTGAGTTGCGTCGGGTATCGATGGCGTGATCGATGCTTCCCGCAATGAGCTGCGACGTCAGTTCACCATTCAAAAAAACAATAAATATAAGAAGAGGGTTGATGATGGAAAGCACCTTCCACGGAATAATCGCATTTGCCCTGCTGGCGGGCATGCTGCTGGTGGGCAGTATCCTGCGTAACCGCATTGGCCTGTTCCGCAACTCGCTGGCACCGGCCAGTATGATCGGCGGCATGCTCGGATTTACGCTGTTATCGTTCGGGCTGATACCGGGGTTTGAGGCCAGTGACTTCGAAGCCCTGACCTTCCACTTTTTCACCCTGAGCTTCATGTCCCTGTGCCTCACCGGCAAAAGCAAAGACGCCGCCCTTTCAGGTGGCAGCGTGGTGCGCGGTGGACTGTGGCTCATGCTGATCTGGACGATCAGCCTGGGGCTGCAAGGCGTGATTGGCTATCTGGTGATCAGCGGTTATGACGCGGTCACCGGCGCCGGTATCAGCGAATGGCTGGGCGCCATTGTCACCCATGGTTTCACCCAAGGCCCTGGCCAGGCGCTGACCTACGGCGGCCTCTGGGAGAAAGAGTACGGGATTGCAAACGCGGCCCAGGTCGGTCTGATTTATGCGTCCCTCGGCTTTCTGGTGGCCTTCGTTGTCGGTGTGCCGATGGCCAACAACTTTATCCGCCGTGGGCTCAATGCCAACAAAGCCTCGAACATCGATGACAACTTCAAATCGGGCTTTTACAACGGGACGCAGGTACCGAGCAGCGGCCGCATGGTCTCGCACCCGGCAAATCTGGATTCGCTGGCCTATCACCTCGGACTGCTCGCCGTTGCCTACCTGATCACCTACGTCTGGCTGAGCTTCATGCAAGGTCAGATCAAGGATTTCTCGGCAGGCGGCGTCAACCTCTCGGTGCTGTTCAGCTACAACCTGTTTTTCCTTCATGGCCTGGCGGTCTGTGTGTTGATGCGCCTGGTGATCGACCGCTGCGGTCTGGCCCATCGCGTCGATGACGAAACCCTGAAACGCATCACCGGCTCATCCATCGACTTCATGGTCGTGGGCACCCTGATGAGCATCCAGTTTGCCGTGCTCTACGCCCTGCTCACGCCGATCCTGCTGGTGACGGTTGCCGTGACGTTGGTCACATTGATCGGCTGTCTCTATCTCGGGCGCCTGAGCGGAACCCTCGGACCGGAACGGGCGATTACCGCGTTTGGTTGCTGCTGTGGTTCGACCGGCACCGGTCTGCTGCTGTTACGCATGATGGATGCCGACTTCAGTACCTCCGTGCCCAAGGAGCTCGCGTTCTTCAACCTGGCGATCATCTTCAGCACGTTCCACATCCTGTTTTTCTTTGCCCCGATCGTGCCCTCGCTGGGCGGGTGGAACTACCTGCTGGTCTTCGGCGGCACGGCACTGGTCTTCCTCGCCTGCGTTCCACTGCTGATGAAATTCAGGGCCCGTACCGCCCCTGCCCCGACGACCCCGATCAAGGAGTCCTGCCAATGAGCATTACCGTCTTCACCGCCAAGCGCATCCTCACAATGAATCCCTCCCAGCCTGAAGCCACACACATTGCGGTGCGCGACGGCCGCGTGCTGTGCGTCGGCCCGCTGGAGGTGATGCAAGAGCTGGGGGACTACACGCTGGATCGGCGCTTTGCGGACCACACCATCCTGCCGGGCTTCGTCGAAGGGCATAGCCACGCCCTCGAAGGCGCCATGTGGAATTACCTCTACCTGGGCTACTTTGCCCGCGTCGATCCTGAAGGGACTCACTGGTCCGGTGCGGACAGCATCGCCGCCATGCAACAACGCCTGCGCGACGCTGCCGAAGGGTTGGCACCCGGCGAACCGCTGATCGCCTGGGGCTTCGACCCCGTCTATTTCGAAGGTGCCCGACTCGACCGGCAGCTGCTGGATGGTGCCGTGAAAGACCGACCGGTCGTGGTCATGCATGCAAGCCTGCACGTCATGACGGTCAACAGCCGGATGCTTGAACAGTCTGATCTTGACCGCCATCCGGGGATCGAAGGGATCATGCTCGACGCCGATGGCCGGCCTAACGGTGAGCTGCAGGAAATGGCGGCGATGCATGCCATTTTCGAAACCCTGGAGATGAATCTGTTTGAGGCCGTGTCGTCCCCTGGCACGCTGCGACGCTATGGTCAGGCTGCCCGCAATGCCGGGATCACGACCATCACCGACCTCTATAACCCCCTGACCGATGACGGTATCGCAGCGCTGAGATCGGTGACGAGCGAAGCTGATTTTCCCGTGCGCCTGGTGCCGGCGATGAGTGCGCTGGCCTGGTCGCCGGAACAGGGCGTCGAACGCCTGCAGCACTGCCTGCCACTGGGCAACGACAAGCTGAAGTTCGGCCTGGTGAAAATGATGACGGACGGCTCAATCCAGGGCTATACGGCGCGAATGAAGTGGCCTTACTACCACGATGGTCATGCCAACGGCATCTGGAATGCGCCACCCGAAGCCCTGCAGGAGATGGTGCAGGTTTACCATCAGGCGGGGCTGCAATTGCACATCCATACCAACGGTGATGAAGCGGTCGAGTTGATGCTGGATGCCGTGGAAAGCGCCCTGGATCTTTGGCCACGTGCCGATCACAGGCATACGCTGCAGCATTGCCAGGTGATCGACCATGCTCAGCTACGGCGCACGGCCAAACTTGGCCTGTGCCTGAACATGTTTGCCAACCATCTGTATTACTGGGGCGACATTCACCGCCGGCACACCCTGGGCTACGAGCGCAGCCGTCGACTTGAGCCCCTCGCCTCGGCACGGCGGCTGGGCATCGTCACCGCGATCCACAGTGACGCGCCGGTAACGCCGCTTGGGCCGCTGTTCACGGCCTGGTGCGCGGTGATGCGCGAAACCGCCTCCGGCGAAGTGTTGGGTAAAGAAGAGCGCGTGAGTGTTCCACAGGCACTGGAAATGATCACGCTGGGCGCGGCCTACACCTTGCGTCTCGATCACCTGGTCGGCAGCCTCGAAATCGGTAAATTCGCGGACATGGTGGTGCTCGATCAGGACCCGTTGACCATCGATCCGGCGCAGTTGCGCACGGTTCGCGTACTGGCAACCGTGCTGGGAGGTGAGGTCCATGCCAACACCTGACCCGGTGCCCCTGACGGTCATCACCGGCTTCCTCGGTGGCGGAAAGACCACCTACCTCAATGAGCTGATTCGACAGGGATTGCCCCGGGACAGCCTGATCGTGGTGAATGACTTCGGTGACATCAACATCGATGCCGAGCTGATTGACTACCGCGATGACCGAATCCTGCAACTGGGTAATGGCTGTATCTGCTGCACGCTGGGCGGCACCCTGGCAGAACAATTGGCTCAGGCGATGCGGATGGAGCAGCGACCCGGCGCGATCTACATCGAAGCCAGCGGCGTCGCGGAGCCTGCGCGCATCGCCGATATTGCGCGGGTCTCACGTCAGTTGAGGCTGGAGTCGGTGGTCTGCCTGATCGACGCCAGCCAGATTTCCCATCATGCCCAAAGCCGTTACACCGCAGACGTCTGGCGTGCCCAGATTGCCGCCTCCGACCAGTTGATCATCAATCGCCTGCCGGCGGACGATAGCGTCGAGTATGCGCGAGCGCTGGACATTCTCCGGGACCTGAATGGCCCCGCGATGCAAGCGATAAACGGCGGCTTGCAAGCTCCATCAGCCATCGCTCGCACGGTCCCGACGACTGATCGCCTCACACCCGTGCCACCCGCGGCCGCGAGTGAAAACAGCTGGGGTTCTGTCAGTGTGAAGTACGCCACGGCCATCGATGCCGCTCGGCTCGAACAGCTGTTAGGTGAATATGCCGAAGTCTTGCTCCGCGCCAAAGGAATACTGGAGCGGCTTGATCGTGACGGGCCTCAGGTGTTGCAGCTGAGTGGCCGCAGTATTCGCTGGCTGGCGGCCACACGGGCGGCAGCGGGTAACCACCTGGTGTGCATCGGCATCAAAGGTGAGCGCTTTGACGAACTGGGCGCCCGACTGATGCAACTCGAGCGCACTCAAGACTCGCGTCACTGATCCAGACACGCCTGGGGCGCGCGTCTGGATTCACTGGCCGATTCTGGCTGTAGAGTCGGTCTCAGGCGCTGACCTTTTCGCCCTGCTGCTGCATCAGGCTGGCCATCCTGCGGCCAAACAACTTGGCCAGTGCCTCAGGGTCGCCAGCGGCTTCGTCCAGTGCTTCAACCACCGCTTGCAGGGTTGGCCGGGTCTTGGCCAGCAGTTCGTCGATGTAGTACTCCGGAGTGATGTGCATATGCGCCTCGTAGCGGCGAAAGAGTGCGAGGAGCTCCGGGTCCAGCTTGATTGTCAGGGTATCGGCGGACATCTGATTGACCTCTCCAGGTTGTTCGGCGGTAACCGCCACGGGTTTTACCAGCGCGACCATCCTTAGCCGCCAACGTCCTGGACCATAGGGCCAGTCGCTGCCCACCCGTGGCGCCAGTCACTGCAACTGGCCACATCGGGTGCCGGGAACTGGTCCCTCCCCAACACAGGTCACCTCCCTAGAATCAAGACTTCCTTTCCGGCCCCCGAGGCGATATTCATGACCGACCTGAACTTCGAACCCGCCAGCCGCCTGGTCCCTGTACGGGAGTTGTTCGGTATCGACTCCAGCCTGCGCGTTCCCGTGTTTCTCACGCCAGACGAACATGTGCCGCAGATCGACGCGGCCTATCGCTTCAATCCAGAAGTCACCCTGGCGATTCTCGCGGGCTTCACGCGCAATCGCCGGGTGATGCTGCAAGGCTTGCATGGCAGCGGCAAATCGACCCATATCGAACAGGTCGCGGCGCGGCTCAACTGGCCCTGCACCCGGGTCAACCTGGACGGCCATATCAGCCGCCTGGACCTGATCGGCAAGGACGGCATTGTGTTGCGTGAAGGCAAGCAGGTCACCGAGTTCCAGGAAGGCATTTTGCCCTGGGCCCTGCGTCGCCCCATGGCGCTGATTTTCGACGAATACGACGCGGGTCGACCGGATGTGATGTTCGTGATTCAGCGCATCCTCGAACGCGACGGCAAGCTCAATCTGCTGGACCAGAATCAGGTGATCCTGCCGCACCCTTCGTTCCGCCTGTTCGCGACCGCCAACACCGTTGGCCTGGGCAACCTGAACGGGCTTTACAACGGCACTCAGGTGCTCAATCAGGCGCAGCTGGATCGCTGGAACATCGTCGCCACCCTGAATTATCTGCCCCAGGCTGAAGAAGTCGCGATCGTCGCCTCCCGGGTGCCGCACTTGCTCGCCCGGCACGGCGAACCGTTGCTGACGCAGATGGTGGCCGTGGCCGACCTGACGCGCCAAGGCTTCGCCAGCGGCGACCTGTCGACCCTGATGTCGCCACGCTGCGTGATTTCCTGGGCGGAAAACATGGAGATTTTCAGCGACCCGGCGTTGGCGTTCCGCCTGTCATTCCTCAACAAATGCGACGAAGCAGAGCGGCCCATCGTCGCCGAGTACTACCAACGCTGTTTCGACCAGGAGCTGACCGAGTCGGCGTTTCCCCTGCTGGCACTGGCCTGAACCCGCACAGGAAGACCACGATGAACCCGCCTCCACGTCGCGAGAAACGCCAGCAACAACTCGAGGAACTCTGTGCGGCGACGCTGCGGGCACTGTCCGGCGAGCCCCGCGTGCGTTATCGCGGTGGCCGTCTGGAAGTGCAGGAACGGCACTTCCCGGTGCGCGCGCCACACCTTCATCCAGACCCGGAACAGGATGAAAGTCGAGCCTGGCGCGGGGTGTCTGACAGCCTGGCGCTGCGTTTGAAACACAGCGATCCGGCCCTGGTCCGCCAGGTGCTTCCGGCGCAGCCCATCGCGCGCCTGGTGTTCGAACTGCTTGAGCAACTGCGCGTTGAGTCGTTGGTGGCCGACTGTCATCCCGGCGTGCGGCGCAACCTGTTGCAGCGCTTCGAGCAGTGGAGCCAGCAGTTTCTCGACGCTGGACAGGCCGAGGGACACGTCGGCCTGCTGCTCTTCACCCTGGCGCAGATGAGCTGGATTCTGCTGTGTGGCGGCCGCGCCGGGGAACAGACGGAGATGCTCATTGAGGCACCTCGCTTGAGCCTGTTGGGGCATTTCGGCGCGGCCTTCGGGCTGATGCGTCGCGGTCGTCATCACCAGGTGGAATTTTCCGGGCATGCCCTGGTGATCGCCGCCAAGGCACAGGAATTGATCGAGAACCTGGATGCCGAATTGCTCGATAACGACGAGCGCAAGGTCTCGGAAATCACCGAGAAGACTCACCTGGCCTTTGCCCTGTTACTCGACGTTGATCAGGATGGCGAGGGCGAGGTCAACAGCAGCGGTGCTGCCGAAGGTAATTCGCGCGGCAGCAGCAACGCCTTTACCTATCAGGTGTTCAGCCGCGACTACGATTGCGAGCGTCACGCCGCAAGCTTGGTACGGCCCGAATTGTTGCGCGAACTGCGCCAGCGCCTCGACCGCCGCCTGGCCGGTCAGGGCCTTAATCTGCCGCGCCTGGCCAAGCGCCTGGGCGCCCTGTTGGCGGCGCCTCGTCGAGATGGCTGGGCCTTCGCCCAAACCGACGGACAGATCGATGCCGGGCGCCTCAGTCGCCTGATCATCAGCCCCGAGCAACGGGAGATTTTTCGCCACGAACAGGAGCGTCCGCACAGTGATTGCCTGGTCAGCCTGCTGATCGACAACTCCGGCTCCATGCGCAACCACATCGACAGCGTCGCCCTGCTGGCTGACGCCTTCAGTCGTGCCCTGGAACTGGCGGGTGCACGCAGTGAAATCCTCGGGTTCACGACCGGCCAATGGAACGGCGGACGCCCGTTGAAGCGCTGGCGCGCCATGGGCCAGCCCGCCAATCCGGGACGGCTCAACGAGCTTAGCCATGTGGTCTACAAGGATGCCGAAACGTCCTGGCGCCGCGCGCGGCCGACCATTGCCGCACTGCTCAAGTCGGATCTGTTTCGCGAAGGCATCGACGGCGAGGCGCTCCTCTGGGCGCGTCAACGGCTGCTGCAGCGTGACGCACGGCGGCGCATCCTGATCGTCATCTCCGACGGCTGCCCGATGGACAGCGCGACCCACCAGACCAACCAGCAGGACATCCTCGACCTGCACCTCAAGCACGTGGCACGACAGATCGAACAGGAGCCCGGCATCGAGCTGTATGCCCTCGGCGTCGGTCTGGATCTGAGCCCCTACTATCGCAATAGCCTGGAGCTTGATCTGTCGCGCAGCCTGGACAATGCGGTGTTCGACGAAATCCTGCGGCTGCTTAAGGGTCGTTGCTGAGCCTGCTGCCGATCATTCAAGTGTGATGATAAGAACCTGTGGCGAGGGGATTTATCCCCCGGCTGCGCAGCAGTCGTAAAGCCTGCGTATGAGGTGTACCTGATACACCTCGATTGCAGGTTTTACGACTGCTGCGCAGCCGGACGGGGATAAATCCCCTCGCCACAAGGTAGGTGTTACAGGCTTTACTCTTACTGACTGACACTCGATTTTTCCTCTCCGGCGGCACCTCTACGCCGCATCAAAACACACCGAATACATGCCTTCGCCGACCACAAAAAAAGCCGCCAATCGGCGACTTTTATTGAGATTCCTTTCAGTCTGACGACTAACTGCTAACCGGTACGATTTCCGGCAGGCCCTTGATCCGCCGCCAGATGGTGCGACTGATGAACGCCAGAATCAGAATCGCCAGGCTGACGACACCCAATGCCAGCGGCATACGTTGATCGGGTATGAAGGCCATGCCGGTCACGATGCCGAGCATGCCGAAGATCGCGACGTAGGTCAGGTAGGGATAGCACCACATCCGCACCTTGAGTTTCTCCGGCGCCTCGCGTTCCAGCTTCGCCCGCAAGCGCAGTTGAGACAGGGCGATCAGCACATAGACGAAGATCGCCACGGTGCCATAGGAGTTGACCAGGAAGGCGAAGATGGTGTCTGGCGATATGTACGACATGACCACCGACAGATAGCCGAACAGCGTGCCGAAGAAGATCGCCCGGCGCGGTACGCCGCTCTTGGACAACTTGGCCAGGCTGCGCGGTGCGTCGCCGCGTTTGGTCAGTGCGAACAGCATGCGCGAAGACGCATAAATGCCCGAATTGAGACAGGACAGCACGGCCGTGAGCACGATGGCGTTCATCACGTGCGCGGCCCAGTCGAAGCCCATGGCTGCCAGCGCGCTGGAATACGGCGTGAGCATGGCGGGCGAATCCCAAGGGACCAGGGTGACCACCAGCAGGATCGAGCCGACGTAGAAGAACAGGACGCGAGTGATCACCGAGTTGGTGGCCCGCGCCACCGAGCGGACCGGGTCGGACGATTCGGCGGCCGCCACGGTGACGATCTCCGCGCCAAAATAAAACCCGGTCGCAGCCACCGCGCCAGTCAGCACCGGGCCGATGCCGTTCGGCATGAAGCCACCGTGACTGAGCATCGAAGTCAACCCGTGGTGCGTTTCAGTCGGCCACATGCCTAACAGGTACAACCCGCCCAGAAGCAGGAACACCATGATGGCCGCCACCTTGATCGAAGAAAACCAGAACTCGAACTCGCCGAACGAGGCGACCGAGCACAGGTTGGTGAGGGTCAGAATGATCATCAACGTGAGGCTGATGCCCCAGGCCGGTACGTCCGGCAACCAGAACTGAATGAGCGAAGCGCCAGCTACAGCTTCCACTGCAACAACGATCACCCAGAAGTACCAGTACATCCAGCCGGTGAGGAAGCCGGCCAGTTGGCTCGTCTGTTTGTGATCCGCCCAGGCCATACGCGCATATTCGTAGAAGGATCCGACGGTCGGCAGGGCGCAGGCCATCTCGCCGAGCATGCGCATGATCAGGATGACCAGTACGCCGGTGACCAGAAAGGACACCAGGGCTGCGGGCCCCGCAGACTGGATGACGACACCGCTGCCGACGAACAGGCCGGCACCGATGACACCACCCAGGG
The DNA here is from genome assembly GCF_015351605.1 of Pseudomonas sp. p50(2008). Lineage (NCBI taxonomy): Bacteria > Pseudomonadati > Pseudomonadota > Gammaproteobacteria > Pseudomonadales > Pseudomonadaceae > Pseudomonas > Pseudomonas sp. p50(2008). The sequence continues at coordinate 118,162 of NZ_JACMYF010000001.1, forward strand.
CGATCATGGCCATGTGACGTTGCTTGAGTCCCGATTGCAGGCCGCCGTTGGCGCTCTCCGATCGGGTTTGTTGAGGTACGGACATGCTGCTCACCCCATTCGTTTTTATTTTAGGTTGAAAGTCAGTACAGAAGCAGCCGGTCATCGCCGTTATGGTCGGGGGCGAAACAGGCTGCCTACGCAGTGTCTTCCGGGAGGGCAGAACTTTTTAGGGCCAATTGCGGCACGCTGCTGGAGCCACGTTTGCTCACGTATTATTTTTTTGAACAGCATCAGGAGCAGCGCGGTTGCGGCTAGCAATGCGCCCATGAGGAACGTGCTGTTTGATCCGGTAGTCTGCCATAGCCAACCGGCAAGTACGCCGGCGATCAGCGTGCAGACACCACTGATCCGATTGAAACGACAGAAGGCAGTGCCGCGCGCTTCTCCATTTCCGGGCTCGCCTGAACAGGCGACGGGACGGGTGATGATGACTGCCAATGAAAACCTCAGCCAGCTCACCTCTGGACATCATCGATTTCTGGAAATCACGCTGCTCATGTATTGATTCAAATCGCGGAAATCTTTCACCTGCCATGCGTACGGCGCCACCTTGACGCCATTCTCGCGCAAGGTTCTTGGGATCAAGTCGCCGTTTGGGCGAAGTATTATCGATGACACGATAACGCCTGGATAATCACTCAAGCGTTTTTTGAAGGCGGTTGTCGTCAGATCAGGCGTTGGAGGATTGCTCTTGGTGGCCAAGGGGCCTGTTCCCTTGATATCTGCTCCGTGGCACATGGCACATCGCTGCAAATAGAGGTTTTTTCCGTTTACGTTATCCGCGAAAGCCAGTGATGTCTGGATGAGCGATAAAACAGCCAGCGAAGCGATGAATACGGTTTTTTTTCTCATTGTCCATGTGCCTGAATACCCCCAAGAACCCGCCCGACTCTGGCCTGGCAATCCGTGCCTGGTAAAGAGCCAGAGTCAGGCGGGTGAAGAGATCCTAGCAGATTGGATCCAAACTGGCATTTAGACTTTTCCAAGTCTGTCTCGCGGAACAGAGTCCAGTCGTGGAGAATTTGAGTTTTGGCCTAAGCGCATTTCCAACAACGTTATGCTGGCTGAGATCACGGCAAATCGGGTGCTTGATCTGATTGATGTGCGTGAATAGGTGTGGTGACTGATGCGCAATGAATGGGCGCGGCGGTTCCGCGCACATTCCCGTTCAGATTTCCTGCGAGCTGATCTTCGATGTGAAAATTCAGAGCTATGGTGTAGTTGCAACTCGTGGCTGCATCAGCAGCAAAACCTTCTGGATATGGACATCAATGACAAACACAAAAACTATACTCGCCCTGTCATACCTCGTAGCCGTATCGCTACTGAGCGGCTGCGCAGCCTCCGTAAAAAGCGGTGGCGCTGAAACGCTGACCATTGATGAGGCCGCCAAGAAGAACCTGGTGGTGAATATCCAGGGTAATGGGAAGGTTCAGCAGAACGAGGACTGGATTCGTCTAAGGCAAGAATGGAACCAAGCCCTGAAAGATGAAGCAACCCGTGCCGGTTACCGCCTCACCGAGTCTCATGTAGCAGACCCCGCAAAGACCGACGGCGTGGGCATCAAGATCAACGTCACCAATTTCCGATACCTGACACCCGGCGCGCGTTATGCAGCAGGCGTGATGGTCGGTAACGCCTGGATTAATTCCAGCGCAGACTACTCGGATTTGAAGTCCGGGCGTTTGATCGGCACCCGCACCTATGACACTTCTTCATCTGCTTGGGAGGGGGTTATGTCAGCGATGACTCAAGAGCAGGTAGAGGCGATTGCTCAGCAGATCATGAGCGACATCAAAAGCGCAAAGACTGAATAATTCGGGCTAAGTTTATGCCCCAGCTAAGTCGTCAATATCTTTGAATGGAAATTGCTTCAGAAACGCGTCGCCAAGCGTTGCATCGACAACGATGCTAATGGCCTCACAGCCGCCGCTATTCAGCCTGCCGCGAGTGGCTGTTCACCCCGCCGATGGCTGAAGAACGGCGAGGTGAAGTTGATGGAGCGAAGGCTTCAGGACGCGGCGGGAACCGTCACGAGGAAAGGCACGGTACGGGCTGGATGCAGGGTTGGTTACTGCGGGTGGCGGTCACTCGTGATGCCCTAGCCAAAATCAAATTGCCCCCATCCGCCGCAGAGAGCGGCGCCTACTCTCACCACTTATTGGAAAGGTAAAGCATGAGGAAACCAACGCCGGTAGCGACGAGCCCTTTACATATCTCATACCCGGATCCGTCGTCTGCAACGAACAGGTATATTTTCGAGATCAAAAGCATTAGTGCGAAGAACAGCACGATAATTGATATCCAACGCTGAGCCCGGAACCTGTTTTTTTCGCTGCCATACCAAAACATCTCAATCCTCCCTGAATTCACACACCTAACGATACAGTGTGCCGCACATCCGCGCTTTCCTTACCATCTGCTGGTCGCTCTTTGGTGTCCGGCAAAACGGTGGTTTCCTCGAACTCTCCAGGCTGTTCGGCATTGCTCGCGTTATGTCTTAGAATAGCCGGTTGGCGAAAGAACCCTCATGGCCATAGCCATGACAGGCTTTCATCCTTTACAAATATGTGTGGTGAAGATGAACAAGCCTTTCATTTCGCTGTGCCCTGAAATTACCCGGGCGCACGCGCTGACGCTGATGGATTGGTTGGAGAATGAGCGCGTCACCTGCTACCTGAGCGATTCGCGTCATGTCTCGCGCTCCATCGAGCAAGCCATCGATCGGACTCAATTGCCGATCCTGACCCATCTATTCAACCGGGGCGGCCGATTCTTCATGGCCTATGACCGGCATGACGCCCCGGTGGGCTTTGTCCGTCTCATCAAGACCGGCTCAAATTGCGAGATAGTCCTGGTCATCGGAGACAGCGACAAATGGGGCCGAAACCTTGGCGCGCGCACGATCCGCGAAGGCATGAAACTGGCCTTCCTCGACATGCGGGCCGAGAAGCTTATCGCCAAGATCCACCCGGACAACGCGCGCTCGCTCAAAGCCTTTCTGCGCAGCGGCTTTCTGCTTGAAAGCGAAACGCCGACATTGAAGTCATTTTCCATGACGGCGGGGCGCTATCTCCAGTCCTTGCGCGAAGGTGCCGTTGGCGACTCCACCAGGATCTACATTACTGAAATCGACAAGGCCAAGCTCGAGAGTCTGATCGCGCTCGAGCAAGGCCCGGCGGTTGTAGAACTCGAACATGAGCTTGAGCGAGCCATTGTCGTCAAGCCGCAGCAGGTGGCGTGCAATGTCGTCACGATGAACTCCAGGGCCTTGCTGCAGCTGGACGACGAGGAGATCGAAGTGGCCTTGGTCTACCCTGAAGACGCGGACAGCAATGCCGGCAAGCATTCCGTGTGTTCCGACATCGGTGCTGCCATCCTGGGCTATCAGGAGGGGGACGCTATCGACTGGCGAGTTTCTGATCGGACCCGACGGATTGAGATCAGGAAAGTGCTTTACCAGCCGGAGGCTGCAGGCGATTTCCACCTATAACTGTCCTTTGGCTCAGTGCTCGTCGATCCTCACGTTCGACTGCCCAAAGCCTTTGACACTGTCACTTGCGTAGTTCTGAAAATCCCGCTGATTGCCTCCATGCGATCAGCGGGATTTTTTTGCCTGAACAATCATGTTTTACGACAGCACTCCACCAGCCAGCGGAACTGCTTGATCAATAGCGACTGCGCGGATGGAGCCGGCCGGCACTTTGTCGCTGTATTTCGCAGCGAACGTCTCGGCCTTGTCAGCGCGGGTTTTCTCGTCCTGGCCGGCCTCCGCTCGAACACAAGCAATACAAGACTCAAGCTTCGCCAGGTCTACGCCTATTGCACTAGCTCCAGGCAATTTCAAACCCTTAGCTACGCAGCTTGACTGAACGCCCATGGAACTTTTACGCAAAATTTACGGGGGCCTGAAGTGAGGCATCCGATACTGTCCGGCGCTAATCTGGAACGCTACTTTTTATGTCCCTCGCAGCCATTCGGCTTATCGGCTTCATCCTCGGCATTTTTCTGATCACGCTGGCCGTAAGCATGGCTATTCCCATGATCACGCTGGTGGCCTACGAGCGTAACGACGATCTGTCGGCCTTTCTCTGGTCGAGTTTGATCCATCATTTGTGGCCTGCTGTTGATCGCACGGGGGCGTCCGGATACTGGCCAGCTTCGCCCGAGGGATATGTACCTGCTGACGACTGCCAGTTGGGTCGTTGTGTGCACCTTCGCAGCGTTGCCAATGGTGTTCATCCGCGATATCAGCTACACCGACGCATTTTTTGAAACGATGTCTGGCATTACAACCACTGGCTCGACTGTACTCACCGGTCTCGATAGCTCATCTCCCGGTTTGTTGATATGGCGTTCCATGCTGCATTGGTTGGGAGGCATCGGTTTTATCGGCATGGCGGTGGCGATCCTTCCACTGTTGCGAGTCGGTGGCATGCGTCTGTTCCAGACAGAGTCCTCAGACTGGTCGGAAAAAGTGACACCGCGTTCCCATATGGCAGCCACGTACATCCTTGTGCTCTATCTGGGTCTTACCGTCATCGGAACTCTGGCGCTCTGGGTCGCTGGAATGACGCCGTTTGAAGCGGTCAACCACGCGATGTCGTTGATCTCTACCGGTGGATTCTCCACTTCGGACTCCTCACTGGGGCATTGGACGCAACCCGCGGTGCATTGGGTGGCAGTTGCCATCATGGTTCTGGGCAGCCTCCCGTTCACCTTGTACGTCGCGACATTGCGGGGAAATCGGCGTGCGCTGATTAAGGATCACCAGGTACGCGGATTTATTGGATTCTTGATCGTCACATCGCTGGCTGTGGGGACCTGGCTGTGTTTTCACAGCGATTACGGATGGTGGGATGCATTTCGTATCGTGGCAGTCAACGTAACCTCGGTCGTCACGACCACCGGAATTGCGGTTGGCGACTATACGTTATGGGGCAGCTTCGCCGTCATGCTCTTTTTCTATCTGACCTTCGTCGGGGGATGTTCAGGCTCGACGGCAGGTGGTCTTAAAATCTTCCGTTTTCAGGTTGCTGCCGCTCTACTGGTCAGTAGTCTGAAGCAGTTGATCCATCCTCGAGCCGTGATTCAGAAGAAGTACAACGGTCATCCCATTGACGAGGAGATCTTGCGCTCACTTCTGACCTTCTCGTTTTTCTTCACCGTCACTATTGCCGTCATCGCCTTGGGCTTGGCTGTCATTGGGCTTGACTGGATGACAGCGTTGAGCGGTGCCGCTACTGCGGTGTGCAACGTCGGGCCGGGGCTTGGCACGATCATTGGGCCGGCAGGTAATTTTTCATCATTACCCGATGCCGCTAAATGGCTGCTGACCGTTGGAATGCTTCTAGGGAGACTTGAAATCCTGACTGTGTTGGTACTCGTAACTCCAGTTTTTTGGAGATATTGAGCTTTACGGTTTTTGAGATTTATCACCTACTCCATTGCGATCTGAGGCCTGTTGATTCGCAGAGCCTCTCCAACAAATGTCACCCTTTTTTGCAACGCAAACGCCAGACGCTGTCTTAACAGCGGGGTTGACCAAGGGCAAGGGGGGGCAGACCGGACTAATGGCGCGACGACGGTGTACCTGTCACGCGGGCCGTTCGGATCGTAGCAATACCCTGCCGAGCAAAACGCAGTAGTTATTTGCAAATTCACTCTCAGTCGCATCAATTTTGAGCGATTCGATGTCTTGAGTCGATTGGATAGGTGCGTTACGAATAGGCCCACTCCGCATTTAATTGTTGATGCTGGTGCATTTTTTGAACAAAGCTGCTGACTTCAGGTAACCCTCAGACGGTTTGTGAAGGTACGCGTAAGAGCATCGATTACCAAGTATTCGGGTAGGTCATTGTTTTCGATAGCGTGGGTCAAAACCGCATCGGCGCCAACAACTCTGATTCTTCATTGCTCTCCCGTAACCCGTGTTTTGCTCTTCGTCAAAGACAGGCTCAACAGGACCGAAACCAGGATGATGCCGCCGACTGTGATCAGCGACCATTGGATCGGCACGTGCCACCACGGCGCGACCAGCATCTTGCCGCCGATGAACACCAGTACGATGGCCAGGCCATATTTGAGCAAGTGAAAGCGGTCGGCCATGTCGGCAAGCAGAAAATACAGTGCGCGCAGGCCCATGATGGCGAAGATGTTAGAGGTGAACACGATGAAGGGGTCGGTGGTGACGGCGAAGATCGCCGGGATGCTATCCACCGCGAACACCAGGTCGCTGGCCTCGATCAGTACCAGCACCAGGAACATCGGCGTCGCCCAGCGCAGGCCGTTCTGGCGCACGAAGAAGCGCTCGCCGTGAAAGGCGTCGGTGATTCGAATATGGCTACGCAGCCAGCGCAGCAAAGGGTTCTTTTCGAGGTCTGGCTGCTGGTTGGCGAAGATCAGCATCTTGATGCCGGTGATGACGAGGAAAGCACCAAAGACATAGAGTAGCCAGGCAAACTCCTGCACCAGCCAGACACCGGCGAAAATCATACCGGCACGCATGACGATGGCGCCGAGCACGCCATAGAGCAGGACACGGCGCTGCAACTCTGGCGGCACGGCGAAGTAGCCGAAGATCATCACGAAAACGAACATGTTGTCGATCGACAGCGACTGCTCGATCAGGTAGCCCGTCAGGAATTCGAGCGTTGTACGCTGGGCCACTTCGGCGCCGAACATGCTGCGCAGATACCACCAGAGCAGGACAGCGAAGACCAACGCCAAACTGATCCAGGCGATGACCCAAACCAGCGCCTCGCGGACCGAAACACGATGCGCCTTGCGTCCGCCGAAGACGAACAGATCGAGCGCCAGCATGGCAAGGACGAACACAATGAAGGCGGCCCACATCCAGGGTTGGCCGACGCTGATGGCGGTCATTTACTGTCTCCGCATGAAGCAGAAATAGGCTGAAGGAGTCATGCTAACGAGCCTTTTACATCAACAAAAATCGTTTATTCGTTGCCAATAGTTCGATTTTTACGAAGTATTGATTCAGGTGCGCAACTACCGGCAGTTGCATGGCTTCCGGTGCGACGCCAGGCGAGGAGCATGGCGCGCCGGTCTGAAAACTGATAAGCCGGTAATGCTGGCGTATATTGATAGTGTCGATCCAGGTAGTTAGGCGATAAGAGATCGCCAATGGTGGGACAAGTGAGAGTGCTGGGGGCGCTAGCGGATAACCCAGAACGTTTGGAGGTGCCACATGAGGCAGTATCAACGACTCTTTCTGATCGCAGGTCCAACCATGCGTCACTCGCCGGCAATGGAGCGGGCAATCGCGCTGGCCGATGCCACAGGCGCGGCGCTGCATATCGCGGTGTTCATCGAAGACTTCGACCTTATGCGGTTAATGAGCAACAGTGAACAACTTCGTGAGAGTTGCCGGCAGGAGAACCTGCAGTGGTTGACGGATGAGGCCGAACTCCTGCGCAGGAAGGGCATCAATGTGACCACCGAAGTTGCATTGACCCGTGACCCGCTGCAAGAGATCCTTGGGCATGTGGCTGAAATGCAGCCGGACATGATCATCAAGGACGTACATCATGAATCAGCGCTCAAACGCGTATTCGTTACGCCTTTGGATTGGCAGTTGTTGCGTGAATGTCCGACCCCCATACATCTGGTCAGCGAAGTCCGGTGTCCGCTTCCTCGGGTGATTGTGGCGGCGGTTGATCCATCACATCCAGAGGGTCAGATCAGCGGAATCAACGACAGCGTCATTCAGGCGGCGAACGAATTGGCGACGCAATGTGAGGCTGAATTGCACATGCTGTATGCCTATGAACTGACACACACACATTTCTCTGATGCAGGTGCTGGCGCCGTGACGATTCCAGGTTTCAGCAACGACGTGCGCCGGTCACTTGAAAAGTGCTTCATTGCCTTGGCTGAACGCCACGGCGTGCCGCCTGAGCGACAACACTTCATTGCAGGACCGCCAACCAAAGCAATGGTCGACTTTGCGACTCATACTCGAGCGGATGTCTTCGTAATGGGAAATACCCATCACCAAGGGGTGGGCAAGCTGGTTGGCAGTACAACGGAGCATGATCTGTATCAGGTGCCTTGCAGCGTTTTGGCCATCAAGGGACCAGCGAATCAATGAACAAAAAAAAAGCAACTGTCGTAGTCGGCTGTGGATGCTGATGTGGTTTTGACCGGAGCTGAACTGGCTGTTTGCTGGATCGCGGTGCAGCGGCAAGCGCGCGGCTGCGCTAATGAGGCTGATCCAGTCGGCCAAACTCAACGAGCATGATCCATACGAGTATCTGAAGGAGTTGCAACAGCTGACGACGCAGAGTTGCGCGCGATTGCTGAGCTACTGCCGCACAACTGGGAACTGGTCAGCAAGGTGTGATGGCTGACCGCTTACGCATATCTCCGAGTTCCAAGATATCTGTGGGAGTAAATGCTGGAGTATTTTTTAGACATGAAAAAGCCCAACCTTTTCAGATTGGGCTAAGTCATTGAATTATATGGTCGGGACGGAGTGATTCGAACACTCTACCCCTAGCACCCCATCTCCTTTTTCATACTTCTTGAAAGATTCCAAAATTTTACTCTGGATTTTTCTAAGCTAGTATTTACTTGAGCTCCAGCGATGTTCTGCTCTACGAGAGTCCAGGAACGTCCATCAAGAGCCGACGTTTTTGTGGGGGTAAAAGTAGGGGGAGTCCATTTCATGGCCAAAATCACCATCAAAGAACTTGAGTCGCTGACCGTCAATGATGCCGGCCGGATCCTCCGCGAGGATGGTAATCTCGCCGGTCGAATCTCAGTCCGCAAGGACGGCGTGTCAGTCAGCTTTTTCTACCGTTATCGCTGGGGCAATCAAAACAAAGAGTACGCCTGCGGAACCTGGCCGCGCAAATCCCTGACGGACATCCGCAAGGCCCGCAACCAGGCCCGGGCGCTCATTGATGAGCAGATCAATCCCAGCGAGCAAAAGAAAACCGCCAAGGCCCAGGCATACGCCGCTACTAACGTAGAGGCTGAACAAGTAAAAACGACGAAGGTGAAAACGCTGACCGTCCAGGATCTGGCCAGCGCGTGGCTGCTGGATGGCGTAGCGCGGAAAGATGGCAATGCTGAATTGCAACGACGCTTTAACAAGGACCTTTATCCGGCACTCGGCAAGACCGCGGTGAGCAGCGTCTCCGAACACGATGTTCGGGCGCTGATCCGCGCCGTGGTCAACCGCGGCGCTCACCGGCAAGCCATCAGTTTCTTCGCCGACCTCACTCAGATGTTCAGCTGGGCCAGAAAACGTCAGCCCTGGCGGGCCTTATTGATCGAGGGCGATCCGACGGAACTGGTCGACATCTCCCCTCTGATCCCAGCCGACTACGAGGCCGAAAGAAGCCGCATCCTTTCACCGGCTGAGCTGTTGGAACTGCACAACCGCTTCCAGCAAATGACTGCCGATTACAACGCCCTGCCCGCCGGGCAAAAATACGACGGCATACGGCCGCTAAAGAAAGAAACCCAACTCGCACTCTGGATCAGCCTGGGTACGCTGTGCCGGATTGGCGAGTTGCTCCAGGCCGAATGGAAAAATGTCGATCTTGACCGGCAGACCTGGTTCCTCCCCAGTGAAAACGTCAAAGGCACCCGGGGCAAGAAACAGGACCACCATGTGTTCCTCTCGTCATTTGCCCTGCATTTCTTTCAGGAACTCAAGACGCTGACGGGAAACTCTGAATGGTGCTTTCCCAACAAGCAGGATGATGGGCATGTGGATGTGAAAGTGGTGAGCAAACAGGTCGGCGATCGTCAGGCTCGGTTCAAAAACCGTAAGGCCCTCTCTAGACGGCGTCATGACGATACCCTGGTGCTTGCTGACGGCCAGAACGGTGACTGGACCCCGCATGACCTGCGCCGTACCGGCGCGACCATGATGCAGGCCTTGGGGGTCAGCCTGGACGTCATCGATCGCTGCCAAAATCATGTGTTGGCCGGCTCTAGGGTGAGGCGTCATTACCTGCATCACGACTATGCCGAAGAGAAGAAAAGCGCCTGGAACCTGTTGGGCGATCGGCTCAGTGCCGTTCTTTCCTCAACCTACGAGCATCCTCCGGTCGAGTCGATGATGTCCTTTCCAGACTACGCAGCCGCAGAGACTCTGCCGTCGTCATAAGTCGAATTCTTATAACGCTGAACTCCTTGTAGTTATGTATATATCGCTGAGAGCTCGGTTCGGGTCGATTCCGACCCGACATGACACGCAGCAATCGGCCAATAGCGGTATAGCTGGTTCTGTTATTTTCCCGCTGACAGATCGTCGGAGAGCTTACTTGCACGTCAGTTATGTGAAACAGAGGTATGCTATTAAACAACTAACACTAATCGCGTATACGCCCCTTCCGCCATAGGCAGAGCACTACCAGAAACCCGCCCATCGACATCAGTGCTGCACAGAGAAATATCGCAGCAAAACCAAAACCTGACGCAACCAGGCCCATCACCGGACCGGCCATCCCCACTGCAATATCGAAGAATAATGAAAGGGCGCTGAGCGCCGAGTTACGGTTCGCGGCCGGAGTGCTAGCCAAAGTCTCCACCCCAAGCCCCGGATAGACCCATGACACCCCTATCCCGGTTAACGCCCCGCCGGCAATGGCCAGCGCAGGCGAAGGCGCGAGCCATATCAGCAGCATGCCCAATGTCTGCACAAGCAGGCAGCCGCCCACCACTTTGTACCCTCTGAATCGCTGCAGTATTCCTGGCGACGACAATCGGGCAACGATAAAACCTGCGCCGAAACCACTTAAGCAATAGGCGGCGTAATCCCAGCCGAGACTATCGAAATACAGTGCGACGAACGCCGTAAGCCCGCCAAATCCCACCGAGCTGCAAACCAGGACCAGGCCATTGGGCATGACGGCGAACAGGACTCGGTGAAATGCCAGACGGGCGCCTGCAACCAATGGCGCTGGGCGCTTGCCCAGAGCCAAAAGCAGGAACGCCAAGCCAAGCAACACGGTGCACAACCCCACACTGGCGATACCCATCGAATTGCGCAGCAGCACACCCAGTGGCGCGCCAACAGCCGTGCCGCCGTAAGCCGCTATTCCGTTCCACGACATGACCTGTGCCGCCCGCGGGGCACCACATAACCCGATGGCCCAGGTGCAGCAGGGCGTGGAGATCATGGCCGTGGACGCCCCCAACACCAGCCTCCCCAGCAGTAATAGCGTCAGGGTCAACCAGGGTTGGGTGGGCAGGATAATGGCGAGCGCCGTCAGGGCGCCGCTCAACATCAAGCCACTGAACCCGCACACAACCGCGTATTTGGCACCCAGGCGATCGGCCACACCACCGGCCAAGGGGCGGGCCAGGAGCGTCGCCAGGTATTGCGAGCTGATAACCACGCCGGCGAAAACCGAGGTCAGGCCCAGGTCATTGAGGACATAGCCCGGCAACACCGCAAGCGGCAAGCCACTGCATATGTACGAGATAAAGTTGAAGCTGATAATGGACAGGATCAACCAATCGCTGCGGATTGCCTTGCCGTTGCTACGGATTGAAACACCGATATCGCTCATCACTCATGCCGCTCTATACCTCGTATGACATCCGCCAGTAGCTGCGGGTGTGATACGAACGGCTCGTGCGCCGTATCTATCTCGATAACCACGCCCGCGCCAGCACGTTGCGCAAAACGGCGTTGCCAGTCGACGGGCAGGATGTTGTCGCGCAGTGTGATGATGTAACTCGCCGGAATCATTCCCAGGTATCCCGCACGACTGATGGAGTCTGTCGCCACACAGAGTGGCGTCGTGTCCTGGCTCGCTTCGCTTAACAACCAACTCATGGTTTGCTCACTCAAGTCCTGACCGAACATGGCCACCGCCAGCGCTTGAGGGGTTGTGTGCGCGGGGTCCAGCGGCCAGCCGACATGTTCCGGGCTTTCGCCATGCAGCGTTGTGCCAAGTAACTCCAGAATCGATTGGCCTTCACTGGGCAATGCGCAGGCCAGGTAAACCAGCTGCGAATATAGTTGCGGAGCAGCCAACACCATCATTGGCAGCACGACCCCCGCAATGGAATGCCCAAGCAACACGGCCTGGTTCACACCGAGTGCATGCAGGTCGTCATTAAGCTCCTTGACCACATCGTCGAGCCGCAGGGACGCAACATCTCGACCGCGCTTCTTGCCGCACCCAGGCATATCCAGAGTGATCACTCGTTTGAAACATCCGGGTTGTTGGTTTAACGCCTCCACAAAAGGCTTCCAACACCACGAGCCATGGTTGCCGCCATGCAGCAATACTAAATCAGTCATGCGCACACTCCTTGCTGCGGGCGCCGGTGGTCCCTGTTTTGATCACTTGATTGCATAGCAGCCCACGGCGACGACGTATCCATTAACCCGCTGCAGAAAAGTCCTCTTGTATTCATTCTGCCCCGTCATAGGGTTACGCCATTGATAAGTGATCTCCCCTGCTTCATGCGTGTTCATCTGCTTGAGTATGTCCTCGCCAATCGGCTTGCCGTCGGTAGAGCGCAATGACTTGAAGTCGGTGCCGATCAGCCGGGGCGAAAAGCCGTGAGCGATGAACCGCCTGGTTTTCAGGTCCACCACAAAGGCATAGAGATCATCCTGGGTGAGCTGCTTATCGTGCTGATTAATGCGCCCGACAGTGGCTTTTGCGTCGCTGGCAACTTGCGCCGAAATCTGGCGCAGCAGCTGTTGTGCCTGTTCAGGGCTGGACCGTGGCATGTAGTAACCCACGGAGATCACCCGATCTTTCACACGTTGATAGAACACGCGCTTACGCTCGACCTTACCGTGTTGCCAGTTCCACCAGCGGTATTCGGCGCTACGCACGATGCCGTCGTCTGGCTGCGAAATCGCTTGCTGGAATGCAGCCTTGAGGTCGTCGTCCAGAACGTTGACCACCGGTTTTCCGACCAGTGAAACCGAAGGCCCTCCGCTGGCAAGCATCACGCCGGAGGTATCGACAACGTAGATGTACAGCTCTCCATCGACATAGGCTCCCTGGCGACTGAACTCAGCCAGGGCGGTGTCGCCCTTGGCTTTGTATTCGGCGACAGCTTTTAACAGCAAGGCGTTGGCACGCTGGGTGTCGGCACCATAGGCATCCACTGGCGCTTGTTGAGCCATGCCGACAAGAGAGACAAGGCACAGGCCAAGAACAGTGAACGCTCGATAGAGGCTCATGGGTGTTGTTCCTCTGGTGATCTTTTTGATGGCCGAAGGTCCACCGTCAGATTGTCAATGAGCCGCGTTTTGCCGATGCGCGCCGCCACAAGAATCACAAAGTGAGTATCGGAGCTGGTCAGAGGTTTTAAATCCTGAGCATTCCTGACTTCAAAGTATTCCGGCTGAAAACCGGCGTCGCTTATACGTTGATGACATTCAATCAACAGGTGCTCAGTCACCCGCCCCTCAACCTGGATACTCGCCTCCATTTGCTTCAAACAAGCGTAAAGGACGGGGGCCACCGAACGCTCATGGTCACTCAGATAGCCGTTGCGCGACGATAATGCCAAGCCGTCCGCGGCCCGGATCGTCGGTGCACCGACAACGTCAGTCACCATATTCAGATCCCTGACCATGGAGCGGACGACTGCCAGCTGCTGATAGTCCTTTTCCCCGAAAACAGCCACGTCTGGCTGAACAATGTTCAGCAGCTTGACGACGACAGTGGCCATGCCATCAAAGTGACCAGGACGTGCCGCAGCGCAAAGACCTTCAGACACGTTCGGCACACTGACGATGGCCTGATTGAGCATTCCATCTGGATAGATCTGTTCGACAGCAGGGGCAAACAGCGCATCACACCCGGCGTTGACCAGTCTTTCGCGATCGGCGTCGGGGGTCCGAGGATAGTTGGCCAGATCCTCATTCGCCCCGAACTGGAGTGGATTGACGAAGATGCTGGCGACCACAAAATCGGCTCGCTGCTTTGCGCAATGAATCAGGGCGATATGACCGTCATGCAGGTTGCCCATTGTCGGCACCAGCGCGACTTTCTTGTTTTCACCTCGTGCACGGGCCACGAGCGCACGAAGCGCGCTAACCGTATCGACTGTCAGCACCGCTTCACGCCTCTTGGACCAATTGAGCTTCGATTGCTTCAAGCAAACGAGGATCATCAGCCGCGATGTCTGGAGCGAAACGGGCAACGACCGTGCCCTGCCGATCAATCAGAAACTTTTCGAAATTCCAGAGTACGTCCGTTGTGTTGTCTGACTTGATGCCATAACCCGTCAAGCGCTCTCGGAAAGGACCTTCACCCGTGGACTCGGGCTGTGCAGCAGTCAGCTCGGCGTAGAGAGGATGCTGGTCCGCGCCGACAACCGAGATTTTCGAGAACAACGGAAAGTGAATGTCATAGTTCACTGAACAGAACTCAACGATTTCCACATCGCTACCCGGTTCTTGCTCCTTGAAGTTGTTGGCGGGGAAACCCAGTATTTCCAGGCCTTGGGATTTTTTGTCTTGGTACAGTTTTTCCAAGCCCTCGTATTGCGGGGTCAGCCCGCATTTTGAAGCGACATTGACCACCAACAGGACCTTGCCCCGATAGTCGCCAAGGGTGCGGACGCTTCCATCGATCTGCTTCAGCGAAATGTCGTAAAGGGAATTACTCATCTGTTTGCCTCATGCAAATGTGCTTCAAAGGGTACGGCCGATAATTTCTTTCATGATTTCAGAGGTGCCGCCATAGATGCGCGCGACCCGGGCGTCAACCCAGGCGCGGCTGATCTTGTATTCGCTCATGAAGCCGTAGCCGCCATGTAATTGCAGAAACTCATCAAGCAGCTTGCCTTGCATCTCCGAGCCCAGCAGCTTGGCCATTGCCGCGATTTCCGGCGTCAGTTCACCGCGCATCACTTTGGCCAGACAGTCGTCGACGAACACCCGCAGCATGGTGGCCTGGGCCTTGGCTTCAGCGAGTTTGAAGCGGGTGTTCTGGAAGTCGAGCACCGGTTTTCCGAAGACCTTGCGCTCCCGGGTGTAGCCGATGGTTTCTTCCAGCAGCGTGTCGATGGATTGCGCGGCACGGATCGCGATGATCAGGCGTTCCCAGGCCAATTGATGAGTCAGGTATTTGAATCCCATGCCCTCCTCACCCAATCGATTGCCGACGGGCACCCGGACTTCATCAAAAAACAATTCGGCAGTGTCTTGCCCTTTCAGGCCAATCTTTTCCAGCAGACGCCCCTTGGCGAAGCCGGCTCGGTCTTCCTCAACGCAGATCAGTGTGAGTTCCTTGGCCGCCGGATCAATCTTGGTGGCGGTGACCACCAGTCCGGCATTGCCGCCGTTGGTGATAAAGGTCTTCTGGCCGTTGACGATGTAGTCATCACCGTCACGCCGCGCCGAAGTGCGCATGGCACGCAGGTCGCTGCCGATACCCGGCTCGCTCATGGCGATGACGCCGATCAACTCACCACTGACCATACGTGGCAGCCATTGCTGCTTCTGCTCTTCGCTGCCATAGGCAACGATGTAAGGCGTGACGATTTCCGAGTGGGTGGTGAAACCCACGGCGGTAGCGTTGGCCCGCGCCAGCTCTTCGATCATCACCGCCGAGTGACCGAAGTCGCCTCCGGGGCCACCGTATTCTTCAGGCACCGTGGAGCATAACAAGCCGTTCTCACCGGCCTTGAGCCAGACTTCCTTGGGAACGATGCCGTTTTTTTCCCACTCATGCAGGTAGGGCACGATTTCGCGGTCGACGAAACGGCGGGCCTGATCACGGAACATGTTGTGGTCTTCTCGAAATACGCCACGCATTTTGCTTACTCCAGATCGATTCTTGTATTAGGCGATGGGTAATCAGCGGTCCTGGTAATTGGGATCGCGCTTGTCGACAAAAGCCGCCACCGCTTCATGATGGTCTTCGGTGTGATGCGCCAACGCCTGATACGCCGCCGACAATTCCAGCAGCGAATCGAGGCGCATATGTTGGCCTTCGCGCAGCAGACGCTTGCACAGGCGTAACGCATGACCCGGGTTGCTGGCGATTCGGCGCGCGAGCGCCTGCGCTTCCGATTGCAGCGTTTCGTGGGTGCAGACTTGCTCGACAAGCCCCCATTCCAGCGCCTTGGCTGCATCGATAGCGTCACCGGTAAACGCCATCAGACTGGCTTTAGGGATACCAATGATGCGCGGCAACAGCCAGGCGCCGCCGTCACCCGGAACGATGCCCAGACGCACGAAACTCTCGGCAAAGATCGCCTTGGGCGCCGCCAGCCGGATATCGCACATACAGGCAAGATCGAGGCCCGCACCGATCGCCGGGCCGTTAACCGCGGCGATCACCGGGATATCCAGCTCATAAATCGCCAGGGGAATACGCTGAATGCCGTCCCGGTAGGTATTGCGCAGTTCATACGGCGAGCCGGCGAAAATGCCGCCGCGCTCGTGCATGTCCTTGACGTTGCCACCGGCACAGAAAGCGCTGCCATTGCCGGTAAGCACCATTACCCGTACCGACATGTCACGGCGCAGTTCAGCGCAGAGATCGACAAACTCCTGGATCTGCTCGCGCGTCGTCAGGGCATTGCGCGTGTCGGGATGGTTCATGCGCACGGTGACGATGCCGCCCTCACGCTCAATCTGTAGAAACGGGCTCATACCGGATTACTCGCGAGACGGGTTAAGGGTTGTTGGCCATGGCTGGTGAGCAAGGGCCAGTATCCATCGCTGCCGCCTTGGCATATCTGAGTACCCAGGCGTTGACTCCAAAGGCTGGCCGAGCCGAATTCACTGCGCCACGCCCACAACCGACGGGTGAGCAGATGCAGCGGATATTCCTCGGTAAAGCCAATGGCGCCATGCACTGAATGGGCGATGCTTGCGCCGACGCTTGCGGCTTCTGCGGTGCTGATTTTTGCCGCGGCAATGGTCAGCGCCGCGAGCCCCGCACTGGATTCCGTGAAGGCCGCCTCGGCCGCGATGCCGGCGGCGGCAGCCTGCTCAGCGAACACTGCAAGCTGTTGTTGAATGGCCTGGAAAGAACCAATTGCCTTGCCGAACTGCTTGCGTTCACCGGCATAGTTGGCGGTCATGTCCAGTAGGGCGTGCAAAGCCCCGGCGGT
Organism: Pseudomonas sp. p50(2008); assembly: GCF_015351605.1. Classification (NCBI taxonomy): domain Bacteria; kingdom Pseudomonadati; phylum Pseudomonadota; class Gammaproteobacteria; order Pseudomonadales; family Pseudomonadaceae; genus Pseudomonas; species Pseudomonas sp. p50(2008). Next base: position 135,289 of record NZ_JACMYF010000001.1, read on the forward strand.
CTGCGCCGCGCGCAGCATCGCGCCGCCCAGTTCCAGGACGTTGGCGTCGAGCCCGCCGGGCAACGGTGCTTGTGCCAGTACCTGGGCACTGGTGAAACCCAAATCATCGCGCGGTTCGCCTGCCACATTCAGACTCAACGTCAGTTCACTCGCCGCGATTCGCGACAGCAGCACCACATGCGCCACGCCGGTTGGGCTATTGGCGATGGCGACGACCGCTTCAACGTTGCGCCCCCAAGGGACCGAGTAGACGGTGCCGTAAACGCGCTCGCCCTCAAGTACCAGATCGGCGTTGGCGGCCACGCTGATGGCACCTGCCCTGCCCTCCAGGCCAGCCCTGCTCAGCAGCCAATTGCCGAGCAGGGCTTCACCCAAAGGTGCAGGTACTGAAAAGCGCCCAGCGGCACGGATCAGCACATACATATCGGCCCAACTGGCCTCAGCGCCGCCCAGCGCTTCGGTGACACCCGCCAGGGTGAAGCCCGACTCGTCCAGCGCAGCCCATAACTCGGCCGGCCATTCGCCGCCTTCACAGCTCATCACATAAGCCGGCGTCGCCAGATCGGCAAACAGGCGTTCAATCGTCGCTTCGAATATCTCGCGCATTATCGCAACCCCAGGCCGCGGGCAATGATGCCGCGCAGAATTTCGCGAGTGCCCCCGCGCAGTGAGAATGAGGGCGCCATCTGTGTCAGGTAGGCCAGCACGCGTGCGTGCTCGCTGCCGCCGTCCTGCCGTGGCTCGGTTTCCAGCAACAGCTGGGCTACTTCGGGAATTTCCTGCTCAAAAGCATTGCCAAGGTCTTTCACACAGGAGGCCGCCCAGGCTGGATGTTCACCCGCTGCCAACTGTGCCGTGACCGACAACGACATATTGCGCAGCGTCAGCAGCTTGGCTGACAGTCGCCCGATCTCCCGCGCTTGTAGTGCGTCAGGGGACTTGCCCACCGCGTCGATCAGTGTTTTCAACAACGCCATACAACTGAGGAAGCGTTCAGGGCCGCTGCGTTCGAAGGCCAGTTCGGCGGTCACCTGGTCCCATCCCTTCCCTTCAGTGCCGATCAAAGCGTCGGCGGGTAGCCTTACATTGTCGAAGAACACTTCGTTGAAGTGCTCGCCACCGGCCAGGTCGCGAATCGGGCGAATGGTGATGCCGGGCAGGCTCAGGTCGACGATGAATTGCGACATGCCCTCATGCCGGGCCGCTTGTTTCTCACCGGTACGCACCAGGGCAATCATGTACTGCGAATGGTGCGCGTTGGTGGTCCAGACCTTCTGGCCATTGACGAGCCAGCTATCGCCATCACGCACAGCAGTGCTTTTGATCGAAGCCAGGTCCGAGCCGGAATTGGGCTCGCTCATGCCAATGCAGAAGTAACTTTCACCCCGGCAAATGGCTGGAAGAAAGTGCTGTTTTTGTTGCTCGGTACCGAAGCGATTGATCAGCGGCCCACTTTGCCGGTCGGCGATCCAGTGAGCCGATACCGGCGCACCGGCGGCCAGCAATTCTTCAATGATCACGTAGCGTGCAAAAGGACCCGCCTCGCCACCGCCGTAGGCTTTGGGCAAGGCCATGCCCACCCAGCCCCGCGCGCCGAGCTTCTTGCTGAATTCAGCGTCGAAGCCCATCCAGGACTGTGCACTCAAGGTCGGTGGGTAATCGGCCAGTGTGTCGAGAATGAACGCCCGCACTTCGGTGCGAAGCGCTTCCGCCTCGGGAGGAATATTACTGTAGGAAAATTGACTGATGGCCATATGCGCTCTCTAACGCTGAACACAGGCGCAATCGCTTCGAACGAAGCGACCACAGATCGGCAACCGCTCCACAGTCGCCGTTGGCCGGCGACTGTAGGAACAGCGGCAACTTACAACGCGGTTTGCGCGTCAGCCTCGGCAAACATCGCATTGATGTCGCCGGAGGTGACCGGCTTGTTGTCGTGACGACCATGATCGGCACCACCCAAGCCCAGTGCTGGCTCGGTGCTGACGTGCGTGGCCTGAGCCCGCAGCGCGCCGACCGTGCAGTTTTCCCGACCGTGGATAGCGAACGGATCGAAGGAAAACTCACGCATTGCGTTCAAGTGAGTGACTTTGTCGATCATCTCTTTAGGCAGGTGCTGCAACCCTTCCCAAGCGGTTTCCGGCGAGTTCGGCCAGGTGCAGTCGGAGTGCGGGTAATCGCTTTCCCACGTAACCATCTCGGCGTTCAGATAATCGAGGTTCTTCAGGCCGAAATTATCTTCAATGAAGCAGGTGATGAAGTGCTTGTTGAAGATGTCGCTGGGCATCTTCCCGTCGAAGTTGGAATTGGTCCACGCGTTATGGTGACGGTGGGTGAAGTCAGCACGCTCCAGCAAATAAGGAATCCAGCCGATGCCGCCTTCGGAAAGCGCCATGCGCAGGTCCGGGAATTTCTTCCACATCGGCGCCCAGATCCAGTCTGCGGCGGAGTTGGCGATGGAAATCGGCATGGAGGTGATCCAAGCGTCGATAGGCGACAAATCCGAAGCGTGTTGAGCTTTCACGCCGGTACCGATATGGCAGCAGATCACCACCTTGTTATCGCTGCAGGCTTTCCACAGCGGGTCCCAGTAATCGCTATGGATCGACGGGTAGCCATGAATAGCCGGGTTGTCCGACAGCGAAAGCGCGTGCACACCTTGTCTGGCCAGACGTTCGACTTCGGCAGCCGCGGCTTTCATGTCCCACCACGGCACGATCATCAGCGGAATGAAACGGCCTGGCGCAGCGTTGCACCAATCGTGCAAATGCCAGTCGTTGTAGGCCTGGATGGCCGCCATCGCCACGTCTCGGTCAGCGTGTACCTGGAAACGCTGTCCGGCAAAACCCGGAAAGGTGGGGAAGCACAATGAACCGAGTACGCCGTTGGCGTTCATGTCGTCGACGCGGTCCTTGATGTTCCAGGTGCCACGGCGCATTTGCTCGTAGCCCAGCGGCTCCATGCCGTATTCCTCTTTTGGTCGACCGACCACGGAATTGAGGCCCATGTAGCCAGTGGCCTGTTCCTCGAAGACCCACACATCACGATCACCCTTTTTGACCACATGCGGCTCACGACCCTTGAAGCGGGCGGGCATGTGGCGAGCAAAAGCATTCGGCGGCTCGATCGCGTGGTCATCGACGCTGACAAGAATCAGATCTTCAACTTTCATTGTTTTCCCCTTCGCATTCGGGCTTGTTGTTGTGCCTGAATCATAGTGCACATCTCTATTTAATTAAACACATTTTTTGAATCTGTTCATATTAAATCGAGTGCGCATCTCCATCAGTCCCACAGCACGTGCAAATAGTGCGGACCGCGCAGCTGTGCGCCGACGATCTGCGGCCCGGGTTTGTCAGGGTCGAGACGGATGTTGGGCATCAGGTCGAGGATCGCATTCAGTGCGCAGTTGATCTCGGTTTTGGCCACGAATTGACCGATACACATGTGTGGGCCAAAGCCGAAGCCAAACGAAGGTTTGGGCTTGCGGTCGATGTCGAATTTATCGGCGTTTTCGAATGCATCTTCGTCGCGATTGGCCGAGGTCACGATGCATTGCACCATTGCCCCTTTGGGGATGGCTACACCGCGGATCTCCAGGTCCTTGGCGGCCTGACGCACCTTGAAGGTGGCCACAGGCTCGAAGCGCACCGCCTCGTCGATGGCCTTGTTTACAAGGCTACGGTCATTACGCACCCGCTCCAGCACCTCCGGATTTTGCAGCAGCAACGACATCAAGGTACCGAAGGTGCGAGTCGTGGTTTCGCTGGCAGCCGGGAGCAGTGAGCGTACAAAGGTGGCGATTTCATGATCGTCCAGCGACCGTCCTTGATACTCCGCGTTGATCAGCCGGCTGATCAGGTCATCGCCCGATGCGCCCTCGGCGCGACGCTCGGACACCACCACTTTCACCACATCGTACAGAGCCTGAGCGGCCTGCATGGCCGCGCCGCGGGCCGCGGCGGCTTTTTCCGGATCGACTTGCGGGCCCGCCAGGATGGCCAGCGCCCAGGCCGCGTACTGCTCGATCTGCTCGGGACGATCCTCGGGAAAGCCGATCAACGCGTAAATCACCCGGATCGGAAAATACAGGGCAAAGTCCATCAGATCGGCACCCTTGGCCGGGACCATCGGCTTGAGATACTCCTCGCGAATCACCCGATCGATCTTAGTTTCTTTCCAGCGATTCACCGTCTCGGGCATGAATACCGGTTGCAGCAGATTACGGATGTTCTTGTGAGCATCCCCGTCCATTGCAGTGAGGATCAAGCCATCGAAAAACGCACCCAGCCCCTCGGCGATAAAACCGCTGGTAAAGGTGCCGGCGTCACGCATGACCGCCATGACATCGTCGTATTTGAACAGTGTGAAGGTTGGCCGGCTGGCATCCAGGCCGGCAATCGACGGCACGCCCAGACTTGCCATGAAGTTGCCTTGCAGCACGGGCGAATTGGCGCGCATATCGCGGTAAGTCGCGTGCAGGTCGATATCGCTGGTACCGCGATAATTACTGGCTACGTCGGTGAAAGCCTTCGTCAGATCGTTCTGCACCGGTGTGGACATGATCGTCTCCGCTATTTTTGTCATTATTTTTTGTCAGGTAGCTGCTTAAGGCCATACCTTCTGGCTGATAATAGGCCTGACTAGATCGGTATTGGACACTTATTAATAATTCGATCAACTATTTGTGCTGCGAGACGTGTCAATAGGCCTGCTGCACCAGTGTCATGCGGCCACCCGCCAACATCAGGGCGCAGTACAGCCCCAGCTCTGCCACCTGGGCGTCAGAGAAAAACTCCCCGAGTCGCAAGAAATGCGTGTCGTCGATCTCCAGGTAATCGCTGGCAAACAACTCGGCATAACGCAACGCGGCACGTTCGGCTGGCGTGAAGGACTCGCTGTCCGTCGCCATGCACGCAATATCCTCTTCAGTAACTGAGTCGGACTTGCGCGCCAGTTGGCAGGCCTGGCAAGTGGTGATGCTGGCGATTTTCAGCCGCACCAACTCGCGTAAACGCTCATCGAGCAGGCTGTCGCTGTGCAGGCTCTCCATCAAACCCAGCCAGGCCAGGGCTACCTTGGGTCGGTGAGCCCAGACCTGCACCGGCGTCGTTGAACTGAGCATGCGACTGCGCCGGCCCCGCTCCACCGCGTCTTGCAACGCAGCCGGCATGGCATCCAGTGGGATCAGCGGTAGGCGCGCCATCTCAATCGAGCCGTTCGATAATGGTCGCCGTGCCCATGCCGCCGGCGCAGCAAATGGCTTGCAGGCCAAAACGCCCGCCGCGGCGCTCAAGCTCGTTCAACAAGGTGGTCATCAAGCGTGCACCACTGGCGCCCAATGGATGACCGAGGGCAATAGCGCCACCGTTGACGTTCAACTTGTCGTGCGACACACCGGTCTCCTGCATCCAGGCTAGCGGCACCGAGGCAAACGCTTCATTGACCTCGAACAAGTCGATGTCGTTGATGTTCAGCCCGGCCTGGCTCAACACCTTTTGGGTGGCAGCAATCGGCCCGGTGAGCATTAACGTCGGATCGGACCCGACGGTTGTGAACGCCACAATCCGCGCTCGAGCCCTGAGCCCGAGTTTTTTCGCGGTTTCGGCACTCATCAACAGCAATGCCGCTGCTCCGTCGGAGATCTGTGACGAGTTGCCAGCGGTGATTCGACCGGTGTCCGGACGAAAACTGGTTTTTAGCGTCGACAGTTTTTCCCGCGATGTATCACGGCGAATGGTTTCGTCCTCGCGCAACACAGCAACTGGCTCCGTCAGCACTTGCTCTCGTAGCTCCTCGACCGCAACCGGCACTATTTCATTATCGAAATAACCAGCATCGGACGCCGCGGCAGCACGCTGATGGCTGGCAAAAGCGAAATCATCCAGCGCATCGCGACTGAGCGCCCATTTGTCGGCGATACGTTCAGCAGCCTCGCCCTGACTGGTCAGTTCATAGCGTTGCACTGCCATCCAGCCAAACGCTTCGCCGTGAATTTCACGGTTACTGCCCATGGGCACGCGGCTCATGTTTTCCGCACCACCTGCCACCACGATATCAGCGGATCCAGCCGCGATGGCGCCAACGGCCAAATGCACGGCCACTTCGCCCGACCCACATTTACGGTCGATGGTCAGGCCCGGCACGGTGACCGGCCAACCGGCACCGAGCAAGGCTGTACGGGCGATGTTGGCGGACTGCTCGCCAATTTGCGTGACATTGCCAAATATCACATCGTCGACCAACGTCGGCGACACATCGACCCGTTCCAGCAACCGGCTGAGCACCAGCGACCCGAGGTGATCGGCGCGCACGCCGGCCAGGCTGCCGCGGAACTTGCCGATTGGCGTGCGTACCGCATCAACTATGACGATGTCTTTCATAACGCACTCGCCTTGAGCCCTGAACCTGGTACTTGTTTACCGTCTTCGTAGCGGTAAACCCCCTGCCCTGACTTTCGCCCCAGTCGCCCGGCAGCGACCATTTTGATGATCAGCGGGCACGGCCTGAATTTCTCACCCAGGGTCTGATGCAGATAACGCAGAACAGACAGCCGCGTATCCCAACCAGTCAGGTCACCCAGCTCCAATGGGCCCATCGGATGGTTAAAGCCCAGGCGCAGAGCCGTGTCGATGTCTTCAGCGGTCGCGGTGCCTTCCTGCAGCATCCACATTGCCTCGTTGCCCAACAGCGCAGACATGCGACTGGTGGTCAATCCTGGTGACTCATTGACGATGATCGAGGTTTTGCCAATCTGCTCGCACAAGGTACGCGTGCGCGCCACGACCTCATCACTGGTAGCCAGCCCCCGCACGAGCTCCACCAGTTTCATTTTGTGCACCGGATTGAAGAAGTGCATGCCGATCACGCGATCTGCACACTCCACTGACGCCGCAATTTCGGTCACGCTCAGGGCCGACGTATTGGTCGCTATAATCGCGTCCGGTGCCAGCAGTGGCGCCGCTTGCGCGAGCACCGCCTTCTTCACTGCCAACTGCTCTGAGACTGTTTCAACCAGCCAATTGGCGCCACTCGCCGCTTCAGTCAAGTCGCTGCAGGTCAGTAGATTGGCCAACGATTGCCGGGCTTTTTCTTCGCTGACTTTGCCCAGGCGCACGCCATCGGCGAGGATTTTTTCGATGCTCGCCCTGGCGTTTGTCAGGGAGGCGGCATTGGTATCGACCAACAAGGTACTGAAACCGGAGCTGGCGAACGCATGCGCAATACCGGTGCCCATCAGACCCGCACCGACGACGACTACTTTTTCTTTATTGGCGTTCATGTTTGGCTCTCGATTAGGCGCGGTTCTTTTTACTGACCACATTGCGCAACGTGCCAATGCCTTCGACGCTGGCTTCGACCACATCGCCTTCCTTGAGGAACAGACCGGTGCCCATCCCCACTCCCGCCGGCGATCCCGTGAACAACACATCGCCACAGGCAAAACTCGAGCGCTGCTGGACAAAGCGGATCAGATGATCAACACCCCAGGTCATTTCGCCGGTGGAGCCGTCCTGGCGCGTCTCACCATTTACTTTCAAGGTCAGGCGCAGCGTTGGTGACCCTTGCGCAAATTCATCCTTCGTGACGATCCAGGGACCAAGTCCAGTAGTCCGATCCTGGCTTTTGGCCGCGAACAGATCCATGCCGATGCCCGCCGGCCCACTACGCTGCAGATCGCGCGCGCTGACGTCATTGCCGACGGTGTAACCGAGCACGCAGGCAAGCGGGTTTTCCAGGTCAATCTCGTCAGTACCGATGACCGCCACCAATTCAACTTCGTGATCGAGCTCCTCAGTCAACGGTGGAAAGCGGATCGGGTCATTGGCGCCAATCAGCGCGCCATAAGCCTTGAGAAAGGCGACTGGCTGGGACGGCGCACTCAATCCAAACTCCACCAGATGCTTGGCGTAATTAGCGCCAGCCACGACCACCCGGTTGACGGGTTCTATCGGCGGCAACAGGCGCACTTTGGAAAGGGGGAGCGCTGGCCCGGCGAATCGCAACGAACTGATGCCGCGTCCGGCAGTCACGCCGGGCGCCCAATCTTTGAAATTGCCGGAAATTGGCGTCACCTGGTCCTGGGCCTCATCCACGACAGCCCAAAAAACGCCGGTAGCAAAATACTCACATCGTGCCAGCTTCATCAGGCACCTACCTTGCCCAACTTGGCAGGATCGATGTGCAGCAAGCGGCATGCGTTTTCATAGCGAATCTTGCGCAAGTCGGCGTCGGACAACTTCAGGCCATGGGTCAGGTCGTGACGCACGGCATCGCTACCGCCGAAGTTGCTGCCGTACAGCACATGGTCTGCACCGATGATATCGACCAACGCCTGGCGCATCGGTACTTCATGCAGCTCAACGTCGAAGTAGAAGTTTTTCATGTACTCGAGCAGCGGCTTTTTGTTGTATTTGACGTCGAGGTTCTCGTTGGTCTTGGCCAGACGACCGAGCTGGTACGGGACATAGCCGCCGCCATGGGTGATGTACACCTTAAGGTCAGGGAAGCGATCCAGTACGCCGCCGCAAATCAGGTTCCAGAAACAACGGCTTTCGTCGTACTGCATGCCAACGATGGCGGTGGTTTCGTAACGGTCGTCGTTGGCGTTCTTGCCCCAGGTGACCGACTGGTTGTAGCCGTGAATAAACATCGGCAGATCCAGATCACAGAGGGTTTTCCACACCACGTCGAGTTCCGGCGAATCGAACTCCAGGCCGCCGAAGTTGGCGCCGCCAGCGACCAGACCTTTAGCGCCCAGTACGGTGCAGGCGTAGCGCAATTCAGCCGCCGCCGCTTCTGGCGCATTCAAAGGCACGTGAGCCCAGAACATCAAGCGATCAGGAGCTGCGGAGCAGTATTCAGCCAATGTCTCGTTGACGGTACGGGCGAAAGGCACGGCGAATTCGGCTTCGGTCCAGTACATGTAGCAGTGGGACGGTACGGACACGACCTGCAGGTTTTGTCCCGCCGCATCCATGCCAGCCAAGCGCACTTTCGGATCAGCCCAGCGCGCAAAATACTCTTCAAGCTTGGGCCCCTTGCCGGAGCGCACGGCAGCCTTACGCTCTGGCGACCCAAGACCGAGAATCCAGTCACCGACACGCAGCTTGATATCGCCATCGGCGTGCTGCTCAAAGAACGGCCCCCAGTGAGGGTGCTGGTTGTAATAGCCAGGGTGCGGTGCGTGGGCGTGAAGATCGATAAGCATGTCTAGGTACCTCGAAGTTGGCACTTTTTGTTGGTTATTTGTGCGGTGCCTTCACGTGGCCTGGATCAAATTGCCGCGAAAAGGGGAAGCCGACGGCTCACTGCCAAGACCAGAGCTTAAGATTAAATTGAGCAGAAATCAAAATACTGTTCAATTTATTTTATTTGCGCGCGGAGAGGCCTGACCCAGAGCCCTCAACTCGCGTCGAAAAATGCTTAGAGGGGTCCAAAACTTCGAGTCAGCCTCGAAAAAGAGTGGAATGCAGGAGGGGAAAAATTAGCGTACGGAAACGCAAAGCCCCCGATAAACGGGGGCTTTTGTTTGCGCGATGGGTAGTTCTTTAAGGTCAGCGGCGGGTGCGCGAGGTAGAACCCATGATCAGCGCGCCCAGGAGTTTTTTCACCCGGACCGGGAACAATCGACGCCCCGCGGCTTCTGGCACGAGGATTTCGCTCAACACGTAACGAATGATCATTTCGCAGATCAGCTCACGGTCAAGACGCACCCCGAGGCGTTCGTCCCAGTCGTCGAAAACGATGCCCAGGCCATCCTGAAAGCGCACGATCGAATCGTGGAAAATCCGTCGGAAGAAGCCCAGCGCGTAGTCGGGTGCAACCACCAGAAGACGCCGAGCCCGACTTTGCTCCAGGTAGTTGTCGAGATAGGTAAACAGCGCATTCAAGCGCGCTTCAGGATCACTGATGTGACCGAGTTCCTGGGACAGCGAGCTGTGAAAGCTTTCGCGCTTGTGGCGTGAAAAGGTGTCCAGCAAGTCCTCTTGCGAAGCGAAATAGCGATAAAAGGTGCCACGGGAAACGCCCGCTACCTGGCACACATCCAGGATCGAAATACGATCCGCGCCAGACATCAGCACGACTTCCTCAGTGGCTTTAAGGATGTTGGCAATGGTTTCTTCCGAACGGCGATTCGGCTTGACTTTGGTTCCTGCCACTGAGTTGGCAGCAGCACGTCGCTCGACGGGTTTAGCCGGGCTCGCCCCTGCTTCAGGTGGCGCATTTTTTTTGGGTTTGCTAGCCGGCGCTGGCGCCTCTGCTTTCTTGGGTGCGGCTTTTGGCATGGCGTGACAGGCTCATGAAGAGTAAAGATTGTGCAACGTTAGCACAGGATCTGTGCATAAATAACACTATATGTTCAACTTATTGCTAAAGACATTTAAGACGTTTGTATTTAGAATCAGATTCTCTCTTCAAAATAAAATCAGGCAACCCGACCGCTTACGGATGCCTAAAGGAGAAAACTGATGGGTAGCAGTGGAAATCCAGACACCTGGGCAGTGGGAGAACGAGACACTGTCATTGACGCGTTAGATCGCGCGGTAGCAAGGCATCCAGACAAAATATTGCTGGATTTCAGCGGTGAGTTATACACATATGCTCAGGTTGACTCACTTTCCACCAAGATGGCCAACGCACTTGCCACCCTGGGCGTCAAGGCCGGTGAAACCGTGCTGACGATGCTGGATAACAATATCGATGCCGTCACCACCTGGCTGGCCATCAACAAGCTCTGCGCCGTGAGTGTGCCGATCAACACCGCGCTCAAGGGCGAGTTCCTCCGCCATCAGATCGCCGATACCGGCACCTCGGTGGTAATTTGCGAAGCAGCCTACCTGCCACGCATCACCCCGCTCGCCTCACAACTGCAGGACGTCCACCACATTCTTCACCGTGGCACCCTCGAAGCAGTTCCTGATTGCCCGATTCGTATTGCGCCACTGGATGAATGGCGTGGCCATGACGCCACCCCACTCGTCAATAAACCGCAACCTTCAGACCTCGCCTGCCTGATTTACACCTCGGGTACAACGGGCCCTTCCAAGGGCTGCATGATCAGCTACAACTTCATGTGCAATCTGGCGCGCCTGCAACTACGTGCCGGTCCGGCCAGTGCCGACGACGTCACCATCACGCCGCTGCCGCTGTTTCACATGAATGCGCTGTGTGTATCCATCATTGCCAGCATTCTGGTGGGCGCGCGCGCCGCCATTCTTGCGCGGTTCTCGGTCTCGAATTTCTGGCCGGAAGTGGAGCGCTCGGGCGCGACCATTGCCTCGATCCTGGGTGGCATGGGCGGCCTCCTCGCCCAGGCGCCAGATAACGAAGCGATGTTGCGCTGCGTCGGGCAGATCCATACCGCCCGTGGCAACCCTTATACCGAAGAAACCAAAAAGATCTGGCGCGAGCGCTTCGGCACCAAGCTGGTAGGCGGCAACGGCTATGGCCTGACCGAAGCCTGCGTTATCACTTCGCTGGCTGCCGGGGAATACGCCGCGCCCGGCTCGTCGGGTAAACGTATTGCAGATTTTGACGTTAGGATCGTCGACGACCTCGATCAGGAAGTACCGCCCAACTCCCCTGGCGAAATCGTGGTGCGCCCGCTCCGTCCCGACATCATGTTCCAGGGCTACTGGCGTCGTCCGGAGGATACCCAGAAGCTGATGCGCAACATGTGGTTCCACACCGGCGACGTTGGCAAATTCGATGATGATGGCTTCTTCTACTTTGTCGACCGCAAGAAGGACTACATGCGTCGCAGGGGGGAGAACATTTCCAGCTTTGAAATGGAAGCAGCCTTTGCTTCTCACCCGGCACTGGCCGAAGTGGCGGTGCATGCCGTGCCTTCTGATAAAGGCGAGGATGATGTGAAGGTGACTGCCGTACTGCATGAAGGCGTGACGCTAGACCCGGAGCAGCTGTTCCATTGGGCCACCGACTCGGTGCCCTACTATGCCTTGCCGCGCTACATCGAGTTTCGCAGCAGCTTGCCGAAAAACCCGCAGGGTCGGGTGTTGAAGTATCTGCTGCGCGATGAAGGTAAAACCGCCGCCACCTGGGATCTGGAAACCACATCGATCGTGGTGTCCAAAAAGTAACGGTCCTGCCCGGTATGTCTCGTCGATCCAACGTCGAAAGCCCGCTTTGAAGCGGGCTTTCGCGTCTCTTGGGCCTGGAGCCTTCTTTGCAGGAGCGAGCTTGCTCGCTCCTGCATCAACCGGGGTAATCAATACTCGCGCACGGGAATGCCTTTGGGGCGGGAGTTGTAACCGGGTAAGTGCAGGCCACCATCGACGTGAATGGTCTCGCCAGTGATAAAGCGCGACATCTCCGAAGCGAGGAATACCACCACCGGCCCGATATCAGCTTCAGGCTCGCCACAGCGCCCCAACGGACGCATCGAAGCGGACATTTCGGCAAACCCCGGGTTCTCTGCAGCGAGTTTGTGAAAGGTCGCACCCATCGCAGTCGGTGCGATGGCATTGGTTCGAATGTTGAACCGCCCCCATTCAGAAGCCGCGCTACGAGTCAGCCCCACGATCGCTGCCTTTGCCGTGTTGTAGTCGCCGTGCAACCAGGCGCCGATCTCGATATCGATGGAATAGAAGTTGATAATCTTGCCGCCGCCTCTCGCTTTCATGTGGGGCAGTGCGGCTTTCATCGCCCACCAGGCCGCCCACACTGTAGAACCGAGGGTTTTCTCCAGCATCGCGTCGGTTTTTTCTTCCAGAAGGACATTGGGTGTTGGCGCAAAGGCGTTGTTAACCAATATGTCCAGACCACCGAACTGATCAACGGCCAATTGCACGGCAGCTTCGATATCGGCCTTGCTGCACACGTCGGTCTTGATGAACACCGCTTGGGCACCCAGCGCTTTGAGTTCGGCGACTATGGCCTCGCCACTGGTGACATCCAGCTCGGCGACCACCACAGCAGCGCCCTCTTTGGCAAAGTTCAGCGCGATACCGCGGCCTATTCCGCCACCTGCACCGGTAATCAACGCGACCTGTTCGTTTAGCAGTGCCATAGCCACTCCATTTCTTGTTTTTTAGTGAACATTTTTGGTTATAGTGTTCAAATATAGCTGATTTCGTCAGCCTGAACAGCATTGAAGCAAGGATATTGAGGATGAGTGTATTTCGTCGCCGCGTAGACATCATTGCTCATCCCGGCAATGGCACGGGCGAAGTCCGAGCCGCGCTGGAAGACGACTTCCACCACTTCCGTGTCTGGGTCTGCCACCATCAAGGTGAAGTCACCGCCATTGGCGGCGAAGCGCTTCGCTACCCTTATTCCTTGTGCCCTCAGGCTTGCGATCAATTACAGCACCTGGTGGGCATGAAACTGGACCGGATAGCCCACTCGGTCACCCGTCAGACCGATGCCAGTCATCAATGCACCCATCTGCTGGACCTCGCGGGCCTCGCTGTCGCGGCGGCCGCTCGAGGCCCCCACCAGCGCCGTTATGACATCAACGTCGGCCAGCGTATTGCCAATCACACTCGCGCTACGTTGCTGTGCGACGGCGTTGAAAAGCTGAGCTGGGAAGTCGATGGCACCCTGATCGAAAGACCAGCCCCCTACTGCGGCATCAACCTTCGCGAAGGTATGGCACGCTGGGCACTGAGCACCCTCAATGAAGAAGCCGCCGAAGCGGCTCTTTTGCTTCGCCGCTGCACCCTGATTTCGATGGGGCGTGCGTACAACCTCGACGCCCAGATTCACGCCGCTACCAGCGCCCTCTGCTACAGCCAGCAACCCGAACGTGCGGAGCAGGCACTGCGCATGAAAGGCTCGACTCTGGATTTCAGCCACGAGCAGCTCAAGTTGTGCGCAGAGGATCAGCAATGGCTGAGACAACAGCAATAGCCGCTTCGCTCTTGCGTCAAGAACAGAGCGGCCAATGCCTTCAAGGTACGGCGATCCGGGTTCAAACCAGACCGCCGGTACGAACTAGAGGAAGACGGCCAGATTGGGTGTTCCAAGCACCGCCTGGTCAATGATGACTTCGCGCCGCGCCAACTTGAATCCCACTTCACTCAGGCGCAGCACATCACGCCGTTCGCCACTGATAATGTCGACGTGGTGGTCCTTGAACCGGCTACGGGTCAGCAGCAGGTAACTGGTCACCACAAACTCATCGCTCTTGTCGGTTTCTTCGACAAACACGTTGGTCACCAGACGTCGGGTACGCGAAGGAGGATCTTCCGCCCAGGCACTTTTGCCGGACAGGCGCAGGATTCGGCCCATGATCGAGCGGTAGTCATCGTGGTAATGCTGAACGCTGCGCACGATGGTGGTTTTCAACTCGGCGGCCAAGCGCGTCTGGCGTAGCGGCACTGTGTACACCAGGTCGGTGTCCAGGCGTTCGGCCCACTCCTGCAGGCGAATCTGGTCCAGCAGCGTGGCTTCCTCGTAGAGAAAGGTCACCACATCGTTGTAAATCGGCGAGCCTACCGGTACTCGCTTGGTACCGACTGGGGAACCCGGCTGGATATCCTCCACACCGCGTTGTTGAACCTGAGCCATGAGTCATTCCCTCACTTTTATTCTTGTTAATGCGGTTTCCAGCAACTGCGGCCCCTCAGGACCGCAGTCATACCAGGCGTAACAGACGCTTTACTTGTCATCCGATGCAGTCATCAGCTCATGCCAGTACAACCACCAGTGCCACTGGGTATCGTCCTTGGTGAAACCTTCGTTGACGATGCCCGGGCCAGGCCAGCCTTCCGGCGCCCCCGTTTCAAAGACTGCCTGGTACTTCATCGTGCTCTTGCGGCCCATCGCCCCCTTGGCAGCCAGCGTCATGTGCGGCCAGGTATCGGAGTCATCCTGCTCGACCATGCCGGACGTGCCGAACAGCTGGATGGTTTGCTTGAGCATCTTGTCGCGCAATTCCGGGGAAGCGTCTTTCTCGGCAAATACCCAGTTGACGAACTCGAGCTTGTCCGGACCTTGCGGCACGTAGGCGTGCAGGGTCATCGAGCCGACGACAGTGCCATCCGGCTGCGGAATGTAGACAAAACCGAAAAGAATGTTCGGGAACATTCCACCGACTTGCGGCGGCATGCTGGTGAGCACTTTCAACTGATCTTCGGTCAAGTTGCGTGCCAGCTGTTCGACCATGTCGGCGGTCATGCCGGCAGGCGGCAATGCTTCGAGCTTCTGCTGCACACTCAACTCTGCCGGATCGAGGCCGGTCAGGCGCTTGATCTTGCGCGCCAGGTCGATGCAGCGCAGGGCATGGCCATGGGGCGAGCTGATTTCAACTCCGATCATTTCCGGGCTGAGGTCGGCTGTTTCACCCTCGCCTTTCTTGGCGTAATTGCCCACTTCGCCCAGCCAACGGTGCAAGGTCAGTGTGTGGAAACCGTCAGCCGCCGATTGCTCGCCAGCCGTTTTCCAGTTGGCGTTAACGATAAAGCGCTGCGGTGGGCCGAGTACTTCCATGCCCTTGTCGGAGCGGCAGAACAGCATGTCGTAATACCACTTGGCATCGCCGAGGAATTCGTCAAACGACGGCCCATCGATATTCCAGGTCGCAAAGACCAGACCGCCGTACAGCGTGACCCGTGCCTTTTTCAGGCCCAGTTCTTCTTTTGGCAGCATCTTGCCGTGCATGCACTCACGCTCGACGGGTGAGCCGACAAAGTCGCCATTCGGGCGGAAGGCCCAGCCGTGGTAGATGCATTTATGAATTTGCGTGTTGCCACAATCGGCGGTGCTGATGCGCATGCCGCGGTGCGGGCACACATTGAGGTTTACAAACACCTCGCCCTCTTTACCACGGGCAACAATGACCGAGTCGGAGCCCAGGTCGCGGACCATGAAGTCCCCGGAATTGGGGATCTCCGACTCGTGACCCAGGAGTACCCAGATCTTGCCGAAGATTTTTTCCATCTCCAGCTCGTAGATTTCGCGGTCAGACAACACGCGCATTTGTACTTCACGGCTAGAGGGATAGATGAGGTCAGAGACCTTGGTTCCATCAGACAATACGGGGCTTGTTCTTGTTAGCATGATTGCCTCCTGATCAGAGCGTCACGACAGTAGTCGCAGCGAAATATAAGACACTTTCTCTATTTATGTACATAGAATTCACTTTGTACTTGTAAGTGAATTCTTCCGTCATTCACGTACGCGTCAATCCTTGTTCGATGCCTTGCCCGCTTGAGTGCGCAGCACACCAATGCCGTCGATCTCCAGTTCAACCACATCGCCAGGCTTCAAATAACGCAATTGCTCCAGGCCGCAGCCGTTGCCGACCGTGCCGGAGCCCAGAAACTCGCCGGGGTACAGGGTTTCCGAGCGGGACACGTGGGCAATCACGTCTTCGAAACTCCAGCGCATATCGCGGGTATTGCCGCGCCCCCACTCCTCGCCATTGACCCGGGCGACCATGTTCAGGTCATAGGGATCACCCAGCTCATCGGCTGTCACCAGACAGGGGCCCATGATATTGGCGGTATCAAAATCCTTGCTCTTGGCCGGGCCGAGCATGCCGGGCATTTCCAGGGCCTGGGCGTCGCGGGCACTCATGTCGTTGAAGATGGTGTAGCCGACGATATGCGCCCGGGCGGCTTCACGGCTGATGTCCTTGCCGCGCTTACCGATGTAGCAACCGAACTCCAGTTCGAAATCCATCGCCCGGCTGTAGCTCGGCCATTGAAATTCATCGTCGATGCCAATCACCGCGAAACGGTTGCCCTTGTAGTAAATAGGCTGCTTGTTGAAAGTCTCGATGACCCGATCGTCAGCGCGGGTGTTCATCGCTTTCAGCGTGGCTTCCGGGTCTTCGGTACGCAGCGCACGGGCACGACGGGCCGCTGCGAAGCTCTGGCGCAGATGCAATTCGAAGCAGGAACAGTCGCGCATTTGTGGAGGCGGCTGGATCGGTGCACGCAGCTTCACGCTGGCACGCTCCAGCACCGCCGCCGAGGGTGCCTTAGCGACCAGTGAGCGGGCCAATTCCAGCGCCGGTTCGCCGGCCTCTACCAAAGCCAGAATGCTGCTCAACGCCACACTGTCACGACCTTCCAGCAAGCGGTAAGCGTGTTGCAGGTCGAGTACCTGCTGATCCCGATTGAGCAATGCACCCGCGCGCTCAAACCCTTCGGCGTCGGTATACGTCACCAGTCTCATACGCGACCACTCACGGGGAGCAGCGCACCGGTTACTGCTGCGGCTTCGTCGGATAAAAGAAACGCCACTACCGCCGCCAACGCCTGCGGAGTGACCCAGCGGCTGCTGTCAGCATCAGGCATGTCGGCGCGGTTGGCGGGGGTGTCAATGATGCTCGGCAGCACAGCGTTGACCGTTACACCACGATCCTTCAGTTCCTCGGCCAACGCCTCGGTCAACCGGGCCACACCGGCCTTGGAGGCGGCATAAGCCCCCATACCTGTTGCGGCTTTGACAGAGGCCAGCGCGCCAATGTTGACGATGCGCCCGGCCTTGGAATCCAGCAGGTGTGTCAACGCGGATTGAGAACTGACCACTGCGGTACGTACGTTCATCTGATAGAGGCGATCCCAGGTCAGCAGGCTGCCACCTTCGACGGTCTCCCAGGCAAACCCGCCCGCGACATTGACCAAACCGTCGATGCCACCCAAATGCCCCGCGACCTGCTCGAACGCAGCGCTGGCCGACTCGCTCGAAGTCAGGTCGACACCACCCAGGCACAGCAGGTTTTCCGTATCCAGCAAGGCAGCTGGGGCCTCGCTACGATCCAGCAACGCCACCCGGGCGCCTCGCGCCAGCAGAAATTTGCCAAGTGCGCTGCCGAGGGCACCAAACCCGCCGGTGACGACTACCCTCTTGTCCAATAGTGATTGGGACATCGCGAAATCCTCTTGTTGTTGTTTTACGGCGCGAACGGTCGATTCGCGCCTTTGTCCGGATGAATATATGACACTTTTAGAAAATATGTACAAATGATACCGTATGACTTCAAGTCAAACACTCACCTGCGGACCGCTGATGCCTAGAAAACTGCCTGCACTCAACGCCGACAACCGCGCCTTCTGGCAAGGCGGTCAACAGGGCGAACTGCTCGTTCATCGCTGCGCAGCCTGTAGCCGGTATTTCCACCCGCCCGCCCCGCTCTGCCCGCATTGCGCAAGCTTCGACGTGGCGCCGCAAGCGGTGTCCGGCAAGGGCACCGTACTTAGCTTCACCATCAACTATCAACCCTGGACCCCCGACCTGGAGGTGCCCTATGTGGTGGCGATCATCGAGCTCGTTGAGCAACCCGGCTTGCAGTTCGTGAGTAACGTGGTGGGCATGCCGGTCACGGATGTACATATCGACATGCCGGTACGGGTCAGCTTCCTCAATGTCGAGGATGTGTGGTTGCCTCTGTTCGAGAAGGATCAGTGATGTTCGATCATCGTTATGAAAAAGACGTAGCCATTACCGGTATCGGGCAATCAGAGATCGGCCGACCGTCTACCAAGTCAGCGATGCGCCTGACCCTGGACGCCTGCCTGGAAGCCATTGCGGACGCCGGCCTGCAACGTAGCGACATCGACGGCGTGGCCTGCTGGCCGGGTGATAACAACAATGGCGACCCGTTCTCACCGGTCGGTCCCAGTGCGCTGAAGAGCGCCCTTGGGCTCAACGTCAACTGGTTCGGTGGCGGTTATGAAGGGCCCGGCCCGCTTACCGGGGTCATTAACGGGGCCATGGCGATTGCGGCGGGCCTGTGCAAGCACGTACTGGTGTTTCGCACCATCACCGAAGCGTCAGCCCGTATGCTCAACAAACAGGCCGGCGCACTGACCAACAAAACCCAGGGTCGCGACAGCAGCTACGCCTGGCAGTGGTTTACCCCGTTCAATGTGCAATCGGGCATCAATCTGATGGCGTTGTATGCCCAGCGTCACTTCCATGAATACGGCACCCGACCGGAGCAGCTGGCGCAGATAGCCCTGACGTGTCGCCAGAACGCCATGCGCAACCCCAAGGCGCTGTACCGCACGCCGATGAGCATGGACGACTACATGGCATCGCGAATGATTTCAACGCCTCTGCGCATGTTCGACTGCGACGTGCATTGTGATGCGTCCACCGCCATCATCCTGTCCCGTCGTGATATCGCCCAGGACCAGCCAAATAAACCAATTCGCATCGAGGCCATGGGCGCAGCGTTGAACCAGCCCTGGTCGTGGGATCAGATCTCCCTGACCAAAATGGCCGCCTTCGATGTTGGCGAGATGATGTGGGCACGCACCGACTACACCCCGCAGGATGTTGAATCTGCGCAGTTGTATGACGGATTTTCGATCTTGACCCTGATCTGGCTTGAAGCCCTGGGCCTGTGCCCCATTGGGGAAAGTGGCGCGTTCGTCGAGGGTGGCACGCGCATCGCACTGGAGGGCAGCTTGCCCATCAATACCAATGGCGGGCAGCTGTCTGGCGGACGCACCCACGGCCTGGGTTACGTGCATGAAGCCTGCCTGCAACTGTGGGGTCGTGCCGAAGGCCGGCAAACCCGCGAACACCGCGTCAGTACGGTGGCAGCCGGAGGCGGCCCGCTGGGGGGTAGCCTGCTACTGGTTCGCGAGTAACGGCGCGCCTCAGTAGAGTACGCCGGCCACTTCGCTGCAGAACTCGATCAGCGCCTTGCCCAGTTCGGCAAGGCCCTCTTCATCCCGTTGGCCACGGAACATCACCGCTGACACGGTGAAATCGATGCTGTTGGTTGGTGAGAAGACCGGCGCCGCAATGGCAAGAATCCCCCCCGAAAAATGCCCATCGTCCATTGCCCAACCGCGCTCGGCGGCCTCTCTCACTTCTTCGCGATAGACCTCGAGCGACAGCGGCTGGGCCCAGCGAATCGTCTCGAAACTGCTCTGTACTTCCGGATCGTCGAGGTCGATCTGCGTAGCGAACAACCGGCCGCTGGCGCCCATCAGAATTGGCAGACGCTGACCTTCAGCCATGTCGATACGCACATCGGTCGGGCTCGCGGCGGAACTGACAATGACGATGCGGTCAGGGCTCATTTTGCGCCACAGGGTGATGGTCACCCGCTGGCGTGCAGCCAGGTTCTGCAACAGGGGTTTGGCCATTTGCACGCGGTGACCCTGAGTCACCAATTGTTCAACCAGGCGCGCCAGGCCCAGGCCCACGGTGTAACGCTTGGAAAGGGCACTGAAATCGACCACCTCCTCTTGCACCAGGGTGCGCAGGATGTTGAAGCAGGTACTTGGATTGATTTTCAGTTGCCGGGCGATGTCCACTGAACGTTCCGGCGTGCCCACCTGACTGAGATAGCGCAAGATGCGTATGGCGTTGGATACAGGCTTGACGAGGGTTGCGCCGGCCGATTTGCTGCTGTCGTTGACGTCAGTGAGTTCCATGCCCAATCCAGTAACTTTAGAGTGGCGCCATTCTAACCTGAGAATGATTGGCGCCGTAAAAGTTTTATCTGGGAATTACTCGAACACTTCAATCGGTTAATTTCACTGGCGGCTGATAGATCAAACGACGGGTTTGCAGATCTTCGCGACGAAAACGCTCGATGAGACGCTCTTGGGCCTGGTCGGCCTGGGTCACCCGAACCTGTTGGCGCAAGTATTCCAGCCATGACTCGACAATAAAGCGCTCGCTGTAGAGTTGCGGGTCCGCCATGTCGCGGTACAAACGCCAGTTTTGCGCACCGTTGCGCCGTCGCGCCTTGCCTACCGCGTATACGGCAGCCAGAAATTCATCGCGGTCCGGCGCCGCCACCTGGTACACAATCTCCACCGATACCGGTCCTTCGGAATGGGACACCGGACTGGCCAGCTGGAGTGTGTCGGTCAACTGCACCTCGGCAAAGTCTGCTTCCTGGCCCAGTTCCACATGGCCATTTCGGGTCAGCGCGATGCCGACCAGCAACAACAGTGTCGAGAGCAGCAAGCTCTGGCTCAATCCCAGATACTCGGCCAATGCCCCCCATATCGCACCGCCGGCCGCCATCGCGCCCATCAGGATCAACACATAGACCGATGCGACCCGTGCGCGCACCCAATTGGCGGCATAGGTTTGCACCACCGTTGAAATGGTCGCGTTGACCGCCATCCAGCCGAACCCTGCCAGCAGCAGCATTGCGCAGACCGCGTAGCGGTTGTTGGATAGCGCGGCAGTGAGGGTGGCGAGGGCAAAGGAAATGGCGCCGCAAACCAGCAGATGACGCATGCCCAATACGCGATACAACCGCGGCAAGCTCAGCGCAGCCAATACTGCACCGGCACCAAGAAACGCCATGAGCAAGCCATAACCACCAGCGTCCATACCCAATTCCTGCTTGGCCACCAGTGGCAGCAAGGCCCATAAAGCACTGGCACTCATGGTGAACACAAGAACCTGCTTCATGGCGCTGAACAGGACCGCTGAATGCCGGATATAGCGCAGGCCACTGCGCATGCCACCGGTCAGGGTTTCCGGTGGCAAGCCCACGGCAGGCGGGTTGGGCGCGATACGAAAGAGGAAGAGGAGCACCGCGAACATACACAGCGCGATCACCAGAAATACCGAGGTCGTGTTCCAGTATGCAATCAGTGCACCCGCCAACGCGGGGCCCAAAGCCCGGGTGGCATTGATGGAAATTCCGTTCAAGGACACTGCAGCCGGCACCTGGTCGCGAGGCAGTACGCCGACCATGGTCACCATCCACGCCGACATGCCCAGCGCACTGCCAGTACCGAGCACAAAGGTAAACGCCAACAAGCCCCAGGTTTCCATGTGCGCGCTGTACGCCAGCACACACAACACCAGTGCGGCGAACAGCATCATGCACTGGGTAATGATCAGCCAACTGCGACGGTCTACCCGATCGGCAATCACCCCACCGGGAAAGGCAAACAGAAATACCGGTAGGGTCACGGCGGTTTGCACCAGAGAGACCATGGCTGCCGACGTCGTCAATGTGGTCATGATCCACGCCGCGGCGACCGTCTGCATCCAGATAGCCATGTTGACCACTGCGGCTGCCAGCCATAAACCGCGGAACGCTTTGTTGCGAAACGGCGCCCACGCCGAACCCTCGCTCATCATCACTCCTCAGCGGCTACGCCAGTCAGTTTCAGGGATTACTTGTCCAGCGGCTGACCCAGTCGCCCCGCCGCACGGGCGGGGATGAGTTGGCGTGGCGCAGCGATGGTATTGCTCTGTCGACCGATACCTGCAATCTCAGCCTCGACCCGATCACCCGGCCGTAAAAAACGCCCGCTTTCCAGTCCTACGCCGTGGGTGGATCCGGTAAACACCAGGTCGCCAGGACGCAGACTGATGCGTGCATCCAGATAATTGAGCAACTCATCCAGGGGAAAAATCATCTGCCGGGTATTGTCCTGCTGGCGCAGTTCATAGTTAACGCTCAGGCGCATATCTAAAGCCGGTTGCCCCGTTACACCCAGCTCGTCCGCGGTCACGATCCATGGACCTACCGGTGTGGTGCGGTCCATGGCTTTCTGGGTCAACAGGTCCAGACGACCAATCTGCTTGCCGGCATCGCGCGCACTTATGTCATTGCCCACCGTATACCCCAGCAGGCAGTCGCTGGCATGCGGTTCATCCAGCAACGGGCGGCCCACTACGGCGACCAGTTCCACCTCGTAATCAAGCTGGGTGGTCAGCGGCGAATAATCGATCTCGTCATAGGCACCAACCAGCGCTGACTCCGGTTTCATGTACGCCAACGGGTGCGCCGGAGAATCACTGCCAAGGCGCTTGAGGTGGCTGAGGTAATTGAGGCCCACACCAAAAACCCGGCTACCGGGTTCCAATGGCGCAAGCAGGCGCGCAGCCGACAACGGCAACCATTCGCCACTCGGGTCGAGGGCGTCTGGAGCAAGATCCGCCCCTAGCCCGGCCCAGTGGGCGAAAGGAGCATTAATTCGCCGAAAGCAATCAGCTTGCGCATTCAGCAACGCCCAGAACGCTTGCCCGGCAACTTCGACCCGCGCCAGACGCATGTCAGCGCTTGGCCAAGTAGGTCGGCAGGTACTCGGCGTCGAGCACTTCTTCCGGCGTCTTGACGCTGGCGCCGAGAATTGGCCCGACCATTTCGTGGCCCCACAGGCTGAGTTTTTCTGGATTCAGCTCATAGGGATCGCCTTGCCATGGCTCGATTTCAGCAATGGTCTCGAAGGCGAACCCGGACGGATTGAAATGGTAGAACGACAGATGGGGGTCCTGGGCATGTTGGCCGAGGGTCATCATCATCGGCAGTTCACGCTGACGCACGATGTCGTAGGTCTCACCGACATCACGCACGTTGCGTACAAACAGCCCGACATGCTGCACGCCCATGCGACCCGGTCCGTGACCATAAGCGATGTCATGGCTGGTGTGATGGTTGAGTTTGGAGCGGAAGAAACCGGTTCGTCCCTTGCCCGCACCAGCGCCATACCAGCTGAAACCCATGACATTAAGCAGGAAGTCTTCCAGTTCCGGAGTGTAGTCCGGGGTGATCAGCACCACATGACCCGCACCCCGTTCGTCGGCAAGGAAACCACTGTGCGGGCGGCCCGGCTGGAACGAGCGCGGCAGCCATTTTTGCCCGTAAAACAATTCGTGCTGATACCCCACCGGGTCACGAAAACGCACTAATTCACGCACGCCACGCTTTTCGCACAGCTCAGCATCACCGCGAGTGAAGTCGACATTGGCGGCTGCCAGCTTCTTGATGCCGTCCTCGAACGCCATGCGCCCCACCGCTTCCCAACCGATGTAGACAATGCGGTCTACCTTGCCAGGATGAAAAGCGAAGCGATGCCGACGATCATCGATCTTGAAGTACAGCGAATCGGGATCACTCTCGGGGTTCTTGCCTATGCCAAAACCCATCACCTGAGGGCCGTACTCACGCCACGCTTGGAGATTGGGGGTCTCAAAGCCCATGTAACCGATACCGATGATGTCCACGTTATTCACCTTGTTATTGTTCGAGATGAAAGGGTGCCGGTAGCCCATGCCAGGGCGCCGCGCGTGCTAGATCGCGAGTAACCCGCCATCGATGACGAAGTCCGAACCGGTAATGAATGAAGCCTCATCCGAGGCGACAAAGACCGCCATTGCCACCACTTCCTCGGGTTCGCCGGGGCGATCCATCAATACGCCATCCAGCAGCATGGCGCGCATTTTGGGGTCTTCCAGAAAAGGCCGGGTGCCAGGCGTCGCGACAAATCCCGGGCTCAAACTGACCGCACGTATACCGAACGGCGCCCCTTCTACCGCCAACTGGCGAGTGAAGGACACCACAGCGCCCTTTGCAGCCGAATGCGCGGAAATGCCGGCCACTTTCGAGCCACCCCATGCAGCGGTGGACGATACATTGATGATCACTCCGCGCTGTTCGGCCAAGTGGTGCCATGCATATTTGGTGGTATAGAACAGCAGGTCGATTTCGTTGCGCATGGTGTACTGCCAATCTTCGATCGACAGCTCGCTGACCAGCCCGAAGCGTGCGGCGGAAGCGTTGTTGTACAGGATGTCGATGCGCCCGTGTTCAGCCACGGCGGCATCGATCCAGGCCTTGGCCTGTTCATGATCACCCAGGTCCACGGGTGCCGAGCCGTACAGGGTAAAACCCTCGGCCTGCATCAACGCTGCAGTCTCCTCGTGACCTTCGGCATTGAAATCGCAACCGACCACAATCGCCCCTTCACGGGCAAAACGTAGCGCCGCAGCCCTGCCCTGGCCGCCGCCTGTACCGGTTATCAGCGCGACCTTGTTTGGTAATCGACCCATTAGCACATCCTCACCTCAGTGGTTATCACGTTTGCGGCAGGCGCTCACGCCATCAAACGGCTTCGTCATCCGGGGTGATGGGCTCAAGCCAGATGGCCTCCGCGGGGCAAGCGGCTGCACCCTCACGAGCCTCCTCCTCCAACTCCGGCGGCACGCGGGCATCGTCGAGGTACACCATGCCATCGGCATCAAGCTTGTACAGGCTGGGGCAAATCGCAGCACACAAACCATAACCACAGCAGCGGCTTCGGTCGGCCACCGCTTTGAACTGCGCTTTTTCTGAACTCATTTTTTTCTCCTTTATCAGGTTCAGCTTTTGCAAATTATGAACACTTATTTATTTTATGTGCAATTAATTTTTAACGCGGATATGCTGAGGCTCATCCGCTGTCCCTGATCATTGCCTTGGCTTAAAAAAAGGGAATCGCAGCAGGATGTTGAACACGGCTGGCTTCAGAGTGATTCAACCGTGGGTGCAACGCATGAAATTCGTTTGTCCGTTAGTCAGATAGCTGCGCTGGACAAAGCCGAATTTCTGATTTTATTCTGATTAAAAAACCAGATTCTGTTCAAAGAATCTGCTGGCGGTGATTCACATCACCACTTGTAGCAGTGCTTGGCTCAACAAAACCTATAAGGAAGCCAACTCCATGCACCCGTCTAGAAACGAAGCGGCAATCGATCTGCGCGAATTCCGCCAAAGCTGGAAAATCCTGATTTTGTCGGTCGCCGGAGTGGCCATCAGCATCAACGCCGCCCTGCTCTATGGTTTCGGCACACTGGTCGTGCCGCTCGGCGATGCCTTTGGCTGGAGCAAAAGTGAGCTGCAAGCCTGCATCACCTTTCTGTTTGGCGGCGCGGTGGTGTCATTGCAGTTGGTGGGTTGGTTCAACCTGCGCTACGGCATGAAGCGCGTTACCGTTATTTCCCTGCTGTTGTTGTCACTCGGTTACCTGGCAACCACGCAGCTGACCCAATCGATCTGGTCGATGTACATCGCCTTTGCACTGCTGCCCATCGTCGGCATGGGCGCGCTGGCCGTAACCTGGACCCAGCTGATCAGTCTTTGGTTCGACAGCAATCGCGGCCTGGCGCTCGCCATTGGTCTGTCCGGGACTGGTGTCACTGCCGCCATCATTCCCCGGCTGATGGCCTGGGGCATCGAGCAATGGGACTGGCGCGCGGCCTTCGTGATTCTCGCGCTGCTCAATCTGTTGGTGCTGCTGCCGCTGATTCTGCTGTGGTTCAAACTACCCTCTGTTGCCGGTCACCGTGACGGCGGGCGTGCGCTGGAGCAATTGCCCGGCATGTCTTTTCGTGAAGGCATGGGCTCGCTGAAATTCTGGACCTGTAACCTGGCGCTCAGCCTGGTGATTTCTTCGATTGTCGGCATGGTCACCAGCACCGTGCCCATGCTGCAAGCCCGAGGCCTATCCGCGGGGGACGCGGCCACCATTTTCAGCTGCTTTGGTATTTCGCTGATCTTCGGCCGCATGCTTATCGGCTATCTGCTCGATCGTCTGTGGCCGCCGATTGTGTCTGCGATCAGCCTGGTGCTGCCCGCTATCGGTTGTTTCATCTACCTGAGCCCGACCACCGAATTTGCCCCGCTCATGCTGGCGGCGGTGCTGGTTGGTTTTGGCGCCGGGGCGGAGTTCGATATTGCCGCGTTCCTGATTGCCCGCTACTTCGGCTTGCGCGAATACGGCCGCCTGTTCGGCGTGCATCAGGGCCTCAATACCGTGGCTTCGGCGCTGGCGCCGTTGCTCTTTGCGTACATGCTGGCGCGCACCGGATCGTATAACGCCATGCTGGTTTATAGCGCCGCCTGCTGCCTGATCGGTCCGCTGTTGCTACTGACCCTTGGGCGAGTGCCGCACTTCAACGTGCAAACCATTCCCAGCCAATCCTGAGCCCCCTAACAAGAATCGGAGCAGAACATGCCCACATTGACATTTATTGAACACAACGGCACCGCCCATCAAGTCAAAGGCGACATCGGCCAGTCGGTGATGCAAGCCGCGACCTTCGCCTCGGTGCCGGGTATTTCTGCCGACTGCGGTGGTGCCTGCAGTTGCGCCACCTGTCACACCTATGTCGACGAGGCCTGGCTGGGCAAGGTGCAAGCGGCGGAAGGCATGGAGAACGACATGCTCGAGTACGCTTTCGAACGTCGCGACAGCAGCCGCTTGAGCTGTCAAATGATCATCAGCGAAGACATGGACGGCATGGTTTTGCACCTGCCGTCGTCGCAATTCTGAATGCGCGTGAAGGAGTTCCCATGACCCTCGCCTCAGTCGTTATCGTCGGTGCTGGCCAGGCCGGATTTCAGGTCGCTGCCTCCCTGCGCCAGGAAGGCTTTGACGGGCGCATCACCCTGATCGGCGATGAGCCAGGCCTGCCCTACCAGCGCCCGCCATTGTCCAAAGCCTATCTGCTCGGCAAGATCCAGGCGACCAATCTGCTGTTTCGTCCTGCTGATTTCTACACCACCCAGCGCATTGAACTGCTGCATGACCAGGCGACCGCGATCGACCGCCTGAACCGACGCGTGGTGTTAGCCTCGGGTGCTGCTGTCAGTTACGACCATCTGGTACTGGCGACCGGAGCCCACAACCGCCCCCTGCCGGTTCCCGGCGCAGAGTTGCCGCAAGTGTTCGGTATCAAAACCAAAGCCGATGCCGACGCCCTGGCGCCGCTGGCGAAAGAAGCGCGCAACGTGGTGGTGATTGGAGCCGGGTTTATCGGCCTCGAGTTTGCGGCGGTGGCCGCTGCCCTAGGGGCTAATGTGCACGTACTGGAGCTGGGCGAGCGTCCCATGGCTCGTGCCGTGTCGCGGGAAATGTCGGAATTGTTTCGCCAGGCCCATGAAGCGTGGGGCGTCCATTTTGACTTCCGCCAGGGTTTAAGCCGCATCGACGGCGATAACGGCAAGGTGTGCGCGGTACAAACCGGTGACGGACGTGCACTCCCTGCTGACCTGGTGGTGTTTGGTATCGGTGTGATTCCCAATGCGCAGCTGGCGACTGAAGCCGGTCTGGACATCGAGAACGGCATCAAGGTGGACGCCAGCCTGCTGACCTCTGACCCGCAAATTTCCGCGGTAGGCGATGTCGCCAGCTTCCCGTGCCTGCAAAACAATGAGTTACACACCCGCCTCGAGTCGGTGCAGAACGCCATCGACCAGGCCCGCACAGTGGCTGCACGCTTGATGGGTAAACCGGCACCTTATAGCGCCCTGCCCTGGTTCTGGACCGATCAAGGCAACTTGAAACTGCAGATCGCCGGACTCTCGCATGGCTATGACAGTACCGTCGTGCTCGGTTCAGTCGAAGAACATCAAGCGTCTGTGCTGTGTTTCCGCAATGACCGTCTGGTGGCCGTGGAGTCCTGCAATCGCATGGGCGATCACATGGCGGCGCGCAAGATTCTTGCTCGCGCGCCCAAGCTGACGGCAGTTGAGGCCGCCACTGACGGGTTCGATCTGAAAGCTTGGGAAGCGGCCAACCGCGACTGAACGTCGTACTGATCTTTCACACCCGCTGCCGCGCCCGCCTTAAAGCTGACGCGGCATTTTTTTGCACAACGACTGGAGCGATGCAATGAACAAAGTCTGGTTTATTACCGGTGCGGCCCGAGGCTTGGGTGCTGCCATTGCCAAAGCCGCATTGGCTGATGGTGACAGCGTGGTGGTCAGCGCCCGGCGTATCGAACCGCTGGAAATTGTCTTTGCCGAGTACGGCGAACGCGTGCTGGCAGTGGCCCTGGATGTGACCGACGAAGCCCAGGCACTGGCTGCCGTAGAAACTGCCGTGGCGCGTTTTGGCCGAATCGATGTGCTGGTCAACAACGCCGGTTATGGACAACTGGCGCCGTTTGAAGACAATTTCGCCAGCGACGCCGACCAGCAGTTCGCGACCAATGTGTTCGGTGTGTTCAACGTCTGCCGCGCCGTGCTGCCTGTCATGCGTCAGCAACGCAGTGGCCGGGTGTTCAACGTGTCTTCAATGGGTGGCATGGTCGGGATGGGTGGTGCGGCGCTGTACTGCGCGTCTAAATTTGCTGTGGAAGGTTTTTCCGAATCCCTGGCCCAGGAAGTGGCGCAGTTCGGGATCAAGGTCACGCTGGTGGAGCCCGGGGTTTTCCGTACCGACTTTCTCGACCCCAGCTCCGCGGTCTTCGGTACACGCGGGTTGGAGGATTACGCTGCATTCACCGCCAAGGTCAAAGGCGCTTCGGCCGCCTACAACCATCAGCAAACCGGCAACCCGGCTAAACTGGGCGATGCGCTGGTGCTCCTGGCCAACAGCGAACATCCACCGTTGCGTTACCTGGCGGGTTCAGACGCTTATCAGCAGGTCAGCGACAAGCTCAACAGGATGCTCGCGGAAATCGAGCAATGGCAGCAGCTGTCCCATTCCACCGATGGCGTCTAGGCGACGACGCGCACAGCCTTTCTGACAAGGCTGTGCGCAACGATTACTGGTTGATGAAGTAACGTACGGACAACTTTCCTTCTTCAAACCGATACAACTCGATCGTCTCGATACCGCCTTCCTGCTCGCGAAAGGCGTTCAGGTGATGGCACGCCGCTTCATTGCCATTGACGATGCACTGGCGCACTTCAACGCGAATCTTCGGTTGCTGCTGCGCCCACATGCCTTCCAGTACCTGCCAGGCATCGGCCTGGGGCTTGCCGACGTATTCGATACTCAAGCCGTTGGCCGAGACGCTGCGGTAGTGAGCGAAAAAGCCGTCTTTGTCGCCCCGGTTCCAGCAGTCGATCTGCCCGTGCAGAAAGTGCTCGATGGTGTGTTTGTCCATGCTCATTTCACGTTCATCCTCAAGTGGGTTCAGGCATGTGGTCGTAGCTGGAGGTTTTGCTGACGGGCGAGGAATTTTGGCTCCATTCTCAACCACAGCAGAATGGTCGGGCCGACAATGGCGCAGCAGAAACAGCACACCAGCACAGCGGAATAGCTGCCGTACAGGTCATAGAGATGGCCGAACAGCATGGGTACCAGACCGGAGACAATGGTGATCAGGCACAGGTGCAGACCAAATATCCGCGCGTAGTCTTTCAAGCCGAAATAGCGCGCCATCAGGAATGCCGCCAGATCGAACTCAGCTCCGGCACTGGCGCCGATGCACAGGGTCGCCAGCACCAGCAACGGTGTGTTTTGCGCCCCGCCAAAGAGAAAGATCGCGCAGCCCAATGCGGGTAGCGCCAGGCTCACGGCGGCCACTACTGAAGGTGAATAGCGGTCCAGCAGATAACCCACCAACAAGCGCCCGCCGATGATGGAAATACCAAAGGTACTGAAGATCTGACTGGCTTGCTGCGCACTCAGGCCCTTGCTTTGCAGCATCGGCACCATGTTGGTGACCATGCCGACGGTCAACGACACCGACAATATCAATGCAACGTTAAAGCCCCAGTACATCCCTGAGCGCACTGCTTGTTTGAAGGACATGCCGGACAGCTCCGGAAGTTCCTTCTGCGTTGTCGCGTCAGGACTGGTGAGCAGCGCCGGCATGCGCAGCCACATCAATGACAAGGGCAACGTAAACAACAAAGGCATCGCCCCCAGCGCAATAAACCCGGCTTGCCAACCGTAGGCGGCAATCAGCCGCGACAACAGCGGTGGCAGAATCATCGCCATCAGCCCGGTGCCACACAGAATCACGGCCAGCGCCAAACCACGGTTACGCTCGAACCAGAGGTTGACCAGTTGCGTCCAGGTGATCGCAATGGTTCCGGCACAAATGATCGGCATGCTGAAAAACGCCAGGTACAACCAGCCGATCGAACCCTCAATCCGCGTGATCGCAAAGTAACCGACGATCTGCAGCACGATCGAAACAATCGCTACCCGGCGCAGCCCGAACCGACGGTACAGCCAGCCGACCAGTTGCGTGGAAATCGCCACACCGGCGAACAGAAAGGTGATGGAGGCCTGCAAGTCGCCCCGGCTCCAGCCGAACGCCTGTTCCAGCGGAATCACCAGGGTGCCGAAGGCGTACAGCAACGCAGCGGTAATACTGGTGCAGATGCCAAACAGGCCCAGGACAACCACGCGCCAGCCGCGCTTGAACTCGGAAAAATCATTGCCGGCGTGGGCCGTGGTGTTGCTACTGCGTGTATCCGATGTCATGACCTGACTCCCATCGCGGACGTGCGGGTTGATTAATGGCCCTTGAGGATTTCTTCGACCTTGGGCAGCGCGATCATGGTGGCGCCGCCATCCACCAGCAGCGAAGTGCCAGTGATATAGGAAGCCTCGTTGGAGGTCAGAAACAGCACGGCGTTGGCAATGTCGGCGGACTCGCCCAGACGCCCTACCGGGAAATGTGCAGCGAGTTTATGCGGCAGTTCATTGCCCAGGGTTTCGAGCATGTGATCAGTGCCGATCAGTCCGGGCTCGACGACGTTGACCAGAATATTCATGGCACCGAATTCCACCGCCAGGCCGCGGGCGAAGGCATTCATGAAGGCTTTGCTGGAACCATAGGCAATCAGGCGAGGGGTGTATTTGCGGTTGGCTTCGCCGGACGAGATGAAAATCAGCCGGCCTTTGTCGGCTGCTTTCGACAGATAAGGTGCGCAGTCCTTGGCCAACCAGAACAACGATTGAATATTGCTGCGAACGATGTGATCAAACGTATCATCGGCCATTTCGGCGATCAGCCCGTGACTGGTATCGGCAGCGCAATGCACCACGATGTCCAGGCCACCAAAGTGCTCTACACCATCTTGCACCATTGACTTGATCGCCTCGCGGTCGGCGATGTCGCCACCGACCAGGCAGGCTTGCGCGCCCAGGGCCTTGATCTGTGCGATCGTTTCTTCACCGTATCGAGCGGTGCGTGCCGACACCACCACCTTGGCGCCTTCTCGGGCATAGGCCAGGGCAATGGCGCGACCCATGCCTCGACCTGCACCGGTGACCAGCACGACTTTGTCGCGGAATTTCATCGTGATTCCTCATTGTTGTTATTGGTGGAGGCTACTGATACAACGCGTACGCTCCCCTGTAGGAGCTGCCGAAGGCTGCGATCTTTTGATCTTGCCTTCAAAAGTCAAAGTCAAAAGATCGCAGCCTTCGGCAGCTCCTACAGGGGTAAAGGTTTCGGTCAACTGTTTACAGGTCTTTGCCTGGCACATTGCGGGCCGAGCCATTACGCCGGTCCGATTCACCCCAGCCCAGCCAGTGTGAAGGCTCACGGGTATCGCCAACCCGACGCCAACGGCCTTCCTGCTGCGCAGTGATCGGGAAGCCACCGACGAAGTCGATCATCTCGCCCTTCTCATCAGGCAAAAACTCCCACTCTTCCTTGCCTTCCAGCACGATTTTCGCGGATTTGAGGAAGTAGCTTCCGTCCTTGTGTTCGGTGTTTCCTTCGATATCGGTGGTGACCCGAACCTCGCCTTTTTCATTGTTGAAAATGGCGTAGCCCAAGTGGTCGTGACCGACCATGAAAGAGCCGGTATCCCAGGTGCCATCTTTATAAACGGTGACGAAGGACCACCAGATCACATGCTTGTTGTTGTTCACCACCAAGTCTTTCTTGAAGTGAATGGCGCCGCCTTCGGCCATGTAGAACTGGTCCAGCGCCATGGCGCCTTTCACCGGACGCCCCTCGCAGACACCGGCGATATCCCACAACTGCGAAACATAAAAGGTGCCCCATTCCACGCCTGGCAGGTACCACTGCAAACCTGGGCCAAGCAGTCGGCCTTCGAGGTGAAACAGGCCTTCTTCCTTCCAGGTCAGGCGTTCGCTGCTGGCGGTGATCTCCCAAGAGTTGCCGGGTTCGCCCGGGTGGCTGGCCCAACGTGCGACATCGCCTTCCAGGCTGTGTACCGGCAGTGGTGTCAGCGCCTGGCGGGCCATTTTTTCGTGGTCCATGCGCAGGTTGACGTTATCGACGTGATTGTTCAGGTAGAAGAACTTGGTTGGGTTGGGGGTGCCATTGGGCGCCATCAGCGACCGTACGAATGAGTAAATGTTGCCTTGCTCATCGCGCACAGAACCGAACGGCGAACTTTTGCTCAGGTGCAGGCCGAAGAAGCCGCGTTC
Source organism: Pseudomonas sp. p50(2008) (assembly GCF_015351605.1). Lineage (NCBI taxonomy): Bacteria > Pseudomonadati > Pseudomonadota > Gammaproteobacteria > Pseudomonadales > Pseudomonadaceae > Pseudomonas > Pseudomonas sp. p50(2008). Next base: position 168,114 of record NZ_JACMYF010000001.1, read on the forward strand.
GGCTGACATCGAAGCGCCGGTGACCTTGTGCGGCCCAACCAGTTGTTGAAAGCCGAAATCACCGCGTTCTGGAATGGTTTTAAACGTTCTCATGATGCCCTCTGTTGTTTTTGTTGAGGCAGGGAAACGGGATTACAGCGTGATTCAGTCCCAGATCACCGGGAGCGTGGACACGCCTCGCAATTGCGCTCCGCCGATCTGCGGGACGGGTTGGCTCGGGTCGAGTCGCAAGTTGGGAAAGAGGTCGAGGATGGCGTTGACAGCGCAGCTGATTTCCACTTTGGCGACGAACTGACCGATACACATGTGCGGGCCGAAGCCAAAACCAAAGGAGGGTTTTGGCTTGCGATCAATGTCGAATACCTCAGGGTTTTCAAACGCATCTTCGTCGCGGTTGGCGGACACCACCATGCACTGGACGAACGAACCCTTGGGGATTTTCACGCCGTGAAATTCCACTTCCCGGGCGGTTTCGCGCACCTTGAAAGTGGCCACGGGTTCAAAGCGCGTGGTTTCGTCCATCAGCTTGCCGATCAATGAGCGGTCGGCCTTGACGCGTTCCAGCAAGCCGGGCGTGGTCAAGAGCAAAGTCATTACCGAGCCAAACATGCGCGTGGTGGTTTCGCCCGCGGCTGGCAAAAGCGAGCGAGTGAAGGTGATCACCTCGTGGTCATCCAGCGTGCGCCCTTCGTACTCCGCGCGCAGCAAACGCCCGACCACATCATCGCCCTGGCTGCCCTCGGCACGACGTTGCACCACCACCTCGGCAAGCGCGTCGTACAGACCTTTGACAGCGATGCCGGCCTGACGTCGCGCTTCAACCATTTTGCTCGGGTCAATCTGGTTGCCGCCGACAATGGCCAAGGCCCACGCGGCGTATTGCTTGTACTTGGAGGGCTCATCCGAGGGGAAGCCCATCAAAGCGTACATGACGCGAATCGGCAGCTCGAGGCCGAACTTCATCAAGTCGGCCTTCTTTGCCGGCAACATCGGCTGGATGTACTCCTCGCGAATCACTTGATCGATCTGCGGGCGCCACTTGTTCACGGTCTCCGGCATAAAGGCCGGTTGCAGCAAGGCGCGCACCTTACGGTGCTCGTCACCGTCCATGGCAAGAATGATCAAACCATCGAAAAACGCGCCAAGACCTTCGGCAATAAAACCGCTGGTATAGGTCGCACCATCGCGCAGGACAGTCATTACATCCTGGTATTTGAACAAGGCGAAGGTCGGGCGAGTGCCCTGCTGGGTGCCGGCATTCGTCGGCACGCCAAACTGGGTGATGAAGTCGCCTTCATAGATGGGCGATTTCAGCCGTTGCTCGCGGCACACCGCGTGAATATCCAGGTCGGTGCCCCGATACATGTCCGACACAGCGGAGTATGCGGTTGCCAGGTCCAGTGCTGCGCTTTCGTTGCTCATCAGGAGCTCCTGTCTTGTTTTTATTCTTCTTGCACACCAAGATTGTCCGGCTGCCGACCCATGGTATGTGGTTGTGTCTGCGCCGGTAGTCCGCTTCGTTTGACTTGGGGTCAAACGAAGGCCCCCGGGGAAATGCTTCAAGGTGTGAATAACCTGGCCAAAACTGGCATGAGGAGGACGAGGTGGCGGTAAAGGCAGGAGAAGGTGGCGAACAGGGCAAACGCAATACGATGAATCGCCTGCTCGCGGCAGCGCGCGTGGAGTTCGCCAGAAAAGGCCTGGCCGGTGCGCGCGTGGAAGAAATTGCCCGGGAAGCCGGCGTTACCAAACAGCTGGTCTACCACTACTACAACTCCAAGGAAGGCCTGTTTGTAGCGGTACTGGATGAGTCTTCGGACAACATCATGTCCGAGCTGGTCAACCTCAATGTCGAAGAGCTTTCACCGCCAGTGGCGATGCGCGCCGTGCTCAACCATTTTTTTGACCAGTACCGTCTGGACCCCTTCCTCGGCAGCCTGGCGCTGGAAGGCATTCGCTACCATGACACCCACGAAACACCTCGCAACCATTTTCTGGAAATGGCACCGAAGCTGATCGCCAAGCTCGACGCGATTTTGTTGCGGGGTGCGGCCAGTGGTGATTTTCGCGCAGACATCAACCCGCGCCTGTTGTTGGCCAGCGCTTCGCTGGTGACTACTGGCTGGTTCACCAACCGCTATTCGATGTCGGCACTTGCCGGGCTGGATACGGACTCGGAGCAAGGCATGGCCACCTGGCGTCAGTACTCGGCGGATTTTGTGCTGGCGAGTATTTCGCTGGGCGCAGAAAAAAACGTCGACGGCGTTTAAGCACCGTTCACACACTCTCGCCCAATGAGCTTTCCCTGTGGAAGCAGGCTTGTTCCCACAGGGGGGGGTTGCTTAGGGGCTTGGAATCAGCGACCCGCTTCAGTCAGCCTTTTTACGCAAATACTTGCTCACCCGCTTGGCCGCCAACCGCCCGGCCATGCCGTTTACCCCACCGCCCGGATGAATGCCGGCACTCCCTAAATACAGTCCCGCCACCGGCAAGGTATCGCCTCCCAAACCGTACGCCGGGCGCATGGTGCTCGAGCGCATCGAGGTGGTGTCGATATGCACCACGCAGCCATTCACCGTGTTCAAGCGCGCAGTAAAATCCGGAGCAGCCTCGATATGTCGGCCAATCACCTGCCCCTCGATCCCATCGATGTAGTCATACAGCTGTTCCTGCACCTGGTCGGCCACCCGCTCACGCAGCGCGTCCCAACCTTCATTGGGATTCACCGGCATCACCGGCGGATAGATGTACAACACATCCTGCCCGGTTGGCGCTTGTGAAGGGTCGGCCGCACTGGGTGCGGCCACGGTGATATAGGGCAACTTCGGTACTTCACCACGGGCGCAGGCGGCGAAGTTTTCCAGCACGGCTTCTTCGGTGCCGATCAGCATGACGGTTTTACGCAAATCCACGCCATCGCCGCGAATGGCAGCAAAACGCGGCAAAGAAATCTGCCCACGCAGGGCAACATCCACCTTCAATGGTCCCGACCCTCTGCCGTTAGCAGGTGCCATGGCGATACGGGTCAGCAGGTGTTGAGGGATTTCACCACGGGTAACCATGTCCAACGCCGGCTTGGGGTGGCAGCCGGCAATGACCGCACGTGCGGTGAACTGACGACCATCAGCCAGTTTCACGCCTTTGATCAGACCGTCCCTGGCAACGATTTCACTGACGCTGGCCGACACCAGCACTTGCCCGCCCAGCTCTTCCAGTCGAGTCTGCATGGCATTGCTCAACTGCTGCATGCCACCCAATACCCGGCCCACGCCAAAACGATGAAGGAAACCGAGCAAGGCGTAATAGATGCCACCGCCATCGGCGCTGATATCCCCTGCCAGCCCAGTGAGTGCACACATCGCGGAAATGGTCACCGGATGCTCGAAGCGCTCACGTGCCGCCTGCAACGCGGAGCCTGTCATCAGCGCCATCAGCTCGGGTTTCAGCGCTTTGTGTTTGATGGCGGTGCCAAGCATTTTCAGCTTCACGCCGAGGTTTGTTTTGGCCGGGTCGACACGCATCATCGGCAGCGCGATATCGAGGAACATGTCGATGACTTTCATGAACTGCAGAAACGCCTCGGCATCCTTGCTGCTGAACCGGCGGATCTCGGCGGCGGTTTTCTCGCGATCGCGCCAGAAGATCAGAGATTGGCCATCCGGATGCAAGTACACATACCCCGGCGCAAGCTCTATCGATTTGAAACCGTGTCGATCAAGTCCCAGCTCCGCTGGCACATGGGAATGCACGCGCATCGACATCATGTCCAGGGCACAGGGATGAACCAGATGCTGCGGCGCTTCGGGTATCAGGTAACCCGAGGAGGCCATCCCGCCGACCTTGTCCAATGCCTCCAGAACCAGCACCTTCTTGCCTTCCAGGCCCAGGTAGCAGCCAGCCGAAAGGCCATTGGTGCCACCGCCGACGATGATCACATCAAAATCCGTAGTGCTCGCATTTTGGTTCTGGTTCATCAATTAATTCCAAGTCGAGTTCAACCACAGCGGCGCGCGGCGGCTATGGCGGCAAAGATCAGCCGCGGCGCACCGCACGGGATGCGCCGGGCAAGGGTTACATGCCGGTGCGGCCCATCTGCGCAAACAGCGCGCGCATCGCCACCAGGGAGGGGGTGTGGCTGCTGAAACCACCATCAGCGACCAGCGTGGTGCCCGTGACAAATGAGGATTCGTCACTGGCCAGGAACGCCACCACATCGGCAATCTGCCGAGGCGTGCCCAGCTCGGCAGTGCAGTGGTTGTCGCGCAGGATGTCGAGCAAGGGTTCAGGCATGGCGTGTTCCGAAGGCGCCAGGCCGATCTGCACGGCGTTGCCGCGAATGCCTTGTTTGCCGTATTGCGAGGCGACCATGCGCGGCAGCATCATCAGCCCCGCCTTGGAGGTGGCGTAGCCGGTCAGGGACATATCGCCCTGCATGCCCAGACCCGAGGTGGCGAAGATAATCGAGCCCTTGCCGTTCTCCAGCATGACCGGAATCACATGCTTGGTGCACAGCACCGCGCCACGCAGGTTGACGGCGATGGCGCGGTCCCAGGCCTGCATGTCGAGGTTGACGAAATCGCGGTCTAGCTGACGTTGCTCGGCGTTCAGGATCGCCGCGTTGTTGTGCAGAATGTCGATACGGCCGAAATGCTGTTTAACCTGAGCAACCATCGCGCGCACGGCGTCTTCCGAGGAGACGTCGGTGGCGATCGCCAAGGCTTGATGCCCCTCGGCGAGGAGTGACTGGGCCACAGCTGTGGCCCCCTCGAAATTGATATCGACCACCGCAATACTTGCACCATGCGACGCCAGCACCCGTGCGCACTCAGCGCCCAGGCCGCCACCGGAGCCGGTAATAATGGCCACTCGTCCTGCCAGTTTTCCTGTGCTCATGCTCTGTTCCTTATTGTTTTGAGTGGCGCTTTACTCGCCGGTAAATCGCGGTTCGCGCCGTTCACTGAACGCCTGGGCCGCCTCGCGGGCATCCTTGGTCGGGGCCAGCAAGGCGAACAGATCAAGCTCCAGGTCCAGGCCACGTTTGAGGTCCATGTCCAGCGCCGCCCGTGCTGCCTGTTTGACAAACGCCGACGCGGTGGGTGGTTTGACGGCGATGCGCTGAGCAAAGGCCCGTACTTCGTCCAGCAGGCTGGCGTTGTCGCTGGCCAGGCGGCTGACCAGACCAATGCGCTGCGCTTGTTCGGCGCCCACCCGGTCACCGGTGAGCAACATGTCCAATGCCTGACCCGGCGCCACCACTCGGGACAGTCGTTGCGTACCGCCGCCGCCGGGAATCAGCCCCAGGCCGGTTTCCGGCAGGGCGAACACGGCATCGGGCGCGGCGAAGCGGATGTCACACGCCAGCACCAGTTCCAACCCACCGCCCATGCAATAACCATGAATGGCAGCGATCACCGGTTTGCTGATGCCATCCAGCGCTTCGATCCAGCGCACCTGTTCCATGCGCTGCCGCACTTGCAGGCTCGATTCCGGGCCACGACGCTCCTTGATATCAGCACCCGCACAAAAGCCTCGCTCACCTTCCCCGCGAATCACGATCACGCGAATGTCCGGGTCTTGCTGCAACAGCGCCAGTGCTTGCGGCACGCCCTGACGAATATCGTCGTTGATGGCGTTGATCTGCCGGGGCCGGGTCAGTACCACCCAACCCACCATGGCATCACGCTCAAGGCGCACCGCATCGTTGATCAAAACGGGAGACTGCGGTTCTTGCGCTGTGCTCATACAGGGCACTCCTCGAACTCGAAGACCTGGCCATTGAGTTCTTGTGGGTCTATCTTGATCAACGCACGGCCGCCGACGGCCTCGGAGGATTCGATCCACTGGAACCGCGTGCCGCGTGACCGCAGATCCTCGGCCTTGGCAGCCAGATCGTTGACACCGATGCGGATGTAGTACGGACCCGGCCCCCAGTTATTGACGTAGTGGCCGGCGTCGGTGTTCCAGTAGGTCGCCTCGAGGACATCGAGGGTGGCACTGTTCGGCACGGTGAAACCCATACGCGCACGGCGGTAACCTTCGCTGCCGATGCTCTCGACCGGCCCGCTCGGTTCCCAATCGAGGTTGGTCGAGACCTTACGCAGGGTTTCATCGAGGTCGCGTACCAGGAAGCCACGGGCGGTGACGCGGACCATGTCGCCGGGCTTGAGATCACGCGGCTGCATCGGTGGCAACTGATACGTTTCCGGCGGCATCTGCAAAGGCTCGGTCGGCATGATCTCAATGCACAAACCGCCATCCACCGTGGGCTGGTAATACGGTTGCTCGGGAGTGGCACCCAGCCATAAGCGGTCGAAGGGCATTTCCGGGGTGCGCTGCGCCATGCGGAAAGGCAAGCGACGACGCATCAGTTTGTCTACCAGCGCGTCGAACTTGTCCCCGTGCAGGGCCAGCACGATGGAGTGCGTGATCATCGGCCGATGATGCCCCTGGAAATCCTTCAGGCTTTCCAGAAAGTCATGGAACAACGGATCACCGGGGTTCGGCCGATCCAGGTGCCACTGCGGTTCGATGCGCGTAGGCGACACCGCGAGGGATTTGTGTACCCGCAGGAAATGCGCAATATACGGGTGATTATCGAACGCCTGGCGCCAGCGTTCGTGTTTGTAGATGCCGAGCTTGTCGACCAACATTTCCGTCATGCCGTCCGGGTCCGGAACCATCATGTCGGCACTCATCAATAACTCGAACATTGTTCTCTCCTTGCAGTTGCCAGCCAGGTCTGTGCCCGGCTATTAGTCAGCGGACACGCCGGGGTAAGGCGAGCTCGGTCAATTGGGGTGCAGGTGCGCTGGCCGCGGGTTTGCGCGGTTCCTGTTGGGCGCGCGCGTCCTCCAGATCGAGGGTCACGCCGGCCTTGGAGTTGCCTTTCGGGTTGAGCAGGTAATGCGAGAGGGCCGGGATCAGCACCAGCGCACCGAGCATGTTCCACAGGAACATGAAGGTCAGCAGAATGCCCATGTCCGCCTGGAACTTGATCGGCGACCAGGCCCAGGTAATCACCCCGGCGGCCATGGTCAGGCCAACGAGCGCCACGACCCGACCGGTGAAATCCAGCGAGCGGCGATACGCAACCGCCAGGCTTCCACCGCGTTCCTGCACCGCCAGTTGCACACTGAGCAGATACAGCGCGTAGTCCACGCCGACACCGACACCCACGGCGATTACCGGCAAGGTGGCTACTTTCAGGCCGATCCCCAACCAGACCATCAGCGCCTTGCAGATGATCGTAGTCATCAGCAAAGGAATCAGCGCCACCAGGGTTGCGCGCCAACTGCGGAAGGTCAGCAGGCAGAGCAAGGCCGTAGCGCCATACACGGCCAGGTACATGGTGATGATGCCCTTCTCTACCTCAATGTTAGTGGCGGCCTCGATCCCGGCATTACCCGCAGCCAGGAGGAATTCCACAGGCTGCTCGGCGCCAGCGGGTGTGTTGTTTTCCTTGGCGAACTCTTCAGAAACTTTCAACACCCGGCTCAGTGTGTCGGCTTTGTGATCAGCCAGGTAGGCGATCAATGGAGTGACCGAGCACTGCTGGTTGGTGATGCCCGGTGCAGAAATCATCGCGGCATCCACCGCCGAGTTGGTGATCGCCTGGTCGCGGCTGATGCTCAACCATTTCGGGCTGCCTTCAGCCATGCCGGAGCTGATCATGCGCACGGTTTCGGCCAGCGACTGGGTGGTTTGTACACCAGGCGTCTGGCGCAGGCGCCAGGCCAGTTTGTCCATGCTTTGCAGCGACTGGTACAGACGGCAGCTGTCTTCGTTGGTCTTCATGATGACCACGAACTGGTCACTGGAAAGTCCGTAGTGGCTGGTGATGTAGGCGTTATCGCGGTTATAGCGCGAATCCGCACGCAACTCCGGTGCACCGGGATCCAGATCACCGACCTTGAGGTGCATCATCACCACGCTGCCAATCAGCGTCACCACCAGCGATACGGCAATCACCGCCGTGGCCATCGGCCGTTCGGTGAAGCGATCCAGGCCGCTCCACAGACGCCCGAGAAAACCGCGGTTTTCTGCGCCGGCCTGATCTTTGGCGATGGCGATACGCGCGGCTTTCTTACTGACGCCCAGGTACGACAACGCCACCGGAATCAGCAGCAACTTGGTGAAAATCAGCACGGCGACACCAATGCTGGTGGTCAGTGCCAGGTCGCGAATCACCGGAATATCAATGATCACCAGCACGGCAAAACCAACGATATTGGTCAGGAGCGCAGTCAAGCCAGTGAGAAACAAGCGGCGGAAGGTATAGCGCGCAGCAATGTATTTATGGGTGCCACGGCCAATGTCCTGAAGAATGCCGTTCATTTTTTGCGTGCCGTGGGAGATCCCGATGGCAAAAATCAGGAACGGCACCAGGATGGAGTAAGGGTCCAGTTCGTAGCCGAGGAGTTGCATCAAACCCAGCAACCACACCACCCCCGCCACTGCCACGCTCACCAGCAGCAAGGTACTGCGCAGGCAGCGTGTATAGAAATAGACGAACAACCCGGCGATCAGTACCGATGCGCCAAAGAACAGCATGACCGAATACAGGCCGTCGATCAGGTCGCCCACCAGCTTGCTGAAACCCACAATGTGGATGCCCACTTTGTCACTTTCCAGCGAGCGAATCTGCGCTTCCAGTTGCTTGGAAAAATCACCGTAATCCAGGGGTTGTCCGGTCTGCGGATTGGTATCGAGCAGCGGCGCGACAATCATGCTCGACCGGCCGTCGTTCGCCACCAGGTTGCCAATGATCCCGGAACGCATAATGTTGCGGCGCAAGGCCGTGATCGATTTGTCACTGCCGTCGTAATCCGATGGCATGACCGCACCGCCATCAATGCCCTCCTCCGTCACTTCTTTCCAGCGAACGATGGGCATCCACAGCGATTTCATCCAGGAGCGGTCGATGCCTGGAATCAGGTACAGGGTGTCGTTGACCTTTTGCAGCGCCAGCAGATAGTCGGCGTCGTAGATATCACCGGATTTGTTTTCCACCACGACGCGAATGCTGTTGCCCAGGCCTGGCAACTGGTTTTTATACGCCAGGTAATTCTTGATGTAAGGGCTGGAGCTGGGAATCATTTTTTCGAAGCTGGCATTGACTTGCAGCCGTGTAGCGAAGAAGCCCAGCACCACAGTGGCGAGCAAGCAGGCAACGACGACCACCATGCGATGACGGAATATGACCCGTTCAAACCAGCCACCGGAGTTTTTGTCAAAGTCCTCCAGGTTGGCAATCACTGGCATCCCGCTGTTGAATTTTTGCTCGACCATTTTTTCTTTCTCGTAGGGGAATCGTGCCGGGGGCTTTAGTTGGCCTGGGCGATATCGATGACCTTGGCGCCGCTGAAGCGCGTGACAAGCAGGCTCCCAGCCTGTTTGGTGGCACTGGCTGCATACACCTCGCCTACCCGCGCATCTGCCAGCGGGGTGACCTGCAAACTCTGCCGGTCAACGCTGACCAGTTGCCCACCCTGGCTCACGACGATCAAGGCATCACCCTGCTCGACAATGCTGACCAGGCTGCTATTGAGATTGGTTGCCACAGGCTGCCATTGCTGGCCGTCATCACGGCTGGCAAACAGGTTGCCGCGCAGCCCGTACGCCAGCAGCAGACCGTCGAAGGCGCGGACGCCGAAGTAAGTGCCGGTGTAGGGCGTATCGATTTTCACGAAACGTTGTTGCGGACCATCCAGACGCAGCAGCAAACCCTGCTCCCCGCCGATGTAAAAAGTGCCCGCTTGTTCCGCCAGTCCATACAGGTGCATGCGCCGATCGTTATCACTGCGCTCGGTCCACGGCTGCCAGTTCTGGCCGTCATCCGTGCTGTGCAACAACATGCCGAAGGCACCCACGGCAAATCCGTTGCCGTGCTCATCGAACATCACATCGAGAAAGGGTGCGGCCAACACGTCCGGCGTCGCCGAGGTACTGGCGGCCATAGCCACTTCCTTAAGCATCTGGGCTGCGGCTTCATCACCTTGTTCGGCCCGTGGGCCGTAGTAAGCGTTGAGCAAGGTCAACAAGCGGCGCCCGTCGAGCTGCACTTGCCAGCTTTGACCGCCATCGGTGGTGTGCATGACCACCGCATCGTGACCGACGATCCAGCCATGACGCTCGTCGCGAAACCGCACTTGCACAAGATCGCTGGACACCGGGCTATCGACCTGTTGCCAGGTGCGGCCCTCATCGATGGAGCGCTGGATCAACCCGTGCAGGCCGACGCCAATCATCGCGTCGCCCGCTGTGGCGACCGACAGCAAGGGTGCGGGCAGGTGTTCATCGATCCGCTGCGCCGGCACGTCGAGCGAATCGGCCGACAACGCGACGGCGCTGTAGGCAGGCGTCGTCAGCAATGAGCTCGCGCCGACCGCAAACGCGACTGCCAGGAGCAGACGCGAAGTGCAGAGAAGAAAAGAAGCAGGGCAAGGGCTAGTCATTATTTTTATTCCTTAACCATCCCGCGTGGCAAACACACCTGTTCTGCCTGCCCGGCTTGATGCGCAAACCGGCAGGCAGGACAGGCGAAATCACATCAGCGCTGGGTGACCCGAGCCACAATGGCTTCAGGATTCATGTCACGCTCGGAGAGTGGTTTGTCGATGAACTTGTAGCCGCCCTTCAAACCATCGTTGAGCAACGCGTACATGCCTTTGTTGAAGTCATACACGACGTTTTTCACGTTATAGGGAATGTTTTTGTCGTAGAGCTGGACGCCGCTGAGGAAGATCGAGCGATACAACGCGCCGCTCTTGTCCCAGGCGTCATACAGGCCGACGCCGAAAGTATCTTCATCCAGGTAGTAGGTGCGTTTGCTGTAGACGTGGCGCATACCCGGCTTCAACGTGGCTTCCACGACCCACACCCGATGCAGCTCCCAACGCTCGTTCGCCGGGTTGGCGTGGTGCGGCATGAACTGGTCTTCCTGCTTGCCGACGCCGAAGTAGAATTTGTAGGCGTTGTACGGGATGTACATTTCCTTGCGACCGACCAGCTTGTAGTCAAAGCGGTCCTGGCTCCCGGAAAACATTTGCAGTTCGTCGAACAGCGTCACGCCACCCTGGCTGGCAACGGGTGTATCAAAGGCAAATTCCGGTGCGAGTTTTACCCGGCGCTGGCCTGGGGAATAACTGAACGAACGACGGGCCTTCGCCAATGGATCGAGGAAGTCAGTGAGCACCACCACTTCACCGGAGCGCCGCGCCGGATAGTCGTTGCGCGAGAACACTCGTGCGTACATCAGTGGATCGCGATCCGCCTGAGTCACCTGGTAGTACGGGGTTTCTTCGAATGTCGCCTGTTCAGCGGTCTTGGTGATCGAGCCGTTGGCGTCGACTACCCAGCTGTTGGACGAAGTCGTGGTCGAGTAGCCGGTGCCGATTTTGTAGCGCACCTGCTGGTTCCACATCACTTCATTGCCGGTCTTCGGAATCGGGAACGGCAGGCCGCCACGGCAAGATGGATCAACGGCCAGGCCATCTTTCTGGATCGCGCAGCTGCTGGCGTTTCGCACGGTGGCATCGAGTACCGCTTTGGGATAGGCAGTCGTGCGATGGCTTGGGTAAATGTCGATGTAGTAAGTCGGGTATTTCTTGATCAGGGTTTTCTGCCCCTCACTGAGCTTGTCCGCATACTTGTCGACGTTTTTGGCGTCAATGCGAAACAGTGGCTTTTCATCTTTGAACGGATCAACCCAAAACCCGCTGTCGGGCTTGAAACCCGCCGGAGCGGTGGTAAGGCCGCCCTCGTAAGCGGGGATCGTGCCATCGGCGTTACCGGCCTGAATCGCTCCGAACTGCGTCAGGCTCTTACCCAGGTCCGAGGCGTCGCCAGCAGCGGCGGCTGTGAGGCTACAGGTCGCAAAACTCATCAGGACGGCAGTTAATGCAAGTGGACGTTTCATGAACACGTTCTCCGATTCTTGTTTGATTTATCAGAAGGAGGTCTTGAAGGTAAAAGCCAGCCAGCCGCGGTCTTCACCGCCTACGTTGCCGTTACCGGCGACGGTGCCATTGGCCAGGTTCTTCGGTTGGGCCGCTGTGTCGGCATAACGCAGGCCGAACTCATACAGCTGGGCATAAGTGAGTTTGACGCCGACGGAGTAAGCCAGCGCGCCTTCGCTGCCGCCACCGGCTGTTGGTGCGTTGCCATGCAGGCCGTAGTTGACGGTGAGAGGTACATCCATGTCCCAGGAGGGGAAGATCGAGATGTATTGCGGAGTGTAGTTGACCGCGACCGCATAATAATCTTTCGAGGAGCAGCCATCCGACTCGCTGCCGGACCCGGCGATACCTGGCGTTCTGGCATTGGTACAAGCGGCTTTTCCGACACCTTTATAGAGCTCTTCGTGTTCAGTCACGCGATCCAGGTGGCTGTAGGCGAACTCACCCACTAGGGTCGCGTTGTTCGAAATGAAGTTACGCGGCACGCCGTAAACGGCGTTGGCAATAAAGTGAATGGTGTCGCCGCGCGGGCCTTCGTCGTCCAGCGCGCTGACGCCAGTGGCATTCAAGGCACCGTTCATGCGGTAGGACAGTTCAGAGCCGACCGCAACCGTGTTGAAAACCCGAGCAAAACTGACGCCTGCCAGCTTCACGCCACGCGGGTAAACAACCCGGTACGAACCCAGCGCTGCCTTGACCTGTGGGGCCAGCCAAGGCTGGTAGTCGTCGAACTGGCGATAGTAGGCGCCGAACGTCGATTCGACTTCTTCAACGTTGAGTTTGGCCATCACGCCCCAGTTTTTGCCATCGCGACCGAAGCGCGAATCCTGACGCTGCAACGTCGCTCCGTTAGGCGCTACCGGCAGTTGGTCCGGACCTTCGAACAAAGGGTCGGCCGCGCCGAAATAGGTACCCCCATAAGGAATGCGCGTGGGCTCCCATTCGTAGAAGTATTGACCGGCAACCGAAAGGTGATCAGTGACCTGGGCCTTGGCCGAGATCTGCCCCACCGGCAGAAACACTTCCTTGGTTTCGATACCCGGGCTGGTCGAGGCTTTCACGCCATCGCTGGGGGCCTGGGAGTAGGACACGGCGTGAGCGCCGAACAACAGGCTTTCACCCCAATAGTTGGTGTGACGACCGACTTTCACGTTGACCGGTGTGTCGCCGATGTTGAAGTTGCGCCAGACAAAGGCATCGAGAATCTCTCCCGACGGGCCGTTCATGTAGCGCTTCACTTCGTCGCTGTAACGATTGTTGTGATAGCTGGTGGCGTAGCCGGGAACGTTACTTTTCACATCGTGATCGTTATAGGCCTGGTCAAACCAGCCGGCACCACTGAGGCGTCCACCCCACTCGTTGAGGTAGGAAAAGTCGAGTTCGCTCAACACATCGAGACGATTTGTAACAATGTCGCCTTTATCGAACTTGCCGTCGGACTCGTCGAAGTTCGGCGTGTTCATGATGCGACTGTCCTGACTGTCAGTCCGCATGCCCAGGTTGTAGCGGACCGTGTTGTCCCAACGCAGGCGATAATCAGGGTTCGGCAGATCGAAAGAGAGCGCCATGACGCCTTGAGAGCCGCCAACCATCATCAGCGTAAGCGCACCTTGAGCCAGTACCAGCCGACTCTGCTTGGTCTTATGATTCATACACACTACCTTTTATTGTTATTTTCAGTCGCTATGTGCGTTCAAACGGTCGCTCCAGCGATATGCGCTACCCCACAATATCGTTGAATGTCTCGCCTGGACAGTCCGCTGAAGAGGTCTGGCACGCATCCAGACCCACTTTCCTCCTCAGTTGAAAGTCACCGTAACGGATCACAAAATAAAATTCCACATAAAGATTTGCATTCTCCATATAGAATTTCACACCCGTCAAGGTGAAGAATCGTTCCAGCAAAGGCGTTTCGCCGGTAAATACTGCACACAAAACAGATAAACGTTCAAATAAACTTTGACGCTTTTGTGCTTTGGGCTTTCAATAGCCCCTGCCATCCCACAGAACGCCTGGCGTTGCGCGGGTAAAACGGCAGTGAACCGCCAGAAGAAAAACAAGAGGAGCCACCATGAATATTGATTTGAGTGCCAAACGCGTGATCATCACGGGCGCTTCGCGGGGCATTGGTCTGGCCATCGCCCGGGCATTCGCAGCTGAAGGGGCGCGGGTAGCGATATGCGCCCGTAGTGCGTCAGACGTCCGGGAAGTCGGCGCGCAACTTGCGGAACACGCCCAGGCGGTGATTGCCCGGGCTGTCGACGTGACGGACAGTGAGGGGGTCAAGGCGTTTGTTGCTGAAGTTGCACACGCGTGGGGCGGGGTCGATGTGTTGGTGAACAACGCCGGTCAAGGCCGTGGCGGCAACCTCGACACCCTCACTCCGGAAGTCATCCTCGAACATGCCAACATTCTGCAGATGGGGCATTTCCGATTCGTGCAGGCGGTGGTGCCGTTCATGCGTGAACAGCGCTGGGGACGGATCATCGAAATCAACGCCTTGGCCGGGGTGATTCCGACGCCCGACGGAATTCCCTCAGTAATCAATCGCGCATCGTGCATCGCCCTCTCCCGCTCATTGGGCATGTCACTGCCCAAAGACAATATCCTGGTCAACAGCCTGAACATGGGTTGGATCGATACCGGTCAATGGGATCGTCACTACAAGGAAATGGGACCTGGCGTCAGTCGCGAGGAGTTCGACGCCATGGTGATGAAGGTGGTACCGCTCGGGCGTTATGGCAAACCTGAAGACGTTGCCGGTATGGCGCTGTTCCTGGCCAGTGAATATGCCAGCTTCATCAGCGCCGCCTCGATTGACATTGCCGGCGGCATGGGTGGGCAGATTGCCTACTTTCCAACCCTCAAACGCGATTTTGCCGCGACGATTGCGGCACGTAACGCTGCCAGCGAATAACACCAAAACATATCGACAAACTCTCCGGTGCGTAGTGCGCACCCTCAACGTTGGCGCCCCCGTGATGAACTTGCTGTTCCCTGTTCTTGCCACGCTGATCTGGGCCGCCAGTACCGTGGTCAATCGCCTTTCGGTTGGGGTGATTGACCCCGCAGCCATTTCCTTTTACCGCTGGCTGGTCGCGTTGCTGGTGTTGTCACCGGTGATGTTGCCCAAGGTCTGGCGGTTGCGGCAGCAGATTCGGCCGCACCTGCCCAAGTTGTGGCTGCTGGGCTTGCTCGGCATGTCGCTGTACCAGTCGCTGGCCTATTTCGCCGCGCACACTGTCAGCGCCACTTCCATGGGCCTGATCCTGGCGACCATGCCCCTGCTCACCGTGCTGCTCGCCTTTCCCCTGCTCAATACCCAACCGACCGCGACGTTATTGGTCGGTGCTCTGGTGTCGTTTGCCGGGCTGACGTGGTTGCTGGCCGCAGGCGACCTGCCCTCGCTCTGGGCACACGGGGTTGGCCAAGGGGAATTGATGATGTTGCTGGCCTCGCTGTCGTACGCGTTGTACTGCGTGCTGGTCAAGCGCTGGCAGATTCCCCTGCCGACCTGGGAAAGCCTTTACGTGCAAATAATCTGCGGCACCCTGCTGTTGGTGCCGCCCTTTGTGCTGGCCCCTTCGATAGCCCTGACAACCGCAAATGTCCCGCTGGTGTTGTTCGCGGGTCTGTTTGCCTCAGCGCTGGCGCCCGGCTTGTGGATGCGTGGTTTGCAAACCCTGGGGCCAGAAAAAACCGCCGTGCTGATGAACCTGGTCCCGTTATTTACCGCGGTGTTGGCGATTGTGTTGCTGGGGGAAACATTGCACCTGTACCACGCGGTCGGAGGCGGATTGATTTTACTGGGAATTGGATTGGCGCAATGGAAACCCGCGCGGGTAGTGACCGAAGTCGTGACCTAGGCGACCAGCAAGGTATCGCGCAATGTCTGCAAGCCTTTCTGGCTCAAACCACTGAAGCGCTGCAGGTAAAGATCCAGTCCACCGTACTCGGCGTCGATCACTGCATACGCAGCATTCAAGTACTCGGGACGGGCATCCAGCACTGCATCAATGGCCGCCTCGCTGACCGCTTGGCCGACCAGGTGGCTCACCGTGGTGCTCATGGCCTGCTGACGCGCCACCTCCAGCTGACTGAAGCGACGTGCCGAGAGCACATAGTCGGCCATGATGTGCTCCGGTGCGACGCCCAGTGCGTGCAGCAGCAACATCACCGCGACCCCGGTGCGGTCCTTACCCGCCGTGCAATGAATGAGCACCGATGCATTGCGGGTAGAGAACAGCTCGAACAGCGCTGGCAACAACGGCGCCAACAGGTGCGGAAGTTGCCGGTAGACCTCCAACATCATGTTTCGCGCGCCCTGAGTCTCTGGATTATCAGCGAGCATGGCGGCAATCCGTGGGTCGGCACGAACATCACCAAGCACCTCCAGGTGGAGTTGCGCGATAGCCGAATCGGGTACGCCGCTCGGGTAACGCTCACGCTCTGCGGCGCTGCGTAAATCGCAGACGGTTGTCAGGCCGATCCGCCGCAAGGTCTGCCAGTCTTCAGCGGTCAGTCGATCCAGCTGTTCTGCCCGTAACAGGTAATGGTCGCCGATACGACGACCACAACCGGTGGGAATACCTTTGAGGCTGCGAAAGTTATCCGCACCCTGCAAGCGCAACTCTTCCTGCCCGACCATTCTCAATCCTCCAGTAGATGTTGATAGGCCTGCGTTAACGGACGCGCGCCCTGCCCCAGTGTCGGCGTACGGCGAGGCTTACGCCCATGTGTGAGCAAACGCACGGTATCAAAATCTTCTGCAGCGGCGAAGAAACGTTCCACCATCGGCAAACCGTCCTGCCCCCAGTCATCCATATTCGACATCCAGGTCTGCATCCCCCAAACCGGCCAACGGCGAAACTGTTCCCAGGCAGCGTCCTGGTCAAGCACGCCTTCGGCACCGAGGCTGATCAGTTTTTCGCGGTACACCCGCAGCAGGCGTTGCGCATCGGCGCGCCGTTCCTCGACGGTTAAGGCCCCCAGCATAAAATAGGCGATATCGCGCCATGGCCGGCCACGCCTCGACAGTTGCCAATCCAGCCAGATACGTTGGCCGTCGCTGCGTAAAAAACTGTTGCCCTGATGCGAATCACCATGGATCAGGCAGCTGGGTGACGACTGTTCGCGCTCGAAAGCTGCCAATTCATCAAACGCATGGCTGAACAACTCCGGTGTCTCATACATCCATTTCGGCAACAGGCGTTGGTACTCCGGTTTGCGCAGATTGACCTTGATGTAGTTGTACATACGCAGCAGGCCGTCGCAGTCCACCGGGTTGGCCATCGACACCGGCAGCCAGCCCTGGCCCCGTAGCTGCGGACTGTTCCAGGTGGCAGCATGCAACGTCGCCAGTGACTCCAGCCCCCGAGCGACGCCATCCACGCCCAGGTGATCGGTGCTATGGCCAAATTTCCCGGCGGCCAGACCAAGGTCTTCCATCATCACCACGCCTCGACCGCCGCCATCGGCGTCCCAGTCGGTGAGATAGGTGTCTGGCAGTGGCGCATCGGACCAGCCGTGCGCCAAATGATAAAAGCGCGCTTCCAGCTCACAGATATCGCCGCTCTCGAAACCCTCGGACCAATTCGACTTCAGGCACACGTGCGCAGGAATACCCGCGTGCTGACCGACCTCATTCAACTCAAGCCTGACGCGGAATTTGGTGGTGTGACCGTTTCGAACTTCCACTGCCGTTAACGCCAGCACCTCGACGCCCGGATAACGCGGCTGCAATAGCTGAGTTAGCCAGGCTGCGGTAATTTCGCTCAGGTGCCGTGGCAACCGTCCGCTGCGCTGCGGGTAGGGCCGCCCCAGCGAGCTATCCGTCACGGCGTCAGCACCCGACCAGCGTTGGCCGGCACCTTCAGCTTGAGCAGTTCGATCGCGTTACCGCTGCGAATCCGCTCGCGGTCTTCAGCGGACAAGCCGATGCCTTCGGTCAGATCGCCATGGTCGTAGGCCCCGCCAAAGTTAGTGCCGTACAACAGGCGCTCCGCCCCCACCACCTCGGCAACGCCACGACGCAAGCCCGGCGCATGAACGTCAAGGTCGAAGTAAAAGTTCTGCAGGTAATCCATCAACGGACGCTGATTGCGCGAGTCCGGTGCCATGGCCCGGTTCAGTTCGCTCAGGCGCCCCAACTGGAAAACCGCCATGCCACCGGCATGGGTGATGTAGGTTTTCAAGGTCGGGAAAACATCCAGCGCGCCACCGCAGATCAGGTACCAGAAGAACAGTGTTTCATCGACGCAGTCACCGACGATGGAGGTGGTTTCAAACTTGTCGTCCGTGTGTTTTTCGCCCCAGTAAATCGACTGATTGAAGCCATGCACCATGATCGGTACATCCAGCTGGGTGAGTTTTTCCCAGACGGGGAACAGGCGTTCGTCGTGAGCCTCCAGGCCATTGAAGTTGGCCCCGCCGACGCACACACCCTTGGCGCCCAACTGAGTCACTGCGCGTTCAATTTCCTTGGCCGCATTCAGCGGATCCGCGAGGTTGGCGTGGCACCAGAAATCGAAGTGGTCGGGATCAGCCCGACAAAATGCCGACAACTCGTCATTGCAGATGCGCGCGTATTCGTTAGCGAAATCTCCCGCCCAATACATAAAGCAATGAGACGGCGTGGACATCACCAGTTTGTCGACACCCCGCTCGGCCATCAGCTGGCGACGGCTGGCGTGGCTCATGCGCGCGAGGATATTGGCCTGCGCTTCGGCATCCGTCGCGGCTTTGACCGGTTGCTTGGTGCCGAGGGAAAAATGCCCCACGGTCAGCCCCTGCACTTTCATGAATGGCCCCCAGAACTCGTGACGGTTCAGCATGCCCTCAGTCAGCAAGTGGGCGTGGACATCAATCAGCATGGCGTTCTCCTTGTTGTAATTAGCCAGCAGACCGAACGACCCGCTCGCAGGGCATCCGGATCAATTTAAGGGATAACTGCACCCTCAATAATATAAACACATTTCTAATATGTGTTCATTTAAATATGAGTCGCAGGGCTACCTTTTATAAAATCCGCACAAAAAAAAGCGGCCCTCTCAGGCCGCAAATGCGTGTTCAACCGATGAAATCAGCGTTGGGTCTCCTGGGAAACAATCGACTCAGGCTTCATGTCACGCTCCGATAACGGCGTGTCGTGCACCCGATATCCGCCCTTGAGGCCATCGTTGAGCAAAGACCACATGCCTTTGTTGAAGTCATAGCTGACGTTTTTTACCGTGTACGGCAGGTTTTTGTCGTACAGCTGCACGCCACTCTGGAACAGCGCGCGATACAGCACCCCGCCCTGGTCCCAGGCGTCATACAGGCCGGCACCAAACGTGTCTTCGTCGAGGTAGTAGGTGCGCTTGCTGTAGACGTGGCGTTTGCCCGGTTTCAGAGTCGCTTCCACCACCCACACCCGGTGCAGTTCCCAGCGCTCGCAAGCCGGGTTGGCATGATGCGGCTTGAACTGTTCTTCCTGGCCGCAACTGAAGTAGAACTTGTAGGCGTTGTACGGGATATACATCTCCTTGCGGCCCACCAGTTTGTAGTCGAAACGGTCCTGGCTACCGGAGAACATCTGCAATTCGTCGAACAGGTTCACACCGCCCTGGTTGGGCACCGGCGTGTCGTAGGCGAACTCCGGCGCCAACTTGATGCGGCGCATGCCTGGGGTGTAGCTCCAGGCACGCCGTGGCTGGCTTTGCGGGTCGAGGTAGTCAGCGAGGATGATCAGTTGCCCGGCGCTGCGGGCCGGATAACTGTCCAGTGCCCAGGCGCGGTAGTACAACTGCGGATCGCGATCGGTCTGTTGAGTCTGGTAGTACGGCGCCTCCTCCATGGTCGCGGACTCGGCGGTCTTGGTCACCGAACCCTGAGAATCCACTACCCAACTGTTGGACGAAGCCGTGGTGGTGTAACCCGTTCCCTTGTAGCGCAGTTGTTGATTCCAGATGACTTCATTGCCGTTCTGCGGAAGCGGGAACGGCAGCCCGCCTCGGCATGCCGGATCGACTGCGAGGTTGTCCTTGGTCGTGCGGCAGTTACTGGCGTTGCGCACAGAGGCATCGAGCAACGCTTGCGGGTACGCCGCGGTCCGGTGGGTCGGGTAAATATCCAGGTAGTAGTCGGGAAATTTACTCAGCAGCATTTTTTGCCCGCCGCTCAAGCGGTCGGCGTATTGCTCCATGTTTTTCGAGTTGATCCGCAGCAGCGGTTTTTCATCCTCGAAGGGGTCGGCCCAGAAGCCGCTGTCGGGCTTGAAGCCTGGCGGGCTCTGCGTCAGGCCGCCGGTATAGGGAGGAATGCTGCCATCGGCATTGCCCGCGATAATTGCGCCGAACGGCGTCAGGGTTTTTCCGATCTGTGCAACCTGGTCGGCCGGTGCCGCAGCCAGGCTGGCGGTGGCGATGCTCAACAGCGCCACCGCCCATGCAAATTGTCCTTTCATAAACAGATACTCCGCTTCTTGGCTTTTTTAGATGGAGGTTTTGAAGGTGAAGGCCAGCCAGCCACGGTCGGTTCCGCCCACGGCGCCGTTGCCCCCGACGGTGTCCCCGGGAATGTTCTTCGTTTGAGCGTCTGTATCGGAATAGCGCAAACCAAATTCATAACGCTGGGCATACGTCATCTGCACGCCGGCAGACCACGTCAGCGCGCCTTCGTTACCACCGCCGGCACTGGCTGCGTTGCCCGACAGGCCATAATTGACGGTCAACGGTACGGTCATGTCCCAGGACGGGAGTACCGACAGGTATTGCGGTGTGTAATTGACGGCGATGGCCGCGTAATCCCGGGTCGAACAACCGTCGCGCTTGTCCCCTGAACCGGGTGTGCCGACGCGGGGGTCAACGCAGTTATTGTTGTTTTCACCCAGATAAAGCTCTTCGTGCTCGGTCACTTTGCGCAGGTGGCTGTAGGCGAACTCGCCGATCAGCGTGGCGTTGTTGGCGATAAAGTTACGCGGCACGCCATACACAGCGTTGGCGACGAAGTGGTACGTATCGCCACGCGGTCCTTCGTTGTCGGAAGGATCAACGCCGACCGCGTTCAACGCACCGCCCTTGCGATAGGAGATCTCGCTGCCGATCGACACCGTGTCGAGCACGGTCGAAAGACTCAGGCCGACCAGTTTGACGCTGCGCGGGTACACCAGGCGGTAGCTGCCGGTAGCGGCCGAAACTTCTGGCGCCAACCAGGGTTGGTAGTCATCGAACTGGCGGTAGTAAGCGCCCACCGTCGATTGAATCGCCTCGACGTCGTATTTGGCCATTACGCCCCAGTTGGCGGAGTCACGACCGTATTTGGACTTCTCCCGGTTAAAGGAAAAACCAGGTGCTACAGGCAAACGGTCCGGGCCTTCGAAGAACGGGTCCGCTGCGCCGAAGTAGGTGCCGCCGTACGGAATGCGCGTGTAGTCCCATTCGTAGAAATATTGAGCGGCCAGTGTCAGGTTGTCGGTGGCCTGAGCTTTGACGGATATCTGCCCGATGGGCAAGAACACTTCCTTGGTTTCAATGCCAGGACTGGTCACTGCCTTGGCACCATCCAGAGGCGCTTGCGAGTAGGAAATCGCATGGGCACCGAACAGTAGCCCCTCGCCCCAGTAATTGGTATGCCGGCCGATCTTGACGTTCACCGAAGCATCGCCCAGGCGCAGGTTTTTCCAGACGAAGGCATCGAGGATTTCCCCTGAAGGGCCTTCGACGTAACGCTTCACTTCAGAGCTGTAGTGGTCGTTGTCGTAGCTGGTCTGGTACCCGGCAACATGACTGCGCACCGTGTCATTGTGGTACGCCTGGTCGTACCAGCCGGCGGCGCTGAGGCGTGCCCCCCAGTCTTTACGGTAGGCAAAATCGAGTTCAGTGAGCAAGTCGATGCGGTTGGTGACGATGTCACCCTTGTCGAACTTGCCGTCCGATTCATCGTAGTTAGGGTTGTTCATGATGCGCCGGTCTTGCCCCTCCGTTCGCATCCCCAGGTTGTAGCGCAGGGTGTTATCCCAACGCAGATGAAAGTCTGGATTAGCCAGTTCGATCGGCGCAGCCATCACCGCTCCACCGTAACCAAACGCCATTTTCCCTACCGCCAGCAGTACCATGGCCCGCTGGGCTCGCATGCGTCCCTGTTTGCTCATCTTTTTCATGCAAACCACCTTTTGTTTTTATTGTCAGTCGTTTTGTCTGCTCCCCGCTCGCGGGGTGTCATGGCTAGCGGCCGATGGGGTAGATGATGGATTTCTCCTGGGTGAATTCTTTAAGCCAGTTCGGCCCGAACTCACGGCCCAGTCCTGAACGTTTGAAGCCGCCGATGGGCGCATAAGGCAAGCTGCCGCTACCCCCATTGAGGTACACACTGCCGGCACGAATTCGTCGAGCCATGGCATAGGCGGTGGCGGCATCTGCAGAGGAAACAGCGGCGTTGAGGCCAAACCGCGAATCGTTGGCAATGGCAACCGCCTCGTCATCACTGTCGAAACCGATCACCACCCCCACCGGCCCGAAGATTTCCTCCTGGGCGATGAGCATGTCGTTGCTTACGTCATCGAACAGGGTGATGTCGCTGAAGAAGCCCTGGCGCAGATGCGCAGGTCGTCCACCACCGCAGACCAGCGTGGCCCCGGCGTCGCGGCCGCTGGCGATGAAATGCTCGACCTTGGCGCGCTGCGACTCGCGGATCAGCGGGCCCATCATCACGCTCGGGTCCGCCGGGTCACCGACCTTCCACTGCCCGGCAATGGCTTTGGCGCACTGCACGAATTGCTCGCGTACCGAGTGATGCACAACGAAGCGGGTGAGCAATGCACAGCCCTGCCCCGCGTTGACCGCCAGCCCGGCGACAGCTCCCAGCGCGGTGGCCTGAATGTCGGCATCGGCGCGCACGATCAACGCCGATTTGCCGCCCAGTTCCAGATGCACGCGCTTCAGGGTCGGCGCCGCCTGACTCATGATGCTCATGCCGACCGTTTCCGAACCGGTGAACGAGACCATGTCCACCCGCGGGTCGCTGCTCAACAAGCCGCCCACTTCAATACCGCCGGTGACAATGTTGAGTACGCCCTGGGGCAGGCCGATTTCTTCAGCGATCTGACCGAACAACAGCGCCGAGTACGGGGTAAATGGCGAAGGCTTGAGCACCAGGGTGTTGCCGGCCAGCAAGGCCGGAAACACCTTGGCCAGGTTAAGAAGAAACGGAAAGTTATAGCCGGTGATGCCGGCCACCACGCCGATGGCCTCACGCTCCACCGTGCCGCTGCCGAGAATCATCGGCCCTGCCGGGTTGAACGGATTGGGATTGGCCTGCACCGGAATCTGCAAGCTGTCGCTGTGCACAGACTGCTCGATCGCGGTCAGCACATGGCCCAGCGGCATGTCCACCTGCATGGCATAAGTCACGCCTTGGGAACAGCCGACCTCAGCGATAATCAGCGCGGCAATTTCCTCCCTTTTTGCCACCAAAGCTGCGTGCATCCGCCGCATGTACCCGGCCCGTTCGGCCATGCTCAACCAGGGCCAAGGGCCGTTATCAAAGGCGTTGCGTGCGGCGGCGATGGCTGCGTCGGCGCTCTGCAGATCACCATTCGGTGCATGACCGATGACCGCTTCGGTGGCCGGGTTGAGCACTGCTTCGCGCGGACCGTCAACATCCACCCACGCGCCATCGATGTACAGCTTGTCCAGCTGGGTAAAGGGAACACTCATGGTGTTGGATCTCCTGAGACTTTGCCGGTGATAATTTCTGCAGCGCGCATGGCAATGGCCATGGCCGGGGCATTGGTGTTACCGGAAACCAGGCACGGCATCACCGAAGTGTCGACCACACGCAGGCCCTCGACGCCGCGCACACGCAGTTGCGGATCGAGCACCGACGCGCTGTCGGCACCCATGCGACAGGTCCCGGAAACGTGATAGGCGGTCTGGCCGAAGCGGCGGAACGCAGCAAGAATTTGCGCGTCGCTTTCTACCTCCGGTCCCGGTGTCAGCTCGCCGACAATGAATGGCTTGAGCACCGGCTGTGCAGCCAGACGGCGGAACCAGCGAAACAAGGCAATTGCGGAAGTGCGATCGATCTCGGCGCTCAAATAATTGGCGTTGATCCGGGGTGGAACCGTGGCGTCCGCCGATTGAATGCGCACCTCACCCTGGCTCTGCGGACGCAGGAAATAGCCACCGATGGTCAGGCCGGGCTCCTTGTCGATTTCGACCTTGTTACCGTCGCCATCCATGGAATAGAGGCTGACGCCGATTTGCGCGTCCGGACGATCCAGCTCCGGGCGCGTCTTGATGAAACCACCGGCCTCGTGAGCGGCGTGGGTCATCGGTCCTTTCTTGCGCAAAAAGTATTGGGCCACTGCACCGAGTAACCCAATCCCATGGAAGCAGTGATTGAAGCTGCCACGGGTGACCCGATACTGCATGGCCATGTACACGTGCTCACGCAGGTTACGCCCGACCTCGGGGGCGTCGTGCAGCACACTGATACCCAGCGAGTTCAACAGTGCGGCCGGGCCGATGCCAGACAGTTGCAACAGCTTCGGCGATTCAATGGCACCGGCGCACAACAACACCTCGCGGCGCACTTCGAAGCGTTCCTTGCCGGCGCTGTTGTTGACCTGCACGTCACAGGCACGGTGATTGCTGAACTCGATGCGTTGAACATCCGTGCCGGTCATTAACGTCAAATTCGGACGTGCGCGCACCGGATCGAGAAAGGCCTTGGCGGCACTGAATCGCTGGCCTTTCCAGGTGGTTTGCGGCTGATAGCCGAAGCCACCCTGAGTGACCGAGTCGATATGATTGGTGTCTTCAGTGCGCGCCACACCCAGCTCACCGGCCGCGCTGATGACGGCATCGCACAGGGCGTGGCCCGATGGGTGCACCGTGACTTTGAGCGGGCCACCGACTCCGCGCCATTGGCTCTTGCCCAACTGGTGGTCTTCGAGGGCGACAAACTGCCGGCCCATGTCTTTCCAGCCCCAGCCCGCGCAGCCGTGCGCTTCCCAATGATCATAATCAGCGGGTGCTCCCCGTACATAGACCATGCCGTTGACCGAACTGGAGCCGCCAATCGTTTTGCCTTTGAGCCATTGCTCATCGCTCATACCCTCACCGCGTGCAGCCTTGTAGCTCCACACATGCGGATTGCCGGGGCTGAGCAGTTTGCCAATGCCACGGGGCATGGCAATCAACGGACTGGTGTGATCCGGTCCGCTCTCGATCAGCAGCACCGAAACGTTCGTGTCGGCAGACAAGCGATTGGCCAGGACGCAGCCGGATGACCCCGCACCGATGATGATGTAGTCGTAGGTTTTGCTCATTGTTGTTCTTCTTTTGCGGGTTGCTGAAAGTCTTCCATTACCAAGGCGGCACTCACCGGTGTTCGTCGGATGTATCGCGAACCTCGATGACCCGTTCCGGGCAGGCACGGGCACCGCGGGTTGCCAGCCGCTCTTGCCCAATCGGCACACTTAAGCCGTTGCTGGCGATGTAGCCGTTGTTATCGAGTGGATAGAGCGCGGGCGCGACGTTGTTGCAGCGGGCATGACCTACGCAGCCGGATTGGTTGATAGGCGTTTTCGCCGTGGGCGGTGAGCTCTGCCCATAGATCGAAATCGCGGGCAAGGTGCTTGGGAATGTGCGCAGGAACAGGTGCAGGCGTTTCAGGAGCGTTATTCATTATTGTTCTCCAGGTCTCTATCGGACTGGAGAAACGGTAAGGCCGCAGACGCAAAGCCACAACGAACAGAAGCGCAAATCTGTACGGCATAGACGGAATTAATTAACACTTTCGCCGAATATGTTCTAAAAATAATCCTGCTGGTGCAAAAAATCCTCTGTCATTGTGTTCTGATCACCGCCGGGAAGCTCTTGTACCCGCCGTCATGAAACCAATAAAAAGCGCTGCCGAGGTTAAGAATGTCTCACCTAGCTTCCGTGCAAACAGCCGATAAAAATCACGCCAGTCAACGCCACGCCTTGCGTTCCCAACGCACCCGGGAATTGTTGCTGGACCACATGTATCGCCTGGCGCTGGAAAAGGGCTACGAAGGAATTACGGTCCAGCAATTACTGGACAGTACAGGGGTCGCGCGCTCCACCTTCTACGCGCACTTTCGCGACAAGGAGGACCTGATCGTCGCCGGGTACGAAGCCATTGGCGTTCCCTCGACCAAGGTCACCGAAGTTGATGGCGACCGCCGTGTCCTGCTGGATGTTTCGGCCTGGCTGTTCAGCGCCACCGAACGTCATGCGGCACTGACAACGGCGTTCTTCAGCGGCCCGGGACAGAACGTGATTCTCGCGCACCTGGAAAATATCCTGATCATCCAGGTCCGGGAACACTACCGGAAACAGGGCCTGTACCAAATCGATCAACTGCGTGGCGAGGCCGCCGTGCGCTGTTTCGTCGGTGCCCTGGTGGGGCTGTGGTTGTGGTGGGTGCGCCACGACTATCCGAACCCGGCGCGGGAAATGACCGAAACCTTCGACAGCCTGATGAACAACGGCACCTGGCCGCCTGACAACAACGTGCGCCAGTAGCGGGATCAAGAGGCGCAGGCCATGATCAGAAACTGTCGGAATGCCTGGGTCGGTGCCGACAAACAGTTATCCGGCAGCCAGATCAGCCCCAGTTCCATGGGTGGAATCACATCCACCAGCGGCCGGATTTCAATCTTCTTGCCTTCCAGAGACCAGGCCCGGTACAGCATGTCCGAGAGAATGGTCACACCGAAACCATGCCCCACCAGCCCGCGCAATGCCTCCATGGATGAGGTACGAAAAGCCACCTTGGGTGCCAGTCCGCGGGATTCCCAATAGCGCATGGTCGAGGTCTCCCCCTCATCGACCGTGGCCAGGATATAGGCATGCTCGGCGACGTCTTCGAGATTGATCGAGGTGGCAGACATCAATGGGTGCTGACTTGCCAGCCAGAGTTGGCGGCGCGAACGAATTAGCACATGGTGAGCGAAACCGTGCAAGTTCGGCGTATTGGAGACAATTGCCAGGCCCAAGTCGAGGTCGCCATTGCTCAGGGCAGCTTCAATGCTCTGGCGGTCCATGTCGATCAGGTCGATCTCTACCTGAGGGTAGCTACGTTTGAAGCGTGCCAGCAGCGCTGGCAGAAAGTAACCGAGCACCGTGTAGGAGGCACCCACACGCACGGTTCCTTGCATCGCATGGCCGAGAAACAGCGGTTCACTGAGAGCGTCCTGCAGCGTGTCGAGAATGTGCCGCGCATGCTGGGAAAACTTGTTGCCTTCAGCGGTCAGCGCCACGCCATGGGGCAAGCGGTCGAACAAGCTGACGCCCAAGGACTGTTCCAGATGCAACACCGCCGCAGTAATCGCCGACTGCGATACATGCGCCTTCAGCGCCGCCTGGGAAAACTGGCCGGCGTCGGCGGCGGCAACGAAATAGCGCAGTTGGCGCATGGAAATATCTTTGCCTTTCGTCATCTGATTTTCTGATACCTGCCGCCTGAATATATGAAACAGCTCGGTCCACGGGCTGGTTACACTCGAGACCGGGTAGCTGCCCTGACGTATCGTTATCCTTCGAATTTCAGCGCCAATAATAAAAATGGCTGAAGGTTGAAAAATGAACGCGATCCACTACAGCGAGTACGACTGTGAAGCGTCAGGTAATTTCCTGACCGAAGCTTCATTGGCCAGGCAAGGCTTCGACATCCGGGTTGAACACGCGCAATGGTCCAACACTGGCACTGCCTTGATAGAAACCGGCGACAGTTGCCTGTTGCGCTTGATGCTGCCGGCCAGCTCGCAGATCAAGCCTAACTGCGGCGGTTTTTCCAGCCACGGTGCGCCTCAATTCCAACCCCTGGGCAAGCTGTTGTTCATTCCCCATGGCACCGAGTTCCACCTGCGTCACGATGCCGGAGAGCAAAAGGCCCTTGTGTGTCTATTCGACCCCTCCTCACTCGGCGTCCTGGGCAGCTATCGCTGGAACTGGCAGGACAACGTCAGCGCAGCCATGCTCAACCTGCAAAGCGGCTACTTGCACGCCTCGTTGCAACGGCTGGCCGAAGAAGTCGCCAACCCCGGCTTCGCCAGCGAGCTGCACACCGAGTGCCTGCTCACCAGCATTGCCCTGGACCTGCGCCGCGAATTTATCGACGCGCCCGACGATGCCACTTGTTCCTCACACTGCGCTGAAAAACTCAGCCATCGTCAACTCAACATCCTGCGTGAATTGCTCGACAGCGCCAGTGACGAAGGCCGCTCACTGGGCCACTTGGCGCGGGCCTGCGAACTGCCGTTGCGGACCCTGTCCAGTCGCTGCAAAAACACCACCGGCATGACCTTGCGCCAGTACGCCGCGCAAACCCGTTTGCAAAAAGCCGTGGCGCTGTTGGCTGACCCACGGTTGCTGATCAAACAAGTGGCCTATCAGGCCGGCTTCAACAACGCCGCCGCTTTCAGCGCGGCCTTCCGTAAAGAGCTCGGTGTCACACCCGAGGAATTTCGCCACCAGCGCCAGCGCTGAAAGGCACCCGGACAAGGGCGCCTTCCAGCAATACGGGCTTTAACGACGAATCGTGGCGGTGATTTTGGCGTGTGGCCCATTGACCTGCGCGGCCCAGGCTTCAGCCGCCTGATCGAGGGTAAAATCCAGGTAATCCACCTGAATCTGCTGCTCTTTGGCGATCTTCAGCAGACGCAGCCAGATCTGTTCACGGTCTGCGGGCGGGCGCTGGCCAGTGCCGATGCACGACAGATTGCGAAACAACAGATCGGCAATATCCAGATTGAGCTGGCGGCCGGCTCCCGTGCCAATGGTCATGATCCGTGCGCCCCAGTTGGTGGCCTTCAGCGACGTCAACATCGGTTGACCGCACACGAGGTCGAGCACCACATCAAATCCGCCATCGGCCGCATCCTTGAGCGCCGCGACGTCATCGCTGCCACCCAGGGTCACCACTTCATCGGCAAGGCCTCGCGACTTCAACCGCCCCAGTGCTTCAGCGGACCGGGCAGCACCGACCACTTTGCCTGCACCCAGACCGCGCGCCAGTTGCAGGGCGATCTGGCCGAGCGTGCCGGTGGCGCCCAGGATCAGCACCTTCTCACCCTTCTGAATCGCGGCTTTTTCCAGGGGCACGATGGCGCCGGTCGCAGCGATGCCCATGCTGATCGCGGTTTTATCGTCCACGTCGTCCGGCACATTCCATACTTCGGCTTGCGGCACCAGGGTGCGCTCTGCCCAGGCACCAAACGGCAACACCGAGCGCTCGCCGAAATACACCCGGCGGCCATCCGGCGCACGGCCAACGCCTTCTCCGCGAATGACACAGGGATATTCAACACCCAGACGGTAGGCGCCGAGTACATCCCAGCCACCAAGGCCAGCGGTATCGACATCGATCAGCACCGAGCCGTCTAGCGGCTGCGGATCACGAAACTCGCCCACTACCGGCGGCGCATTGCGCTCGGAAATGATTGCTGCACGCATGGCATTCTCCTTGTCTGTTTTATTGTCAGGCTGCACTCGAGGCAATAATTGAACATTATTCTGTTATTTGTCTATATTTACTTCGGCAGCTTCTCTAACTGGCAACTAATGGCTCGGACTGATATCGCGGATACCCACCCAATGTCAGCAGCAGCAATGGGCCGACGACAAAGCAGATAAAACTGAACAGCAGCATGGCCGAGTAGCCACCGGTGAGCTTGAACAACCCGGCGAACAGTAACGGCGAGATCGCCGCACCTGCGGTAATCAAGCCCAGGTGCGCGCCAAACAAGCGGCCGTAGTCGCGCATGCCGAAGTAACGGGCGATCAGGAAAGCAGCGATATCGAACTCGGCACCGGCACCCACGCCGACCAGCAACGTGGCGAGGGTGTACATCGCAATACTGGAATCCCCATAGGCAAAAATGCCGCAGGCAAATGCCGGCATCAGCAGCGCGACGGAGGCAACACCGGGCGCCCACAACCGGTCAATCAGGTAGCCCACCAATAGTCGGCCAAGGATCAGCGACACGCCGAAGCTGGCGAAAATCTGACTGGCCTGCAGGGCGCTCAGGCCACGGTCCTGCAGCAACGGCACAATGTTGGTGACCATGCCCACCACGCACGACACCACCAACGTCATCGACAGGTTGCACACCCAGAAACGCCAGGAGCGCATCGCCTCGCGCAGCAGTAGACCGCCGGTTTGTTCGCTGGTGGCGGGGAGTTGCGTCGAGTTGTGGCTGACATTGGTGGTCGGCAACAACCAGCGTAAGGCCAAGGGCAACGCCAGCAGCACCGGCAATACACCCAGCGCGAGGAATCCCGCCTGCCAATTCCACCGGCTGATCGCCCAGGCGGTGATCAGCGGAAGCATGATGGCCGCCAGTCCGGAGCCACTGAGGATGATCGCCAGCGCCAGACCACGGTTTTCCTCGAACCACAAGTTCACCAGGTGCGACCAGGTCACCTGCAACGTACCCAGCCCGGCTAGCGGCACCAGGAAAAAGCCAAGGTAGAGGGTCCAGATCGAGCCATTGATACAGGTCAGGGTGAAGACACTCAGGGACAACGCGAGCAGCGACAGCAACGTGACCCGGCGCAAGCCGTAGCGCGAGTTGAGCCAGCCGGCCAATTGCGACGCGACGATGGTGCCCAGCGATAACGCGGTGATCGCCGCCTGCAACTCCGCCCTGCCCCAGCCCATGGCCTGTTCCAGCGGAATCACCATGGAGCTGAAGCTGTACAGCAGCAACGAACTGGAACTGGTGGCAACGCCCACCAGCGCCAGAATCAGCACCCGCCAGCCGCGTTTGAATTCTGCGTTATCAAAGCCTTTCATGGTGTGTGACCTCAGTCGTTGCCAATAAACACAGCCGCTTGCGCGCTCTTGCTCAGTACCTGGGCACGACGTGCCGGGCCAGGTGCGGTCTCGACCTGAACAAGGGTGTCTTCGGGGTGAATCAGCGTCGGGCCATTACCCAGTTGCTCAAGCGCCAGAAGCGCCAAGTCATCTGCTTTGGGCAAGGTCATGGTCAGGGCGTCGGCAATGTTCAGTTTGACCATGGCATCGCGCATGGTGGGTGTGTCGACAGTGCCGATGACCAAATTGAGCACGTCGACGCCACGGTCTTTCCACTCCGCCCATAACGATTCGCCGAGGTTCAGCGCAAACCCTTTGGTGGCGGTGTACATCGCCAGTTTGCGAATACCCCCCAATGCAGCCTGGGAACCCACCAACAGCAAGCCGCCCTGCCCGCGCTCCAGCATCGCGGCACCAAAGGCATGGCTGCATTGCATCACGGTCAAGCAATTGAGGCGCAGCAACGCGCCCCAGTCCTCGGTCGAGGTATCGAGGAAGCGCGTGATGTAGGGATCGCCACCCGCGTTGTAGATAAACAGACCAACTTGACGTTCACCGACAGCCGCGAGCAATCGCTCACAGGCATCGGGCTGAGAAAGGTCCTGGATTACCACCAGCACTTCGATGGCGTAACGTTGCTCCAATTCGCCTTTCAATTGCGCCAGGGCGTCGCCACGGCGCGCCACCAGGACGCAGTTGAGGCTACGCTCGGCGAGGGCACGGGCAAACGCCGCGCCCACACCATGGGAGGCACCGGCAATCACCGCCCACGGACCATACCGATGCAGGAAGGCATTATCAGGAACAGACATAAACACTCCGAATACGAAGGCCCGGCGACCAGCCACCGGGCGAGAAAGGTTTCACCCTGTCAGGCCACGGGTGGCAGGTCGATGTGGCGGGCGGAGGCGCCAATGGCGGTGCTGCCGTAGACCAGGACGCGCCGCTCGATGTGCGCCATGAACAGGCGCAGCAAAGGCCCGTCGTATTCAGGCCCGGCGCTTTTGACAAAGGCTTCCAGCGCTGCATCAATCTCGCTGTAGTCACTGAAGGTGCGGTCCAGCAGGACTTGCGCCTCCTGTTGTTCCAGCTCGCGCAAGTGCAATTCCATGGCATCGCCACGGCCCAGGTACTCCACCAGTTTGCTCACGGCGCGCAGCTTGGTTTTCTGGAAGTCACTGCCGACTTCCACCTGCGCCAGGGCATCGGCGAGCATGGTCAGCAACTGGGCATTCGGGCCGCTGCTGACCATGTCCAGTTTCGGCGTTTGCAGAGGCACACCCATGGCTTCGGCCAGCGCATGCACCACCACCCGGCGCAGGGCGATGTCAAACTCGGTGTAGGTGTCATGTGGGTCGCCCGGTTGTGGCGTGGCCACCGACGCCGAGAACTGCATCGTGCTGACGGTGGCAAACAGTGCCGTGTGGTAACGCACCACATCGGGCTCCGCCGGTTCGCCGGTTACTTGCTGGTAGTAGCGATACAGGGCGGCGAAGCTGTCCCCGAGCGGCTCGTAATTGTCACGCATGCGCGCCGACGCCAGGTCGGCCAAGGGATCGCCGATCATGGCAAATTCGAAATCGTAGAGACCCTGTACCTGTCCGCTCTCGAACAGATATTGCCCTGAATCGTACTGCACGAAAGCAGGCCGGATACGGTGCTGCGGCACATTGCGGCGCAACCAGCCGAGGGCGAATTCAACCAGCGGCTGAGGCCTGGTTTTATTGCGTGCATACAGCGGGTAGTAAGCTTCCAGACCTGCGAGGGTAATGTCCTCGGCACTGGTCGGCCGGTGAATGCCCTGCTCAATGAAGGGTTGCAACGGCAATTGGTGCATGCGCGCCATGGCGTCGACCCACTGGCGTGCGACAGCATGGCGCTCGGCATCACTGAT
Organism: Pseudomonas sp. p50(2008); assembly: GCF_015351605.1. Lineage (NCBI taxonomy): Bacteria > Pseudomonadati > Pseudomonadota > Gammaproteobacteria > Pseudomonadales > Pseudomonadaceae > Pseudomonas > Pseudomonas sp. p50(2008). The sequence continues at coordinate 200,790 of NZ_JACMYF010000001.1, forward strand.
CGCCGTGCTGATATCACGACTGCCCGGCACTAACTCCATCACGATGGCTTGCGGGTCTTCGCAGAAGCCGTAGATACGCGGCACCGGCACACCTTGCTGGCCGAGCAAGGTGAGAATATCCGCCTCCCGGCGCAGATCCGGGAATGGGCTGACATCACCACCTCGCTCGCCACGAATATGCAATTGAAGGGTTTCGCCATCGCGTTGCAGTTCAAGGTTCCACGCCGGACGCCAGCGCAGCAGGCGTTGCATGGCCGTGATGTTTCCGCCCAGCAGCCCTTCGACAAAGGTGCGCAGCTTTTCTTCGACCGGATCAACAGTCGTATTTATTGTTGTTGGCATACGGGGTCTTCCTCAGGCGCTGATGTCCAGCGCCGCTCTCAATGGGTGCTGGTGCTACCAGCGTTCGGCCCGCCTACCTGCTCCAGCGGCACGCCCTTTTTCTTCGCCAGGTCGGCGGTGTCCAGGTACTCGCGCCAGGCACAGATCAGTCCGTGTTCGTCCAGCTCATACACCGCCACCATCGAGTGCGGCATGGGGACGCCGTTGCTGACGCAGTAATCGTCGCGTTCGGTCATCACCACGCGCTCCGAAGAGACGATGTGGCGCGTGGTGCAACGGTTATGCGTGACATAACTCATCTGTCGCTCTATCTCCCGGCGTAACGCATCGCGCCCCCGGATCACGGGACCACCGGGCACCCACAGTTGCCAGACGGCGTCGTCGGCGAAGGTGGCCATGATGCGTTCGATATCGGGGCGGCTGCCGTCGCTGCCATCGCCCCAGGCGGCCAGCATGTCGAGGATGAAGCGTTCCTGTTCGAGTGCCATGAAACGGGCTCCAGTGCAGTGATGGATCGGGATCAGACCGAGGTTTGAGGCAGCAGGAAGTTGCGCACCACCGGCACCATCGGTGTGCCGCAACTCATACCGCCGTCCACGCGCATCAGCGTCCCGTTGACATAGGCGGCGTCGTCGCTGGCGAGGAAAGCGGCCATGGCGGCGATGTCTTCCGGCTCGCCCAGTTGCGGTACGTTTTGCAGGTCGAGAAAGGCCGACTTCATCGCCTCGTTGGCCCAACTTTCCATGGCTGGCGTGCGAATCACTCCCGGCAGGATGCCGTTGCAACGAATGCCGCGTTTGCCAAAGGTGGCGGCAATGCTTTGCACGTACCAGTTGAGCGCGGCCTTGGAGGCGCCGTAGCTGAACTGAGAAATTTCGCCGGCAATCGAGCTGGTGGACGAGGTGAACAGAATCGAACCGCTGCCCTGGGCGAGCATGTGCGGCAAGGCGTATTTGCACGCCAACACGCCACCCAACACGTTGACCCGCATGCAGTTGTGGAACAGCTCGGTGTTGAAGTTGATGAAGTCGATATCGCGGGTGGTGGCCGGGTTTCTGTACACGGCGTTATTGAACAACACGTCGATACGACCGAAGGTCTCGACAGTCTGCTCGACCATCTCCCGCAAGGCGCCTTCCTCACCAACATCCACTTGCATGGCCATTGCCTTGGCACCTATTTCAGCTGCCACGGCCTGCGCCGATTCGGCGAAAAGGTCGGTGACCACTACCGTGGCGCCCTCCCGGGCAAAACGCAGTGCCGAGGCGCGGCCGATGCCACTGCCGGCGCCTGTGATGACGCAGACCTTGCCGTCTAAACGTTGCACAATCTCGCTCATAAAAGGGTCTCGGGACGGATAAAAAAATCGGCGCCTGTGACAAGCGCCGAAAAGGAGCATGAGGTCAGCGGGTCTGGCCACCGGCAATGGTCTGCGGATTGGCTTCACGCTCGGCGACCGGTTCCTGGCGGTAGCGCGTCGGGCCGTTGCCGAACATGCCGTACTGGTCACGGGTGAAGTCGTACAACGAGTAGGAATCCTGTTGCGGGTTATTGGGAATGCCATACGCCTCGATGTTGTATTGCGAGCCGGTACGGAACAGCGCGCCGCTGTCGTCCCAGGCGTCGTAGACCGCAGCACCAAAGGTGTCCTCGTCGATGTAGTAGCGGCGTTTTTTCTGCGCGTGGCGGACGCCGTCCTTGCGGGTCGCTTCCACCACCCAGACACGGTGCAGTTCCCAGCGTTCACACGCGGGATTGATGTGTTTGGGCATGAGTTTCTTGTCCATGTCGCAACCCCATTTCAGCGTGTAGTTGCTGTAGGGGATGAACATTTCCTTTTTACCCACCAGCTTCCAGTCGAAACGGTCCATCTTTCCGGAGAACAGGAAGATTTCGTCGTAGAACGCCACCCCGCCGAACGCCGAGTTGGGGGTGTCGTAGTTGAATTCCGGAGCCTTGCGCACGCGGCGCTGGCCGGTGCTGTAGCTCCAGGCGTAGCGGGAGTCGGCGACCGGGTCGAGATAATCCCAATACCCGGATGCCTGGCCGGCCGTACGGGCCGGCGCGACGATGCGCGACCAGATACGCTGGGCGATTTTCGGATCACGCCCGGGAACATCCATCTGGTAGAAGGGTTTTTCGCCGGTGGACCGATTGGTGTTGGTTAGCGTCGCGTGGCCTTCATTAACCACGTAGGCACTGTGGTTCCAGTCCCAGCCATTCACGCCCTGATAGTTGAGGATGTAGTTCCACATCAATTCCCGGCCATCTCGCGGCAGCGGGAATGGCAGGCCGCCCCGGCACCCTTCGCTGATCGACAGCCCGTCGTTCTCGGTTTTGCAGTCCTTGCGGCTGGCGTTGCGCTGGGTGGCTGCCAGGAAATTCGCCGGAAAGGTTGCCGTCCTGTGGGTGGGGTACACCTCAAGATAATAAGTGTCGGGGTTCTGCTTGAGCAGTTGCAGCTGCCCGGCCGCCAATTGGTCGGCGTACTGGTCGGCGTTAGCCGCCGTAATGCGCAAGCGGGGTTTTTCATTGGCAAACGGGTTGGGCCAGTTGCCGTCGCCGGGCACCAGCCCTGCGGGCACTTTCAGGCCACCGTCGTAGGGCGGAATAGTGCCTGCCGCGTTACCCGCCACAATCGCGCCAAAGCTCGTGAGCTTACCGCCCAGGTCGGCGGTGGTAGCGCCCTCATCGGCCACAGCCGCCCCCGCCAAAGCAATGGCCACAAGGCCCATCGCATATGCATTAACCGTCATAACGTTCTCCATTCAGATGGGTGATCGCCGAGTCCGGTGATCACTGCATTGCAGTTCAGGCGCGGCTCAGAACGCAGTGCTGAGGGTCAGCGAGACCCAGTTGCGGTCGGTCAGGCCGACGTCGCCGGTGCCCCCGACGACGGTTTTTCCGACGCCGGCAACGTCTGCATATTTGCGTTCGCTGCCGTAGCCGATGTACGACAGAGTCACGTCGACGCGCTCGTCGTAGGTGCCCTTCACACCTGCTTTCCAGGTGTATTTGCCTTCGTTGCCACCGCCCGTGGCGGCATTGCCGTTGACGCCGTAATCCACACTCATGGGCGTGGAAATATTCCAGCCAGGGAACACCCCAAGCCATTGCGGCGCAAAGCTAACGGCCAGGCCGACATAGTTCTTGGTAGCGCAGCCGTAATGCTTGTCCTGCCCCGCCGGGCAGCCGCCATAGCCTTCTCCTTTGAACAGTTCCTCGTGCTTGGTCACCCGTTGCACATGACTGAACGCCATTTCGGTGATCAGGCTGCCGGTGTCGAAGTAATCGGTGCGCGGCAGCAACCACAGGCCGTTGACCACCATGTGCCACGTGTCACCGCGAGCGCCCTGATTGTCGGCAGTGCTGATGTTGCTGGAGACCAGCGAGGTGTTCTGGCGATACGACAGGTCGACGCCGAGGGAACCTCCGCCCAATACCGGACCTGCGGAGTAACCCAGGCCATAGAGCTTGACGTTCTCGGCGTACACGTAACGGGCGAAGGTCGGCGCTACTTGCAGGCCCCACGGGTTGTAGTCATCGAACTCGCGATAGAACGCGCTGACCTCCGAATGCAGGAAGTCGAAGCTGTAGGTGCCCATCACGCCCCAGTTGCCCCTGTCCTTGGGTTTGACCGGATCAATCAACGGCCGCGAAACACCGCTGAACAATGGCAAACGGTCCGGCCCTTCCAGGGCGACGTCGGCGGAGGCCAGATAGGTACCGCCTTCAGGCGCGCGCGTGGTGTCCCATTCGAAGAAGTATTGCGCTGCCAGCGACAACTTGTCGGTGACCTGAGCCTGGGTTGAAATCTGCGTCAGCGGCAGGAAGATTTCACGGGTCTCGGTACCAGGGTTGCTCACCGCCTTGCGCCCATCCAACGGTGCTTGCGAGTAGGACACCGCATGCCCGGCAATCAGCAGGCCGTTGCCCCAGTACACGGTATGCCGGCCGGCACGCACGCTGACCGGAATCTCACCCAGGTCGAAGCGGGTAAACGCAAAGGCGTCCAGCAACTCGCCGCTAGGGCCACGGTGATAGCGTTTGGTGAAGCTGGAGTATTTACCGTTGTTGTAGCTCGGCGTGCTGGTACCGGGGAACGCACCTGGGTAGTAAACATTGCCGGGGCTGGTTTCGACATCAGTGTTTTCATATGCCTGGTCGTACCAGCCAGCGCCGCTGATGCGAAAGCCGTTGTACTGCTTGTACGCGACCTCCATTTCGCTCATCAAATCGACACGATTGGTCACCACATCGCCCCGATCAAACTTGGCGTCGGACTCGTCGTAGCTGGCGTTATTGGCCAACGCGGAGTCGCGCCCCTCGGCCCGTATGCCCAGGTTGTAACGTACGGTGTTGTCCCAGCGCGCGGTCCAGTCCGGATTGCCGGTATCAAACTCGGCGGCCTGCACAGCGCCAACAGTCAAGGCACACCCGGTCACGCTGAACCAGACAGCCAGGCTTAACGGCTTTAGCTTTGCGTCGATCATCAACACTCCCATTACTTTTTATTGTTGTTGGCAGCCGAAGCGTTGGGCCGTCTGGACCGCGCCAATGAGCGCTCGTCTGTGGGCTTTCGGTATGGACTGAAGTAGACGGGACGGGGAGGTTCGAGACAACGATTGGGAGTATTGCTGAAATGCATTTTGGTATTGGTCAAATACTCCCGACCTATACTCAAAGGTCCTGGATCGTACTTTTTGAGTACAGGAGGTGACCATGAAATCGGGAACCCGGACAGCGACACTCCTAGCCGCTGCGATGATCGTCGGCTGTACGACTTCATCAAGCCAGACAGTGACTGTTCCCTTGAACGCTACACCACGCAACGGCGGTCAGATCGCCAATGCAACGCTGGCCGTTCAGGGCAATGAGACAGCGTTTTCCTTTGTCGTCAGTGGAGTTCCAAGCGGCACCCTTCGGCCCTTGAATCTCTACACCTTTATCAACAAAGGCAGCTGCGAGCGCCCCGGGACTGTCGCCTATGCAATGAATGACCGGATCAACACCAATCGCATTTCTGCAACGCGCGGCTGGACCTATTCACGAAGTGCGCCAGTGACGCTGGCAGAGCTGCTTTCTGGTGGATATTACTTAGTAATAAGGACCACTCCGGCCGATGGCAACGTGGATATTTTCTGTGGGGATATCAAGCCCGAAACAAAGTGAAATGACACCAGACCGATAACCGGCTTTATCTACAACAGCGTGAAGAACAGTGTGCGTTGCGGTATTTGAATATCCGATACCGCCCCATTGTTTTTGTGATTTTACGATGGCAAAACTGCTCCCTAGACTCCAGCCAATAACTAGGCAACGCCGCTCTCCTGGCGCCGCCATGACAATAAAGCCTGGAGGATGAACATGAGTGCGCCCCCGTCTCTGGATGACAAGTACGTCCAGCACACTGGAAAAGTTTTGCTCACCGGGATTCAGGCGCTGGTGCGTCTGCCGCTGATGCAGCGCCAACGCGATCTGGCCAATGGCTTGAATACCGCCGGTTTTATTTCCGGGTACCGTGGCTCGCCGCTGGGTGGTTTCGACCAGGCATTGTGGAAGGCGCGCGACTACCTCAAGGAACACCACACGGTGTTCCACCCAGGCATGAACGAAGACCTCGCTGCTACCTCAATCTGGGGTACGCAACAGGTCAATCTCTTCGAAGGCGCCACCTACGATGGCGTGTTTGGCATGTGGTACGGCAAGGGTCCGGGCGTCGATCGCTGCGGCGATGTGTTCCGCCACGCCAACGCCGCCGGCACCTCGAAATTTGGCGGCGTGCTGGCCATTGCCGGCGACGACCATGGCGCACGCTCCTCCTCGCTACCGCACCAGACCGAACACATTTTCAAAGCGGTGATGATGCCGGTGCTGGCGCCATCGGGGGTGCAGGAATACCTCGACTACGGCATGCATGGCTGGGCCATGTCGCGCTATTCCGGCTGCTGGGTCGCCCTCAAAGCGGTGGCCGATACCGTAGAGAGCGCGGCCGTCGTCGACATCGACATTCATCGCGTACAACCGATCATTCCCGATATCCCGCTGCCCGAAGGTGGCTTGAATATCCGTTGGCCGGACCCGCCCCTGGCACAGGAACAGCGCCTGCTGGAACACAAGCTATATGCTGCCCTCGCCTATGCACGGGCCAACCGCCTCGACCGTGTCGTGATGGACTCAGCGAAAGCGCGCATCGGCATCATCACGTCAGGCAAATCGTACCTCGACGTTTGCCAGGCACTGAAAATCCTCGGCATCGACGAAACACTCGCCCAGCAGATTGGCCTGCGGGTCTACAAGGTCGGCATGGTTTGGCCGCTGGAGGCTGAAGGCGTCCGGCAGTTCGCCGAGGGCCTGGAAGAAATCGTGGTGGTGGAAGAAAAACGCCACATGATCGAGTACCAGTTGAAGGAAGAACTCTACAACTGGCGCGAGGATGTGCGCCCGCGCATCGTCGGCAAGTTTGACGACAAGGGTGAGTGGAGCCTGCCGCACACGGGTTGGTTGCTACCCGCCATCAACGACCTGACCCCGGCTATGATCGCCCGGGCGCTGGCCAAACGCATTTTGCGCCTGCATCAAAGTGGCCCGCTGCAAGTGCGCCTGGCGGTGCTGGATGCGCAATTGGCGAGCAAAGACCAGTTCAGTAACCTGATGGAACGCGTGCCCCACTACTGTTCCGGTTGCCCGCACAACACCTCGACCAAAGTCCCGCAGGGCAGTCGCGCATTGGCCGGCATCGGCTGCCATTACATGGCCGCCTGGATCTACCCGCAGACCCAGACGTTCAGTCAGATGGGGGGCGAAGGCGTGGCGTGGATCGGCCAGGCACCGTTTACCACTACTCAACATGTGTTCGCCAACCTCGGTGACGGAACCTATTTCCACTCCGGCATTCTCGCGATTCGGGCTGCCATCGCGGCCAAGGTGCAGATCACCTACAAGATTCTCTACAACGACGCCGTGGCCATGACCGGCGGCCAACCAGTGGACGGCAGCCTCAGCGTGGCGCAAATCAGCCGGCAACTCGTTGCAGAAGGCGTGCAGCGTGTGGTGGTGGTCAGCGAAGATGTCGAGAAGTATCAGCACATCCATGATCTGGCAGACGGCGTGCCGGTGCTGCGTCGCGACCAGATGGACGAAGTGCAGGAACAGCTGCGCCAGTTCCAGGGCGTATCCGCAATCATCTATGACCAGACCTGCGCTGCGGAAAAGCGTCGGCGTCGCAAGCGCGGCAAGTTTCCGGATCCGGCACGCCGTGTCGTAATCAATGAAGCAGTGTGTGAAGGCTGTGGCGATTGCAGCAGCAAATCCAACTGTATGTCGGTGGTGGCGGTGGAAACCGAGTTCGGCCGCAAGCGTGAAATCGACCAGTCCTCTTGCAACAAAGACTTCACGTGTCTCAACGGTTTTTGCCCGAGTTTTGTCACGGTCGAAGGTGGCACCTTGCGCAAACCCAAGGCCTTGGCGGCCGCGAAGGATGACGTGTGGGATTTGCCGACGCCCGCGACCGTCGCGCTGGATGAGCCTTACAGCATCCTGATCACTGGCGTGGGCGGTACGGGCGTGGTGACCATCGGTGCCCTGCTGGGGATGGCGGCGTTCATCGAAGGTAAAGGCACGCTCAATCTGGACATGGCCGGCATGGCGCAAAAAGGCGGCGCGGTGTGGTCGCACATCCGCATCGCCGCGCACCAGGAACAATTGTTTGCACCGCGGATTGCCGAGGGTGAAGCGGGCTTGCTGCTGGGTTGCGACCTGGTGGTCAGTGCCAACACCGAAACCTTGTCCAAGCTGCGTCACGGCGTCACCCATGCCGTGGTCAACAGCGAGGAAAGCATTACCAGCGCTTTTGTGCGCACCTTCGCCCAGCAAGCGGAAAGTGGTGATTTGCTCAAACACCCGGACCCGAAATTCCAGACCCAGAGCATGTCGGCACAAATTGTCGAAGCAGTGGGCTCCGACCAGGCGGACTTTGTCGACGCCAGCAAAATTGCCACGGCGTTGTTGGGTGATTCGATAGCCACGAACACCTTCATGCTCGGCTATGCCTACCAGAAAGGCTGGTTGCCGGTGGGTAAAGCGGCGCTGCTACAGGCCATCGAACTGAACGGCACCGCGGTGCCCTTCAACCTCTCGGCCTTTGACTGGGGCCGGTGCAGCGCCCATGACTTGCCACGGGTTTTACGCAAACTGGAAGCCGGCAAGGTGCAAAGCCCGGACCGCTTACTGTCGCAAAGCCTGGAAGAAACGCTGGCACGGCGCATGGAGTTTCTCACTGCGTACCAGAACTACGCCTATGCCCAACGCTACCGGTTTCGTGTCGAGCAATTCATCAAGGCGGAAACCGCACTGTTCGGACAACCCGGCAAGCTGTCGGCGAGTGTCGCCCGATATTACTTCAAAGTGCTGGCGATCAAGGATGAATACGAAGTGGCGCGCCTGTTTACCGATGGACAATTCCTGGAAAAAATCCAGGCCGGCTTCGAGGGCGACTACCGCCTGCGCTTCCACCTGGCACCACCGCTGCTGAACGATAACGGCTCCGGTCGCGAACCGAAAAAACGCAGCTTCGGCCCGTGGATGCTGCAAGGCTTCAAGCTGCTGGCCAGGCTCAAGTTCCTGCGTAATACCTGGCTTGATCCGTTCGGTCGTACCCATGAACGCAAGGTGGAACGCAACTGGCTGGCCAGTTACGAACGCGTCCTCGATGAATTACTCACTGGCTTGACGGCCGACAAGCTGAGCCTTGCTCAGGAGTTGGCGGAGTTGCCAGACAGCGTTCGCGGTTATGGTCCGGTGAAAGAGCGTTTCCTCGGCCACGCCGAAAAGCGCCAGGCGCAATTGCTTGAGCAATGGCGTAATGGTCCGAGTGTCACGTTTCACGATGCCAGCCAGGTCACCGGCAAAATCGCCATCACTCAACTGTAAATATCCCGGCCCTGGGCCAGGTGCCAGGACCCGGGTTGCATGCGATGCCGCCCGGGAAGTTGGCTAAAACAATAAGGTCGACCCATGAACGAAGAGCTGGCCAGAAACTACCGGGAGATTCTTCACGGAGTGGGCGAAGATCCAGAGCGAGAAGGCTTGCTGGACACGCCAAAACGCGCGGCGAAAGCCATGCAGTACCTGTGTCATGGCTATCAGCAAAGCCTCGAACAGATCGTCAACGGCGCGTTGTTTGAATCGGACAACGATGAGATGGTCATCGTCCGTGACATCGAACTGTACTCACTCTGCGAACACCACCTCCTGCCGTTTATTGGCAAGGCCCATGTCGCCTATATTCCCACTGGTAAGGTGCTGGGGCTGTCGAAAGTGGCCCGCATTGTCGATATGTTCGCTCGCCGTTTGCAGATTCAGGAAAACCTGACACGGCAGATTGCCGACGCGATTTCCCTAGTGACCGATGCCGCCGGAGTGGCGGTAGTGATCGAGGCAAAACACATGTGCATGATGATGCGCGGTGTGGAGAAGCAGAACTCGGTGATGAGCACCTCGGTAATGCTCGGCGCGTTCCGCGAGTCGTACAACACCCGCCAGGAGTTTTTGCAGTTGATCCGCGGTCGCTAGGAGAGGCGCCAGGCGCCCCACCTTCAACTCAACTGAGCATCAGCATGCCGCCATCAATCATCAACGTTTGCCCGGTGACAAATCGCGAACCGTCTCCGGCAAGAAATACCAGCACAGGCGCCAGATCCCGGGCCGGTTCACCCAGCTGTCCGCCGATGGGCACTTGCCTTGTCATGTAGGCATCGTGCTGCTGCAATTGCTCGGTGCTCATGCTCGCGCGAGTCGCCTCGTACATCGGCGTCCACATCGCCGGGGCGATAGCGTTGACGGTAATGCCCAAGGGGCCCCATTCCCGCGCCACCGTGCGCGTCCACGCCAGCACCGCCCCCTTGCTGGCCGCGTAATGGGCTTTGCCGGGCTGTCCGATGACGCCTGCCGCAGAGGCGAAGTTGATGATCCGCCCACCGCTGCCCTTCAGCAGCTCATAGGCCGCGCGGTTGGTCAGGAATGTGCCACGGGTATTCACCGCAAAGACTTTTTCCCACTCGTCCAGCGTGATGCTGTCGGCACTGGCATTCGGCGCGATACCCGCAGCATGTACCAGCACATCCAGACCATTGAGCCGTTCGTTGGCCCAGGCGAAAGCGGCATCCACGGATTGGCTGTCAGCGATATCGCAGACTCGTGTATGCGCCCACCCGCCACCGTCCCCCGTCATCAAGGCGGCTTCGCCCAGGTCGAGGCTGACGACATAGGCTCCCTCCTCCACAAATGCTTTGACCACTGCCGCGCCGATACCCCTGGCGCCTCCCGTGACGATGATTCGTTTACCGGCCAGTTGCATGGGCTTTCCCTCTGGTTATCAGGCGGTTTGATCGATGCGCTGCAACGCCGTAGCGAATAGATGCAACGCTGAGGCGTGGTGTTTTTCACCCGTGACCATCGAGGCTTTACCCGCACACGCACGGGCGTAACTGACTTCGAGAAAGATGCCGAGTTTGAAACCCGCCAACACCAGGTACCAGGTGAAGTCCGCCAACGAGCGCGAGCTGCCGGCGTGGTAATGGGCGACCAGTTCGTCGCTGCTGCAAAAGCCGTCCCAGGGATGCACTTCGATGGTGCCGGCACCACGACCGTCGGCACAGGGCCAGGTGACCACCAGCCAGGCAAGGTCGAGCAACGGATCACCGATGGTCGCCAGCTCCCAATCGACGACCGCGGCCAACTCCCCGCAGTCATGCCGGAACATGACGTTGGACAGGTGAAAGTCGCCATGTTGAATACCGGCCTCAAACTGCTGCGGGCAATGATCGCTCAGCCAATTGGCCAAACGTGCAAGTCCCGGCAGGCTGCTCGCCCCCGGCCAACCGGGGTAGTCTTTGACGCTGTCCAAGTGTGCCAGCCAGCGTGAGACCTGACGCTGATGAAAACCGTCCGGGCGGCCAAAGTCCGCCAGCCCCACCGCCTGGTAGTCAATGTCGCCCAGACGCAATAGCGCATCCACCATGGCAAAGCCCATGCGCCTGCGCAGCGCCGGCCGTTCAGCATGGGGTGCTGGCAATCCTGCGGCGCTATTGGGGTTGAAGCCCTGCACTGGTTCCATTAAATAAAAACTGGAGCCCAGAACGGCCTGGTCAGTACAGTCGGCGATCAAACCGGCATGGGGCACTTGCGATCCGGCCAATACCTTGAGCAGGCGCGCTTCACGGACGATGGTTTTACCGCCGACTTCGCGCAGTTCCAGGGAAGGCCGGCGCAACACGAATTCACGCACGCCTCGCCGAAAGCGCAGCAGCAGATTCTGCGTGCCGCCGGCTAAACGTACCGCAGCCTTGATCGGGCCACTTTCCAGGTCTTGGGTGTCCATCCAGTCGGCCAGGCGCTCGAGGTCGACCAGATCCTGCCAATCGTTCATACGTCGCGCTCGCCGAGACTGGCCAGCACGCCGGCGTATTTTTCCCGGGCGCGGGCCGCGGCGGTGGGCCGATGGTAATCGGGGAACAACTCGTCGCAGGGCTGATAGTCGCGCAGCAGCTGTTTGGCCACCGTGACTTTGTGCACTTCGGTGGGCCCGTCGGCCAGCCCCATCTGGAAGGAGCGGACGATGTACCCGGTAAACGGCATTTCTTCGCATACCCCTAACGAGCCATGTACATGCAGGGCGCGCGCGGCGATGTCATGCAACACCTTGGGCATGGCGGCTTTCACCGCAGCGATGTCCTTGCGCACCCGCTTGTAGTCCTGATACTGATCGATGCGCCACGCCGTACGCATCACCAGCAAGCGAAACTGCTCCAGTTCGATCCACGAATCGGCAATTTTTTCCTGGACCATCTGCTTGTCCGCCAGGCGGCTGCCCTGGGTACTACGCGACAGGGATCGTTCACAGAGTGCATCAAGGGCTTTTTGCGCCTGGCCGATCACCCGCATGGCATGGTGCACGCGGCCACCACCGAGCCGCACCTGAGCCACGACAAATGCCTGGCCGGGCGCACCGAGCATGTCGCCCGCAGGCACTCGCACCTTGTCGAATGACAGGTAAGCATGGGTGGCGGCGGGGTCATCGGCGATACCGACGTTACGGATAATGCTCACCCCGGGCGCGTCAGCGGCGACGATGAACATCGACATGCCTTCATACACCGATACGCTTTTATCAGTGACCGCCATCACGATATAGAACGCTGCGTAGCGGGCATTGGAGGCGAACCATTTTTCGCCGTTCAGCAGCCAGTCATCGCCATCGCGCACCGCTTCGGTGGTGAACACGGCAGGATCCGCGCCACCTTGCGGCTCGGTCATGGCGAAGCAGGACACGATATCGCCATCGAGCAACGGTTGCAGGTAGCGCTGCTTCTGCGCCGGGGTGCCGTAATGGGCGAGGATTTCCCCGTTGCCTGAATCGGGGGCCTGGCAGCCAAACACAATCGGGCCGAACAGCGAGCGGCCGAGAATTTCATTGATCAATGCCAGGCGCACCTGGCCATACCCTGCCCCGCCCAGTTCCGGGCCCAGGTGACACGCCCACAACTTGCGAGCCTTCACCTGCGCTTGCAGCGGTTTGACCAGTTGCTTGAACAACGGATCGTGGATATTCCACGGGCTGCCCAGCACATGATCGAGGGGCTCGACTTCCTCCCGTACAAACTGCTCGATCCAATCCAGTTCCGCCTGTATCTCGGGGTCGGTCTGAAAGTCCCAGGCCATGGTGTGTCTCCTAGCAAATAGCGATCAGGCCAGCAGCATGCCGCCGTCGACCAACAGGGTTTGGCCGAGCACATAGCTGGCCAGCGGCGAGGCAAGGAACAGGGCCACGTTGGCCATGTCCTGGGGCGTGCCCAAGCGCCCTTGAGGAATGGCGCGCAATGCGCCTTCGAGGCGCTTGGGGTTGCTGGTGGTCACCCGCGTCAGCTTGGTTTCCACCAAACCGGGGGCAATGCCATTCACCCGGATGCCGTCACGTGCCCAGGCTTCGGCCAGGGTGCGAGTCAGTCCGAAAGCACCGGTTTTCGAGGCGTTGTAGGCCGGGTTGCCACGCGTGGAGTGGAAGGCGGCAGCGGAGCTGACAGTGATCATCGAACCCTTGGCCTGCATCAGCAGTGGGTGAAATTTCTGCGCGCACACCATCAGGCTGGTGAGGTTGACGTCGAGTACTCGCTTGAAACCCTCGGTGAGAAATTCCTGACGGTCGTAGAGCACCGTGCCTTGTGCCTGCACCAACACATCCAGGCGGGTGAATGGCACACAGACCCCTTCGATCAATGCCGCATCCGCGACGTCTACCTGGGCGTAATGCAGGCCTTCAAGATTAGAGTCAGGTGAGTCGTTATAGGCCGCCGCCGAGGCACGCGTACCCCAGACATGCACCTCGGCACCGCGCTGGCGAAAGTTCTGCGCAATGCCATTGCCGATGCCACTGGACCCGCCAACTACCAGCACGGTTTTACCGCTGAAATCCAACTCGTACATGGGTATTCCTTGTGCTTGTCGAAAAATCCTGTCGGGCAATAGGCCCACCGTTACAGCGCCACCAGGCCAACCGAGGCCAATCGTTCGAGCTCGCTGCCGGTAAAGCCGAGGCCTTCCAGAACTTGCCGGGTATGTTGGCCGACGGCGGGTGGCGGACGCTGCAGCGATAACGGCAAGTTGCCGAAGTCCCAGAACGCGCCGATCTGTTGCAGGTCACCGTAAACAGCATGTGAGTAATGAGCGTGCAGACCCGCTTCGGCGTGTTCGGGGCTGTCGAGAAAGGCATCCATCTGCGCTTCCAGCACTGCCTGTGCAGGAACCTGCGCTGCGACCAATGAGGCGAGCGCCGCTTGCCGGGTCTGATCGGCAAACCAGGTTTCGGGCTGATCATCCACCAGCCTCTCGAAACGTTGCACCTCATCCGGTTGCAGCGCTGCCACCACCAGCCAGGAATCGCTACACCGATACAAACGATGGGCATCACTCAGACCGGTCTGTTGCGCGTCCAAATGATCGATTGGTGTGAGGCTGCCGTCTTCCAGCACCACCGCTTCGCTCATCGACAGCATCGTGGCGCCCAGCAATGACGAGCTGACCATTTGTCCGACGCCACTGCGGTTGCGCTCATACAACCCCAGGAGCAAGGCGTAGAGCGAGGACAGACCGGCAAAAAAATCACCCACGCCGAAGCGCAGCCACATGGGCGCCTGGCCCTCACCGCCCTGCTCGACTTCCCAGCCGCAAGAGGCCTGCATCAGTTGGTCAAAGCCCGGCCAATCCGTGCGCGGTCCGGTCGGTCCGTAGGCACTGACATGGCAATACACCAGCTGCGGGTTGAGCGCTTTGAGGCTCTCGTAGTCGACCTTGAGCTTGCGTGCGGCGGGAAGCCGCATGTTGTGGTGTACCACATCGGCCCAACGTGCCAACGCCTCTACGGCGGGCTCGGTCTGCCGATCGCCCAACTGCAACGCGACGCCCAATTTGCCACGCTGGGTACCGCTGAAAATCCGCTCCAGGCGGCGCATGGCATCGCCCTTGGGCGCCTCGATTTTAATGACTTCTGCCCCCAGGTCCGCCAGCAACATGCAGGCAAACGGCCCGGCCAGATAGGCGCCCAGATCCAGTACTTTCAGACCGTGCAGCGGAGGCAAGGGCGCCGGACTCGACCTGGGCAGTTGCGAAGGGATCACAGCATCGGCGCCAGACAGTCCGGCGTTCCCCTCACCTGCCAGAGGTGCGCTACCGCCAACTCGTGCGGGTGGCTGCACCTGCCAGGCAGGGCCTGGTTGCAGTGTTTTGCCCAACTGCACATCGTCGACTTCAACCACATAGCCATTCAGGCGTGCTTGTTCGTCGAAGTAGATATCGCCAAATGGAGCGGCAATTTGCGCAGCAACGTCGTGCTGCCAGAAATGCTCGACCCATTCCTGTGCCGACCGTGTGGCAATGATCGCCTTGTTGGCGCCGAAGTTTGGCGCCACATGGCTCGATGGCCACAGCGCGTTCAAGCGAGCCACTTCGGTTTCGCCGAACTCACTGAGTGCCGCGGCCATCCAAGGGGATTTGTCCGGCGAATAATGCACATGCAACCAGCGGCCATCAGCGCACTGGTGCAATGGAATTGGAATGTGTTTATCCAGACCTTTGGCAAAGGCCGGGGTCGGTGTTTGTGCGCGGTTCCAATGCATGGTCATTGGCACCAAGGCTGCCTGAGCCAAACTCGTATGAGCGATGCCGCCGCAGCCGTCACGGTCGCGCGCCAGTAACCGCGCCATCACCCCGACCACACACAGCCAGCTGGCCAGCCAATTGGCAAATGGCATGCGTACGAACACCGGGCCGGGGCGATGCGCCGGCTGTTCGTCCAACAGGCCCAGGCGCGCCAGGATAAGCGTTTCCCGGGGAATGGAATTCGCCAGTGCATGCCGATGGGGCCAGCCGCTGATCGCTGAGATAACCAATCGAGGGAAGTCTGCAGTGAGCTGCGCGTCTGCCAGACCATGGGCCTGCGCTACCGCGGGGGTGAAGTCATGCAGCAGCACATCGGCGCTGGCTAGCAACGAGTTCAGTTGCTGGCGATCTGCGGCATTTTCCAGGCAGAGGATGACACTTCGTTTGCCACGGTTAAGCACAGCAAACAGCGCCTGTTTCTCTCTGGCACGGTTGGCGGGTGGCTCGATCATCACCACTTCGGCACCCGCTTCGCAAAGATGCATGCCAGCGGCAGATCCGGCAATGCCGGAACACAGACTGATGACGCGAATTCCTTCGAGGATTGCCTGGCTCATTCAGCACCTGTCTTCTTCTGCGCTTAGCGTTTTGCAGCAGAGCTGCAGAACGAATCCATGGCGTTACCCTAAGCGATCGGCGATAAATTCCATAGATAGATTAGTATTCCGAATATAGAATCATAAGCATGAATATGAACAATAAATAACAATTCGTCTAAATATCACTAAAAGCCGATTAAGGGCGTTGCGATGATCCTGCGCATGGACCACTTCACCATCGTCTCCGACCAACTGGAGGCGACACGAAATTTCTATGTTGGAGTACTCGGGTTGGTGGAGGGGCCACGCCCGCCCTTCCCGGTTCCCGGATTCTGGCTGTACACCCAGGAACAACCAGTTCTGCATGTGGTGGGCGTATCACAAATGCCGGAGCCGCGACGTGGCGTGCTTGACCATATGGCGTTTCATGCCCAGGGCTTGCAGAGGATGTGGAAACACCTGAGTGAGCACGGCGTGCGATTCAAAGTGATCCGTGCGCCCGGCGCCGAGCGCACGTGGCAGCTGTTCATCCAGGACCCCAATGGGGTTGAAGTGGAGTTGGATTTCGACGCCAGCGAAGTGCCGCCCGCCGACTGGAAAGAACGCCGGGGTGGCTAAATCAATCCGGCATAGCTGCCGCCGTCGATCTGCAAATTTTGCCCGGTGATATAGCCGGCTTGCGCCGAACAGAGAAATGCGCAGGCCGCTGCCAGTTCGCTCGGCTGGCCAAATCGTCGTGCGGCTATCGGCTTGAGCATTTCCACCCGTGCTTGCTCAAAACTGAGCTGGCGAAGTTCCGCCAGTTGCTCGGTCATAAAGCGCAGACGGTCCGTCTCAATGCGCTCCGGCAGCAGATTGTTGATCGTCACATTGTCCCGCACCACCTCGACCGACAGAGCTTTGCAAAAAGCGGTCAGCCCCGCACGCGCCGCCGTGGACAAACCCAATGGCAACCGGGGCGACTTAACCATCGCCGAGGTGATATTGACGATACGGCCGAAACCTCGCGCACGCATACCAACGACCACCGCCTGAATCAGCAGGATACCCGAGAGCATGTTGGCCTCAATGGCCGCCAGCCAGGCAGCATGATCCCAATCCTCCGGACGACCCGGCTCTGGCCCGCCGTTGTTGGTCACCAGAATATCCATCACCGGACAGGCAGCCAGCAGCGCCTGTCGCCCGGCGGCGGTGGACAGGTCGGCCACCACGGTGCGCGGCAGCCGGCCGGTGCTGCGCAAGATGTCCTGCGCAGTGTGTTCCAGGCTCTCGGCATCGCGGCCGTTGATCAGCACCTCACAGCCCTCCTGCGCCAATGCCAGCGCACAGGCTTTGCCAAGTCCCCGAGAGGATGCGCACACCAGAGCAATACGTCCGCCAATACCCAGATCCATTGCAGCACTCCTCGTACATTGGTGTCAGTCGTTCATGCCGAGCAAGGCCGTGATGTCGCGCCCGGGTTCAGCATCGCCGCCGTAGGTGAATTGGCCAGCGCGCTGGCGTTCGGCCAACTGCTCCATCTGGTAGCGATAACGGGTACCCGGCGTATCGAAGCGCGAGTGCAGGTCGCGACGTGGGTCGACCTCGAAATAACGTTGGTTCTGCGGGCGCACCACCGAGTTGTCCTGGGGCTGGATGATGTAGTTGATGCGCGGCATCACATAACGAAAAGGTGCGGGTGCAGCGGTGGTGTTGAAGGTGACGTCACACCGCGAGCGATGCTTGCCCACCGGCAGGAAGGGTTGCAGGTTGGGCACGTCGTAACCGGGGCGAAAGCGCGGATAGGAGATGCATACGTTGCTGCGTAGATGAATGTGCAGCACGGCGCGAAAATCCTGATACCTGGCGCGCACGCCGCCGACCCAGCGCATGATCGGCGCCACTGACTTTTGCGCCACGGTACGGGTGCGAGTCACGGTCTCGGAGGTCCATTGCACTTCCACCACGTCCGACTCGCTTACACCGTCGCCAATGGTATTGGCATGCAGGAAATCGGCATGGGTCAGATCAATCAGGTTTTCCACCGACAGCGCCGAGGTCGCATCAAACCGCACGGTTCGCTGGGTGTAACCGGGAAGACTGCCATCCTGGGGAAGAAACGGAATATGCGGGAGCAACTGCATGTCGGCAGCGTCCGGATTACCGTACCAGACCCAGATGTACCCGTAGCGCTCAACCAGCGGATAAAAGCCCCGTCCCCCGGTAAACGCTGTGAGTGTCAGCTCTTTATGGGGGAAATGCGGGTGAAACTCGGCCGCCACCGCACGCCCGTTGTCGCGCCACAGGTAATAGGGCTGAGCATGAATGATCCGGCGAATGGGCCGGTTACCCAGGTCGCGGCTATGGGACACCGGGAACCAGGTGTCACGCAGGTCGTAGTTGATTGGCGTCCAGTCACCCCGAACTTTGCCAGGGATCGTATCGGTGGAGGAAGGCACGGCATGCATGGTGGGAGCTCCTGTGCTCAGACGACTGCGCTGACGGGAATCAGGGTCGGTTGGCGCAACTCACGCAGTTCGCGGGATGAGGTTTGCAACAAGGCCGCGACGGCTGTGCCGTCGATCCGGCTGTTCACCTGGAACGGCGCCTGTTTGCGCAGGCGGGCCAGACGCCAACGCAGGGGTGCCCTGAGGTGTACGTGCTCATGCACAAAACCACGCCAGCACAAACTGGTTGTGCCACGACGGTTGGCACCGGTGGCGATCATCAGCGTCACCAGCGGCAATTCATCTTCGCTCAGCAAATCCACTCGAACAGTACCGCCGTTAAAGGGGACCGCGGTGCGCACGATCAAGGGGTAATCCACCACAAACTGCGAAGGCAGGATCTGTGTGGTCCATACCGCACCTCGCTCCAGAACCACCCGCCCCTGCTCGCTGCGCAGATCGCCAAGGAAAAAATCGGTGAGGCGCACATGGGCAAACCCGAGCAAGCATTCCGGGCCGTCGAGCATCGCGTCCAGGTACTGGTCGTGACTCATGTTGACGATGGTGGAACCGGTAAATTCGCGTCCGCCCGGTTGGTAGTCGCTGCTGGGCAATTGCCCTTGCGGTGCCCCTTCACCCAACCACACATGGACAAAACCATTCGCCTCGCTGACCGCAAAGGCACGCGCGGCATAACGTGCAGGCACACGCTCATCGGTATGCAGGTTGGGGATCTGCGTACAGCCACCACTGGCGCCATCAAAGGTCCAGCCGTGATAACCGCACTGCAGACCGGACTCGACGACTCGCCCCAAAGCCAGCGGCACCCGCCGATGTGGGCAACGGTCTTCCAGGGCAAAGGCCTGGCCGGCTGCGTTTCGGAACAGGACCAGTTCCTCGCCGGCAAAGGCCACGGCCAATGGCACTTGATCTTTCACGGCCTCGCAAAGCGCCATGGCCCACCAGCCAGGGGTCATCATCGGGCTGCCTCTTTGTTATTGGTCTTGGGCAAATGCGTTGAACGCAGTCAGCGCTAACGGTAGTGCTTCGCGGCAGAGAGAGCAAACACAAATAAACAGTATTTTGTTTTCTGTTGAAATTATTTACAGCCAACGAAAACCGCAAGATGTGGCCACAACCCTCTACGAACCTTGGTTCAATAGACACATTGCCGCTCTTTAGGCCACCTACAAATGGACATTTCTTCTATTAGTGATCATGTTCTAATGGAAAATAGCTAGCGAGCAATCCATAAGCCTGATTACCATTAGCTTGCTCATTAACTCCAAGGTGCGCTGACGATGACCCAATCCACCCTCGGCTTTGTCCTCCATGACGTTGCGCGCGAGGTGAAACATGGCTGAGCCGACATTGCAGCGCCCTGCCGTGCACGCCGAAGCCCGACCGCTCGAGCCCGTGGAAAAACCCCGGATGCAGGCGCCCGAGGCTTCCGCCCTTGATGGCGATGCTCAAGAACCGAATGACACGGCGCGCCAACGCTGGCGCATCGGTCTGTTTTTGCTGGCACCGATCAGTGTCGTGGCCTGCGCCGCCTGGTATGTGTTGGGTGGCCAGGTCGTGAGTACCGACAACGCTTATATCCAGGCCGAGCGGGTGGGAGTTTCAACCGATGTCGCCGGGATCGTCGCGGCCATTGAAGTCAGTGACAACCAGACCGTGAGCAAAGGCCAGGTCTTGTTCCGCCTCAAGCCCGAGCCGTTTGAAATCGCCGTGGCCAGCGCCAGGGCGCAGCTGGAGAACGCGCGCAACCAGATCCTCTACCTCAAGGCGAGCTACAACCAATCTCTGGCCGAAATCGCCCAGGCTGAAGCCAAATTGCCATTTTACCAGACCAATCTGCAACGGCTGGAAAAGCTGGTCAGCGTTGCCGCCGTCTCAAGGACTATCTACGACGACGCCCACCAGGACCTCGACAATACCCGTCAGCAAGTATCGGTCGCCAAGGCCCAGGCTGCCGCGGCGTTGGCCCAACTGGGTGGGCGCCTGGACAGACCACTTGAGCAGCATCCTTCCTACTTGCAGGCGCTGGCGGCCCTGAATGAAGCCGAACGCAACCTGCGAAACTCCGTGGTCATCGCCCCGTTCGACGGCGTCGTCACCAACGTTGACTCGCTGCAAGTGGGCGCGTATCTGCAACCACCCCAATCGGGCTTCAGCCTGGTCTCCAGCGAGCGACTGTGGGTCGCGGCGTCCCCGAAAGAAACCGAGCTGACCAACGCCCGGATTGGCCAGGGCGTCACCATCGAGGTAGACACTTATCCGGGTATCACCTGGCATGGCACCGTGGAAAGCATCAGCCCGGCCTCCAGTTCGAGCTTCTCCCTGCTGCCGGCCCAGAACACCACGGGCAACTGGGTGAAAGTCGTGCAGCGCATTCCGGTACGCATCCATATCGACGATGCTGTCGGCAAACCGGCGCTGCGCCATGGCATGAGCGCCGTGGTAGATATCGACACCGGCACCGCACGAGGCCTGCCCAAGCCACTGGCAAACCTGCTCGCACGCCATCATGAATGACGTGTCCGGACCGCTGCCGCCCTCGCCGCTGCGGGTACTGATCACACTGTGCGTGGTGCTGGCGGTGGTCATGCAGGCGCTGGACACCACCATCGCCAACGTCGCACTGCCCTTTATGCAGGGCAGCGTATCGGCCAGCGCCGATCAGATTAACTGGGTGCTGACTTCCTACATCGTCGCCACAGCCATCATGACGCCGCCCTCGGCATTCCTTGCCCGACGCTTCGGTCGCAAGCGCGTATTGCTGTGGTCGATCTTCGGTTTTGTATTGGCCTCGGTGCTCTGTGGCATCGCCCGCTCCCTGGAAGAAATCATCCTGTTCCGCCTGCTGCAAGGGGTGGCCGGGGCGGCATTGGTGCCCTTATCGCAAGGCATTCTGCTGGATATTTACCCGCAGAAAGACCGAGGGTCGGCAGTGGCCCTGTT
This sequence comes from Pseudomonas sp. p50(2008), assembly GCF_015351605.1. Lineage (NCBI taxonomy): Bacteria > Pseudomonadati > Pseudomonadota > Gammaproteobacteria > Pseudomonadales > Pseudomonadaceae > Pseudomonas > Pseudomonas sp. p50(2008). The sequence continues at coordinate 222,274 of NZ_JACMYF010000001.1, forward strand.
CGGGGTATCGGTCATGGTCGGCCCGGTATTAGGTCCGATGCTCGGCGGCTGGCTGACAGAACACCTCAGCTGGCGCTGGGTGTTCTTCATCAACCTGCCTATCGGGTTGCTGGCCTTTATCGGCATGACCCGCTTCATACGGGAAACCCCGGCCGACAAGACTGCACGCCTGGACTGGCTGGGCTTTGGCTCGCTCAGCGTGGCGATCATGTCGATTCAATTGTTCCTCGACCGCGGCGAACAACTGGGCTGGTTCGACTCCGGGGAAATCATCCTGGAAGCGCTGGTGGCCGCCGTCGCTTCGTACATCTTCATTGTCCACACCTTCACTCATGACAAGCCCTTTATCAGCCTGAAGCTGTTCAAAGATCGCAATTACTCGGTGGCGGTGGTGTTTATCTTTATCATTGGCATCACCTACCTGGCCTCGCTGGCACTGATGACACCCTACCTGCAAACCCTGATGGGGTACCCGGTGCTCACCGCCGGCATGGTCATGGGGCCACGCGGACTGGGGACGATGCTCAGCATGTTCCTTGCCGGGAAGATCATCGGCAAAGTGGATATTCGCTGGATACTGTTTTGCGGTTTGTTGCTGTCCGCCTGGTCGATGTACATGATGACCGGCTGGACGCCGGCCGTGTCCATCGACACCATCATCTACGTCGGCTTTATTCAGGGCGCGAGCCTGGGTCTGTTGTTCGTCCCGCTGACCACCATCGCCTTTACCACCCTGCCCCCGCATTTGCGAGGCGAAACCACGGGCCTGTACAACCTGTCACGCAACGTCGGTTCGAGCGTTGGCATCTCGATCGTTACGGTGCTGCTGGCGCAAAACACCCAGATAAACCATGCCGAAATCGGTGCATACGTGACGCCGTTCAACCGCCTGTTCGATGCCTGGCCTGTCAACCATCAGCTCAATCCATTGACCGCCAGCGGGCGTGCAGCACTGGATGGCTTGATCACTGTGCAGGCCAGCTGGGTGGCTTACCTGGATGACTTCAAGCTGCTGATGTGGTTATCCATCGGCGTCATACCGCTGCTGCTGATATTCAGGACGGCGAAGTCTCAAGCGAATCAGGCCTCGTAGCGAAAACGTCCCACCGCCACATTCAGCTCATCGGACAGCTCGCGCAAAGACACCACGGCTCCGGATACCTGATGGGTGATCGCATCACCCTCGCCGGCCATGCGTGCGATGTGCTCGACGTTGGCCACGATGCCTCGCCCACCCTCGCTCTGCACGCTTACCGCATCGGCGATCCGGTCAACCCCGCGCGTAGAGTCACCCACCAGTTCCGTTGCCTGCTGCAGGGTGCTTTCCAACTCACTCAGCAGCCGGCCGCTTTCTTCCAATGCCACAGTGCCCGCGCTCAATGCCTGGTCGACGATCCCGGACTGGCTCTCCAGCTTCAACGTCAGCTGGTTGATCGAGTTGGCCGCCAGCGCAGAGCGTTGTGCCAGGTTACGCACTTCGTCGGCCACCACGCTGAAGCCGCGCCCCCTCTCTCCGGCACGCGCCGCTTCGATGGCCGCATTGAGCGCCAGCATGCCCGTCTGCGCGGAGAGGTCCTTGACCTGACCGATGCTGGCGGTAATCGCTGTCGTACTTTCGACAAAATCGCCCACCGAGCCGCGGATCGCGGAGAAGGCATGGCGCACGCTGTCGATTTTCTCAAGCAGTCGCGATAAGGCCAAGTGTCCATCCTGCGCACCGCGCAAACTGGCTTCGGCGCAGCTGCGCAGGCTTTCAGCATGACTGGAGATTGCCGCAATACCGTCGCTCATCTGCTCGATGGTCATCGACACCGCGCCCACCGCACCGGCCTGCGCCGTAGAGCTTTGCGCCACCCGCGCCGAAGCGCCCACCAGCTCCTCTGCCGAGGCGCCGACCGATGCCGCGACTCCGGCAACCTGGCGCATGGCCTGCTGGAAGCTATCGATGAGTTCGTTGAATGCTTGAGCCGTATGGGCAATCTCGTCTCGACCCATGACCCGCACGCGTCGGGTCAGGTCGCCATCGCGCAACTCGATCGACGCCCTCTCGATTTCCCGGATGGGCCGGATGATTTGCGCACGCAACAAAAGACTGACTAACACAGCCATTAAGCTGCCACCCAGCAGCACCGCCACGAGCATCCGTGAGACCTGCTGTTGTGTTGCGCCCGCCTCAGCGAAGGCGCCAGAGGTCAGCTCGGCTTGTAGACCCAACAGCCGGTTGAATTGACCTTGCAAGCCATTGTTGTCGGCACGCACCCGACCCAGCAGCGAGGCAGCCTGTATCTGGTCGCTCAAAGCAGTGCGCTTGAATTCGGCAAGCCCCTCGCCGACCACTGCGGCCTGCTCCTGCACCGCTTGATAGAGCGCTCTCTCCTCTTTGCCCAAGCGAGTTTCACGGGCCACTTTGTCCAGCCCGGCACGCATGTCGTCGACACTGGCCTGCATATCCTCAAGATATGACTCAAGGTCCTCCGCAGAAGCTTGACCACTGGATTCAAGGATGCGCGCGCCTGTGGCATAGGCGCCGACCATCGCCGCCTGCGAGGCGGCCGAGGTTTCTAACACTTGCCGATACTGCTGGAAACGCAACTGGTCGATTTCCTCGATTACCGCTTGTTGCTTGGCCAGCCCGCGATAGGCCAGACCCGAGACAACCAGAAGAGCGAGCACAAATAACCCGGGCAGCACGAGGAGCTTGGCGCCGATTGAGAAGCCTTTCAGAAATGGCATGTTGGTTACCGTTTTTGTTTTTATAGAGCATGACTAGGCAGGCAGTTTATCCTGCATTATTCTTTATACAGTATTTAATTCTATTATCAGAACGATATTGAAGGTTTGATGTCCCGCCATAGCGCCTTGCCTCCGCCCTGCAACTAACGCCTGGCGTAACCAAAGCCAGCCAACCAGCACTGGAACGAACAGCCCAGGTAAGCAGCGGCATTGCAAAGACCAAGGTCAGGTTCGATACCGCCCCCCACAGAATCGCCAGCGCCTTGATTAATTCCGCCGCCAGTACCGATGAATGCCGCAGCCCTGCGGCCTCATCGAGCCCGCGGCGACCTGCTCAGCCGTAAGCGAACGTCCATGTGAGGCTTTCAGCAAGTACTTACCTATTCAGGCGAGGGGAAGTTTTTCAATGAAGGCCGTGAATTCCGTTAAATGCGGAGTCACCGGGCAAGCAGGGAGGAACCCGCACCCTTCACGTAACGAAAAAATCGACGCTGACTGGTGTCCCCAATTGCAGACAAGTTTTTGAATGGCGCGGCCGAGGTACTGTGCTCAACAGGTGAGCCAACATCGAAGGATCGAAGTCGAAGGTCAGAAACCGAGATGAGCGAGGCAGTAAGGTTAGGACCGGATGTGAATACTTAATATGCAGTGGTCCATGCCCACTTCAGAGGAACAACTGCAAGTAATTTTGTGGGGGTAAAAAGAACAAAAATAAAAAAGGGTCGCGAGATAAAATCTCGCAACCCCTTGAATTATATGGTCGGGACGGAGTGATTCGAACACTCGACCCCTAGCACCCCATTCAGTTATGCATTATGCATCCCTGGTTCGCGCTGCGCCCCTATAGAATCCTCAAACCCAGTAAAACAAGGCCTTTGAGCGCTTCACTCTTCCAACGACCTCTATCCTGATCTACCCTTAGCTGACGAATTAGTGGGAGTAAATGTGGGAGTAAACTTATCAGGAGGTTGATTATGGCCAAGCTCACTGCCAAGGAATTGGAAGCACTGACCGAGCAGGATGTCGGCATCATCATACGCGACGAAGGCAGCCTCGCGGGCAGGGTTTCACTCCGCAAAAAAGGTATCGCCATCCCCTTTTACTTCCAGTTTCGCTGGGAAAGGATTTACACCCGCTTCTCGTGTGGTACCTGGCCAAACAAGTCGTTGACCGAAATCCGCAAGGAGCGCAACGAAGCACGAGACCTTTTAGCAAAAGGGATCAATCCTAATGAGAACAAGCGCGCAGGGAAGGTCAGACTGAAAGCGGAGCTGGCTGCACAACTCGCAGAAGCCGATCAGCAAAAATCTATGGAGCTAACGCTGCTAGACCTAGCGGAAGAATGGCTTCGCGATGGTGTGGCACGAAAGGATGGTAATGCCGAGCTACGGAGAAAATTCGCGAAAGATCTTTACCCCGCCGTTGGCTCAAAAGTCATCAGTACAGTCAGTGAGCATGACCTGCGGGGTCTGGTGCGTTCCGTCATGGCTCGCGGCGCTACTCGCCAAGCCATTAGTCTTTTTTCGGATATCGTTCAGATGTTTGGATGGGCCCAGAAACGACAGCCATGGCGAACACTGCTGATCGACGGAAATCCAGCAGACTTGGTCGAAATCGATAAGCTTGTACCCAGTGACTACCAAGAGGAACGTACTCGGACCCTCTCCTCCACCGAACTTCAAGAATTACACCAACGCTTTCAGAAAATGACTACCGACTATGCAGCGCTACCTGCCGGCGAGAAGTACGGTGGAATTCGCCCCCTGAAACCAGAGTCCCAACTTGCGCTTTGGATCTGTTTGGGAACGTTATGCCGGATCGGTGAACTGCTTCAGGCCGAATGGAAGAATGTCGATCTGGAGAACCATACCTGGTTCATCCCGAGCGGGAACGTCAAAGGCAGCCGGCGCAAAAAACAAGACCATTATGTTTTCCTCTCACCCTTTGCCCTGCACTTCTTTCAGGAACTCAAGACCATGACGGGCGATACTCAATGGTGCTTTCCGAACAAGCAGGATGATGGGCATGTGGACGTGAAAGTGGTGAGTAAGCAGGTGGGTGACCGCCAGGCCCGATTCAAAAACCGCAAAGCCCTCTCCAGACGTCGCCATGACGATACACTGGTGCTTGCCGACGGCCAGAATGGCGACTGGACACCGCATGACCTACGCCGCACAGGCGCGACCATGATGCAGGCCTTGGGGGTCAGCCTGGACGTCATTGATCGATGTCAGAACCATGTGCTTGCCGGCTCCCGGGTGAGGCGACACTATCTGCATCACGATTATGCCGAAGAGAAGAAACGCGCCTGGAATCTGTTGGGTGATCGACTCGGTGCCGTGTTGTCCTCAACCTACGAACACCCACCGACCGAGTCGATGATGTCTTTTCCAGCGTACGCGGCTACAGAGACATGGTCACCTTCATAGGTCTACCGTTAATCAGCGATTCCACTGGTAACCACGGTGAATTTCCGGCTGAACTCGAAGACCTCGCAGACCCCCGTGTGCCCAGCCGGAATCGATACGGCATCCCCCGCAACCATTTCGAACCTCTCACCAGTGTCCATAGTGATTGCGATACGACCTTCGATCAGCACAAAAGCCTCATCGTTTTCGAAGCGCCAATGAAACTTCGCAGGACGAGAGGTGAAGAACGCCACGGACTTGTGCGGGGTTTTCACGCCAACGGTTCGCAAGAGCTTCATCCGAGTGTCCGGATTGCCCTCGATCACATCATTGCCCAGCGGGTACTCAAGCCATCCATCGGGAGTGTCCAACGATGCCAGAACTACAGAATCGATCGGATTGGGGAGCTTAGGACGAGCAGTCATCTTTTCGGTGCCTCGTAGCGGAATAGGTGGATGTACGACTATGACAAGTGGCATAGTCGAGCCTGAGGCTACACCATAATATGACAGATGGCATAATTTATTAAGATGACTACTTCCACTCGTGACCGAATGATCGTCGGCGCTGCGGATCTACTGCGCCGCAAGGGGATGACTGCAACCAGCATGCGCGAGGTCGTGCGCCACTCGAACACGCCACGCGGCTCCATCACCCACCACTTCCCTGGCGGTAAGCGCCAACTGCTCGAAGCAGCCGTGGAGCACGCCGGCCGGGAAGTCAGCGAGCCGCTGGCACAGCTGCTGAGCAAACATGGCCCTGTGAAAGGCATGGAGCTCTTCGTTGCCTTGTGGCGAAAAACGCTTGAAGAGACAGCCTTCCAAGCCGGCTGTGCAGTGCTGGCCGTGGCGGTTGAGCAGTACTCTTCCGACCAGCGCGGCGAGCCTGAACCGGAGCTCGAAGCTCAGATCCAGCTGCAGTTACTGGATCAAGCCAACGCTATCTTTGGTGAGTGGCAGGAGATTGTCGGCCGGTCGCTGCAGGAGGCCGGAGTGACCGACGTTCGCTCACGCAGCCTGGCGCTGCTGGCCATTGCCTCTATCGAGGGCTCTGTTGCCCTGTGCCGAGCCGCGCGCAGCGCGGCACCGCTCGACCTTATCTGGCAGGAAGTGAAACGGAGTTTTGCACGGGAACTGGCCTAGCCACCAGCACCCGCGGGCTCCAGCTGCCGCAGTCCACGCTCAGTGACCGCATCTATGTATCTCGGATCGCCATAGATACGAGCCAGCAGAATAGCCCCTTCGAAATCAGCCACCAGCTGTCGCGCCAGATTCTGCGCGTCCTCCTGGCTGTGCCCGACGCTGTAGAGCTTGAAGAATGCGGCGGCCCAGTCATCCATGAAGTGCCGAATCGGCTTCATGAGATCGACCTTCCCATAAGCGGCATCGACTGCCACAACACCCATCAAGCATCCAATCGAGTCGTCCTGGAAGAGTTTCTTTGCCTTGCGCCCCATGCTTGTGAGTCGCTCCTGAGGAGTCAGGCTTTCATCGAAAGCGATGGAGAACAGCGATTGCTTCAAGCGCCCATGGGTCCACTCCAGCACATCCCTCAGAAGCGACTCCTTGTTGGGATAGTGATGGTAGAAGGACGCCTTGGTCAGCCCGCAAGCAACCGACAAGGCATCCATGGTGGTGCCGTGGTAGCCGAGACGCTTAAAAGTGTTGGCGCAGCGCTGCAGCAGTTCATCGCGGGATACTTTCAATGGGCGCACGGGGTAAACCTGCTCTCGATAATCCTCGCTGATTCTACGTCATAAGCCTTGCTGCAACAATTTGACGGTTACCGAATGTTTGTTTAGTTTCAGCTAACCGAACATTCGGTAAGTATCTTCAGCTTGGAAAAAACCAGGCAGCCCCTCATAAAGTCAGGAGAAGCTCTCATGAGCGAAGCAAACAGCGGTCCGGGTCGCGTCACTCGAGAGCAGCGTGGTCATCTGTTCCTTATCGGCCTCGACCGGGCCGGCAAACGCAATGCTTTCGACAGCGCCATGCTCAATGACTTGGCCCTGGCCATGGGTGAATTCGAGCGCAACGATGAAATGCGCTGCGCCGTCGTGTTCGCCCACGGCGACCATTTCACGGCAGGCCTTGATCTAATGGAGCTGACGCCGAAGCTGGCTTCGGGCGGCTTCAAGTACCCGGACGAGGGTATCGACCCGTGGGGTGTCTCGAAGCCGCGCCGCACCAAACCAGTGGTCCTCGCCGTGCAAGGCACCTGCTGGACCGCGGGCATCGAGCTGGTGCTCAACGCCGACATCGCAATCGCCGCCAGCAACACCCGCTTCGCTCACCTGGAAGTACTGCGCGGCATTCCGCCATCTGGCGGTTCCACCGTGCGCTTTACCCAAGCTGCCGGCTGGACCGATGCCATGCGCTACATGCTGACCGGTGAAGAGTTCGGTGCTGACGATGCTCTGCGTATGCGTCTGCTGACAGAGGTCGTTGAGTCCGGCCAAGAGCTGGTGCGCGCCATCGAGTACGCCGAGCGCATCGCCAAAGCCGCACCGCTGGCCATCAAGGCCACCCTGCAGTCTGCCTTCCAGGCGCGCGACGAGGGTGACGATGCTGCGCTCTCCAAGCTCAACGAACTGCTGTTCACGCTGATCAAGAGCGAAGACGTGCGTGAAGGCGTCATGGCGATGATGCAGAAGCGCGAACCGGTGTTCAAAGGTCGTTAACCAATAAGGCAGGGGCAAGAGATGCTGCAGTACCAAGCACCACTGGAGGAGTTCAACTTCCTCGCTCACAAGGTTCTTCGACTTTCAGAGCTGTTGCCTCTGCTGCCAGAGCACCACCATATCGACGCCGACCTGTTCAGGGCCACTCTGGAGGTCGGTGCCGAGCTCACCCAAGAGCAACTGCTGCCCTTGAACGGCAGCGGCGATGCCGAGGGTTGCAGGCTTGAACAGGGTGGGGTCAAAACCCCACAGGGCTTCAAGTCAGCTTACCGCCTGTTTCAGGAGAACGGCTGGCCTGCTCTGACGGTCCCACTGTCCATTGGGGGGCAAGGTTTCCCAGGAACGGCAGGTGTCTTTTTTGACGAGATGCTCGCCTCCACCAACCTGTCTTTCAGCATTTTCGCCAACGTGCGCGAAGGTGTTCTCCGTTGTGTCGACCGATTCGGCGATGAGCGGGTTCGATCCCTGTTTTCCGACAAGCTAGCCAGTGGCGAATGGCTTGGCACCATGTGCCTTACCGAGCCTCAGGCTGGCAGCGATCTTGGTTTGATTCGCACGACTGCAGTCACACAGTCGGACGGCTCCTACCTCCTGAGTGGAACCAAGATATTCATCTCGAACGGCGATCACGACCTGACCGAGAACATCGTTCACCTGGTGCTCGCCAGAACGGAAGGGGCCCCGGCAGGTACTGGCGGCCTCAGCCTATTCGTCGTGCCGAAATACCAATTGGAGGTTCCTGCCTCAGCCAACGGGGTGTCGGTCATCGCGCTTGAGCACAAGCATGGCATTCGTGCCAACGCCACATGCGCCCTGGCATTCGAGAATGCCAGGGGCTACCGCGTCGGCGAATTGAACCGTGGCCTTGCCTGCATGTTCCTGCTGATGAACAGCGCACGGCTCGCCGTCGGTGTCCAAACCGTAGGTTTGACCGAGGTCGCTTACCAGAACGCGCTGCGCTACACCCAGGAGCGCTTGCAAGGCCGCGCGCTGAATGGTGCCACGCACCCCGATCAACCCGCTGACCCTCTGTTAAGTCATATTGGCGTCAAGTCGAGCCTTGTTCAGCAGCGGCTGTTTATTGAGCCAGCACGCTTGCTCTGCGCCTGGGTCGGCACCCTGCTTGATGAAGCGCGTTGCCACCCGGATGACGCGCGACGTAAGCAGGCCTCACAGCTGGCAGAGTTGTTGACCCCCATCGTCAAGGGCTACCTGTCTCAGCACGCGGGTACACATATCTCGTCCGCTCTCCAGCTGTTCGGTGGGCACGGTTACATCGTCGAAACCGGCATGGAGCAGCTGCTGCGCGATGCGGCCATCTGTCCGATCTATGAAGGCACAAACTACATCCAGTCTCTGGACTTGCTGGGGCGCAAGACCCTGAGCGATCAGGGACAGCGCTTGGGGATCTTCCTCAGCCACATCCCCGCGCTAGCCGAGCGTCTGCGCCAGCGTCCAGGACTGGAAGGGGTCGTCACGACCTTGGCGTCATGGGGGGCCGAGTTCGAACCATTGGTTCAGCAACTATCGGTCGATACGGTTTTCAACCGGGACGTTGTGGGTTTGGTTGCGCCGGACTTCCTTGAACTGCTGGGTACCGTTGTTTTTGGCTATTTGTGGGCATGGATCGCGGATGCCGCCGCGCCGTCAACTTCTGATGAAAAATTCCTCAGAAGCAAACCTGCCCTGGCCCGTCTGTATTTTTCCGAAGCCGAAGTACGTGTTCCTTCACTTATCGAAAAGCTGAAGCGCAATGCATCGCGTCTTGGGCTGCTCGAACAGATCCAACTCTGCTAGGGCGGACCACAGATGAATCGTTCAAATAAAAAAGATAATGAGAAACTGAAGTTAGTCAGTACCCGGCAGAGTGGCAGCGAGCTTGCTGACCTTGGGGTTTGCACCATAGAAGAGCTGCTGCAGCGTAGCGCTATGAAAACGCCTAAAGCCCCGGCCGTGTCGGCAATGGGTGCCAACATAAGCTACGAGCGATTACAGAATCTGAGTGCTGCGGTAGCGACCTGGTTGATCAACCAGGGGCTGCAACCGGGAGCTCGGGTTGCAGTCGCTTTGCCGAACATGCTCGCCCATCCGGTGGCGTGCCTGGGAATAATCCGGGCGGGTTTGATCGCCGTCTGTGTGAACCCTTTGTATACGCCGCAGGAGCTGGCGCAGGTTTTCAAGGACAGTGAAGTCAAAGCTGTATTTCTCTTCGAACCCATGGGCCAGGGTGTCCAGCAGGCCATGCTCAAGGCCGGTGTAAGTATTGCTGTGCAAGTCGCCCCAGGTGATCAACTAGGCTGGCGACGGACATTGGTTAATTGGGTAGCTCATCGACGCTTGGGTAGTAAGTTCACCCGCATAGAAGGAGCCGTCGACTGGCGCAAGGTCGTAGCGACTCGTGCGACCAAACTAAGTCAACGCGCGCCCATTACAGCCGAGCAGACGGCCTTCATAATCTATAGCGGTGGCACTACAGGGCAGCCCAAAGGAGTGCCCATCAGTCATCGGGCTTTGCTGTTCAACGTTGGCCAACAGCATTCGGCTCTGCGTCCGCATCTTTTAGGCAGGGCCGAGCCGGATTACGTGTTGCTGCTCGCGGTGCCGCTCTACCACATTCTCGGCCTGGGCAATCTGCTCTTCACCCTGACCAAAGGCGGTAAAGCGGTATTGGTGATGAATCCACGCGATACCACGGCGTTTGTCAAAGAGTGGTCCCGGCACCGCATAAGCAGTTTCCCCGGCGTCAACACCCTCTACAACTCGCTCCTGGAGAACGAAGAATTTCACTCGCAGGACTTCACGGACCTCGCTCTCTGCCTCGGTGCGGGCATGCCGGTCAGCGAGTCCACGGCCAAGTTCTGGCACCGGATCACTGGCTGCCATATCACCGAAGCCTACGGTATGACTGAAACCGGACTGATTTCCTGCAACCCGGCCGGACGCTCCCGCCCCGGCTCGGTAGGTTTGCCAGTAGCGGGAATTGAAATTTCCCTACGAAGCGAGAATGACGACGAGGTCACCGTCGGTGCCGGCGAGATATGTGTGCGCAGCCCCGCCATCATGGCCGGTTACTGGCGACGGCCCGAAGAAAACGCGTCTGCATTCACCAGCGATGGCTTCTTCCGCACGGGGGACATCGGTCTCTTCGACCCGGACGGCTATCTGCGCCTGGTCGACCGCAAAAAGGAAATGATCATTTCCTCGGGATTCAAAGTCTTCCCTTCGGAGATCGAGCGAGTTCTGAATGCTCACCCCGGGGTGATGGAGTCGGCGGTCGTGCCGGCTCCTGACGAGAAGGCCGGAGAAATACCCATCGCCTACGTCGTTCGTCGCCAACCCTATCTGGATGAGGCCCACGTGATCGCACACTGCGAAAAGTATCTAGTCAGCTACAAGCGTCCCCGCCGCATCATCTTCCGAGACGACTTGCCCAAGAGCAATGTGGGCAAGATTCTCCGAAAAGAACTGGTTGGCGCAGAACAGCAGGAGTGCTCTGAATGACTCTGCCTAATTCAGCCGCCACCTTCTCGGTGATTGATCAACTGACGCTAGTGGCCGACGACGGCTACCGCCTCGCCGCCACCCGCTATTCAGCACAGGGCAATCTGAAGGGCAACCTGATCATGGCCGGTGCGACCGGTGTGCAACAGCGTTTCTACCGCCGCTTCGCCGAGCATGCCAGTAAACAAGGCTTCAACGTCCTGACTGTCGATTACCGAGGTATCGGAGAGTCCAGGCCCACATCCCTGAAAGGTTTCGAGATGTCCTACCTGGACTGGGGCTTTCGCGATCTGGCAGCAGCCGTTGAGCACATGGACGATGGCAGGACTCCGCTGTTCTGGGTCGGCCACTCCTTTGGTGGGCATGCTCTGGGCTTGCTGCCCAATCATCACAAGATCACTTCTGCCTATTGCTTCGGTACTGGCGCCGGATGGGCCGGGTGGATGCCCAGGCTTGAAGCCTTCAAGGTTCGCCTGCTGTGGTCTTGTGTTCTGCCGCTGATCGTCGCGTACAAGGGCTACATGGCCTGGAGCATGCTGGGGATGGGCGATGACCTGCCGCTGGGTGTCTACAAAGACTGGCGGCGCTGGTGTGCCCACCCCCATTACTTCTTCGACGATCCCTCAATGGCTCCGGTCGCCAGCCTTTATGCAGAAGTCCGCATGCCCTGCGTCTTCGCCAATGCGGTGGATGACCCATGGGCGCCTCCTGCCTCGCGAGACGCCTTCCTCAAGGGTTATCGCAATGCTCCGTTGCTGACGCGTGATCTCCATCCCGAGACGAAAAAGCACCCCATCGGTCACATGGGGTATTTCCGGGCTTCAGCTACGGATGCCTGGGACGAGGTGCTCAACTGGTTTGCGGCGCAGAGCAACAGTACAACGACGCAAAGTCGCGCTGGCACGGGATGCCGCTGATGAGCACCACCGCGCCACGCACAGAGTTTTCTGCATCCGCCAAGGTATTCCGCTCACTGGTCGAAAGTCGGCGCGCAGTGCGACGTTTCACGGCCGAAGCGGTGCCCAAGGCGGTTATCCAGGAGTGCCTGGAGCTGGCAATGCTGGCACCTAGCTCATGCAATCTGCAGCCTTGGTCTTTTCATGTCGTACGCAATCCCGATCTCCTGCAACAACTGCAGCCTGTGTGTTTGGGCCAGAGCGCTGCGAAAGCACCGCTGATCATTGCCGTGTTCGCACATTCGAACACCTGGGAACAGGCATGTGCCGATGTACTCAGGCTTTGGCCAGAACCCGCTGTGCCCAAGGCGATTGAGCATTTCTACAAGAACAGCGCCCCATTCCAGTACAACCAGGGCTGGTTGGGTTGGCGCGGTTTGCTCAAACGACAGATGGTCAGGCTGATGGGCTTCAGGCGCCCCGTCATGCGCACGCCCAATAGCCTGGAACAGATGCGACTCTGGGCCGTGAAGTCGACAGCGCTGGCGGCGCAGAACCTGATGCTGGCGTTCCAGAGCCACGGCTACAGCACCTGCCCCATGGAGGGCTTCGATGAGAAGCGTCTGAAGCAGGTGCTGCCCGTTCCGAAAGGCGCAATCCCAGTCATGCTGCTGGCGGTCGGGATGCCGGGAGAACGCGCGGTCTACAACCCACGGTTGCGCTTCCCGCTCAATCAGCGCGTGGCGTGGCATTGATCATCCGCACAGAACAATAACAAGAGGGCTAGCTGCTATGGCTTTTACCCAAATCGACTACGAGACACACGGCCCTATCAGGGTCATCCGTTTCAATCGCCCAGACAAGCGCAACTGCATTGGGCCAACCACCCACTTGGAGCTGGTGGAGGCCTGGACACGTTTCCGGGATGACCAGAGTGCTCTGGTTGCGATCATCACTGGTGCCGGCGACAAAGCTTTCTGTACCGGTGGAGACCTTGAGGCAGGATTTGACCTGGTGCCTTCCACCGCGGACGAGATTGCTGCGCACGACCGCGGCGAGCGCCCGGGTATTCTCGGACCCAGCCGTTGGACGGACATCTACAAGCCCGTGATCGCTGCTGTGAATGGCGCTGCCTACGCCGGCGGCCTGGAATGGGCCTGCTTCGCAGACATGCGCATCGCCGAGGAGCACGCCTCCTTCGGTGTGACCTGTCGCCGCTGGAACATTGGCCTGGCCGATGGCGGCAGCCAACGCCTGCCGCGCATCGTGGGGTTGGGCAGGGCAATGGAGCTGATCCTGACAGGCAAGGTCATCTCGGCCTCTGAAGCCCTCACCATCGGCTTGGCCAATGAAGTGGTCCCCAAAGGGCGCTCACTGGAGCGTGCGATGGAACTGGCCAAATTCCTCTGTGCCCTCCCTCAACCCGCCATGTGCGCGGACAAGGAGGCCGCGATCCGCGGCTATGGTCAACCCCTGGCTGAGGGCTTGCGCATCGAGGCGGAGTGCTTCAACCGTTCCATCCATCAACCCGAGACCCGCGAGGGGCTGCGTCGCTTTCTTGAGCGCGATCATCCCGACAGACGCTCCGATGCACCAACTAAGACGCCAGGTTTGATCAGGGACTGAGGAGAACACCATGCGATTTAACCTTTTGCTTCAACTACATCTTTTCGCCGTGGCCTTCTGGCTGGGCGTCGTAGCGGTCGAGTACCTGCTTGAACGCACCCGAGCACAGAGTCGGAGTCAGGGCTTCACAGTCGCCAGGCTGCACAGCCAGATCGATCTGTTCTTCGAGATGCCCGCCTTCAGCGTGGTGCTGGTGACCGGATTGCTGCTCATCGAGCCTGCGCGCTTCGACGGCATTTATGCCCTAAAAGTTGTGGCAGGAGGCATCGCTGTTCTCGGCAATGCACTGTGCCTTGTGCCCGTACTGAAGCGACGTGCATCCGCAGAGACAGACGACCTCGCCGATGTCATTTATCAGTCCAAGCTGATCGACCGGATCTCCTTGCTGGCCATCCCGGCTGGGCTAATGGCACTCGCCTGCGGTGTCTATTTGATGGTACTTCGCTGACCCTTTGATAGGTCACGTGGGCTGCGGAGGGTTGGTCACCGACCTCTGATAGACGAGTGACATCTGCACCAGCAGAGCCATGATGGGCTATTCGCGCGTCGGTTCCCAATTGCTATTACGTACTTTACGCACCTGGTCATTCGAGGGTTTTGCCGACGCCGGTTCGACCGGTTTACTATTGTTCGGGTTGCTTCGCAATCGCGGTATGAGGGTGCTTCTTTCGGGATGAATGGGTCAGGCAGTTGCCCGATCCGGTTGATTATCAGTGCCGTTGCGTAGCATCGCCTACCAGCTTCACCGCGACGTTACCTGAGCCATTCCGGCCGGAGTCAAACGGCTACATGTTGTCAATCCGGCATCACCTCCCTTGCAATCAATGCCCCCGGATACTGAATCACCCGCCCGGCCAGCCTATGGCCTTCGGCAGCTGCATGTTGTGGAGTGCCGCCGTCCAGCCTGCTGGCGAGATAACCCGCGTTGAACGAATCGCCAGCGGCCGTGGTATCAACCAAGCTCAGTCACACGAGCAGAGAACCCCTGCTGGTCCTTGTTAAGCAATACTGCCTTGAAACTCATGAGCAATCCCCACGGATAATGATTTGATGCCTCACCACGCCGGCTTATGCTGACATGACGAAGTCAGGTAGAACGAACTGACCGAGTTCCTCAATGACCTCACCTGCGGGGCGTTGGCCGTATTTCAAATTGATGATCACATGGTTAACGCCGATCTCCTGCAAGCTGTGCAGCAGCGGGATCAGGTGATGTCGCCCCAGTTGATAGCCCAGGTGGATCGGCCGAGGTGGTGTCTGCGGGTTATCTGTCAGGTCGATGTATAGCGACTGGGTGAAGGGTTTGAACAGTTCACCACATTCGGCACGAACCGCCTTGCGCCAGTCCTCGACAATCAGCTGCTGAGTCTTCGGTGCACGCGGATAGCTGATCCAGCCATGACTGCAGCGGGCGATCCACTCCAGCGTCTGGCGGCTATGGCCGGTGACGAAGAAAGGAATTTCCGCCGTCGTCGGCTTGGGAATCAGATCGGCCCCCTCAAGCGTGCCGCCGGACCAGGTCAAAGGCACGAAACTGCTGCGCTGAACCTCGCGAAATACCTTGAGGTATTCGCGGAACAGGCTGTCGCGTTGCTCCGGGTCGACACCGAATGCCGGAAACTCTACTGGACGGTCACCGGAAGCCACGCCGAGTAACAGGCGGCCACCGCTGAGCTGATCGACACTAGTTGCGGCCTTGGCGGTGTGTAGGGGATTGCGGATTGGCAGGATGACCGACGCGGTGCCCAGCGCAATCGAGCGAGTGTGTGCCGCCATAAAACCCAGGTAGACCCAGGGATCGAAGACCTGGCCCGAATCACCGAAGCTGGGGTCGCGTAACGGCACGTCGCGAAACCAGAGGGCAGAGAAACCCAGCTTCTCGGCGCGTTGGGCCAGGTTCACTTGGTCGAGCATACTCGGCGTATCGCCGGTAAAGGCTTCGAGGGGGAAGAAAAGACCTAGGCTCAGGCGGCCTTGGCGGTAGGTGTGCTGAAAGCCAGGTTGTTGCTGATAGGGAATGGAATTCGGAGTTAACATCTTCTCTCCTACATATTTCAAAATATAGATTTTGAAGGGCTGAAAAAACGCCTGCGAGCAGGCATCAAATCAGCGCTTTCAAGGCCACCTGGAACGCCGCGATGTTCTGCTCATGGCGTTTGTAATAAGTCCAGGGACCGATGCGTTGTGAGGTCACCAGTTGCGCCCGCTGCAAGGCAGCGAGATACAGCGAGACGGTCGACTGCGACAGGCCTACCCGATCCTGGATGATGCTCACGCAGACACCGACCTGCTCAGGATCCACCTCCTGCTCGGGGAAATGATGACGCGGATCCTTCAGCCAACTGAGGATGTTCAGGCGTGTTGGGTTGTCTAGCGCCTTCAGCGCTTCGCTTACGTCGATACTCATAGGTCACGCACGATAACTATTTTTTGCTATATTACGATATGCCCGCTCAACCGACAATGCGCCGGCCCCCGAACCGTATCGCTCGGGGGCCGGCACCTCGAGCGGACTATCCGCCATAGGTCGGATAGTCGGTGTAGCCGACAGCGGTTCCGCCGTACATGCTGGCCGGATCGACCGGGTTCAGCGGCCAGCCATTGGCAATCCGCTTGGGCAGGTCCGGGTTGGCGATGAACGGACGGCCGAAGGCGACCAGATCGCCCCAGCCCGCCTCGAGCACACGCTTGCCTCGCTCGGCGGTGTATTTGCCGGCATAGAGGATGCGCCCGCTGAAGACCTCGCGCACCGCGCTGCGGAAGCTTTCCGGCAGCTCCGGTGCGTTTTCCCAATCCGCCTCGGCCAGCGACAGGTAAGCGATGCCGACTTCTTCCAGCACCTTGACCGCTTCGACATAGGTCTCGTGTGGGTTTTCTTCGACCAGGCCGAGATATACGCGGGCCTCGTCGGTGCTGGCGAACAACGGGGCGAAACGCACGCCGAGCCGGTCTTTACCGACCACCGCGGCCACCGCCTGGGTCACCTCACGGAGGAAGCGCAGGCGATTTTGCAACGAGCTGCCGTACTCGTCGTCGCGCTGATTGCTGTGCGCGGAAATGAACTGGTTGATCAGATAACCGTTGGCGGAGTGGATTTCCACGCCGTCGAAACCGGCGTCGAGGGCGTTGCGAGCGGCCTGTGCATAGAGCTGTACCAGCTCCTTGACCTCGGCGGTGGTCAGTGCACGTGGCATCGAAGGCGGCGCCAGGGCGCCGGTGCCGGGACCTGTCTCGATGAATACGCTGACGCCCTCGGCCGGGATCGCCGATGGCGCCACCGGGGCTTCGCCATTGGGTTGCAACGAGGTGTGCGAGACCCGGCCGACATGCCAGAGCTGAGCGAAGATGGTGCCGCCCTCGGCGTGTACCGCATCGGTCACTTTGCGCCAGCCGAGGATCTGTTCGGCACTGTGGATGCCCGGGGTCCAGGCGTAGCCCTGGCCGCGCGGCTCGATCTGGGTGCCCTCGGTGACCATGAAGCCGGCACCGGTACGCTGGCGGTAGTAGGTCGCCATCAGGTCATTGGGAATGTTGCCTGGCTGCGAGCTACGCGAACGGGTCAGCGGCGGCAGGACGATGCGGTTTTTCAGGCTGTAGGGGCCCAGCGTGGTGCTTTCGAAAAGAATGGAATCTTTCATGTGTAACTACCTATATATTTGCGTTTGTAGATAAATAGATGCTAGTGCCTGGACAGGCACCTCTCGAGCGCTCCGTTTAGAACAGGCCGGTGGACGTCCAAGCCCAGTCGCGTCCCTGCCGCCGCAAAGCGGCAGGGACGCGACTGGAGCGCCTTGTTGGGTTTGCTTAGCCGGGTAGCTTGGCCGCCAGGACGTCAACCTTCTCGATTGACGGCGGTTTGGCAAACAGCTCGGCAGCCTTTGCCATAAGCGCCGCTGCGACCTTGCCCGAAAGATGAGCCTGCCGACCTGCTTCATCCGGGAAGGCGTCAAAGATGCCAAAGGTGGACGGCCCCAAGCGGATTCCGAACCACGCCGTAGTGGCTGGCTCTTCCTCCACTATTGGAAGGCCATTCAAGAGAAAGTTCTCTACCTCTTTCTCTTTCCCAGGCTTTGCTTCCAGACGAACGAACAACGCTACTTTGACCATGACGTACCTCCTGTTGTTACGACGACATCACCATGCGTGACGTATTCCAGTAAGCCCAACGCGATATTCGCCGATTTGCCGCCCAGCTCCAGCGTGGCGGGGATGAAGGGGCAGCGTCGAGTCATTTCCGCAGTCGCGGGAAAGGCGACTCTGCCCTCTCCTGGTCTTTCACGAACTGCCTCTACCGAGATACCGTGACGACGATCTTGCCGAACTGCTGGTTCGATTCCATGTAACGGTGCGCTTCGACGATCTGCTCGAAGGGGAAGGTCTTGGCAATGATCGGCTTCAGCTGTCCGGCCTCGAGGCCGCGCGTGATAAAGGCTTGCGCAGGCGCCAAGCGTTGCGGATCACCGGTCAGTTCGAACAGCGTGTAGCCGCGCACGCTCAGGGCCTTGTTCATCGCTACCAAGGCCGGGAACGGCGTCTCCTGACCGCTGAGATTGCCATAGATGAAAAGCAGGCCCTGCTGACTCATCGCTTGCGCCAGTGTTTCGACTTGCGGCCCCGCGACCGGGTCGAAGGCGATGCGCGCGCCGCGGCCGTCGGTGATCCGCATTACCTCCGCGACCAGGTCCTGCTCCTCGGTGGCGATCACATGCGCCGCCCCCGCCTCGCGTAGCGCCGCCTCCTTCGCGCGCGTCCGGGTCGTCGCGATCGGAATGGCGCCGACGCTGTTGGCGATCTGGATCGCGGCCAAGCCGACGCTGCTCGAAGCCGCCGTGATGATCACCGCATCACCGCGCTTGAGTTGGGCAATCTCGATCAGTGCGCCATAGGCGGTCAGATACTGCATCCAGATCGCCGCCCCCTTCACCGCGCCGACGCCCGCCGGCCGCTTCAGAACCCCCGTGGCCGGCACGATCGCCTGCTCGGCATAGACGCCAAACTTGTTCATGGAAAAAGCCGGAATCACGCTGACCGCTTCGCCAACCTCGAAGCCGTGAACGCCGCTGCCCAGCGCCTCGACGATGCCGGAAGCTTCGTAGCCGAGCCGGGCCGGCAGATGCGTCGGCTCCAGGTACACACCCGAGCGGAACATGGCTTCCGCGCGATTCAGGCCGATCGCCTCGACGCGGATGCGCAGCTCGCCGGAGCCCGGAGCGCCAACTTCGAGCTCTTCGATCTGCAAGACTTCGGGGCCGCCGATCTGATGAAAACGGACAACACGGGTCATTTTGGGTCTCCTTCTATTGAGGGATGGGAGCAGCGAGCCAGCCCTTGGCTGGCGCAGGTTAGCCGCCCCGCGCGTT
Organism: Pseudomonas sp. p50(2008); assembly: GCF_015351605.1. Taxonomy (NCBI): domain Bacteria; kingdom Pseudomonadati; phylum Pseudomonadota; class Gammaproteobacteria; order Pseudomonadales; family Pseudomonadaceae; genus Pseudomonas; species Pseudomonas sp. p50(2008). The sequence goes on from NZ_JACMYF010000001.1 coordinate 241,478, forward strand.
ACAACGTCGCTTCGGTCTGTGTGTCCGGTGCGTGGCTACTTCACGGACATGCAAATGCTATTCGCCATATATAGATTTGTAAATATGTAATTTTAATAATTTTATGCCCGTCCCTGCTCCCCCTATCTACGCTGCCTATGAACTCTCCCTGTCGAAAAAAATGCTGCCATCCGCTAAGTGCGCCACGGCGTGGTTCGCTCTTCGCCGGTCATCTGGGTCGCCTATGTAATCATGCCGTTATTTGCGCTCGCCAATGCCGGCGTAAGCCTTGATGGCGTCAATCTGGCCAATGAAGGCTCTTTGACGGTCATGCTCGGTGTGTCGTTGGCACTGCTCCTGGGCGCAAGAGCGCCAGCTATTCAGCCCAGCAGGTTTGCCTCACTCGGACGGCCGGGTACCTGGCAAACCTTCGGCTACTTTCATGCACGAAGGCAAACGCATGACAAACACCCACACTGACCACCACAGCCCGTGGTCTGTCTTTCTCATCTTTCTGCGCCTTGGACTGAGCTCCTTCGGCGGCCCCATCGTGCACTTAGGCTATTTCCGTGACGAGTTCGTCACACGACGGCGCTGGTTGTCCGAACGCAGTTATGCAGACTTGTTGGCACTGTGCCAATTCCTGCCAGGGCCTGCAAGCAGTCAGATCTGGATGTTATCGATCGGTGCCAAAACCATGTACTGGCCGGATCTCGGGTGAGACGTCACTACCTGTATCATGATTACGCCGAAGAAAAGAAGCGCGCTTGGAACCTGCTGGGTGATCGACCCAGTGCAGTTTTGTCCTCCACTTACGATCATCAACCGACCGAATCAATGATGTCTTTTCCAGCGTACGCCGCCACTGGATCACTACCACTTTCATAAGCCGGCATCATTAGTGCTGAGTTCTCATAGATTCGTAGATTACGTCCATGCAGCGACCCAGCACTTCATTAAACAACCAGCGAAAGAGATCGCTGTCGCGAAAACGGCCGTGTGGATTTTTAAAACGTCGAATGATTGGGTATTTCATCTTCAAGGCTCAACCGGCAGAACCAGCGATACGCCATATTCAATGGGCCTTCGCACAATCGCGGCTCTGAGCGAATGCCGTAGCAATAGCCCACGTCCAGCATGCAGATCATCAGTTCAAGATCAATCGACGGACAGACGGCCTATCTAGCTATAGAAATCCGCGAGAAGCGGACATCTAGCGTGAAATCCACGACTGCCATTCTTGGGTCGTGTTTCCCCCGGAACTCGTACCAGAGCCAGTCAAAACTTTGTGGGATAACACATCCAGACAGTGCTCACAGTTTCCTTGGGTGTCCCAGGATCGCGCGTGGATATCGACTGTACTGACCGTGCTAACAAGCAAGGTCAAGCTCCTGCAAAACCTTCCCCCCACTAAGTAGTGGGGTGCAGCCGCGAGGGGGGGGGGCTGAGCAGAAGACCCACAGTGACCGCGCACGGGTCCTGGGGTTAAGCCTGATGTTGGCACGCAGGGCTGGGGCGAACGCAACGCTATAGGAGCTTCCAGGTATAACTGAGGACGACGCGATACTCGTCAATATCAGTTCTGTAATTAGACCGCGCTACCGCGTCGCGAAGCCTGATGCCGAATCCCTTGACAGGCCCGCTCTGGAAAACATAAGACATATCGATATCGCGTTCGCTGTCTTTACCTTCATAGCCGCGCCCTGTCTCAACGTTGTTCCCCACGACGTATCTAGTCGAAAACAGCAGGCCCGGTACCCCCACCGCCGCAAAGTCATAGTCGTAACGCACCTGATAAGACACTTCGTCTTGTGATGAAAAGTCATAAGTGGGCAGTTCATTGGCCAAGGGCGCAATATTGGCGAACACCCGGGGGAACGCGGTGTCACCGTACATTCTTTGGTACCCTACGGTCACAGCATGCCCGGACCTTGCCACCCCGAGTGTGCCATACAGAGCGCGGTTATCGACCTTCCCGATTAGGTGATCACCATCTTCAACAGCATCATACTGTGCCAACGTACCGCTTAGTGACCAACGCCCCACTAACTGCTTATGCTTAATGCCAACATAACTCTGCCGGTAAATGTCCTCCAGTTGGGCGTACCAACCACTGACGGTGGTACGTGACTCATTAAAACTATAGTCACCCCCCATATAATTAAAGGCATCACTGGGCGACGCGCGTTGCGGGATATAGCCCAACATGGCGATCAATTTTTCGTCCCCGGCTTCATTTCGAAGGCTAGTCGATTTGATACGCCCGCCTTGAAGGGTCAGTCCAGCAAGTTCGCTACTGGAAAAGGAGACACCCTGATAGGATGGTGGAAGCAACCGAATGTCGCTGAAGGGCAACACGGGAATGTCGGGTTGAAGTTCACCCAGTCTCAGCTCGGTTTTAGAAAACCTGGCTTTTAAGGTTGGCCCCAAACGACTGTAATCGTCGGCAGGGGCCCCGCTATCCTTGATAGACAGCAAGCCCGTCCCTACCCGCCCACGGCCACTATCGAGTTTGAGACCCAAGGTGGCAACAGCATCGATACCAAACCCAACAGTACCTGGGGTATAACCGGATTTGAAATTAAGAATGAAGCCTTGAGCCCACTCTTCAGCCTTGGGTTTCTCGGTCCCACGAATATCTAAGTAGTTGCGTTGAAAGTAGTAATTTCTGGCTTGCAGTGTAGCGGTTGAATCTTTAAAAAAATCCGAATCCTCAGCCCATGCCAAGCCCGGCGCACAAAAATACAGTAACGCCGGCCACACGAGTGGCGCGCAATTTTTGTTGTTCACGATTTCACCCTTTTTATTTTTATAGAATGATCATTGCGTGCAGCTGAAAGCGACGATCAACCCGGCAACTGAGCACCGTTGAATAATTGATCGTCACTGGATTTCTAAATTACCGCGTCATACAACCAAGAGAGACCGGCATACGCCTGTTCAGGAGTACGGGTGCCGAGCATGTTGTTACGTAGTTCGGCCGCAACTCCCTCGGCGTGGTAGAACTCACCATGAACACGTGCCATGACCTGACAACGGCCCGTGCGAAGGTATCGGCGAGCCTGATAGGCTTTAAAAGCCGACTCAAAATCACCCTGACACTTTTCGATCTCCTGTGCGAGTACGACGCCATCCTCCATCGCCATACACGCCCCTTGTGCAAGGTATTGCAACATGGGATGCGCTGCATCGCCCAGAAGTGTGGTACGTCCCTGACTCCAGTTTTTCACGGGTTCACGATCGCACAATACCCACATCCGCCAGCTTTCAATTTTGGACAGGAGCGTTTGTACGGTGTCACACGTGCCGGCAAACCGACGGCGTAATTCTTCAGGGTCGCCCTCGGTGTTCCAACCCTCTACATAGCGGTCGCTGTGGAAGACTGCCACCAGGTTGAATAGTTTTCCACCTCGAAGCGGGTACTGGACCAGGTGGGACTTTGGCCCCCCCCAAAGAATCATCGAGTTGCGTCGAAACTCAAGCGGCACGTCCTCAATGGGCAACACCGCCCGGTACGCAATGTGCCCGGAGACCACAGGCGCACCGTCACCGACAATTTTCTCTCTGACTTTCGACCACAATCCATCTGCGCCAATCAGTGCGCAACCCCGAATGGTTTCACCTTGGTCAGTGGTCACGCATACGGACAGGCCATCATCTTCGTAGCCCACCACTTTTGTGGCGATCCTGAATTCGACATCAGCGGACTCGCGACACGCGGCCAGAAGAACCGAATGCAGGTCCGCACGATGCACCAAGGCGTAGGGATACTTGAAACGTTCCCGAAACGCTGCGCCTGTCGGGATGGTGGTAACCATCTCAGCGCTGACACTGTCCATGAAGATCAAATCATCGGGTAACACGGTCAGTTCGCGTACTTGATCAGCAACGCCGAGCGTCTCCAACACGCGAAAACCGTTAGGGCCCACCTGGATCCCCGCACCGACTTCGCGAAACTCTTCGGCCTGTTCGATCAAGAGCGTTTTGAAGCCCTTATGTGAGAGTGCCAGCGCTGCTGCCAGACCACCAATGCCCCCCCCAATGATTACAATTGGATCTTGTAGGCTCATGACGACACGACCTCGACAACAATTTCACCAATCCCTTCAATTCGTGCTTTGATCTGATCACCGTGAACAATGGGACCCACACCTTCGGGCGTTCCGGTGTACAACAAATCACCCGGCTCAAGTGTGTAATAGGTCGAGGCGAATTCGATCAGCTCTGCCACGTTCATGATCAAATCCCGAGTATTGGCGTGCTGGCGTTTCTCACCATTAACCTCCAGCAGCAACTCCAAGCCCTGTGGGTCGCTGAGCTCATCAGCCGTGACAAGCCATGGCCCCAACACCGAGTAAGTGTCCAACGATTTGCGCAAGCTTCGCTCTTCAGGCCCGCGGATCGTGATGTCCAGGCCAATGCTGTATCCGGCAACATAGGCCAGTGCGTCTTTCGCCTTCACATCCTTGGCACGCTTGCCAATAACAGCGACTAGCTCGATTTCGTGATCGGTACGGCGCTCTGGAAGATTAATCACAATCGGTTTACTGACACCGATCAGCGAGCTGGTAGCTTTCAGGAAGAGGCCCGTCTCCTGGATTTTTCGGACATTGGCACGTGTAAACGTCTCCGTGTCTGCGATGGCTTCATCAAGGTGAGCTTGATAGTTGACAGGCGCAGCCACAATTTTGCCTGGGTTACCGACGGGGCTAAGCAGCTCGACATCGCTTAACTTGAAGACCGCTGCGCTTCCCTTGGCAAGCGAGATTTCGGGGCGTAGCTCGGCCAGGTTAGCGATCAGCAGGTCATGGCGCGGAAACGGATAACGGGCAGGTGACAAAATACGCAGTGCTTGGGAAACGTCATAGACAATGTCGCCCTCAATCAGGCCCAAACGGTTATCGTTAAACAGACAAATTTTCATGGTTTTTCTCCTGGTGTAGTAGTTGCGCTCGGATTGATTTCGCTGCGCCAAAAACCGAGGTGTTCTTGCAACGGTCGATCGGAAAAGCTGAACAGTACGCATTGCTCGTCCGCCTCAAAACAACGCCATGCCCAACCCGGAACAACAAATACGTCGTCCTTGCAGGCTGTCCACGTTTGGTCACCGACCTGAACGCGCAGGCTGCCTTCAACCACGCAGCAAACAGCTCCGTCGGTTTCACGAAAGCTCGTGCCCTTGAACCCTGCTGGGAACATCTGCATAAAGGCACCCATCGAGCGAATCGGGGACAGCCCATTCGTTGGGTTGGTAAACATCAGTTTGAAACCGTTGCACGCGTCCCACTCATCGACGAGCGACAACTGTTCAAGCGCTGCACGCGTGCGCGAATAGGGGTAGTGAAAAAGTGGGCTGACGGGGCCGCCGTGGGTGTCGCCTACAGGTCTCAGGCCAGCGGCGAATCGCGCATTGGAGTCGCCTGTCGGGCGTGTCAGGGCCTGACGTAGATTCGGGTCATCAGCAGAGAAACCGGCGTTGAGCATTTGCACAACAGGCACATCCAGGCCGTCCAGCCACATCACAGGTTCCGTGCCCTGCGCACCATGGTCATGAAAAACGTTCGTGGGCGTGATGACAAAGTCACCCGGGTTCATTAGTACCTTTTCGCCATGCACCGTAGTGAACCCACCCTGGCCACTTAAAATCAGTCTTAGCGCAGACGCCGTATGGCGATGACTGGGGGCGACCTCCCCGGGCAGGATCATTTGAATACCCGCATAGAGGGATGACGTTATCTGCGACTTGCCCCGAAACTTAGGGTTTTCTAGGACAAGCACACGGCGCTCCGCATCTTCGGCGGAGATGACCTCACAGGCCATTTTCATATTTTGGCGAATGGTTTCGGCGCGCCAGATTACGGGGTCCGCCGTCTGCTTGGGCTCGCGCGGGGTAAGCCCGCGCAATACCTCCCAGAGGGGCGTCATGTTGTCATGGGCAATGTGATCTCTAAAGGCATTGTTACTCACAAATATCTCCTTACCTATCTATCGAACTTCGTTCAGCCGTGCATCGCTACGGTCTTGGTTTGCGGTCCGTGCGATGTGGCGACGGACGAGGGTCAGCGCGACAAAAAGAATCAACATCATGGCTGCTATAAAACCGAAGAACCGAGTGCCTGTGCTGGCAAGAATCCAGGGGCCGATGAAAGCGCTCAGCACCGCGCCCAGCCGTCCGAAAGCTGCGGGCAAACCGACGCCACTTGCACGCATTGAGGTAGGGAATATCTGCGCCGCCAGCACGAATAGGATTGCTTGTGTGCCCGGTACGCAGAGGCCGAGCAGCAGCAGGCTAACGGTGATGATAGGGAGCGAATTCGCAGCAGGTTGCAACGGCGTTACCATCAGCGCAGCGCAGCAGGCCAACGCCCCCGCCGCCATGCAGAGCATGGTTTTGCGCGAACCGAAGCGACTGAACAGCCAGCCGCCGCCCACCCCTCCAATCAGGCCACCGAGGCTGAACAACGCCATACTTGCGCTGGACATACTGACGCTGTAACCGGCCTCGACGAACAGGGAGGGGGACCAGGTAAACATGAGGTAGCTAGACAGAATCACGGTAAAGAAAGCGACCGCCAGAACCCGTGTGTCGCCGGCATATTCGCTGGCCATTAACGTTCGCACCGAAGCCTTCTTGACTGCAGCCGCTTCGCCGCTGTCCTCCAACGTGGTGGTCAATGACACCGCATGCCCCAGGTGGCGAATGATGTTCAGGCACGCTGCCGGCTTGATGCCGCGCGCCACCAGAAATCTCAGCGACTCTGGGACGCCAATGATCAGCGTCAGCGCGACGATCAACGGCGCACACCCCGCAATCACGAAAAAACTGCGCCAGCCAAGGGCAGGAAGAATTTGCGCCCCTAACAGGCCAACGACAATACCGCCAAAAGGCAACGCGCTCATCCCGATGGCGAGGGCAAGGCTGCGCCGGCGCAAAGGTGTGTACTCAGCCAGCATTGCCGTGACGTTAGGCATGGCTGCTCCCATGCCCAACGATGCAATCACTCGGCAGACGCCCAGAAAGACGATGTCATCGGCGAGCGCGCCCAATAACGTCATCAGGCCAAACGTTACGCTGGACGCGATGAGGGTCCATTTTCTGCCGATGCGGTCGCCCAACAGGCCCCCGAGGGCCGTCCCCAGTGCCATGGCCACGAAACTGAATCCAAGCACCGGTGCAAAGGCTGCGCGGCTGATACCCCATTCGGCTGAAATGGAGGACAGCGACAGGCTAAGCACCTGCGCGTCCACGCCATCGAACACCATGACGAGGGCGACCAAGAAGAGAATTCGCTTTTGATAGGACGTCCACTCTCCGTGATCGAGAATAGGGGCGATGTCGAGGACGGGGGACGATGGCTGCGCTAGCTGGCTCATGATGGAACCCTCACACCTTAAGGTGTTTTGTATTATTTGTTGTAATACGATAATTATGTTTTTTCCAAAAAGTGTCAACGCTTTTATCTTATGGCGCTATTTTTGTTTTTACTCACCTCGTGGTCGAGCTTGGCGGTAACATGCGGGCTCCGTCAAGCACACCTTTCTAAGGGGGCAGGGTTGATAAAGCAGCAGGTAACCGGCGCGTCAGCCATGCAAGTCTCAGGCGCAGAAGATCCCAAAGGCAGCTCCCAGGATCGCTTGATGCGCCTGCTCGAATTGTTCAGTGGAGACAGCAAATCTGATTGGTCTGTGGACGAAGCGGCGATCGAGTTAGGACTATCGGCGAGCCATACGTACCGTTACTTTCGAACCCTGTCGGGTGCCGGATACATCAGCGCCTTTACCCCGGGGCGCTACGTGCTGGGCCCAGCAATCATCGCGTTGGATAGAAAAATGCGGTTGGGTGATCCGATGATCCAGGCTGCAAGGTTGGTCATGGGTGACATGCTGAATGCGGCCCCCGCTGACAGCATCGCGATTTTATGCCGGTACTTCCAAGAGCACGTCATGTGCGTGCATGAGGAGTTCACCACCCGTTTCAAGCAAGACATCAGCTATGAGCGCGGCCTCCCAAGGCCCCTTTACCAAGGCGCAGCCTCAAAGGTCATCCTGGCGCACCTGCCATTGCGCCAGGTCAAACCCTACTACGAAGGCGTAACGGGCGAATTCGAGCGCTTTGGCCTTGGGGCCAATTGGGCGCAAGTCAAGCAGACACTGAGATCGCTGAGAAACGAGTCCGTAGTCATCACTTCAGGCGAATTGGGCAATAGCGCTGCGGGTATTTCAGCCGCCGTTTTTGACGATAAACGGGTGATCGGCAGCATCAGCATCGTGATACCCGTCGTCGATGCCTCCCCGGAAGTCAGAACACTGCTCGCGCCTATTGTTGCGAAGGCCGGGGCCGAGATGACGCAGAAAATGACGGTGTTGGCGTCTTCTGGATCATGAAATACACAACGCCGTCAGCTCTCTGGAAACAGCCAAGGCTCGGTGGCGCGTCGCTTGCTTTCGTATAAGCGCACGTCGTCGGCTTGAGCGAGCGTCAGGCTGATTTCATCGAGCCCCAACATCACGCATTTTTTGCGGAATGCATCGATCTCGAAACGGTAGATCACGCCCTCAGGCTGGGAAACGGTTTGGTCCGCTAGATTGATCTCAAGTTGCAACGCAGCATCACGGGCCGCGAGTGAGAACAGGTGATCCATTTCATCCTTGGTCAACACGATGGGCAGCACGCCGTTCTTAAGGCAGTTGCCATAAAAAATATCTGCGAAACTGGTGCTGAGCAGCGCTTTGAACCCGAAATCACGCAAGGCCCACGGCGCGTGCTCGCGGCTCGAACCACAACCGAAATTATCTCGGCACAGCAGGATTTGCGCTGACTTGAACCGGGGCTGGTTGAGCATGAACTGCTCGTTGAGCGGTCGTACCGAGCAGTCGTCCCCAGGTTGGCCTTGGTCTAGATAACGCCAGTTATCGAACAGGTAATCGCCATAGCCATATTTGCTGATCAATTTCATGAATTGCTTCGGCAAAATGGCGTCCGTGTCCACATTGATTCGATCAAGCGGCGCCGCTACTGCACAAAACTGCTTGAATGGTTTCACGGCCTTTCAACTCCTTATCTGGGCAGCGGTTATATCAACGAAATGTCCTGCCAGGGCCGCCGCTGCTGCAGTGACCGGGCTCACGAGGTGAGTTCTGCCACCCTGCCCCTGACGCCCCTCGAAATTGCGATTGGACGTAGATGCACAACGCTCCCCAGGGAGCAGCCGGTCCTCGTTCATTCCCAAGCACATCGAACAACCGGGCTCGCGCCATTCAAACCCAGCGTCGATGAATATCCTGTCCAAGCCCTCGGCTTCAGCCATGGCTTTGACCTGTCCTGATCCCGGCACCACCAATGCTTGTTTGATACGCGTGGATACTTTTTGACCGACTACAACCTGGGCAGCTGCCCGCAGGTCCTCGATGCGTGCATTGGTGCAGGAGCCTATGAAAATCTTGTCGAGTTCGATTGAAACGATGGCTGTGCCCGCTGTAATCCCCATATAGTCGAGCGCGCTGACCAAGGCCTGACGTTTAGCGGGGTCTACTTCGTCCGCGGGGTCGGGCACCTTTTCTAGAACATCGCACACCATTTGCGGAGAAGTTCCCCATGAAACTTGAGGGGCAACTTTTGCTGCATCCAGGTTCACCACCTGTTGGAAAATTGCCCCAGGGTCGCTGTGAAGCGTGCGCCAAAACGTAGCGGCGGCCTCCCAGCCTGCGTCTCGCGGCGCATGAGGTCGGCCGTGCAGGTAGGCCAGTGTGGTCTCGTCTACACCGATCAGCCCGACGCGAGCTCCGGCTTCGATTGCCATATTGCAAAGGGTCATCCGCGCTTCCATGGACATGCTACTGACCGTGCTGCCCGTGAACTCGATTGCATGACCGGTGGCCCCCGCAGTACCGATTTTGCGAATCAAGCTCAGGGCCAAGTCTTTTGCGGTCACGAACGGCTGCAATTCGCCGTCGATCTGAACCTTCATCGCCGCCATGGGTGAAACACGCAGGCACTGGGTGGCGAGAACGTGCTCGATCTCGGAAGTGCCGATGCCAAATGCCAAGGCCGCGAAAGCACCATGGGTACTGGTATGAGAGTCGCCACAGACGATGGTCATTCCCGGAAGACTGGCGCCAGATTCAGGCGCGATGACATGCAAAATGCCCTGCCTTTGATCACCCATTTTAAAGTGGCGCAGGTTCAGGTCATCGCAGTTACGCTCAAGCGTCTGAACCTGAATTTTCGCTACCGGATCCTGAATGCCCAGAGCCAAGTCCCTAGTCGGCACATTGTGGTCCGAGGTGGCGATGATCGTGCCGCTTCGCCAAGGGTTCAGCCCCGCTGCCGATAAACCTTCAAAAGCCTGGGGGCTGGTGACTTCATTGATCAACTGCAGATCGATGTAAAGCATCGCCGAACCGTCCGGGTCATGACGTACGACGTGCGTTTCCCAGAGTTTTTGCAGCAGCGTTTTGGGCACTGGAGGCTCCTCTTGTCAGATCGATCATTACGGACCTGCCTGGCCGGATTGTAGGCAAGCTTGCTCAGACAATATAGAGCGCTTTTATCGTAATGCGCTATTTTTGATTTTTAAAGAGTGGCAAAGTACTATGTGTTGTCCAACTGTACTGTTCAGATTTGTAAAATCTGAACAGCGAAAGCGCCCGCTTAAACGATTCCTGATCTCGGCTTTTGATAGCGATGTCTGATAGGCAGTGCGCTATCCCCCCTCAATACTCATCCGTTCAAGAGCGATCCGCAGTGGGTAAATATGACAACTAAAAGCTTTGACGTGCTGATTGTAGGAAGTGGTGCAGCCGGATGCGTGGTGGCCAGTTATCTGGCCGAGAACAGTCGGGCCAGCATTGCCGTGATCGAAGCCGGCGGCAAGGATTCCGACCCGCTGATCCATATTCCAGCCGGCTTCGGCACCATCCTGGCCAAGGATAAACACGTGTGGACCCATTCCACCGTCGCCCAGCATGGTACTGAGCGACGCTTTCGCTCCGGCAAGGTGTTGGGGGGAGGCACGTCGGTAAATGCCATGGCGTATGTGCGTGGCCAAAAACGCGACTTCGATGCGTGGGACGAAGCCACCGCAGGCGACGGGGACTGGAATCACGCCAGCATGTGGCGTGCCTTCATCGAGCAAGAAAAAAACGACACGTTCCATGATGAACATCATGGCACCCAAGGCAATCTGGCCGTGCAGCTGCCCAAAGGGATCAACGAACTGAACCAGTATTGCCTGAAGGCATTTCAGGAATACGGCCTGCCCTACAATCCGGATTACAACGGCGCCAGCCAGATCGGTGTGTCACCGGTGCAATCGAACATCGAGAACAGTCGCCGTTGCAGTGCCGTAGTCGCGCACCTGCGCCGTCATCTGGAGAGTGGCCGCGTCACCTTGCTGGCGAACACAACGGTCACTCGGGTGCTGATCGATAGCCACCGCGCGGTAGGGGTCGAAATACTCCAGGGCGGGACTACGCAGCAAATCCAGGGCAAGCAGGTCATACTCAGCGCCGGGGCGGTACACAGCCCGAAGATTCTCATGCATTCCGGCATAGGCCCCAAGACCCAGTTGCAGGAATTCGGCATTGAGGTGATGGTCGATTCCCCCGGCGTGGGCGAAAACCTACATGACCACCCTATCGTACCGCTCAGCGCCTATGTGAAAGGGAACTTGGGCTATCAAAGCGTTGCCCAGGGCCTTGGGACGCTGAAGGCAGGGATCCGCTACATCCTGACCAAAGACGGCCCGGCCGCAGGCAGCGGTATCGAGACGGTCAGCTATTGGGATCCCCTGAACTTACAGGGCGACCCTACCGTTCAGTGCTATCACGTACCAATCATTTCCAAAGACGGCTTGAGCCCTACCGGTACGCGCCCCGGCGTGACCTTCGAGTTAGTGGTGCTTCAGCCTAAAAGCCGCGGCTGGGTACGTTTGGCTGACGCTGACCCTACCTCTATGCCGCTGATCAACCCAAATTTCATCGGCCACGAATACGATTTGAAAGTGGCCGTTGAGTCGGTGAAAGCCATGCGCCATGTCCTGACTCAGGAATCGCTAGCGCCGGTGATCGACGAAGAGGTCTCACCGGGTCCCAGCGTGCAATCCGATGAGCAGATTGGCGAATGGGTCAAACGCGTCGCCACCACCATGTGGCACCCGGTCGGCACCTGTCGCATGGGCAAGGACGAAGGTGCCGTCGTTGATGGTCGCCTGCGTGTGAAAGGCGTGGAGCATCTGCGTGTCATCGATGCCTCGATCATGCCCAACATTACTAGCGGCAACACCAACGCGCCCACTCAGGCGCTGGCCCTGCACGCTGCCAAAATGCTCTGTGAAGATTACTTTCGCTGATCTGCGTGACGCTCATAAACATCCACTGAATTCGATAAGGTGACAACCCATGAACTATCCAAGCTCCGAGTCCATCGATGCAGTATTCGAGTCGCAGCGTGCCTATTTCGCCTCCCGCCAAACCCACCCCATCGAGTTTCGCAAACACAGCCTGGAGCGCCTGAAACAGGCAGTGCTCAATCACAAAGAGGCGCTGTACGTCGCACTGGACGAAGATTTAGGAAAACCCAAGGCCGATGTGGACCTCGCGGAGATCGGCGCAGTCCTCCACGAAATCGATTTCGCCCTCGCCCACCTTGACGAGTGGGCGACACCAGAAACGGTACCCACCGCAGACCTGATTGCGCCGTCCCAGTGCTATGTCACGCAAGAGCCCTTTGGCGTTACTTACATCATCGGGCCGTTTAACTACCCCGTAAACCTGACGCTGACGCCGCTGATAGGCGCAATCATTGGCGGCAACACTTGCATCCTTAAGCCCTCCGAAACCACCCCCAACACTTCACTGGTCCTCGAGAAAATCATTCAGGAAGCGTTCTCTCCCAACTACATAGCTGTGGTTCAGGGTGGACGCGATGAGAATACTCACCTGCTGAGCTTGCCGTTCGATTTCATCTTTTTCACGGGCAGCCCTAACGTCGGCAAGATAGTGATGCAGGCAGCCGCCGCGCACCTCACACCAGTGATCCTGGAACTAGGCGGCAAGTGCCCTTTGATTGCCCTGGCCGATGCCGATGTCGATCTGGTGGTGTCGCAGCTGATGTTTGGCAAGTTCATCAACAGCGGCCAGACCTGCATCGCACCGGATTACTTGTACGTCCACAGCAGCATCAAGGATGAACTGCTAACTCGCCTGACGCAGCGCATTCAGCAGGACCTGCCCGACATAGGTTCCACGGGAAAAGTCGTCACGAGCCAACAAGTATCGCGTCTTCAAAACTTGTTGAGCAAGAGCGCGGGCAAGGTGCTGGTCGGCGGCGATGCAGACCCAGAACGGCGCGTATTCAGCGCCACCGTGGTCGACCAAGTGCAATGGGACGATGCGCTGATGGCCGAAGAGCTGTTTGGGCCCATTTTGCCGGTGCTGACTTTTGATTCGGTGGATAATGCAGTCGATCTCATCAATCAACATCACTCCAAACCACTGGCCGTGTATGTGTTCACAGGCCACACAGCCAATGCCAACCCCGTCATCGACCACATTCAAGCCGGCGATGCTCAGGTCAACGGCGTGCTGGTGCACGCGTTTTCGCCATACCTGCCGTTCGGTGGGGTGGGCGGTTCAGGGATGGGCGAATATCACGGCCGATACAGCTACCTGGCATTTACCCACAAAAAGTCTGTACGGATAGTTGAGTCTGGCAAGCCGGTATAAATAAAACACCAACTCCGCGAACCTGAGGCAGGTCAACGGCAGGTATTCTTTGCAATCCTGCCTTGATCGCGCGACCACATAAACCGTGACGAGCTCAACATAAACAACTGCATGCACCTCAGTACCAACACTCCATAAGAATTCGTACTCACAACCCGGAGACAGCAATAACACCAAAGGCTAGCATTCTATTAACCCTTAATAAGACACCCCTATTAGCCTTCGGGAGATACATCATGTGGAACAATAGCAGCCCCTTTTTACAAGGTATTCGCCAACCCCTCTCCAACGAAATCATCGCCAATGAACTTCGCATAGAAGGTACTGTGCCGCCTGAACTTGAGGGCGTGCTTTTTCGAACCGGATCCAACCAGCGTTGGGAGCCTGCTCGCCCTGACCGATACCACTGGTTCGACGGAGATGGCATGGTTCATGGGTTTTATATCAGCAACGGCGCTGTCAACTACCGCAATAAATGGGTGCGCACCGAGGGTTTCAAGGAAGAAGAAGCAGCCGGTAGATCGCTCTACAACGGTATTTACGGGTCTTACGAAGTAGCTCAACCACAGCTTGAAAAGGGGCCGGCTGCCGTCAAGCAAGTAGCCAACGTCAATGTCGTGGAAATCGACGGACGCGTATTGGCTCTGCAAGAGGCGGGTAGACACTATTATGAACTTGACCGAAACACCCTGGAAACCATTGGTACCTTTGATTTCCACGGCGCAATTGATGCACTGGTTACCGCGCATATCCATACCGACGCCGCAAAAAATGAACTACTATTGTATACGGTCGAACCCGAAACCCGCCGATTCGTCTGTGCACTGGCTGACAAACAAGGGAACATCCTGAAACAGCACGTCGTTACACTTGACGCCCCCGCCTATATTCACGACTTCATGTTCACTGAAAATCATTTTGTCTTCTTCTTTGGGCCCATCAACTGGCGTCCAGAATCACCCGACCGAGTTCCTGCAGGCAAATCTGCGTGGACGTTTGACCCAAAGCAGAGCAATCGAACCCTGGTGGTCCATCGGCAGACCGGTGCAACTCAATGGTTCACCGATGAAGCTTACCAAACCACACACTTCGTCAACGCCTACGAGGAAGATGGCAAAATAATCGTCGACGGCTGCGTCAGTGACCTCCAGTTTGTCGATGATATAAAAGTCGAGAATTTCTTTCCGTTTCCTTTTCCTGACGCTGGACGCTCGCCGTTCACACCTCCCGCGCTGTACCGCTGGACCCTGGATCTCGATGCCGGTCAGATGACACGAGCACGGGTCGGAAATTTCTCCGTCGAATTTCCTAGGATCAATGAAAAACTCCTGGGTGCAAAACACCAATACGGCTACTTTGCCGGTGTACACCAGCCCAAAAGTGACAGCCACGATTTCAATTGCCTGATAAAGCACGATTTTATTTCAGGCAAAACCGAGTACCAAACACTGGAAGGTGACAGGGACGTGTCCCCTGCCGAGCCGATATTCGTGGCCAAACCCGATGCGGTGAGTGAAGACGATGGTTGGTTGCTGGTCGTCTGGTGGGATCCCCAGACAAACAAAAGCGAACTGGTGATCCACGACGCGAGCGACTTCACGGGCGCACCATTGGCACGGGTAAAGCTGGATCATCATATACCGCTGGGTTTTCATGGGAACTGGATCCCATAACCCACCGGTAGAGGTCTAGCCGAGCGTTCTGGCAACAGCAACGCACAACTGACTGCCCTGCAAATAACGTATCGCTGCAGGGCAGTCTTTGTATGAAGGAACGCCCCTTTCAAGGGGCATTCATGCCATACGATCAGTCCACTAAAACCCTGACCTTAAAACGGATAAGCGCGACGTTTGTGTTGCACCGAGTTCCAGTGATCGCTGGTCAGCTCCGCGATGATCCAATCGCTGTTGAATCGCCCGATACCACTGTTTTTCTCGCCGCCAAACATGTTGTTCGGATCATCATTGACCGAGATGTCGTTGATGTGAGTCATGCCGGCTCCAGCGCATGTGCCTCGTCACGCGCAGTGATGATCGGCGCTACAGGACAAAATTGCTCAGCCTGGGCCAAGTCACTCATGTTATCGACATTGACGAACACATGAGGCGGCAGTACCTACCCGTGTGCAGCGCCACCGAGCAACAACTCGATGCTTTCGGCTTTCGCCGCCTCGATCCGGGCCACTGCGCCCTCCAACTGGCGACGGTTGATCAGCGGGCCAATGACTGTATCTGCAAGGTCAGGATCGCCGACTTTCAACTGGCGAACGCGCTCGACAAACGCTTCGACGAAATCCTTTTGCAACGAGGCGTCGACGATAATCCGGTTACTGCTCATGCAGATTTGACCTTGGTGCAGGAAGCGCCCCACAACGGCGGCGTGCACCGCCAGATCGAGGTCCGCGTCATCAAGCACCACACACGGAGCATTCCCACCCAACTCCAACCCGACTCGCTTGAGCGTCGGGCCTGTGACTGCCAACGCGCCCAATGTGCCGCCCGACCCGAGTCGATCCCGTGAAGAAGATGAATTTTGGAATCGGGTGCAGGGTAAAGGCATCACCCAAATCAGCCACGTCTCCCACGACCACGTTCAAAACTCCCGGCGGAAAACCGGCCTCTTCGTAAATTTTCGCCAACAACAAACCACCGGTCACCGGCGTATCGTCGGCAGGCTTCACGACGACGGCGTTACCGAGTGCCAGCGCCGGTGCGATAGACCGATTGGAAAGGTGCATCGGCCAGTTCCAGGGACTGATAACCCCGACCACACCCAATGGTTTACGGTAAACGCGGCTTTCTTTGTCGGGGGTGTCGATTGGCAGAATGCGGCCGACGACTCTCGAAGGCATGGCCGCGGCCGTGATCATGGTCGAACGTACCGCTGACCACTCGATTTCGGCTTTGGTACGCGTGCTGCCTGACTCACGAATCAATCAGTCGACAATTTCTTCGTGCCTGGCTTCCAGTACGCTAACGGCGCGCATGAACAAGGCTGAGCGCTCATTAGGTAACGTCTGCGCCCATGCTTTCTGCGCGGTTGCTGCCGCCTGGTAGGCGTCGTCGAGGTCGCTAACATCACCCAGCGAAAGCTCGGTCAGCAGGGCGTTGTCATAAGGGTTGCGGTTCTCCAGGACCTTGCGCGTACTTCCGGAACGCCAGGCCCCGGCGATGTATTGGCCAGTAAAGTTTTGCCACGGTGTTGGGCGGTCAGACATGGGTGTTCTCCGGTTGATTCAAAGTAGGTCAGCGCCAGTATTCTTCTTGCTTGCCAGCCTGGAAGTCGCGAGGTTTTCCAATTGCTGGTGCAGTGCAAGGGTGTGATGTTCATCAGTTCGGTGGTGAGCGAAAAGCTGAGCAATCGCTGCGCATTCGAACGCAGCAATGAGCAGTGGAGAGGCCTTTTTTTCGAGGCTGATCAGACTTGTCAGAAGACCCCTGACTTGATCATAAATTCGTGCCTGAGCAGGTGGGGCAGGTGTATCCGAGATCTTCAGTGCGAGCCGCGCAATGCGCTTGCACAGGCGCTTGCGCTGGGAGCCTGGCGATGAAGGAACCAACCATCGGTAGGTCAGCACGGCAGTGAACACCCCGCCCAGAATTGCCAACATCTGCAACAGGGTATGTTCAAGGGAGGTGTCTACCTGCAATCCAGGTTGAGCGATTAACAAAAAGGTCATGTTCAGGTCGATGGCCAGTTTTGCTGTACCGGGCCGAGCCATGAGCAACGCTCCGATCATCAAAAACGGTGCGATAACCAAGGCCAGCTCCCACACCGTTCCCACTTCAGGTAACAGCCAAAAACGGCAGGTCACGCCAAGAACGGCTCCAGCGGTCGAGCCAACAAGTACGTCTTTTAACGCCGCACTGGCGTGGCTATGGCTGGAGAACAGCGAGGCGAACAACACGGCCGTCATGACCATCATTGGACCGTCTGACCAACCCAGGCCCCACCACATTGCGGTGGCGATGGACATCGCAATCAAGGGTCTGGAGCCCGCGAGGCATGTTGCGTGCCAGTCGCGCTGTTGAGTTGATTGCAACGCTTCCCTGCCTGGCGTTTCACAAGCATTCAACGCTGCAAAGACGCGTTGTAATTTTTCAACGAACAGCGTGCCTGCGGCAAGGTTTTCAGTGTTTTTGTGGACCTCATTGATCACCGCGAGCACCATTGCAGCTGCCGATTCAGGATGAGTTGCTACCAACAGGTCAGAGGGAAATCGGAGTTTTTCGCCAACATCGAAATGGCTACTTACGAGCAAATCGACAAGCGCGCCCAGCGTGTCGCGAGTGCGAAAGACCCGTAAACGCATTGTTCGAGAACCTGTAGCAATTTCATCCAGGCACAGATCAAGCGCCGCTAGTTCCTGCAACAGCGCACTAAAACTTTTGGCATCGTGTGCAGTGCCTGCCTGCAACCTTTTGAGGCTGTAGTGAACGCTGGCCACAATCAGCGCATCGAGTCGGTTGTACACGGATTCCAGGGACGCGGACTTGCCTGTAAACGTCCATGAAAAACAAGCTGAAGCCAACACGCCGATGACGGTGCAATAGATTCTGCCAAGGGCTAGGTCCACATCGAGCACGGGGTCTTGAATACCAAACAGCGCGACGATCGCTGCGGTGTAGCCTGCCAGCACAAAACCGTAATTTCGAAAATGTCGAAACAGGTTTCCATACCCGGCGCACGCTGCGATCCAGGCTGCCAGTACGAGCATTAGCCAGTGCTGCTGATCAAAGAACACCGTCAGCAAAAGTCCGCCTGCCATGGCTCCCACCACCGTACCGATCAGCCGCGCGCCGATGCGTTCGATCAAGAGGCCTCGCGTAGGTTGCGCCACCAGCCAGACTGTCATCGCAGCCCACCAAGGATGGTGCAGGTCCAGCATTTGAGCGATGACCAGCGCCAAGAGAGCTGCCGTGGTTGTGTGCAGACTGAAAATCAGTGCTGACCGAGAAGGCCACTGAAGCTCGGGCTGCATGCCAAAACGGCCTATCAAGCGACCGAATGATTGAGTGATCCACTTATTCATTTGATGAACTGACATCCGCAGCCTGATAAGGGAAACGCAGCCGCACGCGGCTCTCATTGCCATGGTGCATGCCGACGAGAAACCAAAATATCATATTTCCTGCTATTTAGGATTTTGGTTTATTTTATCTTTACAGGATTTTTGCTTCGTAATAGATTTAGCCTCAGTCAAGGGCACCTGCCTGCCCAGACAATAAAAACAATAAGAGGCCAGTTCATGCATACGCCTACACCCAGCAATATCCTCTGCGACGTCGTTGACGCCCTCCCTGTCAGCCGGTTGCAATGGGAGGGGCTCGCCCTCTGCGTACTGGTCGCAGTGCTAGACGGATTCGACACCCAGATCGTCGGTTTTCTGGTGACTGCCATGGCATCAACCTTGAACGTAACGCCCCAAGCCTTGGCACCGGTGTTCGCGGCGGGTTTATTTGGTTTGATGCTCGGCGCACTGCTACTGGCCCCTATGGCGGATCGCTTGGGGCGCAAGAGAATTCTGGTGTTGTCGATCCTGCTGTTCGGCACATTCGCGTTACTGACCGCTTTTGTTAACAACGTCTCGCAGTTGCTCGTCGTGCGCTTTCTGACCGGCATAGGCCTCGGCGGGGCAATTCCCAACCTGGTGGCGCTGATCTCTGAATACAGCCCGCGACGTTACTCGCGCAGTGCCGTGACGCTGCTGTTCTGTGGCATGCCACTGGGCGCCATGCTGGCTGGCTTGACGGTCGACCAACTGCTCGCTACCTGGGGGTGGGAAAACCTTTTCCTGATCGGTGGCGCGCTGCCGTTGCTGGTCGCCGGCGTTGTGGTGTGGCGGCTTCCAGAGTCGGTTGAGTTCCTCAGTCGCCAACCCGGCAGTCGTGCTGCCCTCAGCGCTATCATTAAACGGCTCGCACCCAACCTCGCAGAACTGCCCGCCAGTCTTGGCCAACTACGCCAACAGGCAACCTCCTCTACCTCCCTGAGTCGTCTTTTCACAGCCGGCATGTGGCGCCGCACCCTGCTGCTTTGGCTGCCGTATGCCATGAACTTGCTGATTTTGTACTTCATTATGAGCTGGATCCCGACGCTGTTAGTGGCAGCCCATGCACCGCTGAGCATGGGCATTCGCGCCATCATTCTCTTCAGCCTGGGAGGTGTGATCGGCTCGGTCGTACAAGGCTGGCTGATGAACCGCTGGGGGTCGGTCAACGTATTGACCATCGAATTCATGGGCTACCTGACAATCGTGCTGGCGCTCAGCCAATTGCCTGTTTCTATTTATTCGCTTTTCCCCGCAATGTTGTTGCTGGGCATTTTGGTGCAAGGCGCGCAGGCAGGTCTTAACGCTTTGGCCGCCGAGTTGTACCCACAGGAAATACGCTCCACAGGCATCGGCTGGGCACTTGGCGTCGGGCGAGTGGGTTCCATTACAGGGCCCGTTTGCGGCGGCTTGATGTTGGCAGCCGGCTGGGTTTTGACAGAGATCCTCAGCGCAGCGTTGGTTCCGGGAATCATCGCGCTGACGGCGATTACCTTGCTACGACTTGACCCCGCGAGCAAACAACAACCCACACCCTCACAGTCTGTTACACATCATTGATGCAACCAGAGGCATACCCATGAAAATCGCAAGCTTCGTTTACCAAAACCGTTCCACGTACGGCATTGTTAAAGGTGACCACGTCATTGACCTGGAATCACTCAAGTCTCACCTGGGTGCGGACCTCAAAGAAGCCATCGCGCGCAATCGACTGAGCGAACTGGGGGCTGATGCGCTGAAAGACCTGCCTCGCCTGGCATTGAGTGAAATCACCTTTTTGCCGGTCATTGCCAACCCAGGCAAAGTGCTCTGCATCGGGATCAACTACGCCACGCATGTGCGCGAGACTGGTCGGGACATGCCGACCTACCCGATGATTTTCACCCGCTTTGCCGACAGCCAGACCGCACACCTGCAGCCCATCGTTCGCCCAACCGTGTCCCACAAGCTTGACTTCGAAGGTGAACTGGCCGTGGTGATCGGCAAGACCGCTCGCCACGTCAAACCGGAGGACGCCTTGGACTACGTCGCCGGCTATGCCTGCTACAACGACGGCAGCGTACGTGACTGGCAGAAGCACACGATCCAGTTTGTTCCAGGGAAGAACTTCCCGGCCACCGGTGGATTCGGCCCATGGATGGTCACCAGCGATGAAATCGTCGACCCGCAGGACCTGGAACTGACGACTCGTTTGAACGGCGAAGTGATGCAACACACGCGCACCAGCGACATGATTTTCGATGTGCGCAAGTTGATCGAGTACTGCACCGCGTTCACTGAACTGGCCCCTGGAGACGTAATCGTCAGCGGCACCACCGGCGGCGTTGGTGCATTCCGCGAGCCACCAGTCTGGATGAAGCCGGGCGATATCGTCGAAATCGAAATCGAGCGCATTGGTATCCTGCGCAACAGTATTGTAGACGAGAGCTGACATGCAAAAACCGTTTGATTCCGAAGACACCACCGAGCACCTGGCAGACAGCAAAGGCTCCAGCCTGGAGCGGATGCTGCGAATTCTCGACCTGTTCACCGAGCACCATCCCATCTGGACGGTCGACGGGATGGGAAATGCGCTGGGGTTCACACGCTCCACTGCCTACCGTTATGTACGCGAACTGGCCGAGGCCAATTTGCTGTTTCAGGTGGAGGCCGGTCGCTATGCGCTGGGCGCGAGAATCATCACCTGGGATCGCCAACTGCGCGTCAGTGATCCGTTGGTACGCGCGGCGCACTCCCTGGAGTCGACCTTTCCGCAATGGGGTGCCGAGCAAGCCTGGTTGGTGTGTCGGCTGTTCAAGGATCAAGTGGTCTGTATCCATCAAACCGGCAACCTTTCCAACCAAGTGAGCTACTCGCGAGGATCGCCAAGACCTTTGTTCATGGGAGCGACCTCTAAAGCGATCCTCGCCAACATGGGC
This sequence comes from Pseudomonas sp. p50(2008), assembly GCF_015351605.1. Taxonomy (NCBI): domain Bacteria; kingdom Pseudomonadati; phylum Pseudomonadota; class Gammaproteobacteria; order Pseudomonadales; family Pseudomonadaceae; genus Pseudomonas; species Pseudomonas sp. p50(2008). The sequence continues at coordinate 263,150 of NZ_JACMYF010000001.1, forward strand.
TCACGGCATCAAAGCCAACTGTTTCTGGAAAACCCGAGTGACATCGAGTCCAGCAACCTTGGCAAGACTTGGGAGGTGTTCCGGCGCTCGCTCCAACGCTTGCGCCGCCAGGGATATGTGCTGAGCACCAGCGAAGTCGATGCTGACGTCTTTGGCCTCGCGGCCCCCATATTCGATGGCGACGGCAAAGTGGTGGGCAGCATCAGCTGCGTGCGCCCGACCTCGCAACGCGATAGCGAACAGGATGAAGTGCAAGGCCAGCAAATCCTCGCCCTTGCCGACAATCTTTCACAACTCATGACCGCGCTGGCGCACAGACCAGAAGTACTGGACTGACCAGCCCGGCGGTCACCGAGGGAATAAAAATGACAACCCTTACACCCGTGAATACTGACGTACTGATTATCGGTGCCGGCCCGACAGGACTCACGTTGGCCAACCTCCTCGGACAGGCCGGCGTGCGTACGACCATTCTTGATCGTAAAGCCGGCACCGTGACTGAACCGCGTGCCGTTTCGATCGACGATGAGTCGCTGCGAACCATGCAGGCAGCCGGGCTGGATGAAGCCGTGTTGGCTGACGTCGTCAAAGGCTACGGCGTTCACTACTTCGACAAGCCAGGGGGACGTTGCTTTGGCAAGGTCGAACCTGTCGGCAAGCAATACGGCTACCCCAAACGCAATGCGTTCAGGCAACCCCTGTTCGAACGCACGCTGATGCAAGGTATGGAGCGTTTCCCTAGCCTGACTCCGCTTTTCTGCCATGAACTGATCGACTTCACACAGAACGCCTCAGGCGTTCTCGCTCGAATACAAAATGCGGCCGGTGACACGGTTGAGGTGCACGCCCAGTACATGGTTGCCTGTGATGGCGGCAGAAGCCCGGTTCGAAAACAACTGGGTATCGATATGGTGGGTTCCAGCTTCAAGTCCCGATGGTTGGTCGTGGATCTGGATCAGGACGATGACCCGTTCTGGCAGACTCGTGTGTATTGCGACGCGCAGCGACCTGTCGTAGAAGTGCCCGGCCCTCATCAGACACGTCGCTTCGAGTTCATGCTCAAAGACGACGAGACTGATGAGCAAATGCTCAGCGACGCTAGCCTTGGCAACTTGCTGCGGCCGTTCCGGGGTGAAAAAGCTTATTCGCTGGTGCGCAAAGTGGTCTACACCTTCCACGCCAGGGTTGCCTCTCGCTGGCAGGAAGGTCGTGTTTTTCTCGCCGGTGACGCTGCGCACCTGACCCCACCCTATGCGGGCCAAGGCATGAACAGTGGTGTGCGTGATGCGCATAACATCGCCTGGAAACTTGTGGCGGTACTCCGGGGACAAATGGCGAAAAGCGCCCTCGAGACCTATGAAAGCGAACGCCGCGATCATGCCTGGGCGCTGATCAAGCTGGCGCTGAATCTCGGGGTGGTCATGGCGCCGGCTTCAGCCTTGCGCGCCAAACTCATTACCAGCACCTTCCGCGTGATCGGGCTGATCCCGCCTCTGCGCGATTACTTTCTGCAAATGAAGTTTAAACCAAAGCCTCGTTTTACCCAGGGCCTGGTGTTATCCCAAGGTAAGGCCGGCAACCTGCGCGCCGGGACCATGCTGCCGCAGCCGACTCTTTTCGACTCTCACGGCTGCGCGCAACTGTTGGATGAGCACATCGGCCCGGGCTTTGCCTTGATTCAATATGGCGATCTGCGCAGCCAACGCATGGATCAACTGCAGCACCCGCTCTGGACCCACCTGGATGCCAAGCGCATCGTGATCATTCCACAAGACGCTCCGCTTCCGCCCCCTTTGGCGGGACTCACGATCGTACATGATCGCAACGGTGAGTTAAGCGCACTGTTTGCCGAGGCCAGCACCTTCCTGCTGCTACGTCCCGACCGCTATGTCGCCGCCATATTTGACCAGGCTCAGGAGTCAGAAACAGCTCTGGCTCTTCAGTCCTTGTTGGGCATTGCACAGGCTACGACAGTCGCCGTCGCGGCTGCCAATACCGCCCATTCCCCAGTTACTCTTTGATCGCGGAGTTTTCCATGACGACCCTCCAGACTTCGACCCCTGCTCAACTGTGCTACCTGCACCTGGCAAGCAAAGAACCTCAACGCCAGGTAGATTTTTATACGCGAATGATGGACATGCGCGCATCGCCACAAGCAGATGGCAGCCAGGTGATGCGGGGGCCGAAACGAGCGGCAATCATTTCGCCAGCCGACCATAGCGGCCTGCTGGCCGCTGCCTTCAACCTCCACTCCAACGCCAAACTGGAAGCGCTGCGTCAGAACCTGATTGAGCGTGAATGCCAGATGGATCCGGTGACCTCGCCTTTACTTGAGCCAGGCGCGTTTGCCATTCGGGATCCACAGGGTCGCCAGACAATATTCGGCGTAGTACTTCCCGATACAAGTGCTGAACTGCAAGGCATGCCGTCGAGGTTGCAGCACGTTGTGTTCCAAACCACCGAGCTTGAGACGATTATCGACTTTTACGTCAACACCGTTGGCTTCACCATTTCCGACAACGTGGTCGACCAGGAAACCGGCCAGCTCATGGTGTGTTTCCTGCGCTCCGACGACGAGCATCACTCCCTCGCCTTTTTCCGTGGGTCGAAGAATGAATGGGACCACCATTGTTACGAAACCAATGAGTGGAATGACATTCGTGATTGGGGCGACCGGTTTGCCAAGGAGCGCATCAGCATTTTCTTCGGCCCTGGCCGTCATGGTCCGGGCAACAATCTGTTTTTCATGGTGGTCGATGCCGATCGGAACCGACTGGAATTCTCGGCCGAACTTGAACTGGCGCCAGCAGACCGTGAAGCCGGCGTATGGCCGCAGAGTGAGCACACTCTTAACTCCTGGGGCCGCGCCTGGATGCGCACCTGATTTTGCAGGGAAGTCAATCCATTAAATTGATCGAGTCGCCTAAATGAACAACCAGAACGCACCCGCTCCATTTGCCATTCAAGGTCATCAATACATTAACGGCCGCTGGCAGCCAGGTCGCTCAACCAAACGCCTGGACAACCGCAACCCCTTCAACAACGAGTTGCTGTTGGACATGCCGCTCGCCTCGGTCGCCGATCTGGATGAAGCCTATCTGGCCGCCGAAAAGGCACAGCTGGAGTGGGCTGCGCTACACGCCGGCCAACGGGTTATGTTGCTTGAAAAGCTTGCCGTTATCGTTGCGCAGCGCAGTGAAGAAATTATCGACTGGCTCATCAAAGAGTCGGGCAGCACTCGAATCAAGGCTGGCATCGAGTGGCAAAGCACGCTGAACCTGGTCCGAGAATGCGCGAGCATGCCGATGCAAGTAGAGGGTCGGATCTTGACCAGCTACAAGCCCGGCGAACAGAGCTTTGTGTTCCGTGATCCACTTGGCGTTGTGGGGGTGATCAGCCCATGGAATTTTCCGCTTTATCTAAGCATGCGCTCCGTTATTCCGGCCTTGGCATTAGGTAATACCGTAGTGCTGAAACCTGCGAGTGATACCGCTGTCAGCGGCGGATTGTTGATCGCCTACCTACTGGAGGCGGCGGGCTTCCCTGCGGGCACCATCAACGTTGTTGTGGGCGCCGGATCGGAAATCGGTGACGCCTTCGTGGAACATCGAGTACCCAGGCTGATCTCGTTCACCGGTTCTACGGACGTGGGGCGCAATGTCGGGCGCATCGCCACGGGTGGCAAGCACATCAAACGCGTTGCTCTTGAACTCGGTGGTAACGCGCCACTGGTGGTGCTGAATGATGCCGACGTTGAAGTGGCAGCTCACGCAGCCGTGGTCGGCCGTTTCCTGCATCAAGGGCAGATATGCATGAGCGTCAACCGAGTGATTGTTGATCGCACCTTATACCCGGCGTTTGCAGAACTTGTGGTGGAGAGGGTCAGCAAGCTGAAAGTGGGTAACCCTAATGATGCGGACACCGTGATTGGGCCTGTCGTCAATCAATCGCAATTGAATGGCCTGTTACGCAAGATTGATCAGGCACACAGCGCTGGCCTGACTAAACTGTTCGGCGCTTCAGCCAACGGTCTGTTGCTCCCACCGCATGTTTTCGGCAACGTAAAAGCCGATGACGCCCTGGCGGTAGATGAAACATTTGGCCCACTGTTACCAATGCTCATAGCCGACGATGAAGCGCACGCCCTGCGACTTGCGAATGCCAGCGAGTATGGGTTGTCCAGTGCGGTATTCACCCAAGACATGGCGCGCGGGTTGCAGTTCGCTCGTGGCATCGTCGCCGGCATGACGCACATCAACGACATCACCGTCGATGACCAGCCAAACGCGCCCTTCGGAGGTGAAAAGAACTCCGGGCTCGGGCGTTTCAACGGTCATTATGCCGTCGATGAATTCACTCGCGCACACTGGGTGACCTGGCAGCCAGGTGGTCACCACTACCCTTTTTAATGCACCACGCAGTCAGCCCCTGTCGGGGCTGATTGTCATGCAGGGCAACAAGGTGAGTTGGCGTTACTCGTCGCCGCCCAAAGCCGCTACCTGAGCCTCTATGGACTTGATGCTTTGTTTGTCGGCTGCATTTTGCGGTGTAACGCCATCGCCCAAAGCGGCATGAAAAGGGCAACCGACAAATTTAGGATCATTCTTGTACGTTTCGACGTAATGCTCGGGGAATTGCTTGTCCAGCGCCTGGATGCCCTTTCGCACTTCGGCTTTATCTTCACTGGACATGTTCATCCGCTCTTCGATATAGGCTTCAGTCGGATCGTCGGCATTCATTTCCATCATGCCCATCATGTAGCCGGCCAGTTGCGGCAAAAGCTGGGCCGCGGCGGGGTCAGGGCGGTCGACCTGCATGGTGTCGAGCGTGGTGGTCAATGACATGGCGCGCAGTAACTGATGGCCAAACCAATGCAACTCCTTGGGGAAGAAGCGGAAGACAAACTGCTCATGAATCGCCGTGATAATGAGATTGCCACGTTCAAGCTTGGGTTTTGGAGCATTTTCGAAGGCTTCGCAAAATTCCACGAGCGCGTCGAAACTATCCGGGTAACCAGTGATCGGCTGATCGTTTTCAGCACGGAAGAGTTTGCACATGTCACGCCAGAACAAGTGCGCGGCAATCTTCTCGTTCTCGGAGAGGCCCGGGGCGCCCATCTTCAACTTCAGACGGTGCATTGTGATGGCGGTGAATGCACAGACGTACACGTAATCGTCATTATAAGAAAAGGCACCGGGATACTGCTTGGCCCAATGCGCATGAAGATTATTAATACCTTCAACCGACTTGATGGTGCGGCTGTCTTCAGGACCGTAGAACCACCACAGCGCATTGGCGCTGCCGGTCTGCTCTACACGCGAGGTGGACCGTGAAACGACTTTGCCACCGTCTTCACGCCAGACCGCTCTGGAGCCCCAATCGGTGACGACAAAATTAGGGAAGGTCAACGCGTAGATGAAGTTCTGCATGAAGTCGTTCAGCCCGTAGCTGTTCGATAAACGCCAGATTTCAATGTAATCCTTGCTTGGGTCGAGGCTTTGGATTTTGGCTCGAATCCACTTTTTAGGGGCAGACATGTAGATCCTCTCTTCGCTTGAGTGCACATAGTGAATACGAAAATAGAGGCCTCTGATCAGCGGCCTTCAGTCGTCAGACAGAAGCGCTCATGGCGCAACGTCTGGGTGCTCTCGATTTAAAAACACCACCACTTACGATAGGGCCTCGCCCCGGGCCAGTCTCCGGTCTGTCCATCCAAGCTCGACGGCGTTTTTGGTATTGCAGTATCACCGCGACGCTATACTGCAATCACAGTGCGCTGGATCCCCACGGGCGGCTGCGTGATGCGTACATAAATAATCATTACGACTCACAGGGAGTACCGTTTGACTACTGATCTCTATTCTCACCTGCAGCCAAAAGGCTCGGTCGAGGACGCTTTTTCCAAGGCGGTGATTGGTCAGCATCATCTGACCAATGCTGTGTTGAAGATGGGTGAAGGTGCGGTGGCCTGGGCGCTTGAGGAGGCCGCCAGTTCCCTCAAGCGCTTGCAGGACGAATTTCAAACGGTGCCTGACTTGCCGACGCCAGAGATACGCCTCAACCTTGAAACGCTCATCCTCGATATATTCATGAGTTCGTTATCGAGAAACAGTGAGCACTTTACGCTGAAATTGATCCCTTCAATGGCGCGACAAGCTGCACGTCGCGAAGTACCGTTCAGCAGCATCGTCAAAAACATGCGAGCCAACCAGACTATCTGGGTCAATCATTTTTTCACCGCGTCGGCGTCCAGGACTTTTGCACCCTCAACGGTTCAACGGTTAGTCACCAACGGTGCATGCGTGGTGGATGAAATCATCGAGCACTTTGTGCTGTGCTACCTGGACGAGCGTCAGGTGCTGATGGAAAGTCAAATCGCGAGACGCCGCGCCCTTGTGGAAAAGTTGATCGGCAATGCGGGCGCGCTTCAACCATTCGAGCTAAAGCAAATCAAAAAAGATCATGGCCTGGATCTTGAGCATTTCCATGTCGGTATCATTATTTCTGATCTCAACACCAAGCTCAGCTCAGACTTGGGTGAGTTACAACGCAATTTACAAGATGCAATCATCGGCGATACACCGCTGGTAGTTTCCTTCACTCAGCATTTGACATGGGCTTGGGTCAGTACACCGCGCGCCCCTACTCCGACCCAACTGAAACGACTTGAAGAAACACTGGGGCAATTAAGTGGAACTCAATGTGCACTGGGTGAACCAGCGAAGGGCCCTGCTGGGTTCAGGCGTACTCATCTTCAAGCCAGAGATGTCAGTAGCGTTGCAATCCTTTCCCCAATCAAAGGCGTCATGCGCTGGGCTGACCATGTCCTGACGATCCTGGTCGGTCAGGATCTTGAAAAGGCCGCGTGGTATGTCGACTCCGTGCTCGGACCTCTGGCAAACAAATCAGAGAAAGCCGGCGGCTACCGCCAAACACTCAGCGCTTACTTGCAGTCAGGCAACAGCTTGCTCCACGGTGCTGAAGCGCTAGGTATTCACCGCAACACGCTAGTGTATCGACTGCAACAGATAGAACTACTGCTGGGTTGTCCTATCAAGCAACGAGAGCTCGAAATACGCTGCGCCTTGCACCTGATCACCCAGTACGAGGGCCGTGTCCTCAAGCATGAAAGGGAATAGAAACAGGTAAACAGTGAGATTGATGTATCCCAGTCGATAGACCATCAACGCACGTTTCAAGCGCTCGAGGGCCGCCGTACTGCAATACCAAAACCAATCATTATTTTGGTTTTCCGGCCTAATGACTGCGCTCGGTACTTCTTCTAACTTGTAAGCCATCCGCAGGAAGCGCAATGACCATGCGCCCAGTGAGATGACAACAAAAATAAGAGGAAAACCCGATGACCCGCAAATGGATCGCCGCGCGTATTGATCAGCTCGACCCTGCTACCGACTATGACGAGATCTGGAAACTCTCTGCGGCTTATCGGCCAACCGACTTCATCATGAATCTTGTGTACGCCGTCACTTTCCCTCACTTCTTCGTAAGGGAACTGGACGCGTTGCCTCTCATTGACAACGGTGACGGGAAAATTCTAAAAAACTCATTCAGACGCTCCGATGACACATCCTGGAAGATGCAGGTTTGGTGGCATTACGGTTCACACCACGACAAGACCCGCGAAAACGTTGAGTCGATAAACAAAATACACTCCCACTACGCTCAGCGATTTGGCGAGAGCTTCAGCCGCAACGACACCTACGTCTACACGCTTTGCTATGAAGCAGCCGGCATGCATCGCCTGATGCAACGCGTAGGTATGGCGGGCATGAGCGAAAAAGAGAAGCTCGCCGCTGTTAAATACTGGCACCAGATGTCAACCATTTTTCGCAACGCCGGGACGGGCGAAGCGATTACAGGCTTCCCTGATTCCTTTGATGGAATCATGGCCTTCATGGATCGCTGGGAAAGTGAGGATGTTCCCAAACACGACATGGGCCCACCGGCGGCGCGAGCAATAATCCAACAGTTCGCCGATCGTTATTTTCCAAAGTTCTCACACTCTCTGGTATTTGCCTGGGTGATCAGTCTTTATCCCGATCATCTGATCCGCGCCTACGAACTCAAACGACCCTCACCGTTGGCCAGGAAAGCATTGCGTTTGTTTACTGCCGGTTTTCTGTGGATGGGGGAAAAGGTGATCCCTGATCCGAAGGACACCTTCACGGAACGCCGGCAAGTGGCGCATGCCGCCAAGCGCGCTGCGGGTGCATCTAAAACACCAGATCAGCAGAGCGAGCAGGCGAAAGTCGCGGGTTGCCCTTTCCATCGATTCAGAGCAAAGCCCTCAGCGTCTGATGCCGCGAGCCCAGGTACCACGCAAGCAAAAAAATAATGTGCCAAAAGCACATTGGTACCAGATTGCTTGATGCAAAAGCACTCTGGGAATTACCAAATAGCGCCAAAAAAAATAACAATAGAGCCAACAACGATGAACACAATAAAAAAAATTTGTCCAGCCTTGCTAGTCCTCGCCACTCTCTCGTCCCTAGAAACTGTAGCCGCCAACGGCCCTCCACCGCCTAGCGTTGGGGAGCCGAACGGGATCAATCTGGGAGGCACCAGTTTTTACGATGGATTTGCCGGCCTGCCCGGCTTTTCGTTCCAGCAATACTTGAAGTACACCAGCGCCAGTTCGATTCGAAATAACTCGGGTAAGGAAATCAAAGACTTTGATAACCCGAAGATCAATGTCACCAGCCTGATCAACCAACTCAGCTATTACTCGCCCAACACTATTGGCGCGGGCGCACACCTGGGCTGGAACATCATTGTGCCGATCGTTTCACTCGACGGTGACTTTGGTAGCAACGGTCCACAACTCAAGGACAACGCCACTGGAGTTGGCGACGTCACCACCGGCCCGCTGGTGCAGTTCGATCCTATTGTCGATGAGCATGGACGACCTATTTTCGTCCAGCGCCTGGCACTGGATGTGTTGTTACCCGTCGGTAAATACGATGAACACAAGGACCTCAACCAAGGATCTAACTTCTACTCGATCAATCCTTACTGGGCGGCGACCTGGATGCCCGCACCCCGCTGGGAAGTGAGCTGGCGCTTGCACTATCTGCAAAACTTTAAAAACAAGGACCCAGCCAGCAGTTCAGTGCAACTGTTCGAAGGTCAGCCTGTGCGTGATACCCAGGCAGGCAAAGCGGCATGGATTAACTTTACTGCCTCCTATGAAGTGATACCCAACGTCTCAGTTGGCCTCAATGGGTATTACTTCAAACAAATAAGTGATGATGAGGTCAATGGTCACCGCCTCGCCGACTCTCGCGAAAAAGTGCTTGGGATTGGCCCTGGGGTGTTCTGGAAAGTAGGCGATGGTGATGGTGTCTGGTTCAACACTTATCGTGAGACCGAAGTAGAGAACCGCGCACGCAACGACTACGTCGTGCAGGTACGTTACGCGCACACCTTTTGAGGTCAAGAGCATTATCCTCGATGTAGCGATACGTCGAGGTGGCGCTCAACTCTTCCCCGCCACGGACGCGTTGGCTTCCAAGTTAACCGTTCGTCGAAATAAATATTGGATATGGAAGTGGGTCGACAAATGGAAGGTGGGCCTCAACGAGCTGAACGGCAATCTGCAGGTAACTCCTACCGAGCACAATAGCCGTTCGTGTGTCTTTTGCGTTTGTCCGGCTGCACTGAAGATTAGCGCTACCGAGAACATATCCGTCGTTCACACCGAGATCGCCTATGACTTGTGCTACCTCAGTAATGCTTAATTCTACACAAATTTCAGATCCGCGTTTCGCCGATTATCTCGCCTACTCCGCAATGCCGCGAGTCGCATCAGGATGAAATTAACCCTGCATCGTTTCTGCTGAAAGACCACGCCAATAAAACGAGATCCATGATGCAATATTCGCTCGCAGGCAAAATGATGATGACGCTCACACTGGTCATGCTTTGCGTTTCACTCGCTGTCGCGACGCTCAACTATCAATTCACGTCTCGGGAGTTGAGCAGACAGCAACTCAGGCAAGCCACTACGTTACTTGAGCTTGCGGCACAATCCCTAAGCGAACCGCTCGCGAGTGGTAATCAGGCTCAGATCGAAAACTTGCTGAATGAACTGTTGCGCGCCCCCGATGTTAATGGACTAACGGTGCGCGATTCCCGTACGCAACGTTCAACTTCTGTCAGTCAGAAAAACGCGGCTAATGTCTCCTTCCGGCTCAACACACAGGTAATGCATCATGGTCAGGCGCTGGCTATGCTGGATATTGAGTTCAACAACCAGGCGCTGAGAACGACCCTGAAAACTGTATTACTGCAAAACTTGGCAGTCACCGCAGTTTTGTTGCTCGCTACCTTGGGGACTGTGTGGCTATTGACCCGGCGTCACATTCTGCGACCAGTCAAAGAGGTCAGCCTTTGCCTGGCGCAGATAGCACGAGGTGAAGCTGACTTGAGTAAACGCCTAGATGCCAGTTGCCCTGATGAAATTGGTGAGTTGGCTGGCAACTTCAACCTAGTGCTTGAACGGCTATCGAACCTGATTGCGGATGTCGGGCTCGTCTCTAGCGCTCTCGATCAGCATGCCGGTGAAATGGACATAACAACTGGTCACACCTCGCACGCTACCGCCCAGCAGGTTCAGCAGGTCGAATCCGTAGCCGCTTCCGTGCAGCAACTCGCTCGATCCGCCATCCAGGTTGCCAGACACGCCTCGAGCACTAGCGCACAAACACGCGAGTCGGCAGCCCATGTCTGCGAAGGGAACGCCATGATGGACGCCAGCCAGCAAATGGTCGAACGCCTGGGGACACAGATAGCCCATACCGCTCTGAAACTGGGTGACTTGATGCGAGACAGCGAGGGGATCGGTGCGATGGTGGTCACTATTCGCGGGATCGCCGAGCAGACCAACCTTCTCGCCCTGAACGCCGCCATCGAAGCCGCACGAGCCGGTGAGCAAGGACGAGGATTTGCCGTGGTCGCTGACGAAGTCCGTGCCCTGGCGCTAAAAACCCGCCAGTCGACCGAAGTCATTGAAAATATTGTCACCCAGTTACAGGGCGCAGCGCATCAGGCACGAGAAGCCATGGAGGGTTGCCAGAATGCGCTGCAGGATGCGGTGGGCACCTCACGGCAAGTCGGTGAGTTCCTGACGCGAATCAGCGAAAACATTCAGGGCATCAATGAAATGAACCAACACATTGCTTTGGCTGCTCAGGAGCAGAGTACTGTCGCGGAAACGGTGAACGAAAATATCATCACCATTCACCGACTGAGTGATGGAGTCTCCCACTATGTCAATGACCTGGCTGATGGAGCACGACTCCTGAATAAGCAAAGTCAGTTGCTGCACCACAGAATAAGCTCTTTCAAAGTCTAGCGATGCATAGGTTATTGGGAGAAGCACCGTGGTGCTGTGCGTCTAAATCGTCAATTGAAACAAGCGTAAGAACTCGATAACCAGAGTGCATTAGGTGCTTAATGCTCGGATCTCTCACGAAAAAAAGGATATCGATTTACCAACAAATAAAACCGAATCAAGGGACAGTTGCCGCACGGAAGCCCAGCTAGTAAAGGCCATAAAAACGTAGTTAGCGGATCTGCTCCCTCGAATATGAGGCTGCTCCTATGTATGAACCCGACAGCTACAACGTTTTTGCAAAAATTTTTTATCGGCCCATTGACGCAGCTATACGCTGGTGCAATCTCATGGCTCATGAAACCCAAATACTAGAATCGGCTTGGGACTGTCCTGCGCTCCTGTCAAAATACTTCCCCCAATGGCCGTGCCTACAGGCAAATACCGAAAAAATTATAGATGCCATTCGCCATGGCGACCTGGCCTATGGCTGCTTCGGCGTGTCGGTCACGATTGGCACGCCCATCGATTGCAGTCAGATAACTATCCGCCATACTGACCTCAGAGTTTGGATGGCGCGCTACTACCCTGACCAAAGACCAAGCTTTCTTTTCGAACAGTCCTTCAACCAACAAGGAGCTATCAGCCCTGGCACCTATCTGGCCTTACAAGCCGACCGAGATGCAATGCAATTGCGGATAAAAAATATAGAAGCGTCTTATCAACAACTACTCGATGAGCTTGAGGCAATGGGGTTGGAAAGAGAAAATATCCATCAGTTACTAAAGTCCAACAGTAAACTCAGTGACCGCAGTGAAATCGGCTACCTGAAAGTCATAGGGGCGTTGCTTGAACTAATCTTAGGACACTCGCCATCAGGTAAACCGCACTCAGTATTTGATAGTCAATCCTCCATCGTCAATTCCATCTCAGCTCATCGCAAAGACGATCCTGGCCTGAGCAAACGCACGCTGGATGCAAAGTTCGCCGCAGCCAATCGCATACTCAAAAAAGGTATCTGAGTGGAGCAATTGCACTGCAATACCTCTGATTGCAGTGCAATGACTCTCCCCCACTTCTGCTATTCAATTCAGGTCACTTCCCACCACGCGCCAATCGGCGCCAGGAGTGACCAGCATGTCCAGCCAATCCTTACCCATCGTTGAAGCACCTCAACTGCAGGTAGAACGCCACATCATGCGACGTGACGAGGTGGAGCGAAAAACCGGCTTCAAACGCGCGCACATCTACAACCTGATGAAGGAAGGTAAATTCCCTCAGGCTAAACGCATTGGATTGCGGGCAGTCGGTTGGGACTCGCTAGAAATCGAGCAGTGGGTCGTTGAACGCTTAGGCAAACAGGCCTGATGCCATGCGTGTGGTATCGGTGGTTTCCACCAAAGGCGGGGTGGGCAAAACCACAGTAGCCGCCAATCTCGGCGGCCTACTGGCTGACGCAGGCCTACGCGTCCTGCTACTGGATCTGGATAGCCAACCCACCCTCTCCAGCTATTACGCCTTGAGCCAGAAGGCTGATGTCGGTGCGTACGAGTTCATCGCACTCAACCTAGCTATGCCTGCCCAGATTATTTCCAGGACAGTGATTGCAGGGCTCGATCTGATCGTCTCCAACGACGATCAAGGTCGACTGAGTACCTTGCTGCTGCACGCCCCTGACGGGCGATTACGCCTACGCAATCTGCTCGACAACTTCCGCGCCCGTTACGACCTGCTTTTGATCGACACCCAAGGTGCGCGTAGCGTGCTGCTGGAGATGGCCATCCTGGCCTCCGACCTTGCCCTCTCTCCCATCACCCCGGAAATGCTCGCCGCCCGCGAACTGCAGCGTGGCACCTTGAAGCTACTCAGCGAACTCGAACCTTTCCGCCACCTGGGCATTCCACCCCCACCCTTACGACTGCTCCTGAACCAGGTGAATGCCATTCGAGTGGACACCCGGATGATCATCCGTGGCCTGCGCGAGACCTTCGCAGGGGCTAACAACATCTCGGTTCTAGACACCGCAATTCCGGAGCGAGTGGCGTACCTCAACGCCGCCTCCCTTGGCCTACCGGTCCACCGAGTCGAGACACGCCAGTCACGGGAACGACGCTCGCCATCCGCGATGGAAACCATGCAAGCGCTGGCCATCGAGTTGTTTCCGGAATGGCGCGAAGCGATTTCTAGGGTGGGCAGGTGCACGGAGGTTAAATGACACCATTCACCATGCCGGCACTTCTCGCCCAATCATTGTGTTTGCTCGACCTTATAGCCAACAGCGTTTGGCAAGGAGTCTTCTGATGTTGGATCAACTTCCCATCATCGCTCCACCATTCACTCGACCACACCACCCATCTGGCGATGAATACTGCACTGTCGTCTTTCGCCTGCAGGGTGGACGCTCGGCCATGGGTTGGCTCCTCGCAGAGCTTTCCAGACATTTCGAAGGTTCGGGGACTGCCAAGATCGTCAAGTTCGAGGTCGGTGACCATTTGCGTAACCGGCGTTAACTGAGGTTGTTCCGATGAAGAAGCTCAGTCAGGCGCAGATCACCGACAAGCTGCACCAGGACCACTTCCCTCGAGGTCCAGAACTGGAGCGGCTATCCGATCCACTTACTGACACGCCTATGCTGGTCACTCTGGAGCAGTTGCGGCCCTACGAACACAACCCTCGATTCATTCGTAATCCGCTGTATGACGATATCAAGGCTTCGATCCGTGAACGCGGGCTGGATCAACCACCGCCGATTACCCGTCGCCCGGGAGAAACCTATTTCATCATCCGCAACGGCGGTAATACGCGCTTGGCGATTCTCGGCGAGCTGTGGCAGGAAACTCGCGACGAGCGTTTCTTTCGGATTCACTGCCTGTTCCGACCTTGGAGCAATGAAACCAACGCCCTACTCGGCCATTTGGCGGAAAGCGATCTGCACGGCCAACTCACGTTCATCGAACGGGCTCTGGCGGTAGCCAAACTCAAAACCATGCTTGAATCGGATGGCCCACAGCTCTCACAACGGGAGCTGGCTCGACGTCTTGCCGCTGGGGGCTATCCGATTTCACAGTCGCACATCAGCCGGATGCTGGACACCCTCGAACACTTATTACCCGCCATTCCACAAACTCTGTATGCCGGGTTGGGTAAGCCTCAGATAGAGCGTCTGATCGGTCTACGTAGTCAGGCTGAGCGAATCTGGAACCGTTATCCAACTGCCACAGTTGCATTTGCAGAGTTCTGGCTGGAATCCATGGGTTACTTCGATTGCGATCCTGAATCCTTTGATCTTGAGAAGATCCAGGATGAATTACTCGAACGCATGAGCCGCTTGCTCGGACAGTCCTACCGTATGCTGGCCCTGGAGCTGAGCGATACCCAACGGGTCGTATCCACGCCTGGGGCTGTCACTACCAGGCCCTCAGAGAACATCTATTCGCCAAGCGAACATGAAGCCGCGGCAGAACCGCCCTCCTCCGACACTGAATCACAATCAACCCAGGTCGAGAGCAGGATAGAGTCAGTTTCAGAAGAACTGCTCGCAGAACCCGAAACAAATGTTTCACCAGCGGTCAATCCTCGATCACGCGTTCAACAGATTCGTGAGCAAATCGATCGCGAGATAGCCACCAAAGCGACGTCTCCAGTCGAAACCTGCCCAATCGACGACCTCTGGACGATCACACCAACGCTGGATACACCCGAACAACTGCGTTTAGCCATTGCCGGACTGGCGCGAGAAATGGCGGCCTATGCCGGATACCCCGAGAGCATCATCGGTCAGCCGCTTGGCTTGGGCTTCGCCCTGAACATCGAGCGAGTTGATCTTGCAGCGCCTCACGCAACCGGCGTTCACCTACTGCTCATGGCCCTGCTGCGCGCTCAAGACGACGTCAACTGGGAAGATCGTAAGCAACTGCCGTCAGCGCTGTTCGGCCAATTGTTGCTGGGGATCTATCAACTCCCGCTCACAAATCGTCCCGCCGTGGACGTGGGACTGGAGCGGCTGCCCGACAGGCTGTTAATCAAACTGTATCGCCTGATCCGCCTGGCCCGGCGTCTGATCGACTTAACGATTCCCCCTGAAGATAGCTCACCGAAGGAGCTGCCATGAACCTGTCCTTCAATGTGCTCAACCAGGCCATGCTGACCCAGATACTGCATGAGCTGCGCCAGGGTAACCTGCAGCGCTGCAAGGCACTCGGACTGGGTGAGGACGACATCTACCTGTTGCAATCCTTACCGCCCACTACGTTGTCGCGCCTGGCCCATGCAACCATCCCCTGGGTTGAGATCAAGATTGACTCGCCGGTGCTGCATCGGTTGATCGAGCAAGCCGAACGTGACGAGCAGAACGAGCGCTTGATCAACCGCGCGCTCAAGCTCGGCGCCAGCAGCACCATCATGTACCAATGCTTTGGCTTGGCGCATTCGGAAACCGCCCTGCGTCGACGTCTGCTCAAGATAGAAACCCGAAAAGGTCGCCCTCAGAATTTGAGCGAGGCGCAGGAGCATGCGCTCTGGCAGCGTTGGTGCCAACTACGCGCTCAGGACAGTACCGAGGACCAGCTCGACGCCATGATGATGCTGGCGGAGGAGCAACAAGTCAGCTTGACCATCGTCTGGCAACAAATCGACCAGTACAGCAACGGCACATGAACACAGCCCCTTCCAGTCGTTGGCAGCGTGTCCTGCAGCAATGCACCCAGCATCTGAGTGAACGCTGGCCCGTACGCCCTACCACTGAACAACCCTCCAACCAGGCCCTGCAAGCTGGCTTTCTATTCAGTGGCCAATCTCACGAAGTCGTGCCACGTCGGCTGCTGTTGGATAGTCGGTTGACGCCGTTGGAACGCAATGCCTGGCAGGTGTTTCGACTCATGCTGCAAGGCCAGGGCGTGGTCACGCCGCGCTATGAGGATTTGCAGCCTTACCTGTCGAGCGTGCCCTACGGTGCGTCAGCCTCCCGTGAAACCATTGCTCGGGTGTTGACGATGCTCAGGTTGACGCGCTGGCTCAGTTTGGTGAGTCGCGGACGCGATCAGCTCAGCGGACGTCTTCAAGGTTTTCTGTATGTTCTGCACGATGAGCCGTTAACCCCCGCCGAAGCCATGGAACTGGATCAGGATTACCTGGCGCTGGTCGGGCATGCCCTCGGTCATGCGACGAAGGCGGTGCGTATTGTCGCTCAGCACGTTGTGGAGGAAGTCCGCCAGGACACGAATATCGATCGTGATCGGTTACCGACGCGGCTCGACAGCTGGGGCGAACACTGGACGCAGCAAGGATTGGATCAGCCAGCCGTTGATGCCTTCCACGATTCCGAACGGGAGGAAGATCACCGCGTTCGGAATCGTGCAGGCCCTCGTTCGGATTCCGAACCGGGCCTGAACGTCAATGTTTCAGACACCGTTCGGAATCCGAACGCCGCCTGTACTGTATTAAAAGAAAGTATTTGTACAGTACCGCGCGCGACCGCAGCGGTGGATAACCTGCACTGGCCCGCTGCGCTGCACCTGAGCCCAAGCGAGCGTCAGGCCGTCGCCGTGGCGCTGAACAAACTCAAACCAGCGGATCGGCAGGCGGTGCTCAACGAAGCGGGAGCACGTTGTGCGGCCGGTGGAATCCGCAAGCCAGCGGCGTATCTGATGGGCCTGATCCAGCGCGCACTGAAAGGTGACTTTCGTCCTTGGGCAGGTCAGGCCGAACCTTCACCCATTGCAGAATCACCTCCACCCGCTCCCTCGCGGCCATCTCGACAACAGGGCGAACCCGCGTCTGCCCTCGCACAAGCGTGCCTGAATGAGCTGCGCCAACTGCGTGGCAAACGCGGTGGACCTCAGTAGATTTGATGCCAGTGGCATCAAATCCATGGTGTTCCACTCTACGAACACATCGGACCAAACTATGAAACTCTTAGGGAAAAGCCGGGACATCTCTTTCGATGAACGTAGACGTCAGTAGATTTGATGCCGGTGGCATCAAATCTACTGACGTCTCCATAATTAGCCCTCTTAAACCAAACCGAACAGACCGCATTCAGTTTTTTGGCTGTCCTTGACCCTCATCTGCCGCAACGTTTCCGTCCAAGCGAATGCGAGGACAACGCCGTGGCCGATCATTACCAACTCAACCTGGGTTCATTGCGCAGCAGCATCACCCTGACCCTGCACACTCACCACGCCGCCCGTATCTGGCAAGGGCGGACCGCACGCGAAGGCGTTCACTCGATCATGGGCATGGCCGGCTACATCAGTGTCACCAACCTGATCAAACAAACCGCGGCTCAGGACGATCCCTATGCCGACTGGGCCATCGTACAACTCGAAGAAAAACTGATGCAGGCCAAGGCTGGGATGCTGGAACTGACCCAACAGCTGGATCGGATCAGACAGGACCTGCCGACACAGATCGACATGGGCGACAACCTCAACATCCACCCCGTCACCTTGCCGTTGTACATCGGCAGCCAGCTGGGTTTTCTGGCGGTCTACCTGCTGACCGACTACGACACCCTGGTGCGTCGTACCCTATTGGCCCATCACACAGCCTTGATCGGCCGCGTCGACATGGAAGCCTGGATCGATGACGGCGCCCATCTGCTGCGCAGCCTGTTCGGCCAGGCGCAGCGCTATCGGCATTCTGGCGTCACCCGTGATGACATGGCAGCGAACAATGCCCGTGCTCTGGCGGCCATCGAGAAGATGGGTTTGCCCCCCATGGACATTCTTGAGGGTCATCGCCGCTCCCAGTTCGCGCCACCGATCATTCGTCGTGGTGCTGTGGCAGTGGATGACGCGGACGCATTGGCAGAGGAAGCGAGAGAGCCATCTGCGACGGTGGATGAGCCGGAGGACGAAGCATGAATCTCATGATCCCGGCTCAACCAATGCCCTTCGAAGCGTTAACACCGGATGCCTATCGACAGCTCGAACACGCTGCCTCCCTAAAAGGCCTTTTAAAACCTTTTAAGGGTAAGGGGGAGTTGGACCACCTGGCGCAGGTGGCGAGGGAAATCGAGGCGCAGTTATGTCACCTGATGGAAGCTGTTGTGCAGCAAGCCGGACAGCCCCCGTACTCACTGCTGGATATTCGATTGGTGCTGCAGAACACCAGCGCGGGCAGCACCTTTTTGCGTTGGCGAACCCGTGACTTCGCCCGCATGGGGGTTGCGGTCTGGGAACGCCAGGTCCGCAACAAGACCCAACCGCAGGCCGTACGCGAGGGGTTGCACCGTTTCGAATGCAACCGTATTGCACTGAACCTGCAGATGAGCGTGGTGCATTCGCTTTACCGCCAGGCCTCGACCTGCGCGATCAAAATGGCCAGTGCCGAACGGCTGCTGCGCCAGTTCACAACCGCAGCGGAGATATCACGATGAGTACTTTTTTCGTCGGCGAAGGCAACATCGGCAGTGCGCCAGAGTTCCAGGAATTCGCCTCAGGCAATGACGAGCCACGGCGTTTGCTACGGCTGAATGTGTACTTCGACAACCCCGTGCCACGCGAGGGCGGCTACGAAGATCGAGGCGGCTATTGGGCGCCGGTTGAGCTCTGGCACCGCGAGGCTGAACACTGGAGCACGCTGTACCAGAAAGGTATGCGTGTGCTGGTCGAGGGCCGCACGATACGAGATGAGTGGGAGGACAGCGAAGACAACGCGCGGGTGACCTTCAAGATCGAGGCCCGTCGAGTCGGCATCCTGCCTCATCGAGTGCACAGCGTGGTCATGCGGGAGCGATCCAATGAACCGGCAGCATCTGCGAAACACGTCGGGCAAAATACAGAGCAAGCCAGCTCACCTGCGTCGAAGCCAAAAAAGCGCACAGGGCCGCCACCTCCGGAATGACGAGCATTAGGCATAAAAATTGCGCCTTTGCGCGAAGTTGCTGGCGTATTACTACTCGCTGCTCGTGAAGACCCACACTGTCGTCCACGCTAAAACGGGGTAACAGCATCGGATCGTCAAGGCAGTCCTCACCGACTAATATGAGGTACCTGCGAGTCAGGTTTCTCATATCTCGTAGCTGCTGTTTCCAACAACTCTGCTCCGGACCCCATCCGGAGCAGTCTTATGCGCCTCTTCCTCTGCGAGAAACCTTCCCAAGGTCGTGACATCGCCAAAGTTCTCGGAGCCAGCCGGCGCAGCGATGGCTGCCTAATCGCACCCGAGACAACCGTCACCTGGTGTATCGGTCACCTGCTGGAGACAGCACCGCCTGAAGCTTATGGTGAACACTTCAAGAGTTGGTCGTTAGATCATCTACCGATCATTCCCGCGCAGTGGCAGGTCGAGGTCAAACCCAAGACTGCGGCACAGTTCAAAGTCATCAAGCGCCTGCTCAGTAAAGCCACCACCGTCGTCATCGCGACCGACGCCGACCGCGAAGGTGAAATGATTGCCCGCGAGTTACTGGAACTCTGCAAGTATCGAGGCCCCGTTCAGCGCCTCTGGTTGTCGGCACTCAACGAGGCGTCGATTCGCAAAGCATTGTCCTCGCTGAAGTCTGGTCAGGAGACCTTCCCGCTCTATCACTCAGCCCTCGCCCGCAGCCGTGCTGACTGGCTGATCGGCATGAACCTCAGTCGTTTGTTTACCCTCCTCGGTCGGCGGGCAGGCTACGACGGCGTGCTGTCGGTTGGACGCGTACAGACACCCACTTTACGCCTAGTGGTCGATCGGGATCGTGCGATTGCCAGTTTCGTTCCGGTGCCCTACTGGAACGTTGAAGTGCACTTATCGTCGAGGGGTCAGCGATTCATCGCATCGTGGTTACCGCCAAGCTCAGGACAGGACGAAGCGGGTCGTTGCCTGCAACAGGCGCTTGCCAGTCAAACGGTCCAAGCGATCTCTTGCAGCAAGACCGCCACAGTACTCTCGCTGCAGACTGAGCATTTCCGCGAAGCGGCGCCCCTGCCCTTCGACTTGAGCACGCTGCAAGAAGTCTGCTCGCGCAAGTTGGGACTCGGCGTTCAGGAAGTCCTGAATATCGCCCAGGCTCTGTATGAAACCTACAAAGCAACCACCTACCCGCGCAGTGATTGCCGCTATTTGCCAGAGAGTATGTTCGACGAGGTATCTGGGGTATTCGATGCCCTGCTCAAAACCGATCCCACCCTGCGGCCCGCATTCGGAAGACTCGATCGATCACTGCACTCCCGCGTGTGGAACGATGCCAAGGTCACCGCGCACCACGGCATCATTCCCACCACCGAGCCGGCGAACCTTGCGCGGATGTCCGAACAAGAACGCCAAGTCTACGAACTGATTCGTAGCCACTACCTCGCGCAATTTCTTCCGTCTCATGAGTTTGATCGAACCCAGGTCGAACTGGAATGTGGCGAAAAACGATTGACCGCTGTTGGCAAACAGATCCTGGTCCAGGGCTGGAAAGGCTTGCTCTCCGAAAACACCGAGGAGGACGAACCCAGTCACAAGTCCCAAGTCTTACCCGTCTTGCAACAGGGCACGCAGTGCGCAGTGGACGACGTCGAACTCAAGTCCATGCGCACCGCCGCCCCCAAACCACTCACCGAGGGCGATCTGATCAAGGCGATGAAAAACGTCGCCAAGCTGGTCAACGACCCACGCCTGAAACAGAAACTTCGGGACACTACCGGTATCGGTACCGAAGCCACGCGAGCCGGCATCATCAAGGGGTTGATTGATCGCGGTTACTTGCTGAAGAAAAAACGCGCCTTAATGGCCTCCGCAGCGGCCCATACCCTGATTGAGGCGGTACCCGCCGCAATCGCAGATCCGGGCATGACCGCGATATGGGAACAGGCCCTGGACGAAATCGAAACGGGACGCCTGACCCTTGATGCGTTCGTCGCCAAGCAGGCGAACTGGATTGCACAATTGGTCGAACACTGTGGCGCACTCACCTTGGCGGTACCTGTCGAAGCCGGCCCGGCCTGCCCCATTTGCAATGCCTCGATGCGTAGACGTAAAGGAAAATCAGGGCAGTTCTGGTCATGCTCCCACTACCCAGATTGCAAGGGCACTGTGTCGATCAGTAAAGATACGCGTCGCTCATGATGTTCCATGGGACGATCATTATGAGAACGGTGCGTTCTCTGCCTTGACGTCGTCCCACCCTCTCTGCTGTAGTGCCTCAGGATCATCGCCAATGGCGACCCAAGACCGATTTGCTCCGGGTAGCTCGGTCGAACTCGTCGAGTTCGGAGCCTTCTCTTCTGCGGGATTTCATTCCCGTTTTGTGCTTGACCTGATCGTGGTGGCGGATGACCACTGTTGCCTCTACCCGGCAACAGCGGTCATCCGCTTCGGCGATCGTATTCAGTCCCGGAGCCCGCCGGGGAAACACTGGGCACCTTTTGTGCGCGGATGCGTGCCAGCATGTTCCGACCCAGGCCACGACAAGGGTCGGTTGGCGAATCATGGCGCAGTTCAACCAAGTGTTGCGAGGCGCTGGTCGACTGCGTAAGACCGTCAAAGGTGGTTTTTTTCTTCCTCGACTGGCATCCCGTCAGGCCCACTCTTCACTTTCTTCAGTCCAGTGACTGCCACTGTATTCCGGCTATAAAAAATCGGGTTGCAGCGTCTTGACGCTCCCCTGTGACAGGCTTATACAAAGGGCGTGGTTTGCTGTCGTTGACAGCCCAGCCCAGGTAGCTTGAACCTTCAAGGCTACGCCACGTTCGTGGTGGTTTACCCAAGTGCGATCAGCGTTCGGAAGCTCGCACGGTTACCGCCTCAGCGGTGATGAATGCCCACTACCCCATGTCTGCTAACCACTACCGCAGACGTTCCTCAGCTGCACCGTTATTCCGCCAGACGCATCGTTCTGATCGTCATCGGCTTGCCGGTGGTGAGTCGTTCATCGCTCTTCTTCACCTTACCCACCCTGACGGGGGCTCACTTCCCCATCAGGGACTGTGCGTCGCCGTTTCCCCTTGAAACAGGAGAACCACCATGGCCCACGCCAACCAATCCAAAGAAGCGACCACTTACTTCAACCTGCACACCGTCGGTATCGGCTACCTCAACCGTGTTCGTGAAGTCCAAGTCCGCCGCGGCCAACCATTCATTGCCTGCGATATCGCAGCCCTGCACGGTGCCACCGATGCGGTGGAGTACACCCGCTTCGACTGCAAAGTCGCTGGGGGTGAAGCTGAACGCTTGATTCGTCTCTATATGGACGCCGTCAACGCCGAGAAAAAGGTCTTGCTGTCGTTCCGTATCGGCGACCTGTGGATCGATCCGTTTCTCTATGAGAAAGGCGAGAAACAAGGCCAACCGGGCGCCAGCCTGAAAGGTCGTTTGCTGTTCATCGACTGGATCAAGATCAACGGCACGTTCGAATACAAAGCACCCGCCAGGCAGGAAGCAACAGCACCTGCTGAGCAAGCGCCAAACAGTGAACCATCCCCACCGTCGGCTGATGCCGAAGTTGAGGATACCGAAAACCCAATAGAGGCTCGGGTGGAACCTGAATCTCCACCCGCTCCGCGCACGGCCCGCCGTGATGCCACCCGTACCGTTCAGTCCGCCTGAACAGTCCACGATGTTCCTCATCAAGGCGCTCCGTCGAGCGCCTTTTCTTCAATCAGCACAGGGGACCATTATGGAATCCTTCTGGCTTTGCGACGACTGCCTGTTCGCTACAGCTTACGAGGACTACAGCACCTTATCGCTGTATTACTCGCAGGATGAGGTCGAACAACGCATCGCCGCGATACATCGTGAGCTAGTTCGGTTGATGCCCATCAGTGCCGACTTCGATCCCGAAGCCGGCTGGGGAATAAGAACCTTTTCTCCATCGCCTTGCGACGGCTGTGGTTCACATCTACACGGTCAACGCCACCGATTCACTCGGCTGTAAACAGCGCGCCATCTGCTAACGCCCAAGACTCCACACCCACCTTGGGGGATACCACTCCCCTCGGGCGTGTACCCCTGATTGTTCCCTTCGGAGGTACCGCCATGAGCACCCAACTTACACTGATTGAGACCTCGGATTTCGAGGCTGATCGCATTGTCCAAGAAAACCAGCTGATCGACGAAGCGCAGCATATTCTGGATCGTCGGCTGTTCGCCCGCGGCCCTATCCTGACGTCGCCTGACACTGTTGCCTCCTACCTAAAACTGCAGCTTGCGCAACAAGAGCATGAAGTCTTCGGTGTGATCTTTCTCGATGCCAGGCACCGGGTGCTGGCATTCGAAGTCCTCTTTCACGGCAGCATTGATGGCGCCAGCGTTTACCCCCGCCAAGTCGTTAAGCGTTCCCTAGCGCATAACGCTGCGGCCGCCATTTTGGTTCACAACCATCCCTCGGGTTGTACAGAACCCAGCCAGGCGGATCGCGTCTTGACCGCACGGCTGAAGGAGGCCTTGGCCTTGATCGAAGTGCGTGTATTGGATCACTTCATCGTGGGTGAAGGTCGTCCTCTCTTCCTTGCCGAATACGGCTGGCTTTAACCCTCACAGGCGCCTTCGGGCGCCTTGTTCATTTTCATTCTGGAGAACCCTCATGAACCCCGCACACCAAGCCCCAGCTCTGCTGATGGCCTCAACCCCATTTGCTCGCGGCTACGACAACCTTCATATCGAACGGCTGCTACTGATCACCTACGAAAACGACTGCCCTCCCTGCGTTCGACCAGTGCACGACTCACAAGCACATCTGCCCGACAATGAGCTGCAACTGTTCACCTGCCTGTTCAATGACGATTTCGCCTTGATCAGCGAAGGCCAATCCATTCCGGATGAATTGGATGAATTAGATGAACGCTGCCAGTCCACCGGGTTGGTGCGCCAAGTGATCTACGCCGTGATGGGCGACATGCTCAACGAGCGGCATCACCTCGGCGATCTGTACTCCCTGGAAGAAGCCCAAGCCATGGTCCATCGCTTGAGCTTCGAAACGGGGCACTACAGTCGAGCCTGGGAGATCAGTACCGCACACCTTCCTGAAGAAGCGATGTTCTATCTGGAAGGATGGGCAAGTAACTCCGCTCCGAGGCAAACCGGCCTTTTGTTCGAGCTTTTCGAGTTGCCGGATTGCTGCGGCATCAGTTGCAAGCTGATTGGCACGCCATGGACGGACGAAAACTTGCTGAACATTGAGGGCAAACGTTATTCAAGCTTGAGACAAGAGCAACTCGACGCAGGCACACCGGAAGTCCTAGTCAACGTACTGTACCTGGCGGCATTGGCGGATGCGAGATTGTTGATCTTCGACCCCGACGCTGCCGTCTTGAATGGGCTC
Organism: Pseudomonas sp. p50(2008); assembly: GCF_015351605.1. Taxonomy (NCBI): domain Bacteria; kingdom Pseudomonadati; phylum Pseudomonadota; class Gammaproteobacteria; order Pseudomonadales; family Pseudomonadaceae; genus Pseudomonas; species Pseudomonas sp. p50(2008). The sequence goes on from NZ_JACMYF010000001.1 coordinate 287,734, forward strand.
GCTATTTTTGATGAATAGCAACGCGTTCAGCGTTAACACGACCCGCCTTGAATCAACTTTCTCACTGAGTTGCTCCTTCACCTCATGTCAGGTTTTGCACTGAATCTGTCATGAGGTTTTTTCCATGGAGCGTTTTTTCACGCCTGTCTGCCTGCTGGGTTTGTTGAGCGCCTGCACCGCGCAAATCCCCAATACATTGCCAACCCATCCAGAGATCGACAGTGGCTCCAATCGGGCCCAGCTTTCGAGGGACACAGCGGAAGGAAACCATCCGACAGAACTCCGCTATGGCCGCTATACGCTGGTCAGCACCGAGCCCACCACGGAACAACGCTATCTTCTCGCTCAAATCATTGAAGTGAACATCCCGTCCAGCCTAAACCCCTCAGTGCAGGATGCGTTGCAGTACGTATTGCAGCGCTCGGGCTATTCGCTCTGCCCCGTTACTGCGTCGGTGAAGTTGCTGTTTACCCGGCCTCTGCCTGCAGCCCATTACCGGCTTGGTCCAATCCCTTTGCGCCGCGCGCTACAAGTGCTGGCTGGCCCCGCCTGGCAACTCACGACCGATGAAGTCAGCCGTTCGGTCTGCTTCGAACAGCAGAAAACGGATGCCGGTGTCGCGCTGATTACACCCGTCTTGCCCCATCAATCGGAGGCGCGGTCATGAAAGCCTCAACGTTTCAAACCCTCATCATCGGGCTCCTTTGCCTGGCGGTCGCCGGGCTGAGCGGTGGTTTGTATAACCAGTATCAACGCATGGCAAAACTGCAGAGCACGGACACGCAATACCGACAAACTTTGGACACCCTGCAACATGATTCAAGCGCCCTCAAGGATGCACAAGAGAAGCTGCAGTACGCGCTGAAAGACCTGAAGCAGATGGTCGATACTAGTGAGCAACAGGCCAATACCCTCGATCCGATGCTGGATCAGTGGGCGCAAGAAATACAGGAGCTGCGCGATGGTCTGGCAGCCCGCGCCACCGTGGCAGAACTGACAGCGCTGCGCGCACACCTTGAACAGGTCGAGCAGCAGTTCCAGGAGCACAAGACCCAGCCATCACCCCCACCGCCGTCGCCTTCCGCGACTAAACCGAAAAAGACCGCTCGCCCCAAGCCCGTCCCGCTCTCGCCACCGTTCTCGGTGTTGGGGGTCGAATCCCGTGGTGGTGAGCGCTTTTTGGCAGTCGCACCTCATGACAGTCGCTCTCTCATAGATGTTCGGCTGCTGCATAGCGGCGAGCAGCTCGGAGCCTGGTACCTGAAAGTGCTGGAGCCGAACTCAGCCATCTTCGCGGTGGCCGCTCAGCCAGACCAGACCGTGCACCTCCCTTGAGAAGCGATCATGAACAGAGCGCTACTGCCCACCGTCGTCTGTCTCGCTTCGCTACTGGCCATGGACGCTGCGATGGGCAACCCCGTCACGACACAGTCACAGACCCAGGACACGCAGTCTGCTCCGCTGGGGCGCTCTGACTCTGAACAGGCAGCGAGCTGGGGCCTGACGGGGCAGGAGTGGACGCGCTTCGAACAGATCCAATCCGGCCCACGCGGTTTCTGGAGCCCGAACCTCGATCCGTTGACCGCGCTCGGGGTTGAGGCCCAGACCGACCAAGAGCGCCAGCGCTATGCCGAATTACAGGTAGCGCTGGAAGCCAAACGCGCCGAGCGCGAGTTGGCCTACCAAAACGCTTACGCCGCGGCCTGGACCAAGCTGTTTCCCGGGCTGCTACCGATCCAGGGCATGGCATCCCCGCCCCCTATCAGCTCAGCGGCCGCGCCGCGCCAGGCTCTATTTGTGGAGGACCACTGCTCAGCGTGTACCGCCGAAGCCCAGCGTCTGCAAAGCAGCGACACGGCGTTCGATATCTACCTGGTGGGCAGCCAAGGCGAGGATGAACGCGTCCGTAGCTGGGCTCGGCAAGCGGGCATCGATCCCGTCAAGGTTCAACGCCGGCAGATCACCCTGAACCATGACCGTGGTCGCTGGTTCAGCCTGGGTGCCCCGGGGCCAATGCCTGCCACATTTCAACAGGTGAATGGACAATGGCAACGCCTCGACTGAGTGGTCTTGCGCTGGTGCTGACGGTGCTCGCCGTCCAGGCCGACCAACTTCCGCCTCCGGCCTATCAATTGGCGGCGCATGACGCCGACATCCCTTCTATGGTGCTATTCGCAATTGCCCTGCAGGAGAGTGGTATCCACGTCCGTGGTCGATTGCTGCCCTGGCCCTGGACCCTGAACATCGCCGGAATACCCTACCGCTTCGCCACTCGCCAGGCCGCCTGTCACGCCTTACTTCAGGCGCTCGCGCGACATGACGCCAAGCGGGTCGATGTCGGTCTTGGACAAACCAACCTGGGTTACCACGGGCAACGTTATTCCAGCCCCTGCGAAGCCCTTGACCCTTACCGAAATCTCGCCGTGACCGCCGCGCTGTTGCAGGAGCATCACGCCACCACCGGTGATTGGGTATCAGCTGCCGGCCGATATCACCGCCCGGCAGGAGGAACGCCGGCCGCGCGTTACCGCGCCGGCTTTTCCCGGCAACTCGAACGGTTGCTGGTTTCTTTCAAACAGGGCACACCACCATGAAGCGAATCCCCATCGCCTGTTATTTCATCCTGCTTTTGGTATCTTTCGCCCAGCCGGAACTGACCGTAGCCGGGGATCAGCCTAGCGACTTCACCCGACACCATTTTCAAGTTGCCAGGCCGCTAATAAACAACAAGATCCAGCCTGATCGGGCCATGCATGCGGACCTGTCCACGTTTGCCGATGAAGCCTGGATACTGCCCATCCGTAGCCCCCACTTGAGCCCCGGCCAGATCACGTATCGCGCCCTGAACATGCCGGGCTTGCGGCCATTTTTTCTGGTCGGTGACGATCCCCTGTCGCTGACTTGGCTGCGTCAGCGCGCTGCTGAACTGCAGGAAATGGGCGCGGCTGGCCTCGCCGTCGAAGTAGCCGACACTGAAGCCCTGGCCCGAATTCGCGCAGCCGCTCCAGACATCACCATCCTGCCGGTCAACGGCAACGACATCGCCACCCGCCTGCAGATTTTGCACTACCCCGTCTTGATCACCGCCACCTCATTGGGACAGTGAGTCAGGTCATGGCCGAGCATGCGATGGAGTCCAAGCTCCGGCCAGCGGTCGAGTTGTACACCGTAACAATCTGCATCGCCGCCGCGGTGTTGTGCGTGTACTCGCCCTGGGCCGTGGCCCTGTCACCCGAGATCGGGCAGGTTGCGGCGCTGGCCTATACCCTGTTCGGCCTGATCCGCCTGCGACAAGCCTGGGAGGTGTTGCGCTATCGGCGCAATATCCGCCGGCTGCCCCGCTACGAGCTGACCAGCCGGCAGATTCCGGTCAGTCGTAAGCGTTTGTTCATGGGTCGCGGCTTTCGCTGGACCCGCCTGCACACCCAGCGCTTGGTCGAGGCCCAGGATCCGGCGGTCGCCCATTATGTCGACCAACCGACCCACTACCGGCTGGCCCGTGAACTCGAACGGCGCCTGGAGCATGCACCGTTTCCGCTCTCGATACTGGCCCGTGTCACCGCCTGGGACAGTGCCTTCAATCCGTTGCGCCCTTTACCCCCAGTCGGTGGCTCGCCTCTGTTGCATGGGGTCGAGCCCAACGAAACGGAAGTCAGTCTGCCGCTGGGCGAACGGGTCGGACACACCCTGGTGCTGGGCACTACCCGTGTCGGCAAGACGCGACTCGCCGAGGTGTACATCACCCAGGACATTCACCGCGTCGAACATGAGGTGGTCATCGTCTTCGATCCGAAGGGCGATGCCGACCTGCTCAAACGCATGTACGTCGAAGCCAAACGGGCCGGTCGGGAAAAGGAATTCTATGTTTTCCATCTAGGCTGGCCAGAGATCTCCGCGCGTTACAACGCGGTGGGACGTTTCGGGCGCATCTCGGAGGTAGCATCGCGCATCGCTGGGCAACTCAGTGGCGAAGGCAACTCCGCAGCCTTTCGCGAGTTCGCCTGGCGCTTTGTCAACATCATTGCCCGGGCTTTGATCGAGTTGGGCCGGCGCCCAGACTACCTGCAGATCCAGCGACATGTGGTCAATATAGACGCGCTGTTCATCGAATACGCTCAGCAGTTTTTCGCCAAGACCGATCCGAAAGCCTGGGAAGTGATCGTCCAACTGGAAGGCAAACTCACTGAGAAGAACATTCCCCGGCATATGGTGGGACGCGAAAAGCGTGTGGTGGCCATCGAACAGTACCTGGCGGTGAAACGGGTATTCGATCCGGTGCTGGATGGACTGCGCTCGGCAGTACGTTACGACCGCACCTACTTCGACAAAATCGTTGCTTCGCTGCTGCCGCTGCTGGAGAAACTCACCACCGGCAAGACCGCCCAACTGCTGGCCCCCAACTACACCGACCTAGATGACCCGCGACCAATCTTCGACTGGATGCAGATCATTCGCAAACGCGGCATCGTTTACGTCGGCCTGGATGCGCTGACCGACGCCGAAGTCGCAGCCGCTGTGGGCAACTCCATGTTCGCTGATTTGGTCTCGGTCGCGGGCCACATCTACAAACATGGCATTGACCACGGCCTGCCCCCATCAGGCAGCAGCAGTGACAAGCTGCCGATAAACCTGCACGCTGATGAGTTCAACGAATTGATGGGCGATGAGTTCATCCCCCTGATCAACAAGGGTGGCGGCGCCGGTATCCAGGTAACCGCCTACACCCAGACCCTCAGCGATATCGAAGCACGTATCGGCAACCGCGCCAAAGCTGGCCAGGTGATTGGCAACTTCAACACCCTGCAGATGCTCCGCGTGCGCGAAACCGCCACCGCTGAACTGCTCACCCAGCAGTTACCCAAGGTTAACGTGCTGACCAAGACCCTGATGTCGGGTGCGACGGACACATCCGATCCGGACGCCAACACGGACTTCACCTCGTCCTCCCAGGACCGTGTCAGCAGCACCAGTGTGCCGCTGATCGAGCCTGCTCATATCGTCAGTTTGCCCAAGGGGCAAATGTTCTCCTTCCAGGCCGGTGGGCAGCTCTGGAAAGTCCGCATGCCGTTGCCAAAACCCTCCAACGTCGACGCCATGCCCAAGGACCTACAGGAACTCACTCAACGGATGCGGGCGGCCTATAACGCGCAGGCGGGGCAATGGTGGAGCGCAAGCGGTGGCGGCCCAACTACCAACTTCGATCTGGATCAGGTGGGGTAGCCCTACCCCACAACAGGTTTCGATTCAGCAGAAAACGATCCAGGAGACGTATTGCCCACATCAACTCTGCAGCGCGCAATGGGGTGAACTATGGCGACTTCCACCCAGAACACGCCGCCACAACCGATCCAGCGTCCGGGATTGATCATCTCGACGATCAGCCTAGTCCTGCGCATCATCGGTTTGCTGATTGCCTCGTTGCTGTTCTCGATCCTCATCGAGTTCGCCGGGCTGCTACTGTTCTGGGGTGATCAGGGCTGGCGGCATAGTCAGGCTATGCTAACCAGTGAGTTGGGCTGGCTCAGCGAGCACTTCAAAGCTTCACTTCTCATCCAACAGCCTGGGAAAACAATTGTCCAGTGGCTGGAGCTCCTCAATCAGTGGCTGCTGGTCAAGACTGGCTTTGAGGATTTTGCCCGGCAGGCGCGGGTTTCGGGCCAGGGCAATGGCTTCTGGAGCTGGGCGAATCAGCTCTACGTGAGCATTGAGGATTTCGTACTGGCGGCGGTGTATGTGACCTTTACCTTCGTAGTGCGCCTAACCATCTTGGCTCTGGCCACACCGCTATTTTTGTTGGCCTCGTTCACCGGTTTTGTCGATGGTTTGATGCGCCGCGACCTGCGCAAGTTTGGAGCCGGGCGAGAAAGCAGTTTTGTCTATCACCGAGCTAAACGAGCAGTGATACCCCTGCTGCTCGTACCCTGGATCATGTATCTGTCCCTGCCCTTTTCGCTCAATCCTATGGCCGTCTTTTTGCCTTGCGCGATGATGCTCGGAATAACGACAGCCATCACCGCGGCGACGTTTAAAAAATACATTTAATAAAATGTAACGCTGACGTGTTAAACCATTCCGGTGAATTTAGCCAAAATCGCGACGACATAACCGCCAATAATAGACAAACCAACAATACCCAACGGCCGCTGCCACCAATCACCGCTAGGGGACGGCGGCATAGACTGCTGATAAAAATTGATCTGCCCGATCTGATTTGCGTTGACTTGGGTGGCTGCTCCATTTTGCATCGAGTTGCGCCACTGAGCTTCCTCAAGACGTTCGAATTGAACCTGAACACGCCTCTTGAGTTGGCTAGCGGAAAGGAGAATTTGCTTTCCAATAATCATCACACCCAGCAAACCGAAAAACAGCAAATTTCCATAGCTGAGCGGGTTTTCCTGGCTGAGGGTAGGCGCGTGCTCCCATACAAAACCGATGTAGGGTGATGTGACCTGGTAAACATCGGCTACTAAATTTTGCACAACCCCTCCCAAATGCCCAAAAAATTTTGTGCTCGCGAGAGTCTCTGCTTGATGGTGCAGAAAAATCAACGATGAAACCAAATAAAATAGCCCCCCGAAGACCATCAAGGAGAAGCCCACGGCCTGTCGAATACGGTACCGCCGAATTGCTTGTTGGATGTTCACTCTCTGCTATCACTCTTCGTTAACTGATTTCGTCCGCGCTTATCTGCGCCCCGCTAACAATGCTGTTAGCGGAATCAAAAGTTAACGGCTACTAATCGTTTTTCATGAGTAACCAATGCTGTACTTGCGGTCCAATCGTGTCATTTTTCCGCGTTTCGTAGCTCTCGATACGGTGTTCGAACTCGCTCCACGATCAGAGACTGTATCGAAATAAAATGACGCAGCGTGTTTCGTGTTTCTTACTGCTGAGTCCTGGACGTTAGTTGAATGCTGGCCCCATCTCCAAATGGGCTATCCACATGCCGACTACATTTTTCCGAATCTGCCTACTGCTCATATTGATGACGTTCCATAGCGGCGGCTATGCCGCATCTGCTCATGAGCGCGAGCAGCTCAGCCTAGTTCAGCAGCAGGTCGACACTATTGAGCGCCTTGCGGCGCAAGCTAAGGTAGCCAGGACCTCCGAACCAAACGAACGCTATCGCTTCGACTATCCCCGCCTGTCTCAGGACATCCAACGCATTCGCCAAGGAATGCAGAACTATCTGTCGCCCTCCCGTGCTCAACCTCACGACGCTGGTGAGCTGGTCGGCGATTACCGCCTCGACATCCCGTCCGTGGAACCGTCGCCATGAGCATGACCGACGCTCAGACCGCAGCGTTCCAAAACGCCTCCGGTTTCTCGGCACAGAGCAGTTCGACACTCTGGTTGTCCCTGGTTCTCGTCCTGGCTTTGCTCTGGTGCACCTGGGTGATGTGGACGGCTTACCGGGGCTGGGCCACCGGCAGTGTGCGCTTCGGCGCGTTTGGCGGCAGCGCCGCACGTGTTTTGCTCGCCCTACTAGTCCTGATGTTCTTCACGCTGTCCTAATCCAGGAGATCACTGCCATGCTCAAGTGCTTTACCCCTCTAAAAAACAACCTGCGTGATCGTGCCAGCCAGCGCTTGATCGGCCTGCTGTTGGTGCTCGGCCCAAGCCTGGCTTTTGCCGAGCTTCCCACCATGGAGGCTCCTTCGCGTGGTGAAGGTTCCGGGTTGATCGAGACGATCAAAAACTACGCCTATGACGGCGGCATCCTGCTCGGTTTGTTGATCGCCCTGCTCGCTTTTCTCGGGGTGGCTTGGCATTCCCTAACTGTCTATGCCGACGTGCAGAACCAGCGCAAGACCTGGAAGGACCTCGGCGCGGTGGTCGGCATCGGCGCCCTGTTGGTGGTGATCATCATCTGGTTCCTGACCAAGGCCGCCGCGATTCTGTGAGGTCGACATGAACGACACTATCGAACGCCTTGCCGACGGCACCTTGGTCTTTCTGCCGGAGCGACTCAACCGCGATCCTGCCGTACTGCGCGGTTTGACCAATGATGAGATGTGGGTAGCTCTCGGCACTGGCGCCGCCATTGGCCTGCTGCTGGGCGTTCCTCTAGGGATCGTCACCTCGTCTATTGCCGTTGCGCCGACCAGCATGATCGCAAGCATGGCGCTGGTGTTATTTGCCGGTGGTACGCTTTTGCGTCGGGCCAAACGGGCTCGCCCCGAGACCTGGTTGTACCGCAAGCTCGAATGGATACTCGCCAGCCGTTGGCGCCTGGGGCGCGGAAGTTTGATTCTCCACTCCGGCGCCTGGACGATTCGCCGTTCGCGTCGACTGCGCCCTGCCCTGTTCCGGTGGCAACCATGAATCGTTTTCGGAACAAGGTGGATGCCCAACACGCCCACATCTTCAGCCTGCGTCTGGCGGTAGTGATTCTGGCCCTGGTCTGTGCCGGACTTTGGTATGGCTGGCGCTCGGCACCGACCGATCTGACGGTGCATGTCCCCCCGGATCTGCGCTCGGGCAGCACTCGCAAGTGGTGGGATGTCCCCCCAGAGAATGTCTATGCCTTTGCCCTGTACATCTTTGGCCAACTCAACCGCTGGCCTTCGGATGGCGAGCAGGATTATCGCCGCGCCATCTATGGCTTGCAGTCCTACCTGACACCCGCCTGCAAGGCCTTCCTCGACGGTGATTATGAGTACCGCAAGGCCGCCGGCGAGCTGCGCCAGCGGGTGCGTGGCGTCTACGAAATTCTGGGCCGAGGCTACAGCGAAGATCCGGAACTCAGGGTCAAGCAACTCGACCGCGACAGCTGGCTGGTCAAGCTCGATCTCAATGCCGATGAATATTACGCCGCCGAACCGGTGAAACGGGTGGTGGTGCGGTATCCATTGCGCGTGGTGCGTTTTGATCTGGACCCCGAACGCAATAAGTGGGGGCTGGCACTGGATTGTTATCAGGGCACTCCGCAAAAAATCTCCCTGCCTGGAGGTGAGCCATGAAGCGGATTTCTACCCTGGGACTCACCGTTGCACTGATGCTATGGGGAGCTGTAGCGCAGGCCGTCGAGCTGATGCACTGGGAACGCCTCCCCCTCGCGGTCCCGCTGGTGATCAATCAGGAACGAGTGGTCTTTATCGATGAGGCTGTTCGCGTCGGTGTGCCCTCAACCCTGACAGGCAAACTGCGTGTGCAATCAACTGGCGGCACGCTGTACCTGCGCGCGTCAGAAGCCATTGCACCGACACGACTGCAACTGCAATCGGTCACGACGGGCGAGATTATCCTCCTGGATATCGCGGCCACTCCCGGCGATCAACCGCTGGAGCCCGTACGTATTCTCAAGAATGCTCAGGGGCAAGCTACCGAGGCTGAATCTAGCACCGTCCCTGTTCCAGAACACACACCGATCCCGGTCGCTTTGACGCGCTACGCCGCGCAAAGCCTGTACGCGCCGCTGCGCACCGTGGAGTCCCTGCCCGGTGTACGCCGCGTCCCGCTCAAGCTGCGTACCGAACTGCCGACCCTGCTGCCGACCGAAAACGTGTCCAGCACACCCATCGCCGTCTGGCGACTCGGTGATTACTGGGTGACGGCGGTGAAATTGCGCAATCGTGGTTCAGAGACGGTGCAACTCGATCCACGTCGACTTCAGGCCAAGCTGTTCGCCGCGGCCTTCCAGCATGCTTTCCTCGGGCCTGTCGGCAGCGCTGAAGACACCACGATCGCCTACCTGGTCACCCGCGGTGCCGGCCTCGAGCAAGCCGTGCTGCTCCCGCCCGTTGCGCGAGGTGCTGACGATGAAAGCTAACGCCTTGCTCAAATGGCTGGTACCGGCTGCGCTGTTGGGCGTGGTGCTGATCATCCTGAAAACCTGGGTCCCGGGTGGCAGCACACCTTCTCCAGAGCACCCAGTTGATCAGGGCAATATTCAATTATCCGCCGAGCAAGCCAAGTCGCTCGGCATTGCAGGCGATACCCCACGCGACACGGTCGCCACCCTGGTCGGCCAGGTGAAGGCCATGCGCAGCGACATGCTCGGTTTGAAGAAACACAATGACTCATTGCAGACGGAAAACAACCGCCTACGCGAGCGGGAAAACAGTGTCGATTCGCGTATCCAGACCGCGCTTGGCAGTGTGACCCAGCAGGTCGACGAAGGCCGCCGCCAAGCCAACGAGGCCCGACTCAAAGCGGAACAAGACAGTCGTCAGGCTCGCGGCCTGCTCACGCAATTGCAGGATCAGTTGTCGGGGCTGACCGGCAAAGGCAAGGATATGCCAATCGGATTGGGGATCGAGCCTGGCGACGGTGCTCAGTTTGACGGACAGCATCCTGCCAATGATGCGCTGCAGTGGATTGAACCCTCGGATGCTTCGGGCACCGACACCCGAGGCAAAACCAAGACCTCCTCCCCCGCATTGAGTCTGCCTACCGCCTTCAACTCACTGGAAGGCTTGAAAGACAATCCTATTGATCGCAGCCAGAAACAGCTACGTGCAGTCACCAAGGGTGAGCGTGACCTGACGCGATCCGTTGACCGAACCGAAGGGGCGAAGCCGGTCTACACCATCCCCGAAAACGCGACATTGATGGGCTCAGTCGCCATGACCGCGCTGATCGGCCGCGTCCCGGTGGACGGCACTGTGAATGATCCCTATCCCTTCAAAGTGCTGGTTGGCCCTGAGAACCTGACCGCCAACGGCATCGACCTGCCAGACGTCGCGGGTGCCGTGATGAGCGGCACGGCGTCCGGTGATTGGACCCTGTCTTGCGTACGCGGACAGGTCGAGTCAATCACCTTTGTGTTTACCGATGGCACCATCCGCACGGTGCCTCAGCCAAAGGCGGTAGCCAGCCGCAATGCCTCCACCACCCAGAGCTCGAACACTGACAAGATCCGCGGTGGACTCGGTTACTTGTCCGATCCGTATGGCATTCCTTGCATTGCCGGCGAGCGCCGCTCGAACGCCCAACAGTACCTCGGCAGCCAGAGCTTGATCACCGCAGCCGGCGCCGGGGTCGCTGCCCTGCTCGGGGATGAGCGGAACAACAGCAGCGTGATCAGTTCGGGCGGCAGTGCCTTCGGGGTCACCAACAGCACGGGCAACAGCGCGCTGAATTCAATCCTCAGTGGTGGGGTCAGCGACATCCGCGAGTGGGTGAACAAACTGTATGGCGAAGCCTTTGCTGCCGTGTACGTACCACCTGCAGCACAGGTCGCACTGCACCTTGACCATGAGATCACCATCGACTACGAGCCCAAGGGCCGGAGCGTTCGCCATGAAAAAGACCATGCTTCTCTGCCTGACCTGGATTAGCTTGCTCTGCTGGGTCCTGACGGGGTGTTCCACCGATAAGGAAACGCTTTTGCCCCATGGCGAGCAAACCATGCTGGACATCTGGAACGGCGCCGGTTCACAAGGAACTCAGCAGCAACTGTTGGAGGCTCGGCAACAGTTACGCTGCCCGCTGGCTCAGGCAGATTTCTCCTCTTCTCTCCAGGAACCGTACACTCGCACAGCGGCGAATGAGATCCGCAACCTGTTCCCTCGCCTGCCCAATCCCGATCTAGTGCTGTACGTGTATCCGCACCTGAGCGGTACCGAGCAAGCACCGGTCCCGGGTTACTCAACCGTCTTTCCGTTCTACCAACGGGTGCAGTACGCATTACCTGGTGAACGTCAGGAAGACTTGTAGTGCGTACCGGCGATTCGGGCAACCGCACTCACGCGTGGAAAGCTTGGCGCAACCCGTCGCGCCCGCGCGTGACCTTAGCCGATGAAACCGCACTGTATGCGCACAACCCCAGCTTCACCGATCACCTGCCTTGGGTCGAGTACCTCGACACTGAGCAGTGTTTTCTGCTCGATGACAATCGTTCGGTGGGTGCGGTGTTCGAGTTGCTGCCCATCGGCACCGAAGGGCGCGAACCCGATTGGCTGATGGCGGCCCGCGATGCCCTCGAGGATGCCCTGCAGGATAGCTTTGACGAGTTGGATCAAGCGCCTTGGGTGGCGCAGTTTTTCTGCCAGGACGACAACGATTTCACCCCCTATCTGACCCGACTCACCGACTATATCCGGGACAGCGCGCGAGGCACGGTCTTCACCCAAGCATATTTGGAGCTCAGCCGTCGTCATCTGAAGGCCATCACCAAGCCCGGTGGTCTGTTTGAGGATAAGGTGGTTACGCGCCTATCCTGGCGTGGCAATAACCGACGGGTGCGCCTGGTGATCTATCGCTGGCTTGAGTCTGACGCTGAGGAGACGGGACTCACTCCAGTGCAATCCCTGCAACAAGCTTGCGAACGTATCGCGGCTTCGTTGCAGGCGTGCGGGGTGCAATCGACACGAGTCGATGGCCGAGGTCTTTATGCCTGGTTAGTGCCCTGGTTCAATCCTGCGCCCACGCTAACCAATGAAGCGCCCGAGGAGTTCTACCAACGCGTTGCCTATCCGGAGTCTGCCGAGGGCGAGTCGCTGGAACTGCCCTTCGATCATGACTTTGCCGAGCGGCTGTTCTTCAACGAACCGCGTTCGGATGTGCAGCACGGACTCTGGTTTTTTGACGATCAGCCCCACCGGGTCATGGTGGTGGACAAGCTTCGCCGGGCGCCCTTGATTGGTCAACTCACCGGAGAAACTCGCAAGGGCGACGCGGTGAATGCCCTGTTCGACCAGTTACCCGAAGGCACGGTGATGAGTCTGACCTTGGTGGTCAAACCGCAGGATGTACTTGAGGATCAGTTGAACCGCCTTGCCCGCAAAGCCATCGGTGAAAACCTAGCCTCGACCCAGACCCGCCAAGATGTTGAAGAGGCTCGTACGATCATCGGTCGCCAGCACAAGCTGTATCGCGGCACCCTGGCGTTCTACGTGCGCGGTCACGATGAGCAGCAATTGCACCAGCGCTCGGTCAGCCTGGCCAACGCGCTGTTGGGTGCGGGGCTGCAACCGGTACGCGAAGGCGATGAAGTCGCCGCCTGCAACAGTTACCTGCGTTGGTTACCGATGGTTTACAACCCAGCCCGCGACACGCGCAACTGGTACACACGCCTGATGTTCGCCCAGCACCTGGCGAACCTCGTTCCAGTCTGGGGCCGCAGCACCGGCACTGGCCACCCAGGCATCACCCTGTTCAACCGCGGGGGGTCGCCACTGAGCTTCGATCCGTTGTCACGCCTGGACCGGGCCATGAATGGTCATTTGCTGTTATTCGGTCCCACCGGTGCCGGCAAGTCGGCCACCCTGGTCACCCTGCTGATGCAGGTCATGGCCGTGTACCGTCCTCGCTTATTTATCGTCGAGGCCGGCAATTCGTTTGGTTTGCAGGGTGACTACTTCGCGACACAGGGCCTGTCGGTAAACAAGCTCCAATTGAAACCTGGTGCCTCGGTCAGTCTCGCGCCCTTTGTCGATGCTTGGCGCCTGGTCGAGCAGCCGGATCAGGTCGCGAGTCTGTCGATCGATGAGCTGGACGATGAGGCGGTAGCCAGTCACGAAGACCGGCGCGATGTTCTCGGCGAATTGGAGATCACCGCCCGCCTGATGATCACCGGCGGCGAGGCCGAGGAAGAAGCCCGCCTAAGCCGGGCCGATCGCAGCTTGATCCGCGAGTGTATCCTCGATGCAGCACATACCTGTGTCGCAGCGGACCGCCAGGTACTGACCCGCAACGTGCGCGACGCCTTGCTGCGCGTCGCCGCTGACCCGCATTTGCCGGAGAAGCGTCGTGAGCGTGCCCAGGAAATGGGCGAGTCCATCGACTTGTTTTGCCAGGGTTTCGAGGGCGAACTGTTCGATCGCGAGGGCACGCCTTGGCCCGAGAGCGATGTGACCATTGTCGACCTGGCCACTTACGCTCGCGAAGGCTATGAGGCACAGATGTCCATCAGCTACATCAGCCTGATGAACACCGTGAACAACCTTGCCGAGCGCGACCAGTACCTCGGGCGGCCGATCATCATGGTCACCGACGAAGGCCATATCGTCACCAAGAACCCATTATTGGCACCGTTCGTGGTCAAGGGTACGAAGATGTGGCGCAAACTTGGCGCGTGGTTCTGGCTGGCGACGCAAAACCTTGCCGACTTTCCCACTGCTGCGCAGACCATGCTCAACATGATCGAATGGTGGATTTGTTTGAACATGCCGCCGGCGGAAATCGAAGAGATCGCCCGCTTCAAGAAGCTCACACCAGCGCAAAAAAACCTGTTGCTGTCCGCCAGCAAAGAACCAGGCAAATACACCGAAGGGGTCGTACTGTCGAAGAAGCTCGAGACGCTGTTTCGGGCCGTGCCACCCAGCCTCTATCTCGCCCTGGCTATGACGGAGCCCGAGGAAAAAGCCGAGCGCTGGACACTGATGCAGGAGAACAGTTGCTCAGAGTTGGAAGCGGCTTACCGGGTAGCTGAACGGATCGATAGCGCACGAGGAATAGAGCCCATATAAGGGAGGTGTGGCGCTCCCAGCTTTGGCCAATCCGGCAGCTAGCCGTTGGACACCTTTTCAACGTAGGCATCCATGAACCAGTCAGGGACCTCATCAACCCTGAACTCAAGGTCCGTCCCATCCGTAACTTCGGCCAGCAGCACCAGATCGGCACCGGAGTTATCGAAGATGTAGGCCCGGTCCGAAGCAGCAATAGCCACAGGCAGCAGGCTCAGGCAACGGCCGTAGCGCTGTACAATTTTTTCTGTGGGAACTGGGTGCCCACCTGCCGCGACACGGTTCCTGACCCTGTTGATATTGATGTCAGGGTCTTCAGTTGCCACAAAGTACAGGTAGGTTCGGTATCCAGACTCTCTTGCCTTGAGCATAAAAGCGATTTTGTCGTCGCTAGACATCACCGTTTCGAAGGTGAAAGACAGCTGGTCTTCGAGGAGCTTGTTCCGGATGAAGTCAGAGAGCACGGAGGCAAAATAGGAGTTCATCGCGACCGTCTGGAAATTCAGGCCGTTGCTGCTAAAGCCTATGTTGGTCGCCTCCTCATCGAGCCGGGCAGACCTGACCAGCCGATGCTCCCTAATGAAACCGAGGACCTCATCACCCTCAACTTCCAGTTGAAAATCACTGAACTCCAGACGACCGCTGTCTTTGGCAGCCTTCTCGATTTCATCCGGGTTAATGTAGATACCGATCAGGTGGGAAGGGATGGCACTTTTCATCGTGCTCTTGCCGGAGCCGTTGGGTCCAGCAAAGACCCTCAACCGAGGGACAGTCATGAGCAACGGCGCACCTTAATGACGCCACCCAGAGTCACTTTGTGCTTGGGCTTGGCCACCCGAATGACTTTGTGCTTACCGTCAGCAGTCGTTTCAACAAGCATGCCGTTCATGACTTCCATCACACTGCGGCCGGCAGCCAGGGCGTTGATATAGGCGGTATTGATGGCGCCTTCAGCCATGACCGGGATCTTATCCTCCAGTCGGCTCACCAGATCGTCACTCAACACTCGTTTGGCTTTCATATCGCGCTCCACGTTCTCAGAGCGTGCAGAATCTGCACTTAATCAGAATCTTAGCTACGTAAACCTGTTTGTAACAGGGCGAAAGCTACTTCTGTCAGCCTCCATTCTAGAGGAATGGCGTCTGGAACCATACCTTTCAAGAGATTTTCACGTTCGATGCATGACCGGTGGCATTTGAAGCAAGTGCCGCCCTTGGTGCAGCGCCCAAATAAGGGAAGCACAATCCCCCACCGAGTTGTTCAGCCGGTGGAAAAAACGCGCCAGCGAAGCGGCAATCGTTCTTAAACTGCATGGTCTGTGTCGATGCAGCCAGGTTGAGTGCAAACGGGCGATCAAGACGATGCAATCGCCCATAAGCAACAGGGTTACTGTGACACGCTCCGAAGCCGTTGCTGAATTCTCAACAGAAAACCGGCTTCGAAGGCATCTTGGCAGTCACCGACAGGAAAGGTCTTGCGCGTTTGCGCCAGTTCCCACCACAAAGGAATATCGGTCGTTGCCTCAAGCCAAGCCTGGGCACATTGCACACCACGCTCGATCATCGGCGAAAATTCGCTGCCCCAAGGTGTCAGAAGACTTGGGCAATCATCCGCCGCGGGAATTGAAATGTAGTTTTCGTCCATACGCACCCTAGATTTCTGATTTTATTGTTAGACACTGGACCCAGCCTCGAAATCTTAACGACACCAAATGAACGCTCGATAACAGGCATGGGCACCAAATGTCCTAATTCAATGCCAATGTAGACTATATCCCGTGGATTGAGAGTCCCTCAAGGCGCAATTTGCGCGCATGACTCAAGACTACGAACAACTTCGTCTGCAACTGGCGGAGAACATCCGCTGGATGCGGCGCGTAAAGAACCTTACCCAGGAGCAGCTGGCGCTCATGGCCGAGGTGGATCGCACCTACGTCAGCCAAATCGAACGATGCGCGGGCAACCCCTCGCTGTTGGTCCTGTGCAAACTCGCCAATATTTTCGAAATCACCACAGATCAACTACTTGTAGACCCCGATACCCTGCGCAGCTCCCTTCACGTCAAATAATAGTCCCACGCCTCACAAATCCGATAGATCCGCCTTCATAATTCCCACTGACAGTCTTCAGTCCCTAACCGAACCTGCCCAGGCCATACACCGAGAGCCTGGATAATGCCTGTTGCCTGCTCGTCACTTCCGCCCACAAAACTACGGCCCTTGGCGCTAAGCATTCTGCTGGCGTGCGGCCTAAGCATGGCGCTGGACACCGTCAGCATCACCTCCTCCGTGCTTTCGCCAAACTGTCTCGAATACAGGGTCGTCGGTATTTGTTTCTGGCTCCTCTGCACGCCCTTCGGCTGCACAGTCAAAACCTCGACCAAGGTTCGTCATTTCATTCCTGAACTGGTCGTCTCGAGCTACGCCACCACCGGCAATAACCCCTGGACCGAGATGACCACCCTCTCCGCTCCCATCAGCGGTGCAGAAGGTGGCGGCAACCTGATCACGCCGAACGCCCGCCGCGACAACCTGCCTCGATTCAAGAACGTTGATGGCATCGGCCACCCCGGTGGCTGGGTCGCAACGCAACTGGCTTCGCAATCCGGCTATGCCTGCGCCAGCGGTGCAACTGCATTAATGCCTTACTACCTGAGTACCCTGGACTCACTGGCCTGGCGCCATGGCATCCCAGAAAGTTTCTACCCCGAATCGCTCATGCCGGGGATCCGTGAAATTGGTCGTCAGGTCTCGGGAAACATGTGGGGCAACGTTTATCCCCGGCAGGGCTTTCTGGTACAGCCCGACGATTTCAAGGCGGCCGCAGTCATGGCGCAACGCGCCGGCGATGTGATTACCCACAACTGGCAGCCGCATGTGTACTTACCACTCACGCCCGCCAAACGCGACGGCTACTGGCCGCCTGGCCCGATCGTTGAAAACGACGCTTCGACCCACAAATGGCAATTGCTCTACCCCCAGGTGCAGCCCACGTGCGCCATCTTCCCCAGCGATCCGGTACAGAGCGCGGATGGCGGCTACGCCTGGTCGCTGTGGCGTCCCTATAGCTGCTGCAAACGTGAGGGACAGACCTTCCTGTTCAGCATCGACTTCGAAGGAGGTGCTTCATGAGTCGGCTTCTCGCGCGGCCCTGGTTGGGCACGATGAGTCTGTTGCTCTGTGGACTGCTCGCCATTGCCACACATGCCTACGCCGCCGAGGGCGATTACCGTCTGGGTACTCAAGGTGAAGTACTCGACGACCGAGTGATGTACACCATTGGTGGCGGCTCGGCAGTGGGCTCACCGAGCTCGCTCTATCGACCCAGCGGTCTCGGCGTCGGCGGCTCCTGGCGAGCGAACATGATGTGCGGAAACATGAGCCTCACCAACACCCTGCAAAACCAGCTGAACGGCGTCACCGAAGGTTTCCAGCAGATCATGGGCAGCATCGTGCAGAACGCGACCCAAGCGGTGATGTCGCTGCCGGCGTTGATCATCCAGCGCGCCAACCCCGGTCTGTATGAGTTGCTCAGTAACGGGGTGATGCAAGGTCGGATCGACTTCGACCGCTCCAAGCTAACCTGCCAGGCCATGGCCGAAAAGATGGCGGATAAGGTCGGTCAAGCCGGCTGGGGTG
The DNA here is from genome assembly GCF_015351605.1 of Pseudomonas sp. p50(2008). NCBI lineage: Bacteria > Pseudomonadati > Pseudomonadota > Gammaproteobacteria > Pseudomonadales > Pseudomonadaceae > Pseudomonas > Pseudomonas sp. p50(2008). The sequence continues at coordinate 305,782 of NZ_JACMYF010000001.1, forward strand.
CGCTGGCCAAAAACCAGGAGATGCAGGGCAATCTGGAGCAAACCGGAGGTGATGCGGTGGCAGCGGTGAAAAACACCGAGGCCCATAACGGCAACAATGGGGTGTCCTGGGTCGGCGGTTCGAAGGCCGGAGGTAACGGACAGACGCCCATTCGGGTGACCGCCGACGTGGTCCGCGCAGGCTATAACCTGCTGCATAACCGTACGGTGGATGACAGTGCCTCGATCAGTAGCAGTGATTGCCTGGGAGGGGCTATTTGCCAGACATGGGCTTTGCCCCAAGAGGAGTCCGACTGGGCCGTTCGGGTGTTGGGCGAGAGCGAAGTCGCGACCTGCGACAGCTGCGAAACTCTGCGTGCGACCGCTGGCAGCGGACTGACGCCGCTGATCCAGGAGGCCTATAACGAGCGCCTCAAGGCCCTGCAAGGGCTATTGTCTGGCTCTCTGCCGCCTACCCCTGACAACCTGGCGAAAGCCTCCAGCCCGATGCTGCCGGTGACCCGTGGTGTGGTCGAAGCCCTGCGTGACGACCCCGATCAGGACCTGTTGGCGCGGCGCCTGGCCAGTGAGACGGCCTTGTCCAGTGTGCTCGACAAAGCGTTGCTGCTACTGCGCACCCTGCTGGCGGGCAGTCACGAACCGAACATCGCCTCAGCCGAGCCGGCACAGAGCGCCTTGACGAAAAACATCGACACCCTGGAGCGCGAAATACGCCTGCTGCAGACCGAACTGCAGGTCCGGCAGATGCTGGCCACCAACACCGCCAGCCTGGTGCTCGACCGGCATGCCGGTGGTGCCGACGCATCGCGTACCGTCGAGCAAGGCGACCCCGAGCCCGGTCGACTCAATGATGCTGACGCCAGGCGCAAGTGAGCCATGAAACGCTCACCGCTATTCACTTTGCTTTCAAGTCTGGGGATTGCCGCAGTGATGATCCTGACCGCTGCACTGGTCGCATGGATCGGCCGCACTGCGCTAGGTAGTTTCGAGGCCTGGCAGCAGGCATTCGAATCCGTACGACCCTATCTGCGGGGGTGGCGTGCCCTGCTCTACGGCGCCCTCTTTGCGCTCTGGTGGGATCTGCTTCAGCGCTACCGACATCGACCCCAGGATCGACTGCGCGTGAAACGCATCGGGACATTAGGGCTCGTGCTCTTTACCTGCGTCGAACTCACCCGACTGTGAGGTCACCACCATGCTCCTGAGCACCAACAGCTACCTGGAATTTTACCTCTCCCTGCTGGCCTGGATCATTAACAACGGACTCTGGAGCGTCCTGTCCGACACCGGGCTGTTTGCCGCGCCCTTCGGCGCGATCATCCTCCAGGAATGGCTGTCAGCCCGTCAGCAAGGCGCGGATGAGGGAAACAAGGGATTGCTCTCGGTGCCGCGGATCGAGAACCGGTTGTGGCTGGCCTACATCGTCGTATTGTTCGGCTGCGCGCCGGTCTTTCCGTTGAGCCTCTCGTCAATGACGTTCGATGATGCGGCAAGTCAGCGCTGCGGCGTAAGTGTGGCCAAGCCAGCGGAAACCGCCTGGGGGACGACCTTCAATACCATCGGCGAACGCTCCGCCAACGTACCGATCTGGTGGTTTCTAGTGCATGCCTTGAGCAAAGGGGTAACCGCCGCAGCCACCGCCTCCATTCCCTGCGCACCGGATATTCGGCAGATGCGCATGGAGATCGACAGCTCGCGTATCAACAGCCAGGTACTGCTGCAGGAAGTCGCCGACTTCACCCGCGACTGTTATGGCTATTCCCGTTCTCGGTTGTTTACCAATCGCCCGCAACTGGACAAGGCACAAAGTCACGACGCGTCCTGGATCGGCTCAAGCTATCTTCTCGACACGCCCGGCTACTACGACACGGATCGTTCACGCACACCGCGAATCAGTTGGCCGTATGACGAAAGCCGCGATGTTTCCTTGCCGCGGCTGGAGAATGGCGCGGGCTACCCCACTTGCAAGCAGTGGTGGAGCGACAGCGGTGTTGGCTTGCTCGAGCGGTTGATCCAGCAGGTTGATCCCTCTCTGCTGACTCAGCTGAAAGGTTGGCTGACTGGCCGCTCGAGCAACGAGATCGAGGATGCCACCCTGCGCGAACTGGTCAGTCCGCGCCAGCAATCGATGTCCATGTCGCCCGGACAGGTGTACCAGGACTATGGTTCCAGCGCTCGTGGCGGCTCGATCAATCAGGGGCTTAATAACCTGGCCACCAATACCGGCTTGGCCCTCGGCTCCTTCAGCAACTTCCCGGCGATGAATGCGCTACGCGCCGCCCTGCCGATGGTGCAGGCTTTCCTGATCATGGGCATCATCATCAGCTTGCCGCTGATCTTGCTGGTCAGTACCTATCAGTTGAAGACCGTCATGACCGTGACGTTCGCGCTGTTCACCTTACACATGCTGACCTTCTGGTGGGAACTAGCGCGTTGGGTCGACTCCAGCATGCTCGATACCCTGTACAACCAGGTTTCGGCTTCCAATCAGGTGCTGTTGTCGCTGCCCACATCCGGGTTTATGGATGGGACTGTCACCGCGCAGGTGATCGAGTACGTGATGGGGGCGATGTTCATCGTGCTGCCGATGGTTTTTCTAGCCACCATGAGTTGGGCCGGATATAGCGTAGGTTCAGGCGTAGAAGGAATGCTCAGCAGGGGAACCCACGCAGCACAGACAGCGAGCTCTAACGGAACCTCTCAGTTGATGAGCGGTGCAAGAATTGTTTCGGGTAAATCGAGCTCAAAATAACCAAGAGGCTACTTCAGAGAACCCCATTTATCGTACCGCTCAGGCCAAGACGTTCTATGCACTGGATCATCGATATCGTCAATACCTGGAGTGTCTGAATCTTGAATTGGGATAGCTGCTAATACGACGATTGTGCACATCAGCACAAACAACCAGAAGCTAACAAAAATAAATGCTCCGAGCAGAGCCAACTTGGCAGCCAGAAAACTCCCGCGAACAAGAATTTTATCTGCGGGCATACCTACCGTCTCCGCACGCTCAACCACGCGGGATTCAAACGTTTTCAACCTGCGGTAACCACGCTTCACCGACATACCACAGACGTACGCCCAGCGGTGGACACGTGAACTCTGAACAGGTTGCTGAATCGGCATGGTCTCGCCCTCTTCTGAGCGTTTTCATGGTTGAGACAAGAGCAATAGCGTACTACTGAAATCGGCCCGTGCCTGACCGTTTATCAGTTTGCCCCAGCCGAAAAATCTTCACTGGAAGACAGAAGACAAGCTCCGTGAAACAGCGTCTCTACAGTCATTGACCCATACAAATCGTCCAGTTAAATACAAGGTACGGATCGCTGTTATCGACAGCACTTTCCCAGGTAGTCAGAACCTTCAAGGCTACGTCACTTCGATGATGGCTCTCCCCAAGTGCGATTAGCGTTCGGTAGCTCGCACGGTGACCGTTTCTACGGTGATGAACGCCTACTGCTCTCCTGAGCGCCTTTCGAGCTCTGCTCGTCAGGAAAACCTTCTTGATTTTCTTCAACCCACTGCGGGGAAATTTTTCCCGCACGGGACAGGTTTCTTCGCGTTTTCAACGGAGACATACCATGCCCGACTCACTTACACCGGAAACACTGAACACCCTTCGGTTGCCCATCGTGTTCACACCTGGCGCGTGGCAACGCGCAGTACAGCTCGAGCGTTCCGATCACGCTGGGAAGCTGCAGATCGATCGGTTGAGCCACGTATTGCGCGCAGCCTTCGAAGCCCACCTGGCCTATCCACAAAAGCCCTATGTGCTGTTCGAGGTAGTCCACATTGAACCAACCGATCACTTCGACCACGACCCGTTGCTGCAATTGAGTCTCAGCCTACTCCAAGAACCGGGTCAGCCTGGCGCCTTACTGATAGCGCTTACAGGAGAACACCAGCGCTAAGCGCAATTGGCGGCGCCCACCTCCACATTCGGACGGCATGCAGGCCTGCATCAATCCAGCCCATCACCCACCGGGGAACTCTCCCCCGGCGGGCAAGGCGTTCCTCCATTTTTCTCTCGAGGAAATTGCCATGCGCGATATCTACCAAGACGTAACTGACAAGATCGTTACCGCGTTAGACCAAGGCGTTGCTCCCTGGATCAAACCCTGGTCCTCAAGTGGCTCCGCTTACATCGGCCATCAACCCTACCCCATCAATGCCATCACGCGACGTCCGTATTCGGGCATCAATTTACCGCTGCTCTGGGCCGAGGCCAGGTTGCAGGGGTTCACTCAAGATCGTTGGCTGACCTTCAACCAAGCTAAAAAGGCCGGTGGGCACATCCGTAAGGGTGAGCACAGCACTCTGGCTGTGCTCTACAAGCCGATGGAGCGCGAGGAACAGACCGAGTCAGGCCAACCCGTACTCGATGAAAACGGTCAGCCCAAGGTTGCTCACTTCGGCATTCTCAGGACGCATTTTCTGTTCAACATCGAGCAAACGGAGGGGCTCGAGATGTTCAATCAAACCCTGCTCGAAACGGAACCGACCGATCCATTCCAGGCCAATAGCGTTGCGGAAAATCTGCTGTTAAGTTCAGGTGCACACATCGTTCATCGGCCTGCCGACGAAGCCTTTTACCACCCGATCAGGGATCTCATCCAACTGCCGACAAAAGCACAATTTCACGATGAAGGCGGGTACTACGCCACCGCACTGCACGAGCTGACGCACTGGACCGGGCATCACGCTCGGTTGCAACGTGAGGGGGTGACGTCAGCCTATCCGTTCGGCTCGCCAGGCTACGCGCTTGAGGAGTTGATCGCCGAGATGGGCGCTGCGTTTTTATGTGCTTACGCCGACATTCAGGGAGAGCTGAGGCACGAGGGCTATATCGATTCCTGGCTCGGCCTGCTCAAGGCTGACAAACGCGCGATCTTTCGCGCCAGTGGTCACGCCCGAAGCGCCTCGGAGTATGTACTCAACCTGGAGCAGAAACTGAAGCAGATGGTAATGGATGACTCACGATGCATGAACGATGGAGTTTGATTGTTACCTCACCGCTGCAATCGCATCACAGGGCCCAACGCGAGTTGGGCCCTTTTTTCTGCGCCCAGAAAAATCCCCATGCCGCGGGGCTCTGATGCAAAGAATCAGAGATGGGCACACACCCGCAGACTGTCATTCCGCATCCAGGTTCTGCGCCAGAAAATCCACCAGTTCAAGCGGACTCCGGCTGTCGATCACCTTGTAGATCAGATCGCGTTTACTGCGCGGCAACTTCTTGACCACGCTCTTCGCCGAGGCCCTGACGGCTTCGTCGGTCCCATGGATACGTGCCGCGAGCAGCAGCACGAGCGTGGCGTCAGTGAGGTTCATGGCAAGACCCAAAAAATAGGCACCGCAGTGTACCGACTCTTGTCTTTTCCATACCAGCCCTCAACAAACTGACGTGTAGCAGTATCGATAATCCGATTGCCGCACAAAGGGACACGAGCCAAAAGGACGGGTAACGGTTGGAAAGGAATGGGGAGTCAAGGGTAAGAGCCCTATCCGAAAAGGCTAAAAGGCTACTGACCCAGCCACTTCCCGGAGGTCACGATGCTCAATCTGTTTCGCCACAAAAGGCAGAAGCCCACTCCACCACCGACCGTGAGCGTCGCCGAAGGTTACCTGCCCGTCGAGTCGGCCCTCAGTTTGTTAGCGGCGGAGCACCGCCGTCAGTTGCTCGATCGGATTTGGCAGTACACCGCCCTCTCCCAAGCGCAATTCACCCAGCTCTATTTAAACCCGATCCATCGCTACGCCGAACAGGTCCAGCAACTTCCAGCCAGCGAGACACACCACCATGCGTATCTCGGCGGCATGCTCGACCATGGCCTAGAGCTGGTCGCTTGCAGTTTGAAACTGCGTCAGTCGTATCTGCTACCCACCGGCGCCGCGCCCGAAGACCAATCTGCCCAGACTGACGCCTGGTCGGCAGGTATTGCCTATGGCGCCCTGTTGCATGACATCGGCAAGATCGCCGTGGACCTGCTGATCGAACGCCAGGATGGCCGTGTTTGGCATCCTTGGCAGGGCTTCCTGGATCAGCCCTACCGTTTTCGTTACATCAAGGGGCGTGACTACCACCTGCACGGCGCCGCCGCAGGCTTGCTCTACACCCAAATTCTCGACCGCCCAATCCTCGATTGGCTCAGTGGATTTCCGCCACTGTGGGCCAGTCTGCTGTATGTCCTGGCGGGCCAGTACGAACGTGCCGGCGTGCTCGGTGAGTTGGTGATGCAGGCCGACCGTGTTTCCACCGCACAGAACATCGGTGGTAACCCGAGCAAGGCGCTGCAAGCGCCGATTCATTCGCTGCAACATCACTTGATCAGCGGACTACGTCATCTGGTTCAGCACGAGTTGAAACTCAACCAGCCGGGTGCCGCGGGATGGCTGACCCAGGACGCACTCTGGCTGGTCAGCAAGACGGTCACGGACAAGCTGCGAGCCTATCTACTGTCGCAAGCGATTGAGGGCATTCCCTCCTCCAACCTTGCTGTGTTCGACGAACTGCAATCGCATGGGCTGGCCGAGTCGACTCCAGAAGGCAAAGCCATCTGGACCGCTCTTGTCGCTCAGGGGGACTGGCAGCAGACCTTTACGTTTTTGCGCATTCAACCGGCATTGATCTGGGGGAACGAAGACCGCCCAAAAGCTTTCAGCGGAACGGTGAGCATTGCAGTCGATGACCACCCGACTGACGCTCCGGCACCTGCACTAGCCCCCAAGGCAGGCGGAACAGGATCGCATCAAAACCAATCGCTGGAAGATCCTATGGCGATGGAGGATGCCGACTACCTCGGAACATTGCTGGATATGTTCGGAATGGGTGAAACCGAGGTGCGTGATACGCCGTCACAAAAAGCTCTCGAAATATCAAATTCCACTTCGGACAACCCTGGCCAGGCATTCCTGAATTGGGTCAAGGCAGGCATCCAGAGCCACAAGCTGATCATCAACGACAGCAAGGCTAAAATCCACACAGTGAGCGGCACTGTGCTATTGGTCACACCAGGTCTCTTCCAACGCTACGCGCAGGAGTTTCCTGGTATCTCACAGGATTCCGATCAAGAGATTGAAGAATGGCGTTGGGTGCAGAAGCAGTTCGAAAAAATGAAGGTCCACAGGAAACGGGAAGATGGCTTGAACATCTGGATCTGTCAGGTCCAAGGTCCTCGGAAGAAAGCAAGACTCAAAGGTTATTTGCTAGAAAGGCCGGAACTGTTGTTCGAAACGATGCCTGCCGACAATCCTTTTCTCTTGCTTGAACCAGAATGAACATGCACATATCGCAAGGTCTAGCGTCTCTAGATACAGAAGAATATCAAGCCCACACTCCTGCTGGTGAAAACAGAGATGCTCAGTTTTTGATCAATTCATTGCATCCTGTATACGTCGTAGTAAATAGACAGTTACCCACAGAAATATCCACGCGGTTTGTGGGTAACTTTTAATCTGATGCGATGGGTTTTTGAGCCCTACACACCACCGTAAGCGTACCGGGAACACACCTTCCGAACTCCAACATTTCGGGGTCAGATCATATTTAAGCGGACGCGATAACCCTTAACGTCAGGATTTCCATGCGCCAACGAAGCGCTTATCCCATGCCGCAAATTAGCGCTGACATTTCCAATGAGAACTTCGCGATACTTGGTGGACATTACCAACATGGTGACAAAAATTCAGAAACGCTCCTCATGGCCGCTCTGTAACCCAAGCCACACTGGCTACGGTTGGAGCAATCGAAAAACATCTATACCGAGCCCGTAAATCGGGCTTATAAATAGCGCAGTGTGACATCCCCGCTTTTCTTGCAGTCCCCGACACCGTATTCCTAGGAGTCCCAGAATGGCCACAGCCGACAAGGTAGAGCTGATTCTCGCCAAGGATGGCCCCCAGCTCAGCACAGACGTTACGAAAAAGCTCATGAGCGTTCATGGGATGTACAGCGACGCCGCCAGACAAACAATCAGGCGCTCCTTTTCAACGGTACGCAGGCTGAAAGGCATCGTCTTTCCTCACCGTGCCCGCTTCCTGTATCTCGACATGCACTACGGCATGTTGATGTTCTCCAACAGGCTTCTGGAAGCTCTGAAAGCATCCAACCACCACTGCTACTCCGGGCTCCTGGCCCTTACAGAGAGAGATGGCGTCTTACCATTGGGGCATTTCAAGACCGCATGCGGCGCTCCGAAGATGCAGAAGAAACAGGTTAATGCTGACCGCCTCCTGGAAAACCTTCTGGCCTCGAATCTTGCCAAGTTGGTTGATATCGATGGGATAGGGGAATGCGTTGCCCTTGGAACACTTCGCGAAGAAGACATCGATGTCCCTGGCCTCAAAGCCCGGCTGGTGACAGAGACCCTCGCGCTGAGCGCTGTGAAGGAATGGGCGCGCAGGCTAGGCGTTGGGGGCTACAACCAGGTAACCATCAGAGGAAATGATGTAGATCCTCCCAGCGCTGGCCCGAACTACTGGGATCTGACAGCCCCTTGCTATCTATACCCTCTCCTCGGCAAGTCCTCGGAGCAGAACAAGATCAAGCCAGGCTCATTTGTTTGCGACATCTACCTTGGTGGCAAGGTCTCTGAGGCTTGCATCGAGACGTTCATGAAGAAATGCCTGAACGTCCGAGGCTTCCCGAAGGTGTCCCCCATGCTGCAGATGTTTGTGGCGGACTCCTACTCAAGCGAAGCTATGAAGCGTATCAAGGGCAACGGTGCGATCGCCGCCACCATTGATACCCTCCTGGGTACGGAGGTTGCCCAGGCGCTGAAGCAACTGACCCAAACGTTAACTTCAACGGCGCAATCAGCGCGCGATCCAGACAAACTCGACAAGCTCTTCCAGACCCTTCTCAAAATCGAAGGCTCTGCGAGTACTCTCAGAGGTTGCCTGTTTGAATACGTAGGCGCCGAAATCGCACGGGAGTTCTACAAGCCCATCGACATCATTCTCAACCACAAGGTAGTAAGCCAGACCACAGGCGCAAGGGCTGAGATAGATGTGCTGGTCAAGGTAGATAGGAAAAGCCTGGTGTTCATTGAGTGCAAAGGGCACCGGCCAAACGGTGCCGTCGACGAAGCTGAAGTCGAAAAGTGGCTGAATAAACGGCTGCCCGTGCTCCGCGACTTTGTCAAAGCACACACTGATTACAAGGATTGCAAGCTGTCATTCGAATTGTGGACAAACGCATCACTGACCGATGCATCGAAAGATCTGATCACTTCCAAACAGGTGCTCACAGACAAATATGAACTAGGGTATCGGGAAGGCTTGGAACTGCTTTCGATCACTGAGCAGAGCGGGAACAAATCTTTGATCAATACGTACCGGCAACACTTTCGAAACCATCCACTTAACGTCTAGATCTGGGGCAGAACAGATCCTGATAAACGTAGGGCCACTGTTAGTGCCTGTCCACTCAGGCAGCCGCTCAGTCCTCGTCCGGCATGCAGCCATTGACGATCCAGCGCGGCTCCCCCTTGATCAGATTCAGTTCAAGCTCGGAACGCCCCGATGTTTCACGCACCCGCTGCAAAATTCGCTCGGGCACGGTGTACACCTGATCGTTATTCGCGCCTCTAAGCACCACTTTCAATCGCTCACCCACCGGCACGACTACAGCATTAAAGCCGATGTCACTGATTCGTGGATATAGAACTGGATGAGGGCCACCCAGACTGATGAAGCGATAGTTTTCCAGCCATTGAAAACGTAAGAGATTTCCATTATCCAACGGGAAATTCCCAATGCCGTCATAGCGCCGCAACGTCAGATTCATCGCATCGTCGAGATTCATCTGACTAGGCCTCACGGTTTTCTCACGGTATTTGAAACAACCATAAGGCGATGGCACTCTCAGCAGAAGATCAATCGTACCCCGTGAGTCATGGAGCCCTTCATCCAGCACGCGACAGCCTGGCTGCTCACTGTTTTCAGGCAAGGCGCAATTGTAGTTTTTCAAGTTTGGCCTCAATCCCATCCTTGCCATCGTCATTCGGGCATACTGCGTGACCGCCATGCCGGCACCTTTTTTGTACGAGTCGCCCAAGTCCGAGTGCGCTCCCGGTACTTCAATCGTCACAATCCGCTGCGGAAAGTAAAACAGTTTCGCCAGAGGATTACTTTCGTAGCCCTCATCGGCATCGACCACCAGCCCGAAAAACTTGCGAGTTTCGTTCTGAGCCACAAAGTGGTACGCGAACTCCAGATTCGCTGGTAACGCCAGATCCAGATAGTTCGCCATCCCGGTCGCTACCGTATCGAACAACAACGCGTAGGACCGCACTGTCAGCGCTTCACCCCACACGTTAACCAACGGCTTACTGGCCAACAGATTAAGGAAATATCGAGACGTCGCCGCCCCCCGACTGAAGCCGATGACAACGACACGAATCTCCCTGACCCCGGAATCCAGATTCGCAATTTTGGACTGTACGTCGGCCACGGCGCGACGGGCCGACAACCAGGTACTCCAGCCAATCGCCGAATCAAAGGGGCATGCCACCCAGGAAGGACAACCCGGACCCCGATAGTAAATCGCCGACAAAGCATCCACAGGGATAGATGCCTTTTCACTCCCCTTGCGAATTTCATCGACAACATCCTGATAAAGCCTGCCAACCACCGTGGCGTTTTCCGAGTCAGGAGTATTGAAGAGGTCGTTGTTGGTGCCATCAAACGCCACGACCAGGGTATATACACCCGACTCGCCATCGTTGACCCTCGGCAATATGAAAGAGGACATTCCCCCCAAGTCATGAAGCCTGGTTTTCTGCTCTTCGGAAATCGGCACTTCACGACTGCCGGAAAATAGACTGGAGCAACCTGATAACACCAGACAAAACAGAAGAACCGCGTAATTTCTTGGCAGCTTACTCACTCAAACGTTTCCCGCTAGCGGACATCGATCACCTGCGCCGAAGTCTTGATAGCTCTATATCGGCAGTACCAGTCGCTCCTTGATTGATTGCCAGCCTCGAGATGCCGCCCTGATATGGAGCGATGTCACGCCTGTGCCCAACCAAAGACCCAATCGGGGAGTCGTTCCGGGATACATGACTCAGTTGCAGGATGCTTGTGACCGCGAACAATTCACCCGCTACGACCATCGCGAGGCATGCTGTGTCCATTGAGCCAGGCTAACTGGAACCCTGAGCCATTGATCAACGCCGCCTCAGTCTCAGGAACGTTTGTTGTTGCTAATAGCCGACATCTCAGGACTGCCAAAAACGAAAGGAGTAACTGTGGAACTGGGCGCAGAACTGGTCGCGGTAGGGATGGCAGTTACCTGCTACCCCCCGCACAGATCCGTATGTGCGGAACTACCGCATACCGCGAATGGGTCAACAAGCAAAAGCTGAGCATGCGACAGATCCACCTCCCTGGAGACAAGTCCTTCGTGGATTTTTGTGGCAGAACAATGCCTGTGACAAACCCGGACAACGGAACGGTTAACCGGTTCGTCACCCGGTACGCCGCGCTGCCGACTCGCATCCGCCTTGATGATGCTAGCGTCCACGGCAAACCCTTCGCCCTTGACCAAACCTGCGTCCATGCAGCGACGCAGCACCTCATTGAACAACCAGCGAAACAAATCGCTGTCCCGAAAACGGCCGTGTCGATTCTTGGAAAAGGTCGAGTGGTTGGGGACTTCATCTTCAAGGCTCAACCGGCAGAACCAGCGATACGCCAGGTTCAGATGGGCCTCTTCGCACAACCGCCGCTCTGAGCGAATGCCGTAGCAATAGCCCACGATCAGCATGCGAATCATTAGTTCGGGATCAATCGACGGACGCCCAATCGGGCTATAGAAATCGGCGAGGTAATGGCGCAGGTCGCTCAGATCGAGACACCGATCAATGCTGCGCAGAAGGTGATTGGCTGGAATGTGATCTTCAAGGTTGAACGAGTAAAACAGCCGATCCTGCCCACTCGATAACTGTCCCATCATGCTGCGTGATCCCCCTCCGACCAATGCAGAGATTTTGCCGGAGGTCAGCCAGAGGAGCTACTTTTTCAACAGAATCGGTCGATTGCTGCCGTTCGCATCTGGCGGAGTCGACCAAGTTTCGCTCACTTTCGACGACTTCCAAGTGGTGAAGATTGTTCTGCACCGAGGCAGAGCAACTGATTACAGGAAGGATGCTTTATACATATGAATCAATGTGTTACAGATTTTCTTATTACGTCGAAACACTATGGAAACCGCGATTTGTATAGGGCTACCGGTCCTTATTACGTGGTTTCATCGGGTGCAGTCGGGATGACGCAATCCATGCCGACGGGGCCTATGCCCATCCAGCTGCATGAGCAAGGGGGGCGCCGTGACCGATTTGTTTTTAGTCTGAGGGAGATCAACTCATCTGCTCGAAGTGAGCAGGTAGCGGTTCGACCAACGGATCCATATGTTTAACTGGTACCTGGCAAGCCTGATCGAACTACACGGGTGAAAAATATAAATGAGATGCAAAAAGCGGCGGCGGGGCTTCTTTACAACGCCAATCACGACATGGAATTGCTGAAGCAGCGAGCTGAGGTCAAAGACAAACTTTTCGAATTGAACAGTACCCGACCCAGCGACACGGAAGCCCGTACCCAACTCATAAAGGCCATCGTCGCCCGAATTGATGATGGCTTCACCATCGAAGGTCCATTTTACTGTGACTACGGCTACAACATTGAAATTGGGAAAAACTTTTACGCTAACACCAATCTGGTGATCCTCGACGGCGCCAAGGTCACGATTGGCGACAATGTTTTTATAGCCCCTAATGTGGGTCTTTATACAGCGGGGCACCCGCTTGATGCTGCCCGCAGAAACGAAGGCCTAGAGTACGCACTCCCGATTCACATTGGTCACAACGTATGGATCGGCGCCGGTGTTTCCATCCTTCCCGGCGTGAGCATTGGTGACAACGTAGTGATCGGATCAGGAAGTGTTGTTACACGCTCTCTGCCCGCGAACGTGGTGGCAGTCGGAAACCCATGTAAGGTGCTCCGCGAGATCACAGCGGCTGATGCTCAGGCCTTCAGCCAAAATGAAGGCCTGCCAAAGGGCGCATAACGGGACATTCGTCAAACCACCCCCTACAGACGAGCTCGCTGCGGCGGGCTTTTTGTGCTCGCTTAAAACCAGAGCCCGGCAGTCTGGTCTACCCTTACCGGTGCTCATGGTGTTGGCAGGTCGATGGACTGGAGGAAAGCTAGTGTCGTTACCGATCACCGCCCGGCAACTGAACGCCTTGCGAGCACTGCAACGCATCGACCCCGATTTGGGTGAACTGGCCACCACGATTGCGCTGGCGTTCGATCCGTCGAGCATCGAGAACCCACAAATGGCGCGGCTAATCCTTGAAAAAACTTGTCGACGGATTGTCGCCGGTCAACCGGGGAGTCATGAAGCGATGATCCAGCATCTGGAGCGCTTCGGTGACTTGGACTGTCTGTCACCTGAGCAGGTCAGTGACTTTACAGACCGGATCAGGAAGCATGCGTAATCATGCGCCAAGGTATCCACGAAGACGCGCTGCGCGCCATGCTCGAGGGCGGTGCGGTGCGCGATGTACTGGTCAATCGTCATGACGAGAAGTGGATGTTGGCCGTCCGTCTGGGCGGGGCCGGAAGTCGCTGGCTGCCCGTGCGCTCACGCCGCGAAGCGCTGCGCACCCGGGCGAGCCTGACGGCGGTGGGCGCTTTGCCGAGGCGGCAGGCATCCGGGTGTTCCAGGTAGAAGTTTAGTCGGCAGATTTACAGCCGACTGTCATCCGCCTGCTGGGCTCAAGGGAATGAACCGGTAAGTTCGCCTCATCCCCTGCAAGGAGCTCTTGCATGACGAAGGACGCGGTATTCACGCATTGCGTGGCGCTTGATCGCAGTAAACTGCTCTGTGAGCGGCAAATTGGCTGGGCGGGGCGATGGAGCCTTATGGGAGATTTCGTGATCTGCACCCAGTGCCAGGCGACACAGTCGATCAGCCTGGCGCATGAACCCTTTGATCATTTGCCCGCTTGTGCGGCTGCCGGGTACGGTCTGCACCCTGGCACGATCTAGCCCGTCTGTTGAGCCAGCTTCCAGCCGTTACCCACTGAATCACTGCACTGACAGGATCCGTTTCTGTTGCAGGTCAACGTCCCGGCGGGTAGCTACGTCTGCGAGGCATTCGCTTTAAAACTTCATCAAGATCTTACTCATCCGCAACAGTCTGCCGGCCAAAAGCTGACAGTCGTGGCCGCACTGTGACGCGCTGGCCCCAGTCGAGGCGGTGGGCATTCGATGCTTGAGCTCCACACGACATCCCCTGTCGGGACCGACAAAGACAACAAGAGTCTTGGCAAGCGCGTCTGCATTACAAACGTAAGCGTTCCGCCAACTCATCTTGCATGGCTGGGGTATTGCGCAGACTCGGCCTTTATCGGGGTATATGAATCCAAGCGACATGTTAGTGAGTGTTGCCCTCATCGATGGTCAGATGCTCAGGAAATCCATGCACACCGACGCCAAATCGCTCAATAAGCACCGTCATGGCGAATTGCTTTTTTAGCGTTACACGATTTTGTGAAAGGCAAAGAAAAAGGGCTACTGGTGACAGTAGCCCTTGATTTTAAGCATGAAATATTTTTGCACACTCTCATGCGGGGGTGTGGAGGTCTCACCCTACGCTGATGTCTAGATCATCCACGGGGTTCCTACGCCGGGTATATGCGACCATGACCGATTATGATCGACCGTTCGCGAAGCTACCTTTTACTGACGGGGAAGGTCTAAAGCTCGGTCTAAAGATATCCGCACCCACACCTTCTGTGTCTGACTCGTTATCGAGATGATTTTGCAACCAAAAGAATCGGCATGTTTCACGGTCATTATTTTCTGTTCCTTCTACATCGATACTACCAGAACTGGAGCATTTGCTCGGCCATCATTCGATCATGCAAAAAGGCACCCATATATGGACGACGATTACCCGAGCGATTAGACGGTATTAGGTATACACCCTGGTGAAGTCGTCCTACTATCGGCCGTAGGGCTTTGACATTGATCGTAGAAAGTAGCCTGAATCGTTTCGGTTGTGGCCATAGGCCTGATCAGCGACTACCCTCCTATAACAATGGGATATAAACGTGGCTTTAAAACATGCCAAATCGGCTGAGGTGGTCAGTCTGCTCAGCTCAGTCGACTCATCGCAGGCCCCGATCTCCCAAGCGCTCGTCAGCAGCCCAGAGATCGAGCTAATGCGTTTGATTCTGAAAGCTGGCAAAGAGCTTCCGCCTCACGCTGTCGCTGGTCCTATCACGCTTTACTGTCATCAGGGTTCGGTCGAAGTCCGGGCAGGTGGGGTCTGGCAGACGATGAGCGAAAGCGATCTGATGTACGTCGAAGGTGGGGCGGAGCATGCCTTGCACGCTCTTACCGACGCGATCGTTCTGGTGACTATCTTTCGACTGCCGGACCGATAGTCTATCTCCAACACGCGAACGATCAGCGCGGCACGGCACCGATACGGCCACTGCACTCACTTGTGCCTAATGAAAAGCGACGCTTCGTCCATTCACCGCTAACCGCACTGAAATAGGAGATCTGCGTTGGAAAAGACTTTCAGAATTCTCAGTTTCGCGGTCATCGCGCTCATGCTTGTGGCCTCTGTCTATGCCGGCGCCATCGGCATCTATTACTGGACCGGTATCGGCGTGTAACACGTCTCTGAGAGCATCCCATGAACAAACGCCAAACTCGCCTGTTCGCTGTGATCTCCACAGCCATCGCTGCTGTGGCTTTCCTGGGCATGACCTTGGACACCCACCGGCAATTCCCGGCACTGACACATTCCGAGAACATCACGCCGGCCGTTACTCGCGGCAAGGATGTCTGGCATGAGAATAACTGCATCAACTGCCACACCATCTTTGGCGAAGGCGCCTATTACGCGCCGGATCTGACAAAGATCTCTCAACATCGCGGCGCGCCGTACCTGACCGCGTTCCTGAAAGACCCGTCAAAATTCTATGATGAGAAACGGCATCGCCGGCTGATGCCCCAGCCAAATCTGAACGACCAGGAAATCTCGGACCTGATCGCCTTTTTCGACTGGGTCGCCAATGTCGACAACCAGGGCTGGCCACCGCGCCCAATCTTGGTAACCGGGTCCTCTATTCCAGGCACTACTCTCACAGTCGCGCAGCAGGATGCTTCAGGTCCCGGCAGAACCACCGACCCCATGCCACCCGGCGCCCGTCCGGTCAGTGGTAGCGATGACCCGATAGCTCTTGGCGAAGCGCTGTTCGGCACCGCCACACCAGTCTGCAACGCCTGTCATTCGATCGCCCCCGGCGTGAACCTCGCCGGCCCGACACTGGCCGGGATTGCTACCCGCGCGCTAGAAACCATAGCCTCGCCGGAATATGCGGGGAGCGCCGACAGCGTGGAAGCCTATATCCGCGAGTCGATCACCAAGCCCAGTGCCTATCTGCACCCTGGCGAGATGTACTCAGCAGGCGGTACTTCATTCATGCCGAACAACTACGCCGAGTCTTTGACCGACGAGCAGATCGACCAACTGGCCGCCTACCTGGCCACGTTCAAATAACAAGGTCGTGTTAGAGCTGTCGACGATTTGACCGGACATTATTTTTCAGGGGTGGGCAATGCGTTATAAATCACAGTCGGTCGCTTACTGGTACTTTGCCATCGCAATGGTACTTTTTGGATTGCAACTGGTGTTCGGACTGCTCTCGGCAGCCAAGTACCTGGGTCCGGATCCGTTGCTAAACATCTTGCCATTTGACGTCACCAAGACGATTCATACCAACTTGCTGATCGTCTGGGTACTGACCGGCTTCATGGGTGCAACCTACTGGATGGTGCCGGACGAATCACGCACTGAGCTGTACAGCACCAAACTCGCCTACATCCAGCTCGGTTTGTGGACAGTAATGGGTGTCACTGCCGTCATCGGTTATCTGTTCGGTTATGGCACCGGGAACAAACTGCTCGAGCAGCCGTTACCGCACAAGATCGTTATTGTTATCTGCATGCTGATCTTCCTCTACAACATCGGCATGACGATCAAGAAATCCGGCCGCTTCACCACCACCGAGGGCGTGTTACTGCTCGGCTTGGGTAGCGCGGCAGTGCTCTATCTGCCGGCCCTGCTGCATTACGAGAATTATGTGGTGTCGATCTACTACCGTTGGTGGACCATCCATCTCTGGGTCGAGGGCGTGTGGGAAATGATCCAGGGCGGCTTCCTTGCCTACTTGCTGATCCGTCTCTCCGGCGCCGATCGCGAGGTGATGGAAAAGTGGCTGTATGTGATCGTCGGCCTGGTTTTCATCGCCGGAATTATCGGTACCGCGCACCACTATTATTGGATCGGCGTACCCACTTACTGGCTGCCGATCGGCGGCTTATTCAGCGCGCTGGAGCCAGTCGCACTGGTGGGCATGGCGATGTACGCCTACTACGCTATGCGCCGCTCCGGGCTTGCACACCCGAACAAACTGGCTCTGCACTGGACCATTGGGAGCGCGCTGTTCACGATGTTCGGCGCCGGCCTGCTAGGCCTTGCGCATACCTTTCCCAGCGTCAACAAGTGGACTCACGGCACCCTGATCACCGCCATGCACGGACATGCGGCCTTCTACGGCGCATACGTGATGATCGTACTGGCGATGATCACCTACGCTATGCCCTCGATCACCCGCCGCGAGAATGTGGACGGCACTAACCTCGGCTACTGGGCGTTCTGGTTGCAGCTGGCCGGGATGTTTGGCATGACCCTGTCGTTCGGTACGGCGGGAATCGGCCAGGTCTACTTGGAGCGCATCCTCGGCATGGGTTATCTCGATACCCAGCTGAAGATCCAGGTGCATTTCCTGATGCTGGTAGCGACTGGATCGCTCTTCGCCCTTGGCGTTGGCATGTTCATCTACGACTTCTTCCGCTTCCCGCCGCGCCTGAGTGTGGGCGACAGTGAACCGCTGCCGATAACCACCACTAGCGCCGCAAGGCCAGGCTTGTGACCGATCTGCGAATGGCCGGCTCCGGACCGGTCGCCAAACACGCCGATGAAGCGCCCTGGTACGAAGCCAGCGGCGACGAAGTGATGATTTTCGAGCAATGCCACGCACGGCAGTTGGCCGTCATGCTCAAAGGCCCGACCGGCTGCGGCAAGACCCGTTTCGTAGAGCATATGGCTTGGCGCCTGGGCCGTCCGCTGGTGACCATTTCCTGCCACGACGACATGACTGCCAGTGACCTGATCGGACGTTTTCTGATCGGTAACCAAGGTACCCGCTGGGTCGACGGGCCGCTGACCCGAGCGGTGCGCGAAGGCGCTATCTGCTACCTGGACGAAGTGGTCGAGGCGCGCCAGGACACCATAGTCGTGCTCCACCCGCTCACTGACCACCGACGCATTCTGCCGCTGGACAAAACCGGCGAAACCCTCGAGGCTGCGGCCGGCTTCCAGCTGGTGGTCTCTTACAATCCTGGTTATCAGCGCATGCTCAAGGATCTCAAACCCAGCACCCGGCAACGCTTCGTCGCGTTGGATTTCGACTTTCCCTCCCCTGAGCGAGAGACACGCATCGTAATGCGCGAGAGCGGCGCCGACCACGCCATCGCCACCGCCCTCGTCTCGCTGTGCCAGCGGTTGCGCGCATTGCATGATCGTGGCCTCGCCGAAGTACCGAGCACTCGCTTGCTGATCGCCACCGCCCGTCTGATCGCCAGCGGCATCCCGGCGCGCGCAGCCTGCAACGCCGCGCTAATTTCGCCGCTGTCCGACGATGCCACACTGGTGGGCGCCATGCATGATCTGGTCGACATGACCTTCGTCTGATGGCCGAAGCCGAAGACGTCATCAGCGACGTCGCCCGCCATGCCACCGTGTACGTACAACGGCTCTGGCAACGCCGACGCAACGCGCTCAATACGGCGAGACCCATCGCTCTGGAGGATGTGGCCGAGCGACTCGACCTGTTAACTCACGCGGTCTTCGGTTGCAGCTATCCGCTGCGCATCGCTCAGCCACCGGCGCCGCCGACACTGCTGGCCAAACTCTTTCAGCGTGTCGAACGCCCCTATCGACAAACCGCCGTGCCCGCCACCGACGGGGTGCGTATCTGGCTGCCTGCTCATTTGGGCATCGCGGATTTTCAACAAGCGCTCCCGCGGTATCGCACCCTCGCTCTGCAACAGGCGATGCGTGCCTGGCGTGGCAGCGCCACGCTCCACGACGCCTTGGATACACCGCTGCAACGCAGTCTTTATCTGCTGCTCGAAGCCTGGGCCGCAGACTTTCAGCTGCTTGAACGTCTGCCGGGTATCGCCGATGCCCTGAACGGATTGCGCCGGCAAGCCTTGAGCGAAAGGCCGGCGCTGAGTCAGTTCTCTCCATCCCGTCAGCCGTTGGAGCGCTTGCTTCGGCAAGTATTGCAGCAGCGCTGTGGCGAGCCCATCGCTGGATTGCATCCACCCGTCACACCCGACGACGCACTGATTCAGGCGCGCCACCTGGCAATCACGTTGGATGACGGACAGCCATCGGCGCAGCCGGGCAAGCAACCCCTGCTGCTTGATCACTGGACGGGAGACCTGCGTTCGGCTCCCGACAGTCGCTCACACGACAATGACAACCGCAGCGAACCCGACCCCGCGCCAACCAACCCGCACGGCGCCCGCCTGTCACGCCGCCCCGAGGTGCGCGAAGCGGTGGAAGGCGAAGACGAGGAACAGCCGGATGGCATCTGGATGGTGCAACCCTCTCCTCCGCTGGAGCAGGCGGAAGATCCGATGGGCATGCAACGCCCCACCGACCGCGACGAGGCCACCCCGGCCGAGGAATACGCCGACTCTCTATCCGAGCTCAACGAAGCGCGCCTGGTGCGTACCCCGGGCAGTCCGAAGGAAGTTCTTGTTTCCGACGATCCGCCGGATGCCTGCAGCCTGCAAGCCGGCAACAAGTCGGAAAGCCATGCCGAACAGCTCAGTTATCCCGAATGGGACTACAAACGCGGCAGCTATCGCAACCCCGGCACCACAGTTCATCTCTTGCCGGCCCCGTTGGGAACATCGCAGTGGGTCACGCAAACACTGGAAACCCATCGATCGATGCTCGACGCCATTCGCCGCCAATTCGAGATGCTGCGCGCCCGCCGGCTACGTCTGCGCCGCCAACTGGATGGCGACGAGTTGGATCTGGACGCCTATATCGACGCCTTGGGTGAAGCGCGTGCCGGCTTGGACATGCCCCAGGCCGTCTACCAATCGCAGCGCAGCGCACGTCGTGACATGGCCATCATGCTGCTAATCGACGCCAGCGGCTCCACCGACGGTTGGCTATCAAGTAACCGGCGCATCATCGACGTCGAGCGCGAAGCCCTGTTGCTGATGTGCATGGCGCTCGAAGGCTTGGACGAACGCTACAGCGTGCAGACCTTTTCCGGCGAAGGGCCGGGCATGGTGACGCTGCGCAGCATCAAGGCATTCGACGAGCACTACAGCGAGGAAATCGGCCAGCGCATCGCTGGGCTCGAACCGGAACGCTACACCCGCGCCGGCGCCGCGATTCGTCACGCCAGCGGCCTGCTGATGAAGGAGCCGGCCACGCACCGGCTGCTGTTGCTGCTCTCCGATGGCAAACCTAATGATGTTGACGACTACGAAGGCCGTTACGGCGTCGAGGACATGCGCCAGGCCGTCAATGAAGCCAAGTTGCAGGGCATCTACCCCTTTTGCCTGACCATCGACCGCCAGGCCGCCAACTACCTGCCTAGAGTCTTCGGGGCCCAGCAATACGCCTTGCTGCCCAAACCGGAACTGCTGCCGGGCGTACTCCTAGAGTGGCTCAAACGACTGATATCGGCCTAATCGACACCGTAACGCGAGGAAATATTTATGCTCGAAATACAGGTGTATCGCTATAACGAAGAACAGGACTCCACGCCCTACATGCAATCAATGTCGGTGGCCGATGAATTCCGCGGGCGGATGGTGCTGGATGTATTGGAGCATTTGCGCGAAACCGATCAGTCACTTGCTTACCGTCGCTCCTGCCGCGAGGGTGTTTGCGGCTCGGACGGCATGAACATCAACGGTAAGAATCGTCTGGCATGCATCACCCCGGTTTCGGAGGCACTGGGCGGTTCAGACAAGCTGATCATCCGACCGTTGCCTGGAATGCCGGTGATTCGCGATCTGGTCGTGGATCAGAGTCTGTTCTTCAAACAGTACGAACGGGTCAAACCTTGGCTAATCAACGAAGAACCCGCGCCAAGTACTGAGCGCCTGCAATCTCCAGCAGAGCGTGCCCTGCTGGATGGCCTTTACGAATGTATCCTCTGCGGCTGCTGCTCCTCGCAGTGCCCTTCTTGGTGGTGGAACCCGGAGAAATTTATTGGCCCGGCGGGGCTGCTGCAGGCTTGGCGCTTCATCGTGGATAGCCGCGACACCGCGGCGACCGAGCGGTTGTCGAATCTCGACGATCCATTTAGCGTGTTTCGCTGCAGAAGCATTGGCAATTGCAGTTGGGTTTGCCCGAAGGGTCTCAACCCCATGGGCGCGATCGGCCACATTCGTAGAGAACTCACCAGACAGGGCACTTGAACGAGTGGCTGGCCTACACCCAGAGGCTTCTCACGGAAGAGCGAGCGCCGCGCAAGTGTCTGACCGAGTCCACAGCAGCCTCGGTGAAGGTCGTCAAGAGGTCTTGAAGATGATTTTGCATCGTCATTTCCATCATGCGCAGCCAGGCCACAGGCTGCCCGCTCCGGGTCTGTGGGCAGCGTTTTCTAGGGGCGCAAGTGGTACAGAGGTGTTTGGAATGCCGTTGCGCAAGGGTCAGCCTGGGTTGCCATCGACCCGCGCGCTGACCAGCATCGGCGCATACCGCCAGATGTAAAGCGCGAAGGCCACCGCCCAGCAGATCGCCGCTAACCAGAGGCCCATTATTGGCCACTGGCCAGAGAGGAACACCCGCGACGCGGCTCCGAGATTGAGCAGCACGAAGGCGCCAATGATGCCACTGGGTAACGCCAAAGAACGCCCGGTATGGCCGAGGGTGACTCGGGCGATCATCGCGAGGATCAGGCCGCTCATGGAGCCAACCGATAGCGCATGCAACGACGGGCTGGAACTGTCCAACAGACCGAAATTCCACAGCGCCAGACCTGCCGCCGCAACCACCAGCCAGAGCATCGCCAAGTGCAATGACCAAAGCAGCGGCACACGCCAGATAGCGGCGTCGTGCCAGCGCACCAACCGCAGCAGGTGGCCGGCGGCAATGGCGAGGAACAGTACACCGAGCAGCAGGTTTTGCTGCAACGCGACACCTGCGGCGTAGAACACCGCGATCAGGCCGGAACCGACCAGCAGCGCCACGTCCAGCCAGCCCAAGGGCTTCACAGCCGTGGTATGGCCCAAACCGCGCTGAGTGAAGAAGGGAATAACGCGTCCGCCAATAATTGACATCAACGTCGCCACCAGCCAAAGCCCGGCTAGTGTGCCTTGGCGCTGCAGGCCGTCGTCGCTTAGAGCAATTCCGCAGAGCACCATTACATTGGCGGAGATCATCAGGGTGAGAACGGCGATAATCGGGTAGTTGCGTTTCTGCCTGACGACCCAGAGCATGCGCACCATCAGTCCGGTTAAGCCGAACAGGAACATCAGGTCCAGCGGAATCATCAGAGCCAGGGGCAATCCGAACAGCCAGCCCAGACGTGCCAGCAGCCAGACGCCGGCCAGCACCATCAGCTTCTTGCCTGAAACCCCGGGCTGCCCTGTCCAGGTCTGCCCAGCTGTGAGCAGGAAACCTGCGACGATCGCCATGGCGAAGCCGAACAGCATTTCGTGGCGATGCCAGGATAGCCAGCCTCCGGTTGGCTGAAAACCGGGCCAGATGCCCGTCCAGGTGGCGACCCAGAGCGGAATCGCGAGCATCGCGAAGAAGCTGCCAGCGAGAAAAAACGGGCGAAAGGCAAGGCGCCACATGGGCGGAATACTCATGGCCTTTCGCCGATCGATAACTCGCACAAGGCCTCCTGAACTACTAAGTGTCTACCGGCAGGATGAGGAACTAGCCGGGCAGAACGGTAATGGCTCCCAATATCGCGGAGCCAGGATTACTTTCTACAGGTTAGCGGGTTCCGACAGACTTAATTGCAATTATCATTCATCGACAGACATCGGTGCCGACTACCCGCAGGTCTTAGTGGGCTAACGCAACACGCGTTAGGGCGATTGCCCCAACACAGTCATTTACCGGGCCGGTAGGTCGATCAACTTGGGATCGTTCAGTCTGGCCATCAACTCACGGTTCGTCCAGCGAGACTTTGTTGATTGACGCGAGGCATGCAAGCTTGGGCCTTAGCTTTTATATCACACGCCGGTATTTTTTTGCCTTTTCGCACTGGGCAACTAGCTACCATCTGCCACCGTTAACTCGCCGTACAACGGATGCAGGAGTTGAGATTTAAGCCCCAGGTACTTGTATGTGAATGGCCGCAATCGGCCCAGAGTGTGTAAAAACGCACGGATGCACTGCCGGCGCGCAGAGCCGACGGTTGTTAGCTGAGTAGCTCACACATGTCCTGCGGATCATCACTAGGTCTTGGGGGCCCCAGCGCCGCTTTTACCTTGCTGCGTGGCCAAAATATGGGTCTCCTCAGGCCGACAGCGCTTTCATTAAACCTCTGGTACCGAGAATTTTCATGACGCACTTCAAGTTGTAGGACGTTCAAACTCATCTCCGCACTTACTCCGCACAGCTTTCGTGTCAGGAATGCGTGGCGCCCATCCATTTTTTGAGTGTCCCGAAGGGATGCTCCACAGTACGCTTGCGGAATCGCATCATGTCCGGCGCGTTGCTCAGTCTGTTATGCATTTCCTCCAGTATGGCTTCATGCTCCCAGCGTCGAACCTGCCGTTCCGTGCTCGATGTGCACTGCGGTTTCATTGCGCAGCCCCAGCATTTCGAACTCCAGTAACGGTGCAGCATCAGGCCTTTTTCATCGTTGGTATAGCGCCAGATCAGTGTAAGCAAACGGGCATTACAGGTTGCGTAACGGTATCCAGTTATGCGGCAACAACCCGGCGATCTCACTCGCTCGCTGCGTCGGTAGCCGCGCCGGAACGTCCTTCAGATAAGCATACGGGTCATGCCCATTGAGCTTGGCCGACTGGATCAGACTCATCAGCGCCGCCGCACGTTTGCCGCTGCGCAACGATCCTGCAAAGAGCCAATTTTTGCGTCCAAGAGCCCATGGCCGGATCTGCTGCTCGATGTGGTTGTTATCGATAGGCACGACGCCGTCATCCAGATAACGTGACAACGCCGTCCCGCGCTCGAGGCTGTAATCCAGGGCTCTGGCGATGGCCACGCCATCGTGCACAAGCTCGCGCTGGGCGATCATCCAGGCATGCAAGGCGTCCATTGCCGGTGCGGCTTTTTCCTGGCGTATTCGTCGTCGAGCGTCAGGCTCAAGGTCGCGGATTTGCTGTTCTATTTCGTACAGCACCTGGATATAGCGCAAGGCCTGTTCGGCCAGCTGGCTTTTGTTCGTGGCGTGCAGGTCAAAGAATTTGCGCCGAGCATGAGCCATGCAACCGATCTCTGTCACACCCATTGCAAAAACTGGCCTTGTAGCCACCAAAATCGCCGCACACCAGTTTGCCTTTCCAGTCTTGCAGGAAGGCGCGAGCGTGTTCACCCGAGCGGCTTGGGCTGAAGTCGTACACCACCGCGCGGATATCGGCAGACGCGGTGGGCGCATAGGCCCAGACGTAGGCCCGATGGGTTTTCTTCACGCCGGGCATGAGCACCTGTACCGGCGTGCACCATGCTGTGTTCAAGCACCACTCGCGCAGGGCATCGACCAGCGGTTGCAGTTGCACACCGCAGGTGCCGACCCACTGCGCCAAGGTCGAGCGCGGGATGGCGAGGCCGGCCCGGCCAAAGATCTTTTCCTGACGGTACAGCGGCAAATGATCAGCGTATTTGGCGATCATCACTTGGGCCAGCAGACCTGCCGTGGGGATGCCCTTGTCGATGATCTGCGCGGGAACCGGTGCCTGGATCAGTGTCTCGCATTGATCGCACACCCACTTGCCACGGATGTGTTGTTCGACGGTGAACACGCCGGGCGTGTAGTCGAGTTTCTCGCTGACATCCTCGCCGATACGCTTGAGGGCGCAGCCGCAGGTGCACTGCGTGTTGTCCGGTTCGTGATGGATCTGCATGCGTGGAAACTCGGGCGGCAAGGCTGTGCGTTTAGGTCTTTGCCGAGCCACGGTCGGGGCCAGAGCGGGTTGCAACGCCTCAAGCTCGGCTTCGATGGCCGCGATGTCGGCGTCGATCAGGTCATCGAGCAGGCTGGCTTGATCCGGGTTTAGTTGCTCGCTGCGCTTGGCAAATTTGAAACGCTTGTGCTGTGCGATCTCATGGTTCAGCTTGTCGTTGACCGTTTTGTAGTGGTGGATCTGCTTGTCCATGGACTCGACGCGCTGCATCAACTGCGCCGCGATAGTGCGCAGTTGTTCAGGGTTTAGTTGGTCGAGATTAGGAAGCGAAGTAATGCCACCGATTTTGCCAGAGCAGGTCAACACCGACGATGGCTCATCGGACAATTGCACGGCGACGCTGGCCATGGCAGACGTTTCATGATGGAAATCGCGTTGTCTGGCCCAATTCTTTGCCAAGGCAAGCCCAGCACCAGAGCGAGTAACTGTTCGTCGCTCAGCGCCACCTGAAGACCATGACGAGAACCTGGCCAGATGAATTTTCCTTGATGCAGTCGGCGAGCCGCCAGCCAGATACCCAAACTGAACTCCTTGTTTGCCTCACGCAACTGATGTGAAAGGGACTGGAAGACTGTCCTTGCGCGCGACCTCAATCCTGGGCGGTACTTGCTTGTACCCAACAGAGCTGTAAAACGGGTCAGTCGACGCCGAAAAGGTCACCTAGGGAGTAACGGGAAATGAATCGAAGCTAGCAAAATGCTATACCCACGTCCACCCGTGGTTGCTGCTGATGGTTGCGGCTCGCTGAGTGGGATCACGCTTGATCAGCCCTCTCCCCGTCACGCCGCTGAAACCGCGTGATACCTAATGCCTCTGCCGGAACCTGAGCGATTGTCTGAATCACCTCAGCAGCAACCGAGACTATCACCCCGCCAATACCCATCCTCCGGTGCTCGCCTCGCGGACCTTCGATATGGGCAATACAGTTGACGAACGCACTTGTCAATTCAGAGCATTGCCTTGGCACGGGGAGCCTCCGGACACGAGATCAGAACACAATTGCGCCTTCCGGATGGCAACGCTACCCAGATCCAAAATATCCGTGGGAGTAAATGTGGGAGTATTTGTTTAGACATGAAAAAGCCCAATCTTTTCAGATTGGGCTAAATCATTGAAATATATGGTCGGGACGGAGTGATTCGAACACTCGACCCCTAGCACCCCATGCTAGTGCGCTACCGGACTGCGCTACGCCCCGACTAGGCGTGAAACTCGCCCCTCTTCTCGAAGGACGCTCAAGAATATATCGCAAGCTTTTGAAAACTGGAAGTATTTAAAAGCAGAAATTATTTCTTGAGAACAATCAGCACATCTTCCAATTCAGCAATCATCTGCCGAATCATCTGCTTGTACTGAGTGGTGTCGTCTTTGGCTTCATCGCCGGACAAACGCAAGCGTGCGCCGCCGATGGTGAACCCCTGATCGTAAAGGAGCGCGCGGATCTGCCGGATCATCAGCACGTCTTGTCGCTGATAATACCGGCGGTTTCCGCGGCGTTTGACAGGGTTGAGTTGAGGAAACTCCTGCTCCCAGTAGCGCAGCACGTGTGGCTTTACTGCGCACAGCTCGCTAACTTCACCAATGGTGAAGTAGCGTTTGCCTGGGATGACGGGTAGCTCGTCGTTATGACTTGGTTCCAGCATAAGCCTCAACTCGGGCCTTCAACTTCTGCCCTGGACGAAAGGTGACCACACGGCGAGCCGTGATCGGGATTTCTTCTCCCGTTTTCGGATTGCGGCCAGGCCGCTGGCGTTTGTCCCGAAGGTCGAAATTGCCGAAACCGGACAATTTGACTTGTTCGTTGTCTTCAAGAGCGTGCCTGATTTCCTCAAAAAACAGTTCGACCAATTCCTTGGCCTCCCGTTTATTCAGGCCCAGCTCTTCATACAGACGTTCCGCCATTTCAGCTTTCGTCAGAGCCCCCATACGTCACTTCCTTAACGTGGCGTTCAACCTTTGTTCGAGCGAGGTGAGGATGTTTTGTGTCGTGGTATTCACCTCATCGTCATTAAGAGTGCGCGATGGATGCTGCCAGGTCAAGCCGACGGCGAGGCTTTTTCTATCAGGATCAATGCCTTTACCCTGATACACGTCAAATAGCCTGAGGTCTGTCAGCCATTCGCCTGCATTTTCACGGATTACGTCCAATACGGCACTGGCTGCGACGTCTTTGTCGGCCAGCAGCGCGAGGTCACGACGCACTTCAGGAAAACGCGATAACTCCTGGAATTTAGGCATTTTGCCCAACGCCACTTCAGCTAAAACCAGCTCGAAGACGAAGACCGGACGGTCGAGACCGAGGGTTTTCGATAATTCAGGGTGGATAGCACCAACGAAGCCTACCAGGCGACCTTCTCGTTCGATGCGCGCGGTTTGACCCGGGTGCAGCGCAGGGTGTTTGCCCGGCACGAAGGTGAACGAATCGAGTGCGCCGGCGAAACCCAGCACCGCTTCCACGTCAGCCTTGACGTCGAAGAAGTCCACGACATCGCGACCCTGTGCCCAACCTTCCGGCAGGCGGCTGCCGCACACGACACCGGCCAACATCGGTTCTTGCTTCAAGCCTTCCAGCTGACCGACGAAGCGCAGACCGCTTTCGAACAGACGGACGCGGTCCTGTTGACGGTTCAGGTTGTGCTGAAGCGCCTTGACCAGACCTGGCCACAGGGATGAACGCATGGCGGCCATGTCGTTGGAAATCGGGTTGGCCAGCAGCAGCGGCTCTACACCTGGATTAAACAACTCGAATTGTTTCGGATCGATGAAGCTGTAGGTGATCGCTTCCTGGTAACCACGGGCGACCAGCAGACGACGCAGTTCCGGCAGATCGCTGCGGGCTTCTGCCTTGGCTTGCGGAGCCAGGCGCGCTTGCGGGTAACGAACCGGCAGGCGGTTGTAGCCGTAAAGACGGGCCAGCTCTTCGATCAGGTCGACTTCCAGGCTGATGTCGAAGCGGTGGCTTGGTACTTCGACGCGCCACTGCCCTGCCCCATCGGCGGAAATTTTCAGGCCCAAGCCGTTGAGCAAGCGCTCGACTTCAGCCGATTCCATTTCCATGCCGAGCATCTGGCTGATGCGCTGGGAGCGCAAGGTTACCGGTGCGATCGACGGCAAGTGCTGTTCGCTGACGGTTTCGATGACCGGGCCAGCTTCACCACCGGTGATTTCCAGCAGCAGGCCAGTGGCGCGCTCCATGGCTTCACGGGCCAACTGCCAATCCACGCCACGCTCGTAGCGGTGCGAGGCATCGGTGTGCAGGCCATAGGAACGAGCCTTGCCAGCCACAGCGATCTGATCGAAGAACGCGCTTTCCAGGAAGATATCGCGAGTCGTCGCGGTGTTGACGCCGCTATGCTCACCGCCCATGACGCCAGCGATTGCCAGGGCACGGGTGTGGTCGGCGATCACCAGCGTATCGCTACGCAGGCTGACTTCCTGACCGTCGAGCAGCACCAGCTTCTCGCCTTCTTCGGCCATACGCACACGGATGCCGCCATTGATTTCAGCGAGATCGAAGGCGTGCAGCGGCTGACCCAGTTCAATCATTACGTAGTTGGTAATGTCGACGGCAGCATCGATGCTGCGCACGTCGGAACGACGCAGGCGCTCGACCATCCACAGCGGGGTGGGCTTGGACAAGTCGACGTTACGGATCACACGACCCAGGTAACGTGGGCAAGCTGCCGGGGCCAGCACCTCAACCGAGCGCACTTCGTCGTGCACGGCAGGAACGCTGGCAACCACTGGGCGAGTGACTTCGGCGTCATACAGCGCGCCCACTTCACGAGCCAGGCCGGCCAGGGACAGGCAGTCGCCGCGGTTCGGCGTCAGGTCGACTTCGATGCTGGCGTCGTCGAGTTTCAGGTATTCACGAATATCCTGACCGACCGGCGCATCAGCCGGCAATTCCATCAGGCCATCGTTTCCTTCACCGACCTGCAGCTCGGCTTGCGAGCACAGCATGCCGTTGGATTCAACGCCCCGCAGCTTGGCTTTCTTGATTTTGAAGTCGCCCGGCAGTTCGGCACCGATCATGGCGAACGGGATCTTCAGGCCCGGGCGCACGTTTGGCGCGCCGCATACCACCTGGAAAGTCTCCGAGCCATTGCTGACCTGGCAAACACGCAGCTTGTCGGCGTCCGGGTGCTGTTCGGTGCTCAGCACCTCGCCCACGATCACACCGGTGAATTCGCCGGCGGCCAGCGTAACGCTATCGACCTCAAGACCGGCCATCGACAGACGAGCAACCAGCTCGTCGCGACTTACCTGCGGGCTTACCCAGCCACGCAGCCATTGTTCACTGAATTTCATCCTGCTCTCCTAAGAATTCGTTACGACTAGCGAAATTGCGCGAGGAACCGCAAGTCGTTGTCGAAGAACAGACGCAAGTCGTTCACGCCGTAACGCAGCATGGCCAGACGCTCAACGCCCATGCCGAAGGCAAAGCCCGAAAACTCTTCCGGGTCGATCCCGGACATGCGCAGCACGTTCGGGTGAACCATGCCGCAGCCCATCACTTCCAGCCAGCCAGTCTGCTTGCAGACGCGGCAACCTTTGCCGCTGCACATCACGCATTCCATGTCGACTTCGGCGGATGGCTCGGTGAACGGGAAATACGAAGGACGGAAACGCACTGCCAGTTCTTTCTCGAAGAACACGCGCAGGAACTCTTCGATGGTGCCCTTCAGGTCGGCGAAGTTGATATCGCGGTCGACCAGCAGGCCTTCGACCTGGTGAAACATCGGGGAGTGAGTGATATCCGAGTCGCTACGGTACACACGGCCTGGACAGACGATGCGGATTGGCGGCTGTTTCGATTCCATGGTGCGGACCTGGACCGGCGAGGTGTGGGTGCGCAGCAACATGTTGGCATTGAAATAGAAGGTGTCATGCATCGACCGGGCCGGGTGATGGCCTGGGATGTTGAGCGCTTCAAAGTTGTGATAATCGTCTTCGACCTCAGGGCCTTCGGCGATGCCGTAGCCAATGTGGGTGAAGAACTGTTCGATACGTTCCAGAGTGCGAGTGACCGGATGCAGACCACCCGAGGTCTGGCCACGGCCAGGCAGGGTCACGTCAATGGACTCGGCAGACAGTTTGGCAGCCAGGTCGGCCTCTTCAAACAGTGCCTTGCGGGCATTGAGAACCTCTGTGACACGCTCCTTGGCAACGTTGATCAGGGCGCCGACTTGCGGACGCTCTTCTGCCGGCAAATTCCCCAGGGTCTTCATCACCTGAGTCAATTCACCCTTTTTGCCAAGGTAGTGAACCCGGATTTGCTCCAGGGCATTGATATCTTCAGCGCTTTGCACAGCCTCTAGAGCTTGAGAGACGAGCGCGTCCAGGTTTTCCATGTACAGACTCCAGATACAAAATAGGGGAAGAGCTTGAAGGCTCTTCCCCTATTTATGACGTTTAACACCTGGCCCCACAGAGATGGGGCCGGGTGACTGTCGGGGGTACTTAAGCCAAGGTGGCTTTAGCTTTCTCGACAATCGCAGCAAACGCCGCTTTTTCGTTCACTGCCAGATCAGCCAGAACCTTACGGTCGATCTCGATGGACGCTTTTTTCAGGCCGGCGATGAAACGGCTGTAGGACAGGCCGTTGATACGTGCACCAGCGTTGATACGAGCGATCCACAGAGCGCGGAACTGACGTTTTTTCTGACGACGGTCACGGTAGGCGTATTGGCCTGCCTTGATTACCGCTTGCTTGGCAACACGGAATACGCGCGAGCGAGCGCCGTAGTAGCCTTTAGCAAGTTTCAGAATTTTTTTGTGACGTTTACGGGCAATGACGCCACGCTTTACACGAGCCATGAGTTACTTCCTCTATTCTTGACTAAATTAACGAAGGCGCAGCATGCGCTCGACTTTTGCCACGTCACACGGTGCCAGCAAGCTGCTACCGCGCAGTTGACGCTTACGCTTAGTCGACATTTTAGTCAGGATGTGGCTCTTGAAAGCGTGCTTGTGCTTGATACCGTTAGCAGTTTTCAGAAACCGCTTAGCAGCACCACTTTTAGTTTTCATTTTTGGCATGTTCGGATACTCCGCATTCAGTTGATAAACATAATCAGAAGGCCTGCCGTGCCCTATTGATTACTTCTTCTTTTTCGGGGCGATGACCATGATCAGCTGGCGTCCTTCCATCTTAGGATGCTGTTCGACCGAACCGTACTCGAGCAAGTCACCTTCAACTCGCTTGAGGAGTTCCATCCCCAGCTCCTGGTGGGCCATCTCACGGCCGCGGAATCGCAAGGATACCTTGGCCCTGTCCCCATCACTCAGGAAACGTACCAGGTTGCGCAGTTTTACCTGGTAATCCCCTTCCTCCGTCCCTGGACGAAACTTGATTTCTTTAACCTGAATCTGCTTCTGGTTCTTCTTGGCTGCGGCAACCTGCTTCTTCTTCTCGAAGATCGATTTGCCGTAGTCCATCAGCTTGCAGACAGGAGGTACTGCATCGGCGGAAATTTCCACCAAATCGAGCTTGGCTTCTTCAGCCTTAAGAAGCGCGTCTTCAATTGACACAATCCCAAGCTGCTCGCCTTCAGCCCCAATTAACCGAACCTCGCGTGCCGAGATATTCTCGTTGATCGGGGCTTTCGGTGCAGCTCGTTTATCTTGTCTCATTTCACGCTTAATAGTAATTACTCCGAATCTGGGCGACCACGCCGGGAAACCGCTTGCGCGAGAAACTCAGCGAACTGGGCGACGGGCATCGAGCCCAGGTCAGCACCTTCACGAGTACGCACAGCGACAGTCTGCATCTCGACTTCCCGATCTCCGATAACCAAGAGATAGGGAACCTTGAGCAAAGTATGCTCGCGGATTTTAAAGCCGATCTTTTCATTTCTCAAGTCAGACTTGGCACGAAATCCGCTTTCGTTGAGAGTTTTTTCAACTTCAGCAGCGAAATCCGCTTGTTTATCAGTGATATTCATAATCACTGCCTGGGTCGGAGCCAGCCACGCAGGGAACGCGCCCTCGTAGTGCTCGATCAGGATTCCGACAAAACGTTCGAAGGAACCGAGGATCGCCCGGTGCAACATAACCGGGTGCTTGCGACTGTTGTCTTCGGAGACGTATTCGGCTCCCAGACGGACAGGCAGGTTAAAATCGAGCTGAAGGGTACCACACTGCCAGACACGGCCAAGGCAATCTTTCAGCGAGAACTCGATCTTCGGACCGTAGAACGCCCCTTCGCCAGGCTGCAGATCGTACGGCAGGCCAGCACTATCAAGGGCTGCAGCCAATGCGGCTTCGGCGCGATCCCACAGCTCGTCGGAACCCACGCGTTTTTCCGGACGAGTGGACAGCTTCATTTCGACGTCTTTAAAGCCGAAATCGGCGTAGACGTCCATGGTCAGCTTGATGAACGCAGCGGATTCGGCCTGCATCTGCTCTTCTGTGCAGAAGATGTGGGCGTCGTCCTGAGTGAACGCACGCACGCGCATGATGCCGTGCAACGCCCCCGATGGCTCGTTACGGTGACAGGCACCGAACTCGGCCAGACGCATCGGCAGTTCGCGGTAGCTTTTCAGGCCTTGATTGAACACCTGCACGTGGCAAGGGCAGTTCATCGGCTTGATCGCGTAATCGCGGTTTTCCGACTGGGTGGTGAACATGTTGTCGGCGTAGTTGGCCCAGTGCCCGGATTTCTCCCACAGGCTACGGTCAACGACCTGAGGAGTCTTGATCTCCAGGTAACCGTTGTCGCGCTGAACCTTGCGCATGTACTGCTCGAGCACCTGGTACAGCGTCCAGCCGTTCGGGTGCCAGAACACCATGCCCGGCGACTCTTCCTGGGTGTGGAACAGGCCCAGACGCTTGCCGATCTTGCGGTGATCGCGCTTTTCAGCTTCTTCGATGCGCTGGATGTAAGCCGCCAGCTGCTTCTTGTCGGCCCATGCAGTGCCGTAGACGCGCTGCAATTGCTCGTTCTTGGCATCGCCACGCCAGTAGGCGCCCGACAACTTGGTCAGCTTGAAGGATTTCAAGAAACGCGTGTTCGGCACGTGCGGACCGCGGCACATGTCGACGTATTCTTCGTGATAGTACAGGCCCATGGCCTGTTCGTTCGGCATGTCCTCGACCAGGCGCAGCTTGTATTCTTCGCCGCGGGCCTTGAACACTTCGATCACTTCGGCGCGCGGAGTGACTTTCTTGATCACATCGTAATCTTTCTCGATCAGCTGCTGCATGCGCTGTTCGATGGCGGCCAGGTCGTCCGGGGTGAAAGGACGCTCGAAGGCGATGTCGTAATAGAAGCCTTCGTCAATGACCGGCCCGATGACCATTTTGGCCGTCGGGTACAACTGCTTGACCGCATGGCCAACCAGGTGGGCGCAAGAGTGGCGAATGATCTCCAGCCCCTCTTCATCCTTTGGCGTAATGATTTGCAGCGTGGAATCGCTGTCGATGATGTCGCTGGCGTCAACCAGCTTGCCATTGACCTTGCCGGCCACGGTGGCTTTGGCCAGACCTGCACCAATGGATGCGGCGACCTCGGCTACGGAAACCGGGTGATCGAATGAACGTTGACTGCCGTCGGGAAGAGTAATAGTTGGCATGGCGCCTCCTCTCCTAGTGGTGACCCCTACCAAAGGTCACGTGGGTTGGGATGAGCCAGTACAAGATCCGGTCCAGGCCATTCAATAACGAACGCCTGCCTTACAGCGGCAGGAGCCTTGCGGCCAACCGGAAAACCGAACCAGAGTGACTGGGATTCAAATCAGGGTTATTCGGTCATCTGCCGCTGCCGGGACTGAAGGTCATCCGGAGCCTGCAAACGCCCGAGCGGGGCATGCTAGCACAGATGAACGGTCGTCGATGCAACGAGCCTTTAGACAAGGGCAGATCGGGCAATTTTGTGCCAGAGTGCTGAACTTGAACCCGGCTTTACCCCTCAGATAACAAGACATTGACCCACAAGGAGCATCCCAGCATGCGTCTGAATCGTTTATTCGCCGTCATCGCCCCCGTAGTCCTGCTGCTGCCGCTGACTGCCCATGCCGACTGGCCCAAGGGCGAGCGCGAGAAATACATGGCTCAGTGCACCCAGGCGGCCACCCCGCAGATTGGCGCGGCCGCGGCAAAAGCGCACTGCGCTTGCGGTGCTGATGCAATCAAGTCGTACCCGGCCAGCGACATTCAGGCATTAATGGACAACAAGGCCAGTGATGCCCTGAAACAAAAAGCACTGACCCAGATTTCTTCCTGCAAGGCCGATAACAAGGCAAAAAAATAAGCGCAAAGACGCGCTTTGAGGGGCTCAGCGACCCATGAAAAACCCCTGAAAATCGTTTTTTCGTACAATTTATGCAGGTTTTACAGCTTTTTTTATCGTCTTTACTTTCGACTGAAAGCCCTTTAAACCGGGGCTTTCAGCCGATTCAAGCAACAAGAAAAGCGTGACAGCAGGGCAAACAGCTCCTCCGGGGGGCTCCCAAAGCGAACATTTCGACTATGATACCCCGGTGTGCCCAGTTGGCCTGAGCAGCACAGTACTACTGAAAATATATGTTTCTTGGAGATACACCATGTCTAATCGCCAAACCGGCACCGTTAAATGGTTCAACGATGAAAAAGGCTTCGGCTTCATCACTCCTCAAGGTGGCGGTGACGACCTGTTCGTACACTTCAAAGCTATCGAAAGCGACGGTTTCAAAAGCCTGAAAGAAGGCCAGACTGTTTCCTTCGTGGCTGAGAAAGGCCAAAAGGGTATGCAAGCTGCTCAAGTTCGCCCAGAGTAATTTCCAGGCGCACTAAAAAAACCCCGTCCATGTGACGGGGTTTTTTATGGGTCAAACAAAAATCCGGAGCAATCAGCCGCAGTTGACGCGCGTGACCACCCGATTGGCATCGGTGTTCAGGTTCAAGCGGTCGGAGCGGTATTCCAGAGTGACCATGTCGTCGGGCATAAGAAACCGGGCATTTTGTGCGCCTGCGCGGGTACGCGCCTGTTCCAGCAATTCAGCGGAAGCCTTTTTGCCGATGGTGAATTCGGCTGCCTTTGCTTCGCAACGGCTATGACCTGCGTCAGTCGTCGTGACAGGGTCAGTTGCCGACTCGGTAGACGTACTGCTGCAACCAGCCAGCAACGTGGCGCCCAACAAAATACCCAATGACGCGAACTTCCAAGGCATGCAGCCTCCTCTTTTCAATAGTTATGCTGAGATTGTGCGACCACCGTTCCGACGTTTGGTTTCACCCAACGTGGTAGCACCTTGCCCTCAACGAATTAAACGCAGAGTTTGCCCGAGCGCTCGAGAGTTGTTCATCCCTCAATCGTGACCGGATATGAACAGTCCTTAATACACGTCGATGTAGTCGAACGGCGGGTTCGGCCAGTTCTCCTTGAGCGCGTTGAAGATTTGCATGACCCAAACCTCATCGCTGGCAGCGACTCGTCCGACATAGCCGGAGCCTTTCGCCCAGGTCTCCAGACGAAACAGCAGCCCGCCAATATCGGTGCCGCCAACAATGCCGGAAGACAGGTAGGCGATACCGCCTTTGGTCACCCGCAGCTGAGTGTGTTCATCATCACTGGCAGAGGCCAGAAGTTGACGGACGGACTCGAGGGTCAAGCCGCCAGGCGTGTTCAAATCGATCTGCACAACGAGGTCCTTGGAGAGTCTACAAAGGCCAAGTGTCGCATAGCCCTCTTCTCATGCCTAAGTCGGAGTGCCAAATGCCGCGCAAAATGGTTAACTCCACAGCCAGACATCCCCGACTTCACGAGCGCCTTCATGACCACCGTAAGTATCGACGCCGACATCAAAGCCAAGTGGCCACAGGGTCACAGCTCCTACAGCCCCGGCAGCCCGGAAGAGTTGGCAATTATCGGCATAGATCTTTTGGTCAAGGAACTTGGTACCGAAGCAGCGCAGTCATTTATCGCGCAGATCTTCGAGAAGTACCCCCCAGACTATATGGGTGTGACGCAGTCAGGGCGAGGGTAAAACCCCGCAGGCTGGCGCCTGCGGGCGAATTTTATTTCAAACGGGCCAGACGCTGGGTCAGCAGGTCGAAGAAACCCTGAGCATCCCCGCTCTCAACCCAGAAAGCGTTCTTCGGCGCTTTCAGGCCGTCATACCAGTCGACGATAGTCTGGCCGAAGGTCGGACCTTCACGGCTATCAACCACTACGTTGACCGATCGCCCCGTGAACAACTCTGGCTTGAGCAGGTAAGCGACGACCGTGGCGTCATGCACCGGGCCGCCGGGAATGCCGTAGTGCTCCATATCGCCCTTGACGTATTCATTGAGAATATCGCCCACCAGCTTGCTGGCGTTGTTGTTGAGTGCCGCGATCTGTTTCAGCCGCGCCTCGCTGGTGAGGATTTTATGAGTCACATCCAGCGGCAGATAAGTCAGCTTCACACCGCTTTTAAGCACGACTTCCGCAGCCTGCGGGTCGGCGAACAGGTTGAACTCGGCCACCGGGGTGATATTGCCGCCATTGAAATGGGCGCCGCCCATAATCACCACTTCCTTGATGCCCTGAACGATTTCAGGCTCCTGGATCAGCGCCAGCGCGAGGTTGGTCTGCGGGCCAAGCATGGCGATCGTGATGCTGTGGGGTTTGGCTGCTTTCAAGGTATCGATCAGATAATTAACCGCGTTACCCTCGGCCAGGCCTTTCTTGGGTTCGTGCACCGTGACACCCGACAGACCTTCCTTGCCATGAATGTTCTCGGCATAGATAGGCGTGCGCATCAGCGGCCTCGGGGCACCGGCATAGACCGGCACCTCTTCGCGCCCCGCCCACTCACGAGCCAGCCGCGCATTACGGGAAGTCTTGTCCAGCCGCACATTGCCGGCCACGGTGGTCAGCGCTCGAATACTCAGCTCTTCCGGCGAGGCCAGGGCGAACAACAAGGCAACCACGTCATCCGCACCGGGGTCGGTGTCGATGATCAAATCGATTTTTTCCGCCGCCTGGGCGCTTGTTGCAGTAATCAGGGACAAAAGCAGAAGACTCCGAAGCATTTGGTGCAGTTTCTGAGCATAGCGGTGCATAGCGCACTCCTTGTGCGTGGGGAAACAAAATGAGTCAAAGGACTGTTAAAACGTAACGCCCGATATCAGGACGATGTTGCAGTAAGGCTGGCATTCGCCGGTACGAATCACCGCTCGCGCTTGCCGGCTAAGCACCTTGAATTGGTCGTGGCTGAGCAGCTCACGCCGTCCGAGATCGCCCGCGGCATTCAGCTCGTCCAAAGCCGCCAGTGCCGTCGGCTTTTTGTCGAGAATCTCCTGGGCCAACACATGGCTTTCGACCTGCATTTCACTGAGCACGACCTTCAGGGTACTGATGAAGTCCGGGATGCCGTGGGTCAACGCCAGATCGATCAGTTCCACTCCTGCAGGCACCGGTAGGCCGGCATCGCCGATCACGATCATGTCGCCATGCCCCAGTGACGCGATCAGCCGCGAAAGCGCGACGTTGAGCAAAGGTGTCTTCTTCATTGTGTTTTAAAGGCCTGTACGTCGAGTAACGTGGGAATCGAAGGTTGCGCGCCAGCTCGGGTCACCGATAGTGCAGCGGCAATCTGGCCGAAACGGATCGCGTCGACTTCGTTTTGGCCGGTCGCCAGTGCAGCGGCGAATCCACCGACAAAGGTGTCGCCAGCTGCCGTGGTGTCGACAGCCTTCACCTGGGGCGCTGGAAAGTGTTCGAAGTGGCTGCCACAGGCAAACAGCGAGCCTTGAGCGCCGAGCGTGATGATCACTTTGCCGGCGCCCAGGGCAATCAGCCGAGTGGCAGCAGCTTTGGCGGTTTCCAGAGAGTTCACAGGCAAACCGCTCAAGGCTGCGGCTTCGCTTTCATTGGGGATGAGGTAGTCGATGGCCGCATACCAATCCGCTGGCAGCGGATGACTGGCAGGCGCCGGGTTGAGGATCACGGTTTTACCCAGCTCTCGCCCGCGCTTGAGCGCATGTCCAACGGTGGCATCAGGGATCTCAAGCTGACAGATGATCACGTCGGCAGCCTGCAGGACGGGATCGAAGCAACCGATGACCGCAGGCGTCAGCGCACCGTTGGCACCTGCGACGATCACGATTGCGTTCTGGCTGTTGTCGTCGACCACGATCAACGCCACTCCGCTTGACCCTTCTACGCAAGTGACCGCCTGGCAGTCGATCTGCTCGGCGAGCAACGCGCCGCGCAACTCCTCGCCGTAGGCATCGCTGCCAACGCAGCCGACCATCGACACCTGCGCACCGAGCCTTGCCGCAGCAACGGCCTGATTGGCGCCCTTGCCGCCGGACACCGTGGCAAAGGAGTTACCGATCAGCGTTTCGCCGCCTTGGGGCAGCCTTGGCGCCCGGGTGACCAGGTCCATGTTCAGGCTGCCTATTACCACTACTTTTGCTGACATTCGTCACTACTCGTCAATTCTGGTTTAGCGATATTCCGAGAACACCCCGGCCAATGGCGCAGTCGATTCTCGCAGAACAATGCTGGGCGTCACGATCCGTTGATCGGTGGCCATGTCCGGTGTGGCGATCCTTCGCAAAAGCACTTCAGCGGCCATCTCCCCGAGCTGCAGGATCGACTGCCCCACGGTCGTCAAGGCCGGGTAGACATAACGGCTCATCTGGATGTCGTCGAAGCCGATGACCGACAACTCGCTTGGCACGCGAATATTGCGTTCAGCCGCGGCTCGCAACACACCGATACCGATCATGTCGTTACCGGCGAAAATAGCGGTGGGCGGATTGTTTTCCAGCAGGATCGCAGCCGCGCTGTAACCTCCCGTGCTGGTGAAGTCGCTTTCAAGCCTGCGCTCCGGTGCTACGTCGACGCCCGCCTCTTTCAAGGCCCGGCTAAAACCGGCCAGACGCATCTGGGCCACACTGGTACTCGCCGGCCCGCCGATCGTCGCGATGTCCCGATGCCCGAGTTCCAGCAAATGACGCGTCGCCAGGTACGCGCCATATTCGTGATCGATGCGTACCAGGTCGGCATTCACGCCTTCCAGATTACGGTCGACAATCACCATGGGGGTGCGCACACCGGCGAGACCTTCCGCCAGCCCGGCATCCCCACCGGCCGATGCCACGATCAGTCCGTCAATGCGCTTTTCCAGCAATACCCGCAGGTAGCTGCGCTGTTTGTCCGGATTATCGTCGGAGTTGCAAAGAATCACGCAGTAGCCATTGCGCTCACAATAATCCTCGATGCCGCGCGCGAGTTCGGCGAAGTATGGGTTGAGGCTGTTAGGCACCAGCAACCCGATGGTCGCCGTGGTTTTCGCCTTCAACGACCGGGCGACCGCGCTAGGCACGTAGTCGAGGCTTTTGATCGCCGCCTCGACTTTGATCCGCACTTCTTCGCTGACCGGCCGTGTCTTGTTCACCACGTGAGACACCGTGGTGTAGGAAATTCCTGCAAGCGCTGCGACATCCTTGATAGTTGCCATGAATCAGGTCCGCCGGCTTGCGCGCTGACTGCGATAAGTATCCAGCACCACGGCGATCACGATGACTGCACCGGTGATGATCCGTTTGGTCGGTTCCGTTGCGCCGATCTGTGCGAGCCCGGCCGCCAGGACGGAGATGATCAGAACGCCGAAGAAGGTACTGATCACCGAACCCCGGCCGCCCATCAAACTGGTGCCGCCGATCACCACCGCCGCGATCACCTGCAACTCCAGGCCTGAGCCGGCATTCGGATCCGCCGCTTCCAGCCGGGAAATCTGGAACAGTGCGGCAATACCGGCCAGCAGCCCCATCAGACTGAACACCAGAATCTTGTAGGGCTTCGGATTGATCCCTGCCAGGCGCACCGCTTCTTCATTGGTGCCGATACCGATCAGATAGCGACCGAACACGGTACGGGTCAACACCGCCTGAGCAATGATGATGATCAACAAGGCAATAATGAACGATGGCGAGATGCCAAACGCGATCGGATTGGACAACCACGCAAAGGAATCACCGATGTACGCGGTGCGCGAACCGGTCATCTGGTAGGCCACGCCGCGGGCCATTTCCAGCACACCCAGGGAAACAATGAACGACGGAATGCGCCATGCCACGGTGATCGAACCGGTAATGGTGCCGGCCAGCGCCGCAACTGCCATGCCGAGCAGCGCCGCAGGCAGCACGCTCCATCCCCAGCCCAGAATCGCCACGCTGACCGCCGACGCCGCAAGCGCCAACACCGAACCCACCGACAGGTCGATGCCGCCGATGATCAACACGAAGGTCATGCCCACGGCCAGCACCATCAAGTCCGGAATCTGGTTGGCCAAGGTGCTGAACGTGTCGTAGGACAGGAAATGGCTGCTCAGGACCGA
This sequence comes from Pseudomonas sp. p50(2008), assembly GCF_015351605.1. Taxonomy (NCBI): domain Bacteria; kingdom Pseudomonadati; phylum Pseudomonadota; class Gammaproteobacteria; order Pseudomonadales; family Pseudomonadaceae; genus Pseudomonas; species Pseudomonas sp. p50(2008). Next base: position 346,394 of record NZ_JACMYF010000001.1, read on the forward strand.
GAACAGCGCGATCATTGCCAGCAAGGCACCGGCCAGCCCCAAATAGGTGCCCAGGCCGTAAAAGTTGCCACTACGTTTGCCGACAGGTGCTGCAGTTTTCATGGAAGATCCCTTGGCGCCGCTTCGTTGAGCAACGCATCACGTTTTTGGTAGCCGGCAAATGCGGCTGCAAGCAAGTCATCCTGGGTCCAGGTATCGCGCTCGAAGGTTTCGATCAGACGCCCCGCCGACAGCACGCCGATGCGGTCGCAGATCAGCATCAGTTCGCGCAGGTCACTGGACACCACCACCAGAGCCTTGCCCTGGCGAGTCAGCTCACCGAGCAACGCATAGATGTCGAACTTTGCACCCACATCGATACCGCGAGTTGGCTCGTCGAACAGCAGCACTGAACAATCGCGCTCAAGCCAGCGCCCTATCACGACTTTCTGCTGGTTACCCCCGGACAATTCCGACACCAGCTGCGTCGGGCTGGAACTGCGAATGCGCATGGCATCGATCTGGCGTTGGGCCAGGGACATTTCGTCACCATTGTTGACGATGCCGCCACTGGAAATCACCGGCATATTGCCCAACGCGATGTTGGCGCTGATCGACTGAGTCAGCAGCAAACCTTCGCCTTTGCGGTCTTCGGTAATCAGGGCAATGCCGTGACCGACGGCATCCGCTGGCGAGCGGATACTGACAACCTGCGCTGGTGAACCCAGCGCTACCGTGCCGCTATCGGCAATGTCCGCGCCGAAAATCAGGCGCAGCAACTCGGTGCGTCCTGCTCCGATCAAACCGGAAATACCGAATATCTCACCGGCACGGACTTCGAAAGAAACGTCGCGAATCTTGTCGGAACGGGTCAGCCCTTTGACCGTCAATGCGGGGGCGCCAATGTTGCGCGGCCCCATGTCCATGTGCTCGCCCAGTTCCCGGCCAACCATCAAGGTGACCAGTTGCTCGCTGTTGTAGTTGGCCATCGGTTCGATGCAGACCAGGTTGCCGTCACGCAGTACCGCAATACGCTGGGCAACTTGCGCCAGCTCTTCGAGTCGATGCGAGATATAGATGATAGAGACGCCACGCGCTTGCAGGCGGGTGATCTGCTCGAACAGCATTTCGACTTCGCGGGCCGTCAACATGGCGGTCGGCTCATCGAGGATCAACACGTGGCAGTCGCCGATCAGGTTGCGGGCGATTTCCACCATTTGCTGGTGACCGATGCCAAGTTCGCCTACCAGCGTGTCCGGATCAATGGCGTCCAGGCCGACCTGGGCCATGGCTTCGATCGCCGCTTTGCGCAATTGCTTGCGACTGATCCAGCCGCCGCTGCTGGGCAGGTTATCGAGGAACAGGTTTTCCGCGACCGACAAGGTCGGCAACAGATTGAGTTCTTGCATGACCATGCGGATACCCAGGTCTTCAGCCTGGGTCCGGCTGCCGGGACGATAATCTTGTCCCTGGAATTGCATCTGCCCGGTCGTCGGCGTCACCAGCCCACCGATGATCTTCGACAGCGTGCTTTTCCCGGCGCCGTTTTCACCAGTCAGCGCCAGCACTTCCCCGCGCATGAGCGTCAGGTCGATGCCGGTCAGGACTGGTTGGGCGTACGTCTTACCGATGCCGCTGACCGAGAGGACAGCGTTCGGGGCGGAAACTGACATAGAAATCTCCATGCACTCGCCCAGACGGGCGAGCACCGTAGTGTCACCAGAAGGACTACTTGGTCACCAGCTCGACTGGAGTTTCGATCACGCCATTGGGACCGCTGTCGACCTTCTCACCCTTGATGATTTTCAACGCGGTTTCGATACCGAAGACTGCTTGCTTGGCGGCGAACTGATCCGCAGTGGCCAGGACACGGCCATCCTTGAGCATCGGTTTAATCGCGTTGATGTTGTCATAGCCGACCACTTGCACCTTGCCGGCCTTGCCTGCTGCGCGCACGGCAGACACTGCACCGACGGCCATGCTGTCGTTACCTGCCAGCAGGGCTTTGACTTGCGGATACTCGCTGAGAATAGAGGCGGCGACCTTGTTGCCTTTGTCGATCTCCCAGTCACCGGACTGCAACGAAACGACCTTGATCTGGGCGGCCTCCATCGCGTCCTTGAAACCAGCGGTGCGCGCCTGGGCATTGGTGGTGGTGGACACGCCTTCAATGATGCCGACTTCGTCGCCGGCCTTCAGCTGCTTGGCCAGATACTCGCCGACCAGACGCGCGCCTTTGCGGTTGTCAGGCCCCACAAAAGGCACGGTGATATTTTTGCTTTTGACGACGGCTGGATCGAGTTGATTGTCGATGTTGATCACGGTGATACCGGCATCGATCGCTTTCTTGATCACCGGGACCATGGCTTTGGAATCAGCGGGTGCAATGACCAGCGCGTTGACCTTGGCCAGGATCATTTGCTCGACAATGCGCGTTTGTCCGGCGGTGTCGGTCTCGTCCTTGATGCCATTGGAGATCAGATCGAAATCTGCGGAATGATCTTTCTGGTAAGCCTTGGCGCCGTCTTCCATGGTCAGGAAGAATTCGTTGGCCAGCGACTTCATGACCAGCGCGACTTTAGGTTTCTCAGGGGTTTCGGCGAAGGCCGATGAGACAGGCAAAGCGGCAGATACGGCAGCCAGCACAGCGACAGCGAGAAGGCGTCCAGCGAATGGCAGCTTCATGGGTTCACTCCGATCTTATGATTATTGTGAGCAACGTTTGCGCAGGTTGGTTTAACAACGCTCTTTAAGGCAATCAGCCCGTCTGAAACATGTCGCAAACGTTTGCGTAGACCGAACTATGCGAACCCGGCCGAGATTTGTCAACGACCGAGAATGCCGATTTTTCGTTGTTACCCGAAATAACAAGACCTGAAAATCAAGCCGAGGTGCTAACCAAATTGCCGGTAGCAGAGCCTTTGGTTAACTCCGCTGCCAAGGCTGCCGCCACTTCTGCAATTGCCGCGGCGGTACCGGTGATTCGTTGCTGGATCGACACGATGGCAGTGATTTTGGCTTCTGCATTCGCAAACCTCGCCGCTTGCGTCGCCGCCAATTGCTGCTGTTGTTCACGCATTTGTTGTTGCAGCTCTTTCATCCGCTTGAGCAGCATCTGCACGGTAATGCTTTGAGTGCTGGCGGTACTTTCGGTCTTTGAATCGCCCTGCACACCCGCTGCGCCGACAGATTTTTTATCGCCATTTTCCAGCCCTGAGCCTGATGGGACCTTCTCTGTCGCATCGTCATTCAGGGTATCGACTGTCGTTGCAGTCTTACCGCCAATATTGATAACAGCCGCATTTGATGGACTGATTGTCAGCGACATCTGAATTCCCTCCCAAAAAAGATCCGTATGGAGGCATCGACCGCTACGCGAGTTTCTTTAAAGGTAATTTGGCAAACATGAGCGAGTGAAATTTCTGACAAGAAAGGGTGCGCAGGACTTTTCGGTGGGCCGAACGGAAAAGCCGCATACGTTCGGAAAGCCGGACGTTTCTTTGCGACCAAGCGGCTGCATAGATCAATAAATTCTTTATATATCATTTAGTTACATCATTAAATTAACTCTGGATATTACTGGTACAGCTCTTGCTCCTTCCCCTACACCTCAAGCGTTCAGATCGACCTGAGGCATATCTAGATGAACCTGCACTCTGCACCGTCTCACCACTAGAGAGAAAAATAATGACATCTGCTTTGAAGACCTTTGTACCGGGCGCCTTGGCCCTTTTGCTCCTCCTGCCTACTGCCCTCCAGGCAAAAGAAGTTGAAACCCGACAGAAGCTCGCTAACGTGGTCATCCTCGCCACCGGCGGGACCATTGCCGGCGCAGGCGCCAGCGCGGCCAACAGTGCGACTTATCAAGCGGCGAAAGTCGGTATCGAACAATTGATCGCCGGCGTTCCGGAGCTGAGTCAATTGGCCAATGTTCGCGGCGAACAAGTCATGCAAATCGCCTCGGAGAGCATTACCAACGACAACTTGCTGCAACTGGGTCGTCGAGTGGCGGAGCTGGCCGACAGCAAAGACGTTGATGGCATCGTCATCACCCACGGCACCGACACTCTCGAAGAAACCGCTTATTTCCTCAACCTGGTGGAAAAAACCGACAAGCCGATCATTCTGGTCGGCTCCATGCGTCCAGGCACCGCCATGTCCGCTGACGGCATGTTGAACCTGTACAACGCCGTGGCGGTGGCCAGCAGTAAAGAGGCCCGAGGCAAAGGCGTGCTCGTCACCATGAACGACGAAATTCAGTCGGGTCGCGATGTCAGCAAGATGATCAACATCAAGACCGAAGCATTCAAGAGTGCCTGGGGGCCCCTAGGCATGGTGGTTGAAGGCAAATCCTACTGGTTCCGCTTGCCTGCCAAGCGCCACACCATGGACTCGGAATTCGACATCAAAACCATCAAGAGCTTGCCCGACGTCGAAATTGCCTATTCGTATGGCAACGTAAGCGATACCGCCTACAAAGCCCTGGCGCAGTCGGGTGCGAAAGCGATCATTCACGCCGGCACGGGCAATGGCTCGGTGTCCTCGCGAGTGGTCCCTACCCTGCAGGCCCTGCGCAAGGACGGCGTACAAATCATTCGCTCTTCTCACGTCAATGCCGGTGGTTTCGTCCTGCGTAACGCCGAACAGCCAGACGACAAGTACGACTGGGTTGTGGCTCACGACCTGAACCCACAGAAAGCCCGCATCCTGGCCATGGTCGCACTGACCAAGACCAATGACAGCAAAGAGCTGCAGCGGATGTTCTGGGAATACTGATTGACCCTCGCCCGGCCGGTTCCGGCCGGGCACCTCGATACAAATTTCTCCTGTCCTACACCAAACCACGAAAAACGCTGTCAGAAGATTTTCTTGAATTTTAAGCAGTTGCGATAATCCTTACAGTTTAATACTGTATGCACGTACAGCTTAATAAGGATAATTTTGTGGCCACCACTTCCGACTCCCCGGACGCCTATGCACGCATGGGCATGCGCGTTCAAAAAATCATCAATTCCCCTACCGCCCAGAAAGCCAAAGCGGCGCTGATCTTTCGCCTGCCGGACGAGCCGGTGGACGAGTGGGAGCAACTGCTCGAAGAAATCGACGAAAACGATAACGTCACCCTCGCCTATCGCGACGATGGTGGTGTGCAGATTTTCTGGGTTGTGCCGAAGGAAGATTGAGTCAATGAGTGTCCGTTTTTTTGCTGTGCTGTTTTTGTTCTGCGCCATGGGCGCCCAGGCTGCCGCCCCTCGAACCTTTGAGGAAGCCAAGAAAGTCGCCTGGAAACTCTATGCCCCGCAATCGACCGAGTTCTATTGCGGCTGCAAATACACTGGCAACAAGGTGAACCTCGCGGCCTGCGGTTATGTACCCCGTAAAAGTGCCAAACGCGCTTCTCGCATTGAATGGGAGCACATTGTGCCGGCCTGGCAGATCGGCCATCAGCGTCAATGCTGGCAAGAGGGCGGACGCAAGAACTGCACACGCTATGACCCGGTCTATCAGAAGGCCGAGGCCGATCTGCATAACCTTGTTCCCAGCATCGGCGAAGTGAACGGTGATCGCAGCAATTTCAGTTTCGGCTGGCTGCCGGTACAAACCGGTCAATACGGGTCGTGCCTGACCCAGGTCGACTTCAAGGCGAAGAAGGTGATGCCGCGCCCTTCAATACGCGGCATGATTGCCCGGACGTACTTCTATATGAGCAAACAGTACGGTTTGCGCTTGTCCAAACAGGACCGCCAGCTTTACGAAGCCTGGAACAAAACCTATCCAGTGCAGGCCTGGGAGCTTCAGCGCAACCAAACCGTCGCGTGCGTCATGGGCCGTGGCAACGAGTTTGTCGGGCCGGTGGACATGAAAACCTGTGGCTGACGGCTGGCTTGGAACACAAAGGCCTCGAGCATGACCTCGAGGCCTTTTTTCGTTCTAGCCGCCAACTTTGTTGTAGCGCCAGTAACCAGGAACGGGCTGAGCGTGGATTGTTGAAGCAGGATCGCGTCGAAAGGCTTGCAAGAGCTCGTGGAAGCCACAGAAGCACTCATTAACCGTGCTTGGAAATACGTCACCTTTCCATTTCCTTAGGACTCAGACTAACGGTGCCGGCATTAAGCCTGTTACTGCGCGACCGCATGCTCCACGACCAGCAGTTGAATGTTCTGCTTTTTCGCCCGGGTAAGCGCAGCGGCGACCTCTGCCTGTTTGGCCTCGGCCTCCGCTTTCGAATTGAAAGGTCCCATCAGAATGCGGGTCTTGCCATTTTCCTTGATGACATTGGCAACAAAACTGTGCTCGATCAGCCAGCCACTCAGATCGCTGACTGCCTGGGTAATCTCGCCCCGCACTTCCAGATCCCACTGCTGTGCAGGAGCCGTCACCGGCGCGGTAGATACCGCCGACTGGGGCTTCTGCCCTTCAACGCGCTTGCCTTCCCCGCATCCCGCCAACGCCAGTACCGCGATTACCAAGACCAATTTGCGCACGACGCTTCCCTCTGAAGGCTAAAAGACGGGATTTTAACATTCATGAATAGTTCTTTAGGGCCGCAAAATGGCCATAAAACAACGAGAATGATGGTTGCGGCCTCTGTATAGTTACGCCTTGGGAATTAATGCAGCATCTGCGCGTCAGAAAGAGGCACCCAAACTGTGAAACTTCGCACTAATCTATACGTACCACCGACCTCTGCACTGTTCGAATCAGGTGCCCTACAAAGCAATCAAGGAGAAGACCATGCTGATACTCACCCGCAAAGTCGGTGAAAGCATAAATATTGGCGATGACATTACGATCACCATCCTCGGCGTCAGCGGCCAGCAAGTCAGGATTGGCATCAACGCCCCGAAGGACGTTGCGGTGCACCGCGAAGAGATCTACCAGCGCATTCAGGCTGGTTTGACCGCTCCGGACAAACCGCAAAACTGAGTTCCGCAGCAGTCAGTAGCCAGCCCGTTCGCATTCCGAACCACGGCTGGCTAAGATTCAAGCGCAACGTGACTGCTGTTGCCCCCCGACTAACCCCATCCCACCCCTCGCGCCATGCCGGTGGCCGCTACCACCATCAGCAACACCAGCATCGCCTCGACATGGCTGATTCGCGCAAACAGCTTTGCACGACGGTCATCGATAGCCCTGCCTCGCGCCAACGCAATTCGCCACTTGATCAGCGTCACCATCGGCGCTACTTCCAATAGCAAAATCACTACGAACAATGTCATTTTCAAATGGAACAGTGGCTGATGAAGATAGTAGTCAGTGCCCTTTTCATACCCGCCAAACGCTCTTATCCCGCCAGTAACCAGCAGAACGATCGCGCAGATACCCCAAAGGTTATCCGCGTGCAATACGCTTCGAGCCTCCCCCATACCCGCAGACAAGCGTCTGAACGCCGTACCGCGTGATAGCACAGCCCAAAAACCCAATCCAAACGCTAACAGATGAATTGCAGCCAGAAACCAGTGGGTCAGCATCTAGATACTCCTATCGGAATGAATTGAGCCGGTCTGTCAGTAGTAGCCCATCAAACGATGTAGCGCACCCGCTCCGGAACTCGCCGCCTGGCAGGTTCAAACTACCTGGCTGACTGCGAAGCCGAAGAAATACATGGCGTTACAGCGACTCGCTGGACTCCAACACGCCAGTGCGACAAGTTCCTGCAGGCTAAATCCAACAGCACTTGTTCCCACCGCACTGAACCGAGTACACAAAATCATGTGTGAGCCATGTGATCCGAAACCTGCTGCAAAACTCAATGAGCGCCGCCACTTTCTGCGCCTTGCCGGATTAGGGGCCGGCGCCCTGCTACTTGCAGGTATATTGCCCAACCGAATCATTCAGGCCGCCGAAATACCTTCGGCACCACCCAAACCGAAAAACGTAATCAACCCGGATGAAGCGCTTAAGCGGTTAATGGAGGGAAATGATCGGTACGTCAGCGGTAACTCAGTGACACACGACTTCAAGGACGAACGCGAAGCGCTGGTTTCCGGCCAGAACCCGTTCGTGGCAGTGCTGAGTTGCTCTGACTCGCGCATTGCACCCGAGTACGCCTTCGACACCGCGCGAGGTGATCTTTTTGCTGTACGCGTCGCTGGCAACTTTGTCACTGACGAAGGCCTGGCCAGTATTGAGTACGGTGTTGCTGTGCTGGGAACCCCGCTCATTCTGGTGCTGGGGCATGAGCGCTGCGGCGCCATCGAGGCGGGCATAAAAGCCGTTAAGGACCAAACGGTGTTCCCAGGGCATATCCCGAAACTGACAGACGCTCTCAAATCCTCAATTGAGACAGTGATCAAACAACCCGGAGATATCGTGGAAAACGCGACCGAGCAGAATGTCAAAGACTCGGTCGAGCGCCTCAAGAAAGCCACACCCCTGCTGACCGACGCGCTCGCAAGGGGCAAACTGAAGATAGTGGGAGGTATTTATCGCTTGGCAACAGGTAAAGTCGAATTGATCGCTTGAAGCTCCATTGCAAACAAACAGATACGAAGACCCCAACGAAAGGGTTACGCATGCCGACAAAACAGGTGGCAAGTACGGCGGCAGTGACTGCCGCCGAAATTGAGAGAGCTATCCAGGCCTTGAACAAGATGGCAGAGCGCCTTTGGGGAGAGGGTCGAGAAATCGAGGCGAAAGCGCTCCTGGATGCGCTGGACGCTCTAAACCGTGCGCTGGACCGTATCAGGATTGGTGAAAGTCGCAGGGTTAAAACGCTTCATTGAAAACGACCATGGGCTCAGTAAAAAGCCCCGACGCGAACGGACGGACAAAAAGTTGGCAGATCTAATACAAGGGCTAGACGGCCCAAGAACAGCCCAACAAGAGCTGTTTTATGACCTTGAAGATGCGACCGCGATCATCGGCTGGTCCGCGACAGAGTTGAGCAGCATGGCAGGCCGAGGCAAATCGCCTGAGGAAGCCATAACACTCAGCAAGATCTCGGCATTATTGAAGGATCAGCAAGCAATCATCAGCCTCTACGCGGATGAGGTGAAGGCAGGAAGGATAGTGCGAAGCAAAGCTGAGTAATTAGACGGAGGCAACATCGGCAGAGGCTCGACGAAAAATCATCCGCACCGACTGTGCAATGGCTTGAGGGCCTCTCTTCCACTGCTATGCTGATAGTGCCAACTCTCCACACCAGAGACGAACAGCATGGCAGCAGCAGGCATGCGATCCCCTTTTGCTTTTAAGGCTACGGCCTACTCGGCTGGAGGCTTGTTTGGCGCTTGGATTGTCACAAAGCTGCTCGATACTCACTTCGACTTGAAATTGTTTACGGATACCGAGGGATGGCTGTCAGTTGCCTGGGATTGGCTTACGCTGGAAACGCCAGTGTCGAACTGGTTGCTGCTGATGATCGCGCCTTTGATCGTTTTTCTGTCCGTGGCAATTTACTACACCCGCACGACTGAACGTGCGGACGGTGAATTACATGAAATAGAGCGAAGAGTTTACAAAAAGAACAACCCTCAGTTTCCCCAGCTGACAGACAACGAGACGATACTGATGGAAGCGTTGGCCTATCACGCAAACTTCAGGAAAATTGCAAATTTTGACTCGGTTTGTAAACTCGTTTCACTCAGCACGCTTGAAGTTGAATCAGGTCTTAAGCAACTCGAAGTCAAACGCCTTGTGAAGCGGGATGTGACGCGGGGCACGTTTGGCTCCACCATCTTTATGCTGACCTTGGCCGGTAAGGATTATGCGCTAGAGCGACTTGAGCTAACGTAGGTGGGCAAATAGGCTTCATCTGAAAACGCAGGCTCAATTCAACAAGAGAACACCAAGTTTAACTGTCGAAAAACTTCACAAAGATTAGCTCTGGGTCCCCTGGGTCCAGGTTCTCTATCGTGCCGCTGGATTCATATCCAATCCGCACCAACAATTGCTGCATGGCTACATTCGACAGGTTGGTAGAAGTGAAGATTTTTTTAGCAGATGCGCCATGCTCCAAGTGAGTGATGATTTGCGTGGCCACCCCAGAATGTCGATGAGCGCTGGAGACAACTACCAGGGGTATGAACCATTCCCCAAAAAAGCATTTCTCCAGGCACCCGTAACCAATCGGAACATCAGGTTCGGTTCTTTCACATGCAACCAGGCATTCGCACTGCGCGACTGCCTTTTCGATGTACGACCGGCGGCCACTTTCTTCTGCCGCTAAAGGATCCAGACGAACCAACCATTCGATATCGCTCAAAACCGCCTGTCTGATTTGCAGATTCATGATTGCGCCTCCCGGTCAATGAGCCCGAATTTGATTTAATTGCGATGCCTCCATGTCCCCGCTCATCGATGGAGGCTGACGGAAAGCCTGACGGATCGCCTCCAACTCAGACTGCCTGGCTGTGGTGGGCTTACCTGATACTTGAAATGTTAACCCGGACTAGCTAACCGAGGAGATCAGCAAGGCGTGACGCGACCATGATGACCGTTCGGCGGCCGACACTCATAAGCTGATATTTCTTCTCATTTACCGATTCCGTTTCGTCATATTTCAGCTCTACAATGCAGCCGCTGACCAGACTCAGCTTGGAAAACCTCGTCAGGGAAGAGCGCAATGAAATCATCAGCAGTCTTTGCCACGCTTCTGCTCGCCGCCGTTACTTATTCCGCCAATACCCTTTCTGCCGCAGACGATTACTACGCCGCATACTCCATCGACAGAGTGATGGGCGACTCGCCTGTCCGCAATGTAGTGGTGAAAAGAAGCGGTCCAGAATTCACGTCCTATCGCGCCTTTCAGTTCGACTGTGCAAGCCAGGATTTTCGTCAGACTGGATTTTTCAGTTCGCCTGAGGGCGCCTTGGCCGAATTGGCGAGGACAACACGATCTGACAGTTACTACTCTTCGCTGATCGACACCGCCCGCGTAAAAGCGTGCGAACTTGAACCAGGGATGAACGTCAGCGATACCGCTCAGCCACCTAGCGCGTCGTAGGGCTTTTCACACGTCATTCAGCGGGCCCTTTGGTACCAGTTACCATCAATGCGCCCGCCCTTTGGTGGAGAAAGGCGCCGCACTGGCGTCTTGACTGAGGTTTTGCAACAGTTATGCGAATCGCAGGCAACAAAAAAGGGCCCACCTTTCGGTGAGCCCTTCTAGACCGCCCAGCAGAGCGGATTTTGTTTGGTAGGCGCGATTGGACTCGAACCAACGACCCCCACCATGTCAAGGTGGTGCTCTAACCAACTGAGCTACGTGCCTGCTGTGAGGCGGCATTCTACGGACTTCCGAAAGGGTGTCAACACCTTTTTTCGAGCTAACCCTATGAATATGCAAAATATTTAATTTCGCGGCCGTGAAGAAGATTTTACGGTGGCTGGCGGTCGATTTTTAACTCGGGTAGGATCGAAGCGCTCGTAAAATATATTAAACACAGAGGCAGCAGGATGGCGAACACCCCCTACCCAGAGTCCTATTACGCCGCATCGGCGAATGCGGTTCCTCCGCGTCCGGCATTGCAGAACGATGTAGAGACTGACGTCTGTGTGATTGGCGCCGGCTACACCGGGTTGTCTTCTGCCCTGTTTTTGCTCGAGAGCGGTTTCAAGGTCACGGTGCTGGAAGCCGCCAAGGTGGGTTTTGGGGCGTCGGGCCGCAACGGTGGCCAGATCGTTAACAGTTATAGCCGAGACATCGATGTGATCGAGCGCAGCGTCGGCCCCAAGCAGGCTCAACTGCTGGGTCAGATGGCGTTCGAGGGCGGGCGGATCATTCGCGAGCGGGTTGCCACCTATAATATCCAGTGCGACCTGAAAGACGGTGGCGTGTTTGCAGCCATCACCGCCAAGCAGATGGGTCACCTGGAATCCCAGAAGCGTTTATGGGAACGTTTCGGCCACACGCAACTTGAGCTGCTGGATCAGAAACGCATCCGTGAAGCAGTGGATTGCGATCATTATGTCGGCGGCATGCTCGACATGAGTGGTGGACATATCCATCCGCTGAATCTGGCGCTGGGCGAAGCGGCCGCCGTCGAGTCACTTGGCGGGACGATTTATGAGCAGTCGCCAGCGGTACGCATCGAGCGTGGCGCAAATCCGGTGGTGCATACGCCACAAGGCAAGGTTAGGGCCAAATTCATCATCGTGGCGGGCAACGCTTATCTCGGCAATCTGGTGCCGGAACTGGCGGCCAAATCGATGCCTTGCGGAACCCAGGTCATTACGACCGAACCGTTGGGCGAAGCTTTGGCGAGCAGCTTGCTGCCTCAGGATTACTGTGTCGAAGACTGCAATTACCTGCTCGATTATTACCGTCTGACGGGCGACAAACGCCTGATTTTCGGTGGCGGCGTGGTCTATGGCGCGCGGGATCCGGCGAACATCGAGGCAATCATTCGGCCGAAGATGCTCAAGGCATTCCCGCAACTCAAGGACGTGAAGATTGATTACGCATGGACCGGTAATTTCCTGCTCACCCTGTCGCGCCTGCCTCAGGTGGGACGGTTGGGTGACAACATCTACTACTCCCAGGGTTGCAGCGGCCACGGCGTGACCTATACGCACCTGGCGGGCAAGGTGCTGGCCGAAGCGTTGCGCGGTCAGGCCGAGCGTTTTGATGCGTTTGCGGACCTGCCGCACTACCCGTTCCCTGGCGGCCAATTGTTGCGCACACCGTTCGCTGCGCTAGGGGCCTGGTATTACGGGCTGCGGGATAAGTTCGGTTTCTGACAGGCTTGTCACTCATTGATGTAACCGGCGCTTTCACAAGCGCCGGTGCGAAGGTCGTCAGAGCCGATCCCGTGCAATCCCGCTGCGGATGCGCAGAATGTCGGCGAGCACCGCCAAAGCGATTTCAGCGGGGGTTTTACTGCCCAGATTCAGCCCGATCGGCGCATGAATCCGCGACAGTTCGGCATCCCCCAGCCCACCAATGCGCCGCAACCGCTCAAAGCGCTTTTGCGACGTCTGCATCGATCCCATCACGCCGATGTAAAACGCATCGGTGCGTACCGCTTCCATCATCGCCAAATCATCGATACGCGGGTCGTGGGTCAGCGCCACCACCGCCGTATCGCTGTGGCAGCCGCCATCGGCAATAAACACCGAGGGCAGTTGCCGGCGTATTTCGACGTTTTCCAGCACCACGCCTTCCAGCACTTCGTCCCGCGGATCACAGAGAATCACTTCGAAACCCAGCCCGACGGCAAACTCCGCGCACGCCTGAGCGACGCTGGAGTAACCCGCCAGCAACAATCGCTGAGCTGCCCCGATCCGCACACGAACCCGATCGACTTCACGCTCGATGCGCACACCCTGCTCGCGATCGGTAAACAGACTGCGCGCACCGCTGACCAGATCGACCTCGCGGATAAGCCGCCGCTGACCCAACAACGCCGACTCAAGCTCGCGCAGATGGGCCTGAACCTCACACTCCGGCTCAAGCTTCTCCACCAGCACGTCAAGTATCCCGCCACAGGGCAAGCTGACCCGGGAGCGCGGGTCATCGCCTTCGCCATAACGCACCACATTGACCGGCTCAAAAAATGCGCCCTCGGCGACCCGTTCGAGAAAGTCTTCCTCGACACAGCCGCCCGACAACGAACCGATCCATTGCCCGTCAGCGTTCACCGCCAGCAGTGAGCCCGGCGCGCGAGGCGCCGAGCCGTAGGTGGCGAGCACCGTGCACAGCCACACGCACTGCCCGGCCGCCGACCATTCAAGCGCCCGCCTCACCACTTGCAGATCGAGATGCTGCATATCAGTGCGCCTTGTGCTCGGCCGAAGGGGCATCCGCTTGCAGCTTCTGCACGTCACTGACGGCCAGATCACCGGCTTGCCCACCCCAACCCTGACGCAGGTAGTTGAGCAGATCGGCCAGCTGTTCCTGACTGAGTTTGTCGGCAAAGCCCGGCATCGGCTGCATGCGCTCGAAGCCGACGAACTGCTGTTCGCCAATCCCGTCCTCGATCACCCGCAACAGGTTGCGCGGATCTTCCAGGCGCAAAGTGGTATTGCCGCGCATGGCCACCGCGATGTGCGGTTTGCCCTCGCCCTCTACCGCATGGCAGCCGGCGCAGACGTTCAGGTATTCCTGACGACCGCGCTGGGCGCTGGCGCTGAGTTTGTCCAACGGCACGTCGGTCAGCATTTTCGCCGCCGGCGGTTGATCGCCGAGCAGGTAAGTTGCCATCGCCGCGAGATCCGGGTCCGTGAGGCCTTGGGTGCTGTTGTGGAACACCGGGAACATCTCGTTGAACATCGTGCCCTGGGCGCTCATCCCGTGCTTGAGAAACGAGCTCAAGTCCTGGTGATTCCAGCCGCGCGCCGCCAGGTCATTGGCCAGCAGGCTCGGCGCCAGATAACCATTGAGCAGACCACCGGTCATGCGCTTGTCCTGTTGCATCGCGCCGGGCAACCCGCGCGGCGTGTGGCATTCGCCACAGTGACCGAGGACGTCGACCATGTACTGGCCACGCTTGAACGCTTCGCTTTTGCCCTCGGTGGGCAACAGTTTTACGTCCTTGCCATAGAGCATGTTCCAGCCCATCAGACCCAAGCGCACGTTGAACGGAAAGCTCAAGCTGGTGACCGGTGCCGCACGCTCGATCGGCTCGATGGTTTTCAGATACGCGTGGATCGCATCAGAGTCTTCACGCGGCATCAGGTGGTACGAGGTATAGGGCATCGCCGGGTACAAGTTGGCACCATCGCGACGCTTGCCTTCAGTCAGTGCAGCGAAGAATTCGTCATCGCTGTACAGGCCGATACCGTGCTCTTTACTCGGGGTGATGTTGGTGCCGTAGATCGTGCCGAACGGCGAAACAATCGGCAGACCGCCCGCATACGGCGCACCACCTGGTGCGGTGTGGCACGCCATGCAGTCGGCAGCGCGCGCGAGGTATTCGCCGCGCTTGACCTGATCATCCGCATGAACCAGCAATACCGGTGCAGCCAGACCGACCGCCAACGCCAGGCGGGAAAGTAGATGCTTCATGCTTAACCCTCCTTGACCAGGCCGAGATCGGTCAGCACGTTGCGCGTGGCGCTGTAATAGCGCACGTAGCCGGTGCAGCGGCAGACGTGGTGACCGAGGCTGTCCTCGATCACCTGTTCCAGCTGACTCTTAACGATTGGCTGGCGCTGAAGCTTCTCCACCAATACGGTGGCGGCATTCACAAAACCTGGCGCGCAGTAGCTGCACTGGAACGCGAACTCATCCACAAAGCGCTGCTGGATCGGGTTCAGTTCGGTGACTTTGCCCTGCTCATCGCGGGTCGCGTGACCTTCGATGGTCCGCACTTTCTTGCCTTCGAAATAATGCGCACCCGTGATGCAGGTGCGCACCTCTTCGCTGGTGCCGTCCGGGTTGTCGACAATCACCACGCAGGCGTGACAGATGCCCTGACCGCAACCCAGTCGGGAGCCCGTGAGGTTTTTGTATTCGTGCAGGTAGTCGATCATCGGCAGGTCATCAGGGATGTCCACCGGGCCGACGGATTGACCGTTGAGGGTCAGTTGAAGCGGACGGTTAGCCATTGAGGGCCTCCTTGATGCGTGCAGAAGTGATAGGCAGGTCGCGAACACGTTTACCGATGGCATGAGCCACGGCGTTACCGATGGCGCCCACCACCGGGATCATCACCACCTCGGCGATGCCCTTGGACGGGTCGCTCGGCGACAGCGGCGGCAAAATCTCGGCCGTCTGATTCCACACAGCCACGTGTCGTGCCATCGGCAAACGGTAACGGTTGAAGTTCCAGTCGCCCTCCCCCGGCCCGCCTTCGTACAGCGGCATTTCTTCCAGCAACGCGTGGCCGATGCCCATGGCGATCCCACCCTCGAGCTGACCCTTGACCAGTTCTTCCACCAGCACCCGACCGCACTCGACCCACGAGTGATGGTTGAGCACTTGCACTTCGGCGGAGCCCTTGTTCACTTTCAATTCCACCAGCGTCGCCACCGGGCTGTAGTACGTCACCGCGGCGTTGTTCAACTGGGTGTCCGGGTAATGGACGTTCTGGCGATCCAGCAGGTGGAAACCGTTGCTGGTCATCTGCGCCAGTTTTGCCTTCGGCGCGCCGTCGCCGTACTTCACGGCCAGACCATCGAGGGGCAGACGCTCGCGCACGCCGTCGATGCTGAACTCGGCCTCGGCCCAGCTCCAGCGGTTGAACCCGTGCACCGTGGCGCCGGTCACCAGACCTTTTTCGTGGGCGTGTTTTGCCAACTGTTCAAAGCTCAGCGGCTGCATGCCGTTGGCGGTGAGTTTGCCGTCGACCCAATGGGCGTCTTCGCGGCGCACCACATAAGGATTGGCCTGACCGCCGTAAGGGCCCTGGCCCCAGATCTGAAGCGCTGCCGGCCACAAGCCGTGGTTAAACAGCACACGCGCCGCTTCACGGGTGGCGTGGCTGAAGTAATAGGCGGAGTTGGTCGCCGACGAGGCCGAGGCCAGCTTGCCGACCCAGCGTGGATTGCGCAGGAAACCGTCCTGTTCGGCCTGACTCATGATGTAGGGGTTGCCGCCGGTGATCAGCTGCAACTCCTTCCATTCGGTTTCGCCAGTCTTCACTTCAGTGGCCGGGATGCCGATGAAATCCGCCACCACCAGGGCTTGCGAGGTGGACATGCCCGTGCCGATTTCGATGCCGATGTGGCGCAGGGTCACGTGGCCTTCGGCGGTGAATTCGATGCTGGCCATCGGCGCTTCGGAGCCGGTGCCGAAGTCTTTCTGACAAATGGCGAAACCGACGCCGTACCAGTGATCCGGGTCCTGGGCCTCGCGCTGCTGCTTGATCGCATCGCGGTTTTTCCAGACGTCGTGCACGGCCGCCTTGTCGAGAATCTCGTGCAGGCGCAACGCACCCGCCGGCACCGCGCCCTGGGTGTTTTTCATACCCGAGACCATGGCGTTTTTCTTGCGCAGGTCGATGGCGTCGATGCCAAGACGACCGGCAATTTCGTCGACCATCATCTCGGTGGACGCCATGCTTTGCAGCGTGCCGTAACCACGCATCGACCCCGCTTCAACCGCGCGGGAATGGTAGGCGGTGACCTGCAAATCGTTCTGCGGCATGTAGTAGATCGACTGCGCCGCCGTTGCGCCTACCGCTGCCACTGAAGGGCTGTAGTTGATTCGTCCGCCGCCATCGACACTCATCTCGGCGCGGAAAATCTTGAAGCTGTGATCAGTCTTGTCGACCGCCAGCTGGTAGCGGATGTCGAACGGGTGACGCTTGATGCCGCTCTGGAACTGCTCGTAGCGGTCGTTCGCCAGACGCACCGGCACACCGGCGCCGTACAACGCTGCAAGGGCTGCGTAGTAGACGAAGATGTTGTGATCTTTGGAACCGTAGCCGACGGTGTAGCCAGGGTGCATGTTCAGGTTGGCCAGGCCGAAACGCGACGGAGCGATCATCTTCGCGGTCTCGGTGGCGGCTTCCAGCGGGCACTGGGTGGCGACGACGAAATGCAGGGTCTTGGTCGCAGGATCGTACCAGCCGTTGCCGTTGTCCGGCTCCATTGCGGCCGGTTCGATCGACGGGGTTTTGTAGCGCTCGTCGAACACCAGCCAGTTGTCTGGCGGCGAGTCGATTTGCTGCTTCATGCGGTCGGCGTAAAACAGCCCCCGTTCGGTCAGGTTACCGTGCAGGTCTGGCTGGGAATTCCACACCGGGCGACGGTTTTTCAGCATCGGGAACAGGATCGAATCCTTGAGGCTGGCGAATTCATCCTCGTCCGCCGAGGTCGCGCCGCCGACGCGTACGTAGCGGAAGCTGCCGTAGGGATCGCCTTCGTAGAAAGGCACCTGGGCGCCATAACGAATCGCTTTGTCATTGAATTTGAGTTTGGCTTTGGCCTGACGGAAGCGCTCGAAATCATTCCAGATCAGGATCGCCACCGGGTGACCGATGAACATCGGTACTTTGCCCACGGGCAGCAATGGATCCGGCGCGTGCTCCTCCGGAAAGACAATGCCGTCCTTTTCCAGGTCTTCGGCGGTGACAATGCGGTCAGGCTGCAAGTCAGCACCGAGCCACGACAAGTCGTAACCGGCGTACAGGCGGTCGGCCTTGGTGATTTTCAGCAGCATGGCGTGCCCTTGCTGCTCAGGCCAGCCCGGCATGTCCTTGGCACGGATGTCGCGGGCAAAAACTTTGCTGCCGCAGACTTTGGACAAGGCATCGTTACGCGAGCGCGCCTTGCCGTTGTTGCCGAGCCATTGCTCGGACGGCACGGTCACGCTGTTTTCCATCAAGGCAGCCAGCGCCTGGGTGCTGAGCGGTGTAAGCGTCACGCTCACACCTGCCACCAGCCCGCCCTGAAGGAACGAACGCCGGGATATATCACGGTTGGACATGGATCATCCTCTGGGCGGTTATAGGCCCGCCCTTCTGGTTATGTTCTGGAAATCTCGAGTCTTGCAGGAACCCTTTTTGGACGAAGCAAAGGGCTGTGTTGACAGTGCAAAGCTGACCGAAAGGTTAACTTTAAAGGTTTATGCGCTCGCGGCAAACAACCAGTTACAAAAAACTGACTGAAAGATCAAATTAAGGCGGCGTTGCACCGCATTAACGATAGAAAGCCCTGCTCCAGCTGACGCGCGGCTTGAGCAGGATGTATGAAAACAAGGGATTTCAGAAGACACGCGTTCCCTGTAGCAGCTGTCGAGCCTGCGAGGCTGCGTTCGGCTGCGCAGCAGTCGCTAAACCCTGGGAAACCGGGGTGTTTGATTTGACGACTGCTTCGCAGCCGAACGCAGCCTCGCAGGCTCGACAGCTGCTACAAATGCTGCAAGTGCTGCACACGTGCAGCGGGTGTGCCGCTGGCCTCAAAAATCGACAGTCGCCGACAGCAGGTAAGTACGCGGGGTCGATAGCGTCAAACCGGGCTCGCTGTCATCCGATGCGCCCGCCGAACTCCAGTAGCGCTTGTCGGCTACGTTCTCGATATTGCCACGCAGGGTGATGGTCTTTTCGTCGACCCGGAACGCATAACGTGCGCCCACGTCGAAACGCTCCCAGGAGTCGATTTCCTTGTTGTTGGACTGATCCAGGTACTGCGAGCTGGAATAGAGGCCGCGACTGGTCAAGGTCAGGCCCTGCACGGTCGGCACATCCCACTCGGCACCAAGGTTGACGTTGTATTTCGGCGTGGCAGGCGCCCGGTTGCCATCAAACGTGCCATTGGTGGTGCTGGTCAACTCGCTGTCGATGTACATGACACCGCCGAGCAGGCGGAAACCTGTTAGCGGCTCACCAAACACGCTCACTTCAACACCGTCGTTTTGACGCTTGCCGTTCGGGCCGAAGACGCGAGTCGTGGCATTGGTCTCGTAGGCCGGTTGCTTGATCCGGAACACTGCGGCGGTCACGGCAAAAGGGCCCGCGTCATACTTGGCGCCGACCTCAACCTGGCGGCTGATGAACGGCGGGAAGATTTCGTCCTCGTTCACCGAAGTCGATGGTGCGATCTTGCCCTGGCTCAGGCCTTCCATGTAGTTGGCGTACAACGACAGCTTGTCGGTCGCCTTGAATAGGATGCCCCCCGATGGCGACACCTTTTCCTCGTCATAAGCGGTGTCGCCTTTGATGTTATCCGACCAGTCGTCGACCTTCACTCGCTGCCAGCGGGCGCCGAGTGTCAGCAGCAGCCGATCATCGAAGAAGCCCAGCGTGTCGGACAACGCGACACCGCTGAAGCGGTTCTCCGTGTACACCTTTGAATCGAATCGCGTCGGGGTTCCAGGCTTCGGTGTTTCGACCGGGTCGTAAAGGTTGCTGGGAGCCGAGGCGTACCGGGCACCGCCGTTTTCAAAGTCCATGTAGAAGTAGCTGGCAGCCAGATTGACCTCATGGCTCACCGGACCGGTATGAAACCAGTTGCGTACCCCTGCCGTGGCCGTCCGGACATTTTCGTCACGGGTGAAGTCGCGAGGTTGAACGCTGAAGTCCCCAGCGTCGTTAGTGACCGAGACGGCATGACGGAGAAAGTCATGATTGCTTTTACGCGCGCCCACGCCGCCGTACAACATGACGGAATCGCTGACGTCGAATTCGCCGTTCACTGTTCCGAACGTATCTTTGGTGCGCGCCTTGCTCCAGGCCTGCGCATAGTTGTGGCGGACATCGCTGGCACGCGGAACCTGGGCATTGGCGCCAACCTGCACGCGTTCCTGCGGTGCGTCGGTGTCACGTTCGGTGTGCCCGATATCCGTTGAGAGCCGCAGGCGCTCACCACGGAAATCCAGGCCCAGCACCGCCATATCGCGATCGACGCTCTGGTGATCCCATTCGGTATCGCCGGACTGCTTCACGCCATTGAAGCGGATGCCGAACTTGTCATCCTCACCAAAGCGCCGACCGACATCCACGGCGCCGCCGAGCTGGTTGTTGGACGCGTAACTGCCGGTGAACGAAGTGATCGGCTTGTCGGTTGCACGCTTGGGTACCACGTTGATGCCGCCACCCACACTGCCCCGAGGCGAGATACCGTTGATGAGCTGGGTAGGACCTTTGAGAATGTCGACGCGGTCGGCCATCTCCATATCAATCGTATAAGTGGGCAGGACACCGTAGAGGCCATTGTAGGCAACATCACTGTTGAACAGGCTGAGCCCACGAATGGTGAATTGCTCGTAACGACCACCCGCCGGGTTGGTGGCGCGAACCGACGGATCGTTGGCGATCAAGTCGCCCAAGGTACGCGCCTGCTGGTTTTCGATCACCTCACTGGTGTAGGTGGTCATGCTGAACGGCGTTTCCATGAAGTCTTTCGAGCCCAGCAACCCTTGCGAACCGCGTCGCGCAACCTGGCCGCCGGCGTACACTTCGCCATCCGCCCCGCCCGTGGCACCGAGAATCGAGGTCGGCGCCAGTTGCAGGCTGCTGCCTTCTGGCGCCGGGGTCAGGATGTACGCTTGTTCGCCCACTGGCTGCAGTTGCAGACCGGAACCTTGCAACAGTCGAGCGAAGCCCTCCTCCACCGCGAACTCGCCGGCAAGACCAGGACTGTTGCGCCCGCCAACGAGCGCCGGGTCCACCGACAGATTGACGCCAGCCAACCCGGCGAAGCGCGTCAGCGCGGCACTGAGACTTCCTGCCGGCACCTGATAACTGCGTCGAGACGCGTCTTCAGCCCAACCGGCGGTGATGAACAACGGACAAGCACTCAGGCTCAACAACAGGCTCAAGTGCAACAACGGACGACGGCTGGCGGGGACCAAACGCGGACTGGACGGGAACACTGCAGGCATTGAAAAAGCTCTCTTGGTTCGTTCACTTGCCTTGAATGACAATCGATACGAAAAAAGGGGACACGCCTTACACACTATTTTTGCGCGGCAGCAGCGTTACCCAATAACGCGTACGCGAATGCACCTCCAGTGGAAGGCTGGCCGCCAGCAGCGCCAGGATTCGATCGGTATCTTGCAGACGAAAACTGCCGGTGACACGCAGGGATTCCAGCGCTGGCTCCCAGCGCAAGACGCCCGGACGATAGCTGCTGAGCTCGCGCAAGAAATCACCCAAGGGTTGGTTCTGCGCCATCAGTACACCCTCACGCCAGCCTGGCGCGAGTACGTCAAAGGGTTCAATAGCGCCCGCACCCGCCGCTTGAAGACTGACCTGCCGGCCGGCTTGCAACGAGAAGTCCGGTCCACGCAACGGCTGCAATCGCACCGCTCCTTTCAGGACTGACACCTTGCAACCCGTCTGCCCCTGACGAACGCACACTTCACCCTGACTGACGATGACTTGCCCGAAGTGGGTCTGCACGGTCAGCGGCGAGGTACCAGGAACGCTCAGCGCTATCTCGCCCTCCACGAGTTTCAACCAACGCTTCGTCAGATCGATGTCGACGGCGCTTGCGGTGTTCAGTTGCAGCGAGCTGCCATCGGCCAAGCGGACCGTCTTGCCTTCTCCGGTCGCGGTTCGCAGGTCCGCGCTCCAGACATCCAGTGGTAACTGTCGACTGATCAGCCAGGCAGCCGGCACCAATGCCACCGCCCCCAAGGCACGCTTGAGTACGGTACGCCGGCTTTCCTGCGGTCGATCGAGACTGGCCATCGCCAGCGCTGACGGCAGTTCGGCAAAGCGCTGACGCAGGAGTTGGGCTTTCTGCCAGGCCTGCTCGTGACTGGAATGGCTGTTTCGCCAGGTCTGCAGTTCGGCGCGATCCCGCTCATTGGCAGCACCGGATTCCATAAGCGCCAGCCATTGTGCAGCGGCCCGTATGGCCTGGCGGGCTTCAGCGGAAGGTGCTGGGCCGATCACAGCGTCACCAGCAGGCAATGCTCATAGGCTTGGGCCATGTAGCGCTTGATCGTGCGCTCCGAGACGCTCAGGCGCTCGGCGATGTCCTGATACGTCAAACCTTCCAATTGACTCCACAGAAACGCCCTGCGCACCGGTCTTGGCAGTCCATCGAGCAATTCATCGAGGGCTTGCAGGGTTTCCAGGAGGATCCAGCGCTGTTCAGGAGATGGGACACAATCTTCCGGCAAGAAGGCCAGCGCATTGAGGTAGGCCTGCTCCAGGCTGCGACGCTTGTAGAAATTGGTCAGGAGCCGCTTGCCGACAGTCGCCAGATAGGCACGGGGTTCTTGCAGATCAGCAATGCGCTGAGAGCTGGCGAGTAAGCGTACGAAGGTGTCCTGGCTGAGGTCCGCCGCATCATGGCCATTGCTCATGCGCCGTCTCAACCAGCCTTCCAGCCAACCACGATGATCGCGGTAGAGGTCGTTGAAAGATTGCTCCTCTGGCATTACTGCATCACTCATCTCAAGAAGCCCTGTGCCAACGAGTTATCGTTAATGAGAGTGATTCTAATTAATATCAGCCGTGCGAAGGAAGCGCTTTATGCGTCAGTTGAGCAGAAAGGCTGGATGGGGAGGATCGGGAGGGAGAAATCGCTGAATCGCAGACACAAAAAACCCCGGTCTTTCGACCAGGGTCTTTGCTATCGACTCGAAGACAGCCTGAGGCTTTTCTTCGTAGCTCCAAGGCGTTCAGTGGGCCTTGTAGCAGATATGGCGCAGCGGACGGGACTCGAACCCGCGACCCCCGGCGTGACAGGCCGGTATTCTAACCGACTGAACTACCGCTGCGTATCGCTTTGGACTTGCATCCAAGTAACTCGTCTGACTGAAAGCTTCGAGGCTTATCAATCTCGAACCAGGTAAAACCTGCTTCGGAAATATGGCGCAGCGGACGGGACTCGAACCCGCGACCCCCGGCGTGACAGGCCGGTATTCTAACCGACTGAACTACCGCTGCGCGTCGGTGGAGGCTTTTAAAAGCTTCCATCTTGCTTTCGCAAGACTCTCGGAAGTGGTGGGTGATGACGGGATCGAACCGCCGACATTCTGCTTGTAAGGCAGACGCTCTCCCAGCTGAGCTAATCACCCGGTTTGCATCTCCGAGGCCGCGAAATTTACGCAGGTAGCGAACCTAAGTCAATAGCAGGATTGAAGTTTTTCTGAAAAAGACAAAATCGTGTCGGTGGCTGGTGACAGTGGTGACAGCCAGACCGTCATCGCGAGCAGGCTCACTCCCACAATAGTCTGCGTTGCACCTGTGGGAGTGAGCCTGCTCGAGATAACAGAAGAACAGCCACCATCGATGCTTCAGCCTGTCACTCGCTGTAAATCATCTTCTTGGTCATCCCGCCATCCACCACGAACTCCTGGCCCGTGACGAACCCTGCATTGCGCGACAGCAGCCATGCCACCATCGCCGCCACGTCCTCGACCGTCCCTACCCTGCCCGCCGGGTGCTGGGCATGGTCGGCATCGGTAAGAGGTTCGGCGCGACGGGCAGACGGATCACGCGTATCGATCCATCCCGGGCTGACGGCATTGACGCGAATCTCCGGCCCAAGGCTGATTGCCAGCGCATGAGTCAGGGCCAACAGCCCTCCCTTGCTCGCCGCGTACGCCTCAGTGTCAGGTTCCGACTGCCCGGCACGGGTCGAGGCCAGATTGACGATAGCCCCGCTGTGAGCTCGCAGGTAAGGCGCGCAATGCTTTGCCAACAGCATCGGCCCGCTGAGGTTCACCGCCAGCACCCGATTCCAGTAAGACAGATCGAGGCTTTCCAGCGTGATGTTGTGCGGATCGGCAATGGCCGCATTGCACACCAGCGCATCAAGTCGGCCGAACTGTCCCAACACCTCGGCTACACCCAATGCCACCTGACCTTCGTTGGACACGTCCATGGCGATGAACCAGGCGTTTTCGCCCAGCACCTTGGCCACTTTCGAACCGCGGACCCGATCCAGGTCGGTCAGCACGACTTGCCAGCCTTCGCTGACCAGCCAGGCCGATATCCCCAGACCGATGCCCCGCGCAGCACCCGTGACCATCGCGACGCGGCCATTGGTGCCAGTACCCGGCGTCGACAATTCGATCACAGTGCAGCCAGACCGCGCGCCAGATCGGCTTGCAGGTCTGTCACGTCTTCGAGGCCGACCGCGATGCGGATCAGGCTGTCACGAATACCCGCTGCTTCCCGCTCCTGCGGCGCCAGACGACCGTGGGAGGTGGTGCTTGGGTGAGTGATGGTGGTCTTGGTGTCACCGAGGTTAGCCGTGATGGATATCAGGCGGGTCGCATCGATAAAGCGCCAGGCGCCCTCTTTGCCACCCTTGACTTCGAAACTCACGACCGCGCCAAAGCCCTTCTGCTGGCGCTGGGCCAGTTCGTGCTGAGGATGGCTTTTAAGGCCGGCGTAATGGACTTTCTCGATGCCTTCCTGCTGCTCCAGCCACTCGGCCAGTTGCTGGGCGTTGGCACAATGAGCCTTCATCCGCAGGTTCAGGGTTTCAAGACCCTTGAGGAAGATCCAGGCGTTGAACGGACTCAGGGTTGGGCCTGCAGTGCGCAAGAAGCCGACCACTTCCTTCATCTGCTCGCTGCGTCCGGCCACGACACCGCCCATGCAACGACCCTGGCCGTCGATGAACTTGGTTGCCGAGTGCACGACGATGTCTGCGCCGAGTTTCAATGGCTGCTGCAATGCCGGGGTGCAGAAGCAGTTGTCGACCACCAGCATCGCGCCTTTGGCGTGAGCGATTTCCGATAACGCAGCGATGTCCACCAGTTCGGCCAGCGGATTGGACGGAGACTCGACGAACAGCAGTTTAGTGTTGGCCTTGATCGCCGCATCCCAACCGGACAAATCTGCCAAGGGAACGTAATCGACTTCGATGCCGAAGCGCTTGAAGTACTTTTCGAACAGGCTGATGGTCGAGCCAAACACGCTGCGAGACACCAACACATGGTCGCCGGCGCTGCACAAGCTCATCACCACTGCCATGATCGCAGCCATGCCGGTTGCGGTGGCGACGGCCTGCTCGGCGCTCTCCAGCGCGGCAATACGCTCTTCGAACGCACGCACGGTCGGATTGGTGTAGCGCGAGTAAACGTTGCCCGGGACTTCCCCGGCAAAGCGCGCCGCCGCATCGGCAGCGGTGCGGAACACGTAACTGGAAGTAAAGAACATCGGATCACCGTGTTCGCCTTCTGGCGTACGGTGCTGACCGGCGCGTACGGCCAGGGTATCGAACGCTACGCCGTCGAGGTCGCTGTCCAGCCGACCGGCATCCCAATCCTGACTCATGCTGTCACTCCTTGCCTTGCTCTTTTAGTAGATACAAAACCGGCCCCTCAGGGCCGGTAGTTACTCAGTTGTTATACAGATCAATGATCGCACTGACTGCCTGCGTCTTGACCTTGGAGGCATCATTGCGAGCCTGCTCGATCTTGTTCAGGTAAGCCTCGTCGACGTCGCCGGTAACGTACTGGCCGTCGAACACTGCGCAATCGAACTTCTCGATCTTGATCTTGCCGCCACCGACTGCTTCGATCAAGTCAGGCAGGTCCTGATAGATCAGCCAGTCAGCGCCGATCAGATCCGCCACGTCCTGGGTCGAACGGTTGTGTGCGATCAGCTCGTGAGCGCTCGGCATGTCGATGCCGTAGACGTTCGGGTAGCGAACGGCCGGTGCCGCGGAACAGAAGTAAACGTTCTTGGCGCCCGCTTCGCGAGCCATCTGGATGATCTGCTTGCACGTGGTGCCGCGTACGATCGAGTCGTCCACCAGCATCACGTTCTTGCCGCGAAATTCCAGCTCGATGGCATTGAGCTTCTGGCGTACGGATTTTTTCCGTGCAGCCTGGCCAGGCATGATGAAAGTCCGGCCGATGTAGCGGTTCTTCACGAAGCCTTCGCGGAACTTGACGCCCAAGTGGTTCGCCAGCTCGAGCGCTGCGGTGCGGCTGGTGTCAGGGATCGGGATGACCACGTCGATGTCGTGTTCCGGACGCTCGCGCAGGATCTTCTCGGCAAGTTTCTCGCCCATACGCAGACGGGCCTTGTAGACCGACACGCCGTCGATGATCGAGTCCGGACGCGCCAGGTACACGTGTTCGAAGATGCACGGAGTCAGGGACGGGTTGTTTGCGCACTGACGAGTGTGCAGCTTGCCGTCTTCAGTGATGTAGACCGCTTCGCCCGGCGCGAGGTCGCGAATCAGGGTGAAACCGAGCACGTCCAGGGAGACGCTCTCGGAGGCAATCATGTACTCGACGCCTTCATCGGTGTGACGCTGACCGAAGACAATCGGGCGGATGCCATGCGGGTCGCGGAAACCGACGATACCGTAACCGGTCACCATCGCAACGACCGCGTAACCACCCACGCAACGGTTGTGCACGTCAGTGACGGCAGCAAATACGTCTTCTTCGGTAGGCTGCAGCTTGCCGCGCTGGGCCAGCTCGTGCGCGAACACGTTCAGCAGTACTTCCGAATCAGAGTTGGTGTTGACGTGGCGCAGGTCAGATTCGTAAATCTCCTTGGCCAGCTGTTCAACGTTGGTCAGGTTACCGTTGTGCGCCAGGGTGATGCCGTAAGGCGAGTTGACGTAAAACGGTTGCGCTTCAGCCGAAGTCGAGCTGCCTGCGGTCGGGTAACGCACATGGCCAATGCCCATGTGCCCGACGAGGCGCTGCATGTGACGCTGATGGAACACGTCACGTACCAGGCCATTATCCTTGCGCAGGAATAACCGGCCGTCATGGCTGGTCACGATACCGGCAGCGTCCTGGCCGCGGTGCTGGAGCACGGTT
This sequence comes from Pseudomonas sp. p50(2008), assembly GCF_015351605.1. NCBI lineage: Bacteria > Pseudomonadati > Pseudomonadota > Gammaproteobacteria > Pseudomonadales > Pseudomonadaceae > Pseudomonas > Pseudomonas sp. p50(2008). The sequence goes on from NZ_JACMYF010000001.1 coordinate 373,455, forward strand.
AGCGCGTCATACAGCGCCTGATTGACGTTCGACTTACCGACGATACCGACGATGCCACACATGCGACGCAACCCCTACTTAATGGATCTGAACTGAACAACACTCACTGAGGCGTTTTGGCCGTCGGCAAGAGGTGCTCCTTGAACGGTATCTCAGCGGGTACGCTGATACCGCTGGCAAGCCACTGACTGCTCCACCCGAGAATCAGGTTTTTGGACCAGTCTGCGACCAATAGAAACTTTGGCACGAGCTGTGATTCTTTCCACCACCCGTCCTGCTGTACCGGCCCCAGGCTCAACAGCCCGACCGCCACGACCACCAGCAACACGCCACGCGCTGCGCCGAAGGCCATGCCGAGAAATCGGTCGGTCCCGGATAGCCCGGTGACGCGAACCAACTCGCCGATAAGATAATTGATCATTGCGCCTACGATTAACGTGGCGACAAACATGATGGCACAGCCCGTGATTACACGAGCCGATGGCGTTTCTATGTATCCGGCGAGGTACTCGGACAATGAACCACCGAACATCCAGGCGACGACTCCTGCGATGATCCAGGTCACCAGCGATAATGCTTCTTTGACGAAGCCGCGGCTCAGACTGATCAATGCGGAGATGGCGACTATTGCAACGATCGCCCAATCAACCCAGGTAAATGGCACAGTGCAGCCTACAGACGGATAAGGCGGCGCATTTTAGCAGAGCCCATGCTGATCGGTAAGCTGCGATTGTCAGTGCATTTCAAATCGGGGTGATAGTTTTAGCTACTATCGAAACCGCACTCGCCCCTGTAGCAGCTGGCGAAGCCTGCGTCCGGCTGCGCAGCAGCCGTAAAATCAGGCAATTGGGTCTATCTGGCACACCGTACAAGCGTGATTGACGGCTGCTTCACAGCCGGACGCAGGCCGCGCCAGTTGCTACAGGGATAAGCGCGTTTTAACCGCGCTCGGGCTGGAAGCGCACTACAAAACCCTTGAGGTTCTGCTGGCGGCTTAGCAAGTCGCGCAAACGGTCGGCTTCTGCGCGCTCAATGAGCGGCCCGACGAATACCCGGTTCTTGCCGTCCGCTGTGCGGATGTAGGCGTTGTAGCCTTGGCTGCGCAAGGATTTCTGCAGGCTTTCAGCGCTGGCACGGTTCGACAGGCTGGCCAGTTGCACCGACCAACTGACCGACAGGCCATTGGCATCGACGCGACTTTGCGTGGTATCGGGTTTGCCAGGGGCCGCGGTGATTGGCTGGGCAGGCGGCGTGCTTGGCTTGGCCGCCATCGCTGGTACAGGCGCCGGCGCGACGGGTTTGGCAGCAGGTGCAGGCGCGACAGGGGCAGTCGGAGCGATAGGCATCGAAGGCTCTTCCTGCTGGGCGATTTCCTCATCGCTCGGTACCGGCTCTTGCGCAAGCGTCTGCGGCTCGGGCACGACCACGGGCTCGACCTGCACTTGCGGCATCGAAGGTGCTTGCGGTGCGGCGGGCGCCTCAACGGTCACCTGGCGTTGTTCATCCTGACGCGAAAACAGCATCGGCAGGAAAATCACCGCCAGTGCCACTAGAACCAGGGCACCGACCATCCGCTGTTTGTAGGCTTTATCCAGCAATGCCATTTGCCGCTTCCTCCGTGGAGCGCCGGGCCAACCATTCAAGGGCCTCGGCGACACAATAAAATGATCCGAACAACAGAATCTCGTCGTCGCTCGTGGCCAATGCACACTGCCCATCGAGGGCTGCAGCCACGCTGTCATAGGACGTTACCGATGCGCCAAGGTTCTGCAACACCCCGTTCAAATCGGCAACTGGCCGTGACCGGGGCGAATTTAGCGGCGCAACCGCCCAGTGCTGGACACTAGCATTCAACTCGCCCACAACACCATCGAGATCCTTGTCCGCCAGCAATCCGAACACGGCCAGACGCTTGCCTGCCGGTGGCCGACTGGCCAGTCGACGAGCCAGGTACTCGGCCGCATGAGGATTATGCCCCACGTCCAGCAACAGGTTCAGGCGCTTGTCTTGCCAATCGAACTGACGGCGATCAAGACGCCCTACCACCCGCGTAGCCTTCAGGGCATCGACAATCTGTGCGTCCACCCACGGCAGGTCCATCAGCAGATAAGCCTGCAGCGCCAGCGCGGCGTTTTCCATCGGCAGGTCAAGCAATGGCAGATCACGCAGCTCAATCACCTGCCCTTGAGCGTCGACACCGCGCCATTGCCAGTGATGATCGGTCACACCCAGATCAAAATCACGCCCGCGCAGGAAAAACGGACAAGCCAGCTCGCGCGCCTTATCAAGCAAAGGTTGTGGAGGATTCAAATCGCCGCAAAGCGCAGGCGCGCCCTGGCGGAAGATACCGGCTTTTTCGTACGCCACGGATTCCCGGGTATCACCCAGATAGTCGGCATGATCGACGCCGATGCTGGTGACTAGTGCCATGTCGGCATCCACCACGTTGACTGTATCCAGACGCCCGCCCAGACCGACTTCCAGCACCACCGCGTCAAGCCCGGCCTGTTGAAACAGCCAGAACGCCGCCAGGGTGCCCATTTCGAAGTACGTCAGGGAAGTGTCGCCGCGGCCCGCCTCGACTGCAGCAAAGGCTTCGCACAGTTCGGCGTCGGTTGCTTCAACGCCGTTGACCTGCACCCGCTCGTTATAACGCAGCAGGTGCGGAGAATTGTAGACACCGACGTTCAGGCCTTGCGACCGTAGCAACGAAGCCACGAATGCGCAGGTAGAACCCTTGCCGTTGGTGCCGGTGACCGTAATCACCCGAGGCGCCGGCTTGCCCAGTCCCATGCGGGACGCTACCTGTTGCGAGCGCTCCAGGCCCATGTCGATGGCCGAAGGGTGCAACTGCTCAAGGTAGGCGAGCCACTCGCCAAGGGTACGTTGGGTCATATGTTGGCAGGCACCGGCGGAACCACGATTGGCTCGATAGGTGCAGCAACGAACTTAGGCGTCGGCAGGCCCATCATCTGTGCCAGCAGGTTGCCCAGACGCGGACGCAGCTCCTGACGGTGAATGATCATGTCGATCGCGCCGTGTTCGAGCAGGAATTCGCTGCGCTGGAAGCCTTCCGGCAATTTTTCACGCACGGTCTGTTCGATGACGCGCGGACCGGCAAAGCCGATCAGAGCTTTCGGTTCGCCGACGATCACATCGCCCAGCATCGCCAGACTGGCGGAAACACCGCCGTAGACAGGGTCAGTCAGTACCGAGATGAACGGAATGCCTTCTTCACGCAGACGCGCCAGCACCGCGGAGGTCTTGGCCATTTGCATCAGGGAGATCAAGGCTTCTTGCATCCGCGCGCCGCCGGAGGCCGCGAAGCAGATCATCGGGCATTTGTTTTCCAGTGCGTAGTTGGCAGCGCGTACAAAGCGCTCACCGACGATGGCACCCATCGAACCGCCCATGAAGGAGAATTCGAAAGCCGACACCACGACCGGCATGCCCAGCAGCGTACCGCTCATGGAGATCAGGGCATCTTTTTCGCCGGTCGCTTTCTGTGCGGCGGTCAGGCGATCCTTGTACTTCTTGCCGTCACGGAATTTCAGACGGTCGACGGGCTCCAGCTCGGCGCCCAGTTCGGCACGGCCTTCAGCGTCGAGGAAAATGTCGATACGGGCGCGGGCGCCGATACGCATGTGGTGATTGCACTTGGGGCAAACGTCCAGGGTCTTTTCCAGCTCCGGACGATACAGCACAGCCTCGCAAGACGGGCATTTGTGCCACAGACCTTCAGGCACCGAGCTCTTCTTGACCTCGGAACGCATGATCGAAGGGATCAGTTTGTCTACTAACCAGTTGCTCATGCTTTCTTTCTCCAGTACCGGCGGCTCGAACACTTTGGTTCGCAGCCCCGCGTATGCCCTTGAGCTAAATTCATATGTGCGGCGATGATCGACTGGGTGGCCGGATCAGCAAACGTGACCTGCGTACCACCCAAAAACCCTCAGCCATGCCTGTGGACGGCGGCAGTGTGCCAGCCGTCACATCAACGTGCCGCGTACTGCCTTGATGAACGCCTGAACCTTTGCGTGATCCTTGATTCCCTTGCTCGCCTCTACCCCGCCACTGACGTCGACCGCGTAAGGCCGGACCCGCGCAATCGCTTCGGCAACGTTGTCCGGTGTCAGGCCACCCGCCAAAATGATCGGTTTGCTCAACCCTTGAGGTATCAGAGACCAGTCGAACGCTTCCCCGGTTCCCCCAGGCACGCCCTCGACGTAGGCATCCAGCAGGATACCGCTGGCACTCGGAAAGGCATCGCAAGCGGCCGCAATGTCGTCACCGGCCTTGACCCGCAGCGCCTTGATATACGGACGGTGCCAGCCTTCACAATCCGCCGCCGTTTCATCACCATGAAACTGCAACAGATCCAGCGGCACGGCGTCGAGCAGTTCGCCCAACTCGCAACGGCTGGCGTTGACAAACAATCCCACGGTGGTCACGAACGGCGGCAGCGCCTTGATAATGTCCCGCGCTTGCTGAAACGTCACGGCACGCGGGCTTTTTGCATAGAAGACGAATCCGATCGCATCTGCCCCGGCCTCTACCGCTGCCAACGCATCTTCTATGCGGGTAATCCCGCAAATCTTGCTGCGAACGGCTGACATGTCGATAGAACCCCAAGGCAAATCCGAGAAAGTCCCGGATGGTAACAAATGCGTTCGAGGGCGTCAGCCGTCAAGTTCGGTGAAACCGGTCAAGAAGTGCGGGCCAATGTAACGCTGCGGCAATTCGAACTCGTCGCGGTATTCAACCTGCACCAGATACAAGCCGAAAGGATGCGCGGTCACCCCGCCAGAACGACGGATCCGGCTCTCCAGCACCTCTTTCATCCACTCCACCGGGCGCTCGCCGGCACCGATGGTCATCAGCACGCCGGCAATGTTGCGCACCATGTGGTGCAGGAACGCGCTGGCACGGATGTCCAGCACGATCATCTTGCCGTGGCGAGTGACTCGCAGGTGATGAAGTTCCTTGATCGGCGACTTGGCCTGGCACTGACCCGCGCGGAAAGCGCTGAAGTCATGGGTACCCACCAGATACTGCGCCGCCTCGGCCATACGGTCGACGTCCAGGGGCCGGTGGTTCCAGGTGATTTCATCGTTCAAGTGCGCCGGACGGATCTGATCGTTGTAGATCACGTAGCGATAGCGCCGGGCAATGGCTTTGAACCGCGCATGAAAATCCGCCGGCATGGCCTTGGCCCAGCTGACACTGATGTCGTGGGGCAAGTTGATGTTGGCCCCCATGACCCAGGCTTTCATCGAGCGCTCGACCTGCGTGTCGAAATGCACCACCTGTCCGCATGCGTGCACGCCGGCGTCAGTGCGACCGGCGCAGAGCAGCGAGACAGGCGAGTCGGCGACTTTCGACAACGCCTTTTCCAGGGTTTCCTGCACGGTGAGCACGCCGGAGGCCTGACGCTGCCAGCCGCGATAACGCGAGCCTTTGTATTCAACGCCCAACGCGATCCGGAAAAAGCCGTCGGCCGCCATTTCGGCGGCAGGATTATCTATATTTGCCAAGGGGTGACAGCCTGCTGATGTACGCAAAGGCGGGCATTATAAGGCGGCGGGACGTGGAAGCCAGTGCAACTGTCGACACGATGTTGAATGTCAGGGCCTCATCGCGGGCAAGCCCGCTCCCACAGGTTTTGTGAACAGCGCAAATCACTGTGGGAGCGGGCTTGGTCTGGGCGGCATTCCGACGATGACCATCCCACCACCACCCTCGCACTCCCGGCAGAAACAAAAACGGCAGCCCCAATGGGCTGCCGTTCTCTTTACGACTTACCGAGCATTCACGCCAGACGCGACAACATCTCCTTTGCTTCGCTCTTCTGCCCGTCATCACCCTCGGTCACCACCTCGTTAAGGATGTCCCGCGCACCGTCGTTGTCGCCCATGTCGATGTAGGCCTGGGCCAGATCGAGTTTGGTCGCCACTTCGTCGGTACCGGAAAGGAAGTCGAACTCAGGCTCGTCAGCGGCGGAAGCCATGGCGTCTTCCGCTGAAAAGGTCGGCCCGCTGATGTCCTGGGACAGGCGGTCGAGCTCCGCGCTGAAGTCGTCCGGCTTGGCGGACAAATCGTCGGCAGCGACGGGGGCGTCCATTTCGTCCGCCAGCGACAGGTCGAAGTCGGCCGGCAACTCCAGATCGTCCAGTGCTACTTCCGGGACGGTCGGCGCTTCGGCAACCGGCAGATCCTTGGCATCGTCGTCCAGGTTCAGCAGGAAATCATCTTCGGCCAACGTGGCTGGCGAAGCTTCACCCCCGAGGTCCATGTCCAGATCAAAATCAGACAGGTCGTCGAGGTTTTCCTTGATGTCAGTCTGCTGCTGCAACACCGACTCAAAGCTCAGGTCATCGTCAGACGGGAATGCGTCCAGCTCTTCCACGGGCTCCGCTTCGGGAGAAACGACGGCCGGAGAAGCGGCTTCCAGATCATCCAGGCTCAAGTCGAAGTCATGATCAAAGTTGTCATCAGCCGGCACCACTGGCGCAGGCGCTTCTGGCTCGTCCAGCATCAGGTCCTTGACGTACTGGGCATCCATTTGCGCTGCGATAGCCGCAGCGCCGATACCACCCGCCGCCACGAGCGCCATGGCCGGGAAGCGGCTTTTCAACTGCTCGACCTGAGCGAAGTTGTCGCCGTTGGCAATCAGCTTGCGCTCCTGGGCGACGAACGCATCGCGATCGCCCTGCTGCCCGTAGACTTCCATCAGCTTCAAGCGCAAATCACTGCGTTGCGGCTCCTGCTTGATGCCATCTTCCAGTATCGCGGCGGCCTGATTCAGGCGACCGGCAGCAATGTGCGACTGCGCCCGGCCCAACACATCATCATTGTGCTCGGCGGCTGGCGAGATCAGCGGCGCTGCGATCGGTGGCGTTACGATGACCGGAGCGATCACTGGCGCCGGTGCAGGCACAGGCACAGGCGCTGGAGTCGGCTCTACAGCCGGCGCCGTGGCGAGCTTCACGCTTGCAGGCGGAACTTCCAGGCCTTCGAAACTGCTTTCCGGCAAATCGTGATCGACCGAGAATTCCTGCTCCTCGGACAATGCGCGAGCCATGCGCAGATGCTTTTCAGCCTCCTGTTGAGCTTTGCGCCGACGGGCCAGTAACAGCAACAGAAGCAGCAGGATGACTGCACCACCGCCGACCATGCCCAGCAACCATGGATTGGTCAGCAGCTCATTGAATTTCTGATCGTCAGTGGTTTTAACCGGCGTCGGCTCGACAGGCTTCTCGGCAGGTGCCGGCGCGGCCTCGGGTACCGCCGCCTCCGGCGCTGGCGTCACCGGTGCAGTCGGCACGGCTTCAGCAGGCGTCGCAGCCGCCGGACTGGACGCCAGTTCCGCCGACATGGCGGGCGCGGCAGCCTCATCCACCGGAGCGTCTGCAGCGCCCTCAGCCTGCAACTTGGCCAATTGGTTGTTCTTCAGTTCAATCAGGCGTTGCAGCTTGTCCAGCTGACTTTGCAGATCGGTCATGCGGCTTTTCAGTTCGGCGTTGTCACGACGGGTCGTGTCGAGGCTTTCCTGGGTCACCGCCAGCTTGTTGCTCAATTTCTTCGCATCGCCCGCAGCGCCTTTGGCACCGGGCTTGCCCGTCTCGGCCGAGACCAGGCTCAAGTTGTCCTTGGGAGCTTGCGAGGTCGCGCCGTCACCGCGAGGACGGTTAGTGGCATCCAGTTGTTGCTGGCCAGCGCCCGCCTTGGGTACATAGCGACGGCCCTGACGCCAGGCGGTGTTCTGTGCGGCGACTTCGGCGATGGCTTTAGGTTGCGGCAGATTGGTGCTTTGCGCCTGATCCGGCAGACGCAGCACCTGACCGGTTTTCAACCGGTTGATGTTGCCATCGATAAAGGCATCCGGGTTCAGTGCCTGGATGGCCAGCATGGTCTGCTGAATCGAACCGCCATTACGCGCCTTCGCAGCGATTTCCCACAAAGTATCGCGCGGCGTGGTGGTGTACTGGGCGGGTTTGGTCGCGCCGGTGACCGGTGCAGCGACAGTTTGCGTCGGTGCAGGCTGAGCAGCCGCGTCAGCGGTCTGCGGCGAGAATTTGGAGGGATCGAGCAACACGCTGTAATCGCGCATCAACCGACCGCTTGGCCACATGACCTGAACCAGGAATTTCACCATCGGTTCGGACAGTGGCTTGCTGGATGTCACACGCAGGATACTTTTACCGCCGGGGTTGAGCACCGGCGTAAAGGTCAGGTCGTTGAGAAACGCCTGGCGGTCGACACCGGCCTTGGCGAAATCTTCGGGTGAGGCCAGGCTCGGCACCACTTCAGCAGCAGTGAGTTCCTTGACATCAAGAAGCTCGATTTCCGCCACCAGCGGCTGGTTCAGCGTCGACTTCAGGGTCAGCTCCCCGAGCCCGAGGGCATGCGCCACACCGGAGGACAGCGCCGAGGCGGCCGCTATTGCTAACACCAGTTTGCGAACTTGAACCATAGCCTCATCCTTTGTTTGAACATTCCTCGGCCAGCGAGAAGGTGTTGATAGTCGCTGCCGTAAGGCATTGCGCGCGGCGGCGAAGGGTCGTCGCGCGCGATCTTTTCTTTCTTGCCACGCGAAGCCCCGAAGGGTGACTCGCGATCAGCACTTCGGCCAAGCATAGCGCCCGGCCAGATTCAGTCGACAAATTGTTGCCAAGTATCTTTTACGCTAGGTCTTTTATCAACAATTCAGCCACCTGCACAGCATTGAGCGCGGCACCTTTGCGTACGTTATCTGACGTCAGCCAGACATTAAGTTCCGACGGGTCGTCGATTCCCCGGCGGACCCGACCGACGTACACCACATCCTGCCCTACCGCGTCGCCCACCGCTGTCGGGTAATCGCCAGCTTCTACCAGTTCGATGCCTGGCGCGTCTTCGAGGGCCGCGTTGACTTTCGCCAGGTCGACTTCACGCGAAGACTGCAGGGTCACACTAAAGCTATCGCCAAAAAACACCGGCGCTTGAATGCACGTAACGGAAATCTTTAACGAAGGCAGCGCCAACACCTGACGCACTTCGCGAACCAGGCGTTTTTCCAGCAAGGTATGGCCCTGTTCATCCGGCTTACCGACCTGAGCCAGGAGGTTGAACGCCATCTGCCGATCAAAGAACGTCGGCTCCAGCGGACGCACATTGAGCAGCTCGGCGGTTTGCCGGGCCAGTTCAGTCACGGCTTCACGACCCTGGGCTGATACCGCCAGACTCGCCGTCAAATTGATACGTTGCAGGTCGATGATGCTGAGCAACGGCGCCAGCAGCACGGCCAGGGTGGTGGCCGAAGGACTTGGGCTGCTGACCTGGAAAGGCTTTTTCATCCCGACGAGGATATCGCCATTGGCCTCAGGCACGACTTGCGGCGCCTGGTCGGCGGGCAACGCGCCGGACAGATCGATCAGCGAGCAGCCGGCCGCCGTGGCGCGCGAGGCGAAGCTGAGGGTGACCGCGGGACCGGCGGCGAAGAACACCAGCTGGACCTTGCTGAAGTCGAACTCATCGACTTCGCGCACACGTACGTTCTTGCCGCGAAATGGTACCGAATGCCCGGCGGATTCGCTGCTGGCAAGCAGGTGCAGGTTGCCCACCGGGAAGTCGCGCTCTTCGAGAATCTGCACAAGCGTTTCGCCGACAGTACCGGTCGCGCCGATCACGGCAATATCAAGGGTCTGGCTCATGGTTTTACCTCTGGCGAAACGGGGGGAGCGGCACTTTACCGGGTGGTGGGGATGCAGGCAATTCGACGGTGCCCGTAAAGGCCCCATCGCTGGCAAGCCAGCTCCCACAGTGAACGGTTTCAAGCACAAAACCGGGTACACCATGAAACCTGTGGGAGCTGGCTTGCCAGCGATGAGGCCAGACAAGACTACCGGGAAACTTCAGACATAAAAAAACCCGCACCTCTTTCAAGGCACGGGTTCTTTCATTACATCAATCGATCAACGCTCAAGCAGAATCCGCAGCATGCGACGCAGCGGTTCGGCCGCGCCCCACAACAGCTGGTCGCCGACGGTGAAGGCACCGACGAATTGCGAACCCATGTTCAGCTTGCGCAGACGGCCAACCGGTACATTCAAGGTGCCGGTGACCTTTGTCGGGCTCAGCTCCTGCATGCTCATCTCACGGTTGTTCGGCACCAGCTTGACCCATGGGTTGTGCTGGCTGATCAGCCCTTCGATGTCGGCAATCGGCACGTCTTTGTTCAGCTTGATGGTCAGCGCCTGGCTGTGGCAACGCATGGCGCCGATGCGCACGCAGATACCGTCGACCGGAATCGGGTTCTTGAAACGACCCAGTATCTTGTTGGTCTCGGCCTGAGCCTTCCACTCTTCGCGGCTCTGACCGTTCGGCAGTTCCTTGTCGATCCACGGGATCAGGCTGCCGGCCAACGGAACACCGAAGTTTTCGGTCGGGTACGCGTCGCTGCGCATGGCTTCGGCCACACGACGGTCGATGTCGAGGATCGCGCTGGCAGGATCCGCCAGTTGATCGGCGACAGCGCCGTGGGTCACACCCATTTGCTTGATCAGCTCACGCATGTGCTGCGCGCCGCCACCGGAGGCCGCCTGATACGTCATGGCGCTCATCCACTCCACCAGACCGGCTTCGAACAGACCGCCAAGGCCCATCAACATCAGGCTGACGGTGCAGTTGCCGCCGATGTAGTTCTTGGTGCCCGCATCGAGCTGCTGGTCGATAACCTTGCGGTTTACCGGGTCCAGCACGATCACCGCGTCATCCTGCATGCGCAGGCTTGAAGCGGCGTCGATCCAGTAACCCTGCCAGCCAGCTTCGCGCAGTTTCGGGAAGACTTCGCTGGTGTAGTCGCCACCCTGGCAGGTCAGGATCACGTCGAGGGTCTTCAGCTCTTCAATGCTGTAAGCGTCCTTGAGCGGCGCAATATCCTTGCCCACGGACGGGCCTTGGCCACCGACATTGGAAGTGGTGAAAAACACCGGCTCAATAAGATCGAAATCCTGCTCTTCCAGCATCCGCTGCATGAGCACGGAACCGACCATACCGCGCCAACCGATCAGACCTACACGTTTCATCGCAACTACACCTTCTTTAAAAAGTGGGCCGCTGCTTTCGACGTTGAAAGTGGCAGCGGGCCCGAGAGATTACAGATTCCGCAGCGCGGCGACTACTGCGTCGCCCATTTCCTGCGTACCGACCTTAGTGCAACCCGTCGACCAGATGTCACCGGTACGCAGGCCTTGATCCAGAACCAGGCTCACGGCTTGCTCGATGGCATCAGCGGCAGCCTGTTGGTTGAAGCTGTAACGCAGCATCATCGACACCGACAAAATGGTCGCCAACGGGTTGGCAATGCCTTTGCCTGCGATGTCCGGTGCCGAACCGTGGCACGGCTCGTACATGCCCTTGTTGTTGGTGTCCAGGGACGCCGACGGCAGCATGCCAATGGACCCGGTCAACATGGAAGCCTGGTCAGACAGGATGTCGCCGAACAGGTTGTCGGTCACGATCACGTCGAACTGCTTGGGTGCGCGCACCAGTTGCATCGCGGCGTTGTCGACGTACATGTGGCTCAGTTCGACTTGCGGGTAATCCTTGGCCACTTCTTCGACGATTTCACGCCACAGTTGGCTGGACGCCAGCACGTTGGCCTTGTCCACCGAGCACAGCTTCTTGCCGCGCACCATGGCCATGTCGAAACCGACACGGGCGATACGGCGGATTTCGCTTTCGCTGTAAGGCAGCGTGTCGTAAGACTGACGCTCGCCGTTTTCCAGGGTGCGTGTACCGCGTGGCGCGCCGAAGTAGATGCCGCCGGTCAGCTCGCGAACGATCAGGATATCCAGACCGGAAACGATTTCCGGCTTCAAGCTGGAGGCGTCAGCCAGTTGCGGGTAGAGGATCGCCGGACGCAGGTTGCCGAACAGGCCTAATTGCGCACGGATTTTCAGCAGACCGCGCTCTGGACGGATGTCACGCTCGATGGCGTCCCATTTCGGGCCGCCCACGGCGCCCAGCAACACAGCGTCAGCCGCGCGGGCACGCTCCAGGGTTTCGTCGGCCAGCGGCACGCCGTGTTTGTCGATGGCCGCGCCGCCGATCACGTCGTGGCTGAATTCAAAGCCCAGGCTGTACTTGTCGTTAGCCAGCTCCAGCACCTTGACCGCTTCGGCCATGATTTCCGGGCCAATACCGTCACCTGGGAGAATCAGAATCTGCTTGCTCATGCTTTCCTCATGTCATCAGTCGGTGCACCCCTTGGGCGCACCCGGAAAAATTCTATCGTCCGGCGGCTATCGTTCAGTGCTTAGCGTTCTGCAAACAGAACCAGCACATCGGTACTGAACGAACCATCGGCCTCAATCTCAAAATATTCGCGCACTTCGTTGCCCATCGACTGCTGCAACTCGCGGATCGCCGCGCGCATCACCTGTGGCGTGCGCATGCGTTCGACCCAGGAGTTGTATTCCAGGCGCAGACGTTGACGGGTGGTGCTGCGGGTATGCAACCCCGCCTCACTGACCTGACGCAACCACTCACCGGCGCAATAGTCGCGCACATGGCTGGTGTCGCGCAGTACTTCGACGCTTTGCAGGTAAGTGTCGAACAGCGGGCTACCTGGTGACAACACATCGATGAACGCTGCCACGCCACCCGGCTTCAGTACCCGACGGACTTCGCGCAACGCCAACCCCAGATCGCTCCAGTGGTGCGCGGAGTAGCGACTGAAGACGAAGTCGAATTCACCGTCGGCGAACGGCAGGCGTTCCGCAGCGCCAAGGACCGTCGACACGTTGCTCAAGCCCCGGTCAGCAGCAGCACCGGCCACCACGTCGAGCATCTGCTGCGACAGGTCATAAGCCACCACGTCCTTGACCAGCGAGGCGACGTGAAAACTCACGTGACCGGCGCCGCAACCCACGTCCAGCACCCGTGCATCGCCCTGCCCTGCCAGTTCGGCCTGTAGCAGCGCGAATTCGGTGCCTTGAGCGTGTACGGCGCTGCTCAAGTAGGCGGAGGCCTGTTCACCGAATTGCTTTTGTACAACCTGACTGTGGGCGGTGCTGGTCATGGGGATTTCCTTTTGGGTTTAAGCCTTGTGTTGCCTGGTCGGGCCTCATCGCTGGCAAGCCAGCTCCCACAGGGTTTTGTGAACCCCGCAAATCCAATGTGGGAGCCAGCCTGCTGGCGATGGCGTCATCACGCCTTACGCAAATTTACGCGTCACGAAACAACCAAGGCTGACTCGCCCGGTGCTTGCCTTCAAACGTCGCAATCGCCTCGTGGTCCTGCAAGGTCAGGCCGATGTCGTCCAGACCATTCACCAGGCAATGCTTGCGGAATTCATCCAGCTCAAAGCTGTAGACCTTGCCATCCGGCCGGGTCACGGTCTGGGCTTGCAGGTCGACCGTCAACTCGTAGCCAGGATTCGCTTCAACCTGCTGGAACAGCTCATCAACCTCAGCGTCACTCAAGATGATCGGCAGCAAGCCGTTCTTGAAACTGTTGTTGTAGAAGATGTCGGCATAGCTCGGCGCGATGATGCTACGGAAACCGTATTCTTCCAGGGCCCACGGCGCGTGTTCACGGCTGGAACCACAACCGAAGTTCTCACGGGCCAGCAACACACTGGCGCCCTGATAACGCTCGGCGTTGAGCACGAAATCCTTGTTCAGCGGACGCTTGGAGTTGTCCTGGTAGGCGTAGCCCACGTCCAGATAGCGCCACTCGTCAAACAGATTCGGACCAAAACCGGTGCGCTTGATCGACTTCAGAAACTGCTTCGGAATGATCTGGTCGGTGTCGACGTTGGCCCGGTCCAATGGCGCGACCAAACCGGTGTGTTGGGTAAAAGCTCTCATGTGCGGTTCCTCAGATCAGTTCGCGAACGTCGATGAAACGACCGTTGACGGCAGCCGCCGCGGCCATGGCCGGACTCACCAGGTGCGTACGGCCACCGGCGCCCTGACGCCCTTCGAAGTTGCGGTTGGAAGTCGAGGCGCAATGCTCGCCCGACTCCAAACGGTCCGGGTTCATCGCCAGGCACATCGAGCACCCCGGCTCACGCCACTCGAAACCGGCTTCGAGGAAAATCTTGTCCAGACCTTCTGCCTCGGCCTGCGCCTTCACCAGGCCCGAGCCCGGCACGACGATGGCTTGCTTGATGGTCGAAGCGACTTTGCGGCCCTTGGCGATGACGGCCGCGGCGCGCAGGTCTTCAATTCGCGAGTTGGTGCACGAACCAATGAACACGCGATCCAGCTGGATATCGGTGATGGCCTGATTGGCACTCAAACCCATGTATTTCAAAGCGCGTTCGATGGAACCGCGCTTGACCAGGTCCATTTCCCTGGCCGGGTCCGGCACGTTCTGATCAACGGCCAGGACCATCTCTGGCGAGGTGCCCCAACTGACTTGCGGCTTGATCTGGGTCGCGTCGAGTTCAACCACGGTATCGAACTTGGCATCAGCGTCGGACACCAGGTCTTTCCAGGCTTCGACCGCCATGTCCCATTCCGCGCCTTTCGGGGCGAATGGACGGCCTTTGACGTATTCCACGGTTTTTTCGTCCGCAGCGACCAGACCTACCCGAGCACCGGCCTCGATGGACATGTTGCAGATGGTCATGCGGCCTTCGATCGACAGATCGCGAATGGCGCTGCCAGCGAACTCGATGGCATGGCCATTACCGCCAGCGGTGCCGATCTTGCCGATCACTGCGAGCACGATGTCCTTGGCGGTGACGCCGAACGGCAATTGGCCTTCGACGGACACCAACATGTTTTTCATTTTCTTGGCGACCAGGCACTGCGTGGCGAACACATGCTCGACCTCGGAAGTGCCGATGCCGTGTGACAACGCGCCAAACGCGCCGTGGGTCGAGGTGTGCGAGTCGCCGCAGACGACAGTCATGCCCGGCAAGGTCGCGCCCTGCTCCGGGCCGATCACGTGAACAATCCCCTGACGCACGTCATTCATTTTGAATTCAGTGATGCCATATTCGTCGCAATAATCGTCGAGGGTCTGAACCTGCAAACGCGAGACCTGGTCGGTGATTGCTTCGATCCCGCCCTTGCGATCCGGGGTAGTCGGCACGTTGTGGTCCGGGGTGGCGATGATCGAGTCGACGCGCCAAGGCTTGCGCCCGGCCAGGCGCAGGCCTTCGAAAGCTTGGGGCGAAGTCACTTCATGGATGATGTGGCGGTCGATATAGATCAGCGACGACCCATCGTCGCGCCGTTTCACTTCATGGGAATCCCAAAGCTTGTCGTAAAGCGTTTTGCCGGCCATCAGACGGTCCTCATCAGCTTGTTTCTATGCCCTGGGCTTTTTCAATAACCCCTTGGCTTGTGAGGTCGATCCTAGGGGGTTACATTAAATAACTCAAATTCATATTTTTTATGCTTTGGATTACCAACTGGAATACTGCAATGGACCTCGCCAACCTCAATGCTTTTATCGCGATTGCCGAGACCGGCAGCTTCTCTGGCGCAGGCGAACGGTTACACCTGACCCAGCCTGCGATCAGTAAACGCATCGCCGGTCTGGAGCAGCAATTGAAGGTACGCCTGTTCGATCGCCTGGGCCGTGAAGTCGGTTTGACCGAGGCTGGTCGCGCCCTGCTGCCGCGGGCTTATCAGATCCTCAATGTGCTCGACGATACCCGCCGCGCCCTGACCAACCTGACCGGCGAAGTGACGGGCCGCCTGACCCTGGCGACCAGTCACCACATCGGCCTGCACCGTTTGCCGCCCTTATTAAGGGAGTTCACACGACGCTACCCCCAGGTCGCGCTGGATATTCAGTTCCTCGATTCGGAAGTAGCCTACGAAGAAATCCTCCACGGTCGTGCCGAACTGGCGGTCATCACCCTCGCACCAGAGCCCCACTCGCTGGTCAAGGCCACACCGGTGTGGGACGACCCGCTGGACTTTGTGGTCGCACCGGAACATTCACTCATCAGCAACGGTGCCGTCAGCCTGGCGGACATTGCCCTGCATCCGGCCGTGTTCCCCGGCGGCAACACCTTTACCCACCATATCGTCCAGCGTCTGTTTGAAGCGCAGGGCCTGACGCCAAACATCGCCATGAGCACCAATTACCTGGAAACCATCAAGATGATGGTCTCGATTGGCCTGGCCTGGAGTGTATTGCCACGCACCATGCTCGATGATCAGGTGGCGCGTATACCTTTGCCGGGCATACAGCTCACTCGCCAGCTAGGCTATATCGTGCACACCGAACGGACGCTGTCGAATGCGGCACGGGCCTTTATGGCCTTGCTGGATGCACAAATCGATCGGCCAGGGACTCATGGCTAACGTGTGCTACGCCCATAGAGCCGCGAGACCCTGCGCCTAACGCCCACTCAGCTTAAGGCTTGCCAATGCCGAAATCTGTTGACCGAATTCCGCCAATGCCGCGTATTCAGGCGCTTGACCCAAAACAGTCAGAGCAGAGCTGGGAAAGCGCACCGCAATTGCTGGCCGCCCTTAACGGTGCACGCCTGGGCGCCTGGTATTGGGATATCGAGCGCGGGCAGATCAGCTGGTCACGGGGCACTCAAGCGCTGTTCGGCTTCGACCCGCACGCGCCATTGCCCGCCGATCTGGAATACCTCGACCTGCTGCCGCCAGAAGATCGGGCGAAGACCGTCCGCGCCTTTAACGCAGTGATCGCCGGCGCACCGCTGGCACAGGCGATGCACCACCGTATTCGCTGGCCCGATGGCAGCCTGCATTGGCTCGAAATCAATGGCAGCCTGCTGCCAGACAAGGATGGGCACCCACGCATGATCGGCGTAATCCGCGAAATCACCCATCAGCGCCAGCGCGAACAAGCCCTGACCAGCTCGGAGAAGCGCTTCGCAACGCTGTTTCACCTGTGCCCGAACATGGTGCTGCTGACTCGTCAGGAAGATGGCCTGATCACCGAGGCCAACCAGTATTTCGAGAGCCTGTTCGGCTGGCCTGTGCAGGATGCCATTGGCCGCACCACCCTCGAGCTTGGCTTGTGGGTGCACCCGGAACATCGCGAGCACCTGGTCAAAGCCACCAAGGCCAAAGGCGAGCTGGTCAGCATGGAAGTGCAGTTTCGTGCCAGCAACGGGCAAATCCATGACGGCATCCTCAGCGCACAAAAGGTCGAGCTCGAAGGCCAACCGTATCTGCTGAGCACCTTCCTCGACACGACTGAACGCAAGGCCGCCGAGCATGCCCTGAAAGACAGTCAGGAGCGTCTGGACCTGGCGCTGGATTCTGCGCAACTCGGCACCTGGGACTGGCACATTCCCAGCGGCATGCTTTACGGCTCGGCGCGCGCTGCGCAATTGCACGGAATGGAAGCCAAACCCGTCCATGAATCCTTCGACGAGTTTTTCGAGGGTGTGCCCGGTGAAGAGCGCGACACCATGCGTGACGCCTACCGCAGCTTGCGCGAAG
The DNA here is from genome assembly GCF_015351605.1 of Pseudomonas sp. p50(2008). Taxonomy (NCBI): domain Bacteria; kingdom Pseudomonadati; phylum Pseudomonadota; class Gammaproteobacteria; order Pseudomonadales; family Pseudomonadaceae; genus Pseudomonas; species Pseudomonas sp. p50(2008). The sequence goes on from NZ_JACMYF010000001.1 coordinate 390,887, forward strand.
GTCCCGCCGGCAATTATCAGCTGACCTATCGAGTGCAATTGGCGGACGGCACTTCGCGGTATCTGGAGAGCCGCGCCCGCCTCTATCGCGATGAAAATGGCGCACCATTGCGCATGGCTGGCACCCTGCTGGATATCACCGAACAGGTGGAGCGCGAACAGCAGTTGATTGCCTCGGAAGAAAAATTCGCCACGCTGTTCCAGGTCAGCCCGGATCCGATTTGTGTCACTCATCAGGACAGTGGCCAATTCATCGAAATCAACTCCAGCTTTACCCAGACGTTCGGCTGGAGCGCCGCCGATGTGATCGGTCGAAGCGCCGATGAAATCGGCCTGTGGGACGCCTCGTCCAAAAGCCTGCAGCGGATCGAACAGGTCATCCGTGAACAGGGATTGAGCAACGTGGCGATCCACGTTCAACACAAGAACGGGCAGTCGTTGACCTGCGTGATTTCCAGTCGCCAGATCAGCGTCGGCGACCAGCCGTGCATCGTCACCAACCTGCGCGACATCACGCAACAGCAGCGCTCCGAAGCGGCACTCAAGGCCAGCGAAGAGAAGTTCGCCAAGGCGTTTCACTCCAGCCCCGACGCCATCACCATCACCGAGCGCGACACCGGACGCTATCTGGAGGTCAATGACGGGTTCTGCCGACTCACCGGTTACCGCGCCGATGAAGTCATCGGGCGGACGGTGTACCAGGTGGGCATTTGGGCCGAAGAAAAACAACGGTCCTCGCTGCTGGCCGAGTTACAGCTCAAAGGCCGGGTTCACCACCAGGAAATGCTCGGGCGCAACAAACGGGGCGAATTGCTGACCGTCGAAGTTTCGGTAGAACCGATCACCCTTAACGAAACCGCGTGCCTGCTGTTGACCGCGCGTGACGTCAGTCTGCTGAAGAACGCCGAAGCGCAGATCCGTCACCTGGCCTATCACGATCCACTGACCAATTTGCCCAACCGCGCACTGCTGATGGATCGCCTCAGCCAACAGATCGCCCTGCTCAAGCGCCACAACCTGCGAGGCGCGCTGCTCTTTCTCGATCTCGATCACTTCAAGCACATCAACGACTCGCTCGGCCATCCGGTCGGCGATACGGTGCTGAAAATCATCACCGCGCGCCTTGAAGCCAGCGTGCGCATGGAAGACACGGTCGCGCGCCTGGGCGGCGATGAATTTGTCGTGCTGCTGAGCGGCCTGGAAGGCTCGCGCAACGAAGTCAGTGCCCAGGTGCGCGAGTTGGCGGACACCTTGCGTGAACTGCTGTCGGAACCGATGTTCCTAGACGGTCAGCGCCTGCAAGTGACGCCGAGTATCGGTATCGCCTTGATTCCCGATCATGGCTCGACGCCAACCGACCTGCTCAAACGCGCGGACATCGCGCTGTATCGGGCCAAGGATTCAGGCCGCAACACCACGCAGATGTACCACAACACCATGCAGAAGGCCGCGAGCGAACGTCTGCGCATGGAAACGGACCTTCGCCTGGCACTTTCAAGGGGCGAGTTTCGCGTGCACTACCAACCCCAGGTGGACGCCAGGGATAACCGCATCGTCGGCGCGGAAGCGCTGGTGCGCTGGAATCACCCGGAACTCGGCGCGCAATCGCCCACCGAGTTCATCAAGGTGCTCGAAGACAGCGGACTGATTCTCGAGGTCGGCGCCTGGATCGTCGACGAGGCCTGCGACGCCTTTAAGCAATTGATGGCCCAGGGTCTGATCGATCCGCTCGATTTCAGCCTGTGCGTGAACATCAGCCCACGACAGTTTCGCCAGAATGACTTCGTCGAGCGCATCGAACACAGCCTCAGCAGCCATGGGCTGCCCTGCTCACTGCTGAAACTGGAAATCACCGAAGGCATCGTCATCCAGAACCTGGAAGACACCATCAACAAAATGCGCCGCCTGAAAAAACTCGGCGTGAGCTTCGCGATGGATGACTTTGGCACCGGCTACTCCTCCTTGACCTACCTCAAGCGCCTGCCGGTCGACACCCTGAAAATCGACCAGTCATTCATCCGCGACGCAACCACCGACCCCAACGACGCCGAAATCATCCGCGCCATTGTCGCCATGGCCCGAAGCCTGGAGTTGAAGGTGATTGCAGAAGGGGTTGAGACAGCGGAGCAATTGGAGTTTTTGCAGGGGCTGGGCTGTCATTTTTATCAGGGGTATTTGCACAGTCGGCCGTTGCCGGTGGAGGAGTTTCAGGAGCTCCTTCGTTGATTTACTGGCAGACAAAAAAAGGGCGCCATTGGCGCCCTTCTTGATTGCTCTGAATCAATGCTGCAGAGCAGGTTGCTGCGTCCCGTTGATAGGGATGCGCTTGGCTTTCGCCTCTTCCGGCACGACGCGCAGAAGGTCAATGCTCAGCAGACCATTACGCAGGTCGGCGGCTTTGATCTCGATGTGGTCCGCCAGGCGGAACGACAGCTTGAACGCACGTTGGGCGATGCCTTGATGCAGGAAGGTGACGCCTTCGGTTGCATCGCGTTTGCCGCCACTGATGGTCAGCACACCCTTCTCGACTTGCAGGTCCAGGTCTTCTTCCTGGAAACCGGCTGCCGCTACGACGATGCGGTATTGATCGTCGCCGTGTTTTTCAACATTGTAAGGCGGGTAGGTGCTGCCTGGTTCGTTGCGCAAGGCGGTTTCAAACAGGTCGTTGAAACGGTCGAAACCCACCGAGGAACGGAACAGGGGCGCCAGGGAAAATGCAGTACTCATGATTCAAAATCTCCTGAAAATAATCAGCAAGGTTCTATGTCTCCGCGACCCGAATTCGGCATCGCGTAACCCTTAGATAGGGACCACTGATTACATTTCAAGAGGTTTTTTGAAGATTTTTTCAGGCCGCTTCGCGAACTTGCAAACCCAATAAACGCGAGACCTGATCCAGTTCGGTTTCACGTCTCAGCACGGTGAAAAGTTCAACTGCTTCGGGGTAGTTGCGGGTCAGCATCGCCAGCCATTGCTTCAGGCGGCCGGGTGATTGGCGGGGTGTCATCTGTGCCTTGGCTTGCAGCCAGAAGTCTTGAATGAGCGGCAACAGTTCGGCCCAGGTCATCTCGACGACGTCTTTACCGGCTCGCGCCGCAGCGATTTGACGCGCCAGGTCGGGACGCGACACCAGGCCGCGACCGAGCATGATGTCTTCCACGCCACTGATTTCGCGGCAGCGACGCCAGTCTTCGACGCTCCAGATATCGCCGTTGGCGAACACGGGCACCTTGACCACGTCCTGCACTCGCGGGATCCATTCCCAATGAGCGGGTGGCTTGTAACCGTCGGTCTTGGTTCGTGCGTGCACGACGATGTGAGCCGCACCGCCTTCGGCCAGCGCCGTGGCGCAGACCAGCGAGCCGTCAGGACTGTCGAAACCCAGGCGCATTTTGGCGGTGACCGGGATGTGAGCCGGAACCGCGCGGCGCACATGTTCAACGATCTGGTTCAGCAGCTCAGGCTCTTTGAGCAGAACGGCGCCACCGCGGGATTTGTTCACGGTTTTGGCCGGGCAACCGAAGTTAAGGTCGATTACCTGGGAGCCCAGTTCGCAGGCCAGCGCGGCGTTTTCCGCCAGGCAAACCGGGTCGGAACCCAGCAACTGCACGCGCAGGGGCACGCCGGCAGCGGTTTTGGCGCCGTGCAGCAGTTCAGGGCCGAACTTGTGGTAATAGGCAGGCGTGAGCAGCTGGTCGTTGATGCGGATGAATTCGGTCACGCACCAATCGATACCGCCCACCCGAGTCAGCACGTCCCGCAGGATGTTGTCGACCAACCCCTCCATGGGCGCCAAAGCAATTTGCATGAAAAACACACTCGACGAAAAACGTGCCGCAGTTTACTGGATTGCGCGGGGAATCGCAGATTCCTTGTACGAGTGAGCCTGCTCGCGATAAACGATGACGCGGTGTAATGGCTAAACCGCGCCGCCCGCATCGCGAGCAGGCTCACTCCCACACTAGATTTGGGTGGTGTTCAATTCTTGCGACAACAACGCCGGCCCGTAGCCCTCGATAAACTCTGCCGGCATGCGCTTGGGCTTGCCGGTGGACAGCTCGATGCAGACGAACGTGGTTTGCGCCCTCAGCAACGTGGTGTTGTCACTGGGGCGCTTGAGTTGAAAGTGCCGGGTCATTTTCAGGCGCTGGTCCCAATCGACAATCCAGGTTGCCAACTGTAATTCGTCGCCTTCATAGGCGGCCGCAAGGTAATCGATCTCGTGACGCACCACGGCCATCGCCCGATCAAGACGCCGATACTCGACCAGATCCAGGCCCAGACGCTGGGAGTGGCGCCAGGCGCAACGTTCGAGCCAGGTCACATAGACCGCGTTGTTCGCGTGCCCCAGCCCGTCGATGTCCTCGGCGCCCACTTCCAGGTCAATGATAAATGGCGTTGCCCGATCCCAGCCCATGCCCCACTCCCAGTCAGAATTTTCGACCGGGGCAGTGTAACGGATGCTCAAGCGGATTGGCGCGATTGCAGGCTACGTCCGGCCAACAGTGATAACACGCCATCAATGACCCGAGGATCGGCCAGCACTCGCTGATGACCGCCCGCCTCCAGACGCAACAGGCGACTGTCAAACCAGGCTTCATGGATCAGCTGAGATTCTTTGGCCAGGACAAAATCATCATCGTCGGCATGGACGATCAGGCCCGGCATGTCGAGCTGATAGTGCGCAACATCCAGCGTGGTGGCGCGCATGCCGACGTCGTTCTCGACCTGACGAATGAATGCCGAGCGCGCCTTGGGCGGCAGCCGCACGTAGCGAGCAAAACCACGCAGGACCCCAAGAATTCGTGCCGGGGCGGCAATGGTTACCAGGGTTTCAGTGCGCAGGCCCAACTGCACGGCGAGCATCGCACTGGCGCCCCCCATGGAATGGCCGATGACAGCGCGCAGCGGTGGCAACTCAGCGGCGGCTTCGAGCATGGCGCGGGCGAAGAGCACGACATTTGCCTCTCTACCCGGAGAACGACCATGTGCCGGGCCATCCAGCGCAACCACGCTATAACCGGCCTCTACAAGTGCTGTGATCAGACTGGCGAACTGCGTGGGGCGCCCTTCCCAACCGTGCATCAGCAAGACCGCCGGGCCCTGCCCCCAGCGCAGTGCGGAGAGACCGAAGCGCAACGTGATGCGCTCGGAGTTTGCCAGCAACGGCAACTCCCAATCACGCGGTGGCCGCGTGCGCGGGGTCATGAATGCGAGTCGCATTTTGCTTGCGACCAACTGCGGTGCAAACCAGCCCAAGGTGCCATTAACGCCACGAACCCACTTTAACGCGTTCATCGCTCTCACTCCCCAGGCGTTCGCCTTCAGGTCATTGCACCGCTGATTTTGCGGCGCGCAGCAATCGATCAGACAACTCTCCCGGCCCCAGCGCCCGCGCCAGAGCCAAACCACCCACCATCAAAGCCATGTCGGCCAGGGCCTTTTCGGTTTCTTCCGGGCTGGCCGCCAACTGCGCGACCATCATCTCCACGTGCTCATTCAGCGCGACTCGAAATGCGTCTGGCAGCCGCCCCAATTCGCCGACAGACGCCGGGATCGGGCAAGCGGAATCAGAAGAGTCACGGTGTTTGCGCGACAGATAAAACGCAGCGACCAACGCCCGCCGCTCTTCACCGGTCAGCTGGTCATCCATATCGGCGATCAGCTCACGACGATGACCGAGCAACTGTTTGAACGCCTCCAGCATCATGGCGTCCTTGCTTTCGAAGTGCGCATAGAAGCCGCCAACCGTCAGGCCAGCAGCCCCCATCACCTCGCCCACGCTCGGTTCGGCCGGGCCGCGCTGAATCAGCGCTGCGCTGGCGGCCTTGAGGATGCGTTCGCGGGTTTGTGCTTTTTTATCGTTCATCGTTGCCTCCGAATATTACGACTAGAATATTATTCTCATAATAATTTTCCGCAAGTCGTGGATGTGACCGCTGGTCTGAAGAAGAGTGTGAGAGAAATTGGGGGTTTGGCCAAACGCCAGACAAACAAAAGGGCCATTCAATAATTGAATGACCCTTATAAAATCCCGCAGAGCGGGTAATCGTGGCGTCCCCTAGGGGACTCGAACCCCTGTTACCGCCGTGAAAGGGCGGTGTCCTAGGCCACTAGACGAAGGGGACGCAAAACCTTCTATACAACTGATCAGTGCTGAGAGCTGATCGATTCAAGGCCGGTGTGGCCAGACCTTGAACTGTAAAATTGGTGGAGCTTAGCGGGATCGAACCGCTGACCTCCTGCATGCCATGCAGGCGCTCTCCCAGCTGAGCTAAAGCCCCGGATTTTTCGCCTCGCGGCGGAGCGACATCTTGCAACATCGCTTCTGTAAAACTGGCGTCCCCTAGGGGACTCGAACCCCTGTTACCGCCGTGAAAGGGCGGTGTCCTAGGCCACTAGACGAAGGGGACGCAAACCCTTCTATACAACAGATCAACGCTGAGTGTTGATCGCTTCAAGGCCGGTGTGGCCAGACCTTGAAGTGTAAATTGGTGGAGCTAGACGGGATCGAACCGTCGACCTCTTGCATGCCATGCAAGCGCTCTCCCAGCTGAGCTATAGCCCCTCATCGCTGAGGACGGGGCGAATCTTAATGGCGCATCGAAAGGCTGTCAAACTTATTTTTAAAATATTTCAAAGTTTTTTGCCGACATAACAATCACTTACCGCCCTTCCCCCGTAAATCCGGGGATGTATCCGTTCCTGTAGCAGCTGCCGCAGGCTGCGTTCGAGTGCGTAGCACTCGCTCCACCGGACGCCTTGCCCTTTCAGGCAGATTACGTGGCGGCCATCAAGGACTGCTTCGCAGCCCAACGCAGCCTTCGGCAGCTGCTACAGGTGAACGTCATCAATGACGGGTGAGCGTCAAGGATTAGGTAGGTCAGGCGATGTTGCCCAAGAGTTTTTCCCACTCTTTGTTTTCTTTCTTCGACACACCACCGAGCAAGTCGATCGCCTGGCGCAGACGGAAACGAGTCAGGTCCGGCCCAAGAATCTCCATCGCATCCAGCACCGAGACCGAACTGGCCTGGCCCGTGATCGAGGCGAACATCAGCGGCATGGCGTCACGCAGCTTCAGTTCCAGGGATTCGACCACCGCCTGAATCGTCGCGGTGATGCTGTCCTTCTCCCACTGCCGCAGGCTCTCAAGCTTCCACAGGATCAACTGCATCAGCTGACGCACCTGATCGCTCGACAGCTTCTTCGATTCAAACAGCTTCGCATCCGGGTTCACGCCGCCAGCGAAGAAGAAGCCGGCCAGCGGTGCGACCTGGCTGAACGTTTCAACCCGGCCCTGTACGTGCGGTGCGATCTTCATCATGTATTCAGGATTCAGTGCCCAGGTCTGCAGGCGCGAAGCAAACTCTTCCACCGGCAGATCACGCAACCACTGGCCGTTGAGCCAGGACAGTTTCTCGATGTCGAAAATCGGCCCGCCCAGGGAAACGCGCTTCAGGTCGAAGTTGTCGACCATTTCCTGCAGCGAGAACTTCTCGCGCTCGTCCGGCATCGACCAGCCCATGCGCCCCAGGTAGTTCAGCATCGCTTCCGGCATGAAGCCCATGCGCTCGTAGAACGTCACCGAGGTCGGGTTTTTGCGCTTGGACAGCTTGCTCTTGTCCGGGTTACGCAGCAGCGGCATGTAGCACAGCTCTGGTTGTTCCCAGCCGAAGTACTCGTAAAGCAGGATCAGTTTCGGCGCCGATGGCAGCCACTCTTCACCGCGCAGCACGTGGGTGATGCCCATCAAGTGGTCATCGACCACGTTGGCCAGGAAGTACGTCGGCAGGCCGTCGGTCTTCATCAGTACTTGCATGTCCATGCGATCCCACGGGATCTCGACGTCGCCACGCAGCATGTCCGGAACCACGCAAACGCCTTCACTCGGCACTTTCATGCGGATCACATGAGGTTCGCCAGCGGCCAGGCGGCGCGCGACTTCCTCAGCAGACAGCAGCAGCGCACGGCCGTCGTAGCGCGGGGTTTCGCCACGCGCCATCTGCTCGGCGCGCATCTGGTCCAGTTCTTCGGCGGTGCAGAAACACGGGAACGCGTGGCCCATTTCGACCAGCTGCTGGCAATACTTCTGATAGATCTCGCCACGCTCGCTTTGACGATAAGGACCGTGCGGGCCGCCCACGTCCGGACCTTCGCTCCAGTCGATACCCAACCAGCGCAGGGCGTCGAAAATCTGTTGTTCGGACTCGCGGGTCGAACGCAATTGATCGGTGTCTTCAATCCGCAGGATGAACTCACCGCCATGCTGCTTGGCAAAGCAATAGTTGAACAAAGCGATGTAAGCGGTACCTACGTGGGGATCCCCGGTAGGCGATGGCGCGATGCGAGTGCGGACGGTGGTCATGGCAAGTCTCGAAATGAAGATAAAACAAAGGGCGAATGGTAACAGGCGACAGCGGCCCGGCTCCAGTCAGCAGGGCATTTAAGCCAAGGTTGCGCCTGCAAAGTGCTGATTGCCCGGTGAATGGCCAAATATCAGCCAACGGCATTTACCGTTTATCGGCTGTATGCGAGATTCACCGGCTGATAACTTTCCTTACAATTTCTCGACTACAGTCTGCCCCATGCCTGCCCAACTCAAGCGTCGCCTGTTTATTTTCCTGTTGATCGTCCTGTTGATCGCCGGGGGCTTCTTTGCCCATTGGTTCTTCAAGGGGCGGTTTTACGAAAGCACCGACAACGCCTATGTGCAGGGCGAGATCACCCGCGTCTCGAGCCAGCTGGGGGCGCGTATCGATGAGGTGCTGGTGCATGACAACCAGCACGTGGAGAAAGGCCAGTTGCTGATCAAGCTTGAAGGCGATGATTTCCACCTCGCCGTCGATAGGGCCAATGCCACCCTGGCCACTCGCCAGGCCGAACGTCTGCAAGCCCAGAGCAAACTCACTCAACAAGCCAGCCAGATCGCAGCCAGCGACGCACAGGTCGCCTCCAGCCAGGCCAGCCTCAGCCGCTCGCAGATCGATTTATCCCGCGCCGAAACCTTGCGCAAACCCGGCTATGTATCGGAAGAACGGGTCACCACCCTCTCCGCCGACAATCACATTGCGCGCTCGCAAGTGACCAAGGCCCAGGCGGATGCGCAAAGTCAGCGCCAGCAAGTCAACGCCCTGAGCGCAGAAATCAAGCGCCTGGACGCCATGATCGCCAACGCCAAAACCGACCTGGCCCAGGCCGAACTGAACCTCACTCGCAGCGAAATCCACGCGCCCATCAGCGGCCTGATCGGCCAACGCGCTGCGCGCAATGGCCAATACGTGCAGGCTGGCGCCTATCTGCTGTCGATCGTGCCGGATCAAGACATCTGGATTCAGGCCAACTTCAAGGAAACCCAGATCGGGCACATGCAGCCCGGCCAGAAAGCCGAACTGACGTTCGACGCCTACAGCGACACCCCGATCGAAGCCCGGGTCGACAGCCTGTTCGCCGCCTCGGGCGCACAGTTCAGCCTGCTGCCGCCGGACAATGCGACCGGCAACTTCACCAAAGTCGTACAACGGATTCCGGTAAAACTGACCTTCGCCGCGGACAATCCGCTGCACGGCAAGATTCGCCCGGGCATGTCGGTCACCGCCAAAGTGAACATCAAAGACGCCCCTGACGATGGCCGGTGATCAACTGATCCGCCCGGTCGGCGAACCGACCCGCCGGGACTGGATCGCCGTCATGAGTGTGATGCTCGGCGCCTTCATGGCCGTGCTCGATATCCAGATCACCAACTCGTCGCTCAAGGATATTCAAGGCGCACTGTCGGCCACGCTCGAAGAAGGCTCGTGGATTTCCACCTCCTACCTGGTCGCGGAAATCATCATGATCCCGCTGACTGCCTGGCTGGTGCAGTTGCTCTCGGCACGCCGGCTGGCGGTGTGGGTTTCGCTGGGATTTCTCGTGGCCTCGCTGCTCTGCTCGATGGCCTGGAGCCTGGAAAGCATGATCGTCTTCCGCGCCCTGCAAGGCTTCACGGGCGGCGCACTGATCCCGCTGGCGTTTACCCTGACGCTGATCAAGCTCCCCGAACACCACCGCGCGAAAGGCATGGCGATGTTTGCCATGACCGCCACGTTTGCACCTTCAATCGGCCCGACGCTGGGCGGCTGGCTGACTGAAAACTGGGGCTGGGAATACATCTTCTACATCAACATCCCACCGGGCCTGATCATGATTGCCGGCCTGATGTATGGCCTGGAGAAGAAGGAAGCACACTGGGAACTGCTCAAAAGCACGGACTACATGGGCATTCTCACCCTGGGTGTCGGCCTCGGCTGCTTGCAGGTTTTTCTGGAGGAAGGCCATCGCAAGGACTGGCTGGAATCGAGCCTGATCGTTTCCCTGGGCAGCATTGCGCTGATCAGCCTGATCACCTTTGTGATCGTGCAAGTGTCAAAACCCAATCCGCTGATCAACCTCGGCATCTTGCGCAATCGCAACTTCGGCCTGTCGAGCATTTCCAGCCTGGGGATGGGCGTCGGGCTGTACGGTTCGATTTACCTGCTGCCGTTGTACCTGGCGCAGATCCAGAACTACAACGCCTTGCAGATTGGCGAAGTGATCATGTGGATGGGCGTTCCGCAGCTGTTCCTGATTCCGCTGGTGCCCAAGCTGATGAAGTACATCTCGCCCAAGTGGCTGTGCACCCTGGGCTTCGGGCTGTTCGGGCTGGCGAGTTTTTCGTCTGGGGTGCTGAACCCGGATTTTGCCGGGCCGCAGTTCAATCAAATCCAGATTATTCGCGCGCTGGGCCAGCCGTTGATCATGGTCACCATTTCGTTGATCGCCACCGCCTACATCCTGCCCCAGGATGCGGGGTCGGCATCGAGCCTGTTCAATATCCTGCGTAACCTGGGCGGCGCGATTGGCATCGCCCTCCTCGCCACGCTGCTGGACGCGCGAACGAAGACGTATTTTGATTATTTACGCGAGGCGCTGGTGCCCACTAACCCGCAGGTGGCCGAGCGAATGGCGTCGATGGCGGACAGGTTCGGCAGTGAAACGGCGGCGCTGGGCAAGCTGAGCGAGATCGCCCATCAACAGGCGTCGATCATGGCGTACAACGATGCGTTTCATTTTGTGGGGATTGCGCTGGGGATCAGCATGATCGCGGTATTGCTGACCAAGAAATTGCCGGTGGGGTTGAAGGCTGGCGAGGCTCATTGAAACCGGGTTGCCCCCATCGCGAGCAGGTTCACTCCTACAGGTTTTTCGGGTATTCACGCGATCGTGAACGTTGCGAAGCCCATTGTAGGAGTGAGCCTGCTCGCGATGAGGCCAGCCCAGGCACCGCGAATATCAAACAGCAATCAACCGATCCCGCAACTTGGTGATTTCATCGCGCATCTGCGCCGCAGCCTCAAACTCCAGATCACGCGCAAGCTGATACATCTTCTCTTCCAGGGCCTTGATGCGCTTGGCCACTTCGCCCGGCGAGCGCAGTTCGGCTTCGTACTTGGCACTTTCCTCGGCAGCCTTGGCCATGCCTTTGCGCTTCTTGCTGCGCGAACCCGGCACGGTGGCGCCTTCCATGATGTCGGCAACGTCCTTGAACACACCCTTGGGCGTGATGCCGTTGGCCAGGTTGAACGCGATCTGCTTGTCGCGCCGGCGTTCGGTTTCGCCAATCGCGCGCTCCATCGAACCGGTGATCCGGTCCGCATACAGAATCGCCCGGCCATTGAGGTTACGCGCCGCGCGCCCAATGGTCTGGATCAACGAACGCTCGGAGCGCAGGAAGCCTTCCTTGTCCGCATCGAGGATCGCCACCAGCGAGACCTCTGGCATGTCCAGGCCTTCACGCAGCAGGTTGATCCCCACCAACACATCGAAGGTGCCCAGGCGCAGATCGCGAATGATTTCGACCCGCTCCACGGTGTCGATGTCCGAGTGCAGGTAGCGCACCCGCACACCATGATCCGCCAGGTAATCGGTCAGGTCTTCGGACATGCGCTTGGTCAACGTCGTCACCAGCACTCGCTCTTCGAGGGCCACACGCTTGGTGATTTCCGACAGCAGGTCGTCGACCTGAGTCAACGCCGGACGGATCTCGATTTGCGGATCCACCAGGCCGGTCGGACGCACCAATTGCTCGACAACGCGCCCGGCGTGCTCCGCCTCATAGTTACCCGGCGTGGCGGAAACGAAGATGGTTTGCGGGCTGATGTTTTCGAACTCATCGAAACGCATCGGCCGGTTATCCAGCGCCGACGGCAGGCGGAAGCCGTACTCCACCAGGGTTTCTTTGCGGGAGCGGTCGCCCTTATACATCGCGCCCACCTGCGGCACGCTGACGTGGGATTCGTCGATCACCAGCAAGGCGTCGGCCGGCAGGTAATCAAACAAGGTAGGCGGCGCCTGGCCGGACTCACGGCCGGAGAGGTAGCGCGAGTAGTTTTCGATGCCGTTGCAGTAGCCCAGTTCGAGGATCATCTCCAGGTCGAAACGGGTGCGCTGCTCCAGCCGCTGCGCTTCCACCAGCTTATTGTTGGAACGCAGATAGTCCAGCCGCTCCTGCAACTCGACCTTGATCCCTTCGATGGCGCCGAGCAGGGTTTCTCGCGGTGTCACGTAGTGGCTTTTCGGATAAAACGTGAAGCGCGGCAGTTTGCGGATCACTTCACCCGTCAACGGATCGAAAGCTGACAGGCTCTCGACCTCGTCATCGAACAGCTCGATGCGAATGGCTTCGAAATCGGATTCCGCCGGGTGAATATCGATCACATCACCGCGCACCCGGAAGGTCGCTCGGGCAAATTCCATGTCGTTGCGGGTGTATTGCAGGTCCGCCAGGCGACGCAGCAAGGCACGCTGATCGAGCTTGTCGCCACGATCCACGTGCAAGACCATCTTCAGATAGGTTTCCGGGCTCCCCAGGCCGTAGATGCACGACACCGTGGTGACGATGATCGCGTCCTTGCGCTCCAGCAACGCTTTGGTCGCGGACAGTCGCATCTGTTCGATGTGGTCGTTGATCGAGGCGTCTTTCTCGATGAAGGTATCCGAGGACGGCACATAGGCTTCAGGCTGATAGTAGTCGTAGTAGGAAACGAAATACTCGACGGCGTTATTGGGGAAGAACGCCTTGAACTCGCCATACAGCTGCGCGGCCAGTGTCTTGTTCGGCGCCAGCACCAGGGTTGGACGCTGAACCTGAGCGATGACGTTGGCGATGCTGAAGGTCTTGCCCGAGCCGGTCACACCGAGCAACGTCTGGTGCGCCAGCCCGGCTTCGATGCCCTCGACCATCAGGCGGATGGCTTCCGGCTGATCGCCGGCGGGCTCGAAGCGGGTGACTAGCTGAAATTCAGACATGCATACCTCATGGTTCTCGGAGCAAAGAGTCGCGCCAGTCCGGTCAAACCGGCAGCAACGAGAAAGGCCGCAAACGACTGACGCCGCCCGAGGAAAAAACTTGATTGTGGTCAATGTGGAGTCGATTGCCCGCGCTTTCAAGGCAAAAGTCCTACATCCCTTGAAGTCTTTGACGCGGCCATTCGACTAACGGTCGAAAAATATTCCAAAAAACTTACCCGAAAAGCCGATTCGTCTGTCGCCTTCAATCGCCGATGGCCTCTATACTAGCTCCCCGTTTGTGCACCGCTCTAGTGCATTCGGCTGGAGCGCGACACGTCCCTCCACTCTCCATTCAGAGCCGCCGCAAAAATGAGCCTGTTCTCCGCTGTCGAAATGGCACCACGCGATCCAATCCTGGGCCTCAACGAAGCATTCAACGCCGATACCCGTACCAATAAGGTCAACCTGGGGGTGGGTGTTTACTGCAACGAGGAGGGGCGAATTCCACTCCTGCGCGCCGTTGTCGAAGCCGAGACGATTCGCGTCGCTCAACACGCTTCCCGTGGCTACTTGCCGATCGACGGTATCGCCGCCTACGACCAGGCCGTGCAAAAACTGCTGTTTGGCAATGACTCGCCGCTGATCGCTTCCGGCCGCGTCCTCACCACCCAGGCTGTTGGTGGTACCGGCGCACTGAAAATCGGTGCCGACTTCCTCAAGCAGTTGCTGCCGAACGCTGTCGTGGCAATCAGCGACCCGAGCTGGGAAAACCACCGCGCTCTGTTTGAAACCGCCGGTTTCCCGGTGCAGAACTATCGCTACTACGACGCGGCAACACACGACGTCAACCGTACGGGCCTGCTGGAAGACCTGAACGCCCTGCCGTCCGGTTCGATCGTTGTGCTGCACGCTTGCTGCCACAACCCGACCGGCGTTGACCTGAGCCCGGCAGACTGGAAAAACGTCCTGGAAGTGGTGAAAGCCAAAGGTCACGTGCCGTTCCTCGACATGGCGTATCAAGGTTTTGGCGATGGCATCGACGAAGACGCCGCCGCCGTACGCCTGTTCGCGGATTCGGGCCTGACCTTCTTTGTCTCGAGCTCGTTCTCCAAATCCTTCTCGCTGTACGGCGAGCGCGTTGGCGCCCTGTCGATCGTCAGCGAATCGAAAGAAGAAAGCGCGCGCGTGCTGTCGCAAGTCAAACGTGTGATCCGCACCAACTACTCCAACCCGCCGACCCACGGCGCAAGCATTGTTGCTGCCGTGCTGAACAGCCCGGAATTGCGTGCGAAATGGGAAGAAGAACTGGCTGAAATGCGCCTTCGCATTCGCGGCATGCGCACCCAGATGGTCGACCTGCTGGCAAAAAACGCCCCGCAGCGTGACTTCAGCTTCGTGGGTCGTCAGCGCGGCATGTTCTCCTACTCCGGCCTGACGGTTGAGCAAGTCACCCGTCTGCGCAACGAGTTCGGGATCTACGCCCTGGACACCGGCCGTATCTGCGTGGCTGCACTGAACCAGAGCAACATCGATGTGGTGACCAAGGCCATCGTTGCGGTGATCTGAGTCATTTTGTAGTACGAAAAACGGGAAGCCATCTGGCTTCCCGTTTTTTATTTGTCAGAGATAATTCTCAAAGCAGTGGCGCCGCCCTCTAAACTCCACACGAATCAGCTGGGAACGAGCGTCTGTGGCGAAGAGCTCCCTCGCCACACAAGCTCCCCTGCCACAAAAGCGCTCGCCACGCGGGCTCGCTTCCACAGGTTTTGAGTACACCCGAGATTTCTTATGAGAGCCGATATGAAAAACGACGACCTACGCGCAGACCGTGACGAACTGGACCATTTCGTCCCTCGCACCCCGGCCAAACGTGGCAATAACCTTGTGATGCAAGTGGCCGCTGGCGTATTTCTCGGCGGCCTCGCCTTATGGCTGGTGCAACTGGCCGCCACGATGCTCTACGCCAAACTGATGCTGGGCACCTTTACCTTTGGCGGTTAAGCCAGTTCGGCTGCACGCTGGCTGGCGGCATCGTCATAGGCAACATAGAGCGATTCAGCGACCTGGCTTTTGATCGCCTTGGTGCTTTCCAGACCGAGGACGAAGCCTTCAGCCTTACCGCCCGCCCGATTCAATTCGTCAGCCGTGCTGGCCTGAGTGATTGCATCGAACAGTTTCTCGGCGTGCGGGCCGACACCTTTTGGCAGGCTGATCTGAGCGATAGTCATGCGTTCACCTCGGTAGTTTGAGGCGTTAGGACTGAGTGATTCATGGCGCGTACCTTTTCGGCGAATGGCCGGCAGCGCGTGTAACCACTTCCGGGCGGCCATGGTAGACCTCTGAGCCAATTCTGGTAACCGCCAATGACCGATAAACCACCGCCCGTCCCGATGAATCCATCAAGTTAGCAACAGATGCTTGACTTCTCTTTTTGAATCAGTAACATACACGCCATTCCGCGATAGCTCAGTTGGTAGAGCAAGTGACTGTTAATCACTGGGTCCCTGGTTCGAGTCCAGGTCGTGGAGCCAGACAAGGTTCCAGAGAAGGCTACTAAAATCTCTGAACCCCCCGAAAAACCCGCCTTCTGGCGGGTTTTTTCGTTTTGGCGTTCCGTCGGATTCCGGTGGATGCCACTGCAGCCAGATTGCGCCGAAAGTCCTCAACGCTGTTGGCCTGCGGGTAGCGGCCGTGGCACTCGTGCAGGGTCAGGGTTTCGACTTCGGAGACCTCTTCAATAAGGGCTTGCGTCAGTTGGGAGCTCCTTTACGGGTGACAGGCTCGGCAGCAGGATTGAAGACCGGCTCGCGACGCGGCAAACGGCCGTTGAGTACGGCGTAAGCCACCAGACCAATCAGCAGCCCCCAGAACGCCCCACCGATCCCGAACAAAGTGATGTTGGCGGCAGCAGCCAGGAAGGTAATCAGCGAGGCTTCGCGGGATTTTGCATCGACCATTGCACTGGCCAGGCTGCCGCCGATGGTGCCCAGCAGGGCGAGCCCGGCCAGAGTCGTGATGAAGGATGCCGGGAAAGCCATGAACACCGCAGCGAGGGTCACGCCGAAGACCCCTACGAGGATATAGAAGACGCCCGCAGCAATGCCGGCGATCCAGCGCTTGGAGGGTTCTTCATGGGCCTCCTTGCCGGTGCAGATGGCTGCTGTAATCGCCGCGATGTTGAACGCGTGAGAACCAAAGGGCGCCATGAGCAAGGAGCCCAACCCGGTGAGGGTCACGATCGGATTGGTACTGGTGCTGAACCCATCGTTACGCAGTACCAGCATGCCAGGCATGTACTGACCGGTCAGGGTGATCAGAAACAGCGGCAGCGCGACACTGAGCAAAGCATTGAGCGAGAACTCAGGCACGGTGAATACTGGTGCCGCGAGTTGCAGCCCCAGCCCCGACAAATCGACACGCCCCTGAATCAGCAGGAAGGCCAGCCCCAATGCCAGAATGCCCACCACCGCGTAGCGTGCGGTAAATCGTTTGAGCAGGATGTAGGCAACAATCAGCAACCCGACCAGCATCGGGTCAATGCTCATGCCGCCAAAAGCACCGATGCCAAACTGCAGCAGGATACCGGCCAGCAGCCCTGCGGCCACACCCGGCGGGATCAGTCGGATGACTTTTTCGAAGTAGCCGGACAAGCCCAGCAGCACGAAGGCAGCGGCCGAGATCATGTACGCGCCCACCGCCTCGGCATAGGGCGTGGTGGCCAGGGCGACGACCAGGAATGCCGCTGCGGGTGTCGACCAGGCGGTGATGATCGGCTCGCGAGAAACCCAACTGAGGAACAGCCCGGTAACGCCCACGCCAATCGACACGGACCACACCCACGAAGCTGTCAACTCAGGGCTCAGCCCAGCTACCTTGGCTGCCTGGAAGACCAGAATGAAGGTGCCGCCATAGTTGACAATGACCGAGATCAGACCGGCGACAATCGGATGAATGAGATCGCTGAGGCGAACAGATGACTTGGATGTTGACGAAGGCATGGCTTTACTTGCTCCTTGCAAAGCGAGGTACTTGGCCTCGACTGGAAAGTGATTTATAGCGCTGAAGTGGCCCGTTTGACCCATACACTTTTGCGCATGAAACCAGACCGCTTGTCGGACCTGCGGCGGTCCCTGCCTGGCCATGCGCGCGTGCCCGCAGGTCTTGTTAGGCCTGATAGGCAAGTTCCATGAACACCACCAAGCGTTGGATCGCCGAGCACAAAGGCAATAGCGATGGATAGAGTCTACGGGTAGACTGGCCTGCCTTTGCAGGCCAATTTGTTCACATAAGGCAGACCGCATGGCGAAAACCTTCGAGCTCGAAACGCTGAAAATGCGACTCAACGACGCCGAGTTTCAGCTGCTGGATCTACACCAGCGGATTCAGCGTGCCCTGCGTGCACTGATCCTCGACGGTGCCCTTGACTCTGGCCTGAAGCTGCCGGCAACCCGGGTCCTGGCCAAGACGCTCGGCGTTGCCCGCGACACGGTCGAGAACGCCTACGTGCAATTGCACCGTGATGGCTTCATCGTGCGGCGCGAGGGCTCGGGCAGTTATGTATCCGAGACGGTGGGCACTGAATTGCGCGGGGCTGCGCGCCGGCGCCTGAAATTGCAAGACACCAAACGCAGCGAGGCGGCGCCAGGACCGGGCTTGAGCCGGCGCGGCCGGATGATTTTCGACAGTGGTGGAGTTACCGATCAACAGGTGATCAAGGCCTTTGCCACAGGGCTGCCGGAAACCCGCACCTTCCCCACCGATGTCTGGGAACGCCTGCAACGCCAGGTCATGAAGGACTACCGGGGCAATGTTCTGCTGCACGGAGACCCGCAAGGCGCCGAGCCTCTGCGCAAGGCCATCGCCACCTACTTGAACCTCGAACGCGGGGCCAAATGCTCCCCCGACCAGATTCTGGTGTTGAGCAGTACTCGCCAAGCCCTGTTCCTGTGTGCCCAGTTGCTAGTGGACGCCGGCAAACCGATCCTGCTGGAAAACCCGGGCTACTACGGCGCCAAGAAGGCCTTTGAAACGGCCGAGACCAAGGTCGTGCCCATTGACGTCGATGCCCTGGGCATACGTACGGATCTGCTGCAGGCAGACCGCAGCGGCGCCAATTGCGTCTATGTCACGCCTTCGCATCAATACCCCACCGGAGCGACCTTACCGCTGGAACGCCGACTCGAACTGATCAATTGGGCGGCCGAACATGGCAAGTGGATCATCGAAGACGACTACGACAGCGAGTTCCACTATGAAGGGCTGCCGACCGCGTGCGTGCAGGGCCTGGACAAATACCAGCGCACGATCTACCTCGGCACCTTCAGCAAGACGCTCTATCCGGGGTTGCGGATGGGCTACATGGTGCTGCCTTTCGAGCTGGTCAAAGCCTTCACCTACGCGCGCAGCATCATGGATGGCCACACGCCACAGATCCTTCAACTAACCCTGGCGCGCTTCATGGAGGACGGCCACTACAACTCCCATGTCCGGGCCATGCGCAAACTCTACGCCGGACGCCGTGCAATCATGCTCAATGCCATTGACAAGCACCTGGACGGTATTGCCACGGCCTTATGCCCTCAAGGCGGGCTGCAGATTCCCTGCCTGCTGGCCGATGGCTGGTCGGAGGAAAAGACCATCCGCCAAGCTGCCAGCGCGGGCGTGCAACTGCCCGGCCTCAGCCGGCTGTACGCGGGCGCGGAGAAGAAACAAGGTTGGCTATTGGGGTATTCGTCCTTGAACGCCCATGAAATCGAAGCGGCCATGCTGCGCCTGGCCAATGCGCTGAAGGACAACAAATAGCTGGCCAGGCTGCAGAACACCGTGTCCTTTTCTGCGCAACGTTTCCGGAACAAACACGTTTCAGGCGCTGCCACGTGCCTACGATGAAGGCCACGCGGTAACGCTTGAACAGGCATATGGGTGAGCAGCGTTTCACATTCGTCGTGTCGCAAGATGCGGGCATTTTTCTTATGCGTATTTTCAGCGTTTGACCGGGACAGATTGCGTTTTCACACAACCTGTCCTGCCGGTTTTTTTTGTTTCTGATGATCTAGATCTAGAACCGGCTCACGCTTGTGACTTCGCCGTTTGCTTGGGCAACTCTCCAAAACGCTGCCGATAATAATTGGCAAACCGCCCCACGTGCCCAAAGCCAAATTCAAGCGCTACCTCAGTCACGCTGGCGTGTGGCCTGGCCAGCAAATACTCCCGAGCGGCTTGAAGGCGCAACCCACGCAAGCGGTCCATCGGACTTTGGCCGTACTCGCGCTGGCACAAGGTATTCAAACTGCGAATGCTCATGCCCACGGCTGTCGCCAGTTCAGCCAGGCTGATGCCCTGGGCAAGGTGCTCGCGCATACAGGCGTCGATTTTATGCAAATGCCGGGTAGGCTGCCGCAGCGAAGGCGACGTTTGCTGGGCAACCCCGCAATGGCTGAGCAGAAACAGCGGCAGGCTTTGCTCCAAATGCTGTAACCAGCGCGAAGGCGTTGTGCTCGCCGGGCCCTCGGGCAGGTGTTCCAGCAATTCGCTGACCAGACGAAACCAGCGCATTGCCAGCGGCCGTTGCAGGCGGCTGACCGGCGCCAGGGTGAATCCCGAAGGCAAGTCATCGGCCAGCGCCTGCTGGCTCTCGTCGAGTAATGCCCGTGGCAGTTTGAGGATCAGTTGCTCGCAGCCCTCCTCCCACACTACTCGGGCCTGCTCACGCGGCGACAGAATCGCCACTTCTCCAGGACTGACGCTAAAACCCATGCCGTCAGACTCCAGGGTGGCGCTGCCGCGCAGTGGCATCTGCACCAACACGAAATCTTCGAAAGGCTGCGGGCGGATTTCAACCTGGCCGCCGTAGCGCAGCGCATACAGTTCGCAGCTGGCGACCTTGCCGCGATAGAACGCCGTATCGACACCGCCTCGCGGCCAATCCAGCTCATGTTCCACCAGCGCTTGCCCCATCAACCGCTGGGTTTCCTGCGCCGAGCGGCTGGTGAAGACCGGCTCGCGGCACATCAGCGACAAGTTCAGGCCGACGCTGTTGGCGGTGGCCGCGTGAAAAGTCGTCATTTCAAAGCGACCGGTTGCGACGGGCTTCGCTGCGTTGCAGGGTTTTGCTGGGCGTTTCGTTGAACAGCTTGCGGTATTCGCTGGCGAACCGCCCCAGGTGCGAAAATCCCCAGCACATCGCGATCACGGAAATATTGCGCACCGAGGCGTCTTCAAGGATTTCCTGGCGCACGGCGCCGAGGCGAAACTTTTTCAGGTAAGCCATGGGCGAGACGCCGAAGTGTTTGCGAAAGCCTTCGAACAGTTTGAAACGTGACACACCTGCCGCCGCCTCGATGTCTTCCAGGTGCATGTCTTCGCGGGCGTTGCTTTCAATGAAATCCTTGGCGCGGACCAGGTAGTACGGCAACTTGGCGCCCAGCTGCTCACGCAACTCGGCACTGTAGTTGTTGGGCTGAGAAAGGATGAGGCCCTTGATCAGCGCGCTTTCGATATCGCGGGTGAAATACACCTGGTTGAACAGGTCGTGGCCGCGCTCCAGCTCATCAATGTAGTGACGGGCCAGCCGCCACCAGGAGGCTGAGGCGCCGTTGACCGCATCCATCACAGGTTCGAATTTCAGCGGCGTTTCCAGCGGACGCTGCAGCATGCCTTCGAGGGTCTGACGCATAGCCATGCGGGTGATCACCACGGAGATTTTGTGGCAATCGCCGGCCATGCTCAGTGACTGGGTTTCGTGAGGCGTCACGATCAGGCCCTGGTCCTGACTGGAGTACAACCGGCGGCCGTCCTTGATCAGCTCCTGCTCGCCGCGAATGGGCAGGCTGAGGCTGTAGCAATTGAGGTGTTCGACATCCTCGACGCCAATGGTCACGTCGGTGCCGTACTCCATCCGGCCCAAGGTCGTCGACATGGACTTGAACACATTGGCCTTGTGGTGAAACTGAATCCGGTTCGGTTGAGAGGTCTGCAATTCGTGCGGCCCGCAAATGCCGGCCATCCATGCTCGGGCGCCGGCCAGGTCATAGCGGTCTATACGGATATCTCGAAACTGGGCAACGTTTGGTTCGGTCATTTCAGTACACCCACGGCAATGAACATCGACACGCTCTTCGGCGCGTATTCTCAATGGATTAGCAAGGGCTATGCCCAGCCGGTGCGAACAGGCGATATCCGCATTTTCAGGCTAGTAATCGGACACTATCTGGATATCGAGCGCATCGTGCGGCGTTGACGCGCACAGCAACGGTGCCGATCAGGGTCGACGCCCCGGGTAATGCGCTACCCAAGGCGTCACTTCAGCGCCCAACCGCGCTCGATTTGAGGGCAGGACGTTACCAAAATTTCCAGGTGTAAGTGGTGATCAGGCGGTTCTCCACCCAGTCATTACCGTGGCTGAATTTGGCGACGACGTTGCCGGCCTCCACACCGACGCCTTTGAGCGGACCGCTTTGCACCACATACGACAGCACCAGGTTGCGTTCCTGCTCTGCTGCCTGGCTGAGGTCGCCGCCGCGGTCCACCGACGTACCCTTGAAGTAACGGGTCATGAAGGTCAGGCCCGGGACGCCGAGGGCGGCAAAGTCGTAGTCATAACGCAATTGCCAGGATTTTTCGTTGGGCTTGATGAACGCGACCCGCGACCAGTTCACCAGAAACGGCTGCGGGACATAGCCGCCCAAGGTCGGGAAGTTGCTGTCGCCAAGCATGCGCTGGTAACCCACGCCAAATCGATGCCCGCCCTTTTTCAGCGAGGTCATGGCGCCGTAGGAGCGGTTGTCGATGTCGCCGTAGAGGGCGTCGCCATCTTCGTTGTTGTTGAAGTAACGCAGGTCGGTCTTCAGCCCATAACCGTCACCCAGGTCTGCCAGATGAGTGATACCCAGGTAGTGCTGTTGGTAGATGTCTTCCAGTTGTGCGTAGAAGTAGGTGCCGGTCAACGACGGGGTGAAGGCATAGCTGGCGCCGGCGAGGTTAAGGCCATCGCTGCCGTGGCGCACGCCGGAGCCGGTCTGCAGGTACAGCTTTTCGTAGTTGGAAGAGTTACGCGCCCCGATCTCCGTCAGCCGTCCGGCGGTCAATGTCAGACGGTCGACCTCCTTGGACTCGAGCAAGGCACCGCGATAGGTCGTGACCAGTTGGCGCGAGTCGTCAATGATTACCACGGGCAGAAACGGCCGCAACTCACCGACTTTCAGCTCGGTTTTCGAGTAGCGCATTTTAAGCGTCACACCACCACGACCATAGTCATCGGCCTGCTCCTGACGGCTTTGGCTGTAGGGGATGATGGAGTCATCACCGCGCCCGCCACCGCCGTCCAGACGATAGGCATACTGCGCCTCTGCATCGAGGCCGAACTGCACCGGGCCTTCGGTATAGCCGGAAGCGAAACGCAGGTCGAAACCCTGGGTCCAGCTGCCCACCCGTGAATGCGGCGGGTTGTCCTCTTTGTAATCCCGATCGATGTAAAAGTTACGGGTCCCCAGCGTCAGCTTGCTGTCACTGACCACATCCGCCTGTGTCAATAATGGCGTCAACAAGCCAACTGTTTGAACGCCCCGTATGAGCCACGTCTTATCCAACATATTATTTATTCCCCCTGCCGCGTATAGAACAAACATTAATAGAAGGCCCTTCTGGCACAGAACCCAAGGCCATGAGCAATGGCAGTTTCCAGTGACCTGCAGCGAGACACTCTGGTGGTGCTTCGATTGAAATTAAGCCGCAATAAGTTCGTCAACGGCTATCCCGTTACTGAAAGACAATTAGCCGATTGCTCAGCCGCCAGCCGCGACAAAAGCCCGTATTTACTGGGCTAATGCGCTATCAACCAAAAATAAAGCTTATTTTGCGGATGGGTTTCCACTAATAACCGGATAGACCGTGCTCGCCACCACGTCATTAAATGAACCCATGAATTAGCCCATTGGCCGAGGACCGGGATATGACAACTGCACGAAGTGTCGAACAGTGGAAAAGTTACATAGAAAGTTGCCTGGACTTCCGTCCGCAAGACGGTGTTTATCGTATTGCCCGCGATATGTTTACCGACCCGGAATTGTTCGATCTGGAAATGGAACTGATATTCGAGAAGAACTGGATCTACGCCTGCCACGAAAGCGAGATCGCCAATAATCACGACTTCATGACCCTGCGTGCCGGGCGCCAGCCGCTGATCATCACCCGCGACGGTGAAGGTCGTCTCAACGCCCTGATCAATGCCTGCCAGCACCGCGGCACCACCCTCACCCGCGTTGGCAAGGGTAACCAGTCAACCTTCACCTGCCCCTTCCACGCCTGGTGCTACAAAAGCGACGGCCGACTGGTAAAGGTCAAGGCGCCTGGCGAATACCCCGAAGATTTCGACAAGGCCACCCGTGGTCTGAAAAAGGCTCGTATCGAAAGCTACAACGGCTTTGTGTTCGTCAGTCTCAACGTGGAAGGCACCGACACCCTCGAAGACTTCCTCGGTGACGCCAAAGTCTTCTTCGACATGATGGTCGCGCAGTCGCCGACCGGTCAGCTCGAAGTCCTGCCGGGCAAGTCGGCCTACACCTACGAAGGCAACTGGAAACTGCAGAACGAGAACGGCCTGGACGGTTATCACGTCAGCACCGTGCACTACAACTACGTGGCCACCGTGCAGCACCGCCAGCAGGTCAACGCCGAAAAAGGCCTCACCGCCAGCGACACCCTTGACTACAGCAAGCTGGGTGCCGGCGACAAGGAAACCGACGACGGCTGGTTCGCGTTTCACAACGGCCACAGCTTGCTGTTCAGCGACATGCCCAACCCGGCCGTGCGCCCGGGCTACGCCAGCATCATGCCGCGCCTGGTCAAGGAACACGGCCAGGGCAAGGCCGAGTGGATGATGCATCGCCTGCGCAACCTGAACGTCTACCCGAGCATGTTCTTCCTCGACCAGATCAGCTCGCAGTTGCGGATCATCCGCCCGCTGGCCTGGAACAAGACCGAGATCAACAGCTTCTGCCTGGGCGTGGTCGGCGAGTCAGATGCGGATCGGGAAAACCGCATCCGTCAGTTCGAAGACTTCTTCAACGTGTCCGGCATGGGCACACCCGATGACCTGGTGGAATTCCGTGAAGCCCAGCGCGGCTTCCAGGCCCGCCTGGAACGCTGGAGCGACATTTCCCGTGGCCACGGCAAGTGGGTCGAAGGCGCCACCCGCAACAGCGAGACCATTGGCATCGCTCCGGCACTGACCGGCACCGAATTCACCCATGAAGGCCTGTACGTCAATCAGCACGCCAACTGGCAGCGCTTTTTGCTCGAAGGCCTGGCGCGCAAGGCGGCCGAACAACAACCGTTGAAACTGCGTGAGGTGTGAACATGAATTCGCAACTGCAATACCGCGTCGAGCAATTTCTTTACCGCAACGCCGAAGCCTGTGATGCCCAGGACTGGGACACCTACCTGGACATGTTCAGCGACGACAGCGAATTCCACCTGCCGCAATGGGATTCGGAGCACGTCTACACCACCGACCCGAAAAAAGGCATGTCGCTGATTTATTACCCCAACCGGGGCGGCCTGGAAGACCGGGTGTTCCGCATTCGCACCGGCAAGGCCGCGTCGACCATCCCGATGCCGCGCACCCTGCACCTGATCAGCAACGTGCGCATTGCGCCGCTGCAGGACGATGAGCTGGAGGTGCGCGTCAACTGGAGCACCCTGTACTACCGCATGCAAACCGCCGAGCAATTCTTCGGCCGCGCCACGTACCGCCTGCGCCCCGACGGCGAGAGCTGGAAAATCGCCCGCAAACACGTGGTGCTGCTCAACGACACGATCAACTCCGTGCTCGATTTCTACCATCTTTGAACCCTGCGGATTAACGCTTATGACGCACAAGGTCGCCTTCAATTTCGCCGACGGCAAAACGCTCTTCTGCAACGTGCAGAACAATGAAATCCTGCTCGACGCGGCCCTGCGCAGCGGGATCAAGATTCCGTTGGACTGCCGTGAAGGGGTTTGCGCGACCTGCCAGGGCCGCTGTGAATCCGGGCAGTACACCCAGGACTACGTGGACGATGAAGCCTTGTCGGCCAGCGACCTGGCCGAACGCAAGGTGCTGACCTGCCAGACGCGTGTGCAGTCGGACGCTGCCTTCTATTTCGATTTCGATTCCAGCCTCTGCGGCAGCAACGGCCCGAGCAGCTTGCAAGGCACTGTCAGCGAGGTGCGGCAGGTCTCTCCGACCACCGCCATCGTGCACGTGGAGGTCGGTGCAGCGGGCGCAGCGCTGGACTACTTGCCGGGCCAGTACGCCCGCCTGCAAGTACCGGGCACCGAGCATCGGCGTTCGTATTCCTTTGCCTGCGCGCCGGGCAGCAGCCACCTGCAGTTTCTTATTCGGCTGCTGCCCAGCGGCGTGATGACGGACTACGTGCGCGATCGCTGCCAGGTCGGTGACGTGATCCACATGGAGGCGCCCCTGGGTGCCTTCTACTTGCGCCATATCGACCGCCCACTGGTGATGGTCGCCGGCGGCACCGGGCTGTCGGCCTTCCTCGGCATGCTCGAACAGATTGCCGACCGGCAAGGCTGCGGCCACCCGGTGCACCTGTACTACGGCGTGCGCGAAGCCGCGGACCTGTGCGAGGTCTCGCGCATCGAGGCCTATGCCGCACGGATTCCAGGGTTTCGTTTTACGCCAGTGGTCAGCAATCCCAACCCCGACTGGCCGGGCAAGACCGGTTACATCGCCGAACACCTCGAACTGGCTGAACTGCGCGACCAGCCGTTCGACCTGTACCTGTGCGGCCCGCCGCCAATGGTCGAGTCGATCAAGGACTGGCGCCAGCAACACGGCCTGGATCAAAGCCGCCTTTACCTGGAGAAGTTCACCGAGAGCAACAGCTGACACCGCACCCCATAACAACAATTAATCGGCCCGACCGAACACTGCATCACTGCCCTCATCGACATCTACCGTGCGTTGGCACGACCTACTTCATAGGCCGCCTCATGAAAAACCTGGTATTGCGTGCATGTCTGGCAACTTCCCTCTGCGCCGCGACGGCTGCGCAGGCCGTGGAGCCTGTCCGAATCGGCTTCATCACCACCCTCTCCACCCCCGCCGGTTACCTCGGCGAAGACTCGCGCGACGGCTTCCAGCTGGCGATCGATCAGGAAGACGGCAAGCTCGGCGGCGTGCCGGTGCAACTCATTGTGGAAGACGATGGCCTGCAACCGGCCAAGGCCAAGCAGATCGCCGACCGTATGAGCCTGGACGGCATCTCGTTGTACACCGGAGTGATTTTTTCCAACGTACTGGCGGCCGTGATCAACACCACCACCAAGGACGCGTTCTACGTCAGCAACAACACCGCGCCTTCGACCCTTGCCGGCGAAAAGTGCATGGCCAACTACTTCGTCGGCTCCTACCAGAACGATACCCCGCACGAAATGGCCGGTGTCGCCGCCAACGAGCTGGGCTACAAGAAAATGGTGATTCTGGCGCCTAACTATCAGGGTGGCCGTGACGCGCTCGCCGGCTTCAAGCGCACCTACAAGGGCGAAGTGACCGAGATCTACACCAAGCTCAATCAGCTCGACTTTTCGGTAGAACTGGCACGCGTGCGTTCACTGGCGCCGGACGCAATCTTCCAGTTTCACCCGGGCGGCGGCGGTATCAACTTCGCCAAGCAATACGGCGGCTCGGGCCTGTCGGCACAGGTTCCGATGGTCGTACCAGTGTTCTCCATGGATGAACGCATGCTCGCCGCTGTCGGCGACGTGGCCAAGGGCACCAACGTTGTGACCTTGTGGAACCCGCAATCGGACAACCCGGCCAACCAGGCCTTCATCAAGGCGTTCACCGAGAAGTACAAGCGCGTCCCTACGGTGTATGCCGCTCAAACCTACGACACGGCACGGCTGATCGGCGCCGCCCTGAAAGCCTCCCAGGGCAATTTGAAAGACCAACCGGCCTTTCGCGCGGCGATGAAGAACGTCAAGTTCGACTCCATTCGCGGTGACTTCAGCTTCGCCCAGAACCGGCACCCGGTCATCGACTGGTACCTGTTGCAAGTGCAGACCGGCGCTGACGGCAAGCTGATCGAAGTGCCGATCAAGACCCTGGCGACCCGCCACGTCGACAGCTACGCCGCTCAATGCTCGATCTGACCGGTCTCTGAGCCCCGTCCTCGCCCCGCAGAACACCCGCGGGGCGTTTTCATGAGGAACGCAGTCATGTTATTGCTCGAACAGATTCTCAACGGCCTGCAATACAGCGCTTTGCTGTTTCTGCTGGCCTCCGGCCTGACCCTGATTTTCGGCATCATGGGCGTGATCAATCTCGCCCATGGTGCCTTTTACATGGTGGGCGCCTTCTGCGCCGCCTACACCGCCATGGCCACCGGTTCGTTCTGGCTGGGTGGCCTGGCGGCGCTGATCGGCTCGGCCTGCTACGGCGTGCTGATCGAAACCTCGATCATGCGCCGCCTCTACCAACGCGATCACCTGGATCAGGTGCTGGCGACCCTGGCCGTGGTGTTCTTCAGCAACGAACTGCTGACCCTGATCTTCGGCCGCAGCCCGCCGGCAATGCCCACGCCTGAATGGTATTCAAGCTTTGTCGAAGTGCTGCCGGGGTTGATGTACCCGGTCAGCCGGCTGCTGTTCATCGCCGCCGGGCTGCTCGTGGCGATCGGCATGTGGCTGCTGATCAACCACACGCGCCTGGGCATGCTGATTCGCGCCGGTGCCGACGACCATGAAATGGTCGGTGCACTGGGCGTCAACATCGCCCGGCTGTACACCCTGGTGTTTGTCTTTGGCTGCGTGCTGTGCGGGCTGGCCGGATTCATGGCGGCACCGTTGCTGTCGGTGGAGATCGGCATGGGCGAGAAGATCCTGATCACCACCTTTGTGGTCATCGTCGTCGGTGGCGTCGGCTCGGTGCGCGGTGCGCTGGTGGGCGCCTTGCTGATCGGCATGGTCGACAGCCTGGGCCGTGCCTACATTCCGCCGTTGCTGGACCAACTGCTGCCCAGCGACACCAGCAGCACCCTGAGCGCCGGGCTGATTTCCGCCAGCGCCTACATCGTCATGGCCCTGGTGCTGCTGGTGCGTCCGCGCGGCCTGCTGCCGGCCCGCGCCTGAGGAGAACGCTATGTCACCCCGTCTCATCATCGATCTTGCGTGCCTGGCGACCTTCGCCTGCATGCCGCTGCTGGCCCACTGGTTACACGAACCTTATCTGGTCAGCTTTTTCACCCGCCTGGCGATCTACGGCATGGCGGCTGTCAGCCTGGACCTGCTGATCGGTTACGGCGCCATGGTCAGCTTCGGCCATGCCGCGTTCTTCAGCCTGGGCGGATACATCGTCGGCATCGTGGCCTTTCACACCTCGCAAGGCATGCCGCTGTGGGGCTGGCAAGGCAGCAACAGCGCGCTGGTGGTGTGGCCGCTGGCCCTGCTGGTCTGTGCGCTGCTCTCGCTGCTGGTGGGTTACCTGTCGCTGCGCACCAGCGGTGTGCAGTTCATCATGATCACCCTGGCGTTCGGCCAGATGCTCTATTTCGTGCTCGGCTCGCTGTCGCTGTACGGCGGCGACGACGGCATTCTGCTCAACCAGCGCAATACCCTCGGCACACTGGACCTGGGTGACCCCAACCACTTCTATTACCTGTGCGTAGCGCTGCTGGCCGGCTGGTTGCTGCTATGCCGGCGGCTGGTCAATTCGCGTTTCGGTTACGTGCTGCGCGGGCTCAAGCAGAGCGAGCGGCGCAGCGTCAGCCTGGGCTTCAAACCCTTGCGCTATCGCCTGACGGCGTTTGTGATTGCCGGCACCGGCGGTGGTCTGGCAGGGATTCTGTGGGCCAACTACGCACTGTTCGTCAGCCCCGACATGGGCGCCTGGCACAAGTCCGGCGAGCTGATGGCGATGGTGATCCTCGGCGGCGTCGGGACCCTGATCGGCCCACTGCTGGGCGCGGCCACCTACCTGGGCCTGGAACAGGTACTGAGCCAATGGACCGAACACTGGATGTTGATCTTCGGTCCCCTGTTGCTGCTGGTGGTGCTGTTCGGCAAGAAAGGCGTTTACGGATTGCTGCTGAGCGTGTTGCAGCGCAAACCGAAGGTGGTGGCCGTCAAACCGAACGTCGCCGTGGAGGCACGCCCATGAGCTCGCAACTGTCGATTCGTGATCTGTACAAATCCTTCGGTGCGGTGAAAGCCACCAACGGCGCCAGCCTTGAACTGGCCAAGGGCGAATTGCACGCCATCATCGGTCCTAACGGCGCCGGTAAATCCACGCTGATCGCGCAGATCGCCGGGGAGATTTTCCCCGACCAAGGCCAGGTCCACCTCAACGGCAAGGACATCACTCGCGTGCCGGCCTGGCAACGGCCCCGCCTGGGTCTGGCACGGGCTTTCCAGGTGAGTCAGCTGTACACCGAGTTTACGCTGCTGGAGAACATCGCCCTGGCCATCGCCGCCCGCGAAGGCAAGGCGTTCGGCATGTGGCGTCCGTTGAGCCGCGACACCCGCCTGCTGGAACCGGCGCTGGGCTATTTGCAGCAGGTGGGCCTGGGCCCTCGCGCGCAAGACCCGGTCCACGAGCTGTCCCATGGCGAACGGCGGCAATTGGAGATCGCCTTGGCGCTGGCACAGGAAGCGTCGGTGCTGTTGCTCGATGAGCCGATGGCCGGGATGGGTGCCGACGAATCCGCGCGCATGACCGAGCTGCTGCAAAGCCTCAAGGGCCGCTACGCAATCCTGCTGGTTGAACACGACATGGACGCGGTATTCGCCCTCGCCGACCGCATTACGGTGTTGGTGTACGGCCAGACGGTGCTGACCGGCAGCGTCGAGCAAGTGCGCAACGATCCGCAAGTGCGGGCCGCTTACCTGGGAGAAGAACATGCTTGAAGTTCAAGGTTTGAAAGCGGGCTATGGCTTGAGCCAGGTGCTGTTCGACATGCACCTGAGCATCGAGCAAGGCCAGGTGGTATCGCTGATCGGCCGCAACGGCATGGGCAAGACCACCACGGTCAAATCGATCATGGGATTGCTCAAGCCCAGTGCCGGCAGCATCCGCATCAACGGCACGGAAATGCGCGGTGCAGCGCCCTTTCGCATCGCCAAGGCGGGCCTCGGGCTGGTGCCGGAGGGCCGCCGCGCCTTCGGCACCTTGAGCGTGCGGGAAAACCTGCTGGCCACCGCCACGCGGGGCAAGTGGGACCTGGCGCGGGTGTATGAACTGTTCCCGCGTTTGCTGGAGCGCCAGGACCAGCTGTCACGCACCCTGTCGGGCGGCGAGCAGCAGATGCTGGTGGTCGGTCGCGCACTGCTGACCAACCCCAGCCTGCTGATTCTCGACGAAGCCACTGAAGGCCTGGCACCGATCATTCGCGAGCAGATCTGGCATTGCCTGGCCACGCTCAAGGCCGAGGGCGAGACGATTCTGGTGATCGACAAGAACCTCAAGGAAATGGCGCGGGTGGTCGACCGTCATCACATTATCGAAAAGGGACGCCAGGTCTGGGATGGCACACCGCTGGAACTGGCGGCACAACCGGAACTGTCGCAACGCTACCTGGGAGTGTGAGTCGCCATGAACCTCGATCAGGCCTACAACAACGTCGCCGCCGTGGGTGATTTTCCACAGATCATGCAGCGTTTTCGCCAGTGCAGCGCCGAGACCTACGCACGCCATGCCTGGCAACGAGACGTGCCATATGGCGAGGCGCTGCGCGAGCGTTTCGACTGGTATGCCCAGGCGGATGCCGGGGCGCCGACGCTGCTGTTCATTCATGGCGGTTACTGGCAGGCCTCGGACAAGGACGACTATGCCTTCGTCGCCGAAGGCCTGATCGAAGCCGGGTTCAATGTCGGATTGCTGGAGTACACCCTGGCGCCCGAGGCGAGCATGGGCACCATCGTCGGGCAAATCGGCAAGGCACTGGACTATCTGCTGAAGCATCGCGAAGCCTTGAACATCGGTCAGCAGGTGGTGCTGTGCGGACACTCGGCGGGCGGGCATCTGACCGCGCTGTATCGCCAGCACCCGCTGGTGACCCTGGCCATGCCCATCAGCGGCCTGATGGAACTGGACCCCATCAGTCACTGCTGGCTGAACGACAAGCTGCACCTGAGCGCAGAAGACATCCAGCGCTACAGCCCCCAGCGGCTGATCGGCGATGGCGCGCCGTTATTGCTGACCGTGGGCGCCGATGAATTACCGGAACTGATCCGGCACTCACGCGACTACGCCAGTGCCTGTCACGAGGCCGGGCAGGCCGTGAGCCTTGTCGAGCTTGCGGGGCGTCATCACTTTGCAGTGCTGGACGACCTGGCCCGGGCGGATGGCGAACAGTTGCGCGCCCTGCTCGCCTATTTGAAGCGTTAATCCGATTGCGTTGATGCCGATCCCTGAAGCCAACACGCGATCCGTGTAGCAGCTGGCGAAGCCTGCGTTCGGCTGCGAAGCAGTCGTGAATACTGAAAACCCGGTTTACTTGATGCACCGCACTGCCTGACCCAGCGACTGCTTCGCAGCCGAACGCAGGCTTCGCCAGCTGCTACAGGTTGCGGTGCGGCTTGAGCGATCGGCTTCGTAATCACTCTCGCCAGAAGTGGCTACCGGTTTGCCGTTTGCGGCTTTTTTGACCCCCTCAAGCTTCATACAGTGGCTACGAATTCAGACAGGAATTGCGTATGTCCAGCCTCTCGCTCAGGGTCCAACAGATCGAGTCCTTGACCCCCAGAATCCGCCGCATGTTACTGGTATCCAGCAACGCGCAGAGACTGCCGGGCTTCACCGCCGGGGCGCACCTTGAGTTGCATGTCCCTGGCCATCGCGCTCAACGCCGTGCCTATTCCCTGGTCAACCTGCCTGACGGCGAGCACTACGAAATCGCCGTCCAGCTCGAAGAGACGAGCACAGGGGGATCGCGCTGGGTGCACTCGCTCAAGGTCGGCGATGAGCTGCTGGCCGACGCACCACGCAACCACTTCCCGCTGTGTGAAAACACCGAACACGCCCTGCTGATCGCCGGTGGCATCGGCATCACGCCCATGTTGAGCATGGCCAGATCGCTACAAACAGCGGGCAAGCCGTTCACCCTGCACTACGCCGGTCGTGATGAAGCGCAGATGGCGTATCTGCCAGAGGCCCGCGCCTGCCTGGACCACCACTGCTGGATCAGCGGCGGCGACCCGCAAAAGCGCTTCCCGGCCGCCGAAATCCTGGCCTCGCCAAGACCGGGCCTGCACCTCTACATCTGCGGCCCGACCGCCCTGCTCAACAGCGTGCTGGCCTGCGCTCGCGAACAGGGTTGGGCCGAAGATCACCTGCATTACGAACTGTTCAGCGGCGCCCTGGAAATGGCCGGTGATCACGGTTTTGAGGTGCACCTGCGCGAGAGCGGCGTGAGCCTGCAAGTCGCCGCCGGGCAAAGCGTGCTGGACGCCATGCTCGCGGCTGGCTTGGACCCGATGTTCGATTGCCGGCGAGGTGACTGTGGCGTGTGTGTCGCCCAGGTCATCGACGGTCAGCCCGATCACCGCGACATCTGCCTGTCGGCGCGCGACCGCGCCAGCGGCAGTTTCTGTACCTGTGTCTCCCGTGCCAGCAGCGCGCTGCTGGTGCTCGATCTGTGACAAGCCGAGGACATCCCGTGATACCGACCAATGAGCAAATCGCTGCCTTGATCCGCGAGGACAGCGTTCACAAAAGCGTCTACACCGACCCGACCCTGTTCAAGCTGGAAATGGAGCGCATCTACGGCAACGCCTGGATCTACGTCGGCCACGAAAGCCAGGTCAAGAACCCCGGCGACTACCACACCACGCGCATCGGTGATCAGGATGTCATCATGGTGCGCGGCGCCAATCAGCAAGTCAGCGTGCTGTACAACCGCTGCCCGCACAAGGGCGCGAAACTGGTGGCCGACGGTGACGGCAGTGTCGGCAAATTCTTCCGCTGCCCGTACCACGCCTGGACCTTCAAGCTCGACGGCCAGCATCTGTCGGCGCCGCTCAAGAGCGGTTTCGAAGGCACCTGCTACGACCCCAAACATCCGGATTTCTCCATGGCCAGTGTGGCCCGCGTCGACACCTATCGCGGGTTTGTGTTTGCCAGCCAGGCAGCATTCGGACCGGACCTGAAAGCATTTCTGGGCGGCGTCATCACCTCCATCGACAACCTGTGCGACCGCTCACCGGTCGGTGAAGTCGAAGTGGCGGGCGGCATTTTCCGCGTCAAGCAACGCTCGAACTGGAAGGTGTTCTACGAGAACCTGCACGACACCATGCACGCTCGCGTGACCCACGAATCGTCGGTTGACGCTGCGCGTGGCGAAGCCGAAGCCATCGGTGAAATGCCCTTCGAGCTGCTGATCATGGACGGCAACGGCGAGCCCTATGACTTCTGGGAAAAGCTCGAGCTGCGCGCTTACCACAACGGCCACGGCTACATGGAAGCCATCTTCGACCCGGCCGCCGCCGAGCGCGACGAGGTCTCCCGCGCTCATTTCGAATGCCTGAGCCAGGCCTACGGCGAACAGCGTGCCAAGGAAATCCTGGGCATGAACCGCCACAACACGGTGATCTACGGCAGCGGCTCGCCGCACACGGTGTTCATGCAGTTCCGGGTGATCCGCCCGATCGCCGTCGACCAGACCATGGTCGAGATCCAGACCTTCCGCTGCAAAGGTGCGCCGGAGGCCGTGTTCGATCGCGCGCTGACCTACGCCAACGTCATCAACTCGCCCTCCTCCAACGTGATGCCCGACGATGTTGAGGTTTATGCGCGCTGCCAGGAAGGCAACATGACCCGCGGTGGCGAGTGGATCAGCATGCACCGCTACGTCGGTACCGATCAGCCGCTGGACGACGGCGCGGTGTCCACCAACGGCACCAGCGAACTGCCGATGCGCAACCAGTTCGCCGCCTGGAAACAGTTCATGACCGCCACCCTGATCGCCAAGGAGAGCACCCATGCTGCTTGACCGCCGAATCGACGTCGACACCCGCCACTTGACCCCCGCCCATGTGCCCGTCGAGACCCTGCGCCAGCTCGAACAATTTCTTTACCGGGAGGCGCGGCTGCTGGATGAGCGGCGTTTCTGGGAGTGGGACAAGCTGTTCACCGACACCGGTATGTACTGGGTGCCGCACAAGCACGAGCAGGCCAACCCGTTCGATCATATCTCGCTGTTCTGGGAAAACCGCATGCTGCGCGAGGTGCGGATTCGGCGGGTGGAGAACGCTCGCAACTGGTCCCAGCAACCGCAGACCCAAACCGCGCACCTGGTCGGCAATGTGATGGTCGAGGGGCTCGACGCCGAGGGTCTGCTGGTGATCAGCGCGAGCTTCCAGTACAGCGAATGGCGTCTGGAACAGCGCCAGCTCGCCGGTCGCTACACCTACAAATTGGCCGCCCAGGACGGTGGTGGCTGGCAGATCCAGCTCAAACGTGTGGACCTGATCAACTGCAACGATGTGTTCGCCAATCTTGAGGTGTTCGTGTGATGAACGCGCCGGTGGTGATCGCCCTGCACTATCAGAACGACGTATTGCACCCCGAGGGCAAGATTCGGGTCGGGCTGGGCGCCGATGACCGCGCGCGTGCTGCGCTGCTCGAAGCGGCCGGCCGACTGCTCGCCGGCGCACGCGCCAAGGGCTGGCCCATCGTCCACGTGCGCGTGGCGTTCCGTGCGGACTACGGCGACCTGATCCAGAACGCGCCGATCCTGCGCACGGTCGCCAGCCTCGGCGCGGTCCGGGAAGGCAGTTGGGGCGCGGAGTTTTTCAGCGCCCTGGCGCCGCTGGACAGCCGCAATGAGTTGGTCATCACCCATCACCGGATCAACGCTTTTTTTGGCTCGGCGCTGGAAACCGTGGTGCGCCAGTTCAATCCTTCGCACCTGCTGATTGCTGGCGTGGCGACCCATTCCGTGGTGGAAAGCACGGTGCGCCATGCGGTGGATTGCGGATTCGAGGTGACGGTGGCGGCAGATGCCTGCGCCAGCGCAGACAGCGGCATGCATGCGGCCTCGCTGGCGAGCATGGCGGTGATAGCCCGTATCAGCCCCGTCACGCAAGCACTGGAGGAATGGTCATGATGCTCGAAGGCAAAGTTGCGATTGTCACCGGCAGTACTCAGGGGCTGGGACTGGATATCGCACGGCAACTGTTAGCCGAGGGCGCCCGAGTGATGCTGGTGGGGCGCAACGCCGACGCTGGCCAGGCATTGGCGCAAACAATGGACTGCGCGTTTTCAGCCTGCGACGTGGAGCGTGACGAAGACATCGACGCCTGCATCGCAGCCACGCTGGAGCGCTTCGGCAGGCTCGACATACTGGTCAACAACGCGTGCCTGTACGCCGATCAGGGACTGGCCTCGGACCGCGCACAATGGCTGAAAACCCTGAACGTCAATCTGGTGTCGGCGGCCATCTTTACCCAGAAAGCCGCCGTGCATCTGCCCGCCGGTGGCGTGGTCATCAACATGGGCAGCACCGGCGGCAAATTCGGCGCGGCCGGGCGCGCGCTGTACCCCGCCTCCAAGGCCGGCATTCTGCAACTGACGAAGAACCTGGCCATGACCCTGGCCCCGGAGCACATCCGGGTGCTGAGCGTATCCCCGGCCTGGACCTGGTCGCCCAGCGTCGCCGACTTCAGCGACAACGACCCGGACCTGGCGGATCGGGTCGGGGCACCTTTTCACCCGCTCGGGCGCATCGGCCGTGGCCATGAGATCGGCAGCGTGGTGGCTTTTCTGTGCAGCGCCGGTGCAAGCTGGATGACCGGTGTCGATGTGCCAGTAGACGGCGGCTTTTCGATTCTCGGGCCAGACCGTGGCGTGTCGCCGCGGGTGTGGTTCCAGCAACACCGTGACAGCCAATAAAACCTGATAACCGAATGGGGTAGATGACATGGGCAAGATGATTGAGATCCAAGCAACGGACAGCAGCGCCACGTTCGGCGCTTACCTGGCCCTGCCCGCCAGCGGCAAGGGCCCCGGCGTGGTGATCGGCCAGGAGATTTTCGGGGTCAACGCCAACATGCGCGCAGTAGCCGATTTCTATGCCGAGGAAGGTTATGTGGCGCTGGTGCCGGACCTGTTCTGGCGCCTTCAGCCGGGCGTTGACCTGGGCTACACCGAAGCGGACTTTGCCGTCGCCATTGATCTGTTTCAGCGCCTGGACATGGACAAGGCCGTCGGTGACATCGACGCCTGCTTCACCGCCCTGCGTGCATTGCCTGAAGTCGAAGGCACGGGCCTGGGTTATGTCGGGTTCTGCATGGGCGGCAAACTGGCCTGGCTCACCGCCACGCGAACCGATGTGGCCTGCGCCGTCGGCTACTACGGCATGGGCATCGAACACCTGCTGCACGAGTCGGAAAACCTCAAGGGCCGCCTGGTACTGCATTTTGCCGAAAACGATGGCTACTGCGACGCCAGCGCACGCGCCCGGATCAGCGAGCACCTCGGTGGCAACGACAAAACCGAAATCTACGTATACCCAGGCGTCGACCACGCCTTCGCCCGGGCCGGCAGCGCGCACTTCGACAAGTCCGCCTCGCTGATGGCCCATGAACGCAGCATCGCCGCACTCAAGCGCGAGATCGGCCCGCACTTCAACCTGTCCGCCCTGTGGGAAGAACACATCCGCCATGAGTTCGACACCCGCGACGTGCCCGCCACCATGGCAACCATGGTCGCCGAACCCTACGTCAACCATATTCCGACCATGACCGGTGGTGTCGGAGCCAAGGAACTCAGCCGCTTCTACCAGCACCATTTTGTCCACGGCAACCCGCCGGACATGAAGCTCATCCCGATCTCCCGCACCATCGGAGCACTGCAGATCGTTGATGAATTCATCATGTGCTTTACCCACAGCACCGAAATCGACTGGATGCTGCCCAACGTGGCACCGACCGGCAAGTACGTCGAGATTCCGATGCTGGGGGTGATCAAGTTTCGCGGGGACAAGCTGTATCACGAGCACATCTACTGGGACCAAGCCAGTGTGCTGGTGCAGATTGGCTTGTTGAACCCTGAGGGGCTGCCGGTGGCCGGGGTGGAAACGGCGAGGAAGTTGCTGGATGAACAGCGGCCGTCCAACACGTTGATGGGGCGCTGGACGCAAAGCGAGCAATAACGACCGGGTAAGAAAAAAGGCCGATCTGTCATGCAACAGATCGGCCTTTTTCATTCGCTGCGAACGTCAGACATGTTCACTGCTTTTCGCATGCGCCGGCCGCGGTTCTCCGTGCCCGTGATCCACCTCGATCACCGGGATTTCCTTGCCGTCGCAGTCATGCAACTTGCCTTCGCTGAAGTAATCCCCTTCGCGCAACGCTGCCAGATCCTGATAACGCAGAACACGCTCAGTCCCTGCTGCAAACACCGATTGCTGATCGGAGTTGCCGGCGGTGAGGTGGTTGAACGCCAGGTTAAGCACGATCGCCATGATCGCCGACGAACTGATGCCCGAATGGAAAATGGTCGCGAACCAGCTTGGGAAATGATCGTAGAAGTTGGGTGCGGCGATAGGGATCATGCCAAAGCCGATGGAAGTGGCAACGATGATCAGGTTGACGTTGTTGCGATAGTCGACCTTCGACAGGGTACGGATACCGCTGGCCGCCACCGTACCGAACAGCACGATACCGGCACCACCAAGCACCGAAGTCGGCACCGCGGCGATCACCCGTCCCATGAACGGCAGCAGACCCAGGACCACCAGGAACAAACCACCGGTGGCCACCACAAAGCGGCTCTTGATCCCGGTCACCGCCACCAGCCCGACGTTCTGGGCGAAGGCACTTTGGGTGAAGGAGCCGAAGATCGGCGCGATCATGCTCGACAGCATGTCGGCACGCAGACCATTACCCAGGCGCTTGGAATCCACTTTGGTGTCGATGATTTCACCGACGGCCAGAATGTCGGCGGAGGTTTCCACCAGCGTCACCATCACCACGATGCACATCGACAGAATCGCGGCGAAGTGGAAGGTTGGCATGCCGAAGTGGAACGGTGTCGGGAAGCCGAACATCGGCCCCTGGGCCACGTTCGAGAAGTCCGCCATGCCGAGGAACACCGCGAGAATGGTACCGATCACCATCGCCAGCAGAATCGACAGCCGGGAGATGGTTGCGCTGCCGATCTTGCTCAACAGCAGCACCAGCACCAGGGTCACCGCCGCCAGGCCAATGTTCGCCATGCTGCCGAAATCAGCGGAATGGCTATTGCCGCCCATCGCCCAGCGTGCGGCCACCGGCATCAGCGTCAGGCCGATGGTGGTGATCACGATGCCCGTCACCAGCGGCGGGAAAAACTTCGTGATGCGCGAGAACACCGGCGTGATCAGCAACCCGATCAACGACGCGGCAATGACCGCCCCGAGAATCGACTGGAAACCACCCTCCCCGCCACTGCTGACAATCGCCACCATGGTCGCAACGCCAGAGAAGGACACGCCCTGTACCAGCGGCAACTGACAACCGAAAAACGGTAAACCAAGGGTCTGGAGTAACGTCGCCAGCCCCCCTGCAAACAATGAAGCAGCAATCAACAAACCGATGTCCGCCGGCGAAAGCCCGGCCGCCTGGCCGATAATCAATGGCACTGCGACGATACCGCCGTACATGGTCAGAACGTGTTGCAGGCCATAAGCCATATTTGCGCCGACTCCAAGATTTTCATCCTCGGGCCGTTGGTGTGAAACATGGGGCGTTTTCATGGTTGGGGGGTTCCCTGGTTTTTATTCTGCGCACACTGTATGCAAGACTCAGGACAAATGTCTATAGAGTTGTATACAACTCATCAGTCAGATAATGGACATATGTCCATTTGCCTCTGCCTGCGTTGACTTTTCCCCCGGAAAAATCCTTGAAACACATCCAGCCTGCCCCGCCTCCCTCCCCCGCTAATCTTCATCACTCTTAGCGACCGTTGGCACGGACGCCCCTCGCTTAAATACCTTGCGCCAGGCCTTGCTCAACGAGAAAGGCAAAACGGTCGGTGCCGATCAACACACCGCTGTTGGCAATGCGCCGCATATCAACGAAGGAATAACGACCGTTGAACTGCAAAATCTAGAGAAAAAACTGACAGAGGCACTCAACGAAATCCATCGGGTGATGAAGCCTTGAGTCCGATGCCGGTAATGGGCAACCAAGGGCAGACTTGGCAGCGCTGCCCTTTTCAATCTGTCCTGCAGGTATTCATACGCCCTGAATCAACCGCTCCAACACTTGCCGCAACCGCGCATGCGCCGGCACTTGAATGCCGAATTCCGTCTTCAGCAGATCAATCAACTCATCCACATTCGCCACCTGATGCCGCTCACTTTCAGCGCCCATCCGGTGAATGGCGAAACTGCCGTTGTTGAGCGTGCGTCGCCACCCATCCCCCGTGCGCGCCACCATCAATTGCCTGGTGAAAGACGATTCAGGATGGGTCGAGACATACCAGTTGCCGACGACGTAATCGATGTCGTCCTGTCGTTGCAGATCGAAGATGTACATCGCGCGCCAATCACCCGCGACGTTAGCGCGAAGCGTGTAGCCATCGGCATGCGGCTCGATGCGATACGGCTCATGCGGCGTGAGCTGTTCGGCAAGTGAATCGAGCAGCAGTGGCGCGGTGGGGACCATGCCACCGAAGCCGACATCAGTGATGTAGCGCACGCCTTCCAGGCTTACCAGACTCAGACGATGCGTGCGGGCGGTCCACGCGCCTTCGGGTTGCCCCATCACCACTCGACCGCTGATGCCCCGCGCATCGAAGCCCAACGTTTGCAGCAAGGCCAGGAACAGACAGTTGAGTTCGTAGCAGTAACCGCCCCGCCTTTCGTGCAGCACTTTGCGCTCGATCGACGGCAAATCGATCAATACCGGCTCGCCGGCCAGGGTCGAAAGGTTTTCGAACGCAAACGCGCCGGTATGGCGCAGTTGAAGTAGGCGCAGTGTTTCCAGCGTGGGTGCCGGAGGGGTATCGAAACCGAGTCGTTGCAGGTACTGCGCGAGATGTGTCAGGCGTGGCTCGCTCATTGTTCAGTCCTTTTGAAGTGGCCGCGGATCGCTCCACCGATGGGCCACAGGTATAGGCCAAAAGCTCATCGGACCGACAATTGATTTAGCCAATAGCCCTGCGAGAAAACTTCAACGGCGCTTGCGCGAGCCCAACCTGATCCACGTAGGGGCATGGTCGCTCGCATGGGGTTCGTTGCGCACCCAGGCATCCACGCCCGCCTCCTCCAGATAAGGGCTCAAGGCGGGGTTAAGCAGCAGATGGTCGATGCGCAGGCCGGAATTTTTCTGCCAGTGCTGGCGAAAGTAGTCCCAGAACGTATAGAGCCGATCTTCCGGGTACAGACGACGCAGGGAGTCGGTCCAGCCTTGATCGAGCAGGCGCTGATAACACTCACGACTTTCCGGTTGCAGCAGCGCATCCTTGAGCCAGGAGCGCGGGTTGTAGATGTCCAGATCGGTTGGCACCACGTTGTAATCGCCTGCCAGCACCACCGGATGGTCACTGGCCTGCAAGTCCTTGGCGTAGGCGATCAGCCGCTCGAACCAGGCCAGTTTGTAATCGAACTTCGGTCCCGGTTGAGGGTTGCCATTGGGCAGGTACAGGCAACCCACCAGAACGCCGTGTACGGCGGCTTCCAGGTACCGGCTGTGCGTATCACTGTCATCGCCCGGCAAACCGCGCCGACTCTCCAGCGGTTGCGCATCCCGCGCCAGAATCGCCACCCCGTTCCACGACGACTGGCCCTGCCAGATCGCGCCATAGCCGGCAGCCTCAAGCTCGGCGGCGGGAAAGGCACTGTCGACCGATTTAAGCTCCTGCAAGCAAGCAATATCCGGCTTCTCGCGCTCCAGCCAGGCGAGCAGATTGGGCAGTCGGGCACGCATGCCGTTGACGTTGAAGGTGGCGATTCGTAGTTTTTTCACGGGCCAACGCTCCTGATAGCGAGGTGTCTAGCGTGTGACACCTGCGCGTTTGGGTGGTTGCGTCCCGGTATTGAACTGGCTGGATGAAGCGCGCTTGGCGTTGTCGACCACTCGTCATCCAAAAGGCACCAATTACGCGGTCCGTGACACCAATTTCAGGTAACGACTCACTTTTGGAGACGTACCATGATCAATCTCAAAATCTCTTCCCTGATACTGGCAGGCTTGTTGTCCGCGGCTTCTTTCGCCACTTATGCAGCCTCCGGCGATGGCGCTGATGCAACCGGTACCCAATCAGGTTCGACCGGTGGCTCGACGATGTCGCCCAACAACACCAAGGGCGCACCTGCACCGGGCAGCACTTCGGGCAGCAGCAGTGGATCGAGTTCATCAAGCGGCTCAGGCGTTAACTCCAACGGCGGCACAAGCGGTTCTGGCGCAGGCGGAGGTACCGGCGCGGCCGGCGGAGGCACAGGTGGCGCGGGGGGTGGGACTGGCAGCTGAACGCGTAAAGGCAGTCGATAATCAACTGTCGGCTGCTTTGTTCGCCCGCTCGCTCATCTCAACGATCAGACCGCATCAGCGCGTCGGCGCCGCCTTCCATCGACAGCGCCGCAGCGCGATTGCGACCTGAATGTTTGGCCTGATACAACGCCGCGTCTGCGCGCTCGACGAACACTTCGAGACTGTCGCGCCCTGTTGGCACGAATGAATAGCACCCCAGGCTAACCGTCAGATTGCCTGTGGGCGAACCCGTGTGGCTGATGTTCTTGTCGATGACACTGCGGCGTATTTGTTCGGCAATCACCATCGCGCCCCGAATGTCCGTGTCCGGCAGCAACACCGCGAACTCCTCCCCGCCGTAACGCACTGCCAGATCGGCCTTGCGATGGCAGCAACCCTTTATCGCCCGGGCCACTTCAGCCAGGCAGTGATCACCGGCCACGTGCCCGTAGGTATCGTTGTAACGCTTGAAGAAATCGATATCGAGCATGATCAGACTCAATGAACTCGCCTGGCGGGCCCCACGTCCGAACTCGATGTCCATCGCCCGCTCGAACAGCCGTCGATTGGCCAATCCGGTGAGACTGTCATGGGTCGCGATCAACTCCAGCGCTTCCTGAGCCTCACGCAAATCAGCCTCGATTCTTTCGCCATTGCGCACCTGCTGAATGAACACCCAACCGAACAGCCCCACACCGAGCAACACCAACGCGACAATTACGATGGATTGAAACGCTGTGTCGTACCAGTGCTTGAGAATCGCATCCTCGGAGGACGCGGCGGACACGACCAGCGGGTACGCGTCCAGCTGACGGTAGCCATACAACCGCACAATGCCGTCTACTACAGAGCCGATCATGGCGTTGCCGGTGGATGCTTTGGGCAGCAATGTCTGAAAAATTTCCCCCTGGGCCAATGACGTACCGATCTGCGCCTCCACAAACGGTCGTCGAGCCAGCAAGGTTCCATCGGTCAGCGCCAAGAACATCGAACCGTTGTCATCAATGCTGAAGCTTTTGAAGAATTGGTCGAAGTAAGACATCTTGATCCCGGCCATCAAGACGCCCTGAAACTTGCCGTTTCGGTCGTTCACCCGCTTGGACACCGGAATGATCCACTCTCCGTTTTTCTTGCTGCGGATAGCCGGACCGATGTGAGCCACGGATGAAACGTTCTGCTGGTGAAATTTGAAATACTCACGGTCTGCCACACCCGCACCGCGAGGCAGGTCGTCAAACGAGGTCACCACCCACTGCCCCTGC
The DNA here is from genome assembly GCF_015351605.1 of Pseudomonas sp. p50(2008). Taxonomy (NCBI): domain Bacteria; kingdom Pseudomonadati; phylum Pseudomonadota; class Gammaproteobacteria; order Pseudomonadales; family Pseudomonadaceae; genus Pseudomonas; species Pseudomonas sp. p50(2008). The sequence continues at coordinate 433,908 of NZ_JACMYF010000001.1, forward strand.
TTGTCGAACAGAAAGATGCCGTGCAGTTGATCCAGCGCCAGCACTCGCCGCGCGAAGGTTTTGCGTAGGCGTGGTAACTGCGCAGCACCGTAACCGTCGGCCTGAATCCAGTCGGCAAGGCTGCTCAGTACCAGGTCGGCCTTCATAAAGGTGTCTTCGGCCTGCTGCGCCATGGCACGGGTCAGGTTGGACGATGCCACCTGCGCTTCAATCAGGTCATGGCGGCGTGACTGCTCCAGTTGCAGGTACAACAGGCCACAAAGACACAGGCAGACCGCCGCAATAAACAATACCGCGGCCTTACGCAGCGGTAATCGTTTCAACGTACCACCGGGGGTGTGAAGCGGATCGTGAAGGGGAATTGGCAAAAGCTCATCCTGAGAGGGCAAGGCGTGGGCACCGACCCAAAGCCCTTGTTTTTTGTGAGCGTAGTCTACGCCTTAGTGACGAGACAATTGTCCTTTAGAGGCATCGCCTCGCACTACGCATAGCAGCCGACGACCTTGAACCGCTTTATGTAGCAGCCGGACGCAGGCTTCGCCAGCTGCTACAGATTTGGTTTCATCAGGGGGGTTAACCAGCAATCATCCTGTCGACGTCCTCAAACGTCACTCGGGAAACCAGTTCGGCGGGAATCCTTGAGGACCTGGACAGGTTGTAGACCTGAAAGTCTTTATTCATGACGTACTTCGACAAAATCTTGAACGACGGCAGGATACGGGTATGAAAATGCTCGTCCAGCGTACAAGGTGACACGAACGAGCCCGGCGTTTCATAAAAACGATTCGCCGACTGATCGAGATCGACTCCCACCAAAAACACTTTGGTAAATCCCACGTGATAGGCAATTTGCAACGCCAGATAGGCCACGGTGCGGGCATCAAAAAAACCGCGTTTGAGGTTCTTGCTGAACCCCAGGCTTCTATTGCGGCCTGCCCCTAACTTTCGACTTCTGATCAGCTCCTCGTCGCGCCGACACATCAGATCGAACCAGGAAAGTTTCGGCGCACGGGTCAATAGATACAACTGGCCCGCAGGATCAAGTGCCTCGTAATGCATGTGGTTTTGTGGAACGGCCACACGCTGACTAAGCCGCATCGCTTCCCCACTCAGACGGGGCTGCTCCCTGTAGAAAGCGTCATCCGAGCAGATGTAAAAGTACGGTTTGACGCCAGAGCCAATGAACAAAGAAATCGCGCCGTTCATTGTGATCATCGGCACGTCGGCATACTTCGCCAGGGGAAAGTCTTTGGCCGATGCACCCGAGGCGATGATAAAAACCGCACCACTTTCAATATTGCGGCACTCCTCCAGGTCACGCACCTGTCGCGGACTTTTGAGCAGTTCCCTGGCTTCTTGCACAACATCCATATTCAGCCCCCTATTGTTTCGGGTTGATCACCACGGCGGGAGCTCCTGCCCGCAGCAAATCCAGAATGGGTAACTTCGACGGCAGATTCAAACCCCGCAGGACCGCCGAATCGTAGTCGTAGACATCCGGTTTGAAGGTCACCCGTCCGTCCTTACTCAGGTCCACCGTCCAGTACGCCAACAACACCGGCACTTTGACCGGCAGCTTGATGTTTTGCGTCTTGCCATTGGCCAACTGTTTCCGAATACCGGCACTGTCCCAATGTACCGGGTCGTTAAACAGCAGCTCGACCAGTTGCAACGGGTTCTCTACGCGGATGCAGCCCGAACTGGTGGCGCGCACGGTTTTGGAGAACAACTCGCGATGGGGCGTGTCGTGAAGATAAATCGCGTAGTCATTGGGGAACCGGATGACCACCTGACCCAACGAGCTGTCCGGACCGGCGTCCTGGCGCAGGCTGATGCCACGCGGGTTGCTCCAGTCAACGCTCGACGGATCAAGCTCCGCGCCCTGCCGGTCGATCACTCGAATACGGTTCGCGGCGAGGTAACCTGGATTCTTCTGGATCTTCGGTATCACATCTTCCTTGAGAATCGTCGGCGGCACCGTCCAGGTCGGGTTGAACGTCACATAAGTGATCTCGGCCTGAAACACCGGGGTATTGCGAAACGGTTTACCGACCTGCACCCGGGATCGCCAGATCGGTTTGCCGTCACGGTACATCGCCACTTTGTACCCGGCGATATCGACAATCACGAACGTACCTTGCAGCTTGTACAGCAGCCAACGCGCACGCTCCATGTTCACTCGCACCTGATCGATACGCGCGTCGACGGGCACGTTCAGCGCCGCCAGGGTCGTTGCCCCTGCCACGCCATCGGCGCCAAGGTATTGATCGGTCTGATACTTCTTCACCGCCGCAGTGACGGCGGCATCGTACTGGGTTCCCCGCGCCAGGCGCGGATCAAGAAAACCGCCGGCCACCAGCCGCGCACGCAACTGCGCGACGGCAGGTAGATCCATACCTGGCTTGAGCGATTGACCTTCGGCGACTTTCGGCCAGCCTCCGATCTCGCGCACCTTGCGCAACTGCGCCAAGCCTTCACGCAAGCCTACGTAAACGGCCTCTTGAGGCGGCGCCTGGGCAAAGGCCCTGGCCACATCATGCTCATCGAGTGCGATGAAAAACTTGTTCACGTCTTCACGCGGGTCAACATCCGCGGGGTCGAAATTCCAGTGAATATCCAGTCGAGACGGGTCGACCTTGCCCCGACGCAACTGCAGCAGCGCAGTCAGGAACGTGTGGGTCGCGGCAATATCAAACGCGGCACGTTGCTCGGGTGTCGATGTTTCGGCCTGCATCAACGGCTGGGACCTGGCCAGCTCATCAATGTGAAAATCCGCCGGGTTCAACCCTTCAACCTGAGTGGCGTGCAGGCTGGTGAACAACTGCGCGACGTCCTTTTCGTTTGTCCAGGCCGCGCGGTAACCGCGATGGGAATAGAAATCCAGCACCATGCGACTGATATCGACTCGCTTGTAACGCGACGAAGTCAGCAATGGCGGAAAGGCGGTGGTAAGTGGAGAAAGCTTCGCTTGAATCGCTTGGCCGACGTTGTCGTCGACGGCTGCACCCCTAAGGATGTTCGGAGCAATTGTCGGCTCAATCGACGAATTTTCTGCAAGCGCAGAACCGCTGATCAGAAAGACCATAAAAAACACGCGGCTTATGACGAATAACCTTGTTAATTGCACCATGGATAATCCTTAATCTCCCGAATTAAACGGCTAGCTTCCCGCAAACAGCTAGACTCGAAACTATCACGATGAGACATCTATATGGCGCGAGACCGCATTCGTTCGTTATTCACGGCCCTGCTGCTGACATCCCTTTCAGTACCGGCAGCGTACGCCGATTCACTTGCAGCCGCTCTCGTCAAAGCCGCTCCCGATGCCAACGCCACTGTTATAAACCTCGCCGTACGTGCTTCACAATGCTCACAAGTCCAGGGCGCAATTCCTGCCCAGCGTCTGGCCGTGATCGATTACTCACTGCCTTCGACCGAACAACGCCTGTGGGTGTTCGATCTGAAAAAGCGCAAATTGCTTTTTCATGAACTGGTTGCCCACGGCCGAAACAGCGGCGAGAACATGGCCGTGAACTTCTCCAATCAAAATGAAAGCTTCGCCACCAGTCTGGGGTTGTATCGCACCCAGGCGAGTTATGTCGGCCAAAATGGCTATTCACTGCGCATGGAAGGCCTGGAGCCCGGCTTCAATGACAACGCCTTTGACCGCGCCATCGTCATCCACGGCGCGCCCTACGTCAGCCCGGTGCTGGCCCGTGCCAACGGCCGGATCGGCAGAAGCCTGGGTTGTCCGGCCGTGCGACCTGCGGTTGCCCGCCGACTGATTGATTCGATGAAAGATGGGCAGCTGCTGTTTTCGTATTACCCGGATCAACGCTGGCTGAAATCTTCTTCTTATATTAATTGCAGCGGCGCCACTGTGGCCTCGGCAGGGAAAACCACCCATCGCAAATAGGTTACGCGTGAACTTTTCGCCCTTCCCCAAAGGGCATGGTTCAATGCTGGATTCTGCTCTGCTTTGATGGTTTGATCGGTTCACCCGAACCATCAAATAAGCCCAAAAATAATGAAAAACCTTAAAAGCACGATGCTACTCGGTAGCCTGCTCGCCCTGTCGATGGGCGCGCAGGCCCAGGAAGACCCCTCTCATTTGGACAGCGTTCTGCAGCAGGGCCAGCTGCGCGTCTGCACGACCGGCGACTACAAACCCTATACCTACAAAGCTGAAGACGGCGAATACTCCGGCATCGACATTGCCATGGCCCGCTCACTGGCCGATAGCCTGGGCGTAAAGGTCGAATGGGTGCCAACCACCTGGAAAACCCTGATGCCCGACCTGATCGCGGGCAAATGCGACATCGGCATGGGCGGCATTTCCGTCACTCTGGAACGTCAGAAGAAAGCCTTCTTCAGCACCACGCTTGATGTCGACGGCAAAATCCCCTTGGTGCGCTGCGAAGATCAGTCGCTGTACCAGACAGTCGAGCAGATCAACCAGCCAACGGTGCGTTTAGTTGAACCGGCGGGCGGTACCAATGAAGCGTTTGTTCATGCGTTCCTGCCCAAGGCGCAGCTGCGGTTGCACGACAACGTGACCATCTTTCAGGAGCTGCTCGACAAGAAAGCAGACGTGATGATTACCGATGCGTCGGAAGCGTTGTTCCAGCAAAAACTCAAGCCTGGGTTGTGCGCGGTAAATCCGACTCAATTCATGCAGTACGGCGAAAAGGCCTACTTGCTGCCTCGCGATGACATGACCTGGAAGCTATACGTCGATCAATGGCTGCACCTGGCCAAGGTCACCGGGAATTATCAGAAAGTATTGGGACAGTGGCTGGCAGCGCCCGCCCCTAACTAACAACGCGTCACCTGTAGCCGCTGGCGAAGCCTGCGTCCGATTGCGAAGCAATCGCTAAATCAGCGCCCTCCCAAAGCAGGAGGGCCGCTTTCGCACTATCAGGACATTCGCGGAGCGTCCGCCCATTTCCCCATCTCTTGATGCGATATATTCCCGCCGCACACCACAAGGCCGATGACAGCGTTATCAGGAAGCTCAGGTGCGGTAGCAAGTACCGCAGGAATAAGCGCCCCCGTCGCGAGCTCTACCCAGAGTCCCGCCTCCTCTCCGAAGGCAAGCATGCCCTCGATCGCCTCCTGATCAGACACGATCACCATGTCTTCTACATAGTGTTGAGCGTGGGCCAGCATCAGCTCGTCGATAACGGGCACGCCCAGCGTTGAGATGATTGAACTGATCTCGACGTCAACCGGCTTTCCGGCCTGCAACGCCTGGTACATGGAACTCGCCCCGACGGTCTCGACGCCCCAGATCCGGATGTCGGGTTTGATCGCCTTCAACGCCGTCGCCACCCCCGCCAGCATCGCCCCGCCACCGACAGCAACGAAGACGTCAGTGAGTGCAGGGCAGTCCGCAATAAACTCAAGGGCAAGCGTTCCGTGGCCTTCAGCGATCAGCGTATCGCTGCAATCATCAATGACCCCATACCCCTCTTCCTCCAGCGCTTTCGCCCTGGCAAACGCAGCGTAAACATCGCTTTCCACAATGACCGAACTGCCAGAGGCACGAATCCGGTCAATCGACGACGACGGCGCACTCTTCGGGACAATGACCGTCACGTCAGCACCGAAGCGCTTCGCGGCCTCGCCGATGGCAATGCCAAAATTACCGCCACTGACCGCAACGAATTTTGCGCTGCTTACATCTTCAGTGGAGGCCGAGAATTTATTGATTACGCCGCGGGCTTTGAACGATCCGCCAACTTGCAAGTTTTCAAGCTTGAGGAAGACGGGCCGTTGGGTCTTTTCAGTCAGACGAGGGCTCGAAACAGTTGGGGTGCGGATCACTGAACCAGCTATTCGTTGCGCGGCGGCGACGATGGAGTTGAAGTTGATGAGATCTGGGCGTGAATTGGGCGATTTTTTAAACATGGAATCCGTTCCTTGAAAAACTCGGTAGGCGGATGCTAGCAGCCTGTTTTATGACTGTCTTGCGTAATCCACCTCGCTGCTACAGGGCATGGAAGCAGGACTCGCCCGAACCTCACAGCCGCAATCCTGATAAACTCCACCACCTCCCAGCCTTACCGATTCCAGATCTCCCCATGCTCCCAATCACCGCTGCACCTGCGCCATTGTCCCGCCGTTTTTCTGTTGCTCGGATGATGGATTGGTCGTACTTATCCTCTCTATCCTGAAAACAAAGGCCCTTAAGGCATCATAAAAATTTCCGTACCACTTCCGTACCAGTTCTCTTCTCTACCCATATGCCTTACCGTCCGTCCCATTCCCTGTAGCGAAAATTTAGCAACCGGTTTCGGTTCCAATCCCGAGCACTGTCACTGCTATGCTTAAATTTTTATCAAAAGGAGCCGGTAACCGTGGCTAGCGAGTATTCACTTGCAGTAGTGCTGGAAAGGATCTATCACAATCAGCTGGCCCTAGAAGCAGCCATAAGGGAGCTGACATTGTGGGTAGAAACCCGTGGCGCATCCGAAGCGGGAGGAAATGTTCGCGGAGCACTGGAGTGCGATAGGTGAAAATGCGGGGTTCATCAACCAGGGGCTGGCTCGCCTCAAGAAACTAGATATCGGTTAGCCGAAGGTTGTCATACGCCGAGCAGCTACCTCTGAGTAGCCGCCATGGGCAGGACCAAACATTTGATACGAACAACCCCTCCCTATCTATCGATCGGAACCGACATGGCGATACTACAACTTGCTTTAATTTTGATTTTGCCGACAGCGTTGCCAATCTGCGCATTTTTACTATTAGACAAAAGCGACACCTTTATAACTAAAGCAACGAACACCCTTACACTCAACCCTAGAAAAGGCCTACTACATCAAAAGTTGTTTTGGCTCTGCATTATTATTCCGATACTGTATTTCATTGCCTTCGGATATATAGCATGGCAGGGGTACTCCATCTCATTAACTGCGGATGGTCTTGCAACCTTTTTATCTACAAGCACTTTACCACTCGCCCTTCTATCAACCTCCCTACCACTAACAGTCATTGTGGCAAGCTTCCACTCAACCCACCAGACAGCACTGCAAATAAACCAAACCAAAGATACTTACGAACTAGAAACAAGCAGAAAAGAACAAGAAGAACAAAACCTCCTCATCAACACATTGAAACTTATCAAAACAGAACTTAAGGTAGGATGGGATATCTATGAGTCGGAATACGCAGTAGATCTAAAAAAACTTCAACCAGGGCAACCCTACCTAATTATTTTTCCTTTAGGCAGCAACCTTTTCCCTATATATGACTCAGCACCCGCACACCTCGCAAATGCCCCCATCGAAATATCAGAAGAAATTGTACGAATTTACATGCGAGTGAAAGGCCTCGTAACAATGATAAATAATAACAACACCAAAACTGCTGCGGTCCACGCACGTGCCATGAACGTTTTTCAAACACTTACGGATCAAGCAAGAAAAGAAAAAGTCGACTTTACGCAAGATTTCACCAATCACCTGCAATCTCGATATGAATGGCATCGCGACTGGGAAGCACGAACTTTGGACATGGGCGGCGACGCCGAAAGCATGAAGCTATTGACCGAAGAAATAGAACAACTGCTTGACTCCATCAACACCAAACTTACAAACCACATAGAAAATTACGAATCCCTGAATAAAAACTAACAATTTAGACTTAGCACTCAATACGCAGGAGTTGTTTGACACATGGATAAGACCAATAAAATGAAATGCATCTATTGCCCAAGCACTGGCCCTTTCTCTGACGAGCACGTGTTTCCTGCGGGAATGGGTGGTGACGATAAAAACTACCTTCTCGTCGACCTTGTCTGCAAAAACTGCAACACCGGAATATTTTCAAAATTAGAACTATCACTCATGAGGCGGTCACCCACAGGGCTCGGGAGACAGTTCCTACAAACAAATACGAGAGATCGAGGCGCGCGAACGACCAAACCTACTATCGAGACAAAAAGCCACTTCATAATCGATACTGACGGACGCTTACTTGAAGCAGATTATGATAACGATGGTAGCGAGACACTGTTAGCTCAGTGCATAATCGACGGAGAACAAATACTTTATACCGCCCAAGACCTACCACACCTTAAAAAAATGTACATAGCCTTATCTGAGGTGTTGGAAGCGCCTACCATTGATCTAATCACAAAAATAAGATCCGACCGGGTAAGTTATGTAGTAGAAACATACGAATGGAGAGATGATGAATACAAACAACTCTCCAGTACGACCTTTCAGAAGCCACCGGCTTTAGGAGTATGGCTTGAAGCATCCGACAGCAAAACAAATATATCACCACGCTTCTTCCAAAGACTTGCCGGACAACTGGTTCTGAGAAACAACTCGAGTATCAATAATGCTCGCTTGTTAAGAAGCATGAGAAGAACGCTTCCTTCTTTACAGAATAAGCAAGACGATGCAACTCCAAGCTCAATTGACCAACCAGTAATTCAGATAGAAATGGCAATTGACATCAACGAAACGGAACGAGCACTTGCTAAAATAGGAATTAATTTCCTAGCCCACCAGTTTGGCGCGCAATTTATATCCAACCCTAAATTCGAAGATATAAAAAGCTCGATATTGACAGGCAACCCAAAATTACCATTCTCTTCATTTGGAGAAGAGGACAAAAAGTCCTTAACTGATTTATTCGGTAACCCACCTAAACATTGTCACTGTGTAATGCTAATCGGTGTACCTACCGACAACAGTCGGTTCGACATATACTTCAATGCCCGACTATACGGAACCGGATCACACAAAATACTACTCGCACAAAATCTGCCAATGAAAGACTTTTTTAATCCCATTTACTTTTTAATCAACTACGAATCCAACACCATCACTACAATGAATCTCTTGGACTACCAGTTAGAATTTGGAGTTCTGGTTCAAGAATTTTTAGAAAGCAGCCAGAACAACTAACAACGCGTATTATGCCGAACCTCCAAGACAGATGTACGCTTTCAAAATAATTAGATTCAATTGTACTGCCACCTCGTTAGCAACTTCCCAAGCTGATAACGTGGGTTTGATTCCCTTCACCAGCCCCACTATTTTCAAGGCTTCCATCGCTATCAAGATGACGTTGCGTAGGACTGGTGACAGTTACTGGATTCTTGGAGTGTTTGTGCGGCAGCGTGCATGCACAACATCTGATGGACCTTTGCCAGCACCCACCCCCTAGTTGCTTTCGGCTTTTCATGTTGACCCACGGGAAACAGGTTAGGAAGGTTAATTTTTTTGCTAATCGCCCTGAAAGCCTTATCGTTCACGGCTTTGCGGTCGATGACATGGGTTAGCTTTAGGGTTATGAGAGGTAATTTCCTAACCTTTATAATCGTTAAAAACTACTTATATAAATCTCTTACAAGTCAACATGTTACGATTTACCAACCTCAAACCTAACGATAAACCCCAGCAAATACGGGGCCTTCAGAACGCCTCCCTCGCGCTTTCTAAAAACTAACCCTTTTCCCGAGCCACCTCTCAGAATCGCCCCAAACTGCGCCCCAGCAACCATCTCCAAAATGGCCTACCCTCGCAGGGATTCGCAGGCTTTTTCACCCCTATCAATGCCAGAGCAGGCCCGGCCAGGCCCGCGCGACAGCAACTGCGGGGTGTGCAGAAAAAGCGCCCTATTTAGCCCGCAGGCGAGGTGGGGGGACGACGGCGCGCGCCAACGAAGACCTGACGGGAAATCTCGCTAACTTGAGCGAGCACATTCGATAGGTACCAGAGGTATAGTGTCTGCGTGGCAGTGGCATTGTGCCCACCTACCAGTCGTAACAGGCATCAGGAGCAAGCACGTGCGAAGAGATATGGATCTCATCAGATTGATAGTTTTACAAATTGAGAGTGACCACCAAGGACCGAACGATTTACTTTCTTTTGAAGACTTCAATACTGAATTAGTAATCGATGGGTATACACCAGCCCAGGTGGAGTACCACCTACAACTAGCAATAAGCAGTCACATATTCGAAATCCCCCGGAACGCTGGTGGCCTTTATATAATTTCCGGACTTTCGCCAAAAGGACACGACTTCGCCGATTCGGTAAGGGACGAAAAAATATGGGCCATGACTAAAGAGGGTGCATTGAAGGCTGGAGGATTCACATTAGAACTGCTGGGGAATCTCGCTAAGGGATTTGCCAAGAAGCAATTAGAGAAACATACCGGAATCGATATTTAAAAATGGACAATTCAATGAATGACAACCCATATAACTCAGGAATAAACCAACCAAAATTGTTCATACAACACAATAAATAGCCGGATACAATCGTGACCGCTAGACATGACCATTTACACAAAACAAATTTATCAATATGCACACTCGAGTTGAAATCAATATGTGGTTAATTGATTTAGTTCATTCAGTCCCAAACGTGATCTGGTCCGGTGTTATCGCAGCAACTTTAACCCTGGGGGGAGTGTTTGCATCAAACAGAAGCAACACCAACAGACTAAAAATCCAGCTTGAACACGACTCATTGGAAAAACAGAAAGAAAGAATCTCTACCTTAAGACGGGAAGTTTACCTACGATCTGCAGAGGAAATGACGAAAGCTTTCAGTTATTTAGGCTCGTTACCTAAAGCTGATTTCAGCGACACTAACAATACTGAAAAACTTCAAGACTTCTTCGCTTCTTCCGCAAAACTGCAACTCATAGCAGAACCAAAAACCGCCCTACTTGTAAACGAATTAACAGGCGCATACGGCGAGCTAACAATAAAACTCATCGGTAAAACTATACCAATCCAAGATTGCCTAATCGAAATAAAAATCAATGATGAACACTATAACCAAGCGCAAAACGAAGTAAATAGAATACTCGCCGAAATGACACGCCTCAATGAAAACTGCAATGCCACTCAGGAAAATATGGCAGCACTGATTAGGTCATTTGATTTTCAGTCCTCTCAAGCAAAAATCTATGCAGATGCTCGCAACAAAGCATGGAGTACGCAGAACTACCTTCACTTTGATTTTTGCAGAGAGTTAATTCCTGAAATCCGTGTAATAGCCGAGATGCAAATACCCGTAATTATTGAAATCAGGCGCGACCTTGGTTTGACTGTCGACATCGATTTATTTCGAGAACAGTTGGTATCTCAGCTCGAAAAAATGAAAACCGCTTTAAACTCAGTACTGGATGCGCTGGAAGCCAATCAACAAATCACGGAGTAATTTAGCGTGAATCACTACACCCCTTTCGATAAAAGTTTTTCCCATCTGCAGACTGATGACCTAGTAGCGTTAAAGGAGGTCAACGAAGGCTGGTATGTAGAATACAAACAAGCCATTCCCAAATCTCAATCCATTGCTAAATCCGTTTCAGCGTTCGCGAATAGCTACGGAGGTTGGCTTTTTTATGGGATAAAGGAGGAATCAAAAGAAAACTCAGTAGCCGGAGAATTTTTAGGGATTGATTCTACTGAAGTAGACACTGTGCTCCAAAGAATTAGGCAAGCTGTTGCTAATCTTATAAATCCTTCGTGCCATTTTGAATCAAAAGTCTTTTATGGGCCATGCGCCCAACTTAATATTGAAGCAGGTCGCGCCATTATATGTATCGCTATTCCGCAAAGCGCGGAAGCGCCGCACATACACAGCAGCGGATATATATATCGCAGAATTGCAGATGGCTCAGAGCCCATACCTGAGACTGACCGGCATATGGTTGACAGACTATATCAACGCTCAAAAGACACTATTAATTCGTATAAAAAATGGCATGATGAAGACCCAGAATTTTCCGACACGGAAATTAACACACCCTTTTTAAGGATAATGATAAAACCAAATCTATGGCATCTACCAAGATCAGATTTCCGTATCGACATTGAAAACGCAAGAGAAATTCTTGGTGCTAAAACAGGGCGCACAATCTGCCTACCTTTCGACACAATTTACTCGCGAGCTGGTGGGCTCACAGCAAGGCAATGCGAAAACAACGACCCATCTAATCACGGCATGACTTGGAACGTTAATCCTGATCTTACAGGCGATATAATAATACCTCTAAGCTGGAGTAAAGGTTCTCTCGATCAAATCGAAGCCCGGCTTTTTGGTTACGAGTATTCAGGTATTTTTATAGATGCCTTAAAAAAAGCAAATATTCAAGAGCCTCATATCGTCGATCTAAATTATGTTTATAACGTGCTTATGGGAATAGTGGAGGCGCAAAGGGCACTTCAAAAGCTTGCTGGGTGGCCTCTTGAGTTTCATTTGAAAATCAAGCTACTTAACGTTTGGAGAACAATTCCCTTCTTAGATATTGAATATATAATAAACTACATTAGAAGGCACGGAATTCCAATGTGCTTAACTCGCTCGACCACCTCACCAATTGGCCACCACCCCAATACATTCAAATATATAAAAGACCACGCTGACGGCGATGACCATTCAAAAGCAATACTGCAAACCCTTACCTCATTTATTCCCATTGCACAAGCATATGGCCTTCCGCTCACGCAAATGTTACTTGATGAGTGCGAAAACAACGAAACCGAAGAAACCGAAGAAACCGAACCAACTTTCATTCAACTTAATAACGCAGCAACAAGAGGAGTTGCAATAACTAGCTCATACAACAAAAAACAATAACTCGCCGAGCCAGGTACAACCACATAACCAAAAGTACTTGGCCCACCTATCACTTTATAGATCTTGCTTTTTCAGGCCTCAGTAGTAGATCTTTGAATCTGACGACTTCCTCCCCCGCCCAGTCATTTACTTGTTGAAGTCGAGTCTGAATAGGCTCCAGTTCGTTCATAGACCAGATCTGCGCAGCTTCCCTAACCGACCCAAACCCACCTGCGTTCTGTGGCACGATCCCCATCAACTGCGGAGGAATCCGCAAACTCGCCAGCACGTCATCTCGCGTCTGATTCTTGATCGAGTTGAACTCGTCCTTTGCCGCCACCTCACTGACAGGAATCAGCTGAATTCCGTCCTTTTTTCCGGTCGGCGAGTAAACAAACAGGTTGCGAAAATTCCCCGGCCCCTTCGAATCCTTGAGCGCTTTACGCAGTGCATCGATGTCGGTCTCGGTCTGCGCGGCATCGGTCATATACAAAATGAAGCCGGCATGACTGCCGTTCTCGTAGTATTTGCGCCTGAACAGGGTCGCGGACTCATTGAGCAACGCCGACCGCAAAGCACTGATCCGCTTCGGCAACCCATATATCTCCTGATGCAAATCCGCCTCACGCAGATGAAACACGCTCCCCGCTTCAAACGCATGCTCATTCCTGAACCCCTGCACCTGGTAAAACCTGCCATCCGGCCCCGCCCGCATGTACTTCGCAAGCGGCGGTACCAGTATCCGAGTACCACCCAACACCGAACGTCGTCGCTCCAGATAACCATTACCCAAGCACAAATAATCCAAAGCAAACTGCTCAAACGCAGCCCTGGAGAACATCGGGTGCGGGATAAACGTCTTGCTCAGCAAGTTGCGCTTGAACATCAACCCCGAATGCAAATGCACACTCGCCCCCACCGAACGCGCAAGCCCATCCAGCGACAGCGGCGGCTCATACCACCGACCGTTAAACCAGCACTCCAGATAATCAAAAACCTCCCGACCACCCAGCACAGGCGACGGATCACCAAAACTGAACACTTGCGTGCCTTGGCTGACAGGAGGACTAGCCACAACCGCGGGCGCCGAAGCCTGATCAGCAATTGTTTCGTTCATCAAAAAATCTCCATCCGCCCAGTATTGGAAGCCGTTTGCCCCTCAAGCGGTTCGTTGTGCAATGCATGAAAGAGCGCCCACGCCAGATCGGCGTGACCGGTGTTGTCGTTACGTCCAGCCGTATAGGTGTACTGCCGCCCACCGGCGGTGATGGTCTTGCGAATCGCCATCAGCGACTGCGCCATGTCCGTCCAGCCGGCATCGAACTCCAGCCGGCCGTTGTGGATCACGTCATAGGCCTTGAGCACAAGACGCGTCTTTACCTCTGGCGAATAGCTGAAGCAGGTCACCGCCGGGAAGAACTGGCGCACCAGCTGCGCCACGCCACTGCCCAGACCGGTGACATCAATCCCGATATACGTCACCCAGTAGCGGTCGCACACGCCCTTGATAAACGCAGCCTGCGCAGCAAAGTCCATTCCCCGAAACTGATGCCGCTCAAGCACGCGAAACTTGCCGCCCGGTACCAGCGGCGGCGCGACCACCACCAGCCCCGAACAATCACCAGTCTCAGCGGGGTCGTAGCCAATCCAAACTTGGCGATCCCCAAAAGGTCGCATGGCAAACGGCTTGTTGTCCTCAGCCCACTCGACCCAGCTATCGACCATTCACGACTGCAACAGCGCCAGCGGGAAGATGCTCGCCCCGTCATCAACAAAATCACACATCAGCAGGTTGGCAAATGCTTCAGGGCTGTACTCGCGGCGTAGTTCATCGATGTCGAAAAGGTCGCAACCGCCCTGCTCCGCATCGAGGATGTTCACGATCTGCCGCCATAACCGGTCTTGACCAAATGGGGACAACTATTTTCCATCTGTTTACTCGCACCCTGCGTCACGCCTTGCCCCCCCTACATCACTGCCACGCGTCCCAACTGCCTAACCCTGATAAACTGCCCACTCCCTAGCCCGACCGATTCCAGATTCTTCCAATGCCTCCAGCCATTGCCACACCCGCACCGCTCTCCCGCCGCTTCTCCGTCGCACCCATGATGGATTGGACTGACCGCCATTGCCGCTTCTTCCTGCGCCTGCTCTCCAAGCACGCCCTCCTCTACACCGAGATGGTCACCACCGGCGCGTTGCTCAACGGCGATCACGAGCGTTTTCTGCGCCACAATGACGCCGAGCACCCTCTTGCGCTGCAACTCGGTGGCAGTGTTCCGCTGGACCTGGCCGCGTGTGCGCGTATGGCTCAGGAGCATGGTTATGACGAGGTCAATCTGAACGTTGGCTGCCCGAGTGATCGGGTGCAGAACAATATGATTGGCGCGATGCTGATGGGGCATCCGCAGTTGGTCGCCGATTGTGTGAAGGCGATGCGCGATGCGGTGTCGATTCCGGTGACGGTGAAGCATCGCATCGGGATCAATGGGCGGGACAGTTACGAGCAGTTGTGTGATTTCGTTGGCACGGTGCGGGATGCCGGGTGCACGAGCTTTACGGTGCATGCGCGGATTGCGATTCTTGAGGGGCTTTCGCCGAAGGAGAATCGCGACATTCCCCCGCTGCGCTACGACGTGGCGGCGCGGTTGAAGACGGATTTTCCGGAGCTGGAGATTATTCTCAACGGCGGGATCAAGACGCTGGAAGCCTGTCATGAGCATTTGCAGACGTTCGACGGTGTGATGCTGGGTCGTGAGGCGTATCACAATCCTTATGTGATGGCCGAGGTGGATCAGCAGTTGTTCGGCAGCACGGCACCGGTGATCACTCGGGCCGAGGCGCTGGCGCAGTTGCGTCCTTATATAGCCGCGCATATCGATGCGGGTGGTTCGATGCACCATATCACCCGGCATGTGCTGGGACTGGGCACCGGTTTTCCGGGTGCGCGCAAGTTTCGGCAGTTGTTGTCGGTGGATATTCACAAGGCCAAGGAGCCTTTGGCGTTGCTGGATCAGGCGGCGGAGTTGCTGGAGGGGCGTTAACGGTCGCCCGGGTTGAACCTGTTCACTGTTTCGGCATCGTATTTATCAACACCGCGCCCCACCTTTCAAACAGCTGTTTTCAGGTTGTTGCCGCTGGGGCCTTCGATAGGTATACGCGCCCTTGAGTGGCTGTCAGCGCTCGGGTAATGTCATCAAATCCAAAGGACAGAGCACACTCATGACTTCCAAGCTGGAACAACTCAAACAAATGACTACCGTGGTTGCCGATACCGGCGACTTCGAAGCCATCGCTCGCGTTAAACCGGTGGACGCTACCACCAACCCTTCCCTGTTGCTGAAAGCGGCGGCCATTTCCGGTTATGCCGAATTGCTGAACGCTTGCGTTCATGACTGCAAGGGCGATGTCGGCCTGGCCAGCGACCGTTTTGGCGTGGCCGTAGGTCAAGAGATTCTGAAGGTTGTACCAGGGCGCATTTCCACTGAAGTGGATGCGCGACTGTCGTTCGACACTGACGCCGTATTGAAGCGTGCGCACCGTCTGATCGAGCTGTACGACAAAGCCGGCATTGGCCGTGACCGTGTGCTGATCAAGATCGCGTCCACCTGGGAAGGCATCCGTGCTGCCGAGAAGCTGGAGCAGGAAGGCATTCAGACCAACCTGACGCTGCTGTTTTCGTTTGCCCAGGCAGCGGCCTGTGCCGATGCGGGTGTGTTCCTGATTTCGCCGTTTGTAGGCCGTATCTACGATTGGTACAAAAAGGCTAACGGCAATGACTACACCGGCGCGGATGATCCGGGCGTGCAGTCGGTGACGCGTATCTACAACTACTACAAAGCCAATGACTACAAGACTGTGGTGATGGGCGCTAGCTTCCGTAATCTGAATCAGATTGAGCAACTGGCCGGGTGCGATCGCCTGACCATAAGCCCGGAATTGCTGGAGAAACTGGCGGCGGACAACGGCAAGCTTGAGCGTAAACTGGCGCCGGGGCATGCCGGGGAAGCGCGTTTGAGCCTGAACGAAGCGCAGTTCCGCTGGTTGTCCAACGAAGATGCGATGGCGACAGAGAAACTGGCGGAAGGCATTCGCCAGTTTGCCCGGGATCAGGAGAAGCTTGAGGCGTTGTTGCAAGCCAAGCTGTGATCTAGGACTAGGCAATGCAAAAAGGGCGAACCCTGCTGGGTTCGCCCTTTTTTGTGCGCTGGGATTGATGCGAGGTTCAGGCTAATTTGGCTGGCCAGGGGCTGTCTGACGCAACGCGGTGAAGGGTTGGGGGCAATGGGAGCAAGCTCCCTCGCCACATGGCAATGCCGTGCCTACCGCATCAGTGCCGCTCTAGCGCGTTCACGAGGTCGTGGAAGGCTTCACGGTTGGAATCGTTGAGGCCCATCAGGATCTTGTGCGCTTCGAGCACCTTGATCCGTACGATCTCTTCGGACTGATCCTGGTCTGGCAAGTCGGTCAGGCATTCAGGGCATGGGATCGGGCGGTCAACGATGTTGAACACTTGCTCGAAGCCCATGGACTGCAGCAGACGCGTGATGTCTTCGTGGGTGGTCACGACGGTCGGCAGCAGGCCGACCTTTTGCCGCGACAGGATAGACAGTTTGGCCAGCAGGCCAAGGGTGGTGCTGTCGATGCTGCGGGTTTCGGTCAGGTCGATCACGATCGCGTTGAAATTCAACGCGGTGAAGATCCTCTCAATAGTCGCATCCAACGCCGAACATAGGGTCAGGCGAACTTCACCGACGAACTTCAGGACGAAGGTGCCGTCCTGTTCGGCGAACTGGATTCTACCGGTACTCATTGAAGATTCCTGCTCAACACCAACAGGGCGATATCATCCGGCATCTCCCCTAGCGTGGCCAATCCAAAAACCTGCCGCAACCCATCCAGGGTGCCGCCCGCAGCCTTGACCCGTTGGGGCAACGCCGCTTCTTTTTCTTTGAGTGTAGGCTCTGGTAGAAGGTCCAGAATGCCATCGGACATCAGCGTCAGGCTGAACGTCGGCGGCAGCTCCAGTACGTGGTCTTCGTAAGTGGCTTCATTGAAGAGGCCCACGGGCAGACCACGCCCTTCCAGATAACGAACACTGTCCGGTGTGTACAACACTGGCAACGGTAAATGACCACCGATGCTATAGGTCAACAAACCTGTCTCCTCGTCGATGACTCCACCGACCATTGTGACGTGTTTACCCAGCTTACAGCTGATCAGGCCTCGGTTGATATGACCAAGCACCTCTGAAGGCTTGAATTCGGGCAATGTACCGCTGCGCTTGGATTCGAACAGCAAGCGCGTGGTCATGAACTTCAACAGTACGGTTACGAAGGCTGATGAAGCGCCGTGACCGGAAACGTCCGCCAGATAGAACGCTACACGGCGCTCGTCGACCCGAAAGTAGTCGACGAAATCACCCGAGAGGTACAGCGACGGGATGATCTGGTGGGCGAACTGGAAATCGTCGATTGTCCACGGGCTCACCGGCAGCATGTTCATCTGCACCTGGCGACCGGCGTTCTGGTCTTCCTGGAGCAGGTTCAGGCTGGCTTCGAGCTCGCGATTGGCCTTCTCCAGCTTTTCACGATAGCGCTGGTTTTCCAGCAGCAGGCGCGCACGATCCAGAGCCCGGCGCACAGAGTGCTCGAGCACGGCCAGGTCTTCGAGAGGCTTGATCAGGTAATCCGCCGCGCCCAGGCGCAGGGCCTCGACCGCGTCGTTCATCACGCCAGCGCCCGAAACCACGATCACCGGTGTTTGCGGCGAAAGCTCGGTGACCTGACGGATAAGTTCGAGTCCGCCCATCTGCGGCATGCGCAGATCGCAGATGACCAAGTCGGGCTTGTCTTGCTCGAATACCTGAAGACCTTGCTGACCATTGCTGGCCTGCAGGACGCTGAAACCACTGTCTTCCAAATAGGCGGCGAGGCTCGCGCGCACTACTTCGTCATCATCGATTATCAGCAGCGTGGCACTGGTTTTTGGCATGTGGGCAAACGGCGCCAGAATTAGGTTGGCGTAGCCGGCAGGTTTTCAACCTCACCGTACTACTGGATTCGCTTTCTAGCCTCTCTGTCGCACCGCTTTCAGGCATTTGCCCTACACAGAGTTACACCAGAGGTGCCCTTCTAAGGCGCAGACGGTACTCCCATCCGCGGGGCGTTTCAAGCATACGGCGATGGTCGCTTGAGCTCTTTACTTGTCAAATGACCGGGAGTTATAAGAACTGTCAAAACCGTAACCCAATGGAAGGTTGAACCCCATGAGTCAAACCGATCGGGACTATAGCGAAAAACGCGATTTCATCCGCATGCGAGTGGATGCCGAGGTGGCGCTGATTCATGAGGGCGATGAGGTTCCAGCCGTCTGTATCGACCTTTCCAGCAGCGGCATGCAGGTTGAAGCGCCCCGCTTGTTTAAGGTCGGCGACCTGTTGAACGTGCGGATAGATTCAGAACATGCTGCGCTCAAGGGCCTTGAAGCCGACACCGAGGTGGTATGGGTCAAGGATCAGGACGGCGGGAGCCAGAAACTCGGGCTTACAATCTTGAAGATGAAATAACGTCGATTTCAAACGAAAGAAGGCGGCCTGATGGCCGCCTTCCTTGTTTTACCGGTCGAAATCAAAAATCGTCTTCGACTTGACCGTCCTTGACCCTGAATTCGCGATTTTGCAGGTACGCATTGCGGATGAAGATGTACTTGTCGCCATTGATCAGCTTCTCGGCCGACAACAGGCTGGCACGGGTATCGACAATATCCAGCGCCATGAACGAGTTGCGCGCTGCGACATCGTCGACGTAGCGATAAGCGCCAACGTAGGAGTCAGCATACTTCGCTGGCGCATCGCGTAGGGTGCTCGGGCCCAAGAGCGGCAGCATCAGGTACGGACCGCTAGGCATGCCCCAGTAGCCGAGTGTCTGGCCGAAATCTTCATCGTTGCGCTGCAGGCCCATTCGGGTGCCGACATCGATAAAGCCCAGCAAGCCAAACGTAGTGTTGAAGATCAACCGCGCGGTATCAACACCCGCCGCGGCCGGCTTGGCTTGCAGCACGTCGTTGGCCAGGTTGCGAACATCACCGATGTTCCTGAAGAAGTTGTGAATACCGTCTTCAACGAACTGCGGCGTCACGTACTGGTAGCCCTGGGCCAAAGGCTTCAGCGCATAGGTGTCGAGCACATCGTTGAACTTGTAGATTGGACGGTTGATGCTTTCCAAAGGGTCATCTTCCGATGCTGCCTGAGCAACAAACGGAATCAGCAATACGCTGGAACACACACAAAGCTGAGCTAGAAGATTGCTCCAGCGCATAGAAAAACTCCTTGGATTGTACTGACGTGGGCTCACGGCCCAGACGTTAAGCTCGACAGTATAAGACGGAAACGCCGCTTTAGGCAGCATCGGCGTCCGCTGCTTTAGGGACAGCGGCGATGTCAGGCGATTCACTTGATTGTCACTCAACTGTCATCGGCGACGCATAGCCTCGTACTATTTCAGGGACGTTGATATGCCGCACGCCGAAGTCTTGCCCCTCGTTGCTCCGCGCCTGACCGCCGTGTTGTTTGGTCTCAGTGGTTGCCTGGTGGATTTCGGCGCCCGAACCCGTGAACGCCGCGACCTCTGCACCACTCACGCCGAACTGACTCCCGGCGCATTGGATAGCCTGCACAGCCTGCAGCGCCAACAGATTCCATGCGCATGGGTGGATGAATTGCCCCCTTCCCTCAGCCATTCCCTGGCCCTCGCACTGCCGGAATGGGTCAAACCGTCGAAACAAATCGAAACAAACAATCCATGGCCGGCGCCTCACGCCTGCTGGGAAGCGTTGATGTCGCTCAACGTTGATCGACTGGAGGGGTGTGTCCTGGTCAGCGGTGAACCACGCCTGCTGCAATCGGGCCTGAACGCCGGGTTGTGGACGATTGGCCTGGCGTCGTGCGGTTCGCTCTGCGGACTGGCACCCCCTGAGTGGCAGGCATTGACGGCACAACAGCGGGAAATCAAACGTGGCAAAGCGACGGTTCAGCTGTTCGGCCTGGGCGTGCATTCAGTGATCGATCACCTGGGAGACCTCGATACCTGCCTCGCGGACATCAATCAGCGCCGACTCAAGGGCGAAAAGCCCTGAACGCCACCTCTTTGACATGAACACATGCAGCTTATACGCGAGTGGATTAATCTAGAGGCAAGCCATAGACCTTTGGCATGCTGCTGCGGTCTATGCCAGTGCCTATCGATAAAAGGAAGAACGCCATGCCTGCCCGCGAACTGCAAGAACAGCTCAATACTCTGCGCGAGCAATTGGAACAGAATCCGCCACTGTCCGAAGCCGAGCGCGAGAACCTCCACGATCTGATGCAACAGATCGAGCTGGAGATCGAGCTTGAGACCAAGACCCAGGATTCCAGCCTTGCCGACGGTGTAAACCTGGCGGTAGAACGCTTCGAACTCGAACACCCTGCCATTGCCGGCACGTTGCGCAACATCGTGCTGACCCTGGGCAATATCGGGATCTGAACCCGTTAAATGCAAAAAAGCCCCGCCAGTGATGGCGGGGCTTTTTGTTTTCAACGGCCGACAAAATGTTTTGAACTGCACACCCTTTGTAGCAGTTGGCGAAGCCTGCGTTGAAGCCAAACACAGGCTACGCCAGCTGCTACATAAACAAGATCGTTACTGACGGACCAGACGATGGTTCGGCAGTTGCACCTCTTCAGTGCTGCGATACGGGTTGATGTCCAGCCCGCCGCGTCGTACGTAGCGCGCATACACCGTCAATTTCTCCGGTTTCAGCAGCCGCTGCAGATCAAGGAAGATCCGCTCGACGCACTGCTCATGGAAATCCGAGTGCTGGCGGAAACTCACGATATATTCCAGCAAGCTCGCGTGATCCAGAGCCGCGCCGCGGTATTCCACGGTCACGCTGCCCCAGTCCGGCTGGCTGGTCACCGGGCAGTTGGATTTGAGCAAATGGCTGTGCACGCTCTCTTCCACAATGCGTGAATCGTCACAACGCAACAGCTCCGGACGTGGGTGCTCGTAGTTGCTGACAGTGATATCCAGATCGTCGATGCACACGCCCGGCAATGCCACCACGCCTTCGGCTTCAACGTCTTTCAGGCTGCGGATGCGCACGCCGACCGGTTTGCCGGCAGCGGCGGACAAATCCTTGACCAGCGCAGCTTCGAGGCTCGAAGTATCGGCAAACGGTGTCTGATTCAGCGAATTGAGATACAGCTTGAACGACTTGGATTCGATGATATTCGGCGAATCCGCCGGGATGCTGAACTCGCCGATCGCGACGACGGGCTTACCCGATGGCAGCAACCAGGACAGCTCGAAGCAGTTCCAGAAATCCACACCTTTGTAAGGCAAGGTTTCTGCGGTCAGGCCCAACTCGGCCCATTTCGCGGTGCGCGGAATCGGGAACAGCAGAGAAGGTGTGTACGTGGCGATGTATTCGCTGGATTTGCCCAGCGGCGAGTGTTCGGCTGCGGGATGCATGGCGGAAACCTGACTGAAGAATCAGCCGATTCTAACAGCCTTTGCGCCCGCCTTTGAGTGCTGTTGCAGAGGGTATTCCTTTACTGCCCTTTTCGGCATCGTTTTACTTAGCTGCGTCTACGGTCAACTTGCCGACCATACCCGCCTGGTAATGCCCCGGAATATTGCAGGCAAACTCCAGGTTGGTGGCCTTGCTGAACGTCCAGGTCAACTCGGCGGTTTTGCCGGGCTCCACCAGTACGCTATTGGGGTCATCGTGCTTCATACCATGATCCATTTTGCCCATGGCGCCGTGGTCCATTTTCTTCATGCCTGTCGGCGTCAGCATGCCGCTTTGCTGCATTTGCAGCATTTCCTGCTGATGACGGGCATGCATCGCCGCGTCCCCAAGGTTGAATTCGTGCAGCAGCTGGCCTTTATTCACCAGCACAAAGCGCACCGTTTCCCCTGCCTTAACCTCGATGGCCTTGGGGTCGAACGACATATCGCCCATCACCACTTCAATGCTGCGCGTCGCCCTGGACGCTGGTGCCGGCTGACCGAAATCGTAAGAGTGCGCGGGCGCCGCCCATGCTGGCGTGCTCAGCGCCAACAGGCAGGCGCACAGCAGAAGAGGCTTGTGCAAAAACATAGTCATACTCCAACAAGATAAGGTTCAGCCTGCAGAAGACATTAAACTGCTGTCACTGGCTTGAACCTGACAGCCAGATTACAACTTTGTCAGGTTGGCCAGCATTCACGCTGCCCACGGTATAAAGCATTCGCTCCATTAGCCTCGAGTTATCCATGAAACTGCTGATCGTCGAAGACCAACTGAAAACCGGCCACTACTTGCGCCAGGGCTTGACCGAGGCCGGGTTCAACACCGAACTGGTGGCCGATGGCAGCACTGGTCAGCAGCTGGCATTGAGTGGCGATTACGCCCTGTTGATCCTCGACGTGATGCTGCCCGGTCGCGATGGCTGGCAGATCCTGCAAGCGGTCCGCGGTGCCGGACTGGATACGCCGGTACTGTTTCTGACCGCCCGTGACGCAGTGGAAGACCGGGTTCATGGCCTGGAGCTGGGAGCCGACGACTACCTCGTCAAACCGTTCGCCTTTTCCGAGCTCCTGGCCAGGGTCCGCAGCCTGTTGCGGCGCGGCAGTGCGCCGCCTCAGGACACCAGCCTGCAACTGGCCGACTTGCGCCTCGACCTCATCCGCCGCCGGGTCGAACGCAGCGGTCAGCGCATCGACCTGACAGCCAAGGAATTCGCCTTGCTGGAGATGCTGTTGCGCCGACAGGGCGAAGTGCTGCCCAAGTCATTGATCGCGTCCCAGGTCTGGGACATGAATTTCGACAGCGACACCAACGTTATCGAAGTGGCCATCCGCCGCTTGCGCCTGAAAGTCGACGATGAATTCCCCAACAAATTGATTCATACCGTACGCGGCATGGGTTACGTCCTTGAAGAGCGCCCCGCCTGATGCGTCGATTGTCCTTGAGCAGTCGCCTGGCGCTGTTGTTTGCCGCCTGCACGGCCGTGGTGTCGTTGTTCGCTGGCGTGTTGTTCAACCGTGCCAGCGAGGCGCACTTCATCGAACTTGATCAACAGTTGCTGGAGGGCAAGTTGATTGGCCTGCGCCGGTCGCTGCAGAACATTCAATCCAATACTAGCGAAGTCAAACTGGCAGATGAGTTGAGTCGGCAGGCGGATCTGTATCTGCGGATCACGGGCAGCGACGGTCAGCGCTGGTACGACAGCTCGGCGCGCCTGCCGGAGACACTTGCGCTAACACCAGGCCTGTCGACCCTCAAAGGTGATGGCACGGACTATCGCGTCCTGAACGCGCCACTCTACCCCGACAAACCCGATTCGCCGCAACTGACGCTGTTGCTGGACATCACTCACCACCAGCACTTTCTACAGCGCATGCAGCACTTGATCTGGTTGACTGTCGGACTTTCCGCATTGGCCACTGCGTTGCTCGGCGCCTGGGCGGCGCGTAGCGGGTTGCGGCCATTGCGGCGCATGAGCGCGGTGGCTCGCGGGGTGTCGGCGCAATCGCTCAACGCGCGTTTACCCGAAGAAAACATGCCGCCAGAACTCGCGGAAATGGCCCACCACTTCAACGCCATGCTCGGGCGTCTGGACGACTCCTTTCAGCGACTTTCTGCGTTCTCCGCCGACATTGCCCATGAACTGCGCACGCCGCTGTCGAACCTGCTGACCCACACGCAAGTCACCCTCACCCGCCCACGTCCGATCGAGGACTATCGCGAGGCACTGCACAGCAACCTCGAAGAGCTGCAATGGATGGCGCAACTGGTCAACGACATGCTGTACCTGGCCAAGGCGGACCACGGGTTGTTGATGCCCAGTCGCGAACCGCTGAACCTGGCGGACGAGGTGGATGTGTTGCTGGAATTTTTTGCGCCTTTGGCCGATGACTCCCGCGTGACGGTGAGCCGTGAGGGCACTGCACGCATGGTGGGCGATCGCAGCATGTTGCGGCGCGCGCTTTCCAACCTGCTGGATAACGCGTTGCGGTTCACGCCGGTCGATGGCGAAGTGCGGGTGCGGATCACTGATCAACCGCAAGGGTTGAGCCTGACCATTGAGAACACGGGGGACGAGGTTTCCGAGGCGTTGTTGCCGAGGTTGTTTGATCGTTTCTACCGGGCTGATCCGGCACGCCAGGAAGGCAGCAGTGAGCATGCGGGCTTGGGGCTGGCGATCACCCGTTCGATCATACGTGCCCATGGCGGGCAGATCTGGTGTGAATCGGAGAAGGGCTTGACGCGGTTTGTGATTGAGTTGCCAAGGGGAGATTGAGGCCAGCAGGGCCGGCCTCATCGCGAGCAAGTCGACGGTGCGGCGATTCGACTTGCTCGCGATAGCGGACTGAAGCCTTACGAATACCGCAACGCGTGAGCCGGCTCGATCTTCGCCGCTCGCCAGGCCGGGTAAACCGTGGCCAGAAAGCTCAGGACAAATCCCGCCGAGCAGATCAGCAGCACATCCCCGCCCTGCAGTTCCGAAGGCAAGTTACTGACAAAGTACACATCCGAACTGAAGATGTGCTGACCGCTCACCCGTTCGACCCAGCCCACCAGCTCACTGACGTTCAGCGCCGCAATCACGCCCAACACGCCGCCGATCAAGGTGCCGACGATCCCGATCACCGTGCCCTGCACCATGAAGATGGCCATGATCTGCCGTGGTGTGGCGCCGATGGTACGCAGGATGGCAATGTCCGCGCCTTTGTCGTTCACCACCATGATCAGGGTGGCAATGATGTTGAACGCCGCCACCGCGACGATCATCAGCAACAGCAGACCGATCATGGTTTTTTCCATCTTCATCGCGCTGAACAGACTGCCCTGGGTGTGGGTCCAGTCGTCAGCCCGGTAATCAGCCCCCAAACCGGCGGCGATGTCGCCGGACACTTTCGGCGCGGCATACAGGTCCTTCACCGCCAGACGCACGCTTTGTACCTGATTCGGCTGCCAGTGCTGCATTTGCGCCGCATCGGCCACATGAATCAGTGCCATCGAACCGTCCAGCTCGGCGCCGACCTTGAACACACCGACCACGTTCAGGCGCTGCATCCGTGGGGTAATCCCCCCCGGCGCGGTGCTGACTTCCGGCACGATCAGGGTGATCTTGTCGCCGACGTTCAAGCGGAAACGTCGTGCCGTGATCTCGCCGATCACCACGCCGAACTCACCCGGTTTCAAGGCATCGAGACGGCCCTGGACGATGTGCTGGGCAACGATAGACACCTTGCCTTCCAGCGCCGGGTCGACGCCGCTGACCTGGATCGGCTGCATCGTGCCCTTATAGGACAGCATGCCTTCCATCTCGGTGAACGGCACGGCAGCGGTGACTTCGGGATTTTTCATCGCCGCCGCGGCAACCGGTTGCCAATCATCAATAGGATTGACGCCGACGATGGTCGCATGAGGCACCATGCCGAGGATCCGCGAGCTCATCTCGCGCTGAAATCCGTTCATCACCGACAGCACCACAATCATCGCCAACACGCCGAGGGCGAGGCCGATCATCGAGGTCATCGAGATGAAGGAAACAAAGCGATTGCGACGCTTGGCGCGGGTGTAGCGTGCGCCGATAAAGATCGATAACGGTCTGAACATTCGCTTGGGCACCGTATAAAAATAAAAGACCCGACGCACTGTTCAGTGACGTCGGGCTTGGGCCAGTCAGATGGCGGTCAGGCAACCTTCCTGCAAATGCAGGACGCGATCCATCTGGCGGGCCAGGTTCATGTCGTGAGTCACCACCAGGAACGCCGTGCGCATCGAGGTGCTGAGCTCCAGCATCAAGTCCTGAATGCCCTGGGCAGTGTGGGAGTCGAGGTTGCCGGTCGGCTCGTCGAGCATCACCAGGCCCGGATTGTTCACCAGGGCGCGGGCAATCGCCACGCGCTGGCGTTCGCCACCGGACAGCTCGGACGGTTTGTGCTCCAGGCGATGGCCCAGCCCTACCCGCTCCAGCAACGCCGTCGCACGCTGACGCGCTTCCGGAATCGCCGTCTTGCCGATCAGCAACGGCATGCAGACGTTTTCCAGCGCGGTGAATTCCGGCAGCAAATGGTGAAACTGGTACACGAATCCCAGGGACCGGTTACGCAGCAGACCGCGATTCTTCTCGCTCAGTGCCGACAGCTCTTCGCCGTCCAGCCACACACTGCCCCTGGTCGGCGTGTCGAGGCCGCCCAACAGGTTCAGCAAGGTACTTTTGCCCGAACCCGAAGTGCCGACAATCGCCACACGCTCGCCCGGGTGCAACTCCAGTTGCAGGCCGGCCAGAACCTCCACCGATTCCGGGCCTTCCTCGTAGGACTTGCCCAGGTTGCGGCAGCTCAGGATTGCTTTTTCACTCATGCCCAACTCACTCATAACGTAGCGCCTCCGCAGGCTGGGTGCGCGCGGCACGCCAGGCTGGATACAGGGTGGCGAGGAAACTCAGGACCAACGCGGCGGCGCAGACCATCAACACGTCCTGGCTCTGCACTTGCGACGGCAGGTAATCAATAAAGTACACGTCGGCGTTCAGGAACTTGTGGCCGATCAGCCCTTCGAGGGCCGAAATCGCGGCGCTGACGTTCAGGGCGGCAAAGATCCCGACCACGGCGCCAATCGCTGTGCCGACCACGCCGATGACCGTGCCCTGCACCATGAACGTGCGCATGATCGTGCCCGGCGTAGCACCCAAGGTACGCAGAATCGCAATGTCGCCTTTCTTGTCATTCACCACCATCACCAGCGTGGAAATGATGTTGAACGCCGCAACGGCAACAATCAGCAGCAGCAGCAGGCCGATCATGGCTTTCTCCATGCGGATAGCCTGATACAGATTGCCGTGGGTACGGGTCCAGTCGCGAGCGTAGAAATGGTCCTGGCCCAACTGCTGGGCGATGTTCCACGCGGTGCGCGGAGCCTGGAACAGGTCATCGAACTTGAGGCGGATGCCCTGTACCTGATCCGGTTTCCAGCGGTGCAGCCTGGCCAGATCCTGCAGGTTGGTGACGCCGAGGTAACCGTCAATCTCACCGGCGCCAACGTGGAAAATGCCCACCACGGTGAAGCGTTTCATGCGCGGAAACATCCCGGCAGGGGTGACGGTGACTTCCGGGGCGACGAATGTCAGCTTGTCGCCGATGGCCGCACCGAGCTTGGCCGCAGCCTTGTCACCGATGACAATGCCGAAACTGCCCGGCGTCAGGTCGTCGAGTTTGCCCTGCAGCATGAACTTGTCGATGATCGAGACCTGGCGCTCCAGTGCCGGATCGATGGCATTAAGCAGGACCTTGGAGACTTTGCCGTTATTGGTCAGCAAACCCTGCATTTGAGTAAACGGCGCTACGGCCGTCACCTGCGGGTTCTGTTTGACCTTGGCGGCCAGGCTTTGCCAGTCGTTGATCGGCTCACCGGACTCGATGGTCGCGTGGGGCACCATGCCCAGCACGCGGGTGCGCATCTCATGATCGAAGCCATTCATAACCGACAAAACGACGATCATCACGACTACGCCCAGGGCGAGCCCGATCATCGAGGTCAGGGAAATGAATGACACAAAATGATTGCGACGCTTTGCACGGGTATAACGCGTGCCAATAAATACGAAGAGAGGTCTGAACATGTCGGGGCTTGTTCGGAGGGAAAAGGAACGTCCTTGTGGCGGGGGTCGATAACCAGCTTTACACTCAGACCACCGCCGCTACCATGGGTTCGCCATGTCGACATTAGATGAAGAAGATCGCCGCGAATACTACCGTATCGAGGACATGATCGCACTGGAAATTCGGCCCCTGTCCGCTGCCGAGGCCGCAGGCCAGGAAGTGTTGCAGGATGCTTCTCCACTCTTCAACTTGCTCAGCGAATTGCACCTGAGCGAATTCGAGTCGCAGCACCTGTTGCGCCAGATCAGCGAGCGGGACCGCAACCTCGCGGCGTTCCTGAAATCCCAGAACAAACGCATTGATTTGCTCAGCCAGGTGATCGCGGTCACCGTGCTTGGCCAGATCGGCGAGCCACAACCCGTGATCATCTCCGAAGGTGGCATCGACTTTCAGCACCCTACCCCGATTGCCGCCGGCGCACACCTGTCGATCAAGCTGGTGCTGATGCCTCAAGCACTCGGCCTGTTGCTGCGCGCTCGCGTCACCCATTGTGATCCCAAGGGCGACGGCTACGACATCGGCACCGAATTCCAGATCCCGACCGACGCCCAGCGCCAACTGCTGGCCCGCTACATCTTGCAAAAGCAGGCCCAGGAACGACGTCTGGCCCGCGAACAAAACGAATCAGGCCTCTAATTTAAGGAAGAACCGTGACCCTCATCTACGGCCATCGCGGCGCCAAAGGCGAAGCACCGGAAAACACCCTGACCAGCTTTCAGCAATGCCTCAAGCACGGCGTGCGCCGTTGCGAGCTGGACTTGCACCTGTCCAAGGACGGCGAACTGATGGTCATCCACGACCCGACCCTCAAGCGCACCACCGACCGGCGCGGCAAGGTCGTCGAGCATTCGGCGGCCGAGCTTTCGACCTACGACGCGCGCAAGGGCGGCCCTGGCTGGATCAAGCCATGCCCGATTCCAACGCTGGAAGAACTGTTCGAGAAGTGTGATTTCGAGCACTGGCAACTGGAAGTGAAAAGCGCTTCACGCACCCGCGCAGCAACTACCGTGCTGGCGATTCGCGAAATGGCGCAACGTCACGGCCTGCTCGACAAAGTGACTATCACTTCGAGCTCCCGTGAAGTACTGAAAGCCGCGCTGGACCTGGTACCGGATGTTTCTCGCGGACTGGTGGCCGAATACGCCTGGCTCGACCCATTGAAGGTCGCGCAAAGCTATGGCTGTGAAATTCTGGCGCTGAACTGGACCCTGTGTACGCCGGAACGCCTGCAGAAGGCGCAGCGTCAAGGGCTGCATGTGTCGGTGTGGACAGTCAACGAGCCCGCGCTGATGCGCAGACTCGCCGACTTCGGCGTTGACAGCCTGATTACAGACTTTCCCGGTTTGGCCAGCGCCACGCTCGAGAATTGCTGAAATCGGTCTCCCCGGCCGGCTCAGGCCACCGGCCGGAGCCGCTCAAAAAAGCCGGTTGAGGCCATCGTACGCCGCTACCCGATAGGCTTCGGCCATGGTCGGGTAGTTGAACGTGGTGTTCACAAAATACTTCAGCGTATTCAAGTCACCCGGCTGGCTCATGATCGCCTGACCGATGTGCACGATCTCCGACGCCTGATAACCGAAGCAGTGAACGCCCAGCACTTCCAGCGTCTCGCGATGGAACAGGATCTTCAGCATGCCCTGAGGCTCGCCGGCGATCTGCGCACGCGCCATGCCCTTGAAGAACGCCTTGCCCACTTCGTACGGCACCTTGGCCTGGGTCAGCTCCTGCTCGTTCTTGCCGATCGAGCTGATCTCAGGAATGGTGTAGATGCCGGTCGGCACGTCATTGACGAAACGCCAGCTGTGGTTGTCGACGATGCTGCCAGCGGCCGAACGCCCCTGGTCATGCGCGGCACTGGCCAGGCTTGGCCAGCCGATCACGTCACCGGCGCCGTAGATATTCGGCTTGCAGGTACGGTAGGCCTCATCCACTTCGATCTGGCCACGGCTGTTGACCTTCACGCCGATGTTTTCCAGACCCAACTGGTCGGTATTACCGGTACGGCCGTTGCACCAGAGCAAGGCATCGGCCTTGATCTTCTTGCCGGACTTGAGGTGCAGGATCACGCCGTTGTCCACGCCTTCGACACGGTCGTAGTCTTCGTTGTGGCGAACCGTGATGTTGTTATTGCTGAAGTGGTAGCTCAGGGCCTGGGAAATTTCCGAGTCCAGGAAGCTCAGCAACTGACCGCGGTTGTCCACCAGCTCGACCAGCACACCCAGACCACTGAAGATCGAGGCGTACTCGCAACCGATCACGCCTGCGCCGTAAACGATGAGTTTGCGCGGGGTGTGACCGAGGCTGAGGATGGTGTCGCTATCGTAGATACGCGGGTGGTGGAAATCGATGTCCGCCGGGCGATACGGGCGCGAACCGGTGGCGATGATGATGTGCTTGGCCACCAGCTTTTCGACGACGCCATTGCCGCAGACCACTTCAATGGTTTGCTCGTCGGCAAAACTGCCGGTGCCGAAGAACACGTCGACGCGGTTACGGGCGTAGTAGCCGGTGCGCGAAGCGACTTGCTTGGAGATGACTTTTTCAGCGCTTTTCAGCACGTCCGGGAACGAGAACCAGCGCGGCTCACCAATGGCCCGGAACATCGGGTTGGTGTTGAACTGCATGATCTGCCGGACCGAGTGACGCAGTGCCTTGGACGGGATGGTGCCCAGGTGGGTGCAGTTGCCGCCGACCTGGCGACGGCTATCGACCATTGCCACCTTGCGCCCTGCTTTGGCGGCGTTCATTGCCGCGCCTTCTCCTGCCGGGCCAGAACCCAGCACCACCACGTCGTAGTTGTAGACAGCCATGCGTACTCCTCAGAACAGGCCGCGGCGCCATCGGCACCTGCGGCTAAATCACGCCGATCTGCGGCGTGAAGGAACAATTTGGGGTCAATGCAAAACCCGGACACAGTCTATAGAAGCGTCAACGCCGCGCACATTAACCCTTGGTCGCGTCGTAGGCTACTTTTGCCTGCACTACAACGCCAGTTTTCAATGCTCGCGACTCAGTGATCACTCGGTTTTCCAGTGCTCAACCGCTCGAAAGCCTGATTGGTTCGTGTGACGAAACCGCTGTCGGTGCGAATCACAAAAAATGCGCCGATGTCGTGTTTTTCGGCGTAGTCCCACCCGCGCACGGGTCCGAGAATCAGCAGCAGCGTCGATAAGCCATCGGCCATCATGGCCGAAGGATCAATCACCGTGACGGACGCCAGGGTGTGGGATACCGGCGCGCCAGTACGAGCATCGAAGGTGTGGGAATACCGCTTGCCGTCCTTCTCGAAATAATGACGGTAGTCGCCTGAGGTGGACACGCCATACCCGTCGATATTGATTATTCGCTGGGCGACTCGCTGATCGTCGCGGGGCTCCTCCAGCGCGATACGCCAGGGTGAGCCATCGAGTTTCCTGCCCGCTGCCTTCAGCTCCCCGGTGGCTTCGGCGAGGTAATTGTGGATGCCCATCGCCTCAAGCTTTGCGGCGATCCGGTCAACGGCGTAACCGGCGGCGATGCTGTTGAAGTCGACTTCGACCGCAGCGTCCTTGCACAGTTGATCACGCTCGATGCGCAGGTGTTGGTAGCCGATTCGCTGGCGTACTTGCGCCAGCGCTTGGGCGTCGGGGACCTTTTCCTCACGCGCCTGGGGGCCGAAACCCCAGAGATTGAGCAGCGGCTCCACCGTCAAGTCGTAGGAACCTTCGCTTTGTTCAGACAGTTGTTCACCGACGCGGATCAACTTGAGGACCGGCGCAGGCATGTGCTGACAGCGGTTGGCGGGCAGATCGTTGAAGCGTTCGATGTCGGAATCACTGCGGTAGGTGGACATCTGCTGATCGACTTCAGCGAGGATTTTCTCGACCTGGACCTGCACGTCTGCCGAAGAAGGAAGACCGGCCTGGCGCAGGTATTTGATCGAATACGTACTGCCCATGGTCGGGCCGCTGAAGCTTTCCATGGAATCGCCGTTGCCGCAGCCGGACAACACTATGATCAGGCTCAAAAGTCCGCACTGCTGCCATTTCGACAATTGAAGCTCCCTCTGACACACCACTGAAGCCAGCCATTATGCGATAGAAACTGTTGGAGTGAGCCTGCTCGCGAAGCGGCGTGTCAGCCGACATCGATATCAACTGAACGACCGCTATCGCGAGCAGGCTCACTCCCACACTGGATCTAAGTCGTTGCTGATTATTTATTCACTGAAGTCCGCAATTCATGCCGCGTAATGGCAATAACGTTTAAGCAGCAAGCTAACTAGTTGTTGCCTAACGATTTCTATACACATATCGTTACAAAACTGTTCGCCCAAGGAGCCTGGCTTCCTGAAAGCGCCGAGGACGCCTCTAGAACAAGGATTTCCAACCAGCCAGCCAATAGTGAGTACGTACAAATGTCCTCGAATACGGGCAAAGGCAAGGCGATTTTTCGCGTTGTCAGCGGCAACTTCCTCGAGATGTTCGACTTCATGGTCTATGGCTTTTACGCCACGGCCATCGCCAAAACCTTCTTCCCCGCCGACAGCGCTTTCGCTTCGCTGATGTTGTCCCTCGCCACCTTCGGCGCCGGTTTCCTGATGCGTCCGCTGGGCGCCATTTTCCTGGGTGCCTACATCGACCGTCATGGCCGTCGTAAAGGTTTGATCATCACACTGGCCATGATGGCGGCCGGCACGGTGCTGATCGCCTGCGTGCCGGGATACGCCACATTAGGGGTGGCGGCGCCGCTGCTCGTGCTGTTCGGACGCCTGCTGCAAGGTTTCTCCGCCGGTGTTGAGCTCGGCGGCGTGTCGGTTTACCTCGCCGAGATTTCCACGCCGGGGCGTAAAGGTTTCTTTGTCAGCTGGCAGTCCGCCAGCCAGCAAGCGGCCGTGGTCTTTGCCGGATTGCTGGGGGTGGGCTTGAACCACTGGCTCAGCCCGGAAGAAATGGGTGACTGGGGCTGGCGCGTGCCGTTCCTGATCGGTTGCATGATCGTGCCGGTGATCTTCGTGATCCGCCGTTCGCTGGAAGAAACACCCGAGTTCCAGACGCGCAAACACCGCCCTACCCTGCAGGAAATCATCCGCTCGATCGGTCAGAACTTCGGCATTGTCATCGCCGGCATGGCGCTGGTGGTGATGACCACCGTGTCGTTCTACCTGATCACGGCCTACACGCCGACCTTCGGCAAAGCCGAACTGCATTTGTCGGACCTGGACGCATTGCTGGTGACGGTGTGCATTGGCCTGTCGAATTTCTTCTGGTTGCCGGTGATGGGGGCTGTGTCGGACAGGGTCGGGCGAAAACCCTTACTCCTGGCGGCGACGATTCTCGCGATTTTCACTGCGTACCCTGCCCTGTCGTGGCTGGTGGCAAACCCGAGCTTCAGTCATTTGCTGATCGTCGAGTTGTGGCTGTCTTTCCTGTACGGCTCGTACAACGGCGCGATGGTCGTGGCGCTGACCGAGATCATGCCGGTGGAAGTTCGTACGACCGGTTTCTCTTTGGCCTACAGCCTGGCCACCGCGACCTTCGGTGGTTTCACTCCGGCGGCCTGCACGTACCTGATTCATGTACTGGATAACAAGGCGGCGCCGGGGATCTGGCTCACGGGCGCGGCGGTGATGGGACTGATCGCGACGCTGGTGCTGTTCCGGGGTAACCGGCACGAACTGCGGACGGCGCAGGCGGCGGTGGTTGGCGGCGCCTGACCAATCGCCATCGTCGGAATGCCGCCCAGACCAGGCTTGCTCCCACAGGTTCGTGCGCGATTTCAAAATTAGCGCATAACCTGTAGGAGTGAGCCTGGTCTGGGCGGCATTCCGACGATGAGGCCAGAAAACTCACCGCAAACTCACCGCTCCGCCACCTTCAACGAACGACTCCACCCCCCGCCCAACGCCTTGTACAACGTCACTTGGTTAATCTCCCGCGCCAACTCAAGCTGCGCCCATTTCTGCTGCGCATCAAACAACGAACGCTGCGCATCCATGGTCGAGAAATAGCTGTCGAGCCCCGCCTCGAAACGCAGGCGCGACTGGCGATACGCCTCTTGATAATCCCCCACCAGTTTTTTCTGGAACGCCACCTGGGTGAGCATTTCCTGCCGCGCATTCAAGGCATCGGCCGCTTCACGAAACGCATTCTGCACCGTGGCTTCATACGCCGCCGTTCGACCGTCGAACCGTGCATGACTGGCATCCACTTGCGCCCGCCGCGCACCGCCGTCAATCAACGGCAACGACCCCGCCAACGCCACCGACCAGAATTCCGCTGGGCCACTGAGCAACCGCGAAAAATCGCCGGTCAGGCTACCCAACGCCGAGGTCAGCGAAAACGTTGGAAAGTACGCACTGCGAGCGGCGCCGATATCAGCGTTGGCGGCTCGCAACTGGGCTTCGGCAGACATGATGTCTGGCCGGCGCTCGACCAGTGACGACGGCAAACCCGCCGGAACGTCGAGCGTTGCCAACTGCTCGCCCAGCACACCCGTGGGCAACAAACCCACCGGCACCGGCTGCCCCACCAGCACCCGCAAGGCGTTGCTGTTCTGCGCCACTTGCATGCGGTAGGTGTTGACCTGCACCGCGGCGGTATTCGTTTGCGCATCCGCCTGGTGAACGTCAATGCGCGCACTGGACCCGAGATTGAAACTTTTACGCAACAGCTGTCCGTACTTGTCCTGGGATTGGTAAGTGTTCTGTGCAAGATCAAGCAGATGCTGATTGGCCTTGAGACTCAACCAGGTGCTGGCGACTTCGCCAATCAATGCCAGGCGCGCCGTCTGGTAATCCGCTTCGGACGCCTCGAAACGCGCCCCGGCGGCGTTGCGCTGACTGCGGATACGACCAAACAGATCAAGCTCGTAGGACGTGAACCCACCCGTCGCCTGAAACGTGTTGGCGATACTGCCGGCGCTGTCACCGCCTCCCGGCGTACGCACCAACGGCGGTAATTTGCTGCGTCCCGCATAGGTGTCGATGCCAATCGTAGGAAAAAGTCCCGACTGCGCACTGTCGTACCCGGCCCGCGCTTCTTCGACGCTGGCTGCGAATTGTCGCAAGCTGCGGTTGTTGGTCAGCGCCATTTCGATCAGTTGACGCAGACGATCATCGACCACAAAACCGTGCCAATCCTTGTCGAACGCCTGCTTGCCCGCGCAACACTCACCCGCTGTGTTCGCTGGCCACTGCTGGTCGATGGGCGCATCGGGCTTCTCGTAAGTCGGCTCCAGGGAACAGCCGCCGAGCAATAACAACACGAAGCATGAAGTGGGTAAGTAACTGTTCGTCATGGGGCGCACCTACAAGCGTTGGCCGAGCAAAGCTCGCAAGGGAGAAAGAAGCAAAGACCACAAACCTGAACGTCCGACACTGATGTGCGGCAGTGCCCGTTCCCGCGAACGCACACGCACCGGACGCCACCTTGGCAATGGCGAGTAAACCGGAACCTTGGCCTGCGCAGGCAAACGCGACTTCGTACGCTTATCTCCAAGTAATGACCGACGCAGCAACGTACCGAACGCCAGCGCCGGCTCGGCCTTGCTCACCACATTGATCGTCGCGTCGCTGAACAGGCGCGCAATCAGTTGCCGGCGCAGCGGTTCATCGAGGTCGACAAACCTCAAGCCCAACTGATCTTCGTCGTGATGGCGCATCACCTCGACGTCGAGCCAGCCCAGTTTGTCGATCCACAATTGGCCGCACAGCCCGGGCTTGATCGAGGACGCAAAAGCGCATTTCAATGACGTGCCGCTGAGGGAAATATCCACCAGACGCCCGGGCAGGACTTTGCCGCCGAAGCGAAACCCGGTGGGTTTGTCGAACGGAAAGCGCTCTTCGCCGTGCAACCGTGGGCGGTCGACGCACGCCACCAGCGTCGCCAGGTTGTACACCAGCGCGACCACCGTCCAGCAAAGGTTGAACAGCATGTTGCCGTCGAACGAGGCCGCTGTGCTGATGGCGATGTACGCGCCGATCTGTGAAAACAGCGTCAGGGCAAAAAAGAAGCCGAAGAGCTTCCAGTGGACCATTGTTTTCGTCCGGTCGAGCCCTTTCGCGGTGACTTTGAAGGGGCGTCCAAAGGGTCGGATCATGGCGCTGGCAATGGTGGCCGTAACGGCCAGCGAGGCGACGATCTGGGTGACCTCGGTAAAAATCGGCAAGGTGCGCCGATCCGTGACCCAGGTGCCATATCCCCAGAACGCGATCAATGCCGGCATGCCGAACGCAAGGAAATCCACCGGGTTGGCGTAGAACCCGGCAATGCCGAAGTACCAATACAACACCGGGGACACCAGCATCATCAAAATGAACGGCTTGGAAAACCAATGCATCAGCCCGTGGATATAGTGCAACCGGTCATTGAGCGTGTAGCCGCTGCCCCGCAACGGGCCGTCCTTGAGCAGCGCCACCTGGATGGTGCCGAGGCACCAACGCCCACGCTGATTGATGTACTCGGTCAAACCCTCGGCAGACAAACCGATCGACAGACGCTCATTCAACCAGCGCGTGACGTAACCTTTTTGCAGCAATCGATACGTCGTGTAGATGTCTTCACAGACCGAGCCTGTGGGAAAACCGCCGATCTCGTTGATCAAATCCCGTCGCACGACGAAGGACGTGCCGACGCAAAACGCCGCGTCCCACCCATCTTTCGCCGGCTGGTAGACGTCGAAGAACACCCGCTGCTCATCGACCCAGCAGGCCGAAGTGCCAAGGTTGTGCTGGATTGGATCGGGGTTGTAATAGAACTGCGGCGTCTGCACGAGGCCGACTTTCGGATCGTCGAACAGCCCGAGCGTGCGCAACAGAATCGGTTGCTGCGGGGCAAAGTCGGCGTCCAGTACCAGAATGTATGGCGCGTTGCTGCCTAGCGCCGATTGACGCAGACCGTTGTTAAGATTGCCCGCCTTGGCGAAGGAATTGTCCGGGCGTCGCGCGTACTGCACGCCCACCTCGGCACAGTAATCGCGCAACCAGTCGCGACGCGTGTCATCGAGCACCCAAATGGTGAAGTTGGGATAGTCGATGGCCTGGGCGGCAATTATGGTTTTTTCGAGGATCTCCAGGCCTTCGTTGTAGGTGGCGATAAACACGTCCACCGCGGGCACATTCGCCCCCCTGGCGCGCAACCCTCGCTCGCCGGCGTCCGCGTCCTTGCTGTGATCCGATCGACAGAGCATCACGACAATGGAGAACAGCGTGTAACCGATCGCCAGCATTTCAAAAAACAGAAAGGCATACGCCCACACCGTGGCGAAGCCTGAGTGGCTATCGGGCAAGGTGTCGCGAATCCGCCAGGCAGCGTAGTTGAGCAACAACAACGCGGTGACGGCACCGAAACCTGCCCGCGCCGCCCATTGGTCCCGATGCGTCAGGCAGGTGAACAGAATCACCGCCGCCAGTGTCCAGAAATTGATTTGCAGCAGTTGCAGCGAGTCCAGTGCCTGCATGTCAGTCAGCCTCTAGCGAACCAGTAAAGGGATTGACGCCGGTGGCCGCAATCGCCGCCCACGCCGTAGCGCCCAAGTGAGGCAGGTGGTAATAGAAAAAGTCGTTGGTGACGGAGTCCGGGCCTATGGCCAGCCCGGTACTGATGCGCGCTGCCGGCGTTGCGAACAGCCAGCCATTACTGGCTTCCTGGGCTAACAACACGCTCCATAACGGTTGGGCCATGTCGCTCAAGCCACTCAACTGTGCGACAGCAGCAGCCTGCGCGGTGCCTTCAGTCCACAAACCATCGGGGTCGCGGTTGAAGCCATAACCTTCGCCAGCACGGTGTGCGAGATCGATAAATGCGAACACCCGACGCCAATCCTTGGGCGGATCGTGCAAGGCAATCAACGGCCAGATCTGCGCGTCCAGCCCCGAGCGAATGCGGTCGGATGTCTGACCATCCTCCCCGGTGCCGATCAGAAACCGCCCCTCTTTAGCGTCCCACTGGCTTGAGACAAATTGCCGGGCGATCTGCGCCTGTTGCGCCGACGC
The DNA here is from genome assembly GCF_015351605.1 of Pseudomonas sp. p50(2008). Taxonomy (NCBI): domain Bacteria; kingdom Pseudomonadati; phylum Pseudomonadota; class Gammaproteobacteria; order Pseudomonadales; family Pseudomonadaceae; genus Pseudomonas; species Pseudomonas sp. p50(2008). Next base: position 472,172 of record NZ_JACMYF010000001.1, read on the forward strand.
TTGATCCGGCGCTACCGCATTGAGTGCCGACCAGGCGGCGGCCAGGTCGACATTGTGTTCGGTGGACTTCCAGTTCTGCTGCACCTGTTTGGCAAAGTAACCGTAATAGCCGCCGCTGAAGCCGGCTGGCGATTGCCCGTCGTAGGTATGTTTCTGCGACCACTGCAGGACCTTTCGTGCAGCCTCGAGGTAAGACGCCTCCCCGCTCTGACGAAAAGCCTCCAACAACGCCAACGCAGCCCACGCCTGATTGCCCGTGGCACTGCTGACCTGATAGGCATCCTGATTCCAGGCGTTACGTTCAGTACTCCAGTAGCCCGGCAACTTCATCGACGGTTCCCCTACCGGGCCGGCGGCGTAGGCGTTGCGCAGGCGGCCGTCCTGATATTCGGGATCGTGATTCGTCGCGAACGCCAGGGCATCGGCTATCCGTCGCGCTGACACCGCTTTGCCACAGGCGAACAACGCGATGCTCGCCAAGGCGTTGTCGTAGGTGAAGGCGACACCGCGCAGGGCCAGGATCGGTGAAGGTTGCCCCTCCAGTGGCGGATAGCTGGCCAACAACACCGGGCCTTCAGGTTGTGAAGCCACCGCCCGATCCAGCGCCGCGCAGGTCATCGCCACCAGTTGCGGCCGAGCCTGCGCCGCCAGTGCGGACGCCCCGCTGCTGATCAGCATCACGCCGACCACTGCCTTCAGGACACTGTTCATCGCCGCGACACCTCAGCACTGGCCCACAAACCCGGGTTGCAGGTCATGGCTCGCTGGGTGTCCGTCAGGTCCGAAGCAAACGTCCCGACCACGTACACCGAGTTTTGCTCGGCATAGGGGAACGGCACGCTGTAGGTGTTGGCGCGGATGTCCGACGTGCTCGACAACAGCTGCACCACACTGGCCTTGAGAGGTTCATCCAGGCCGCGGATCTTCACCGTCAGCACACTGTCACGGTCGATCTTGCTGGCCATGCGTTCGGGAAACACCGCGATCACGTAGCTCTGTCCGCAATCGGTGGCGCGCAACAAGGTCGACCCGGCCTGCACCAGCGTGCCTTGGGGTGCCAACAACTCCTGGACGGTACCCGGCGAGTACGCCACGACGTCATAACCGGCCATCAGCCTGACCCGATTTTGCTCGGTTTCGATCAGTTGGTTGAGGTTGTCGAGCTCCTGTTGATAGGTCGCCCGATTGCGCGCCTGATTCTCGAGACTGAGCTTGAGCGTGGTCATTTGCGCACTGAGGTCGAACATCCTCAATTGATCCGGATCGAGGTAGACCTGCTTGTTGGCGGCACTGACGTCACCGTCGTTGATGCGTAATTGCGAGCGAACCGATTCTGCCGCGCCTTGCAACGAGGCCAACTGGGCCTTGGATGACGCGACCACCGCACCACTCACCGCCCCCTGCACAAACAACTCCAGATTGCGTTCGACGGTTTCCTGGGCATCCATCAACCGGGCGCTGGCAGCGCTGTTCTCGGCTTTCAGGGCTCTTTGGGTGAACAGCTGGCGGGTATGAAACGCCGTCTGGTACTGCTGGCTGGTCTTTTCCAGCGCCTCGTAATACCGCTGATCGTGCTCGGCCTGACTCGCCGAAGAGGACAGCTGCTGCTCCAGGGTCAATCGTCGCGTTTGCAGAGTCAGCAATGTTTCCTGGTTCGCCCGAGGGTTTTCCACGACCGCGATTTTCTGTCCCTGCACAAAGGTCGCACCCGGTTTGACTTCCAGCGTGCTCACCACACCGTCAATCGGTGTCGTGAGCAGAATCACCGGTGCATTCAAAATCGCCCGCGTTGCGGAAGCTGAAACCAAAGGCATCAACAACGTCGACAACAACAGCCAGATGATGAATCCAAGAACGCCCAGACCCACCAGGCGCGGTAACAATGACAATAGCTTTGAGCGCTCTTCAGCCATGTTCAACTCTCCCGATAGACCAACCGCGTATAAGTCAGGCAATAGCAGGCCGTGACTGCGAAACACTTTTGGCAGGGTGAGCGAAAAACAAAGAGACTTTATGGACGGCAACTAAGCCGACACTTTCTTATCAGGATTTATTTGATGTGAGCAGGAATGGGATTCCTGTCTTGTTGGAGAGATACACGACAGCGCAGTGACGGTAAAAGCGTGTGTTGCCCGAGGCAGAGCGGGCGCCGACAGGGAAGACACTAGATTCAGTGTTATAGAGTGTCAAGCATTTGTGCAGAGCAATTAAATGGCGCCAAATATGTAGCGCATTTCGGATTGGATCCGCTTCAATCATCCACACGCGTTTGCGCGACAACTGTTTATTTTTACTAGGGGTTTTTATTTTTAGTACTGAAATAAACTTTGTATCGAGTTCGAGACAATCATCAATTTCAAAACAAACAGATTAAAACGTTATAAAAAAAACGCCCCGACAAGTGCCGGGGCGTTTTCATTTACCTGTGACGCTTAGCGTGGGAACGCTGGCGGGTTTACACCGGCCATGTCTTCCATCACGCGAACAACCTGGCAGCTGTAGCCAAACTCGTTGTCGTACCAAACGTACAGTACAACGCGGTTGTCCTGGCTGATGGTCGCTTCAGCATCCACAACGCCTGCGTGGCGCGAGCCAACGAAGTCAGTGGAAACCACTTCCTGCGAATTGACGTAGTCGATCTGCTTATGCAGATCGGAGTGCAGCGCCATGTAGCGCAGGTACTCGTTCATCTCTTCGCGGGTAGCGGCTTTCTCAAGGTTCAGGTTGAGAATGGCCATCGACACGTTAGGCGTCGGAACGCGGATCGCGTTACCGGTCAGCTTGCCGGCCAGCTCAGGCAATGCCTTGGCAGCAGCGGTAGCAGCACCGGTCTCGGTGATCACCATGTTCAACGCGGCGCTACGACCACGGCGATCGCCTTTGTGGAAGTTGTCGATCAGGTTCTGGTCGTTGGTGTACGAGTGAACCGTTTCAACGTGACCGTTGATGATGCCGAACTTGTCGTTCACAGCTTTCAGCACCGGCACGATGGCGTTGGTGGTGCAGGAAGCGGCGGAAACGATCTTGTCGTCAGCGGTGATTTCGCCGTGGTTGATGCCGTGAACGATGTTCTTCAGCTTGCCTTTGCCAGGCGCGGTCAGAACAACGCGATCGATACCCGGGCAGGCCAGATGCTGGCCCAGGCCGTCGGCGTCACGCCATACACCGGTGTTGTCCACCAGCAGCGCGTCTTTGATGCCGTACTGGGTGTAGTCCACTTCAGTCGGGTTCTTCGCGTAGATAACCTGGATCAGGTTGCCGTTGGCGGTGATGGTGCTGTTGGCTTCATCGATGGTGATGGTGCCGTCGAACGGACCATGAACCGAGTCACGACGCAGCAGGCTTGCACGCTTGACCAGATCGTTCTCGGCGCCCTTGCGGACAACGATGGCGCGCAGACGCAGGCCGTCGCCACCACCGGTTTTCTCGATCAGGATACGCGCCAGCAGACGGCCGATACGACCGAAGCCGTAAAGAACAACGTCGGTGCCTTTGCGAGCGGAAGCGTTTTGCTGACCAACGACGTCGGCCAGTTCTTCACGGACGAACTGCTCGGCAGTACGGCCATTGCCTTCGGCCTTGAACTTGACCGCAAGCTTGCCCAGGTCTACCGAAGCGGCGCCGAGCTTGAGCTCGCTCATCGCTTTGAGCAGCGGGAATGTTTCGTGGACGGACAATTCGCTGTCATCGGACTGACGATGACGAGCAAAGCGGTGAGCTTTGAGAATCGCAATGACTGAACGATTGATCAGGCTGCGGCCATAGATCGAGCTCACCACGTTGTTATTGCGGTAGAGCTGACCGATAAGCGGAATCATCGCTTCTGCGAGTGCTTCACGGTCGATCCATTCACCAAGACACTGGTCGGGCTTCTGAGTCACGGGAACCTTCCACATGTAGGGGCAGAAAAAAGGGGCTACATTATGCCGCCCCAACCGTCACGTAGCAATGCGATCCTGTCGAACGGGCCGTAACAAATTCCCATCGAAAAAAATTACGTCTCGCTCAAGCCCAGTAAAACCGTGGCTTCCAGCGTTGCGTATTTTTTGGAGACAGCGCTGCCTTGTCCGTAACCATCCGTAACACTCACCCATTTCGGCACTACATAATCCCTAAAAAACTGCAAAAAACAGCCGGTTTTTGTCTTTACCACTACATTTCGCCAAACCTGCGTAATAGACGCAGTCTTCAACTGACAGGCGGCACCCGGGACCGCTACAATTACCGACTTTGTCGCAACGCTTGGAGCTCAACCTTCCGTGCCCGTTCTGCGTCTACCGATTCTCCCTGCTGCGGCAGGTAAACAGCATTGGGGCAACCTGCCCGGTGCCGCCCTGAGCCTGGCCATCGCCGAGGCTGCCAGCGCTGCCAAGCGCTTTACCCTGCTGCTGACCGCCGACAGCCAAAGTGCCGAACGGCTGGAACAGGAGCTGAGTTTCTTCGCCCCGGACTTGCCAGTACTGCATTTCCCGGACTGGGAAACCCTGCCTTACGATCTGTTTTCGCCGCACCAGGACATCATTTCCCAGCGCATCGCTGCCTTGTACAGGCTGCCGGAGCTGAGTCATGGCGTGCTCGTCGTGCCGATCACCACGGCCCTGCATCGCCTGGCACCCACCAAATTCCTGCTGGGCAGCAGCCTTGTTCTGGACGTCGGCCAAAAGCTGGATGTCGAACAAATGCGCACCCGGCTCGAGGCCAGCGGTTATCGCTATGTCGATACGGTGTACGAGCACGGCGAATTCACCGTACGCGGCTCGCTGATCGATCTGTTTCCGATGGGCAGCAAGCTGCCCTTCCGCATCGACCTGTTCGATGACGAAATCGAAACCCTGCGCACTTTCGATCCGGAGAACCAGCGTTCCATTGACAAGGTGGACACCGTCCGCCTGTTGCCGGCCCGCGAATTCCCGCTGCAGAAAGATGCCGTCACGCGCTTCAAGGCGCGTTTTCGTGAGCGCTTCGATGTCGACTTCCGTCGCTGCCCCATCTTTCAGGATCTGAGCAGCGGGATTACGCCGGCCGGTATCGAGTACTACCTGCCGCTGTTCTTCGACGAAACCTCAACCTTGTTCGATTACCTGCCACAGGACACCCAAGTGTTCTCCCTGCCAGGCATCGAGCAAGCCGCGGAAAACTTCTGGAACGATGTGCGCAATCGCTATGAAGAGCGACGCGTCGATCCGGCGCGTCCTTTATTACCGCCCGCCGAGCTGTTTCTGCCGGTGGAAGATTGCTTCGCACGCCTCAAGAGCTGGCCGCGCGTAGTTGCCAGCCAGCAAGACATTGAGACCGGCGTCGGCCGCGAACGCTTCCCGGCGCGCGAATTGCCCAACCTGGCCATCGAAGCCAAGGCCACTCAGCCATTGGCGGCGCTGGCCGGTTTCCTCGACGAGTTCCCCGGCCGCGTGTTGTTTACCGCCGAGTCTGCGGGTCGTCGCGAAGTGCTGCTGGAATTGCTCGAACGCCTGAAGCTGCGACCGAAGACCGTCGACAGCTGGCCCGATTTCGTCGCAAGCAAAGAACGCCTGTCGATTACCATTGCGCCGCTCGACGAAGGCCTGGTGCTCGACAATCCAGCCTTGGCGCTGGTGGCGGAAAGCCCGCTGTTTGGCCAGCGCGTGATGCAGCGCCGTCGTCGCGAAAAGCGCGCCGATGCCAACAACGATGCCGTTATCAAGAACCTCACCGAGCTGCGCGAAGGCGCGCCGGTGGTGCACATCGATCACGGCGTGGGCCGCTACCTCGGGTTGGCGACACTGGAGATCGATGACCAGGCGGCAGAATTCCTCACGCTGCAGTACGCCGAAGGCGCGAAGCTGTATGTGCCGGTCGCCAACCTGCACCTGATCGCGCGGTACACCGGCAGCGACGATGCGCTGGCCCCGCTGCACCGTCTCGGCTCCGAGACCTGGCAGAAAGCCAAACGCAAAGCCGCCGAACAGGTGCGCGACGTGGCCGCCGAATTGCTCGACATTTATGCGCGCCGCGCCGCTCGCGAAGGGCATGCCTTCGAAGATCCGAAAGCCGATTACGCGACCTTCAGCGCCGGCTTCCCGTTCGAAGAAACCCCGGATCAGCAAACCACCATCGACGCCGTACGCGCCGACATGCTCGCGCCCAAGCCGATGGATCGCCTGGTCTGCGGCGACGTGGGTTTCGGCAAGACCGAAGTAGCGATGCGCGCCGCCTTCATCGCGGTGCATGGCGGTCGCCAGGTGGCGATTCTGGTGCCGACCACCCTCCTCGCTCAACAGCACTACAACAGCTTCCGCGACCGATTTGCCGACTGGCCGGTGACAGTGGAAGTGATGAGCCGCTTCAAGTCGACCAAGGAAGTGAACGCCGCCGTTGCCGACCTCGCCGAAGGCAAGATCGACATCGTGATCGGTACGCACAAGCTGTTGCAGGACGACGTCAAAATCAAAAACCTGGGGCTGGTGATCATCGACGAAGAGCACCGTTTCGGTGTCCGCCAGAAGGAACAGCTCAAGGCCCTGCGCAGTGAAGTCGACATCCTCACGCTCACCGCGACGCCGATTCCCCGGACGCTGAACATGGCCGTCTCGGGCATGCGCGACCTGTCGATCATCGCCACGCCGCCAGCGCGACGCCTGTCGGTGCGCACCTTCGTCATGGAGCAAAACAAGAGCACGGTCAAAGAAGCCCTGCTGCGTGAGTTGCTGCGTGGTGGTCAGGTCTACTACCTGCACAACGACGTGAAGACCATCGAGAAGTGTGCCGCCGACCTCGCCGAACTGGTGCCGGAAGCACGAATCGGCATCGGCCACGGACAGATGCGTGAGCGCGAACTCGAACAGGTGATGAGCGACTTCTATCACAAGCGTTTCAACGTGCTGATTGCCTCGACCATCATCGAAACCGGCATCGACGTGCCGAGCGCCAACACCATCATCATCGAGCGTGCCGACAAATTCGGCCTGGCGCAGTTGCACCAGTTGCGCGGTCGCGTCGGTCGCAGTCACCACCAGGCGTACGCCTACCTGCTGACACCGCCGCGCCAGCAAATCACGCCGGATGCGGAAAAGCGCCTGGAAGCCATCGCCAACACCCAGGATCTGGGCGCGGGCTTCGTGCTCGCCACCAATGACCTGGAAATCCGCGGCGCCGGTGAACTGCTGGGCGACGGTCAGAGCGGACAGATTCAGGCCGTCGGTTTCACGCTGTACATGGAAATGCTCGAGCGCGCGGTGAAGTCGATCCGCAAGGGCGAACAACCGAACCTGGACCAACCCCTTGGCGGCGGTCCGGAAGTCAATTTGCGGGTACCCGCGTTGATTCCCGAAGACTACCTGCCGGACGTTCATGCCCGGCTGATTCTCTACAAGCGCATAGCCTCGGCCACCGATGAGGAAGGCCTCAAGGACCTGCAAGTGGAGATGATCGACCGCTTCGGCCTGTTGCCGGAACCGACCAAGAACCTGATGCGCATCACCGCGCTGAAGTTGCAGGCGGAATTGCTCGGCATCAAGAAAGTCGATGGAGGCCCGCAAGGCGGCCGCATCGAGTTCGCCGCGCAGACGCCGGTCGACCCGCTGACACTGATCAAACTGATCCAGGGCCAGCCCAAACGCTACAAGTTCGAAGGCGCCACGATGTTCAAATTCATGGTCCCGATGGAGCGCCCGGAAGAGCGCTTTAATACTGTAGAGGCGCTGCTTGAGTGCCTCATTCCGAAAACTGCTTGAAGGACGCCGCATGCGCCTGTTTCGCTCACTGACCTTGTTGATGACCCTGGTCACACCTACGGCGTTTGCCGACGATCTGTATCAGGTCGAAATGATTCTGGTCCGGCAAAATGCCGTGCCGGCCATCGTCAGCCGTGCGGCACCGGAAGACTGGGCCGCCGGTGCACAACGCGTCAGCCCCGACAGCCTGCGCACACCGACGTTGAACGGTGAAGTAGAGAAACTCACCGCCAGCAACGATTACACGGTGCTTTTGCATAAGGCCTGGCAGCAGACCCTTGGCGAAGAAGCCAGCAAAATCGCGATCAGCGACGGCGCGGAACAGTTCGGTCAGTTCCCGATCGAGGGCACGTTGAATCTCAAACTGGGGCGATTCACCGACGTCGACGCCGACTTCTGGGTCAACCAGATCGACGCCAATGGCCTGGTGACTGCCAGTGAACGCCTGAAGCAGGAAAGCCACACCAAGAACGGCCAGTTAAACTTTCTCGACAACGGCCACCTCGGCCTGCTGATCAAAATCACTTCGTTGACCGCCCCTGCACCTCGGCCAGTCCCCGATGAAATTCCGGACTGATTGAAGTCTTTATGCCCCCGACCCTGAGCAAACCCCTGGCACCTTCCTGGGTCAGTCGATTCAAGGAACAGAGCCTGGAGCGCGGCCGTCGCTATGCGCTGGAAAATCGCGTCAGGTTCGTCGAGGTCGGCGACGCTACGATTGTCGCCGCGTGCGAAGGCTCAGGCGGCAACGTCTACCGTCAGACGATTCGTCTGCGCGAGTCGGCAAAATCCACGCTGCTGATGGTCGACGCCACGTGCAGTTGCCCTGTGCGCAGCAACTGCAAGCACTGCGCCGCCGTGCTGCTGCAAGTGCAGGAAACCCTCGCGTACCCTGCCGCCGCCAAGGATGCCGAGCTGCTGGAAAAACTCTCCGCCGTGCTGGAAAACCGCAGCCCGAAAGCATCGCCACAGGTGCTGGTGGATGAAGTGCAGCCGGTGCCGCGCCTGTGGCTGGCGAGCATCGAGTTCAGCGCCTTCGAACCGCGTAACGGCAAGATGCAACGCTATATCCAGCACCGTGCAGCGCTGTCTTTCAACTATTTGGACGAATACGTTTCCGGACAGAAGAACGCCGACGTATTGATTCGCCAGGAAACCCAAACGCTGCGGATAAAACGCCACCCGGAAGTGGAACAGTCCTACAGGGAACAACTGCGAATTCTCGGCTTCAAGATTGCCACTCGGCAAAGCAAAGCCCTGCCGGAAAGCGCCGGCGAACTCTTCGAGATGGTCAACGACAGCGCCTGGCTGACCTTCACGCTCAACGAGTTGCCGAAGCTGCGCAGCCAAGGTTGGGAGTTGCAGATCGATGAGGATTTCGGTTTTGACCTCACCGCCGTGGATGATTGGTACGCCACCGTCGATCAGGCGCCTGAGCGGGACTGGTTCGATCTGGAGCTCGGCATCATCGTCAACGGCGAGCGCCTGAGCCTGCTGCCGATCCTGTTGAACCTGATGCGCTCACACACCGAAATTCTCAATCCGGAACGCCTCGCCCGCCGTCGCGACGACGAACTGATTCTGGTGAACATTCCCAATCGACCGAATTCCGAGTACGGGCCTTTGCAGGTCGCCCTGCCCTTCGGCCGGCTGAAACCGGTGCTGGCCACCCTCGGCGAGTTCTACCTGCAAGAGCCGGGCGAAACTACGCTGCGCCTGAGCAAGGCCGACGCCACACGATTGAACCCCCTGGAAGGCATGCCGCTGATCTGGGAAGGTGGCGAGCACATTCGCTCCTTCGCCCAACGCCTGCGTGACATCAAGGATTTCACCGCGACCGCGCCGCAAGGTTTGAACGCGACCTTGCGCCCTTATCAGCTGGAAGGCCTGAGCTGGATGCAGTCGCTGCGTCAACTGGAAGTCGGGGGGATTCTCGCGGACGACATGGGGCTGGGAAAAACCCTACAAACTCTGGCGCACGTTCTCAGTGAGAAAAATGCCGGTCGCCTCGATCGTCCCTGCATGGTGGTGATGCCCACCAGTTTGATTCCGAACTGGCTGGACGAGGCGGCGCATTTCACCCCCCAGCTCAAGGTGTTGGCGCTGTACGGTGCCAGTCGCAAAAAACATTTCGACACCCTGGCCGATTACGACCTGATCCTGACGACTTATGCGCTGCTGCCCAAAGATGTCGAACGCCTGTCCGCGCAGCCCTTGCATGTATTGGTGCTGGATGAGGCGCAATACACCAAGAATCCCAACAGCAAAGCCGCCCAGGCCGCCCGCGAGCTGAACGCGCGCCAGCGTCTATGCCTGAGTGGTACGCCTCTGGAAAACCACCTCGGCGAACTCTGGTCGCTGTTTCACTTCCTGCTGCCCGGCTGGCTGGGCGACATCAAGAGTTTCAACCGCGATTACCGCGTACCGATCGAAAAGCGTGCCAGCGAAGTCCGGCTTCAGCACCTCAACGGTCGGATCAAGCCGTTCCTGTTGCGCAGAACCAAGGAACAGGTCGCGACAGAATTGCCGCCGAAAACCGAGATCATCCATTGGGTCGAACTCAACGAAGCACAGCGCGATGTCTACGAAGCCATGCGCCTGGCCATGGACAAGAAGGTCCGCGACGAGATCACCCGCAAAGGCGTGGCACGTAGCCAGATCATCATTCTTGAAGCGTTGCTCAAGCTGCGTCAGGTGTGTTGCGACTTGCGCCTGGTCAATGACGCCGTGTTGCCTACTCGCGGGAGCACGTCGGGGAAGCTCGACAGTTTGATGGAAATGCTCGAGGAGCTGTTTGAAGAAGGTCGGCGGATTCTGCTGTTCTCGCAGTTCACCTCAATGCTGGCGCTGATCGAAGACGAACTGAAGAAACGCGGCGTCGAATACGCGATTTTGACCGGACAAACCCGCGACCGCCGCGCGCCGGTGAAAGACTTTCAAAGCGGCAAGCGGCAGATCTTTCTGATCAGCTTGAAGGCTGGGGGTGTCGGCCTGAACCTCACCGAAGCGGACACGGTGATTCACTACGACCCGTGGTGGAACCCGGCAACCGAAAATCAGGCAACCGACCGTGCGTATCGAATAGGCCAGGAGAAACCGGTATTCGTCTACAAGATGATTGCCCGGGGCACCGTGGAAGAGAAGATTCAGCACCTGCAGAAAGAAAAATCCGACCTGGCGGCTGGCGTGCTGGATGGACGCAGCGCCGGCGACTGGAAGCTGCAGAGTGATGATATCGAGGCGTTGTTTGCGCCGTTGCCGGAGAAGCTGGAGAAGCGCTGAGAGAGTTGGCGCCTGTCAGGCCGCCATCGCGGGCAAGCCATGCTCCCACAGATTCAGTGGTCTCTCTGTGGGAGCGTGACTTGCCTGCGATGGGCATAGGCATATACACCTCTTTCAGGAGCTAGCAAACACCGTGGCGAGGGAGTTTACTCCCGCTGGGTTGCGCAGCGGCCCCAATAGGGCGGCTCCGGTCCTTCAGAAAAAACTTCGCGACCTGTTTCAGGGCTGCTACGCAGCCCAGCGGGAGTAAACTCCCTCGCCACAATTCCGGTGTGTGCTACGACGAGATGTGTAGACACTTATGCCGCGATGGGGCCATTACTCAAGCGAACTGCTCTCATGAATCGAGAGTGGGCAGCGGAGCAAACAGCGCTTCAATGTCACTTTGCTCGAGCTTCCACCCGCCGCTTGTTCCACCCTCAAGTATCGCACCGGCTAAAGCCGCTTTCTCCTGCTGCAACGCCTGTATCTTCTCCTCCACCGTACCCCGGGCAATCATCTTGTAGACGAACACCGGCTTATCTTGCCCGATTCTGTAAGCACGGTCGGTGGCCTGGTTTTCAACAGCAGGGTTCCACCACGGATCAAAGTGGATCACGGTGTCGGCCGCTGTCAGGTTCAGACCTGTGCCACCCGCTTTCAAACTGATCAGAAACAACGGCACCTTTCCGCTCTGGAAGTCTTTGACAGGAGTACGCCGATCCGTCGTATCCCCGGTCAACAACGAGAAACCAATACCACGCTGCTGCAGTTCTTCTTCTATCAATGCGAGCATCGAAGTGAACTGCGAGAACAACAGAATCTTGCGGCCTTCCGTGAGCAACTCTTCGAGCATTTCCATCAAGCCATTCAGCTTGCCGCTACCTGCCTTTAGCGCTTTCGCAGTCAGTGACATTTTGACTAACCGCAAATCGCAACACACCTGACGCAACTTGAGTAACGCGTCGAGGATGATGATCTGACTGCGCGCAACGCCATTGCGGGTGATTTCGTCGCGGACCTTTTTGTCCATCGCCACGCGCACGGTTTCATACACGTCACGTTGTCCATCGCTGAGTTCAACCCAATGCACAATCTCGCTCTTGGGCGGTAACTCCGTGGCGACCTGTTCCTTCTTGCGCCGTAGCAGGAAGGGTTTTATCCGGGCGCTCAGGTGCTGCATCCGTTCGCTGTTGCCATGTTTCTCAATCGGTGTGCGGTAGTCGCGATTGAACGTCTTACTGTCGCCAAGCCAGCCGGGCAACAGAAAGTGAAACAGCGACCAGAGTTCGCCAAGGTGGTTTTCCAACGGGGTGCCCGATAGACACACGCGCTGCCGGGCGCTCAGATCCCGGGCCGCCTGAGCCGCTTTGCTGATCGGGTTCTTGATGTTCTGCGCCTCATCGAGAATCAGCACGCTCCAGAGTTGCGGCTGCAAAATCTCCAGATCACGTGGTAACAACGCATACGTGGTCAAGACCAGATCGTACTCGGCAAGACGGGCAAAATCCTTTTGGCGGGAAGAGCCATGCAGCGCCAGGACTTTCAGTTGCGGGGTAAAGCGTGCCACTTCATCGAGCCAGTTGGGAATTAGGCTGGTCGGCATCACCGCCAGCGCAGGCAGGTCGAGGCGGCCTGCCTGTTTCTCCAAGAGCAAGTGAGCCAGGGTTTGCAGGGTCTTTCCCAGCCCCATGTCGTCGCCGAGGATGCCGCCCACTTCGAGCTCTCGAAGCGTCTGCAACCAGTTCAAGCCTTCGAGCTGATAGGGCCGCAGTACTGCATTCAGGCCCGCTGGAGCAGCAACGTTGCTTTGAGTGGAGTCGCGCAAACGTTTCGCGAAACTGCGTAACCGCTCACCGCCTTGCCACACCAACGGCAGGCCATCAAGCGCGCTCAAGCGTGCCGCATCAGGGCCATTCAAGCGTAGGGAATGACCGCTGTTCACACCTAAATACAACTCGCTGAGCGTCGCCATCAACGGCTTGATCCGCCCGAGGGACAGTGCGACCTTGATGCCAGGTTTGGCACCGAATTGCCCACTGTTGAGATCGATCAGCACCTGATCATCATCGTCACGCAAGGCCAGATTGGCCGGCTCCATCAACTGCGGTTGCCTGCGCAACAGCTGCAGCAGGATAGGCAGCAAACTGTGCCGCTCACCGTTGACGACGATGCCCAACTGAAGATCGAACCACTCGCGCCCGGGAGATTCTTCAACATCGGCATACCATTCATCTACTGGCTGTAAATTGAAATGAAAGCTGTCGGTGATGCTGATCTGCCAATTGGCATCTTTGAGCGCTGGAACGCCGTTTTGCACAAAGGCAAGCCACGCCGATTCGTCTGGGAGATCGAACATCTCTCCCGCACTGTCGGGCAAGGCATCACTCTTGCGGGAGGCTTTTTTCAAGCCATGTCTCTGCAAGGCCTGGCGCAAGGCTTTTTCCGCGGCGGGCTTACGTTGAATATGCTGGGTTTCGGTGCCGGACAGGATCAGCACTTCGGAAGACTTTTTGCCCGTCGCCAAGTGACCGTTGTAAGTGAACGCCAGGGCAGCGCGATGCTCGGGTTCGTACTTCCACTTTATATAACGCCTGGTCGAGGCAAGCGTCAGTACAGGCTGGGGCTCAACGTCATCAATGAAACTGTCGGTCAATACCCGCGGCGGCGGTGCGATCTTCGTTGCTGCGCCCATTCGATGACTGAACTGCGCGGCTTGTCGACCAGGGATCGCGGGAGCCAGGGACAGATGGCACGCCAGTTTTGCATCAAACCCGGTTTCAAGCGGCCCGACCTGCATTCGCTCGCGGTCCAGGTAATACAACGGTTCCAGGGCCAGGATCGTCTCTTCCGGGACGTCTTCACTGCCCCATTGAGGCCGGAAACTGCCGTTGGCTTGTTCGGCCCAGGCGAACTGCGCCGGCCTGCTCATGCCTAAGCTCAAAGGCTGTAATTGTTCGAAATCGAGGAACAACCTATTGGTTTTCAGCGCCAACTGGAGCACTTCGGCCCCACTGCTGCCTTGCAGCGGGTAACCGCTGTAATGAGCATGGTATGAATGGATGGCGACCAGCAACCTGGCGATTCGCAGGTCCAGCTCGGTGAGATAGGCAAACTCTCGCATGAGAGCGTCTGACAGCGAGATCACCGACTGAATGTCCTGCAATCGTCCATCGCTCAGCTGACGAGCCTTGCAGATTTCCAGCAGCCATTTGCCCGAGGTCGACGTCGCCTTGAGCTTGTACACCCAACAAGTGCCGGTGCCTTTAGTGACCCCGTCGCGATCGTCATCGGGAATACCGTCGAGCCAACGCTCCAGCTCACGGTTCAGGCGAACAGGCGCAGTGCTGTCGGGCGCATCAACGGCGAGCGTCTGCAAGTGGTAAATCACTGTCGCGCAATGCTTGCAATCGACCCCTACAGGACAAGTACAGGAGCAATACAGCGCAAATGCACCGTTCGGCATTTCCAGCAGCTCGATGGACTGCTGGTAAACATGACCTTGGGAACCTCTGCAATCGGCGCTGACCGACACATCGTCAAGGTCGCCAATGTGAACCCGATGTTCGTGGGCATACCGGCGCGCTTTATCCAGCGCGCGATGACTGAATTCTTCTTCCCACGGAATGTGCTGAATTTGCTCGATAATGGCCGACATTAAATCAACGCTTCTGAATATGACTGAACGGTAACGGACATCAAACCGCCTGACCTTTAAGCACCCGCGCCAACGTCGACTGAACCTTCCCCATCCCGTCCCGCAATGCCTGCTCCATATCGGCCATGCTGATTACCGCCGCCGACTTCCCCGCTGCCGGGTTCACCACCAGTGCGAGACAGGCGTAATCCAGATCCAGCTCCCGAGCCAATGCCGCTTCCGGCATGCCGGTCATTCCGACGATATCGCAGCCATCACGCGCAAGCTTTGCAATTTCGGCGATTGTTTCCAGGCGCGGCCCCTGAGTGCAGGCGTACACACCTTGACTGCTGTGGTCGACACCTTCAGCCGCCAACGCCGCAATCAATTGCTGACGCAACGTTTCACTGTAGGGAGAGCTGAAGTCGATGTGCGTGACCTGTTCCAGATCATCGGCGAAATAGGTGTGTTCGCGACCGCTCGTGTAGTCGATCAACTGATGCGGTACGCAGAAATGGCCCGCGCCCATCGAGCCATGAATCCCGCCCACTGCATTGACCGCAAGAATGGCTTCGGCTCCCGCCTGTTTCAGCGCCCAGAGGTTTGCACGGTAATTCACCTTATGCGGGGGCAAGCGATGAGGATGGCCATGACGGGCCAGAAACAACACGTCCTTGCCTGCGTACTCGCCCATCTGCACCTCGGCCGAGGGTGCGCCGTAGGGCGTGTCCACGGCCAGTGACTGACGAATGCTCAGGCCTTCAAGTTGACTCAGTCCGGTACCACCGATAATTGCGTAAACCGTCATAGCGAAACGTCCTCACTCGATCAGTTGAGCCTCTTTGAGCGCGCCGACCGCTGCCAGCCAGCGCGGGTTTTGACGGTATTCAGAGTTGGCATGGGATTGGCCACGCATCCGCGCAATCCGCGGCGAAGGTTTGACCTTCAAGCGTTGCGCGGCAGTCAGGGCAAGTTCGGCGGCGGCGCGATCGTTGCACACCAGGCCCATGTCGCATCCGGCGGTCAGTGCGGCTTCAATTCTGCTCGCCGCGTCGCCGACCACGTGGGCACCGGCCATGGACAGGTCATCGCTGAAGATCACGCCATCAAATTGCAGCTCGCCGCGCAAAATATCCTGCAACCAGCGCCGAGAGAAACCGGCGGGCTGGGAATCGACTTGCGGGTAGATCACGTGAGCTGGCATGACTGCTGCCAGTTGCTTGCTCAATTTGGCGAATGGCACCAGATCGTTGGCGCGGATTTCGTCAAGGCTGCGCTCATCGTTAGGGATGGCGACGTGGGAATCCGCTTCGGCCCAGCCATGCCCGGGGAAGTGTTTCCCGGTGGCGGCCATACCGGCGCTGTTCATCCCGCGAATAAAGGCACCGGCGAGCAGCGCCGCGCGCTCCGGATCACCTTCAAACGAACGGGTGCCCACGACGGCGCTGCGCTGGTAATCCAGGTCCAGCACCGGGGCGAAACTCAGGTCAAGGCCAACGGCGAGCACTTCGGTGGCCATGATCCAGCCGCACTGCTCGGCCAGGTACTCGGCATTCGGGTTGTCGGCGATGGCACGCATCGCCGGCAATCGTACGAAGCCCTGACGCAACCGTTGCACGCGCCCGCCCTCCTGGTCCACCGCCAGCAACAGGTCGGGGCAGATGGCGCGGATTGCCGCACTCAGCTCGCGGACCTGACGAGGGTGCTCGATGTTGCGGGCGAAAATGATCAGGCCACCCACTTCAGGTTGGCGCAGCAACTGGCGATCTTCAGCCGTCAACCAGGTACCGGCGACGTCCACCATCAACGAGCCTTGCAGGCCAGCAGTCATAGAGATTCCTTGATAACAGTAAATCCGGCTCGCGCGAATGCGCCGCCATGGGCAAGGCCCGGCAGGTCGGCGGTATCAATGGGGAGCGGGTTCAGAACGGGAGTGGGCATGGGCGGCTAGCTTAGCGGATGTCAGCTGCCGCGCCCACCCGTGCGCGGTTAAACCTTGGCGGCAACCGGCGTCGATTTACTGCGCGGACGCAGTTGCGCAGTGGCCATGGCGGTGTCGGTGACCCCGGTTTCGGCGCGCATGCCAGCGGCCAGGAACGGCACCATCAGACGCATGACCTGCTCGATGGACGTATTAACGCCGAAGTCGGTCTCGGCAATCGCGCGCAACGCTTTAATGCCCGACATGCTGAACGCGGCGGCACCGAGCATGAAGTGCACGCGCCAGAACAGTTCGATCGGCGGGATGCGCGGCGCGGCTTCGTTTACCAGCGTCATGTAGCGGCGGAACACCTTGCCGTACATGTCTTCCAGATAACGACGCAAGTGGCCCTGGCTTTGACTGAAGGCCAAGCCGAGTAAGCGCATGAAGATGGAGAGATCGTTGCCGCTGCGTGGCTGCACCACAAGGGCTTGCTCGACGAGGATTTCCAGCAGCTCTTCAAGCGTGGGCTTGTTCTCAGGCTTGGCCTGGCGTCGCTCCAGCTCTTTATCGAGGCTCAGGCAGAACGGCCCGAGGAACCGCGAGAAGACGGCTTGAATCAGCGCCTTCTTTGACCCGAAGTGATAGTTCACCGCTGCCAGATTGACACCGGCCTTGCTGGTGATCAGACGCAATGAGGTTTCAGCGAAACCTTTTTCCGCGAACAACTGCTCGGCTGCATCAAGAATGCGTTCAACGGTTTCCGACTGGGCCATGGCTACTCCGCCTGACAAACACTTGTTTGAAACATACGTTTCAGACTATGTATTGTCAAGCCTGTCGGTTCGTTTTGGGAATGGTCAGTCAGCTATTTAACCATACAACGGCAAAGCTTCAATCAGAGGGTAAACCGACCGTCCAGCGGCAGCTAAAAAAACGGGCATTGCCAAGACCGTTTCACTGTATATAATCCCAGTCACTGTATAAAAAGACAGAGCGATCAATATGCTAAAGCTGACGCCACGCCAAGCAGAGATTCTGGCCTTCATCAAACGCTGCCTCGAAGACAACGGCTACCCGCCGACCCGTGCGGAAATCGCTCAGGAACTGGGTTTCAAATCCCCCAATGCGGCGGAAGAGCACCTCAAGGCGCTGGCCCGCAAGGGTGCAATCGAAATGACGCCCGGCGCTTCACGGGGTATTCGTATCCCCGGCTTCGAAGCCAAGGCGGACGACTCCACCCTGCCGATCATTGGCCGGGTTGCTGCCGGTGCGCCGATCCTGGCCCAGCAACACATCGAAGAGTCCTGCAACATCAACCCTGCCTTCTTCCATCCGCGCGCCGATTACCTGTTGCGCGTGCATGGCATGAGCATGAAGGACGTCGGTATTTTCGACGGTGACTTGCTGGCGGTCCACACCACCCGCGAAGCCCGCAACGGCCAGATCGTGGTCGCCCGGATCGGCGACGAAGTGACCGTCAAGCGCTTCAAGCGCGATGGCAGCAAAGTCTGGCTGATTGCCGAAAACCCTGAATTCGCCCCTATCGAAGTCAACCTGAAAGATCAGGAACTGGTGATCGAAGGCTTGAGTGTTGGCGTTATTCGCCGCTAAAGGAGGCTTTATGCAGTTCCCACACACATCACAGCAAGCCCAACTGCCGTTGTTCGAGGCGTTCATGGTGCAACCGTTGGCACCGATTCTGAAGGACGTGGTCGAGTCGCCCTGGAGCGCCGAGCCGGAAGTCTTCAGTGAGTTGTCGTTGCGTGGTGCGGCCGGGAACTGCCTCAACCTTCTCGCGCCGATCCTCAGGGAATTGAGCCAGGATCAGGATGCACGCTGGCTGACCCTGATCGCCCCGCCCGCCAGCCTGACCCAGGCCTGGTTGCGGGACGCCGGACTCAATCGCGAACGCATCCTGCTGCTGCAACCCCGTGGCACCCAAAGCGCTCAACAACTGACCTGTGAAGCGCTTCGACTGGGTCGCAGCCACACCGTTGTCAGCTGGATCAACCCGTTGAATACACCCCAACGGCAACAGTTGATCAGCGCCGCCCGCATCGGGGACGCACAAAGCCTGAACATTCGATTGGGTTAAGCGAGAAAAGCTACGCGCCCGAAACTGCGCGGGGCTTCTCCAAGAATAGAGAAGCCGAATTGAAGGACAGGAAACCGACGGGCGGGATCAGTGCAGAACCCGCGACCCGTCATCTTTCTCGAATTCGCCTTCAACCATGCGCCCGGCCATCTGAACACCGACGCTCAACATCGCCTTGGCGACTTCCACGTGCTGACCTTGCAGAAAGGCTTTGGCATCCTCGGAGAAATCCAAAGTAACCAGAGAACCCTCGTCCTCGGCCCTGCGCAGCTCGATACGGCCGTCTGGTAACTCGACAATTTCTAGAAAGGACGTTGGCATAAAAGTCTGTTCTCCACGAAAGGCGGGGATTATATAGGCATCGGTCATGCTTCGCTCGGGATCTTGACCAGCAGCACTGTTAATTGCGCGCCGGACCCACGGCAATCAGCACTCGTTCAAACCCTCACGAAAACGGATCGCCAGACCTTTCAGGTTCTGACGCCAGCTCTCGAGCTCAGCTCGGCTCAGCTCTTGCGGCGCCTCTTCTTCATCCAGGTTAACCGCCAGAATCAGTGGCTGAGTGACATCACCCTTGGGCTTGTGCGGAGCGCGAGGCGGTTGAAACAAAGCGGCATGGGCGGCTAGTAGTCTGGCCAACCAGGTTTCCGGATTTTGAGCCAGCTCGACCATCTCGGCCATTTCAGGAATCGCGATTGCTTCAAGCACTTCGCGAGTCAGCAACATTTCCGCGCGTGGCGCATTAGCCTGTGGCAAACGATAGAAGCCGGCGATTTCGTGGCATAGCCCCAACAACGCCCCGTACAGGTGAAACAACGCCGATTCGCGCCCGGCCTGAATCAGCGCCAGGGAGTTCATTGCCCGCCCCTCTTCGGCTTTGGCCAACGCTTCCAGCGACAGGCCGGCGAAATAGATTTTCTGATTGGTACGGGTATAGAGCTCGTGGGCCATGACGGCAGCCTCCACAACGAAATAATTGCTTCACGCAGGTCAGACAGTGTCGTGGATCCGCTTCGCTTCCCGCAAGCACAAAACAAAAAGGCCGCATGAAAACCCGAGGTTTGTCATGCGGCCTTGCTGTATCAACAGAGCTATTGTGGCGAGGGAGCTTGCTCCCGCTGGCCGACGAAGTCGGCCCCTCTAAACCCTTCTATTACCGCCGGCTCAAGCCTTGACCTTAGCCGGACGCTTGTCTTCCACAGTCCACTTGCCGCCGTCGTAATACGCTTTCCAGCCAGTCGGCTTGCCGTCGACTTCTGTCTGAACGTATTGCTCCTTGGTTTTGCGGCTGTAACGAATCACTGCCGGCAAGCCGTCCGGATCCTTCTGCGGCGCTTCACACAGGAAGTGATACTTAGGATCGATCTCGTCCTTGTGCGGGACAATTTCCATCACCAGCGGAGCACGGGTCTCGCGGTTTTTCGGGAACTGACTGGCCGCCAGGAACAGGCCGGACGCACCGTCGCGCAAGATATAGGTGTCGTTGACCTTTTCGCATTTCAGCTCAGGCATCTTCACCGGATCCATCTTCGGCGGCGCCGCATCACCGCTTTTCAGCAGCTTACGGGTGTTCTTGCACGTTGCGTTGGTGCAACCGAAGAACTTGCCGAAACGGCCGGTCTTGAGTTGCATCTCGCTGCCGCACTTGTCGCATTCCAGGCTCGGACCTTCGTAGCCCTTGATGCGGTAAGTGCCCTCCTCGATCTCGTAGCCATCGCAATCCGGGTTGTTACCGCAGATGTGCAACTTGCGCTTCTCGTCGAGCAGGTAAGCGTCCATCGCCGTACTGCAGATCGGGCAGCGATGCTTGCCACGCAGTACCAGCGACTCCGACTCACCCTCGTCGTCCGCGGCGATTTCATCGCCCGGCACCAGATTGACAGTGGCCTTGCAGCGCTCTTTCGGCGGCAGGCTGTAACCCGAGCAACCGAGGAACACACCGGTCGATGCCGTACGAATCTGCATCGGACGACCGCACACCACGCACGGAATGTCAGTCATCACCGGCTGGTTGGCGCGCATCCCGCCTTCGGCGCTTTCAGCGACTTCGAGTTTCTTCTTGAAGTCACCGTAGAACTCGTCCAGCACGTTTTTCCAGTCGCGTTCGCCCTGGGCCACGTCGTCGAGGTTCTCTTCCATGCCGGCGGTGAAGCCGTAGTCCATCAAGTTGGAGAAGCTCTCGGACAGACGCTCGGTGACGATGTCACCCATCTTTTCCGAGTAGAAACGACGGTTGTGCAGCGCTACGTAGCCACGGTCCTGAATGGTCGAAATGATTGCCGCATAAGTCGAAGGACGACCGATACCGCGCTTTTCCATTTCTTTAACCAGGCTCGCTTCCGAGTAACGCGCCGGCGGCTTGGTGAAGTGCTGGGTCGGATCAAGCTTGATCAGCTTCATCGCATCGCCCTGAGCCATGTCCGGCAACACATCGTCGTCGCCTGGCTTGGCGATCTGCGGCATGACGCGGGTGTAACCGTCGAACTTCAGGATACGGCCCTTGGCACGCAGCTCGAAGTCGCCTGCACCTACGGTGACCGTGGTCGACAGGTATTGGGCCGGCAGCATCTGGCAAGCGAGGAACTGGCGCCAGATCAGCTCGTAGAGTCGCTCTGCATCACGTTCCATGCCCGTCAGCTTGCTTGGCTCGGTGTTGGCGTCGGACGGACGAATCGCTTCGTGAGCCTCTTGTGCGCCTTCCTTGCTGCTGTAGACGTTCGGATTTTCCGGCAGGTACTTCTTGCCGAACTCTGTCTCAATATAGGTACGCGCCATCGTCACGGCATCGGCCGAGAGATTGGTGGAGTCGGTACGCATGTAAGTGATGTAGCCGGCTTCGTACAAACGCTGGGCCATCATCATGGTTTTCTTCACGCCGAAGCCCAGGCGGTTGCTCGCAGCCTGCTGCAGGGTCGAGGTGATAAACGGTGCGGACGGCTTGCTGCTGGTCGGCTTGTCTTCACGCTTGGCGATGCTGTAGCTGGACGCCTTGAGCTTCTCCAGCGCGGCCATGGCCTGGGTTTCGTTGAGCGGCTTGAAGGCTTCGCCTTTCTCGCGGGCCACGTCAAAGCGCACGGTTGCGCCTTTGGCGGTGCCGAGGTCAGCGTGGATTTCCCAGTATTCTTCCGGGTTGAACGCACGAATCTCGCGCTCACGCTCGACCACCAGCTTCACAGCCACCGATTGCACACGACCGGCAGACAGGCCACGGGCGATTTTCGCCCACAGCAGCGGCGAAACCATGTAACCCACGACGCGATCGAGGAAACGACGCGCCTGCTGGGCGTTTACACGGTCGATGTCCAGCTCGCCCGGTTTGGAGAAGGCTTCCTGAATCGCCTTCTTGGTAATTTCGTTGAACACCACGCGCTTGTAGCGGCTGTCATCACCACCGATGGCTTCGCGCAGGTGCCAGGCAATGGCTTCCCCCTCGCGATCCAAGTCGGTTGCGAGATAGATGGTGTCAGCATCTTTGGCGAGCCGGCGCAGCTCTTCGATGACCTTTTCCTTGCCCGGGAGGATCTCGTACTTGGCTTTCCAGCCATGTTCGGGATCGACACCCATGCGCGAGACCAGTTGCTTGCGCGACTTCTCTTTCGGCGTGAGCACCGGACCTTCACCCGCGGCGGCCTTGCCGCGCTTGGCGGCTGGCTCTTTGCTGGCGCTAGCCGAACCGCTGGTGGGCAGGTCTCGGATATGGCCGATACTCGACTTCACCACGTATTGGTTACCCAGATACTTGTTGATGGTCTTGGCCTTAGCCGGGGATTCCACAATGACCAGCGATTTGCCCATGGATCAGAAAATTCCTGAATTCTAGAAGTGAAAGGCGGTTGGCGCCTGACGCGGCACCGCTATATATAGTGGCTACAAGATGAGGTCAAGCGCAGGGTTCTGCGCGCACTCGGCTTATGGCTTGGAAAAAACGCTCGGTTCGGCTTGCACCAAAGCAAAGCGTGGCACCTGTTCGCCGTCAACCTCGACCGACTCCAGGAACATGCTCAAGGGACGCACCCAAAAGCCGTAATCGCCATACAGGGCTTGGTAGAAGACCACTTCTTCTTCGGTTTCCGAATGCCGCGCAATGCTGAATACGCGGTACTGCGGACCTTTGTAATGCTGGTAGAGCCCAGGTGATATCGACATGGTTTGGCCCTCGCACAAATCTTTTCAAAAATAAAATAAAAAAAATTCAGAAAAACAAAAACCGGGGCACTTGGCCCCGGCTTCCATCAACGAAATGCTTAAACGCGTTCGAAGACGGTGGAGATGCCTTGGCCGAGACCAATGCACATGGTAGCAACACCCAGGTTGCCGCCATTTTGCTTCATCACGTTCAGCAGAGTGCCGGAGATACGCGCACCGGAGCAACCGAACGGGTGACCCAGGGCGATCGCGCCGCCGTGCAGGTTAACCTTCTCGTTCATCTTGTCGAGCACTTTCAGATCTTTCAGCACTGGCAGGGCCTGTGCAGCGAAAGCTTCGTTGAGCTCGAAGAAGTCGATATCGTTAATGCCCAGACCCGCGCGCTTCAGCGCTTTCTGTGTAGCCGGTACTGGACCATAGCCCATGATTGCCGGGTCCACACCTGCCACTGCCATCGAGCGAATCACCGCCAAAGGCTGGATGCCCAGGTCTTGTGCACGCTGCGCCGACATCACGATCATGCACGAAGCACCGTCGGTGATCTGCGACGAAGTACCGGCTGTCACGGTGCCGCCCTTAGGGTTGAAAGCAGGCTTGAGAGCCGCCAGGCTTTCCAGGGTGGTTTCCGGACGAATGGTTTCGTCGTAGTCGAACAGTTTCAGGAAACCGTTCTCGTCATAGCCCTGCATCGGGATGATTTCGTCTTTGAACTTGCCTTCCACGGTCGCCTTGTGAGCGAGCTGATGGGAACGCACGCCGAAAGCGTCCTGCTGTTCGCGAGTGATGCCGTGCATCTTGCCCAGCATTTCAGCGGTCAGGCCCATCATGCCCGAGGCTTTCGCCGCGTACAGGGACATGTGCGGGTTCGGATCGACACCGTGCATCATGCTCACGTGGCCCATGTGCTCGACGCCGCCGACCACGAACACGTCACCGTTGCCGGTCATGATCGCTTGTGCGGCAGTGTGCAGCGCGCTCATCGACGAGCCACACAGACGGCTGACGGTCTGGCCGGCGGCAGTGTGCGGGATCTGCGTCATCAGGGACGCCATGCGGGCAATGTTCCAGCCCTGCTCCAGGGTCTGGTTTACGCAGCCCCAGATCACGTCTTCGACTTCGCTCGGGTCAACCTTAACGTTGCGTTCCAGCAATTTGCTGATCAGGTGCGCCGACATGTCTTCGGCGCGGGTGTTGCGGTGCATGCCGCCTTTGGAGCGGCCCATCGGAGTACGACCGAAGTCGACAATCACGACGTCTCTTGGATTCAAGCTCATAAAATTTCACTCTCGCTCAAAAGTTGGGACGCTTAACCGAAGAACCGTTGGCCGGTTTTGGCCATTTCACGCAGTTTTGCGGTCGGGTGGTACAGCGCGCCCAAATCAGCGTACTGGTCAGCCAGGGCAACGAACTCTGCAACACCGACCGAGTCGATGTAGCGCAGCGCACCGCCACGGAATGGAGGGAAACCAATACCGTAGACCAGACCCATGTCGGCTTCGGCAGCGGTTTCGACGATGCCGTCTTCCAGGCAACGTACGGTTTCCAGGCACAGCGGGATCATCATCCAGTTGATGATGTCTTCGTCAGTGACATCGCGCTGCTCGTAAACGATCGGCTTGAGCACTTCGAGTACCGACGGATCGGCGACTTTCTTCTGCTTGCCCTTCTTGTCGGTCTCGTAGGCGTAGAAGCCCTTGCCATTCTTCTGGCCCAGGCGCTTGGCTTCGTAGAGAACGTCGATCGCCGAACGACGGTCGTCTTTCATGCGGTCCGGGAAACCTTCAGCCATCACATCACGACCGTGGTGTCCGGTGTCGATGCCGACCACGTCCATCAGGTAGGCCGGGCCCATCGGCCAGCCGAATTTTTCCATGACCTTGTCGATACGCACGAAGTCCACACCAGCGCTGACCAGCTTGGCGAAACCGCCGAAGTACGGGAACAGAACGCGGTTGACCAGGAAGCCCGGGCAGTCGTTGACGACGATCGGGTTCTTGCCCATTTTCTTGGCGTAGGCAACGGTGGTGGCAACGGCCAGCTCGCTGGACTTCTCGCCGCGAATCACTTCAACCAGCGGCATCATGTGCACAGGGTTGAAGAAGTGCATGCCAACGAAGTTTTCCGGACGCTTGAGGGCTTTGGCCAGCAAGGTGATGGAAATGGTCGAGGTGTTGGACGCGAGGATGGTGTCCTCTTTGACCTTGTCTTCGACTTCAGCCAGAACAGCCTGCTTGACCTTAGGGTTCTCGACGACCGCTTCAACCACCAGATCCACGTGACCGAAATCACCGTAGGACAGGGTAGGACGAATGCCGTTAAGGACTTCAGCCATTTTCGCAGCGGTCATACGACCCTTGTCAACGCGGCTCACCAGCAGCTTGGCGGCTTCAGCCAGACCTTGCTCGATGCCGTGCTCGTTGATGTCCTTCATCAGGATCGGCGTACCTTTGGAAGCCGACTGATAAGCGATACCGCCACCCATGATGCCGGCGCCCAATACAGCAGCCTGCTTCACGTCCTTGGCGATTTCGTCGTAGGCCTTGGCCTTTTTCTTCAGTTCCTGATCGTTCAGGAACAGACCGATCAAGCTCTGCGCAGCAGAGGTCTTGGCCAGTTTGACGAAGCCCGCGGCTTCGACTTCCAGTGCCTTGTCGCGACCGAAGTTCGCGGCTTTCTGGACCGTCTTGATCGCTTCGACTGGCGCCGGGTAGTTCGGGCCAGCCTGACCGGCCACGAAACCTTTGGCGGTTTCGAAAGCCATCATTTGTTCGATCGCGTTCAGCTTGAGTTTCTCAAGCTTCGGTTGACGTTTGGCCTTGTAGTCAAACTCACCGGAGATAGCACGCTTGATCAGTTCCAGGGCAGCTTCCTGCAGCTTCTCAGGGGCAACCACTGCGTCCACGGCGCCGACTTTCAGCGCGTCTTCAGGACGGTTTTCCTTGCCGGCAGCAATCCACTCGATGGCGTTATCGGCACCGATCAGACGCGGCAGACGCACAGTACCGCCAAAGCCCGGGTAGATGCCCAGTTTGACTTCCGGCAGACCGATCTTGGCCTTGGTGGACATGACGCGGTAGTCCGCCGCCAGGCACATTTCCAGACCGCCACCCAGTGCGATGCCGTTGATCGCGGCCACAGTCGGGACGTTGAGGTCTTCGAAATCGCTGAAAATCTTGTTGGCTTCGAGGTTGCCAGCAACAAGCTCTGCATCAGGCAGCTTGAAGTTCTCGACAAATTCGGTGATGTCGGCGCCGACGATGAAAACGTCCTTGCCGCTGCTGACGATCACACCCTTGATCGAAGCATCTGCCTTGATGGTGTCTACGGCCTGACGCAGTTCGTTCAGGGTTAGACGGTTGAACTTGTTGACGGACTCACCCTTGAGGTCGAACTTCAGTTCGACGATGCCACTTTCAAGAGCCTTAACCGTGATGGCTTTACCTTCGTAAATCATCAACTGATCTCCACGATATGGAAGCTGAACAGTACACGTCGGACGCAGGCGGATGGCTGGGCAGGACGATCATCGTCAATGCTACGCCAATCCACCCGACACACCCGCCAACGCGATAGTCGGGATTCTGTAGGAGCGATCTGCAATGCAAACGCTCAATTCATACGCCCGTTTGATTTGGGTACGTCACCTTCACGGAATTTCAGACAATTGTCAATCGCCCAAAATACGGGTTGAAACGCGACTTTGTGGTCATTTCCGTGACGCGAAGATCTTCAACACGCGGGTGCATGCGAAGCCATTCATAGGATCAATAGTTAGAAAAGTCGCCCTAATTCGCAGCAGCCTTTGTTTAAAAGGCTACGCTGGCGGGACGTGGAAGAAAAAATATCAACGCATTGGCGAATGCCCGGCGTAAGATCAGCCCACACCGTTTTCCGGCCTGCCTGGCCAACCCGGCCCGATGTTGATGTCGGGCTTTTTATTGCCCGTAGAAAACTCCCAACAGAACCACACCCGGCCCCCCTGTAGCAGCTGCCGAGCCTGCGAGGCTGCGTCCGGCTGCGCAGCAGTCGTAAAACGAGGCACTGCGGTGTGTCAGGGCAACCGAATCTACAGATCTTACGGCTGCTGCGCAGCCGGACGCAGCCTCGCAGGCTCGGCAGCTGCTACAGGTTTCAGTGGTTCAGGTATTTCGACGGTGTTCAGGCGAGTGCTTTGAGGGTCACGTCGATCTGCTGCAGAACCGTCGCTTCGCCCTTCTCGCCCCAATACAAAGCGATCATCTGCTTGTCGGCTTCGACCTTGTAAACGTTGGCTGGCAATTTTTCGAAATAATTCAGCAGCACCTGATCCTCGCAGACCTCCTGCCACTGATTCACCCAGACACCCGGCGCCTTTTGCCAGTAAATCCAGCACGCTGGCTGCTTGCCGCGCCGTGGACGATGATATTGCGCGCACGGACTGGGCGGCTCCTGGCTCAGCCAGTGTGGCCACTCCTGCGGCGCCAGTTGCATGGCCAATCCGATGCGTCGGGCTTCCATGCGAAGGGCCATGCGACCGCTCTGACCACGGGAGGGTCGCAACCATGCCAATGGACTCAAAACCACTAACAGGATTGACACCACTATCCAGACCGTCATATCAGTACTCCCCTTTTTACACGCACCGCTTTTAAATGAGCGCACCGGGCCACTTTGGAACCACTGCGCTTGAAACCAGCCATACTTACCAATATTGCAATCCTCAGGAGGAGCACCTCATGCCCTACAACCATATTCTGGTCGCTGTAGATCTAACCGAAGAGTGCGATCCTGTAATCCATCGCGCTCGCGAACTGTCGGTCAGCAATGGTGCCAAATTGTCCCTGGTGCATATCGTCGAACCTATGGCCATGGCCTTTGGTGGCGACGTGCCGATGGACCTGTCACAACTGCAGCAACAGCAGTTTGATCAGGCCCGCGAGCGCCTGGATCGGTTGATCGTGAAGTACCCTGAGCTTTCCAAGGAATACAGCCACCTGACCTACGGCCAGCCGCGCCAGGAGATTCACCACCTGGCCAAGGAACAAACCTGCGACCTGATCGTAGTGGGCAGTCACGGCCGGCACGGCCTGGCATTGCTGCTGGGTTCCACTGCCAATGACGTGCTGCACGGTGCGCCTTGTGACGTACTTGCGGTGCGCCTGCAAAACAAAAGCTGAAACACGGACCTCTGTAGGAGCGAGCTTGCTCGCGATGGTCGTCAACGATAACGCGGGGTGCCTGACACCCCGCGGCGCTCTCCGGTTCATCGCGAGCAAGCTCGCTCCTACAGGGATGGATTGTGTTGCATACGAAAAGCCCGGCGCTCATCTCTGAACGCCGGGCTTTTTATTACAGGATCAATCAGGCATCCAGCTCAGCCCAACGCTCGACCATCACGTCGAGTTCAGCCTGTAACTGCTCCAGCTGAGCGATCACGGCAGCTGTTTCCGTCGCAGGACGCTGATAGAAAGCAGGGTCCGCCATCTGCGCTTCAACCGCCGCAATCTGCTTTTCCATGGCTTCGATCTGCGCCGGCAACATTTCCAGCTCGCGCTGCAACTTGTAGCTGAGCTTTTTCTTCGCTACAGGTGCTTCGGCTGCAGCAGCAACGGGTGCCGCTTCGGCCGTCACCACTGCCGACGTCAGGTCGGCCTTGCCGGACTTGCTCTCGGTCACGCCCAACAGGCGCGGCGAGCCGCCCTGACGCAGCCAGTCCTGATAACCACCGACGTATTCACGAACCTTGCCTTCACCTTCGAAGACCAGGGTGCTGGTGACCACGTTGTCGAGGAATGCCCGGTCGTGACTGACCATCAGCACGGTGCCGTTGAAGGTCAGCAAGACCTCTTCCAGCAACTCGAGTGTTTCCACGTCGAGGTCGTTGGTCGGTTCGTCAAGGACCAGCAGGTTCGCCGGCTTGCTGAACAGCTTCGCCAGCAACAGACGCGCACGCTCACCACCCGACAGCGCCTTGACCGGCGTGCGGGCACGCTGCGGGCTGAACAGGAAGTCGCCGAGGTAGCTCAACACGTGACGGCTCTGGCCATCGATATCGATGAAATCTCGACCTTCGGCGACGTTGTCGATCACAGTTTTTTCCAGGTCCAACTGGTGGCGCAACTGGTCAAAGTAGGCCACGTCGATGCGCGTCCCTTCTTCGACTGTGCCGCTGGTTGGCTGCAGGCCGCTGAGCATCAGCTTCAGCAACGTGGTCTTGCCGGTACCGTTGGCGCCGAGCAGACCGATACGGTCGCCGCGCGTCAGGACCATCGAGAAATCCTTGATCAGGAACGGACCGCCCGGATGAGCGAAACTCACGTTCTCGAGGACCATCACCTGCTTGCCGGACTTGTCAGCGGTGTCCAGCTGGATGTTGGCCTTGCCGGTGCGCTCACGACGCTCACTGCGCTCGACGCGCAAGGCTTTCAAGGCGCGCACGCGGCCTTCGTTACGGGTGCGGCGGGCCTTGATGCCCTGGCGGATCCAGACTTCTTCCTGGGCCAGCTTCTTGTCGAACAGCGCGTTGGCGGTTTCCTCAGCGGCCAGCGAGGCCTCTTTGTGCACGAGGAAGCTGGCGTAGTCGCCGTTCCAGTCGATCAGGCCGCCGCGATCCAGTTCGAGGATGCGCGTGGCGAGGTTCTGCAGGAAAGAACGGTCGTGCGTGATGAACAGCACGGCGCCCTGGAAATCCTTCAACGCTTCTTCAAGCCAGGCAATCGCACCGATGTCCAGGTGGTTGGTTGGCTCGTCGAGCAGCAACAGGTCCGGTTCGGAAACCAGGGCCTGGGCCAGCAGCACGCGACGACGCCAGCCACCGGACAACTGGGACAGGGTCTTGTCGGCCGGCAGTTGCAGGCGGCTCAGGGTGCTGTCGACCAGTTGCTGCAAGCGCCAGCCGTCACGGGCTTCGAGGTCGTGCTGGACGTGCATCAGCTTGTCCAGGTCGGCGTCGGTGACGATGTTCTGGCTCAGGTGGTGATACTGCGCGAGCAGCTCGCCAACACCGTCCAGGCCTTCAGCCACCACGTCGAATACGGTCCGCTCGTCGGCTACCGGCAATTCTTGCGGCAATTCGCCAATCTTGAGGCCGGGGGCACGCCAAACGGAGCCGTCATCCGGCTTCTGGTCGCCCTTGACGAGCTTCATCATGCTGGACTTGCCAGTGCCGTTGCGGCCGATGATGCACACCCGCTCTCCACGGGCGATCTGCCAGGACACCTTGTCCAACAACGGCGTAGAGCCGAAAGCAAGGGACACATCGCTGAATTTGAGCAGGGTCATGAGCTTCTCCAAAAACCGGGCGCGCATTCTACCTGACTTGAGGCTGCAAAAGGCCGGCAATTTCAATGTCGGGGCACTCTGCATGACAAATGTTGCGAACTGATGCCAAGAGGCCGGCAAAGCTTTCGCCGGTCGCCGGCAAAAGGCTAAGCTACAGATTATTCAGTGTGGGTCCTGCCCGCACTTGTCATGATTTCTCTGCCCGGATGTCTCATGCGCAGTCGCCTTTTCAGTCTTTTTTCATGTTTGCTTCTTTCTGCCTCTGCCATCCAATCAGCCCAGGCGGTGGACCTGTCCACCCAGCGCCAATACTACGACGAAGCCAAGCGCGCGCTGGCCAAGGGCGATACTGGCCCTTATATGCGCTACAGCCAGGCCCTGGCCGATTATCCGCTGGAACCTTACCTGGCGTATGACGAACTGACCGCGCGCCTGAAAACCGCCAGCAATGCCGAAATCGAGAAATTCCTCGCCGAGCACGGTGACCTGCCCCAGGCCAACTGGATGAAACTGCGCTGGTTGCGCTGGCTGGCCGAACGCGGCGACTGGGCACCCTTCGTCAAGTATTACGACCCCAAGCTCAACTTCACCGAGCTGGATTGCCTGAACGCGCAATACCAGATCGGTCACAACCAGAAATCCGAAGGCTACGCCAACGCCAACAAGCTGTGGCTCACCGGTAAATCCCTGCCGGCCGCCTGCGACGGCTTGTTCGGGGTGTGGGCCGCCGATGGTCAACTGACTGAACAGAAACGCTGGGAGCGCACCAAGCTCGCGGCCCAGGCGCGCAACTATCCGCTGGCCAACAGCCTGGTAAACGGCCTCACCACCCTCGCCCCCCGCGGCCGCTTGCTGGTGGATGTAGCGCAAAAGCCCGAGCTGCTCAACCAGCCGTCACGCTTCGCCCCGGCCGATGAGCCGATGTCCGACGTCGTCAGCCTTGGCCTGCGCCGCCTGGCGCGCCAGGACCCGGACAAGGCCATGGCCCTGCTAGACGGCTATGCCAGCAGCATGCATTTTTCCCGCGATGAAAAAGTTGCCATTGCCCGGGAAATCGGCCTGACCCTCGCCCGCCGGTTTGACGCCCGGGCTCTGGAGGTGATGACCAAGTACGACCCTGAGCTGCGCGACAACACCGTTTCCGAATGGCGCCTGCGCCTGTTGCTGCGCCTGGCGCGTTGGGATGATGCCTATCAGCTGACTCGCCGCCTGCCCCAGGACCTGGCGACCACCAACCGCTGGCGCTACTGGCAGGCCCGCAGCCTGGAACTGGCCCAACCGCAGAACCCGGAAGCGCAGACGCTGTACAAGGGCCTGGCCCGCGAGCGTGACTTCTATGGCTTCCTGGCCGCCGATCGTTCGCAATCGCCCTACTCGCTGAACAACAAGCCGCTGGTGTTGAGCCAGGCACTGATCAACAAGGTGCGCAATACACCGGGCATTCGCCGTGCGCTGGAGTTTCATGCTCGCGGGCAGATCGTCGACGGTCGCCGCGAGTGGTATCACGTCAGCCGCCACTTCAACCGCGATGAAATGGTCGCCCAGGCCAAACTGGCCTATGACCTGAAATGGTATTTCCCGGCGATCCGCACCATCAGCCAGGCGCAGTATTGGGACGACCTCGATATCCGCTTCCCGATGGCCCACCGCGAAACGCTGGTGCGTGAAGCCAAGGTCCGCGGCCTGCATTCGAGCTGGGTCTTCGCCATTACCCGCCAGGAAAGCGCCTTCATGGACGACGCCCGCTCCGGCGTCGGCGCCAGCGGCCTGATGCAGCTGATGCCAGCCACCGCCAAGGAAACTGCACGCAAGTTCAGCATTCCCCTGGCTTCGCCTCAGCAAGTGCTCAACCCGGACACGAATATCCAGCTCGGCGCCGCCTACCTGAGCCAGGTCCACGCCCAGTTCAACGGCAACCGCGTCCTCGCCTCCGCCGCCTACAACGCCGGCCCGGGCCGCGTACGCCAGTGGCTGCGCGGTGCCGATCACCTGAGTTTCGACGTGTGGGTGGAGAGCATTCCGTTCGATGAAACCCGGCAGTACGTGCAGAACGTGTTGTCGTATTCGGTGATCTACGGGCAGAAGCTGAATTCGCCGCAGCCGCTGGTGGATTGGCATGAGCGGTATTTTGATGATCAGTGAGGGTGGATTGATCCGCTGAAAAAAATGCCCGCATTGCGAAATGCGGGCATTTTTTTCATCTGCGAAATCTATTTGGGTTTCCGTCGCGCCGCCCGCTCCCCGGTTTCGGTGAGGCGGTACCTCTGGGCAGGACTGCGGGGGGAATCGGGATCTGTCATTTCAATCAGGCTCAAAGCCAACGCTGGTTTAAGATAGTTGGCACGAAAGGTCGCTTTATGAACCAGAACGAGCGCCGCCATCAGATCATTTACTTTGAGCGCTGGGGATCCACGCAGAACCGTTAGCAGCCTGGCTACTTGGTCGGTTACTTGGTCGCTTACATAGTCGGTTACTTGGTCGGTCGCTGCCTCGCTCCGAGCCGCTTCGGCAAGTGCAACACTCAACGCCTGAAGCATGAACTCGACAAAAGGCGTGGATTCAGCCATCTGATCCGCCGCCGACAGTGCAGCGTAATAATCATCCTGCTGCTCTCGAATCACGGCCTCGACAGGCAAGTACGCCAATACCGGTCGCCACTGGCTGAGTATCAAGGTTTGCCAGAGTCGCCCCATCCGACCGTTGCCGTCGGCAAAAGGGTGGATAAACTCGAACTCGTAATGAAACACGCAACTGACGATCAGCGGATGCCAATCTGACGCGCCGAGCCATGCCAGCAGATCGTCTATCAGGTGCGAAACACGGCTTGGCGGCGGCGCCATGTGGACCAACTTCTCGCCTCGGTGAATCCCTACACCGGCCTGGCGGAACCGCCCGCAGTCATCAATCAAGCCACCCATCAGCAACTCATGCGCGTGCAACAGGTCGGCGCGGCTGCTCGACGTCCAATCAGGCATGGCTTCATACGCTGCAAAGGCGTTACGTACTTCCTGGATTTCACGAGGCAGGCCAAGTACTCGCTGCCCGGCCAGAACGGCCGTGACCTGCTCGACACTGAGGGTGTTGTTCTCGATGGCCAGCGAAGCCTGAATCGTACGAATGCGATTGCTGCGCCGCAATTGAGGAGTTTGCAGGCGTTCATCCAAGGCCGCGAGCTGACCGATCTGTTCGCTGATCTGCGCGATCAGGCCCAGCATGTTGGTCGTCGGGGTCAACGGTGGTTGGTAACGGCTCATATCCTCATCCAGGCTAGCAACAGAGGCCCACATAATGCCCGAACCCGACTCCATTCAGCAGCTCTCATTCACGCCCCGTCATGCCCATCACTGAACTGCAACGCCGCCAACCGCGCATACAGCGCATTCCCTGCGATCAGCTCCTGATGCGTCCCCACGGCGACCAATTTGCCCTGATCCATCACCGCGATACGGTCGGCGTTTTTCACCGTGGCCAGGCGGTGGGCGATGACCAGGGTGGTGCGGTTTTTCATCAGGCTGGGCAGCGCTTGCTGAATCAGGTGTTCGCTCTGGGCATCGAGGGCGCTGGTGGCTTCGTCGAGCAGCAGGATGGGGGCGTCCACCAGCAGCGCGCGGGCGATGGCCAGGCGTTGGCGCTGGCCGCCAGACAAGCCCAGGCCGCCGTCGCCGAGGTGGGTCTGGTAGCCGTCGGGCATCTGTTCGATGAAGTCGTGGGCATAGGCGATTTTCGCCGCTTCCTGCACCTGGGCCAGGGTGGCGTCCGGCCGGCCATAGCGGATGTTCTCTTCAACGCTGCCGTAAAACAGCGCCGGGTTCTGCGACACCAGCGCGAAGCAGCGGCGCAGGTCCAGGGGGTCGAGCTGGGTCAGTGGCACGCCATCGAGCAGGATGCGCCCGGCGATGGGGTCGTAGAAGCGCAGCAGCAGGTCATACACCGTCGACTTGCCCGCCCCCGAAGGCCCGACCAGGGCCAGGGTTTCGCCGGCATGGATGGTCAGGCTCAGGCCATCGACCGCGTAGCTTTCCGGCCGCGAGGGGTAGGAAAAACGTACATCCTCCAGCACCAGATCGCCGGCGACCCGCTCGGGCAAGGTCACCAGCCCCGAGGTCGGCGGCTGGATGATGTTTTCCGAGCGCAGTAACTCGGCAATGCGCTCGGCGGCGCCAGCGGCGCGTTGCAGTTCACCAATCACTTCGCTCAAGGTGCCGAACGCGCTGCCGACGATCAGGCTGTAAAAAACGAAAGCCGCCAGCTCGCCCGCGGAAATCCGCCCGGCAATCACGTCCATGCCGCCCACCCACAACATCACGCCCACCGCCCCCAGCACCAGCACGATCACCAGGGTAATCAGCCAGGCGCGCTGGAAGATCCGCTTGCGCGCGGTCTCGAACGCCTGCTCCACGGTCACGGCAAACCGTTGCTCGTCCTGCACCTGATGGTTATAGGCCTGCACGGTCTTGATCTGGCCCAGGGTTTCGGACACGTAGCTGCCGATGTCGGCGATGCGGTCCTGGCTCATGCGCGACAGGCTGCGCACCCGGCGACCGAAGATCAGGATCGGCGCAATCACCAGCGGCAAGGCGACCACCACGATGCTGGTGAGTTTGGGGTTGGTGATGAACAGCAGGATCACCCCGCCGATCACCATCAACAAATTACGCAGGAACAACGACAGCGAAGAGCCGATCACCGATTGCAGCAAAGTGGTGTCGGCCGTCAGGCGCGACTGGATCTCGGAGCTGCGGTTGTCCTCATAAAAACCGGGATGCAGGTAGACGAGGTGGTTGAACACCTGCCGGCGAATGTCCGCGACCACCCGCTCGCCGATCCACGACACCAGGTAAAAACGCGCAAAGGTGCCGACCGCCAAGCCCCCCACCAGCAACATGAACAGGCCGATGGATTGATTGAGCAGATGCGGTGACTGGGTCATGAACCCCTGATCCACCAGCAGTCGAATGCCCTGCCCCATGGACAGGGTGATGCCAGCCGTGGCAATCAGCGCCAACAACGCGCCGAGGGCTGGCCAGCGGTACGGTGCGAGAAAACGACTGGTCAGGCGAATGGCACGGCGGTGACGGGCAGAAAGCATCAAAATCATCCAGGTGCGCCACGGCGCGGTGGTTTGAAGGGAACTTGTGTAAATCACAATGAGTCAGGTTAATTATGACCGCAAGGCCTAGGCGCTAGACGCTATTGGTCTAAAGTCCGGGTGGCAACCCTGCGTTATTTCTGGTGGACTGTCGATGCCGTTCAGGAAAGACCGCAGGGACTGTCACAGCCCGGTCACCAGGCGGTTTTATAGTAAGCACACAACCTGATGAGGAGACAGGCCATGTCCTTGCAACACAGCAGCGAAGACAAGATTGAAGTGATTCGTACACAGCCCGGCCAGTCTCTGGCTTGCTCGATTATCGACGAGCAGGGGCGCGAAGTGCCAATCACTGAAGACATGATCCAGGACGCTTGCCGCGACTTGGAGAAGCGATTGGTCGAGCCTGCCAAACAAGATTGATATAGCCCGTCTTCTTGACCCGGCCCTGATGGCCGGGTTTTTTATGGGCGGTTTATGGCATACCCCCGTAGGAGCTGCCGTAGGCTGCGATCTTTTGATCTTGCTTCTGGTTTTTTACAATCAAGAACCAGATCCAAAGATCGCAGCCTTCGGCAGCTCCTACGGGAAGGTAGGCGCTACGCCGGGATTGAGGTGGCCCCTAATGCCGCCACGATCTTTTGCAACTCCACAGACTCCCCCTCAACCCGCACCTGCAGCCCATCAATCTCCCGGCGCAACGGGTAATGCTTGCGCAGGGCATCAAACGCCGCACGCTGCTCGCTCACACTGCCTACAAGGCTGCGACGGAAATCCGCATCATCACGGCGTGGGTCGTACACCCCGCGGCACAACATCGCCAGCGCCCAGGCCGGGTCGGTCTGGGCGTTGAGGGTGACCTGCGCCAACCAGGGCGCCGGCAACAGCTCACCCAGGCTGACCGTCGCCGGCTGCCCAAGGAAATCGCAAAACGCCTGATAGATCTGCGCCGTGCCGCGTTGCTTGCCATCGAGGCTGTAACCGGCAATGTGCGGCGTGGCCAACACGCACAAATCCGCCAGCGCCACATCCACCTCAGGCTCACCTTCCCAGACATCCAGCACCGCCTGCAGGTCTTCGCGCTGCAGCAGCACGTTGCGCAGGGCCGCGTTGTCGACCACCGGGCCGCGGCTGGCGTTGATCAGCCAGGTGCCGGGTTTGAGCTGGCTCAGGCGATCGCGGTCGAACAGGTGCCAGGTGGACTGCGCGCCATGTTTTTTCAGGGGGGTGTGCAGGCTGATGACATCGCAGCGCTCGATGATCTGCTCCAGGCTGACAAAATCACCGCCCTCAGCGCTCTGGCGCGGCGGGTCGCAGACCAGCACGTTCCAGCCCAGGCCCTTCAGCACTTCAACCAGGCGACCGCCCACTTCACCGGCACCCACCACGCCATAAGTGCGCTGCTTGAGGTCCGCGCCTTCGATCTCGGCCAGGGTCAACAGGCTGCCCAGCACATAGTCGACCACGCCCCGGGCGTTGCAGCCCGGAGCGCTCGACCAGCTGATGCCGGCTTGCTGGAAGTAGTCCAGGTCAAGGTGATCGGTGCCTATGGTGCAGGTCCCGACAAACCGCACCTTGCTGCCTTCGAGCAAAGCGCGGTTGACGTTGGTCACGGAACGCACCAGCAACACGTCAGCCTGTTCAACCGTGGCGCGATCGATCGACCGCCCCGGTACCCGGCGGATCTCACCGAAGGATTCGAAAAAGGCATCGAGTAGCGGGATATTTTCGTCGGCAACGATCAGCATGATGGGCTCCTTTGGGGGATCGGCAGTGTAGGCGCAGATACCACCCACCGCCTAGCACCGATCCCTCACCACCCGTAGGAGCTGCCGAAGGCTGCGATCTTTTGATGTTGATCCCAGGACATTCCAACTAACCACCCACCCCCGTAGGAGCTGCCGAAGGCTGCGATCTTTTGACCTTGATCTTCGGGGCATTCGAACCCGTCGAAGCAAAGATCAAAAGATCGCAGCCTTCGGCAGCTCCTACGGGGACTGTGGCGGGATGAGGGAATGGTTTTTGTGCAATTACAAATCCCCAACATAGCTATTTTCCTGACCACTGCGTCAACGCGTAGAATGCCCCGCCTCGCGCATCAATACCTTTGGACGTTACGCCTTGAATTCCGCCACTGACCACGCCTCTACCACCCCCCTCTCCCGCCCGGCCCGGGTGCGCCTGGAGCTGAAAAACCTGCTGGGCCTGGCCCTGCCTATCATGATCGCGCAGCTGGCCACCACTGCCATGGGTTTCGTCGACGCCGTGATGGCCGGCCGGGTCGGGCCGCGGGATCTGGCGGCGGTGGCCCTGGGTAACTCGATCTGGGTCCCGGTGTTCCTGCTGATGACCGGCACCCTGCTCGCCACCACCCCGAAAGTCGCCCAGCGCTTTGGCGCCGGCACCCACAGTGAAATCGGCCCGATCGTGCGCCAGGCGCTGTGGCTCGCACTGGTCGTAGGTTTGATGGCCACCGGCATGCTGCTCAGCGCCGAGCCGATCCTGCACCTGATGAACGTCGACCCCGAACTCATCGGCCCCTGCATGCAATACCTGCACGGCATTGCCAGCGGCCTGCCTGCGGTTGCGTTTTATCACGTGCTGCGCTGCTTCAGCGACGGCCTGGGACGCACCCGCCCGGCCATGGTCCTGGGCTTGTGCGGCCTGGCACTGAACATCCCGCTCAACTACATCTTCATCTATGGCCACTTTGGCGTACCGGCCATGGGCGGCGTTGGCTGCGGCTGGGCCACGGCGATCGTGATGTGGGTGATGGCCCTGGGCATGGCCGGCTGGGAACGCTGGGCGCCGGCCTATCAGTCGAGCCAGTTGTTCAGCCGCTTCGACTGGCCGCAGTGGCCGGTGATCAAGCGCCTGCTCTCCATCGGCCTGCCAATCGGCATCGCGGTGTTTGCCGAGTCGAGCATCTTCGCCGTGATCGCCCTGCTGATCGGCAGCCTCGGCGCGACCGTAGTAGCCGGGCACCAGATCGCCCTCAACTTCAGCTCCCTGGTGTTCATGATCCCCTACTCCCTCGGCATGGCCGTCACCGTACGCGTCGGCCAGGCCCTCGGGCGCGAGCAACCGCGCGAAGCAAGGTTCGCCGCCGGCGTCGGCATGGGCACCGCGCTGGCGTATGCGTGCATTTCGGCGAGCATGATGTTGTTGCTGCGCGAGCAGATCGCGACCATCTACACCTCGGACCCGACGGTGATTCATGTTGCGGCGATGCTGATCGTGTATTCGGCGCTGTTCCAGTTCTCCGACGCAATCCAGGTCACCGCAGCCGGCGCCCTGCGCGGCTATCAGGACACCCGGGTAACGATGATCCTGACCCTGTTCGCCTACTGGGGCATTGGTTTGCCCGTGGGCTACGCGCTAGGCCTCACTCACTGGTTCGGCGAACCAAGCGGCCCGAGCGGGCTATGGCAAGGCCTGATCGTCGGCCTGAGCTGCGCCGCACTGATGCTCTCCATCCGCCTGACCCGCAGCGCCCGCCGCCGCATCCGCATCACCCTGTAGAAACCTGGCTTGCCAGCGATGACGGTGCCACATTCACCATCGCCATCGCTGGCAAGCCAGCTCCCACAGATTTGTGGCGTTGCACAATCCAACAAACACCCGCGCGCCCTGTGGGAGCCTGGCTTGCCAGCGATGGCGGTGTCACATTCACCATCGCTATCGCTGGCAAGCCAGCTCCCACAAGGTGCTCATCCATGCTCAAGCGAGCTGCTTAAGCGAGTTTCTTGCGAATCCAGTAGAGGTAGGTCCCTGCCTCTTCATGCTGCCCAACCAGTTCATGGTCGAGGAACACACAAAACTTGGGAATGTCACGCCGGGTCGACGGGTCGGTGGCAATCACCTTCAGCAGACCGCCAGGCACCAGGTCACGGATGTGCTGGTGCAACATCATCACCGGTTCCGGGCAGTTGAGGCCGGTGGCGTCGAGGGTGCCGTCGACCGGCGTATCAAGCATTTCACTCATGATTCACTCCTGAAACTGGCCGACATTGTCGCGCAATGTCGGGTGTTCGGTCATCTGTGGCGTAACACGCTCCCCCGTAGGAGCTGCCGAAGGCTGCGATCTTTTGATCGTGATCTTGATCTTGATCTTTCAAGGTTGCTGAAGATCAAGATCAAAAGATCGCAGCCTTCGGCAGCTCCTACGGGGTGTGGGGTTAGCGGGATTTGGGCTTCTTTACATCAATCCTGCGCAAATGACAGGTCACCTCTTCCCGGTCGTGATACAGCTGCTTGCAGCCAATCTCCACCCGAATGCCCCGCGCCTTGAAGCCCTCGGCAATCCGCTCCAGCAAGCGCTTTACCTCGGCATAGCGCTGCTTCATCGGCAACTTCAGGTTCACCACC
The DNA here is from genome assembly GCF_015351605.1 of Pseudomonas sp. p50(2008). Taxonomy (NCBI): domain Bacteria; kingdom Pseudomonadati; phylum Pseudomonadota; class Gammaproteobacteria; order Pseudomonadales; family Pseudomonadaceae; genus Pseudomonas; species Pseudomonas sp. p50(2008). The sequence goes on from NZ_JACMYF010000001.1 coordinate 511,661, forward strand.
GCCTCACGGCAATGCCCCTCGCCAATCCACTCCTCCAGCATCGCCGCATTGCGCGCCGGCTTCTCGACGATGTCACACACCATCCAGTCCACCGGCTGCTTGGGCTTGAAGGTAAAACCATCCGCCATCAAATGCTGCACCAACCCGGTTTCCATCAGGCTTTCCGACATCGGCCCGTTATCGATCGCCGTCACCAGCATGCCGCGGTTCACCAGCTGCCAGGTCCAGCCGCCCGGCGCTGCACCCAGGTCAACACCGGTCATGTCACTGTGCAACCGCTCATCCCACTGATCCCGCGGGATAAAGTGGTGCCACGCCTCCTCCAGCTTCAACGTCGAACGACTCGGCGCCTCGCGGGGAAACTTCAACCGTGGAATGCCCATCGGCCACATCGCCGAATTGTTCGACTCCGCCAGCCCCATGAACACTTCGCGCCCACTCTTGAACGTCAGCAGCAACCGCGGTTTGAGCGGGTCTTCCACCAGCTTGCCCGCCGCCATCAGCGCCTTGCGCAAATGCACTTCGAACTTCTTGCAGAAATTCGACAGCTCCTTGCCATCGTTGGTATCAACCATCTCCAGCCACAGACTGCCACACAGCGGAAAGTCAGCCATGTGCGCCAGGATCACACTGATACGATCCGTTTCCGGCAGCTCGATAAACATCCCGCGAGCCCACTGGCGCGGGAAAATCAAATCGGCAAACCGTTGCCCGCGCATCAGGCGCTCGGCGCCGTCTTCCTCGGTGCAGATAAATTCGGCAAAGGCGCTGGCAGTCTTGGCCTTGGCATAACCGGCCACGTTCAAACGGGCCGCATGCTCGGAAATCTCGGAGCAGACTTCGCCTTCGAAGCCCGGCCGGCAATGCATAAAGAGGGTGTTCATTATTACTCCTGGGCAGATGGCGAGGAATTCAGCCACTGCGCGATGCCCAGGCTTGCGTTGAAGCAAAGCCTGTCACGAAAACCGGCGCATGATAGCCGAGTTCGGAACCTTGGACCTGTCCATAGAGTCCAGTTATTAGCGTTAAGCCGCAAACAGGACTAGGTTAAGACCTCAGTTCGTCCCCTCAGTCCGTAGCCGTGCGGATCAAAAGGAGTGATCGTAATGCCGTCCCTCGATAGCCTGAAAACCCTCAAGACCCTGCAAGTCGACGACAAGACCTACCATTATTTCAGTCTGCCCGACGCCGCCAAGAGCCTCGGTGACCTCGACAAACTGCCCATGTCGTTGAAAGTACTGCTGGAAAACCTGCTGCGCTGGGAAGATGAAAAGACCGTCACCGGCGCCGACCTCAAGGCCATTGCTGCCTGGCTCAAAGAGCGCCGCTCCGATCGGGAAATCCAGTACCGCCCCGCCCGCGTACTGATGCAGGACTTTACCGGCGTCCCCGCCGTGGTCGACCTGGCCGCCATGCGCGCCGCCATGGCCAAGGCCGGCGGCGACCCGCAACGCATCAACCCGCTGTCCCCCGTGGACCTGGTCATCGACCACTCGGTGATGGTCGACAAATTCGGCACCGCCAGCGCCTTCGAGCAGAACGTCGACATCGAAATGCAGCGCAACGGCGAACGCTACGCCTTCCTCCGTTGGGGCCAGAGCGCCTTCGACAACTTCAGCGTCGTGCCACCGGGCACCGGCATCTGCCACCAGGTCAACCTCGAGTACCTGGGGCGCACCGTCTGGACCAAAGATGAAGACGGCCGCACCTACGCCTTCCCCGACACCCTGGTCGGCACCGACTCTCACACCACCATGATCAACGGCCTCGGCGTACTCGGCTGGGGCGTCGGCGGCATCGAAGCGGAAGCGGCGATGCTCGGCCAACCGGTATCCATGCTGATTCCGGAAGTCATCGGCTTCAAACTCACCGGCAAGCTCAAGGAAGGCATCACCGCCACCGACCTGGTGCTCACCGTCACCCAGATGCTGCGCAAGAAAGGCGTGGTCGGCAAATTCGTCGAATTCTACGGCGACGGCCTCGCCGACCTGCCCCTGGCCGACCGCGCGACCATCGCCAACATGGCCCCGGAATACGGCGCCACCTGCGGCTTCTTCCCGGTGGACGACGTCACCCTCGACTACCTGCGCCTCTCGGGCCGCCCGCCAGAAACCGTCAAGCTGGTCGAGGCCTACTGCAAAACCCAGGGCCTGTGGCGCCTGCCGGGCAAGGAACCGGCGTTCACCGACAGCCTGGCCCTGGACATGTCCAGCGTCGAAGCCAGCCTCGCCGGGCCCAAACGCCCGCAAGACCGCGTCTCGCTGCCCAACGTCGCCCAGGCCTTCAGCGACTTCATCGACCTGCAATTCAAACCCACCAGCAAAGAAGAAGGTCGCCTGGAAAGTGAAGGCGGCGGTGGCGTGGCCGTGGGCAACGCCGACCTGGTCGGCGAAACCGATTACGAATACGACGGCCACACCTATCGCCTGAAAAACGGCGCCGTGGTCATCGCCGCCATCACCTCCTGCACCAACACCTCCAACCCCAGCGTGATGATGGCCGCCGGCCTGGTGGCGAAAAAAGCCGTGGAAAAAGGCCTGACCCGCAAACCCTGGGTCAAAACCTCCCTGGCCCCCGGCTCGAAAGTCGTCACCGACTACTACAAGGCCGCAGGCCTGACCCAATACCTCGACCAACTCGGCTTCGCCCTGGTCGGCTACGGCTGCACCACCTGCATCGGCAACTCCGGCCCACTGCCGGAACCGATCGAAAAAGCCATCCAGAAAGCCGACCTCACCGTCGCCTCCGTGCTGTCCGGCAACCGCAACTTCGAAGGCCGCGTGCACCCACTGGTGAAAACCAACTGGCTCGCCTCACCGCCACTGGTGGTCGCCTACGCGCTGGCCGGCACCGTGCGCACCGACATCAGCAGCGAACCCCTGGGCAACGACCACGACGGCAACCCGGTCTACCTGCGTGACATCTGGCCCAGCACCCAGGAAATCGCCGACGCCGTGAGCCAGGTCAACACCGCCATGTTCCACAAGGAATACGCCGAAGTGTTCGCCGGCGACGAACAATGGCAAGCCATCGAAGTGCCGCAAGCCGCCACCTACGTCTGGCAGGCCGACTCCACCTACATCCAGCACCCACCGTTCTTCGACGACATCGGCGGCCCGCCTCCGGTGGTCAAGGATGTCGCCGGCGCCCGGGTCCTCGCCATGCTCGGCGACTCCGTCACCACCGACCACATCTCCCCCGCCGGCAACATCAAGGTCGACAGCCCCGCCGGCCAATACCTGCGCAGCAAAGGCGTGGATCCCCGGGACTTCAACTCCTACGGCTCGCGCCGCGGCAACCACGAAGTGATGATGCGCGGCACCTTCGCCAACATTCGCATCCGCAACGAAATGCTCGGCGGCGAAGAAGGCGGCAACACGATCTATATCCCCACCGGCGAAAAAGTCGCGATCTACGACGCCGCCATGCGCTACCAGGCCGCCGGCACCCCGCTAGTCGTCATCGCCGGCCAGGAATACGGCACCGGCTCCAGCCGCGACTGGGCCGCCAAAGGCACCAACCTGCTGGGCGTCAAAGCCGTCATCGCCGAAAGCTTCGAACGCATACACCGTTCCAACCTGGTCGGCATGGGCGTACTGCCCCTGCAATTCAAACTCGACCAGAACCGCAAAAGCCTCAACCTCACCGGCAAGGAAACCCTCGACATCCTCGGCCTGACCGGCGTCGAACTCACACCGCGCATGAACCTGACCCTGGTCATCACCCGGGAAAACGGCAGCCGCGAGAAGGTCGATGTGCTGTGCCGGATTGATACGCTAAATGAGGTTGAGTACTTTAAATCGGGAGGGATTTTGCATTACGTGCTGCGCCAGTTGATTGCTTCGTAACTGCGGACGATGTTGGTGCTTCAGGCCCTGTTTCTTCGGTAACGGCGCCTGGAGCCCTTTCAACCAATGACTTGAATGCACTCGAACCACTGTGGGAGCCAGCCTGCTGGCGATGGCGCCCTCACAGCCAACCAATCTCCCACGACCAAACCCAATCCACTGTAGGTGCAAGCTTGCTCGCGATGGAGGTTAACGATATATCCCTGTGCTCAGTATTCGCGCTATTAAAAGCACCGGTGCTTGGGTCAAACCGCAGCTAGTACTCGGTGTCGTCTTCAATTTTGAAATGCAGGAGCCACGACCCTATCTGCCTAAATGCCCCACACTAAAGCGAGCTAACCTGAAACAAGGAAATGTTCATGCTCGTAATGCCCTGGCCATACCTGACACTCCTCACCGCCGGCTACGTCCTGGCGCTCACCTACGGTCAACTGTCCCTCCAGGCCAGCATCCCCATCACCCTGCTCCTGCTAGCCGGCTTCGCCGTCCAGCCACAAAACCACCGCTACGCCCGCTACCTAGGCCACAGCCTGTTCGTTCTCACAGCAATCGCCCTGGCCCTCCACTACCTGCCCGGCTTCCACAACGCCCAGGTCATCGAGCCCCAACGCCTGCGCGAAAACGCCGTCCCCTTCTCGATGTACCTCAACCTCGACAAACCCCTGCTCGGCTTCTGGCTGCTGCTCGCCTGCCCCCGGCTCATCGCCCAACGCGCCTTCAGCCCAACCCTGAAAACCAGCGCCATCGCCCTGACACTCACCGCAGTCGCCACCTTCACCTGCGCCTGGCTGCTGGGCATCATCGAATGGGCCCCCAAATGGCCCGACGTCGCGCGCATCTGGGTCCTCAACAACCTGCTATTAGTCACCCTGGTAGAAGAAGCCCTGTTCCGCGGCTATATACAGGGCGGCCTGAGCCAACGACTCAAACACCTGCCCTACGGCGAACACTTCGCGCTGCTACTCGCGACCCTGCTATTCGGCCTTGCCCACTGGGGCGCGGGATGGCAATGGATACTCCTGGCAACCATCGCCGGCATTGGCTACGGTCTGGCCTACCGGTACGGCGGGCTGGCCGCAGCCATCGCCACGCACTTCGGCTTGAATCTGGTGCATTTCAGTTTGTTTACCTACCCGATGCTCGCGGGTTGACCGTGGGGTTTAACTCGCCAGACATTCCTGATCAAGCTGTCAGCTTCGACCAAAATGCCATCCAGCCTGGCCAAAACAACATCGGATCAGCGGGGAACTAAGCAACTTGACTCCTGTCAGGCACAGCGTTTAACCTCCCGCCCCACGAATGGAAGCGATTTGTCCTACATCGACAAATAGTCCTCTGAAAATGAATTCAAGCAACGCGTTTATCGCGGTGTTGTGCTGTGCGGTAAACCATCTTGAAGCCTCGTTCCTCTCTGCAAATCAAAAAATCGGTCATCTTTGCCCTGGTGTTGCGCGAAGCGCGCGCGCGCATAGGCGCTAGCCGTTTGGGTGCGGTGTGGACGCTGCTGGAACCGATTGCTCACCTGCTGATCTTGAGCGTCCTTTTTGCGTTAATTCGTGGCAGAACAGTAGCGGGCCTCGAGTTTCCAGTCTTTGTTTTGGTCGGGCTGGCGCCTTTCCTGCTCTTTCGCAACACTGCGTTGCGCTTGATGGACAGCCCCAAGGAAAACCGTTCGCTGTTCGCCTACAAGCAAATCAAGCCCCTCGACACCTTCATCGCCCGGGCTCTTGTCGAATTCAGCATTTCCGCAATGGTCTACGCGATCTTGGTGTTCGGCTTCGCCTGGTATGGCTTTGACATGTCGATCAAGGCACCTATCCAGTGGGTACTGACTATCCTGCTTGGCCTACTGTTTGCGTTCGGGCTGGGCATGCTAATGGCGTTGATCGCTCATGCGATTCCCGGCAGCAAAATATTCATTCGGATGATGTTCTTCCCTCTGTATTTCATTTCAGGTGTGTTAATTCCTGCATCCTACCTGCCACACGCCATGCTTCCGCTGCTACTGCTCAACCCGTTCCTGCATTTACTGGAACTGATCCGCGCCGAGATTTTCCCTTACTACGTGCCTGTTGATGGCGTTTCCCTTGAGTACGTGATCGCTGTCACCCTGGTTTTGTTGTTCGTTTCGCTCGGCACCTACCGAGTCCGTCGACTGCATTTGATCTCCACCAAGAACGGCTAACCGCAGGCTTACCGTGTTCGAGCTCAGAAATATCACAAAGTCGTACCTGACCCCCAAAGGGCGTCGGCATGTTTTTCGTGACTTGTCACTGAAAATTCCCGCCGAAAAAAACATTGGCCTCATCGGCCGTAATGGCGCGGGTAAATCGACCCTGGTTCGCCTGTTGGGCGCCGCCGATGTTCCAGACTCGGGCACCATTGCCACCAACAAGAGCATTTCTTGGCCCGTAGGTTTGTCCGGCGGCTTCCAGGGCAGCATGACCGGCCGCGAGAACATCAAGTTCGTGAGTCGCGTCTACGGTGCGGTCGGTGACGCCATGCGGGCAAAGGTCGCCTACGTCGAAGATTTCGCCGAGATCGGCAGCTGGATCGACGAACCCGTGAAGACTTACTCCTCAGGCATGCGTTCGCGCCTGGCCTTCGGCCTGAGCATGGCCTTCGACTTCGACTACTACCTGATCGACGAAGTGATGTCGGTGGGTGACGCGCACTTCAAACGCAAGTGCGCTGACGTCTTCGAAGAGCGCCTGCAGAAATCCAAGGTCGTACTGGTTTCGCACAACATGAATGAAATTCAAAAACTCTGCGACGTCGTACTGCTGGTGCGCGACGGCGGGGTGCAGATCTATGACGATGTCGCCGAAGGCATCAAGGCCTACAACACCTGATCGCCCTGACCGTGGCGTGATTGTTTTATTTCAAGGATGCGTGTGCATATGAGCAGTACGGGTAAATTCAAGGGCTGGCGCCTGACACTGGGGCTGATTGTAGTACCAATGGTACTGGCCATCGTCTACTACAGCTTTTTTGCTGTGGATCGTTATGTCAGCTCAGCGCAAGTAGTGGTGCGCCAAGAAGGCAGCAACCCTGGCGCTCAACTGCCCGGCCTGGCAATGCTGCTCAGCGGTACCAATCCGGCTTCTAGAGAAGAAACCCTGTACCTGCGCGAGTACATCATGTCGATGGACATGATGCAGCTGCTGGAGGACCGCCTGCACTGGGTCGAGCAATACAGCGAGCAACGCAACGACCCGTTCTTCTGGCTGAGCACCGACACCGAGCGCGAAGACCTGCTCAAGTACTACCAGCGCATGGTCACCGCGCACTATGACGAAACCACCGGCCTGCTCAAAGTTGAAGTACAAGCCTTTAGCCCGGAACTTGCCGAGAAAATGGTAAAGGTCATCCTCGAAGCCAGCGAACACTTCGTGAACGAAGTCTCCCACAGCATCGCCCGCGAGCAGATGCGCTTCGCTCAAGTTGAACTGGAAGGGGCAAAGAAGAACTACACCCAACGCAAAGAACAACTGTTGAGCTTCCAGAATACCAATAAGGTATTGGACGGCAAGAGTTCTGCCATAGGCCGCGCCAGCATCATCGACACCCTGGAAGGCGAGCACTCCAAAGAGCGCGCAGTGCTCACCCAGATGCTCTACAAGCTTCGTGCTGACTCACCGCAGGTCAAGCAGCAGCAACAACGCGTGAGCGCCATTCGCGAACAACTGAATGCCGAAAAACGCCTGCTAGTATCCGCGCCCGATGGCGACCAACTGAACGTCGTTGCCTCGAGCTTCCAGCAATTGACCCTGGACGCCGGCATCGCTGAAGAAACCTACAAGACTGCCGTCGCCGCACTCGACAACGCCCGTATCGACGCCAGCAAGAAGATTCGCACCCTGGTTACCGTGGTCAGCCCGAACACACCGCAGATGGCCATCTACCCAGAGCGCCTCTACAACCTGGCAACCATCTTCCTGGCATTGATGTTGCTTTACGGCATCACCCGCTTCCTTATTGCATCGATCGAGGATCATCGTGATTAAATCAATTTCTAGCCTGCCCTTCCGTCCCCTGAAATTGAGCATACGGAACAGCGCTATCACGGGTTTCATAATGATGACACTGGTAGGTTGTGGCGGAACCCTATCCGGTGCTGGCCCGTACAAAGGAACAATCGAAACAAAAAACGATATGTACAATTTAGTAGAAATCAACGCTAATACTATCGCTCCATATATGCGGAGCACGCAGCGAGTAATTCAATCGCGCATTGCAAAACCGGTCTCGCCTTCCGCTCGATTAATGGCCGGCGATACGCTCAGCGTTCTCATCACCGATAACGCTCCGGAAGGCTCGGCACTTTTCGCGCCTTTGTCGAGTGGAGGCACTCAACTCAAGACTCGGGTTGATGACCAAGGCATGATCTCATTGCCCTATGTCGGACGGCAGTTTGTGGCAGGTATGACGATCAACGATGTAGAAAACATGATCCGCAAACAATTAAAAGGCGTAACCACCGATGTGCAGACTCATGTCGAACTCGTAGGTGACCTGTCAGGTTCGGTGCTCGTAGCTGGCGCGGTCAAAGCGCCTGGACGATTTAGCACTATTCAAGGGCCGTTAACACTGCTGGATGCCATCAACCAAGCAGGAGGCCCAGTGATGGAGCCGCATCTGGTTAAGGTCACGGTGCGCACTGGCAGTCAGGTTCAACAGTTCAACTATGAAGATGTACTAGCGGGAAACAATATAGTGCTTTTCCCAAACTCCGAAGTTGTGCTTGAACGTGCTCGCCAGCGCTTCGTCGCAATGGGTGCAGTACAGGAACCAGGGCTCAAAGACCTGCCATCTCAGAATGCCACCTTACTAGATGCCCTTGGAAGCGTTGGCGGCCTTCGTGAGAACAACGCAAATGCGGAAGGAGTCTTTGTGTTCCGTATGGCGGAGGGAGCAGAAAAGCCTACAGTCATGCGCCTGAACATGCGCGATCCGGCCGCGATATTCTACGCGCGACAAATAATTGTAAAGCCAGATGACACCATCTATGTAACTAATGCAGCTGTATATGAATGGCAAAAAGTTATCTCCCCGATCGTTCAGACCCTTATCTTAGGCCGAAGCACCGGCATCATGACTAACTAATTCAGTTATAGATATAACGATTCACCACTATACAAAACAGTCATCACTAGTAGCTAATTTTCAACGCACAGAAGCAGCAGAGGCGAACCACAATGACATTTGAAGACTTTGTAAATCTGGTTGAAAAATCCGGGGGAGTGGTTGAAGGAAAGCCTGCCTCTTGGAAGTCGACCTCGATAGAGCTCAAAGGTCAAGGCACAAATTTCAAATTCGCCCCAACATGCAAAGTTGATAACTTATCGATAACCGACTATGGCGGAAACAACACATTCGTTATCGGGGACAAATCGAAGCTAACTGGAGTGATAAAAGTAGGAAAAGGCTGCACACTTAGAATAGGTGAACGGCTAACTTCGACCGGCGGATTAAAAATTCATCTATCTGAAGGGAAAAGCATCCACATAGGCAACGACTGCATGCTTGGAATAAATGTAAATATTTACAACCACGACTACCACCCAATTTTCTCAGCTTCTACTGGAAAAAGATTAAATTACTCTAAAGATGTAATTATTAAAGATCGAGTTTGGTTAGCCAACAACGTGACCATACTAAAAGGTAGCATTATTAACAGCGGCTCCGCGATCGGTATAGGGTCGATAGTAAGCTGCGAAATACCTGAAAACTGTATTGCTGCGGGCAGCCCAGCACGAGTAATAAAAGAAGACATTATTTGGGATAGAGCTTCGCTGAACACCTCCCATGTAAACGGAATCGACTGCGTAGAGGAAATTTAAATGGGACCTTTTATCAGAAAAACCAAAAAGCTAATTACGCAACCGCGGAAATTTTTTATTGATCGCAAACGTAAAATCGAGGCAACGACACAGCCAACCACTACAAGCCCAAAAAAACCGCAGCAAAAACAAAAGCTCAAATATAAACTCTACTTAAATTCTAATTTTACCAGCAACGACAAACTATATAGCCACGCAATCAATATCCTTAAAAATCACGCAAATGTTCATATAGGCGAATTTCGCTTCGCCCAAAGCGATATTGTGCTTGATATATCTGGAAAAATATACACAGCCGAACTCAGCTCGCCGATTGAAAAAAGCACTCTTGTAAAGGGTTTTTTTCTAGCGACTCCAAAAGAAACCTTCGAGCCCAACCAACATAAAAATGACTCTATCTTTCTCGATTTATTACATCAAATAAATATCGAACACATGAAGTCTATTAGTGATTTCAACTTACTATATAGATACTACGAAAATCGCCCAGAACGCAATGAGCAATCTCAGGTAAAGTACGCGCTAAATGCCGGAATTTACGAAGAAAATATTATAGAGAAAGCTATAAATCTGCTCTCATCACAAAATAATTTGCCAACTAGAGATATCGCTTTCACATTCAAGAAAATATACCGCGTACTTGGAACCGATCAAAAATTAGAGCCAATTGCAAACAAACTATTTATTTTAATAAAGAAAGAACAATTCCCAGTAGATTTCATAATGCTGCTCGCTGCTTTTTTTACCGAAAGCGGCGATTTTAAGCGCGCACTTGAAACTGCAAGCATTGCAAAAAAGAATGATGTCAATGCTTGGATTAAATATAGGTACCTTGGACTATCCCACCTTCTTTACTCTAACGGGCAGAGCGCCGAACTCGAGATCAAATTAGATCACGACCTCTACCTTACACTTAGTAGAAATGAATGGGAATTTGAAAACTACCTGATAGAGAATGCCAGAAGTCTCGCAGTAGTTGGTAACTCTCCTGTTGAAGTATCCAAAAGGAAGGGTGAAACGATAGATTCCTATAATAAAGTTTTGCGATTTAACAGCGCCATCACTGACTACCCTTACAGTCTAGATTATGGAAAAAAAACAAACATTTTAATAATCAACCCGCGATACTATGAAACCCAAAGAAACAAAAAATTCGATCTGGATTTCGTGATAATTTCTGATGGGAATCTATTCTCCACGAAAGATCTTTATTACAAAATCAATGACTTATTACAGTTCACGGATAAAATCTGCTTAATACCTAGAAAAGTGGACTTACAACTCACTCAAAAAATATACGCATCCCCTAGCAGTGGCTTAAAGTTTCTGACTTGGCTCTACGCAATAAATGGAGCAATCCCCAAAAAAAGCTTGTTTGGATTCTCTTTGACAGATCAGGCTCATGGCGTGGCAACTTCTTATGCGAATGGAAGAAAAGTAGGGCTTAATACCATCCACAATTGGTCAAGTGAAAAAATCCATCTAGAAGAAGTTCTCCTCAAAGAAAACACAGAGGAATTTAATTAACATGAAAATTGACATTATCATTCCATTTAAAGACGCAGCACTACATCTTCCAAATATTTGCGCTGATTTGGAGAGCCAAACTCACAAAAATTTCACCGTTCATTTTGTCTCTGATCAAAGCTCGGACGACTCCTTAGCAGTTCTAAACGATGGTTTTTCATTTCCCTATCATGTATGGGAGTCTGACAGAATAGGACCAGGAGCGGCCAGAAATTTAGGAATTAACAAGTCGGATGGCGATTATATTCTTTTCATAGATGCTGATGATAGAATTTCAAAAGAGTATACATATCGTTTCCACGAAAAAGCTCTTGAAACTAATGCCGATATCATCGAGTGCATGTATCAATCGATAGATACAAACGGCACAGTAATATCAGGAACAAATCTGGAAAACTTCATTTCTTCTAATGATCGATTTTTTGCGCTTGTTTATGGTGACATTCCGAGACTTTCTTGGGGCAAAGCATATAAACGAAAATCGATCGAAAGTAGAAATGCACTCTTCCCGGAAAACATTCACAACGGCGAAGACCACATATTCCTTTTAAACGCTTACAAAAACTCCCCGCACATTGAAATTATTTGCGAACACTTATACAGCTGGATAAGACACCCTCAAAGTCTAACAAATCGCGAAATCACTAAAAAAACGCTAGAAGATTTCGTTGATGTCAGTGAATTAAAGACCGAGATCTTAAAGTTGACTCCGGAAAATCTTTATGCAGACGAAGAAATATTACTAAAATTTTCGAGGCGAACATTTAAAGAAGCACGAATACTTATATCCAAAATAAAATCAGAATCAGAAGACCCAAGAGATCTGATTCAACATTTACGCGAGCTTATTCTAAAATCAACAACGCTACCCCTAGTAAATGAAATAATAAGAAATGACAGTACAAGCTATTGGAGCGACGTAATGGAATAAATATTCCAGTTTGGCTCATTGACGGCAAGGCTGCCAGGAAAGGGCACTGATGGTTTGGATACCTCCTCACTGAACGCAGTTCGTTCAATCATTACATATCTAGAATTCGAGCTCACCGCTGGCAAAATTTTACGACGCGACTGACAAACTTATCAATCGCGTCTATTTTCGCATTCCTAAAGTAATTAGCCCACCGCCCCGGCAATGCTATGAAGTTCTCTCTAGCCGTTACTCCAAAGCACTACACCAGCGTGTGGCAGATACAGGCATCAAGCTCTGCGAATTCGAAGTTCTGGGAAAACAGGCCACTTGCCACAAGTTGATGACAGAAGCAGTGTAAGTGAAGTGCTGCCGAACAGTTTTTTGTTCGGACTTACGGCCGAATAGAGATTGGCACGGCAGCGAGCTTTTTTCCTCAATAAGACCTGCCCGCAACTACATGTACGCAAGCATTTGCTCGAACAGTGGAGGAGAATCCGAGAAATGTTAGTAAGTCGACCAAAGGCGGAGGCAGATATATTTTTTTCGACTGTCACATCGTCACGCATTATGGCGAACGAGCTCGATAGGGAGACCATTGAACAGCATTCAATATCAAGAAAACACTGCGAATGCCGGTTTATGGAGTGCTCACCCACAAAACCATATTCTTAGGATTTTAATCTCCTGATAAGATAAAGAATGACATTGCGCAGTTGCGTAATACGGCCAACTCTTGATTAGTAAGTGGTAGCTAGACCCACTAAACAAAGCACATCATCAGGACAACCGGGACAATCTTTTTTCACAACACCTAAAATTCTTTATTCATAAAGATCGGGAAATCGATCACCAATTTTACTTATTTTTACTCCAATCAATGCGAACAATCCTCGCGACGTTAATCAACTCTGAATGGCTGGTAACAATTTTGTTGTCCTCCACATTTTCTTCCAACTCAGTCGAAACTTCATCCTTTCATCAAAATTTCGGTTCCGCTCGCTGATTTACCGGATAGTTTATCGGCGGCACCTTTTGAAGTCCAACACAACATCATCTTTACTTCGCCAAAGACACGGACACGAAAACCTAGTACTCCAGAAAACATGATGAATCACATCAAACCAAGCAAAAAAACAACAAGAAGAAGAAGAAGAATATATTTTATAATCGATTAGCCACAAAGACTCATACGATTTATCAAATGGACCCCATACTCAAAAGGATTTAAAATCAATTGCTGAATGAATCAACTCATCACACATTTTCCGAAACGGACTAAAGATTTTGAAAGTCACCTCAACCATCGAATGCTCCAACACCACCCCCTTCGTCCTCTTTGGCGGCGTCAATGTCCTCGAATCCTTGGATCTAGCCCTGACCGCCTGCGCCGAGTACGTCCGTATCACCGAGAAACTCGGCATTCCTTATGTTTTCAAAGCCAGCTTCGACAAAGCCAACCGTTCGTCCATCCACTCCTACCGTGGCCCGGGCATGGAAGAAGGCCTGCGTATTTTCGAAGCGGTAAAGGCTGAGTTTGGCGTCCCCGTAATTACCGACGTACACGAAATCTACCAGGCTGCTCCGGTTGCCGAAGTGGTCGATGTACTGCAACTGCCTGCGTTCCTGGCTCGCCAGACCGACCTGGTGATCGCACTGGCTAAAACCGGCAAACCAGTAAACATCAAGAAACCGCAGTTCCTGAGCCCGTCACAAGTGCAGAATATAGTGCACAAGTTCAAAGAAGCCGGTAACGACCAACTGATCCTTTGCGACCGCGGCACGTGCCTGGGTTATGACAATCTGGTGGTCGACATGCTGGGCTTCGGCGTAATGAAGCGCACATGCGCAAACCTGCCGATCATCTTCGATGTTACTCATGCCCTGCAACAACGAGATCCCTCGGGCGCTGCATCAGGCGGACGCCGTGAGCAAGTCGTTGAATTGGCTCGTGCGGGCATGGGTGTTGGCCTTGCCGGCCTGTTCCTGGAAGCTCATCCAAATCCAGATCAAGCGAAGTGCGACGGCCCAAGTGCCTTGCCACTGGATCAACTGGAGCCTTTCCTGGCGCAGATCAAGGCACTGGATGATCTGGTCAAGTCGTTCCCACCACTGAACATTGCCTGAACCCAAATCTGTTGAATCAAGGATTGTGAACATGGCAAATATAGAACAACGGGTCGCGATTGTCATTCCGGCCCGTTACGGCTCCACTCGCCTGCCAGGCAAGCCGCTGGCCGATATCGCTGGCAAGCCAATGGTGCAACACGTTTACGAACGCGCCCTGCAAGTTGCCAATGCTGATGTTGTGGTGATCGCGACGGACGACGAGCGTGTTGCGCAGGCAGTACGGGCGTTCGGTGGCGTTTGCATCATGACTTCGCCGGATCACCCTTCAGGTACCGACCGCCTGGCTGAAGTCATGGAGCAGATCGAAGCTGACATCTACATCAATCTGCAAGGTGATGAGCCGCTGGTGCGCCCAGCGGACATAGAGGCGCTGGCTGCAGGCATGCTCGCTGATGCGAACGTGAAGGTCGGCACTTTGTGCCACACGATAGAAACGCATGAAGCCGGGAATCCCAACACCGTGAAAGTGGTGCTGGCCAATAACGGTAACGCACTGTACTTCAGCCGCTCGCCGATCCCCTACCCACGGGATGGCGAAGTCGCTCACTACCTCAAGCATGTCGGTGTGTATGGTTATCGTCGCGATGTGTTGGCCGACTACAGCAGCCTGCCACAACCTATGCTGGAACACGCGGAGAAGCTGGAGCAACTGCGGCTGATGGCGGCGGGATATTGCATTAGGGCATACCAGGTCGAGCCGACCGGCCCGGGCGTGGATACACCGGAGTGCCTGGAGCAAGTGCGGGCATTGATGAGCGGCCAAACCCCTGCCCGGCAACCGACACTCAATGACATTCGGCTGGTAATCACCGATGTGGATGGCGTGCTCACCGACGGCGGCATCTATTACGACGCCACTGGCGAATGCCTTAAGCGCTTCCATGTGCGTGATGGCATGGGCATGCGGTTGCTTGAGGAAAACGGTGTGCGGGTGGCGGTCTTGTCGGGGCGTGATTCGGCAACGCTGCGCAAGCGCGTGGCGGATTTGGGTATCAGCCTTTGCCAGTTCGGCGTGAAGGAAAAGCAGGCGGCCTGCAACCAATTGATGGCTGAAGCCGGTGTCAGCGCCTCGCAAACAGCGTGCATCGGTGACGACTGCATCGACCTGCCGGCTTTTGCGGCGTGCGCATTGTCTTTTGCCGTTGCGGATGCGCCGGTGTACGTCAAAGCAGCCGCCACCCATGTTTTGAATGCTGCGGGCGGTACCGGTGCGTTCCGTGAAGTGGCGGACAGCATTTTGTTTGCTCAAGGTAAGGATGCGGTGCTGGGCACTGCGGCAGGTTATGCGCAGGTAATGGCGAAAATGGCGCAGTAAGCCGAAAAGTCGTTCATTGCAGAGAGAAACGGGGCCGAAATTGGCCCCGTTATCGTTTCTGCAGATCGATTTTTTGGCTTTGGCCGAGCGTAGTGTTCCCACGCTTGGTTAGTGGGAACATCCGGATGAGAAAGGCACCCTTGAGGGGGCTTTCGCTGGCAAGCCAGCTCCTGCAGAGATCGTGTGTTTCAGTCGAAAATTTCGACGACCCCAACGACAGTGTTATCGCTGTTGGTGACGGCCAGCGCACGGATCTTGTTGTCGAGCATGTAGGCTTCTGCTTCGGACAACTGGGCATCATCCTTGATGGTGTGGGGGTTGGCGGTCATGAAGTGGTCGACTGTCGTGTGGATGACGCCTTGATTTTCCAGGAGCGCGCGACGCAGATCGCCGTCGGTGACGATACCCACCAAAACGCCCTCCTCCAGGACCACGGTTAATCCCATGCGGCTTTGAGTCATTACCAGCAGGCAGTCGTGGAAACTGGTGGTCGGCGTAACGATGGGTGCTGGCGAGTGCATGACATCGCTGACGCGGGTCAGCAGTTTACGGCCTAGGCTGCCACCGGGGTGGTAGCGGGCGAAGTCCATTGGCTTGAATTGAATCGCTTCGATCAAGGCTACCGCAAGCGCGTCGCCCATGGCCATGGTCGCCAGGGTGGAAGTAGTAGGAGCCAAGTTGTTTGGGCACACTTCTCGTTCGACGGAGATGTCCAGCCAGATATCCGCGTGCTTGGCCAGGGTCGACTTTCCGCTGCCGGTCATGGCGATGATTTTGTTGCCGAAGGATTTCAGGCTCGGGATCAGCTTGATCAGTTCTTCTGTCTCGCCGCTGTAGCTGATCAGAATCAGCACGTCGCTCGGCTTGAGCATGCCCAGGTCGCCGTGGAAAGCTTCAGCTGGATGCAGGAAGAAACTTGGGGTGCCGGTGGAGGCGAAGGTCGCCACCATCTTTTGCCCGATCAGACCGGATTTACCCATGCCGCACACGACCGTGCGACCTTTGCAGCCGAGGATCAGTTCGACTGCACGCTGGAATTCGCCATCCAGGCGCTCGGCCAGTTGACTGATGGCTTGCGCTTGGGCGCAGAGGGCTTCTTTGGCAATTGAAAGATGATTCATGAGGGACCTTATCGTTCCTTGATTTTGAAGGCGCGTATGGTAACGGCTCAATGGCAGTGATGAAACGAAGATGTCCTTCCGTCTGTAGGAAATTTCCCAAAACCTAGCCGACTGCGCACCACTTAATTGGCAATCAGTGGATGGAGTACGTACTATCCCGCCCCTTCTGGTCAACTGTTACGGAAAGTGGGCAAGGATCGCGAGGCCTTCACGGGTGTGTCAGGCAGAAAATGGATGGTTGCTTACAGTTGGAACGCATGGGTACCGAATCAAACACCACAACACTTGCCAGCAGCAATGCTTTCTGGCTAAGCCGCTCAACGCTGGAAAAACGCTTGAGCTTTCTCCTGCCAGCGTATCGAGCTGATAGTTTCAGCATCACCACCGCCGACCTGGCGTCCAATGCCTCGTTCGTCAATTATGTGCGCCATCACCGACTGACCGATCTATCAACCGGTACCACGCTGGATGTGATCGAGAAATCGATTCGCAAAACGATCTTTATCACCAGCCTGGAGTCACGCTTCTATCGGGAGCGCAATGTCCTGGGCGCAAGCGTTCACTTCAAGCACCCACCTTTCTTGGGTGTGATTGAAACGCCGTGGGAAAGCCTTATTTTTACCGGCTACGTACAAGGCCGCCCACCACGCATGTCAGCTATCGCCAAGACTGTGGCGCCGGGTATCGCCGAAATCGAGACGGTGACCAATCATCATCTCGGACTCGCTGCCTGGTGGCAGGCTCCCAAGTTCTGGACCATGGATTTCTTTCGGCCCTGGTATTTGCTGCGGTCGCGCTTCAATTACGAGCGCTATTTACACTCCCTTGAAGAACTGGCCCGAGACGATGACCGTTTCGCCGACCTGCCCCGCCGACTTCGCGCGTTGCGGCCGATGTTGCGCCATGAGGCCAATGGGGCAAAAAAGAGCCCGCGCTGTTTTTGCCACATGGATTACTTGCGCAAGAATTTTTTCCTGTCGCCCCAAGGTTTGCAAATGATCGACTGGAGTGAGTTCAAGGTGGGACGTATCGGATTTGACGGGGGTTCCTACCTGAGCGCGGTGTTCAGGCGTAGCGACATGGAACGCTTTATGATAACGCGTGACGAGTTTCTCGTGACCTATCTGGAGAAACTGGACCCTCGGTTCGACCGACAACAGGTGCTGCGCAATCTGAATTACTTTTTCCTTCAGAATTCCCTCTGGCATTTCCTGCGACCCAAGACCATTGCCGATCATCAGCGACGGGGCAATCTAGATCTGTTGCATGAGAAGTATGAGTACTTGTTGGCGCAGCCGTTGATTTCGGGCTGTTAGGCGAGTCGATACAGACGTTCCTTGTTTTGAGGTGAGGACGCCTTCGCTGGCAAGCGAGCTCATACAAGGATGGGTGGATGTACTCGTATCGAGTCAGCTGCATTGAGCCAGCTTTTTGCCGTTGTCAATCGCGCCGCGAGATCCGCGGATGCCGCTCATCGGGGCGCTGGGTTGCCGGGCCTAAGGTGTTTTAGAACATCTCGATTTATGTGAAAAAACTGTAAGATTTTTCCTACTTTTTTTGAATGGCTGCCAGCCATTTGTATTATCATCCGCGGCAAATTTCATTGAGCATTTCCTCCAGGCACACGCAATAATTCGTGCCTGACCGAAGAGTGCGCCCGACATGGATATCCGCTGTTTTTTATGGACAATGCTGCTCCGCCGCGTCGCTCTTTGCTGATTCTGTCTAAAGGTGCGCAACAGATCCCTACCCTCCCCGCCTTGCTGCCCGAGTATCGGCTGCTGTGTGGAACAGTGGGCGACATTGCCAAGGCCGATGACGTATTGGCATGGGGACGCAAACCCAGCGCGCTGCGCGCGCAAGCGGCTGCCGACGCTGCCGGACTGCCGCTAATCACTGTCGAAGACGGCTTTTTGCGCTCGGTGGGCTTGGGCTCTGAAGACCCGCCGCTGTCGCTGATCGTCGATCCACTGGGCATCTACTACGACGCCAGCGGCCCTTCTCGCCTGGAACAACTGATTTCCCTGCCGCTGACCCAAGCACAGATCTTGCGTGCTCGTACCTTGCAGGCGAGCTGGTGCGAAGAGCGTGTGTCGAAATACAACGGCGCCCGGATTGAAGCCTGTGCATTGCCGCAGCCTTGCGTGTTGGTCGCAGATCAGACTTGTGGCGATGCCTCACTGCAAGGCGCCAGCACTGCCGATTTCCAGCGCATGCTTGACGCTGCGCTGGCCGAGCATCCGCAGAGCACGGTGGTGGTGAAGGTGCACCCGGACGTGGTGGCCGGGCGCAAGCAGGGGCACTTCGACCTACCGGCGTTGCGCAAGCATCAGCGGGTGCAGGTGATCAGCGATAACGTGCACCCCGCCGAGCTGCTATCGGCCGCGCAGGCGGTGTACGTGATGACCTCGCAACTGGGTTTCGATGCCCTGTTGTGGAACGTGCCGGTGCACACTTTTGGCATGCCATTCTATGCCGGCTGGGGGTTGACCGTTGATGCGCTGCCCCCCCCTGAGCGCCGCCAGCTGGTCAGTCTCGAACAGTTGTTGCATGCCGCGCTGGTGGAATACCCGCGTTACGTCGACCCGGAGACGGGTGCGGCGTGTCAGGTCGAGACTGTGCTTGCATGGTTGGGTTTGCAGAGACGGATGCGCAGTCGGTTGCCTGAAAACCTGCACATGGTCGGTTTCAGCAAGTGGAAGCATCCGCTGGTGCAGGACTTTTTCAACGGCTCATCCGCTCTGTTTGCACAACCTTCCAAATCTTCGAAGACCCCAGCAGCGGTGGTGACCTGGGGCTGCCAGCACGACTCGGTCGTTGCCCAACAGAACAACACCAGCCACCTCGGCCGCGTCGAAGACGGCTTCCTGCGCTCCGTCGGCCTGGGTGCAAAAAAAACCCGTCCGTTGTCCTGGGTGTTCGACGACCTGGGCATTTACTACGACGCCACACGCCCTTCGCGCCTGGAACACATCTTGCAGAACGATCCGTGCGCACCGGGCTTGTTGCAGCGGGCAGCGGCCTTGCGCGAAGCGATCTGCGAGGCAGGCGTGACCAAGTACAACCTGCCTGGCCCCGCGTGGAAACGCCCCGCCGGGATCGAGCGAGTAATTCTGGTACCGGGCCAGGTGGAGTCCGACGCGTCGATTCGTTATGGCGCGCACCGGATCCGCCGCAACCTGGATTTGCTCAAGGCGGTGCGCGAGCGTCATCCGTTGGCGTGGCTGTTGTACAAGCCGCACCCCGAAGTACTGGCCGGCACACGCGAAGCCGGCGAAGACGAAGAACGCACCAGTGACTGGTGCAACCAGGTAGTGGGCGATGTGCCTTTCCACTCACTGTTGTCCGAGGTCGACGAGGTGCATGTGCTGACTTCGCAATCGGGTTTCGAAGCTTTGTTGCGTGGCGTGCCGGTGACTACTTACGGCCAGCCGTTCTATGCCGGTTGGGGGTTGACCCAGGATCACGATTTGAGCCCGGACGTCCAGGCGCGCCGCACCCGGCGCCTGACCCTGGACGAACTGGTGGCGGCGACTCTGATCCGCTACCCGACTTATGTCAGCCGCACCACCCGAAAATTCACCACTCCTGAACGCACGCTTATCGAGATCCAGAACTGGGATGAAGTACCAACGCAAGGAAGAACTCCAACATGGCGAGAGATGATTCAGCGCTTGCTCCTTATGGTTTTGAAACCACGCCTCAGAAAATCCTAGTTCCCCGTCAGCGCTCCCTGCGCCAGGTGCCGGTGAAGCCGCGCAACTCGTTCCTGTTCTTGCAGGGCGTCAGTTCGCCGTTTTTTTCGCGCATGGCGCAAGCTCTGCGGGACGAGGGACAGCGGGTCAAGTCCGTCAGTTTCAACATGGGCGATACCCTGTATGGCAGCGGTGCGCGGGTGTTTTATTCGGCGCGCCCCGAGCAACTGTCGGATTTCTACAGTCACTGCTTCAAGGCGGAGCACATCACCGACGTAGTGCTGTTCGGCGACTGCCGTCCGGTGCATCAACCGGCGGTGGCGCTGGCCAAGACGCTGGGCATTCGCGTGCACGTGTTCGAGGAAGGTTACTTCCGCCCATATTGGATTACTCTTGAGCGCAACGGCGTGAACAATCACTCGCTACTGCCCCGTGATCCGGAGTGGTATCGGGAAGTGGGCAAGTACATTCCGCGTTATCACAACGGTAACGAGTTTCGCCTGTCCTTTGCCTCGCGGGCGCTGCACGACGTCATGTATCACGTCGGTGGCGCGCTGAACAAAGTCGTCTTCCCCAATTACAAGACCCACGCGCCGTTCAACGCGGCGGTGGAGTATGCGGGCTACATTCGCCAGGGCATTCGCCTGCTGAATGCCAAGGGTCGCGATTCCGAGGTAATCAGCGAGGTGGCGCGCAATCGGCACCGCACCTTTCTGCTGCCCCTGCAATTGGACAGCGATTCGCAGATCCGCGATCACTCGCCGTTCCGGCACATGAAAGATGTGCTCAAGCACGTGATGGGTTCGTTCGCCCGTCATGCCGGCAGCAATGCGCGGCTGGTGGTGAAGAACCATCCGCTGACGCCTGGCATCGTCAATTACCAGCGCATTACTCGGCGCATTGCCCACAAGCTGGGCATCGCCGACCGCGTGGACTTCCTCGAGAGCGGCCACATGCCGACCTTGCTGTCTCACGTCGCTGGCGTGGTCACGGTCAACAGTACCGTGGGCGGTTCGTCGCTGATGCATAACGTGCCGACCATCACCCTCAGCGACCCGATCTACAACCTCAAGGGGCTGACCCACCAGGGCGGCCTCGACGAGTTCTGGGACCACCCGGAACCACCTGACTCCACGCTTTTTCAACGCTTTCGCAGCACGGTCATTCACACCACGCAGGTCAACGGCGGCTTCTATACCCGCTGTGGCATCGACATGGCGGTGAACAACTCCCTGGAAGTGTTGATGGCCAAAACCTCAAAGATCGAACAGTACCTATGACGTTGCACAAGTCTCCACGCTGCATTCTCATCACCGGTGCCACAGGCGGCATAGGTGGTGCCCTGGCGCCTGCCTATGCGGCACCGGGGGTGACCTTGATCCTGCAAGGCCGTCGCCTGGACCGCCTGGAAGAAATGGCCGGGCAATGCCGCGCCATTGGTGCCCGGGTGTTGCTGCAGCCGCTCGACGTCCAGGACCTGGAAGCCTTGCGACGCTGGATTGGCGAGATCAGTGTGAGCGAGGCCCCGGACCTGATCATCGTCGGTGCTGGGGTCAATACCTCCACCGGCGAGAATGGCGAGGGTGAAATCTGGGAACTGTCCCAGGCGCTGATCGAGATCAATGTGTTGGCGGCCCTGGCCACGGTGCAGGCCGCCTTGCCGTTCATGCGTGCGCGCAAGTCCGGGCAGATCGCCCTGTTCAGTTCGCTGGCCGGCTGGCGGGGGCTGCCCGCTACCCCGAGCTACAGCGCCAGCAAGGCGGCGATCAAGGCCTACGGCGAAGCCATGCGCGATCTGGTAGCGGTGGACGGGGTGAAGATCAACGTGATCATGCCGGGCTACGTCGAATCGAAAATGTGCTTTGAAATGCCGGGCCCCAAACCCTTGCTGTGGGCGCCGGACAAAGCCGCGCGAAGAATTCAGAAGGGCCTGGCGGCGAACCAGGCGCGGATCAGTTTCCCGTTCCCGCTGAACCTTGGATGTTGGGCCCTGAGCGTCATTCCGCCACGGCTGTCGTCGATCATTTTGCGGTGGCTGGATTACGGTGCCTGATTTCTTGAGTAGTGCTTTTGGCCTGGTGGTTGCGCTCGGTTTCCTTCTGTCGTGCGCCTTCGAAAAACTACTGGTCCCCTGCCCCGGCTGGCGTCGCCCGCTGCGTGCCTGGCTGCTGCACGCCGGTGCCTGGGCGTTCGCCGTCGGCTTGCTCTACCTGATCACCGGCCGCGCCTGGTTCAGCGCAGTGAACGTTCTAGCGTTATGGCTATTGATAGTGCTGGTGAGCAACGCCAAATACCATTCGCTGCGCGAACCCTTTGTCTGCGCCGACTTCGAATACTTCAGCGATGCCGTGCGCTATCCGCGCCTCTACCTGCCGTTCTTCGGCATTGGCAAAGCCATCGGCCTCGCCTTGCTGTTTGTCGTCTACCTGGGCTGCGGCCTGTATTTCGAGCCGGTCGGCGCCAATGCCGGCGCCGTGGCGACGGGCACTTTGCTGGTTGGCTTCGCACTGCTCTGGCTTGGCGGGCGGAACCCCTTGCAACCGACCTTCGACGCTGGCCTCGATCTGGGTCGCTGGGGCCTGGCGGCCAGTTTGTGGACGTACTTTTTTGCTGCCCGGCAACCCGTTGCACTGGCGTCATTGAACTCGCCGTTCCTTGACGAGGACGCACGCCCTATGGCCAATGCCACCCTGGCGGACCTGGTGTCGGTACAGAGCGAATCGTTTTTCGATGCGCGTCGTCTGTGGCCAGGCGTTCGTGGGCAGGTCCTCCACCATTTCGACACCTTGCGCGGTGAAGCGCTGGCTCAAGGCCGCTTGCAGGTGGCGGCCTGGGGCGCCAACACGGTAAGGACAGAGTTCGCCTTCCTGACCGGCATCAAGGTGGACCAACTCGGTGTTCACCGATTCAACCCCTATCGCCACCTGGCGCGCCAGGGCGTTGCCAGTGTCGCCCTGGAACTCAAGCGCCGTGGCTACCGCACGGTGTGCGTGCATCCTTATATCGGCAGTTTCTACGGTCGCAACGAGGTTTTGCCTGCGTTGGGCTTCGATGAATTCATAGACGTGCGCAGCTTCACCAAGCAGCAGAAGGCCGGTCCGTTTATCGGTGACTGTGCCGTGGCCGACAAGATCAGCGAACTGCTCGATGCCCCGGGGCGCACCCAGCCGCTGTACATCCATGCCATCACCATGGAGAACCATGGGCCGCTACACCTGGAAAGCGTCGAGGCGGCCGATCTCGCGCAATGGTTCGACCGCCCGCTGCCTGAAGAACTGCGCGACCTGGCGCCTTACGTACGCCACTTGGGCAACGCCGACCGCATGCTCGGCCAGTTGCGCGAGCACTTGCTCGCGCGCGGCACGCCGACCGGGTTGTGTTTCTTTGGTGACCACGTGCCGATCCTGCCCGACGTCTATGGCGCCCTGGGTGAGCCGGATGGTGATACCGAGTACTTCATCTGGTCCAATACTGCGCGCAGCGCCAGTGCCCCTGCAGACACGGGTGTCGAGCACTTGGCCAAGACCTTTATCGATCGCATGGCATGTGTACAGGATGATTAAAACCTCTCTCCGACCCGTGCCAGTTCTCCTCGCCTCCGAAGCCCTGGAGCGTGACCGCGCGATGATTGCCGGGTGGATCACCTCAGGGCGCAGCTCGCTGAAGTGCATTCTTGGGGACAAGGCGTGCCGTCACCGCTTGTTGGCGAACGGAATCAATTGGGATCGGGTGTTGATTGCCTATCACGACACTACTCCGGTCGGATATGCGGCGTTCAAACACAGTCGACGCGGGCCTTTTTCACCTGGCATCCGGCCATTCTTTGCTGAGTTCGGCAGCTTCTATGGTGCGCTGCGCTACGGCATGTTCGTGATCAGCGAGTGGCGCGAATGGTATTACGGGTTTTACCTGTATGGTTTGCGCGTGCGCAAAAGCGCGCAGCGCCAGGGTGTTGGCAGTGCTTTGCTGCTGTCCTCATTTGATCGGGCCCGATGCAATGACTATCAAAAAATCGAGCTGGAAGTGCAGGTGAATAATCTCTCAGCTCGCGCGCTATACGACAGGCACGGCTTTACAGCAATTCGCACCCTTGGCCTGAGCTGGCTCGGCCGTCTTTTACTCATTCCCACCGTCGTCAACCTGCGCCACACATTGCCGCCACGAGCGCCCCGCCAATGAATCGCCCTCTTGAGTCACTGGTGGAAGGTCCCGGCTGGGTGGGCATCATGTCGCAATGGGTGATGTGGAAAGTCTTTCACCTGGGTGAGTTTCTCGACCCCGAAGGGACGCCAAAATGGTTGTGGCGACGCGGTCAACAGCGGCCGGCAGGGTTGAAGGCGATTTCCGGGATCGGCTACAAAAGCTCGTCCGATCATGCCCGGATGCTGTGCAAGCGCTGGGGTATTCCCTATGTGGCGCTGGAGGACGGCTTTTTGCGTTCCTCATCGCTGGGGGTGGAAGGCGATACGCCGATGTCGATGGTGGTCGATCCGATCGGCATTCACTACCTGGCCGATCGACCGTCGCTGCTGGAAAACATCCTTCAGGTGCCGCACACCCTGAGCGCTGCAGAACTGGCCACAGCCCAGGAATTGATTGCCCTGATCCGCAGCAGCGGTATCGGCAAGTACAACAATGCGCCGGACTTGATCAATGAGGATCCGCTGGGACGTGAACGGCCCTTGGTGCTGGTGGTGGATCAGACCTACGGCGACTTTTCGATTCCCGGTGGCGGGCTGTGTGAAGCGGACTTTATCCGCATGCTGGATGCCGCACTGGCGGAAAATCCCGAGGCGGATGTGCGGGTGCGGATTCACCCGGACTGCATCAACGGCCACAAGAAAAGCTGTCTGCTCGATGCCGCACGCGCCCGCGGTGTGGTGCTGGAGAGTCGTCATGTGTCCTGGGCTTCGCTGGCGCGGCGGGCCCAGAGGGTGTATGTAGGCACCAGCCAGGCCGGGCTTGAGGCCTTGATCCAGGGCATCCCGGTGACTTGTTTTGGCTTGCCGTTCTATGCCGGCTGGGGCTTGACCGATGATCGCCTGGCCATTCCCCGGCGCCAGGCACGCCCTACGCTTGAGCAATTGGTGGCGGCGGCGTATATCCGCTATTGCCGTTATGTCGACCCGTTGACCGACCAGCGCTGCGACGTAATGACTGTGGCCCGGCAATTGGTCCGGCAAAAACAGCAGGACAGCCAGTTTGCCGGCAGCGTGACGGTAATCGGCGTGCCTCGGCGCGAGCGGCCAGCGATGCGCAGGTTACTCAACAGCCGCTGGGGTGAGTTGACGTTTGCTCACGATAACGCGGAATTGATCCCAGCAGTGGCACGCGAAGCCGGCAAGCTGCTGGTGTGGCAGGCCTGTGAATCGAACGACCTGCAAGCCCGTGCCAACGCCCATGGCGTGCCACTGTGGCGTATCCGCCGGGATGCGCTGGAATTGCCGTGCGGCAATGAACAAACCCTGGCACAAATCCGCGGCCTACCCTGCAGCCCGCAACAAGCCCAGGCGCAAAAAAGTCGCCCCAAAGCTGGCTTGCTCGAGAGCTGTGCACGTTATCGACAGATTCGGCGGTACCTCACAGGGATGTTCTGAAGGCTTGCCGGCGAAGGCACCAGCCTTATGCAACAACCACTGGGTCCATCGCCGGAACGCCGCACGCAGCAAGCTGGCTCCCGCATGACTGGTCGGCTGTCCGGCCGCCATTGCTGCGATGCGGATAGGGCATCTGCGTTACAGCTTTTGCAGTTCCTGCGCAACGATGGCCACGGTCTCGGCGATTTGTTCGGGGGTGTGCAGGCACGAGACGAAGAAGCGCACGCGGGCAGCTTTTTCCGGGACGGCCGGGTGCAGGATCGGTTGGGCGTTGATCCCGCGTTTGGCCAAGGCGCCGGACAATTGGGTGGCCTTGAGTGAACTGCCGGTAATCACCGGGATTACCGCAAGCCCGGTACTGGTGCCTGTGTCCAGCCCCGCCTCGCGGGCCAGGGCGAGAAACTGTTGACCGCGTGCCTGCAAGGTGGCCACCCGCTCGGCGTCGTGGGCCATGCAGCGCACAGCGGCCAGTGCCGCCGCCGCCACCGAGGCCGGCATGCCGACGCTGTAGAGAAAGCCCGGCGCCATGAACTTCAGGTGCTCGACCAGGGCCGACTCACCGGCAATGTAGCCACCACAACTGGCTAGGGTCTTGCTCAGGGTACCCATCCAGATGTCGACGTCAGAACCCGCCAGGCCGAAGTGTTCGCGAATGCCCT
The DNA here is from genome assembly GCF_015351605.1 of Pseudomonas sp. p50(2008). Taxonomy (NCBI): domain Bacteria; kingdom Pseudomonadati; phylum Pseudomonadota; class Gammaproteobacteria; order Pseudomonadales; family Pseudomonadaceae; genus Pseudomonas; species Pseudomonas sp. p50(2008). The sequence continues at coordinate 538,306 of NZ_JACMYF010000001.1, forward strand.
TGCCGTTGGCGCCCATGACACCCAGCGAGTGGGCCTCGTCGACCATCAAAAACACCTTGTGCTTGTTCTTTAGCTCGACGAAGCGCGGCAGGTCAGGGTAGTCGCCGTCCATGCTGTAGATGCCTTCAAGCACGACCAGCACCCGTTCGAAGTGCTGGCGCTGATCGCCCAGCAGACGGTCGAGGGCCTCATAGTCGTTGTGGGCAAAACTCAAGCGGCGCGCGCCGGACAACTGAATGCCTTGCAGCACGCTGTTGTGGATAAGTTCGTCGTGGATCACCAGGTCCCGCGGGCCGAACAGGTAGCCAATGGTGGTGACGTTGGTGGCATGCCCACTGACAAAGGTCACGGCGTCATCCACTTCGTAAAGCCGCGCCAGCTCGGCTTCCAGCTCGCGATGGATCGGTCGGTCGCCGGACACCAGGCGACTGGCCGACACCGAAGTGCCGTAGTGATCGATGGCAGCCTTGGCCGCCTCGACAACTACCGGATGACCGGAGTAACCCAGGTAGTTGTAGCTGGCGAAATTGACGAAGCGCTGGCCCTGGATCGTCGTTTCCGCTCCGGCCAGGCTTTCATGCAGCTTGAAGAACGGGTTGGCCAGGCCAAAGCGCGCCGCGCTGTCATGCATGATCCGCAGTTGCTGGTAACCCGGATGCTGATCGAAGCGGTAGAACTGCTCCGGCACCGACCGGAAACTGCGGCTGACGTCCGCCATCGAAGCCGGCGGCGCACCGTCGCCGGTCTGCCGCAGGCGTCGTTCCAGGGCTTGCTGGATCAGCTTGTCTTTCATCGAAGCGCCAAGCCCTGCTGAACTTTTAGAGGTCATAGTCAATTGATCAAACGGGATAGTTGGGAATCTGGCTCGTGCGCACCCTGACGGACCTGGGCCAGTTCAGCCTCGGACAGTTCGGCACCATGTCGTGCCAGTGTCAGCGCCTGCAAGTTGTCTTCGGCAACGGGGGCGTCCTGGTTGCCGCGCAGCAGTTCAAGAATGCGCACGGTCAGTTTGGCAATGCTTGAGGTTTCGCTCAACTCCATCACCGGCAAGCGAATGCCGAAGCGCTCCTCGACCGCCACCACCAGCTCCACACTCATCAACGAGTCCAGCCCCAGTTCCTGCAGCGGTCGGCTGCTGTCGAGCTTGCTGGTCGGCATGCGCAGGATCTCGCTGATTTCCTGCTTCAGCATCTCGGCGAACAGTTCGGTGAGTTCCTGATCGTTCATCTCGGCCAACAGGCGCTGGATGTCATCGACGTTGCTCTCTTCCTCCTGCTCGCCACTGTGCAGCCGCGCCAGTTCACTGAACTTCGGCGAACCAGCGGCCGGCAGGAAGCGAGATAGGGCTTTCCAGTCGAGCTCCAGCACACCAAGGCCCGAACGCTGTTGCAGCAGCAGGCGTTCCAGGGTGTCGAGTGCGGTTTGCGACTGCAAGGCCGCACCACCCATGCGACTTTGCAGGGCGTCCTTCACGTCCTGATTGCGAGCGAGGAAACCGGCATCGTCGATGGCCCCCCACAGCACCGCCGTGGCCGGCAGGCCTTGCAGCAGGCGATGACGGGCCAGGGCTTCGAGCCAATGGTTGGCCGCCACGTAGTTGGCCTGCCCCGGGTTGCCGAATAGCGTGGTCGCCGAGGAGAACAGCACGAAGAAATCCAGGGCCAGGTGCGCGGTCAGTTCGTGCAGGTACTGCGCGCCCTTGGCCTTGGGTTCGAGCACCCGTTGCAATTGCGCTTGGGTCAGATTGCGGATCAGCCCGTCTTCGAACACGGTGGCCGCATGCACCACGCCACGCAGCGGCGTCCTGGAAGCTTCGATGCTGGCCAGCACGCTGCGCAACTGGGCGCTGTCGGTGATGTCGCACGCCAGCGCCTGCACTTCGATGCCTTGCTCGCGCCAGGTCGCCAGCGCCGGTTGCGCTTCTTCGGTGGCGGCGCCACGCCGGCCCAGCAACACCAGGCGACGAGCACCCTTGTCCACAAGCCATTGTGCGGTGCGCAGCCCGAAACCGCTGAGCCCGCCGGTCACCAGATAGGTGCCGTCGGCCGCCAGCTGCAAGGCCGGCGTCTGTACCAGCGGCGCGCGGAATACCTGCTGGATCGGCGTGCGGTAGGTGACGACGATCTTGCCGATCTGCCGCGCCTGCTGCATGTAGCGGAACGACTCGACGACGTCGTTGGCGTCGAACTCGCGGTACGGCAACGGGCTGAGGATGCCGTCGCGGAACAGTTGCATCATGTCGCCAAACAGGCGGCGGGTCAGGTCCGGACGTTCGCTCATCAACTGGTCGGCGTCGATGCCGAAATAACTGATGTTGTTGCGGAACGGTCGCAGGCCGATCTTGGTGTTCTGGTAGAAGTCACGCTTGCCCAGTTCCAGGAAACGGCCGAATGGCTTGAGTACTTGCAGGTTGCGGTTGATCGCCTCGCCCGCCAGGGAATTGAGTACCACGTCGACGCCACGGCCGGCGGTGATCGCCAGGATCTCGTCGGCAAACGCCAGCGAGCGTGAATCGAACACATGCTCGACTCCGAGCAAGCGCAGGAAGTCGCGTTTTTCATCGCTGCCGGCGGTGGCGTAGATCTCGGCCCCGCACCATTTGGCGATCTGAATCGCGGCGATGCCGACACCGCCTGCAGCGCCGTGGATGAGAATTTTCTCGCCCGGTTCCAGGCGTGCCAAGTGGTGCAGCGCGTAGTACACGGTAAAGAAGGTGCTCGGGATGGTCGCCGCCGCCTCGAAGGACATGCCCTCGGGAATCCGTGCCACCGCATTGGCATTGGTGATCAGGCGGTTGGCGAAGCTGGACGGGCCAAAGCCGACAACCCGATCACCTGGTTGGAAGTCACCTTCCACATGATCGCCCTTGGCGCGTACGACACCGGCGAATTCGAAGCCCAGGGTCGGGCCGGAGAAGCCGTTCTCGATGGCCTCGTCCGACAACAGTCCGAGGGCATACATGACATCGCGGAAGTTGAGGCCGGTGGCCTGGACCTCGATGTCCAGTTCGTCGCCCGCTGGCAGCAACGGCTCGTGGGCCTCCCAGCGCAGGTTGCGCAACTGGCCCGGCAGTTCGAAACCAAGGCTGACCTGGGTCGCGGACTGTTGCCCGACTTCAACATCCAACTGATCAGGGCGCACCCGCAGGCGGGCCACGTAACGATCGCCCTCGGCACTGATGGCCAGTTCGGTTTCGTCATCGCAATTGAGCAAGGCCGGCAGCAACGCTTCGACCCCGGCCCCCTCGGCCAGATCCAGCAGGCGCACGCGGCAACCCACTGCTTCGTTGGCGAGGGTGCGACCAAAACCCCACAACGCCGCATCGGCGAGGGATGGCAGGTCACCAGCGACCTGTGCCGCGGCCGGCAGCAACTGCAACGCCGCACCACGGGTCAACAGCCAGCAATCGGGACTCATGCCCGCCTGTTCGCACGCCTGGGTCATTGCCGCGGCCAGCATGCAGCGCCGCGCCTGGTCATCCAGGCCCTGGTTGCCGAACAGACCACTGAGCAACAGCAGGTGCTGCGGCGCCGGCGTTGCGCGCAGTTGTACGGCCAGATCCTGGGCCGATGCCGGCGCCAGCCAGTCAACGCTTTGCCCCTGCTCGCGCAGGGCTGTGGCCAGTTGTTGGGCGAAGGCCTGTTCCGCGCCCTGCTCATCGGCAACCAGCAACCAGCGCTGGGCAGGCAATGGCAGGGGATCGAATGCCGCCGCCGCTACGGCTGCACCCACCAGCACGTAGCTGCCGCTGGACATGGCCGGGCTCAATTCCAGCGCATCGCCAACGCTCAGGCCGTGACGGCGCAGTTCCTGTTGCCAGAAACCCGGGCGCTGCTGCACCGACAGGCTGCCCTGCCCCTGTCCGGCAAGCCACCACGAAGGTTGCGCGCCGAAGACGAAATCTGCCCAACGGGCCGGATGCTGCGCCAATAGCATCAACTGGCCACCGGCCGACAACCTCCCTGCGCCATGGCGCAGGCCTTCGCTGATGGCTTGCAACGGTGCCAGGTCGGTGGCGACCAGCACCAGGTCAAAACCCTGGGCGGGCACGGCCGGCAGTTGAGCGGCGTCGCTCAGGCTGAGCAGACGCAAGTCCGGGAAGTCGGCTTGCAGCATGCTGGCCGGGTCCAGGTCGTCGGCACTGTACTGGTAGTCGACACGATCGAAGTCCAGCTGCGCACAAAGTTGCGCGGCGAAGGGCGAACCGCCGAAGCCGAGCTCGAGTATGCGCAGTCGCTGGCCCGCTGGCATCACGGCCAGGCGTTGTTCGATGTGGTGTTTGATCGCGTCCAGCAAAGCGTGATAGCCGCTGGCACCCAGCACCTGACGTGCAAGTTGTGCCGGCGAGGTTTCACGAGGCAGCAGCGTTTCGATCTGCACTGCTCCGCTGAGCAGGTCCAGCAGGTGGATGCCGATACGGCCCACCGAGTGAATGATCTGGAAGTGCTCGGGATAACTGCGGAACAGTTCCTGCCAGATGTCTTGGGCACTTGGCCGTTCGCCCTGATCGACCAACTGCCAGCCGTCACCGCTGGCGATCAGGCTGCCGTCGTCCAACGCTTGTTGCAACAGATGATCGAGGTAGCCCGAGAAACCTTGCGCCACTGCCTGCCACGTCACCCGTTGCGCCGCACTGAGCTGTCCGCCGAGGGATTCGATGGCCTCCAGCACGAAGCTGGCGCACAGGCTGTCCAGCAATGGATCGACTTCCTGGCTGTAACGCACCAAGGTCGGCTCATCGATCACCGACGCCAGGCTTTGCGCCAAGACGCTGCGCAATGGCGAGGCCGGTTGCGGCAACACACGCGCGGCCAGCGGCCAAGGTTTGGCAATGCCAGCGAAATCCGCCAGTTTCAGATCGCCACTGCGGTCCTTGTGCAACTTGACGGCACGGAAACGCGCGCCCTTGATGCACACCACAGCGCGCCCTTGGGCGTCGTACAAGGTGAAATCAGCCAGCAGCGAGTGCTCCGAACGACGCATCAGGCAAACCTTGGCCAGGGTTGGCGGCAGACTGCCCACGGCGAAGTTGATACGCCCCAGTTTCACCGGGATGAACGCCAACCCGTTACGCGCTTTCGGATCGCGACTGAGCAACTGGGTTATCAACTGGAATGCGCTGTCCAGCAACGCCGGGTGCAGGTGCAAGGCCGCCAGTTCGGAAACGATAACGCTCGGCGGGCTCAGCTGTGCCAGCACTTGGTCACCATCGATCCAGCCGGCTTCGATGGCCTGGTATGCCGGGCCGTAGTTCAGTCCGACCGCAGAGGTCAGTTGCAAATGTTCGGCACGAGTGAAATCCGCAGCGCGGGTTGGCAACGCTGGCGCCGTTTCGTTTAACAGGACACCACGGGCCTCGCCGGGCAGGCGGGCAACTACGTGGCGGGCCCAGGGTTCTTCCTGGGAAGTGCTGCGCGAAACGATCGATACGGTGCCATCGCTACTGTCGATCTGCACACGCACGCGCTTGCTCGACTCGGCGTGCAGCACTAGCGGGCTGTGAATTTCCAGCTCTTCGATATCGACGAACTCACCCGGCTGGTAGCACTGCGCTGCCGCCAGCACCAATTCGGTGAAACCGGCGCCGGGGAATAGCACGGCGTCGCCGACCTTGTGGTCTTCCAGGGACGGAAACAGTTGCGTGTCCAGGCGATTGTCCCAGGTCAGCTCGTGACCGGGTACTGCATGGCCCAGCAGCGGATGCAGGCGGGCGAGGTACAGCGTGCGCGCCGACTCCGGCGTATCGGCATGCCAGTGCCGCTCTCGCTGCCAGGCATAGTTGGGCAAGCGCACGAAGCGGCCGGTGCTCGGAAACAGGCACGCCAGGTCGGTGTCTACACCACTGATCAACACCTTGGCGACCGCTCGGGTGACCATTGACGCTGCATCCTCATGGCGCTTGAGAGTGGCGATCACCACGCCCTGTTGCTCGCGTGCCGCCAGGGCATCGGTGACGTAGCTGCGCAGGATCGGATGCGGGCCGACTTCGACGAAGACGTTATAGCCATGCTCGCACAGCGTCTCGCTGGCGGACTGGAACAGCACCGGGAAACGGATGTTCTGCCACCAGTACTCAGCGTCCAGGCGTTCGCCATCAAGCAAGCCACCGGTGACCGTGGAATACATCGGGATGTTGCTGGCAAGCGGCGCGATGTCGCGAAGCGCCTCAACCACCTGTTCGGCGATCACATTCATTGCCGGCGAGTGGAAGGCGTAATCCAGGCCAAGGCGACGGACGAACACCTGGCGCTCGGTCAGCGCTTGTTCCAGGCGCTCAAGTCCTGCCACGGAACCGGCCACGGTGGCACCCTTGAAGCTGTTTTCGCCGGCGACGACCACGTCGTCCAAGCCCAACTCCAGCAACAGGTTCGCGATATCACTGCCCGACAGTCCCACGGCGGACATCTGCCCGGAGCCTGCAGTCAGCCCCTGCAGGCGACTGCGGTGGTAAATCACACGCGTCGCGTCGGCCAGTGTCAGCGAGCCACAGGCCCAGGCGGCTGCCACTTCGCCAACACTGTGGCCCATCACCACCTGCGGCACCACACCTTGGCTGGCCAGCATGCGCGTCACGCCCACTTGCAGCGCGAACAGCGCCGGCTGGGCGAGTTCGGTCAGGTGATAACGCTCCTGGCCGTACTCGCCCGCCAGTTCGGCAATCAGCGAATAGCCCGCCAGTGGCTGGAACAGTGCGTCGAGTTCGGTCACCGCAGCATGAAACACCGCATCCGCGAGCAACGCCTTTCCCATGCCCTGCCACTGCGAGCCATTGCCGGAGTACACGAACACCGGCCCCTTGGCCTGATCCAATGCGCGACCGCTTTCGACCACCGAGCTCAAGGCCGAGACAGCCGGGTCAAGGGCGAAATCCAGCAGCGCCTGGGCGCTTTGCTGTTGATCGGCCTCGAACACCACCAAACGCTGCGGATGCAGATCGCGACGCATCATTGCTTGGTACGCCACGTCATACAGGCCGGCTTTCGGGTGATCGCCCAGGTACTCGGCAATGCTTTCGGCCATTGCCGCCAACCCGACGCTGTCCTTTGCCGTGACCATCAACGGCACTACCCCTGCCTGGTCGACCAGCAATACGGCCTGCGGCGTGTGACTTTGCAGGATGACGTGAGCGTTGGCGCCGCCGAAACCGAACGAGTTGACACCCACTACCAGCGTGCCGCTCGGTTTGAGGGCGTGGTTGCGGGTAGCGACGTTGAGGTTGAGGTCGGCGAACGGAATACGCGGGTTTAGGTTCTTGATGCCGATGGTGGCCGGCACCTGGCGCTCAGTGACGCAGTACAGCGCCTTCATCAACCCGGCCACGCCCGAAGCGGCCTCCAGGTGACCGATGTTGCTCTTGACCGAGCCAATCAACAACGGTCTGTCCGCCCCGCGTGCCTGGCCCAATGCCAGACCGATGGCCCGGCTTTCGATGGGATCGCCAACGGGTGTACCCGTACCGTGGGCTTCCAGGTAATCGATGTCGGTCGGCGAGATCCCGGCGCTGGCGTAGGCCTGGGTCATCAACGCCGCCTGCGCATCGGCACTGGGCACTGTCAGGCCGGACTTGCGCCCGTCGGTATTGACCGCGCTGCCGGCGACGACAGCGAGGATCTGGTTACCGTCGGCCAGTGCCTTGTCGTAATCCTTGAGGTAGAACAGCCCTGCCCCTTCGGAACGCACATAACCGTCACCAGCTTCGTCGAAGACGTTGCAGCGCCCTTTGCGCGACAACATCGATGCCTTGGAGAAGATCAAAAAGCCGAACGGGTGCAGGTGCAGGCTGATACCGCCGGCCAGTGCCTGGTCGATATCGCCGCTTTGAATGGCCTGGCAGGCCTGGTGAAACGCCACCAGCGACGAGGAACACGCGGTATCGACCGCCATGCTCGGACCGTGCAGGTCATAAAAGTAAGACAGGCGATTGGCCGCAATGCTGAAGGTGTTGCCCGTGGCCGTCGAGGCATCCACCAGCGACAGGTCATGGGACAGGCGATAGGCATAGTCGGTGCTGGCAATGCCCAGATAGACACCGCAATTGCTTCCGCGCACGCTCGACGGTTTTACCCCGGCATTTTCGAATACTTCCCATCCCAGCTCAAGCAACAGGCGCTGCTGGGGATCCATGATCGCCGCTTCGCGGGGAGAAATGCTGAAGAATCCGGCATCGAAAGTGGAGATATCACCCAGCGTACCAGCCGCCAAAGTGTAGGTGGTGCCAGGATTGGCCTTGTCGGGGTGGAAAAACGCATCGCGGGACCAGCGGGACGGGTCGACCTGAGTGATGAAGTCGTGCCCCTCCAGCAGGTTCTGCCAAAAAGTTGCGGAAGTGGAGCCGGGAAAACGGAACGAAGCCCCAATAATTGCAACTTTTTTACGCATGATTCTTATCCACCATTTTATATTCTCAACCGTACCGCCATCGCTTCGTGCGATGGGTGCGTCGAACGCCCTCGTGGGTCCGACATAACGTTGAGAAACTCGCTAAATTCAGTTGGGCAGCGACTTTGTATTTATTATTAGGAGTACTTTCTACCCGGCTTTGACACCAGTGCCGCTCCAAGCGGTGAGCCACTAAAGGCACCAGCGCCAGGGGGCGCGAAATCATACGCTGAGCGCCTCACGAGGGGAACCCTTACAAACCTTTACATTACGACCCATCGTCGCATTCCCGCCTCGATCCACGCCTGACGCCCGGCGAACAATATATTCAATCAAACCTCTTCATGACCTAAACCCTGTGAAAACCTCACGGATTGAATATGCCATGCGTAATAGCCAGCCCATCACTCAACGCGAACGGACCTTCCCGGCTCAGCAGCGGTTGATTTCCACGATCGATGCCAAGGGCGTGATTCCCTACTGTAACGACGACTTTGTCGAGATCAGCGGGCTTTCTCGCGAGGAATTTATCCATGCGCCGCACAATCTGGTTCGTCGCTACAACATGCCATTGGCGGTGTTTGCGCAGATGTTGGGCACGCTAAAGCAGGGCTAGCCCTGGATGGGCATCGTCAAGAATCGAGCCGACTGCTGAGCAGCTTCGTCTTGCGGAGGCGTTGTCTGCGTGCATGGAATCATCGTGAGTTATTGCCTGCTCATCGCTATACCGTCGCTAGTGAGCGCCCCTCCAATCGGTAACTCGTCCTTTTCTGATGTCTTTCCTGACTCGTCTCTCTCAAAGTCGCCCGCGCTGTTGAGCGCAAATATGGAATATTCCTACAAGGTCTTCGGAAGATTCCTTCGAGTCGTGTAGGCGTTCATGAACTGGTGCGAAGTGGGCTAATGGAATAATATTTCGCGGCCACTGTGGATGCAGTGGTAGGGCGTAGGAACCCTTGGAGATTCACCGCGCGTCAGTCGTTTGATTGCGGCACATAACCTGTGTCCGTAAAATCGTTCGCGGCGGCTGTGCGCGGGACACGCCTCGGCGTGGCTGAGTTTGGTGAATCCTCAGTTTCCTACTCCCGCGTACGGCTGCCACCCAAGCCCGTAGGAAAGGCCGGTGGTAGTTCAAATGAATTCACCAAGGGCAAAAAATGAGAGCACTTCACCCCGACCCACCCTACAAAAAACCACCCCCCTACCCTGAAAACCGCTTCAAACCGCTTACCAGCAACTGCGACGACATGCCTACATTGTTCGTCGACACCCAAGCCCCACTCGATGTATTGATCGGCGCTGCCAAGTACCGAATCGAGGCCGTCACCCAGGTGCTCGAAAACCTGGCCATGCGGGGCACGATCGAGTGCGAGTCGTTCATCCTCAGTGACTTCGCCCTGCTCTGCGCCATTTCGTTGCGCGATGGCTGTGATGTGCTGGAGGTGGTTGAGCGACGATTGCGACCACAACCTCAGGCTGTTTTGGTGGCGTGATTAACCCTGGTAGTTGAGGCGTCTCAACAGGCGCCTTCGCGGGCAAGCCTCGCTCCTGCCACCACCTGTGTGGGCTTGGAATGCGCGGGGTTGCCCACGAACTTTACCGGTTTTTTGGTTGTTGTTCGGGCTCAGGATGAGTCTTAACGGTTTTGCGGTGATCGTATCGTGGACTTTCCGTTGCCTGGTGTTTGAAGCTGACCGGCTTTCATGGACTTGATAGTTAGGCGGGTTCTTACATGTTTCGCAGGGCGTCAGGTCGGCAGCGATCGTGTACGTCCATCGCGAGCGAGCCGTAGTGGTTCAGTTTTTTTTAATCTATTCCGTAGGAGTATTAACCCGCCCTGTTGCTCGAACAGCGCAGGCGGCAAGTGGTTCGAGGCGGAGTGGCAACGGACAAATCGATCAGCGGTGTATTGGCCGCCGTGCACATACTGCTTACCTCAGTGTTTATGGAGACAGCTTAGCATCGGCGGTTCGTGCGCAGGAGTTGAGGACAAAGCTAAATCCGTCCCGATTTCTGTCGCCCCCAATACGGCCCCCCGCCGGATGCGAAAAAAATCGACACGGCTATAGGCCTTGAACATAGTGGAGCGAATGAAGGGAGTCGATCCCTAATATCAGCTTGGGAAGCTGATAACGAGATAGCCAAAAGTAGCAGGGGATCTAAGTGAGCGTAGTTCGGCTTTAGGTTAAATGGGTCTATTCGAGCCGAATGGCGTGGGCAAGATGACAGAAGAGCTTCGAGGTGCCAACGCGTATAAAAAAGGATCTTTTTTGGTCAGGTAGGGTCGTTAACCATAGAAAAGATCCACCGTTGGGTTAAAAAACCAAGCCCAATTTCACGCCATATTCCTCCCGGGATTGTTTGTCGACGTCAGTCACTGCAAATTGACCATCGAGGTCATAATTGAAGCGGTTGTAGTATAGGGACGCTAAGATCGGAATCGATCCTCGATTCAATAGAATACTCAGCTCGGCGAAAGGATTGTTGGTAGCTTTTAAATCCAGACTCTCGCTGTTTATTCCATGGAGTTTTAGCTGTGAATCACCATTTATTACTCTTCGAATTCCCGCTTCAAAACGCAAGGTTGTTGTGTTGAACCGATGATTGTAGCCAGCAGCAACTTTAGCGAAAGAAGTGCGGCTGGTGAGATCGATGTCGTACTTGCTAGACTCTGGTTGAAATCGATTCCATTTGTATCCTCCGCCCAGCGACAGATCTAAAAAGTTACGCGCGTTCAAATCAGTCCGCCAGCCAAGATCCACGTCGACCTGGCCATCCGTTACTGCCTGATTCTTTTCTTCGGAGTACTGACCCGTTATCTCCGCATGATAGATAAAACCGGTTTGAGCCGTCATTTCGTTACCAAAGTTTAGAAATAACCCTCCTTCCGGAATGTGTTCGGTGTTCGTGCTTCTGTGCCCTGTGAATTCGAGAACGCTATAGCTTCCCAGAAAGCCTACGGCAAAAACTGGATCTGAAGGAGATATAGCGCTAGAAACTGTTGGGAAGGTTGCCGCAAACAGGGTGGAGACAACAGCGGTAAGATTGGCTCTTTTCATAAGAACTCCATCAGTACGCTACTGGTCTAGAACAGACCGACATTTGTGAGGATAGCTGTTTTTTTGTGTTGAATAGGTGTCCCCCCCGATAGTGAATCTGCCCAAAGCGTATCTGGCCGGCTTGGATTAAAGCGAAGATCAAGAATGTTCGGGGCAACGATCGCAGACTTGGTGGCCCGGTGATAGTGGGCATAACGCGGCCCTGCGTCGGTGCAGGCCCAAGTTTTGTGAGCATCTGATCCTTTGAGCGCTACTTCCACACCCCGAAAGCCGTCGGCCGCGCTCGCGCATCCTCGACAACAGCGTTAACGATCAGATCGACTGGTTCACCATGGTCGACACCCGTTACAGCTTGCCAGTCCAGGAAGTCAGCCTGCCCCGGGATACTTTCCGCGAAGTGGTGCAGGAAGATCGTCCGCTGGAAGACCTGCGCCGGGTAACCGAGCAGAATGTTCCGGTACCGCATCATGAAAAAACCCTGTACGCGAAAACGCCGGACAAGTTCACCTACGGCCTGGGCCTCGGGTACAAACAGAACGTCGGCGGTCCTGACGGCTTCCTGTTGTACCAATTCAGTGCCGATTTGAGTGCCGAGTACCGGTTCCAGCCTGATCTGTAGTGGAGCGGCCTGTTGAGCGCGAACCTGATCAACAATTTCGACAAGTTCAAGTACGACGCACCCAGCGGCTTGCCACGGGTGCGTACCGACCTGCGGCAGTACATGACCACGTCGGAAGTGACGATGCCCACCTTCCAGTTGAATAAAGTCAAGCAGCTGGACGAAGACCTCTACGGCATGGTGTACGGCGGCTATCTGGAATCGATGTTCGCCGGCGTCGGCGGTGAAGCACTGTACCGTCCCATGGGCGAGCGCTGGGCGGTTGGTGGGGACATGAACTGGGTCAAGCAGCGTGATTTCGATCAGGGCTTGGGTCTGCGTGACTACAGCACCATCACCGGCAACGCTACGCTTTACTATCGGAGTTCGTTCCAGGACATTCTGGGGGCACTCAGCGTCGGGCGTTATTTGGCCAAAGACTACGGCGCTACTTTGGACTTGTCCCGCGAGTTCTCCAACGGAGTGCGGTTCGGTGGTTGGGTAACGATCACCAACGCAACGAAAGAGGAGTACGGTGAGGGTAGTTTCGGCAAGGGTATCTATTTCTCGATACCGTTCGACGAATTGATGGCCAGTTCGACCACTCGCCGGGCTAACCTTGCGTGGACACCATTGACTCGAGACGGTGGCGCTGCCCTGGCACGCAGCTACTCGCTGTATTCCCTGACCGAGCGTCGCAACATCGACCTGTTCCACAACAACTTCTACAAGGTTACCGAATGAAGCAGCGGATTCTGCGTGTCCTGCCCAAACTGGCGTTTTTCGTGATCCTGCTGGTGCTGTGTTTCGCCGGCATGCGCGGCGAGCCGGTGCCGCAGGTATTCGAGAATCAGGACAAGCTGCATCACTGGGCCGGCTTCGCCTGCTTGACGGTGAGCGCCTACCTGGCGTTCCCCGGCACGCGGCTGGGCTGGCTGCTATTTTGGCCGTTGCTGGGATCGATGCTGATCGAGCTGGAGCAGAGCTTGATGCCGCTGCGTACGGCTTCCTGGGGAGATATGGTGGCTAATGCCACAGGGGTTCTGTGCGGGATGGTGGTTGTTCTGGTTCTGCGAGGTTATCAAAATGCCAGGCTGAAGAAAGCGCTGGTGGTTGAGTCGTAGGACGCTGGTTGACTGGGCATATTGAGTGCCCTTTGAGTGGGAGCTGGGTTGCGGCGAATTGCGATGTGTCAGTCGGTTGTTTTTGACCGGGGCGTTGCGTTCGTAAGCAGGCTAGCTCCCGCTTTGGTTCTGTGTCCATGGAATTATCGCGAGTCATTGCCTGCTATACCGTCGCTGTTCAGCGCCCCCTCGAATCGGTAACTCGTCCTTTTCTGATGTTTTTCCTGACTCGCCTCTCTCACAGTCGCCAACGCCTTCGAGCGGTGATTCGGAAATTTCGTACAAAAATTCCGGAAATTTCCTTCAAGCTGTGTCGACCGGCATGAACTGGTGCGAATTGGGCTGATTGGATATCCTTTCGCTGCCACTGTGGATGCAGTGGTAGGGCGTAGGAACCCTTACATGCTCATGACGCATCAGCGCTGTCGTTTGATTGCGGCACTTAAATAGTGTCCGTAAGATCGTTCGCGGCGGCTGTGCGTGGGACACGCTTCGGCGTGACCGAGGTTTCATGAGCACTCGGTTTCCTACATCCTGCGCACGGCTGCCACCCTAGCCCGTAGGAAGGCTGTTGGCAGTTCATATTCATGCTCATGAGATTGAACAAATGAAAAAACTGACTCCGGATCCACCCTACAAAAAACCACCCCCCTACCCCGAAAACCGCTTCAAGCCGCTCACCAGCAACTGCGACGACATGCCTACATTGTTCGTCGACACCCAAGCTCCACTCGATGTATTGATCGGCGCGGCCAAGTACCGAATCGAGGCCGTCACCCAGGTGCTAGAAAACCTGGCCATGCGCGGCACGATCGAGTGTGAGTCGTTCATCCTCAGTGACTTCGCCCTGCTCTGCGCCATTTCGTTGCGCGATGGCTGTGATGTGCTGGAGGTGGTTGAGCGTCGATTGCGACCGCAACCTCAGGCTGTTTTGGTGGCGTGATTAACCCGGGTAGTTGAGGCGTCTCGACTGACGCCTTCGCGGGCAAGCCTAATTCCAGCAGCCCCCTGTGGGCTCGGGATGCATGGACTTGTCCGCGAACTCTCGTCGGGGGTCGCGTCCTGAACCGTTGCCAGGCATTCAGACAGCCTTTCAGCCAATCCTGATACCAGAGCAAGTTCAAGATGCTTAGCCAGGACCGCTTCCCAAGCGGCTTGCTCTACAGCAACTGACGTTGCACCGCTTCTTCCAGCGTGCTGCGGGCAAGCGTTTGCACCACTTCGCGAGTGTCTTGCTGGAAAGGCAGGGCAACGATCAACACCAACTGCATCCAGGTACGCACCGACTCGCTTTTGCGAATGCGCCCAAGTTCTTTACCGTCCTTGTCCTTGAACACCGTTTCCAGGGTAAACGTGTTCTTCGCCGTACTGGGAATGATGAACATGGTCAAACCGGTCACAACGGCGGAGGCAACGCTGAACTGTTCATTGTTGTACAGAGTGGCTTCGGCGTAGATGTCAGAGTCAACCTTGTCGGTAGTCACCCGCGAAAAGCGCCCCGACTCTCGGAACGCATCCACAATTGCCGATTCCCACAGGGCAGCTGGCGCGCCGGCAACCGTCCGCCCCTCCCCGCCGTTGGCCTGATAAAACGCGGTGGTGCGCACGAACGTCGTCGGCTTTTGCTGTGCAGCATCTGCTGTGAGTGGCCAGGCCTGTAAGGGCGGCAGTTCATGCATCGAGTACGATGCGCAACCTGACATCAGAATGACTGACAGGATGAAGGCGTGTTTGATGTATCCAACCATGTGGTTCTCCTTTTAGTTACTGTTTTGCCAAGCGCGCAGTCGCGGTATCAAGCAGCTTTGAAACCAGTTCGCTCAATTGTTTGGCACCCATGGTAGGTGCCCAGTGTTCGCGTCCGTAAATGCCGACATTGCGCTCGAACTTGACCTGTTCCGTGGAAGTCGCCAGCGTTTCTCCGTCTCGGTCTACGATCTGCAGATCACCCGCCAAGTCGAAGCTGTCTACGTCGATGGGCCCATTCACCCAGATCCACAGCGTCAGTGTGAGCAAGGCACCGGGGAAATAGGCGGGATGCGGAGCTCGACGACCTTTGAGCGAAGTCATATTGAAGTTGAGCACCACATCGTTTTCACCTAAACGGGTGGGGTATTCGGTGATTTGCTTGAAGTAGCCCCCTTTATCCACGTACTGCTTGATCTGCGTCGTTAGCGAACGACTGATGGAGTTACGTGTAGCAGCGTCCATGTCCGGGACCGAGACCTTCACGTCGGCGAGTTGTGCGGTACGCGGGCTGGTAATCGGGGCGGGATTTGTGGGAACCCCGATTGGGCCGGTAACATTGAAAGAAACACAGCCGCTCATTGTTAGGATGGCGATTATGGCTGTGAGTTTTGAGAAACTTTTAAACATGGGCAATCCTAAAACTTTACGAAATTTTCGTTAAACGATTTTATTCTTAATTAAAAGAAGCCGAAGATAATTATCGATGGATTACGGACGCAGCCGTAACTACAGCGACTTCAAGAGATATGAGTTTGGGGAACTGGGCAGCGCCGCCGAATTCTAGTTGGGTCAAGCCTTCAGACCATTCAGGTGTTTTTTGACACCTGGATTAAAGCCCATCACTTCAGGAGTATTGCTGCACCTTTTTCACCGTTTCAAACGGTTATTTACTCTCTTTTGCTATAGTACCAAGCGCAGCAGCCTTCACCAGATAACGACCTTCAACGTCGTTCAATACTTTCAGGCTGTTCCGTGCCATCACCACACCCACCTCCACTTCCTGCTTCAGATAAATGACTTCACCAGCCTTGGCAGTTACCGTAACTTCCGCTCAATTTTCAGCTTTGGAGCTGATCACGTGCGTTCCGGGGGTTACATAAAAGTAAATGTACTGGTTGCCTCGGTTGTAACCCATTTCCGAATCTGCTTCCTGGTCGTCAAGGAAGACATTGAAGCGTACCATCATCCCGGCATTGCTCGGCCGGACTACATAGACCAAGCCCTTGTCCGCAACAGGTGCTTTAGGTAAAGAGTACTGGGCTACTTCCGCTTGCATCGCCTCCATTGATGGGGCAGAAGCACAGCCGTAGAGCAGTGCGATCGATACAACAGCTGTAGTTTTTGAGATTAACTTGATCATGTGAATCGTCCTTTTTAGTTAAACATTAAATGAAAGGCTCATCTGAGCAATTCAGGTATTTTTTACAAACAACTTCATTTCGACCAACGGAGGATACGCCCCCACGTGCCGGGATACCGTCAGTATTCAAACCATGCAAATCACAATTACAACTGCAGACAGAGAGCTAAACGAGCGGCAATAGGTTTGGCAACAACCAACATTTCCCCCCCGAGAAAACTTCACACCATTGGCAGATAGCTCAGCGAAAAATAACGCCTTGGCTTAAATTGCTTTCTCCCAATTTAATTCTTATTGTCTAAATTTTTAACTGCTTGTTGCAAAAGAGACATTAACTCTTCGATTTCAAAATTCCACTTCCCCCCGTCAACAGGCGGATATATTTCAATTTCAACAGGTTTACCAGGCTCATGCGATACTTCGGCTAGCTGGTTAGACCCCGACCATATCTCGAATACTAAATTCTCTCGATCTGACGGGCTAGTTATCATAGAAAACAAACGAGTCATAGTTTGGTGGCTCCAATAGGCCAATAAATCTTCCCTCGGCGCTACAACGTAGACCTCGACCTTCAGGTGCAATCGTGTATCTTACCACTTCCTTTTACTAAAATTTAAATAGAACAGAAATACTAGGGCCTAGTTCACTCATTAGACTTGCAGCTAATCGCTCTCCCTCCAGCTTAAATTCGCGCTCTAATTCATCGCTTTTAAAACCAGAATTTGGTGGGTATTCAGCATCCAGTGTTTCATCGTACGTAGCAGCCCATTTTGCCAAACGTATTTGCAGCTTTTTAGAGATCGGAAGCTCGCAAGGATCTATGTCCCCATATCCACCAAGAGACATGTCCCAAAGCGGATGACAATGATAATCCGCCATCAATTTTAAATTTTTCACTTAACACTCAGGCTAAACACAGATGAATCAGTAAACAAAACTGCCTCTTCATACTTTTCGAGACACTCACCAAGCCAAGACTCCGACTCTCTCAAACAATGAAATTTAACAACCACCCCAAATTCATCACTCAAAATGACCCCCGCCAACTTATAGCTTTTATTATTATTTCTCCACACATCAAAGCACGCCTGCGCAAACAATAAAGCACTCGCCAGATAATCAGAATCAACATAATCGTCAATATGAACTGAATTCACAAAACACTCAAAGCCAGTTTTATCCGAAAAATCATCAACAGATACACTCAAGCATAATTCCTTGAGAGACCTTATGAAAAAACATCCATCCTGCGCAACAAAACCAGCATCAAGAAGAACGAGCAGTTCAGGTGGTGTTTCTTTTCCATCCAAATTTGTCCGCTCAAGTTCTTTACGCATTTTATTATTCATCGCCCACCATTATTTTGTGCGCCGATTTCAACCAGCCATTAGTTGCCGGCCATCGGTGATCAGTCATCAGAACCGCCAGTGGGCGGTCAGCAACATTATTTCAACAGCCTGTTCCATTGCAAGCTTTTCACTAAAGGTCGCAGGTGTACAGCCGCACGATACTCCCCCATTAACTGTAACGCTCTCACGCGGCCTCGTACCCGCCAATCAAATACCCATCCGAAATATCGCAGTCTGGATAAACCCACTTTTTCCAGTTAGACACTAACCAAGCTTTACTCAGCCCACCTTCGTCAGAATTACTTTCTTTAGGCAAATAGACCAAAATTAAACCCGCCTTGTATCCAGATGTAACGATAAGGCCATAAGGGCTGTCCTCAGAATTAGTTTCAAACATCATAAAGTCTACGTTATGTTCATATGGGTATTTGCCGCTCACCCTAATAATATCTCCGCGCAGAATACTCTGAGCTTGAGACTCAACTATTTTTTTCCTTACACCCACGTCATTTACTCTCAAGTCAAGACCACCTTTTTATAGGCAGGTTGGGAGTTACTAACGGCACAGCCGAGCAGATTAGCGGATTTGCCCGACGCAATCTCTAATCTTGTTGTGCCAACTAATCAGTGACTATTTGTTGCACCAGGCTCGCGACTTTAGATTTTAGCATTTCATCGTCAAGTTCATACTCCTCCCTTGATTCATCTGGCTCGTACATATCCGCAGCACAACAAATACTGGACAAACACTCGCTCAACGAAGGTTCATCGAGCTGAAGGACATTCCTATCTCTCTCAATTTTCCAAAGTTCAATGTACGCCTCGGAAAAAATCTTGCCTGTCAGCCTTCCCGCTACATACGATCTTGCAAACTCCAAGATAGTAAGACTCATAGCAGATCTCCACTTTCAATAAAGCTTAAAATTGCTGAGTTACCGGGAATTATTGCTCTGAATTTCATCAGCAATTTTTGACCTTGAGCGTTCATTTCGGAAGGATCGCCTTTGACGCTAGCGAACGCAATACCTTCAGGGTTTTCATGTTTCTTGGGTGCTCGGTCAGCGAGTGAAAGCTGCACTGACTTATCCTAAGGATCTGACAATTCCCGTATACGACAAATCAACAAGGCATTTCCCTGCCTACCTGTTGCCTTTTGCACCATCTAAACTCTAACGAGCACAAACTCCATAAAAACATCATCACCACTCATACCTTCAATAATTGTTTTACTCGCTTCTATCGACTTTACAGCAAAATTTGTTTCATTTAATGACGCGGAAAAGTCAACGATACAATCTATGTCTGGGATCCTTTTGCCCCCCTTGATTTTAAAACCATCGATACCAAGAACTGCTATATCGTTATTTTTGCAGTAATCGACCAACCTAAGCCCATCGTCAACATTAAACAAAGGAGTGCCACTCCATAGCATTGTAGGAGTAATAGGTAAACCATGTACGGATACTTCAAGTGTAATCAGTCCCATGGCGCAATCTCAAACACCATCTTTGTACCCCTCGAACTCCCACAAACCTAACGTTGATACCTTTCTTGAAATTTCATTCCAATTTTCACCCGAACAACCTTGTAGAAAATTTTCGATGAAAAGAATAATTTTTTGATAATTGTAGTCACGAACAATAAGGTAATGTTGCCCAACAAGAGCTTGGTCCAACCCGAGATTTTCTTCAATCCATGCCGGAGTACAAACCTCTATATCATATGATTCTTCGCCTTCTTCACCTTCGGGGCCGATCATAGCCCGAAAAAGAAAGCAAAAGCTGCTAGCGCATTCCGGCTGGTAATATTCAAGATTGTCAATGTCAGGGCTATGCAGCCGTTTTAATTTCGCGTTCATAATTTAGTACGTGATATCCAAATGACTATTGGATTGCCACTGCTTCGTTTCTTGCACAGGAAATCTATACTCAAAATTAGCTTGAGTCAGCTATTGATATGGCTTGTAAGTAAGTAGGCGGCCTATATTGCCTTAAACCACCCTGACTAACTAAGGTGTTTCCATCGCTAGCGACTTTAACCTACCAGCCATCGATTGCGCAGCTCTGTACATGTTATTCACGAGCTTCACAAGGTATTTTCTTACGAAAATCAATATCCACTACAAGCAAAGCGAACAGCATTTTTTTCATTGAACAAAGCTATCAGGCTTTAATTACGGCCCCAGCATCAACCGTAGCCAGAGCGAATTTATTATGCTCTAGGATGAAAAACTCTACCTCATAGGCCTTAGGGTAATCATATCCACCATAAACCACCACTACGATCCCAACTGTTCCTTCAGATATAAAAACCTCATCCCCACCGATAACATCCGCTTTAACGCTTTTCTGGAGGCGCACCACATCATTTTCAAAAAATACATTCATCTTTTTGCTGGAACCCCTGTTACTAGCCGAACGGTGCCTGCCATCTTTTATAAATACAAATGGTACGTCTCTTAGGAATTCGGTTGGACATGCCAGTCACTTGACCTCATCTTAAAGTTAGTCTCATATGTGATGCTGTTCCTCCTCCATAAATCGAAGCACTTCTACTGGGTCACCCTCAACAACCCCTACATAGTGTAAATACTCATTAACTAGCAGCGGATAACCCACCAAACAACTAATTTTAAACGCATCAAAAAGACACTTATAGTCAGGGCGCATCTGCGTAATAGAAAACTCCCAGCCGGCTGGAATTCTAGCATCAACTAAGCGAAAAAGACTGCTAGGAACCCAGAAAGGTGGCTGCTCAGGAGTTCGCACTAAATAATCTACCCGATCAGAAATAAACATCATGGCATACACCACGTAACAATCTCCGACATTCAAAGGAGAATAGCTAGTTCGATCAACCTCACCCAAATAGCGCTCCTTTGTTGGGATAGCGCTACCGAGATTAGCCTGGCATAAGGCTAGCATATTTTCACTCACTTTAATTTGAAGTCGTCAGTTGCTCCAGTAATGGAGTTTCTTACATAGTGAATTTCGATTCAATTGATATTTTGCGCCGATTTCACCCAGCCATCAGTTGCCGGCCATAGGGAATCAGTCATCGGAACCTTCACTGGGCGACCAGCAGCAGGATTTGAAAGAGCCTGCTCCATTGCAACCTTTTCACGCAAGTTAGCAGGCGTCGATTTACCCGTCGAACCCTAGCCCAACGGTTTGTTTACTAAAGCTGGTATTTCAACGCCTTTTGCACCGACTAATTATCGACTATGGGCAATACTCAACCATATAACTGTTCCCTAGTTCTTGCTGCATCGATTTGGCCAGTTCCTCCCCCTCTGCTTTGTGCCGAAGCTCTGCCTCAGGCGTGGCAAAACATGAATCGGGCGGGTAGTCGCTGTTGAACGTCGACTGATACTCACCGTCCCACTCGCTGATTTTGACCCTCAGCTCTGGAGAACAGGGCAAATCTTCAATATCAACGTGCCCCATTCTATCCGGATCTGGGCAGAATATCGGCCCAGCCAAATACTCACTCGTTAGTCTTAACCTGATCATGGCAATGGTTTCCAAGAAGTGACTGGATTAGCTCGAACCACAAAGCCGTTTGAGCCAACCCCAACTGCGATGTTTTGCTCAACACCATTGTGCGTGATGCGATAAACATTAGCTGAACCATTGGTCCCGACAACTTTCCCACGTTCAAGAGCACTCATTACAACATTTGAAATGTCATCACGTGAGATGCCTTTTTTGACAAAGTCGGCTTCGTGTCGTTTGTAGATGTGTTGCAATCCGGCAGCATCAGTACCCTTTTCCAGCCAGACTGTTCGGCCATCTGGCAACCTACGGATATCAACCACACTTCCTGGGGTGATCTTAGTGCCTACAGGCAATCCCGAAATCAGTTCGTCCCTAGTCAGAGCGGACCCCGACACTCCTTTTGCACCAGCCCCAACTTCACCAACAACCTTAGCGCCAGCTCCCAACCCACCCGTAAGAACGATACCAGCAATCTCACCGTTCGTAGCTTGGGTGGTTTTTTGCGCGGTCAGGCGTAAATCGTCCTGGTTGCTGTCTTGAAAACCCCGAACAATCGACTGCTCCTCAAGGCTCAACCCACCATTGCGGTCGAACTGATCAAGTACGTTTAACCCGCCCTCGACTTCTGTTCGCAGTGCGTTGCACGTTGAGAAGTCCTCACACTGCAACAGAGTGATGCCGGTTTTTTTATCGCTGAGGCTCTCGTATTTCGAAGTGACATCCGATCGGCAAGCCCCCGGGTCCCCCGCCGCTCGACAGCCCTTCAGGTCCTTAACTAAATCATCAGCTTCTTGATGATTGAGATAGTTGTACTGCGTAGCGTTCTGCGCCACCCACGCCCCGGTTTGCAGGCTGTTGCCATCCGCATCACGCTGCGTGGCCGCCGCCAGCACACCCACCAGTTGCGAGGTCATGCTCAGCAGGTTTTCGTTTCCACCTACCAAGCTATCGAGCTGGACGACCAAGGCTTCGTTGGCGCCTGCCGCGAGTGCGCCGGTCTTGAAGTCGCCGCCGCTGACTTGCGCCAACAGGCCACCGACCATGGCGTGAATCATCACCTTGGACGGACTGCCATCGGCCGACGGGGTGTAATCCCCTACCGCATTAAAACTGGCCGCCGCCAAGGTGTTGAACAGCGTGCTCTGCAAAGCGCTGCCCAGATCTCCGCCCTGCCCCATGATCTTGTTCAGCGCCAGCGAGGTGCCGTTTTGCAGGCCCTGATTGGCGGCGAATCGGCCGACGTTTCCCCATGTCCCGAGATCGGTTGTGATCTTGCCGGTGACCGGATTCGTGGTGGTACCGGTCCATTCGTTGAAGTAGCCCGCGGTCATGCCGGCCGTGAGGCCGGAAATGGCGTAGCCCTTGAGGGCATCGCTGGAGGTGACGTCTTTGAACACGGCGCCCAGGTTGCCGCCATTGTTGATGAAGCTGACGGTGGCGTTGGTTGCTGCGCTTGTGGCGATGGCTGCCCCACCTGCGGCCACTGCGCCGGTACCGCCCAATGCCGACATGGCAGCAGGGCCGACAAAGGCAGCCATCAGGATGGCGATCGCCAGTTGTGCGCCAACGCCCAGTCCCGAGTTGCTGTACTGATAGGCGTCGTGGATTTCCTGGACCAAACGCCAATCCACATCCCCACGCTGCTCCGCATCCTTGAGCCAGGCCAGGTTCGGATCGGCCTGCACCATGGCATCAATGGTCTCGCCTACCGACTTCTGGTCGATGGCCTTGAGGTCGATGTTCAACCCGTTCGCGGCATTGATCGCCATCTGCCCTTGTGCGACCAATTGGCTCTGGCGCAGGGTTTCATCGGTGTTGCCTTTGCCTGAGGCGGAGTTCCAGGCCAGGTCGCCTTTGCTCTTTTCGTGGCTCTCCTGGTGCATGTCCTTGACGGCTTCGAAGGTGATGTTGCCGCCACTTTGCAGGGTCAGGTCGTTTCCGCTATCGAGCTTGGCGCCCTGGTACAACTGATCCCCGCCGCTGACCAGCGTGAGGTCGCCACCGGTGTTGATTTGGCTGCCGATGTTCTTGATGTCGGTGACTTCGTCACGCTGGGTTTCCTTGCTGCCCCAACCGCCCTTCTTTTCCTTGTCGTACAGCGAATAGTCGCTGTCTTGGGCGGCCAGCAGTTGCAGGTTGCCGCCGGCGACCAGGTAGGCTTCCTGGCCCGCGGTGACGGTGCTGGCGATGAGCGTGAGGTCCTGGCCGGCGCCGAGGGTGACGTTGCCGCCGGCGTTGAGGCTGGTACCGACCTGGCTGACGTGGTCTTCCTGGGCTTCGACTTTGTGGGTTTTGCTGTAGCTGTGGTCTTCGTTGGCGGCCGAAGCCAGGGTGAGGTTATTGCCGGCGTTGAGGGCGAGGTCGCGTTGGGTGTCCAGTTGGCTGGCGACGATGGCGAGGTCGTGGCCGGCGTTGATGGACAGGTCGCGGCCTGCTTCGAGGCTGGCGCTGTGTTGGGTGATGGCGAGGTCGCGGTTTTTGCTGCCGTGTTCGTTGCTGTCGAGTTGTGCGGCCGAGCCGAAGGTGACGTCGCGGCCGGCGCTGATGCTGGTGTCGCGGCCGCTTTGCAGGACGCCGCCGAGGTTGTTGAAGTCGCGGCCTGCGGTGATGGTCAGGTCGTTGGCGGCTTCGATGCGTGCGGCGTTGTCGACGAAGTCGCGGTGCTGGGTGTTAAAGCCGTTGCTGCTGTCGTGGCTGGTGACGGTGCGTTCGTTGCTGATGTCGCCAGTGAGGCTGGTCAGGCTGACGTCGCGGCCCTTGATGATGCCGCCGGCCTGGTTGGTGAGGTCGTTGCCGGCGAGCAGGTCGAGGCGATTGCCGGCCTGCACCAGGCCACTGTTGACCAGGTGGTTGCCGGCCATGCCAGCGAGGTTGCCGGTGGCCTTGAGGGTGCCGGCGTTGCCGAGGTTGTGCCCGGCGATCAGGTTGACGTCCTGGCCCTGGATCAGCGCGCCGTTGGCAGCCAGGCGGTCGTTGGACTGGGCCAGGTACAGCACCGGAACCATGACTTGCTGGCCGTCGACGATCGCGTTTTCCAGCCAGACGATGTCGTGGGTCAGGGCCGCTACTTGCTCGGCGGTGAGGCTGACGCCCAGCGACAGCATCAGCGAGTCCTTGCTGGCGATGGCGTTGTCCATCAGGTAGCGGAACATGTCTTCGTCGGAGGTCAAGCCGTCGAGATAGCGCTGGCCGGTGTGGGCGACCACGGCTTGCTGGATCAGCTGCTGCTCGTAGAAGCCGTCGCCCAGGCGCTTGGCGCTGTCGTCGGGGTTGTAGCCGAGTTGGCTGAGCAGGTAGTCCGAGCTCATGAATTGCTTGAGGTCGGTGAGTGCCGGGTTGGTTTCGATCAGGTACTTATGGGGCTGGGATTGCCCGGTGTTGCCGGGCAGGCCCTGGACCTTGGCCACACTGACCGCGCCAGCCATGTTGCCGGACGGGTCGGCGCTGAAGTCGCGCCCTTGGGTGCCGGGTATGGCTTGTTGCCGCTCGGCCGCGCCGACGCTGGCCTCGCCGAGGTTCCAGCTGTGCGGGCCGGTGTGGCCCTGGGTATTGCCCTGGCCACTGAGGCGGAACAGGCCGTTCTGCCCGGCGGGCAATTCAAACCCTGGCAGCGCCAGTGGATTGATTTGCTGTTGTGCCAGGTCCGGGGGCAGTTGCTGATTGAGGGTCACTCGGGTGGAAAATGCGTTGCCCGGGGCGCTGGTGTTGGTGCTCGGGCCACTGCCGACGTACTCGAAGCCGGCCCGCACCACGCTGTTGTCGAAGTCATTCTGGGTGGTGATGTTGACGTTGCCGCCGGCCTGGATGATCGCGGCGTAACGTTGGTCACCGGTGCTCAGTTGGGTCACGCGACCAAACTGCGGCAATTCGGCTTCGGTGGTGCCGATGAACTGGCTCATGGCCGCCGCCAGGCCGCCGAGGTTGCCGGCGTCGTAGCCGTTGCCGTGCAGCCAGTAACGGTCGGTGAATGCCTGGGCCATGTTGACCCAGCCGCTGCCATTGCTGGCGCGTTGGGTACGAAACACGCGCACGGTTTCGGTATCGGAGGTCTGCACGCCGGTGTTGGTCAGGTTGTTCAGCGTGGCGGTCAGGTTGCCGCTGGTGGCCAGGGTGCTGCTGTGGTTGAGCAGGTCGCCGCCGTTAAGAATCAGGTCGCCACCGGCGGTGATGCTCGACGCGGCACTGGCGGCGGTGACTTGCAGTTTTTCGCGCTGCACGATTTCCCAGACGCGGTTTTGCTTGCCGCCGCAGTCGCCGGCGTTGACGCCTTCGATGCAGGGGATTTGTTCGATTTTGGCGGTGTAGATGCCCTCGTCAGAGACCGTCAGCAGCGCACGGATGTTTTTGATGGTGCTGGCGGCCAGGCTCATGCGGCCGTCGCTCTGCATCAGGCCGGAGCTGTTGATGATGCTGGAGGCCCAACCACCGGCGCCGTCACGGTCGATGTCCAGGTCGCCCAGGCTGTAGAGGCTGGCGTAGCTGTTGGTGAGCGATGCGACGCGCAGGCCCATGTCCCAGCCACTGAAGATCAGGCCGTGATCATTGAGCAACGCTGCCGTGGTGAGGGTGAGGTCTTGGCCGCTGCCCAGGGTGCCGTAGTTGTTCACGGCGCCTGCGTGCAGCATCAGGTCGGCGCTGGAGGTCAGGCGACCGTAGTTGTTCAGCACGCCGGCGACGGTGATCAGGCTGTCGCCGCCGCTGGCGATGCTCGCCACTTCAGGCAGGTTCAATTGCCCGGTGCTCAGGATTAAGTCACCTCGGCTGCTCAGGCGACCCTTGCCGGTGTAGAGGCCGCTCAGGCCCAGGTCCAGGCTGCCGTCGCTGGCGATCAGGCCGTCGTTGCGCCAGTTCACGCCGGTGCCGATCAGGCTGCTGGCGGCCAGCAATTGGCCGCTGGCGCTCTGGGTGAAGTCGTTGACGTTGACGCTCAGGCGCCCGGCCTGGATGACGCTGCTGTTGGTCCACTGGTCGGCCGTGAGGGTCAGGCCGCCCCGGGTGATGAGGTCGCCGCCGGCATTGATGACGTTGGCGGTGGCGATGTCGAAGGTGCCGTTGCCGACGTGCAGCACGGTGCCGCCGGTGTTGAGGAAACCGCCCAGGCCCAGGCTCAGGTCGGTGTTGGCGCTTTCCAGGGTGCCGTGGCGGTTGTCCAGCAGGCCCGCGATTTGGAAACGGCTGGCGCCTTGGGTGCCGAGGGCGCGCAGTTGACCGCCCTGGTTGTCCAGGTGGGCGGCGGCGATGTTGAGGGTGCTGTCGCTCTCGAGGATGCCTTGGGCATTACTCAGGGCACCGGCCAGGCTGAAGTCGATCTGTTGAGCGGCGATCTGCCCTGCGCGGTTGTCCAGGTCGGCGCCGTTGACGCTGATGCGGTGTGCGGCGTAAAGGCCGCCACTGCGGTTATCGAAGTGGCCCGTGTTGAGGAGCACATCGCCCGATTGAGCGGCAAGGCGCCCGCCCTGGTTGTCGATACTGGCCGTCGTCAGGTTCAGGCGCTCGGCCTGGGTGGTGCCGCCCTGGCGGCTGATCAGGTGGATGCCGTTTTGCAGCCAACCGCTGAGGGTGGCGGTCAGTGTGGCGTGCAGGCTGGCCAGGACGCCGCCGCGGTTATCGAGGTTGCCGGCGTTGAGGTTGAGGTCACCGTCCTGGGCGAGGATACGACCTTGCTGGTTGTCGACATCACCGGCAACGTCCAGGGTCAGCACGCCCTGGCTTTGCAGGGTGCCTTGGCCGTTGCTCAGGCGTGCGGCTTGCAGCTGCACATCGCCGTGCTGGCTGTAGATCAGGCCGTCGGCGTCGTTTTGCACCACGCCCGTGGCGGTCAGCGTCAGCAGGTCGTTGGCGGCGACTGTGCCTCGCTGGCGGTTGTCCAGGCCACCCGTCAGCAGGCTGAACAGCCCTTGGCTGGCGAGTTGGCCGCCCTGGTTATCGACCTGGCTGGCGCTCAGGCGCAACAGCCCGGCGCTGGCGAGTTTGCCCTGGGTATTGGTCAGGGCGCCGAGCAGGTTGAGGGTGACGGCGTTGTTGCCGATCAGGCTGCCGCTGCTGTTATCCAGCGCGTCGGCGGTGATGCCCAGGGCCTGCGCGGCACTGATCGCGCCACTGCGGTTGTTGAGGGTCGAAGCCTTTACGGTCAGGGCAGCACCGCTGTCGATCTGGCCGCCCTGGCTGTTGTTCAGCTCAGCTTCGACGGTCAGCGCCTGAGCGGCGGCGCTGGAGAGTATTCCGCCGTTGCGGTTGTCGAGGCTGCCGGCGTTGACCGTCAGGTTGTGCTGACTGACCAAGGCGCCGGCATCGCTGTTGCGCAAGGCGTTTTTGACGGCTACGTCGAGGTTACCGTTGCGGCTGGAGAGTGTGCCGTGGTTGCGGTTGTCCAGGCTGCTGGCGTTGACGGCCAGCCCTTCCCAGCCGGAAATAAGGCCGTTCTGGTTGGTCACGCCAAGGCCGTCGAGCGTCAGGTACTGGCTGCTGATCAGCTTGCCGTCGTGGTTATCGAGGTGGCGGCCGACGAGTGCAAAGCTTTGCTCGCTGGAGATCTCGCCGCCTTGGTTGTTCAGGTCGCGCAGGTGGTGGATGCCCAGCGCACCAGCGGTGGTGATCAGGCCACCGGCGTTGTTCAGGTCGCCGCCCGCCGCGCCGAAATCCAGGGCGATGGCGCTGCCCAGCAGCGATCCGCCGTTCTGGTTGTTCAGCGCGGCGGTCTGGATATTGAGGCGCCGGGTGGCGTTGATCAGGCCGTGAGCCTGGTTGTCCAGCAGGCCGTCGACGCTCAGGTCGAGGGTGTCACGGCTGGTCAGGGTGCCGCCCTGGTTGTTGACGCTGGCGGCGCGCACGTCGAGGGCCGACGCGGCGATCAGGCCTTTGAGGTTGCCCAGCGCCTGCTCCACGCGCACGGTCAGTGCCTGGTTGCTCAGCAGTTTGCCGTCTGTGTTGTCCAGGCTGTTGGCGGCGAAGGTAAAGGCTTGGGCACTGGAGATTTCCCCGCCCTGGTTGTTCACTTCGTTGAGGTGGCCGAGCATCAGCAGCGGTGCGCTGATCAGGCCGTTCTGGTTGTTCAACTGGCCGCGATTGAGGCTCAGGTTCAGCGCGCTGTTACTGAACAACAGGCCGCCTTGTTGGTCCAGGCCGGTGACGTTGGCGCTCAACGCCTGGTCGCTGGCGATGCGGCCGGTGTCCTGGTTGGTCACCTGGGTGGCCGTCAGTTCGAGGGTATCGCTGCTGGTCAGGTGCCCGCCCTGGCTGTTATCGAACGCGCCCGTGTCGAGGCGCACAGGGCCCTTGCCACTGATGTTGCCGCGCTGGCGATTATCCAGGCTGGCGCTGTGCACGCTGAGGCTGGCATCGGCGACCAGTTGACCACCCTGGTTGTCGACCACACCTAGGCTGGTCAGGCTGAGTGGACCTGCACTGGACAGGCTGCCCTGGCGATTGTTCAGGCTGGCGGCGCTCACCGTCAGTGCGCCTTCGCTGTTGATCGAACCGCCGAGGTTGGTCAGGGCACCGTCGAGGCGGATATCCACTGCCGACAAGGCACTGACCGCCCCGCCGCCGTTGTCCAGGGTCTGGCCGGCCAATGAGACACGGCCCTTGGCCTGCAGCAAGCCCTGGTTCTGGTTGAGCAATTGCGCGACGCCAAGGCTCAGGTCGGTGCCGGCCAGCACCTTGCCGCCGTCACTGTTGTCCAGTTGCTGGCCGCTCAGGTTCAGCGCCGCCGAGCTGGAAAGCTCACCGCCTCGGTTGTCCACAGTGTCGACCTGGACGGTCAGCACGTTGGCTGCGCCGAGCAAGCCATTCTGGCGGTTATCGAGGGTGGTGCCGCTCAGGTTCAGGTTGCCCTGGGCGATCAATTCACCGCCCTGGTTGTCCAGGTGCGTAACGCTGAGATCAAGATCGCCGGTAGCGCTGACCCGTCCATTCTGGCGGTTATCCAGGGTGCTACCGGAGAGGCTCAACGCCTGGTTTGCACCCAATTGACCGTTACGGTTATTGATTGCGCCGCTGGCGCTGAGGCGAAGGTCCTGCCCGGCCATGATCAGGCCGGCGACGTTGTCGAGGGATGCCAAATTAAGGACGGCCGCTGCAGCGCTGGAGAACTCACCCGCGCTGTTATCCAGGTGACCCACCTGCGCCTGGAGCAGGCCGCGACTGTTGATCAGGCTCTGTTGGTTGAGCACTTGGTCCGCGTGCAGGGCGAGGCTGTTGTGGCTGAGCACACGCCCCTGCTCACGGTTGTCCAGCGTCGCGGCACTGACCTGCACGCCGTTTTGCGCACTCAGCGTGCCGCCACGGTTATCCAGGGTTTGGCTGACGCCCGCGTCGAGGTTGCGACTGGCCGTCACGCTACCGCTGTTGCGCAGGTTCTGCGCACTGAGGCTGATATCGCCGACGCTGTTGCGGCTGTTGTCGGCATTGACGCCGGCCTCGATGATGCCGCTGTTGGTCAGTTGGCCACCGGCGCTCAGGCTGATGCGATCACGGGCAGCCAGGCTTTGCCGGTTGTTTGAGGCGCCGCTGGTTTTAACTTCCAGGGAGGTGCCGGCGTAGACCGGACCTTGCGCCTCCAGGCTCGCCGCCTTGACGCTGATGCCTTGGCTGGACGCCGCCTGGGCCAGGGTCAAATGACCATTGGCATCGATCTGGATATCGCCACCGCTGGCGGCCAGGTTGCCGGCCAACCGCACCCCGACACCGGCTTCGGTGCCCACCAGTTTGATGGCGCCGGCGTACATGCCACCCAGCGCGGTGGAGTCAATGGCCAGCTGTGGCTTGACGCTGCCGTCGTCGGCACGCGCCGTGGCATTGAGGGTCTGTGCGTCAACGTCGTTGCGGCCCGCGATCAGGGTCAGGTTGCGGGCGTTGATCTGCGCATTGAGCCTGGCCGTGCGGGTGATGATCTCAAAGCTGTCGACGTTGCCGGCATTCAGCCCCGCCCCCTCGATGCTCACGCTGCCGCCATCGACCTGAAAGTGATCGAGGCGGCCGTTGTTCAGGATCGGGGTGCCGGTGGTGAGGGTGGCACGTGGGGTGTTGATGAAGCCGCAGCCGTTACAACTGATGCCATAGGGGTTGGCGACGATGACGCGCGCCGATGGCCCCGCGACTTCGGTGTACCCGCGCAGGTGGCTCGGGTTACCGCCGTTGACTTCATTGAGAATGGTGCTGGCCGCCGAGCCCTGCAGGTTCGGGTTGCCGAGAATGATCCCGCCCAGTTGCGTGGCCTGGGTGCGCGTCGTGGCGTTGTTGAGGATCACCCCGTTGGCGCCGACGTTGTAGTCGTTGAACTGATTGTGCGACAGGCCACTGGCATTGGGCGCGGCGATGTTGACGATGGGCACGCCGTTGCCGGCCTGGCCCAGTGAGGTGCCGGGGCCGCTGACCACAATGCCATCGGCCTGCACCAGCAGCGGCTGCCAGAACAGCGCATTGGCCAGGATCAGCGCCAGGCCGCGCTTGGGCAGGCCGCAGAAGCGTTCAGGGCTTGCTGGGGCGGCAGATGGCTGGTGGTCACGGTGGGCAAAGGGGCGGGTCGGCATATCAATCTCGATGCAACAGGGCGTTGTCGGCAATAGGGTTACAGGAAGAAGTCCAGGCGAAAGTAGATCGGCGCTTCACGCTCCGTCATCGCGGCCGGGCGTTTCAGGGAATGGGCGAAGGTCACGCCGGCAGACAGGTGCTGGCCGCGGGCAAACAGCTCCAGCGAATGGCTGGAGAGCCGCCCGTGCTGATCACCGTTGTAGCGCTCGTGGGTAATAACGCCTTGGTCGTAGCCCAGGCTGGCGCCGTATTCGGCCAAGGCCGGGCGCAACCAGGCAATGGTCAGCGGGCGCGCCCAGCGCAGGTCGTTGCGCCAGTAGGCACCGCTGTCACCGCTCAGCTGCTGGTCCTTGAAACCGCGCAGCGAGGACGCGCCGCCGAGGCTGATGCGTTGCGCGCTGAACAACACATCGTCGGTGTGCTGGCCGGTGACCAGGCTGGTGAAACTCAGGGACTCCCCCGCCAGGGTGAAAGGCTGCAGGTAACTGGCGGTGGCGGTGTACTTGCGAAAACGCGCCTCGGGTTCACCGGGGCCGGGATGACCTGCGCTTTGCGCATCGAAGGCGCCGATGCCGTGTTGCAGGCCCAGGTCGAAGTTGATGAAGGCGCTGGCGACCCGGCGACCGTGGTTGATGCCCCACTGCAGCTCGCTCAGCCGATTGCTGCTCAGGTCCAGGCGGCTGTCCTCGATGTAGGCGTTGGTGCGCAGGTGCGCGACACCGAGGCTCATCGAGGTTTTGCTTAAAGCGTCGCGATGGATCACCCGTTCTGCGCGCAGCAGGTGGTGCTGGCTGTCGCCGGACTGCTTGAAGTTGAAACCATTGCCCTGGACCTGCGAGCGGTAATCGCTCTGGCTGTAGCTGTAGCTGAAGTTCCACCAACCCCAGGGCAGGCTGTAATAGAGCATGGCGTTTTGCGAGGTCTTGCGCCGATCGCTGACGGCATCGTGGCCACCGCGCAGCACCAGTTGATCGGCCAGGCCCAGGGGGCTGTCCCATTCCAGGGCGGTGCCCCATTGCTGTTCACCGGTGGATTTTTGCCCGTCGTTGTTGCGCGACACGCTGGCGCGCCAGGGTTTTTGCGCAGTGTTCTCCACCCTGACCCGGGTGCCGCCGACCTGCGCGCCCGGCGCCAGTTCCATGCGGGCCTGGTTCGATGGCAACCGGTTGAGCTGGTCGACCAGTTGCTCGATCTGACGCAGGTTCAACAGCTCGCCATCGGCGCCGGGAAACGCCATGGCCAATTCACGCGCCGACAGCCCGCTGTCCTCTGCGCGGTCCAGGCCTTCAAGCGTGCCTTCGACCACCAGCACTCTCAGGTGGCCGCTGGACAGGTCCTGTTGTGGCAAATAGGCGCGACTGGTGACCAGCCCGCTGGACAGGTAATACTCGGTGATGACCTTGAGCAGCTCATTGAGCCGGGCCACGTCCAGGCATTGGCCGAGGTAGGGTTTGAGCAGGCGCGAACGCGCACTGGCGGGCAGGTGCTGGGCGCCCTCGATGTTGATCGTGTCGATGGCAAAGCAACGGGAATCAGCGGGCATGGCCGGTGCGTCTGGCATGCTCGGGCTGCCGGGCAACGCCTTGAGCTCTTCCAGCCGCTGGCGCTGCTCTTGCAATAAGCGATTCTGGCGATCACGGATAATGTCCTGATCGCCGGGATTGGTGACGGGCGCGGCCATAGTGCTGCTGATAACGCTTATATAAATAAACGAAACGCACGTAAGGAATTGCGCCCTCGACAGTAATGAGGGCAACTTGGAGAACCGGGTAATAAACGAGGGGGACTAAAGTAACACTGTGATTGGCACTCGCCACCCCTTGAAACAATGCCGCTGGAGACAACAGGAACATCCCTACATACAGCGGTTAAGTTTTCCTACAGAACTTTCTGATACTTTTTTCTTTTGCAGTTTCCTCGCACAGGCAGTGCTTTGCGGGCTGTATTAAATGCTCAAGCTAAGCGTGAGGCTAAAATATTCAGCCAATGATTAAACTTGGTCTTCACTCTCAACTTTCTTATTGATCATGAAGTCAATGTAGGAGCTGCCGCAGGCTCGGGCCGCGATCGGACGATCTTTTGATCTTCGCCCTTGAAAATCAAGATCAAAAGATCGCAGCCTTCGGCAGCTCCTACGGGGGCTCTGTTTCATTCGGCCGGATCTGGTTGGCTGTCAGGCCGTCTTTGCGGGCCATGGGCAATAAAAAAATTCAACAAATTGCTGGCGCCGCCGAAACCCTGTGAAAGCCTCACGGATTGAATATGCCATGCGTAATAACCAGCCCATCACTCAACGCGAGCGGACCTTCCCGGCTCAGCAGCGGTTGATTTCCACGACCGATGCCAAGGGCGTGATTACCTACTGTAACGACGACTTTGTCGAGATCAGCGGGTTTTCGCGTGAGGAACTGATCCGTGCGCCGCACAATCTGGTTCGTCATCCTGACGTGCCATCGGCGGTGTTCGCGCATATGTGGGGCACGCTCAAGCAGGGTCAGCCCTGGATGGGTATCGTCAAGAATCGCTGCAAGAGCGGTGATCACTATTGGGTTAACGCCTATGTGACGCCGATCTTCGAAGGCAATCAGGTGATCGGTTACGAGTCGGTGCGGGTCAAGCCGACTGCTGAGCAGATCCGTCGTGCCGAGGCGTTGTATCAGCGGCTTAACCAGGGCAAGTCGGCGGTTCCTGCCAGTGATAAGTGGCTGCCGGTTGTGCAGGATTGGTTGCCGTTTATTCTGGTGAGCCAGTTGAGTTTCATGATTGGCGCCACGCTGACTTCGCACTGGGGCTTTGCCCTTGCCGCCGGGCTTTCGGTGCCGTTGGGCCTGATGGGCTTGAGCTGGCAGCAGCGTGGGTTGAAGCGTTTGCTGCGCTTGGCTGAACAGACCACCTCCGATCCGTTGATTGCGCAGATGTACACCGACAGCCGTGGCGCACAGGCGCGGTTGGAGATGTCGATTTTGAGTCAGGAAGCGCGCCTGAAGACCTGCCTGACCCGTTTGCAGGACACGGCCGAGCATCTGACCGATCAGGCCAGGCAGTCCGACACCCTGGCGCACAACAGTTCGACTGGCCTTGAGCGTCAGCGGGTTGAGACCGAGCAGGTGGCGACTGCGGTGAACCAGATGGCGGCGACAACCCAGGAAGTGGCCAGCCATGTGCAGCGCACGGCGGATGCCACCCAGGAAGCCAATCGTCTGACGGGGCGTGGTCGTACCATTGCCGGGGAAACCCGTGATGCCATTCAGCGCCTGTCGGTGGTGGTTGGGGAAACCGGGATGACCGTGACCCAACTGGCCAAGGACAGTGACGAGATTGGTGGTGTGGTGGACGTGATCAAGGGCATCGCCGACCAGACCAACCTGCTGGCGTTGAACGCGGCCATCGAAGCGGCCCGTGCCGGTGAGATGGGTCGTGGGTTTGCGGTGGTGGCGGATGAGGTGCGGCAACTGGCGCAGCGGACCAGCGAGTCCACCGGGCAGATTCATGCGCTGATCGCCAAGCTGCAGCAGACGGCCAGCACTGCCGTGCAGACCATGGAAGCCGGGCATCGTCAGGCTGAGGAAGGTGTGGCGCGGGTGCTGGAGGCGGATCAGGCGTTGGTGGGGATCAGTGAGGCGGTGGCCAATATTACTGACATGACGACGCAGATTGCGGCGGCGACTGAGGAGCAGAGCGCTGTGGCTGAGGAGATCAGTCGCAATATCAGCAATATTTCGCAGCTGGCGGATCAGACGTCGGAGCAGGCGCAGCATTCGGCGTTGTTGAGTGAAGAGCTGACAAAGACTGCGAGTACGCAGTATTCGTTGGTTGAGCGGTTTAATCGGTAGGGTTGAGGGTCAGATCAACATCAGATCAGATCAGATCAGATCAAAAGATCGTCCGATCGCGGTCCGAGCCTTCGGCAGCTCCTACGGGGGGGCAGGAGCACAAATCCGGCAGCCGGCTTGTGTGAGCAAGGCTTGCCCGCGATGGCGTTTTCATAAGTGCTATCGCGAGCAAGCTTTGCTCCCACAGTGCTAAGTGGCCCCGGCAGTAAGGTGCCTGGCAGACCGCGATCGCGAGCAAGCCTGCTCCCACTGTTTTTTTTAGAGCGTGGTGATTGCTGTTCGATTACCCTTTAAAGATCGGGAGAGAAATAGCATTTCCATTATCACTCAACATTCGAAAACCCCAGAAACGAAAAAAAAGAACTTTCCCACAATAACTACCTACATTTCTTACAAAAGAATCCTACACCCCACCCAACTATCACATAGTTATGTGTAATTCTGCCATTAAGCGCATAAATCGAACGATACTGTATAACCCTGCACGTGAGCCGGACAAACTGGTAGCCAGCCCGAACCATGTCGATAAATAGTTCATTTTTTGCCAACTCGATGATTTAATAAAAGCTTCTGATCAACAACTCAACCACGGACTGGATAATGACGTCACCGATTAACAGCCGCCCCACCTGGGTTTTACTTCTAGGCCCGACACGCTGGCAGTTGAAGGTTTCGATTCAGCTCAATCGAATCGTCACTGCGCCCTGGATACTCCCAAGGGCACCGACTACCTCCATCAACGCTGGGCCGAATGGAACGACAACGCGGTCGAGGGTGAAGGCGAACGCAGAGATCTCGCCGCGGCGCATTTAAAAGACTGCCTGGAGCGCCAAGCGGTTGATCTTCAATTAAGCAACCTGAAATTAACTACCCTTCCCGAGTTACCCGTGTGCGTAAAGCATCTGTTTATTGAAGACAACAAGCTGTGCAAACTTCCCTCCCTACCTGACACCTTGATAACGCTTAAGATGTCGGACAATCGCTTTAAGTCCCTACCTGTATTACCCGACACCTTGAATTATCTTGAGGTGTCTAATAACGATTTGCAGCTATTACCACGACTGCCGCAACAACTTAAGCACCTGATGGCCTCTGAGAATTCATTAAAGCAACTCCCAGACTTATTACCCCCAGCGCTGACAAACTTAACAATCAACAATAATCAACTGACCCATTTGCCAGAGTGCATCACGCATCTGCCCGACCATGCGTTGGTAGAGGTGAGCAATAATCCGCTTTCAGATAGGACTTTACAGTCACTGCAAAATCTCAATAACGATCCCCAGTACCATGGGCCGCGAATTCACTTCTCAATACCTCGATGGTCACCCACCAACGTATCCAGGCTTCTCCTGCATGAAGCGGTTGCCAGGTGGTATTCACCTGAGCACCAAGAGTTACAGGCAGATCGCTGGTTCGTGATATCGACCGAGGACAATACCGAGGCATTCGGCTTTCTTGTCAGCGAACTGGCAGAAACCGCCAGTGGCAGAAACAATCGGGTGTTCCAGCAAGAGGTTGCTCAATGGCTCACGGCTTTATCTGTTTCACCGCCGCTGCGACAAGCGTCATTTGCCATCGCCCAACGCGCCAGGGCAAGCGGCGAGAACAGCCTCTCGGGCGCCTACAATGCCATGAAAACCGCAGCGTTGATCCATGATGTCAAAAGCGCAACCTATGACAACGCGCTGCCAGAGCTGGTGTGCGAGGGGCGCAAAATGTTTCGCAGGGAACAGCTTGAGCAGGTTGCTCAGGCCAAAGTAGACACTTTGAACCTTGGCGATGAATTCGAGTTTTACCTGGCGCTCCAGAGCCTGCTGCACGACGCGCTCGAGTTAAGGTCGGGCACCCTGCAGCTGTATGACTTCGAGACTTCCGATGTCACGCAGGATGAGTTGGACGTCGCCGAGATGAAGGTAAAAACGGCAGAAAACCTTCAATTCATCGACTGGCTGGCGCAGTGGGCACCCTGCCACAGCGTGCTGCAACGTCTCGAACCTCAAGCTTATGGTCGCGCCGCCCGAGCACGGCATGAAGCGATCGAAGAGACTTTCGGGGTACGGGTCGAAACCCAAGCAATAGCCCAGGGACTCGAGGACGACCTTGATGCCCGTGCCGAGATCGGTAGAACGGTCAAGGAGGCGCTGGACAGGCGCATTTTTGTACCGGTTGTAGAGCAATTCCTGAGCGACAGGAAGTTGGGATTCCTGCTTGCCCCACGATGGCCGCTCTGATCCCCCAAGGCCTAGGGTGATAGCTTTTCCCAAAAACCCTTGCATGGCGCTGGGCGATAGTCTGTTCCAGGCGTTTTATGACAGCATCATTTTATATCAGTCCCGATATTACGGCCTTGAGCCTTAACCCTTCAGGGTATCAGCCGTGCCAATTACCCCTACGCCCTCATCCACTGCATCACCTGCTCGTCCAGAAACTGGACCTGGCCGGGTAACCGTTATCGATACGAAAACGGACGCTGCACTCAGCGGCAACCCAGCAAACCTTGGCCATGCGATATCCTCGCCTGTACTGCTCGATCCCTTCCAGCAAGTGATGCATGAACTATTCAATTCAATCAGTGCATTAAAGCTGTGTCCCAGTAACCGCACCGACGGGTCTGCCGTATCAGAGGGAAGTATCCATGCGGCCCGCCATCATCTAAATATGCTCGCCCGAATACTGCTTGGTCCCCCCCTGCCAAAACTCTCTTCGGTGGGCGATTATCAACGTCGCGCCGCCCGATTCACCGCGCACTACTATGCCAGGCATCCAGGACAGGAGGCGTTCTGCCACGAGCATGCTGAACTGGTCCTTGATGGATTGTCCCGACGCGGGCTCGGCGAGCAAGCGTTGTTGTTGAGAATAATGAATAAAAGTGGCCCGACCCCCTCTCATGTCCTGGTCATCTATGCCGATGTCCCCGCCATCGATGTAGCCAAATTGTTGAAGCCATTCGTTGAACCCCGTCGCACAGCGCCCTTGACGATCAGCCAACCCGGCATGGATCTCGATGCTTTTGTCCGCTACCTCACTGAACACGCCCCAAAATTGCGCCTGCTGGATGCCTGGGGCACGGTGAAATTGCTGGATTTCTCTGCGCAAAGTTCGCCATCCGAGGTCAAGGCAACGCTGTATCCGATGATTCGCGAGGGTTTGGGGATGGACCCTTCAACCTTGGTGGAGAGTGAGGACATTTATGTAAAAAGCGCGCGCCAGGTGTGGCCGTTCCAGCAAACGCCAGCGCACATTCAGAACCTGCGCACCGATATCCACCAATGGGCGGGTACCGGGTATCCGGCGCACCAAGTATTTGGGACGCTCGCAAATGAATTAAGCACGCTCAAAGATCTCCAGGGTAAAGATTACATGGCGCTGGCAGGAAGTTTGACCAAGGCCTGCAAGGACGCTGGCATCATCGATTGCGCTGAAATCTGGTTGAATGCTCAGGAGGGAAGCCTTCATGTTTCGGAACAGGGCGCGACCGGTCGCCGAACATCCATACCTTTCGCGATCAAGACTAGCCCTCAGAAGAATTCACCACAGGGGGAACGCGCTCCAGATGTGCAAGCGAGCCTGCTTACGACGAGACCCTGACCGCCATCGTAAAACCTACTTGAGAAAGAGGGCCACCTTGTCCGCCGCAGCCGACAAATGTTGCTCATGGGTAAAACCCGACACCTTCAACGGCTTCAAATCATGGTCGCCCGCCGCGAGCCACATCACCTCGATGCCCGGCGATAGCGCATACTCCTCGACCGCCTCCCGATTGCCCAGCGCATCCCGCTCGCCCTGCACAATCAGCGTACGGGTCTTCAAGCCGGCCAGGTGTTCCACCCGCGGTTTTTCCGGCTTGCCCACTGCGTAGAACGGATACCCCAGGCACACCAGCGCATCCGCGCCCAGTTCATCGGCCAGCAAACTGGCCATCCGCCCGCCCATGGACTTGCCGCCAATGGCCAGTTTCCCGGCGACATGGCGTCGCACCACGGCATACACCTCCCGCCAGCATTCCAGCAGTTTCGGCGCCGGATTCGGTGGGCGTTTGCCGCCATCGACACGCCGTTGCGCCATGTACGGAAACTCGAAGCGCAACACGTTGACGCCCAGCGCACAAAGGCGCGCAGCCATGTCGTTCATCCAGTCGCTGTCCATCGGCGCACCGGCGCCATGGGCGAGGATCAACGTCGCAGATGCCGGCCCTACAGCGGCATCCCATAACCATCCGTGATCCTGCACACACCGCGCCCATTGATCCCCGTCAATACTGGCCTTGTGCTCTTTGTCCATGCTTGCCTCGCTTTTAGTCTGCCTATAACTCCAGGCGAAGGACGCGCTGCCTTGTCGCACGCGTGCTCACTTCGGCTGAACCGTGGATGGGGAACCATGAACACTTCTATCAGTACCGCCTACAACTACAAGGTGGTCCGCCAATTCGCCATTATGACGGTGGTGTGGGGCATCGTCGGCATGGGGCTCGGGGTTTTTCTCGCGGCCCAATTGGTGTGGCCCGAGCTTAACTTCGATTTGCCGTGGACCAGCTTCGGGCGCCTGCGCCCTTTGCACACCAACGCGGTGATCTTCGCCTTCGGCGGTTGCGCCCTGTTCGCCAGTTCGTTTTATTCGGTGCAACGCACCTGCCAGACGCAGTTGTTTGCGCCAAAAATTGCCGCGTTCTGTTTCTGGGGCTGGCAAGTGGTGATCCTGCTGGCGGCGATCAGCCTGCCGCTGGGTTACACCAGTTCCAAGGAATACGCCGAGCTGGAATGGCCGATCGACATTCTGATCACCATCGTCTGGGTCGCCTACGCGGTGGTGTTCTTCGGCACGATCATGCAGCGCAAGACCAAGCACATCTACGTCGGCAACTGGTTCTTCGGTGCGTTCATCATCACCGTGGCAATTCTGCACATCGTCAACAACCTTGAGCTGCCGGTGAGTTTCACCAAGTCCTATTCGGTGTATGCCGGTGCGACCGATGCGATGGTGCAGTGGTGGTACGGCCACAACGCCGTGGGCTTTTTCCTCACGGCCGGCTTCCTGGGCATGATGTATTACTTCGTGCCCAAGCAGGCCGAGCGGCCGGTGTATTCCTATCGCCTGTCGATCGTGCACTTCTGGGCACTGATCACCCTGTACATCTGGGCCGGTCCCCACCACTTGCACTACACCGCGCTGCCGGACTGGGCGCAGTCGCTGGGCATGGTGATGTCGCTGATTCTGCTGGCTCCAAGCTGGGGCGGGATGATCAACGGCATGATGACCCTGTCGGGCGCCTGGCATAAGTTGCGCAGCGATCCGATCCTGCGCTTCCTGGTGGTCTCGCTGGCGTTCTACGGCATGTCGACCTTTGAAGGCCCGATGATGGCGATCAAGACCGTCAACGCCCTCTCCCACTACACCGACTGGACCATTGGCCACGTACACGCCGGTGCACTCGGCTGGGTGGCTATGATTTCCATCGGCGCGCTGTATCACATGATCCCGAAAATCTTCGGTCGGGCGCAGATGCACAGCATCGGCCTGATCAACGCGCACTTCTGGCTCGCGACCATCGGCACCGTGCTGTACATCGCCTCGATGTGGGTCAACGGCATTGCCCAGGGCCTGATGTGGCGTGCGATCAACGAAGACGGCACGCTGACCTACTCCTTCGTCGAAACCCTGGTGGCCAGCCACCCGGGCTTCGTCGTGCGCCTGGTAGGCGGTGCGATCTTCCTGAGCGGCATGTTCCTGATGGCTTACAACACCTGGCGCACCGTACGGGCCTCGCAGCCTGCCGACGTCGCCACTGCCGCGCAGATCGCCTGAGGAGTCCGCGATGAAACACGAAACAATCGAGAAAAACGTCGGCCTGCTCATGCTGTTGATGGTGCTGGCCGTGAGTATCGGCGGCCTGACCCAGATCGTGCCGCTGTTCTTCCAGGACGTGACCAATAAGCCGGTGGAAGGCATGAAGCCCTACACCGCGCTGCAGCTGGAAGGACGCGACATCTACATTCGGGAAGGTTGCGTGGGTTGCCATTCGCAGATGATCCGGCCGTTCCGCGCCGAAACCGAACGCTACGGGCACTACTCGGTGGCCGGCGAGAGCGTGTGGGATCACCCGTTCCTGTGGGGCTCCAAGCGTACCGGGCCGGACCTGGCCCGGGTCGGCGCCCGCTACTCGGATGACTGGCATCGCGCGCACTTGTACAACCCGCGCAACGTGGTACCCGAGTCGAAGATGCCGGCCTACCCATGGCTGGTCACGCAGGCGGTGGACAGCAGCCATACCGAAACCAAGATCCGCACCATGCGTACCCTTGGCGTGCCGTACACCGATGACGACGTCAGCGGCGCGGTCGCCAGCCTGAAGGGCAAGACCGAGATGGACGCCCTGGTTTCTTACCTGCAAGTGCTCGGCACTGCCATCAAGAGCAAGAGGTGAGTGATGTTTGAGATGAGTACTGGAATGATCCGCGGCCTGGGCACGGTCGTGGTGTTCGTGGCCTTCGTCGGCCTGACGCTGTGGGTGTTCAACACCAAGCGCAATCCGGAATTCGCCGAAGCGCGCCTGCTGCCGTTCGCCGACGAGCCGCAACCTGACAGCCCACCAGAACCTGCAACAACAAGGAGTACCCGGTCATGACCACTTTCTGGAGTACGTGGATCTGCGTACTGACCATCGGCAGCCTGATCGGCCTGACCTGGCTGCTGATCGGCACGCGCAAGGGCGAGACCAAGGGCAGCGTCGACCAGACCATGGGCCACAGCTTCGACGGCATCGAGGAGTACGACAACCCCTTGCCGCAGTGGTGGTTCATGCTGTTCGCCGGCACGTTGGTGTTTGCCATCGGTTACCTGGTGCTGTACCCGGGCCTGGGCAACTGGAAAGGCATTCTGCCCGGCTATGAAGATGGCTGGACCGGCGTGCACGAGTGGGAAAAGGAGATGAACAAGGCTGACGCGAAGTTTGGGCCGATCTACGCCGAATTCGCGTCGATGCCCGTGGAAGAAGTGGCCCAGGACCCGCAAGCACTGAAGATGGGTGGCCGCCTGTTCGCCTCCAACTGCTCGGTGTGCCACGGCTCGGATGCCAAGGGCGCGTTCGGCTTCCCCAACCTCGCCGACAGCAACTGGCGCTGGGGCGGCGATGCCGAGATGATCAAGACCACGATCATGGGCGGTCGTATGGCGGCGATGCCGGCCTGGGGCGAAATCCTCGGTGAAGCCGGCGTGAAGAACGTGGCCGCCTACGTGCGTCACGACTTGGCAGGGCTGCCATTGCCAGCGGATACCAAGGCCGACCTGCAAGCCGGCCAGCAAGCGTTCAGCACCACCTGCACGGCCTGTCACGGCGCGAATGGTCAAGGCACGGAGGCCATGGGGGCGCCAAACCTGACGCACCCGGCCGGCTTTATCTACGGCACCAGCCTGACGCAGCTCGAGCAAACGATTCGTCATGGTCGCCAGGGCCACATGCCGGCGCAGAATGAGCTGCTGGGCAACGATAAGGTGCAACTGTTGGCGGCTTATGTGTACAGCTTGTCCCACGGTTTGAATACCGATCGTTTGCAGGCTGAAGGCAAACGCGAATAACTCTCGACCGCTCTACTGCCGCATTCGCCTGCATGCGGCAGTTCCCTGCCCCTTTGCGACCAAGTGTCGCACCCTTCCTTAGTACGCCTTTCGGTTCCCCGGATTCGGGTCTAAGCTTGCCCAGATGCGGACTGGCATGAGCCGGTTCCAGGTCGACCCGACGCGATGCGTTCGACGAATTCGCTCGATGACAGGCCGCAAAGGCTGGTAGATACCGGCTGTCGCGCAAATCGCCTGCTGTCCCCTGATCGTTGTGTTTGAACACACCCCGTTACATCTGACCTGACCCCCTCACCTCTTTCGTCTGCTGCGACATTTTGTCCATGGGCAATTTTGTCCTTACGCGGCGCATGGAAAGGCCGCAGAATCAGCTTTTGAAAGCATTGACCCAGGTCATGGCGCGTTGCAATGACCCCCCGCTTTCTACATACTTGCGGCCGATTTTTACTCCTAATAAAACACCCAAACCGTGGAACCTTAGAATGAGCACAGCAATCAGTCCGACTGCTTATAACTATAAGGTAGTCCGCCAGTTCGCCATCATGACGGTGGTCTGGGGGATCCTTGGCATGGGGCTTGGTGTATTCATTGCCTCGCAACTGGTATGGCCGGAATTAAACTTCGGTCTGCCATGGACGAGCTTTGGACGCCTTCGCCCGTTGCACACCAACCTGGTGATTTTCGCCTTCGGTGGTTGTGCACTGTTTGCCACTTCTTATTACGTCGTGCAGCGAACCTGCCAAACGCGACTGATTTCCGACAGCCTCGCCGCCTTCACCTTCTGGGGTTGGCAAGCGGTGATCGTCGGCGCCATCGTTACCTTGCCGCTGGGTTACACCACCACCAAGGAATACGCTGAGCTGGAATGGCCCCTGGCTATTCTGCTGGCCATCGTCTGGGTCACCTACGGTCTGGTGTTCTTCGGCACCATCACCAAGCGCAAGACCAAGCACATCTATGTGGGCAACTGGTTCTACGGTGCCTTCATCGTCGTGACGGCGATGCTGCACATCGTCAACCACGCTTCCCTGCCGGTCAGCTTCTTCAAGTCCTACTCGGCCTACGCCGGTGCGACGGATGCGATGATCCAGTGGTGGTACGGTCACAACGCGGTGGGCTTCTTCCTGACCACCGGCTTCCTGGGGATGATGTACTACTTCGTTCCGAAGCAGGCCGAGCGTCCGATCTACTCCTATCGCCTGTCCATCGTGCACTTCTGGGCGCTGATCACCCTGTACATCTGGGCCGGCCCGCACCACCTGCACTACACCGCACTGCCGGACTGGGCCCAGTCCCTGGGCATGGCGATGTCGATCATCCTGCTGGCTCCGAGCTGGGGCGGCATGATCAACGGCATGATGACCCTGTCGGGCGCCTGGCATAAGCTGCGCACCGACCCGATCCTGCGGTTCCTGGTGGTCTCCCTGGCGTTCTACGGCATGTCGACCTTCGAAGGCCCGATGATGGCCATCAAGACCGTGAACTCGCTGTCGCACTACACCGACTGGACCATTGGCCACGTACACGCCGGTGCGTTGGGCTGGGTGGCGATGATTTCGATCGGCGCGATCTACCACATGATCCCGAAACTGTTCGGTCGTGTGCAGATGCACAGCATCGGCCTGATCAACGCGCACTTCTGGCTCGCGACCATCGGTACCGTGCTCTACATCGCTTCGATGTGGGTCAACGGCATCACCCAGGGCCTGATGTGGCGTGCCATCAACGACGACGGCACCCTCACCTATTCGTTCGTCGAAGCGCTGCAAGCCAGCCACCCGGGCTTCATCGTTCGCGCCCTGGGCGGTGCGTTCTTCGCCAGCGGCATGCTGTTAATGGCCTACAACGTATGGCGTACCGTACGTGCCTCGAACCCGGCTGAAGCGGAAGCTGCCGAACAGATTGCTGTAGTTGGAGCTCACTGATGAAGCATGAAGCAGTCGAGAAGAATATTGGCCTGCTGGCCTTCTTCATGGTTATCGCCGTCAGTATCGGCGGCTTGACCCAGATCGTTCCGCTGTTTTTCCAGGACGTCACCAACAAGCCGGTAGAAGGCATGAAGCCGCGTACCGCCCTTGAACTGGAAGGCCGCGACGTGTACATCGCCAACGGTTGTGTCGGCTGCCACTCGCAGATGATCCGCCCGTTCCGTGCTGAAACCGAACGCTACGGCCACTACTCGGTCGCCGGTGAAAGCGTCTGGGACCACCCGTTCCTGTGGGGTTCCAAGCGTACCGGCCCGGACCTGGCCCGTGTTGGCGGTCGTTACTCCGATGACTGGCAGCGTGCGCATTTGTATAACCCGCGCAACGTAGTGCCCGAGTCGAAAATGCCGGCCTACCCGTTCCTCGTGGAAAACAAGCTCGACGGCAAAGACACCGCCAAGAAAATGGAAGTCTTGCGCACGCTCGGCGTTCCTTACACCGACGAAGACATCGCCGGTGCCAAGGATGCTGTGAAGGGCAAAACCGAAATGGACGCGCTGGTGGCCTATCTGCAAGGCCTGGGCACCATCATCAAAAGCAAACGGTGATTTAGATGGATATCGGGATG
This sequence comes from Pseudomonas sp. p50(2008), assembly GCF_015351605.1. Taxonomy (NCBI): domain Bacteria; kingdom Pseudomonadati; phylum Pseudomonadota; class Gammaproteobacteria; order Pseudomonadales; family Pseudomonadaceae; genus Pseudomonas; species Pseudomonas sp. p50(2008). Next base: position 582,913 of record NZ_JACMYF010000001.1, read on the forward strand.
ATTCGTGGCCTGGGCACCGTTGTCGTGATGGTGGCCTTCATCGGTCTGGCGCTGTGGGTGTTCAGCCCCAAGCGCAAGTCGGAGTTTGAAGACGCTACCTTGCTGCCTTTCGCGGATGATCCCGAAGCCATCAAGCACGTCGAGCAAGCTTCTAGGAGTAACAAAGAATGACTACGTTCTGGAGTCTGTACGTCACAGTCCTCAGTCTGGGCACCATCTTCGCCCTGACCTGGCTGCTGCTGTCCACCCGCAAGGGCCAGCGCGCCGAGCAGACGGAAGAAACGGTTGGGCACTCCTTCGACGGGATCGAGGAGTACGACAACCCGCTGCCGAAATGGTGGTTCATGCTGTTCGTGGGCACCATCATCTTCGCCCTCGGCTACCTGGTGCTCTACCCGGGCCTGGGCAACTGGAAAGGCCTGCTGCCAGGTTACAACTACCTGGATAACGAAAAGCAGACCGCGTTCGCCAACGGCCAGACCGGCTGGACCGGCGTGCACGAGTGGGAAAAGGAAATGGCCAAGTCGGACGCGCGTTTCGGCCCGATCTTCGCCAAGTTCGCTTCCATGCCTATCGAAGAAGTGGCCAAGGATCCGCAAGCACTGAAAATGGGTGGCCGCCTGTTCGCCTCCAACTGCTCGGTGTGCCACGGTTCCGACGCCAAGGGCGCCTACGGCTTCCCGAACCTGACCGACGCCGACTGGCGCTGGGGCGGCGAGCCCGAAACCATCAAGACCACCATCATGGGCGGTCGTCACGCGGTGATGCCGGCGTGGGCTGAAGTGATTGGCGAGCAAGGCGTGGCGGACGTGGCTGCCTACGTGCTGACCAACCTCGATGGCCGCAAGCTGCCGGAAGGCGCCAAGGCTGACCCTGCTGCCGGGCAGAAGCTGTTCGCGGCCAACTGCGTGGCGTGCCACGGTCCGGCCGGTAAAGGTACCCCGGCAATGGGTGCACCTGACCTGACCCACCCGGGCGCGTTCATCTACGGTTCGAGCTTCGCCCAACTGCAGCAGACCATCCGTTACGGCCGCCAGGGCCAGATGCCTGCCCAGGAACAGCTGCAAGGCAACGACAAGGTTCACCTGCTGGCCGCTTACGTCTACAGCTTGTCTCACGGTGAGAAAGCTCCGGCGGAAGATGCCCAGTAACCTTTGATGCAATAAAAACGGCCCCGCCCATGTGAATTGGCGGGGCCGTTTTGTTTATGGCCTATGCTCGCTTAACGCTTCACCTGTCGGAGCGGCAAGATCAAAAGATCGTCCGATCGCGGCCCGAGCCTTCGGCAGCTCCTACGGGGATTGAATTTACGGTCATGGGAGGGCCCTGGCGCTGCGAAAACCGGCCATGACTCACAAGTCAATTGATTCAAGTCATTACACCATCGGATAAATTCTCCCAACGTGACCAAAGGTCGCACCCTCGGACTAGAGCTACAGGCGTATCATTGCGCCACTGCAATACCTCTTTTTGACCGCGGTCGGCATGTACTGACCGGGGCATTTTTCCACTGCCGTGGGATGCAATGATGAGCAACCAGATACCGGTACACGACGTCACGCCACCCACCAAGAACGCGAATAACAGCGTCGACCTCTACGCCTCTCGAGAAAAGATCTACACCCGTGCTTTCACCGGCCTGTTCCGCAACCTGCGGATGATGGGCGGCGCGCTGCTGTTCCTGCTGTATTTCGGTACGGTATGGCTCAACTGGGGCGGGCACCAGGCGGTCTGGTGGAACCTGCCGGAGCGTAAGTTCTTCATCTTCGGCGCCACGTTCTGGCCGCAGGATTTCATCCTGCTGTCCGGGATCCTGATCGTCAGCGCCTTCGGCCTGTTCTTCATCACCGTGTACGCCGGGCGAGTCTGGTGCGGCTATACCTGCCCGCAAAGCGTCTGGACCTGGATTTTCATGTGGTGCGAGAAGGTCACCGAAGGCGACCGCAACCAGCGCATCAAGCTCGACAAGGCGCCGATGAACGCCAACAAGCTGCTGCGCAAGCTCAGCAAGCACTCGCTGTGGCTGTTGATCGGCTTTGTCACCGGCATGACCTTCGTCGGGTATTTCTCGCCGATCCGCGAGCTGACCATCGACTTCTTCACCGGCCAGGCGGATGGCTGGTCGTATTTCTGGGTCGGGTTCTTCACCCTGGCCACCTATGGCAACGCCGGCTGGTTGCGCGAGCAGGTGTGCATCTACATGTGCCCGTATGCGCGTTTCCAGAGTGTGATGTTCGACAAGGACACGCTGATCGTCTCCTACGACCCGCGCAGGGGTGAAAGCCGTGGCCCGCGCAAGAAAGGCGTCGACTACAAGGCCCTGGGCCTGGGCGACTGCATCGACTGCACCATGTGCGTCCAGGTGTGCCCCACCGGCATCGACATTCGCGACGGCCTGCAGATCGAATGCATTGGCTGCGCAGCGTGCATCGATGCCTGCGACAGCATCATGGACAAGATGGACTACCCGCGCGGCCTGATCAGCTACACCACCGAGCACAACCTGTCCGGCCAGAAAACCAATAAGCTGCGCCCGCGCCTGATTGGCTATGCCGTGGTGTTGCTGGCGATGATCGGCTTGCTGATGGCGGCCTTCTTCATGCGTTCGCTGGTGGGTTTCGACGTCAGCAAGGACCGTGTGCTGTACCGCGAGAACGCCGAAGGGCGGATCGAAAACGTGTACAGCCTGAAGATCATGAACAAAGACCAGCGTGACCACACCTACCTGCTTGAAGCGACCGGCCTGCCGGACCTGCGGCTGCAAGGCAAGCGTGAGATCAAGGTCGCTGCCGGGGAAATTTTCAGCCAGCCGGTGGAATTGTCCAGCGCGCCGGAGCAATTGCCATCGAGCACCAACGAGGTGAAATTCATCCTCAAGGATGCCGATGACGACAGCGTCCACGTTGAAGCCAAGAGCCGATTCATCGGCCCACAAATTCGTTGAGAGAAGTGAACATGCCTGCAGCAAATACGACGAGCCCCTGGTACAAGCACCTCTGGCCGTGGATCATCATCGCCATCCTGGCCTGCTCGGTGACCCTGACCCTGTCGATGGTGACCATTGCGGTGAACAACCCGGACAACCTGGTCAACGACAATTACTACGAGGCCGGCAAAGGCATCAACCGTTCGCTTGATCGCGAGCTGCTGGCGCAGACCCTGAAACTGCGCGCCAGCGTGCACCTGGACGGGATGACGGGCGAAGTCGACCTGCACCTGACCGGCGACAGCCAGCCAAAAACCCTGGAACTGAACCTGATCTCGCCGACCCAGCCGGAAAAGGATCGCAAGATCACCCTGACCCACAGCGACACCGAGGCCGGTCGCTACATTGGCCAGGTGAACGACAAGGTTGAAGGGCGTCGGTTTGTCGAGCTGCTGGGCGTGGAAAACGACAAGACCTGGCGCATGTTCGAAGAAGAACAGGTCAGTCATGACAAGGACCTGCTGCTGGGCGACGAGCCGCTGCAGGGTGCGGAAGACCTGAAAAAATAAAGCCTGCGCGCCCCCCTGTAGGAGCGAGCTCGCTCGCGATGGACGTCAACGATAACGCTGGGAGCCTGATACCCCGCGGCGCTCATTCGTTCTTCGCGAGCAAGCTCGCTCCTACAGGGTTCTCAGCAGCTCCCGGAAGATCTAGATTTCCCCCATGACCACACCAACCCCCTGCTACCACTGCGCCCTCCCCGTCCCGGGCGGCAGCCGTTTCACCGCCATTGTGCTGGGGCAAACCCGCGAGTTCTGCTGCCCGGGTTGCCAGGCCGTGGCCGAAGCCATCGTGGCGGGGGGGCTGGAAAGTTATTACCAGCATCGCAGCGAAGCATCGGCCAACCCCGAAGCCCTGCCGGTGCAGCTGGTGGACGAACTGGCGCTGTACGACCGCGCTGACGTGCAGGCGCCGTTCGTGCGTCATGAAGGCGAGCTGGCCGAAACCACCCTGCTGATGGAAGGCATCAGTTGCGCGGCCTGTGGCTGGCTGATCGAAAAACACCTGCGCGCCCTGCCTGGCGTCGCCGAAGCCCGGCTCAATCTGTCAAACCATCGCCTGCATGTACGCTGGGCCGATGCGCAGTTGCCCCTGAGCCAGGTCCTCGGCGAATTGCGCCACATCGGCTACGCCGCTCACCCCTATCAGGCCGACCGCGCCAGTGAACAACTGGCCAGCGAAAACCGCCTGGCCCTGCGCCAACTCGGCGTCGCCGGCCTGCTGTGGTTCCAGGCGATGATGGCGACCATGGCCACCTGGCCCGAATTCAATATCGACCTGAGCCCCGAGCTGCACACTATTCTGCGCTGGGTCGCGCTGTTTCTGACCACGCCGATCGTGTTCTACAGCTGCGCGCCATTCTTCAAGGGTGCCATGCGCGACCTGCGCACCCGCCACCTGACCATGGACGTCTCGGTCTCGCTGGCCATCGGCAGCGCCTACCTGGCCGGGATCTGGACATCGATCACTGGCGTGGGCGAACTGTATTTCGACGCGGTGGGCATGTTCGCCCTGTTCCTGCTGGCCGGACGCTACCTGGAACGCCGCGCCCGGGAGCGCACCGCCGCCGCCACCGCGCAACTGGTCAACCTGTTGCCTGCCTCGTGCCTGCGCCTGGGTGCGGACGGCCAGAGCGAGCGCATCCTGCTCAGCGAATTGCGCCTGGGCGATCAGGTGCTGGTGCATCCCGGCGCTATCCTGCCGGCCGATGGCAGGATTCTCGACGGCCAGTCCAGCGTCGACGAGTCCCTGCTCACCGGCGAGTACCTGCCGCAATCGCGCACCCTGGGCGATGCGGTGACCGCGGGAACACTGAACGTCGAGGGCGCGCTGACCGTTGAAGTCCTGGCACTCGGCCAGGACACGCGCCTGTCGGCTATCGTCCGCCTGCTGGACCGCGCCCAGGCGGAAAAACCGCGCCTGGCGGAAATCGCCGACCGCGCCGCCCAGTGGTTTTTGCTGTTGTCGCTGATCGCTGCCGCCGTGATCGGCCTGGTGTGGTGGGAGCTGGACTCATCGCGGGCCTTCTGGATCGTGCTGGCCATGCTCGTGGCGACCTGCCCGTGCGCCTTGTCCCTGGCGACGCCGACGGCACTCACGGCGGCCACCGGCACCTTGCACAAGCTGGGCCTGTTGCTGACCCGCGGGCATGTGCTGGAAGGCCTGAACCAGATCGACACGGTGATTTTCGACAAGACCGGCACCCTCACCGAAGGGCGCCTGGCGCTGCGTTCGATCCGCCCCCTCGGTGCGCTCGACAGTGACCAGTGCCTGGGCCTGGCGGCGGCGCTGGAGAACCGTTCCGAACATCCAATTGCGCGGGCGTTTGGTCGAGCGCCGCTGGCCGCCGAGGAAGTGCACAGCACGCCGGGGCTGGGACTCGAAGGCCTGGTGGGCGAGCAGCGCCTGCGCATTGGCCAGCCGGGTTTTGTCTGCGAACTGAGTGGCGCAGCAGTGCCGGTGATGCCCGATGAACCCGGCCAGTGGTTACTGCTTGGCGACGCGCATGCCCCCCTGGCCTGGTTTGTCCTCGACGACCGCCTGCGCGCCGATGCGCCGGCGCTGTTGGCGGCGTGCAAAGCCCGGGGCTGGCGCACGCTGCTGCTGTCCGGGGACAGTTCGCCGATGGTCGCCAGCGTCGCCGCCGAGCTGGGCATCGATGAAGCCCGGGGCGGCCTGCGCCCGGATGACAAGCTGCAGGTGCTGCAACAGTTGCACCGCGAAGGGCGCAAGGTGTTGATGCTCGGCGACGGAGTCAACGACGTGCCGGTGCTGGCCGCCGCCGACATCAGTGTCGCCATGGGCTCGGCCACTGACCTGGCGAAAACCAGCGCCGACGCCGTGCTGCTCTCCAACCGCCTGGACGCGCTGGTGCGGGCGTTCAGCCTGGCGCGGCGGACCCGGCGGGTGATCATCGAGAATCTATTGTGGGCCGGGTTGTACAATGGCCTCATGTTGCCCTTCGCTGCCCTCGGCTGGATCACCCCGGTGTGGGCGGCGGTCGGCATGTCCATCAGTTCGTTGACCGTGGTGCTCAATGCCCTGCGCCTGACTCGCCTGCCGAGCGCGCCGGCCATCAGCGCCACGCCACAAACCCGCCCGCTGCCGGCCTGAGCCGCGCGGGCATGGAGTGAACCCATGCCAGCCTTATACGTGATGATCCCGGCCGCGCTGCTGATCGTGGGCATTGCGATCTACATTTTCTTCTGGGCCGTCGACAGCGGCCAGTACGACGACCTCGACGGCCCAGCCCACAGCATTCTGTTCGACGACCAGGACCCCAAGCACACGGCTGCAGTCGACGAGGCCAGCGGTCACGTGGACAAGCCTGAAGACAAGGCCCCGCCCCATGCTTGAATTGGCACCCCTGCTGGTGTCTGCAGTGATCCTGGGCCTGCTCGGTGGCGGTCATTGCCTGGGCATGTGCGGCGGCCTGATGGGCGCCCTGACCCTGGCGATCCCCAAGGAGCAGCGCAGCCGGCGCTTTCGGCTGCTATTGGCGTACAACCTGGGGCGAATCCTCAGTTATGCGACCGCTGGACTGCTGATCGGCCTGGCGGGCTGGGCGGTGGCCAACAGCCCGGCGGCGATGTTCATGCGGGTGCTTGCCGGGTTGCTGCTGATCGCCATGGGCCTGTACCTGGCCGGCTGGTGGAGCGGCCTGACCCGCATTGAAAGCCTCGGTCGCGGCCTGTGGCGGCATATCCAGCCGGTTGCCAGCAAACTCCTGCCGGTCTCCAGCCTGCCCCGGGCTTTGCTGCTGGGCGCCCTCTGGGGCTGGTTGCCGTGCGGCCTGGTCTACAGCACGTTGCTGTGGGCGGCGAGCCAGGGCAATGCGCTGGACAGTGCATGGCTGATGCTCGCGTTTGGGCTGGGGACCTGGCCCGTGCTGCTGGCCACTGGGCTGGCTGCCGAACGCGTTACCGCGTTATTGCGCAAGCGCAGTGTGCGCATGGCCGGGGGGTTACTGGTGATATTGTTCGGGCTGTGGACCCTGCCGGGGCCGCATCAGCATTGGTTGATGGGGCATTAAATCGGCGGCGCGCCCATCGCGGGCAAGCCCGCTCCCACAGGTGATCACACATTTTGCGTACACCGATACCCTGTGGGAGCGGGCTTGCCCGCGATGGGGCCTGCACCGGCGAGACAACTCTCCATTCTTGATGCAAATCAAGATGCCCCATTGCCCCACCCCCTAGACTCGCCAACACTGCCAGCCTATCCGGGGGAATGCCCGCATGATGCTCGACGCCATTCGTTGGGACACCGATCTGATCCGCCGCTATGACCTGGCGGGACCGCGCTACACCTCCTATCCGACCGCCGCGCAATTCGACGCCACTATCGGCAGCTTCGACCTGTTCCATGCCCTGCGCGATAGCCGCAAGGCGCTGCGGCCGTTGTCGCTGTATGTGCACGTGCCGTTCTGCGCGAACATCTGCTACTACTGCGCCTGCAACAAGGTCATCACCAAGGACCGCGGCCGCGCACACGCCTATTTGCAGCGCCTGGAGCAGGAGATCCAGCTGATCGCCTGCCACCTCGACCCGACACAAAAGGTCGAGCAACTGCACTTCGGCGGCGGTACCCCGACGTTTCTCAGCCATGACGAGCTGCGCCAGCTGATGGCGCAACTGCGCAAGCATTTCAATTTGCTCGACGACGACTCCGGCGACTACGGTATCGAGATTGACCCGCGTGAAGCCGACTGGTCAACCATGGGCCTGCTGCGCGAACTGGGATTCAACCGCGTCAGCATCGGCCTGCAGGACCTGGACCCTGCCGTGCAGCGAGCCGTCAATCGCCTGCAGAGCCTGGAGGAAACCCGCGCAGTGATCGACGCCGCGCGCACCCTGCAGTTTCGCTCGATCAACATCGACCTGATCTACGGCTTGCCAAGACAAACGCCGGACAATTTTGCCCGCACCGTCGAGGAAGTCATCGCGCTGCAGCCGGATCGGCTGTCGGTGTTCAACTACGCCCACCTGCCCGAACGCTTCATGCCCCAGCGGCGGATCAACAGCAACGAGTTGCCGACCCCGGCGCAGAAGCTGGAAATGCTGCAGCGCACCATCGAACAACTGACCGCCGCCGGGTACCGCTACATCGGCATGGACCACTTCGCCCTGCCCGACGACGAGCTGGCAATCGCCCAGGAAGAATCAACCCTGCAACGCAATTTCCAGGGCTACACCACCCACGGTCACTGCGATCTGGTTGGCCTGGGCGTGTCTGCCATCAGCCAGATCGGCGATCTGTACAGCCAGAACAGCAGCGACCTGAATCTCTACCAGAACGCTCTCGCCACTTCTCAACTGGCGACCAGTCGCGGCCTGCTGTGCAATGCCGATGATCGGGTGCGCCGTGCGGTGATCCAGCAGCTGATTTGTCGCTTCAGCCTGGAGTTCGCCGAGATCGAGCAGGCATTCAACATCGATTTTCGCGGCTACTTCGGCGAACTTTGGCCGCAATTGCAGACGATGGCCAAGGACGGCCTGATCGAGCTCGACAACGATCGCATCACCGTACTGCCCGCCGGGCGATTGCTGGTGCGCTCGGTGTGCATGGTGTTCGACCGTTATCTGGGACAACACAACCGCGAGCGGTTTTCCAAGGTGATCTAATGACCTGGGTCAAATCGCCGCGTGCTGGTCGGATAGTCCTCTGGTGGGTTACCCTTACGTCTTATGTGTGTTTTTCCCACAAGGATTGAAGAAATGTCCGAGCCAGTCAAACTGCGCGCTCATGGTCAGGCCCACTGCAAGGATTGCAGCCTGGCCCCGCTGTGCCTTCCACTTTCGCTGAATCTGGAAGACATGGATGCGCTGGACGACATCGTCAAACGTGGCCGCCCGCTGAAAAAGGGCGAGTTCCTGTTCCGCCAGGGCGACACGTTCGATTCCGTTTATGCAGTACGCTCCGGCGCCCTGAAGACGTTCAGCCTCAGTGATGGTGGCGAAGAGCAGCTGACCGGCTTCCACCTGCCGAGCGAACTGGTCGGCCTGTCGGGCATGGACACTGAAAAGCACCCGGTTTCCGCGCAAGCCATGGAAACCACCTCGGTGTGCGAGATTCCGTTCGAGCGCCTGGACGAACTGGCCGTGCAATTGCCGCAATTGCGCCGCCAGTTGATGCGCGTGATGAGCCGCGAGATCCGCGACGACCAGCAGATGATGTTGCTGTTGTCGAAGAAGACCGCCGACGAGCGCATCGCCACGTTCCTGGTTAACCTCTCGGCCCGCTTCCGCGCCCGGGGCTTCTCGGCCAACCAGTTCCGCCTGAGCATGTCGCGCAATGAAATCGGCAACTACCTGGGCCTGGCGGTGGAAACCGTATCCAGGGTGTTCACGCGCTTCCAGCAGAACGAACTGATTGCGGCTGAAGGCAAGGAAATCCACATCCTCGATCCGATTCAGCTGTGCGCCCTGGCCGGCGGTTCCCTGGAAGGCTGATCACGGCAACGGCGGTTGAGCGCAACGCTTCAGCCGCCGTTATACTGTGACGTTTGCAGCCTGCCAGGACACCTCTACGATGGTCTTCGACTCCTTCGACATCAAATCCCTGATCCGCCCAGTGATCGACTTTCCAAAGCCGGGCGTGATCTTTCGCGACATCACCCCGTTGTTCCAATCGCCCACGGCCCTGCGCCTGGTGATGGACAGCTTTGCCCACCGTTATGTCGAAGCCGACTTCACGCACATCGGTGCGATGGACGCTCGCGGCTTCCTGATTGGCTCGGTGTTGGCCTATCAGTTGAACAAGCCGCTGGTGCTGTTTCGCAAGCAAGGCAAATTGCCGGCTGATGTGCTGGCCGAGGGTTATGCCACCGAATATGGCGAAGCGTTCCTGGAAGTGCACGCCGACAGCCTGTGCGAGGGTGACTCGGTGGTGATGTTTGATGACCTGATTGCCACAGGCGGGACGTTGATTGCAGCGGCCAACCTGATCCGGCGCATGGGTGCGCGGGTGCATGAAGCGGCGGCGATTATTGATTTGCCGGAGCTGGGTGGGTCGCAGAAGCTGGAAGATATGGGGATACCGACTTTTTGCCTGACGCAGTTTGCGTTGACTGATAAGTAAGTCGCCTGTTCCGACGCCATCGCGGGCAAGCCCGCTCCCACAGGGTTATCTGTCATGCGCAGGATTTGCATACGACGCGGATCTTTGTGGGAGCTGGCTTGCCAGCGATGGCGTCAGTCGCCATACCGCCAACCTCAAAGCCCCATCTGCTTGCTGATAATCTCGTTCATCACCTCCCGAGTCCCCCCGCCGATCGAGAGGATCCGGTTATCCCGATACAGCCGCTCCACCAAACTCTCGCGCATATACCCCAGCCCGCCAAGTATCTGCACCGCATCGCTAGTAATACGATCTGCCGTATCCGTGGCAAAATTCTTCGCCATGGAAATCTCCTTGATCACACTCTGCCCAGCCGCCATTTTCGCCGCCTGGCGGTAGGTGAATTCCCGGGAAACCTCCAACGCAGTGGCCATCTCGGCCAGGCGATGCTTGAGCACCTGGAACTTGCCGATGGGCTTGCCGAACGCCTCGCGCTGACGTGCCCATTTCAGGCTTTCCTCCAACGCCAGCTGGGCGGTCATGTTGGCCATCAAGGCCAGGGCCAGGCGCTCGCTCTGGAAGTTACCCATGATGCAGGCGAACCCCATGTTTTCGCCGCCGATCAGATTGCCTGCAGGTACACGGCAATCATCGAAGAACAGTTCGGCGGTGTCCGACGCCCACCAGCCCATTTTCTTCAACTGGCGGCCGACGGTAAAACCGGGGGTACCCTTCTCGATCAGCAGCAGGCTGACGCCACCGAAGCCGGGCTCACCGGTGCGCACGGCGACGGTGTAGAAATCTGCGCGAACGCCACTGGTGATATAGGTCTTGCTGCCGTTGACCCGATAGACATCGCCCTCGCGGACGGCGCGGGTTTGCAGGTTGGCGACGTCCGAGCCGCCGCTCGGCTCGGTCACCGCCAGGGCGCTGATCTTCTCGCCGCTGAGCACCTGGGGCACAACACGATCGCGGACTTCTGGCCTGGCCCATTTCAGAATGGGTGGCAGGCCGATGTCCAGTGAACCCAGACCGGCAACCAGACCACCGGAGCCGCAGCGCATCAGCTCTTCACTGGCGGCGACCTTGGCGAACAGATCACCTTCGTGTGAGCCGCCGAAAGCTTCGGGGTAACCGATGCCCAGGATCCCGGCCTGGCCGGCCTTCAGATAGAGCTCACGGGGGAAGCTTTCGGCTTCTTCCCATTGGTCGATGTCCGGCAGGATTTCACGCTCGACGAATCGTCTGACGCTGTCGCGGACTAATTGGTGGCTGGGATCGAAGTATTCCTGGAAGGCAGGCATCGGCGAACTCCACTGAAGGTCCAGTGAAGTTAACCGAGCGCTTGCTTGGTTTTCAACCAAAACATGTGGGAGCGAGCTCGCGATGGCGCCATCGCGGAGGTTACAGAGCGATCGGCTTGCGCCCCGCGAAGGAATGCGCCAGCGTCCCGCCATCCACCAACTCAAGTTCGCCACCCAGGGGAACGCCATGGGCAATCCGCGAGGCGATCAGGCCTTTGTTGTTGAGCAGCTGGGCGATGTAATGCGCCGTGGCTTCACCTTCCACCGTCGGGTTGGTCGCCAGGATCACCTCGGTAAAGGTGCCCGCCTCTTCAATTCGTGCCAGCAGTTGCGGAATGCCAATGGCCTCAGGCCCCAGGCCGTCCAGGGGCGACAGGTGGCCCTTGAGCACGAAGTAACGCCCGCGAAACCCGGTCTGCTCCACGGCGTAGACATCCATCGGGCCTTCCACCACGCACAGCAAGGTGTCATCGCGGCGAGTGTCGGCGCACTGCGGGCACAGGTCGTCCTCGGTCAGCGTGCGGCACAACCGGCAGTGACCGACGCCTTCCATGGCCTGGCTCAGCGCCGATGCCAGGCGCGAGCCACCGCTGCGATCACGCTCGAGCAACTGCAACGCCATGCGCTGTGCGGTTTTCTGGCCAACACCCGGCAAGGTTCGCAGGGCATCGATCAGTTGGCGAATCAAAGGGCTGAAGCTCATGGGCAGACGTCCGACAAATCAACGAGACGCGGTTTATACCCGCGCCTCTCTTTAGCGTCAATTGCTCAGTCCTGAGCGACCCGCACCACCAGTTTGCCGAAGTTGCGCCCTTCGAGCAGGCCGATGAACGCTTCAGGGGCATTCTCCAGGCCATCGACCACGTCCTCGCGGAACTTCACCTTGCCATCGCGCACCCACGGCGCCATGGCGCTGATGAATTCCGGCTGGCGATCACCGTAGTCATCGAACACGATAAAGCCCTGGATGCGCACGCGCTTGGTCAGCAGGGTGCGTTGCAGTTGCGGCAGGCGATCCGGACCGGTCGGTGCTTCGTGGGCGTTGTACCCGGCGATCAGGCCGCACAGCGGAATACGCGCCTTGGCGTTGAGCAGCGGCAACACCGCATCGAAGACCTTGCCGCCGACGTTTTCGTAGTAGATGTCCACGCCCTTGGGGCACGCCAATGCCAGGTCCTCGGCGAAACTCGGGCTCTTGTGATCGATGCAGGCGTCAAAACCCAGTTCCTCGACCACGTACCGGCACTTGTCTGCGCCGCCTGCCACACCCACCACCCGCAGGCCCTTGATCTTCGCCACCTGGCCGACCACCGAGCCCACTGCGCCCGATGCAGCAGCGACCACCAGGGTCTCGCCGGCCTGTGGCTGGCCGATGTCCATCAAGCCCATGTAGGCGGTCATGCCCGGCATGCCGAGCACGCCCAGGGCCATCGACGGGCTTGGGAGGCCGGAGGGCACCGGGATGACGTTGCGCCCGTCGCTGATGCTATGGCTCTGCCAGCCCGTTGCGCCGACCACCAGGTCGCCTTCCTGGAACTTCGGATTAAGCGAACGCACCACTCGACTGACAGCGCCACCGGTCATGACCTCGTCGATTTCAACCGGAGCAGCGTAGGAAGGTGCGTCACTCATGCGCCCGCGCATGTAGGGGTCCAGCGACAGGTAGAGGGTCTGCAGCAGAATCTGACCGTCGGCCAGGTCGGGCAATGCCTCGCGCTCCAGGCGAAAATTCTCTGGGGTCGGCGCGCCTACAGGGCGAGAGGCCAGGACGATACGTTGGTTGAGGGTCAATGCATCTGGCATGTGAGCTTCTCCTTGATCGTTAAATGGGGGGGTATAGGGAGCAGACCTTTTTGGCGGTGGGGCGTTCGATATTTCGTCAGGTAGACCGAGTTGACTGCTTCGCGGGCAAGCCCGCTCCCACAGGACTACCTCTATCCTGTGGGAGCAAGGCTTGCCCGCGATGAACGGGAGCACGCCTCAATCCCTGTGGGAGCGGGCTTGCCCGCGAAGGCGGCGGGCCGGTCGCACATGAGCAACCGGCAGAAACAAAAATGCCAAGCTCAACGCCTGGCATTTTTTTGTAGCTCAACCGACGCGCTTTGGCGAATCAGAATGGCAGTTTCATACCCGGTGGCAGTTGCATGCCAGCGGTCATGCCGGACATCTTGTCCTGGCTGTTGGCTTCGATCTTGCGCACGGCGTCGTTGACGGCGGCGGCGAATACGGCTTCGAGCATCTCGCGATCATCTTCGCTCAGGCCTTCAACCATGCTTGGGTCGATGCTCACGCGCTTGACGTCGTGACGACCGGTCATCACCACGGTGACCATATCGCCGCCGGCCTTACCGGTGACTTCGGCGTTGGCCAGTTCTTCCTGCATCTTGGCCATTTTTTCCTGCATCTGCTGTGCCTGCTTCATCAGGCCGGCCATGCCACCTTTCATCATGGGAATCACCTCAAAGTACTTGGATTAAAACGGCGCCCGGCACCTGTGGCCGAACGCCTTCAGTTATTAGCCCTGACTGGCCAGGGCTTCGACAGGTTCAATAGTATCGTTACGGATCACCGCACCGAACTGCTGCATCATTTGCTGGATGAACGGATCACCATGGATCGATTCCTCCGCCTCGCGCTGACGGTTGACCCGACGCCGGGACGCGGCCTGGGCCGGGGTTTCCTGTTCGGGCTTGATCAGCTCCATGCTCAGGGTCAGCGTGCGCCCGTGGTACTGGTTCAGCGCGTCGTTGAGGCGACGCTGCTGGGTGGCGTTGAACAAGGCGCTGTGGGCCGGGTCCAGGTGCATCAACCAGTTGTCGCCTTCGACGGAAATCAGCGTGCAGTTGGCAGCGATGCTCCCGGTCATGCCGGAGATCGGCAGTTTCGGGAACAGCTCCAGCCATTGCAAGGCCAAGCCGGTGGCGGGCATGGCAGCCGGCTCGGGTTCTGGCTCGGGCGCAGGCTCGGCAGCGTGTTCACTGGCCAGCTCATCCAGGTAGCTGTAGGCCGAGTCGATGTCTGGCTCGATGTAATCCTCGTCCAGCGGCGGCTCGTCGTCCAGGTCGGTGCCCGGGGTGGCGGCATCGACTTCTGCCACGGACGGCTCGGGAATCGGCGCGGCGGCCCACTCCGGCGCATCCGGCACCACGCTGTCTGGCGTGGGCAGCGGCATCGGCGGTAATTCGGGCTGCTCGCCAGCGGTCTCCAGCATCGGCTCGACGGCGGGCTGCAGCACGGCCTCGGGCTCGACCGGGTCGTTCCATGGCAGGTCGACCACCTCCTCGATGGCGACCGGCTCCACCACTGGCTCTGGCGCCGCAACCGGCGCACCTGGCTCAGGCGCTGGAACGGGTGCTGGAGCAACAACGGGTGCAGCAACAACAGGTGCAACTGCCGTAGCGACTACCGGCGCAACAACCGGCGCGGCAGCCACTGAATTTGCGGAATCAACTGTGGCCTGGCTGATCCCCACTGGCTTTAGCGGCTGCCTCGGGGCGTCCGCCTTATCGGCCGGCCTGAACGCAAGCATGCGCAACAGGACCATTTCGAACCCGCCTCGCGGGTCCGGTGCCAGCGGCAGGTCACGGCGCCCGATCAGGCCCATCTGGTAATAGAACTGCACGTCTTCGGCCGGCAGCGCCTGGGCCAGGGCCAGCACCCGGTCACGGTCGCCATGGCCATTGTCGACACCCTCAGGCAGCGCCTGGGCGATGGCGACACGGTGCAATACGTTGAGAATTTCCGAGAGCACGCCATTCCAGTCCGGGCCCTGCTCCGCCAGGTGCCGCACGCCTTCGAGCAGCGCCCTGGCATCGCCTTCGATCAGCGCATGCAGCACGTCGTAGACCTGGCCGTGATCGAGTGTGCCGAGCATCGCTCGCACGTCGGCAGCCATCACCTTGCCCTCACCGAAGGCAATGGCCTGGTCGGTGAGGCTCATGGCATCGCGCATCGAACCGTCGGCGGCGCGACCCAGCAACCACAGGGCATCGTCTTCGAACGGCACGTTCTCGACACCCAGTACATGGGTCAGGTGCTCGACCACGCGCTCGGGGGTCATGTTCTTCAGGGAGAACTGCAGGCAACGCGAAAGAATCGTTGCAGGGAGTTTCTGCGGGTCAGTGGTGGCCAGGATGAACTTGACGTAGGGCGGCGGTTCTTCGAGGGTTTTGAGCAGCGCATTGAAGGAATGGCTGGAGAGCATGTGCACTTCGTCGATCAGGTAGACCTTGAAGCGCCCACGGCTCGGGGCGTATTGCACGTTGTCGAGCAGTTCGCGGGTGTCCTCGACCTTGGTCCGGCTCGCGGCGTCGATCTCGATCAGGTCGACGAAGCGCCCCTCATCGATCTCCCGGCACACCGAACACTCGCCGCAGGGCGTGGAGGTGATGCCCGTTTCACAGTTCAGGCACTTGGCAATGATCCGCGCGATGGTGGTCTTGCCGACCCCGCGCGTACCGGTGAACAGGTAGGCGTGATGCAGCCGCTGGCTGTCCAAGGCATTGATCAGAGCCTTGAGCACATGGGTCTGGCCGACCATTTCGCGGAACGAGCGCGGACGCCATTTACGTGCAAGAACCTGATAACTCATCGAAAACCGTCGCCACGAAGGAACACAAGCGGCTAATGCTAGCGGAGCAAGGCCAAAATTGCATCCGATGCCTCGTCTAATCTGGCTAAGATGCATGGGAGGGGGAGCTTTCAACGGCTCAGGTTTCAGACGTACCGGAGCTTTTATGCGGTTGGCCTTGGGGGCATTGTTGTTCGTGAGCTTGACCGGGGCGGCCGCAGAGGCGCCGCTGCGCTTCGTGGTGCCCGACAGCTGGACCATGCCGATGGTGCAATTTGAGCACGGTCGCCCGACCCAGGGCATCCTGTACGACGTGATGCTCAGCCTTGCGACCCAGGTGGGCGTGCCTGCGGAATTTCACGTACTGCCCCGGGCCCGGGTGCAGAGCGCCATGGAGCATGGCGAGATCGATGTGCGCTGTTATGCCGCGCAGTCCTGGCTGCCCAATCAGTCCGGCGACTATATCTGGAGCATTCCGCTGTGGGTTCAGCCCGATGTGCTGCTGAGCCGCCCTGACCCGCTGACTTCCGCCGACCCGGCCCATCTGACGCGCCAGTCGATCGGCACGGTGCGCGGCTACGTCTACCCGACCCTGCAACCGCTGTTCGACGCCGGCAAGCTCGACCGCGAAGACGCGCGCAACCAGGAACAGGTACTGGAAAAGCTGCTGGCAGGACGCTATCGCTACGCGGTGAGCAACCAGTGGACGATGGACTGGTTCAACCAGCGCTTGCTGCCGGAGCAACAGTTGCAAAGTGTTGCTGTGCTGCAGGAGCAGCGGGTGGGGTGTTATGTACGTAATGACCCCAAGGTGCCAGTGCAACGCATCCTGCGCACCTTGTTGCGGATGAAAATGTCCGGTGAGATCGATGACATCATTCGGCTGTATATCGGCAAGCCCTAGGGCGCGATATTGCCAGATCGGCTTGAACTCATCCTCCAGCAAGTCTGCAGACGCGTCGCGCGCGCGATGCGCCGTTGAGTGCCTGTTCCATATCTGCTCGCTGGAGTTGACCTGCTAACCGCACTAATCTTAGGTAGGTCGAAGCGGATTGTGGAGCACCAGTCACCGCGTGACGACGCTCATTGAAGACACTCATTGAATATGAGGGGAGCAGCAATCATGGAGTACGACGACAAACTGGTTGAAGACGCTGTGCTTGCCCTGTTGGCAGCCTTCAGTTTCAACGACGGTAACACCTGGAAAGGATTCGATTTCGAGATCATGAACCGATTGCATCAACAAGGTTTAATCACTGATCCGGTAAACAGGAACAAGTCTATTTGGTTGACGGAGGAAGGGCTCGAGCGGGGTCGGCGGATAGCTGATCGCCTGTTTGGGCTAAAAACGCCACCAGGGAATTCATCCAACCCTGACGCCTGAATCCACGGACTGGGGTGTTTGGCGTTGCTGCAGAATGCAATGCTCCTAAGGCAACTCTGTATCGGGTCGCACAGAAATCACTGCAAGCACGCTTGCCCGTCAGAGTTCACCGCTGAGGTGATCTGGGCGCTGGCGCATTTGAGGTTTTTGACTGGAGCATCGTTGCAGGCGCAACGACTTGGAGATAGGTGGTAACCCCATCAGCCACACCCCGGCACACAATGTTCCCGCTGTGGCTGCTTCCTTCCGGATCTGACCAGGTTCACGGGTAATCGTTGCGGGGGGACCGATGGGGTCACCATAACGGCACTCACCTGTCGGCGAGCCGCGCCATTGTACCTATCTGAGACGAAGTTACAACCGTTCAACAGGATAAAAAAAAATGAGTCCGGTCAATGACATGCGTTAGCCCTTAAAGATCGTCCGAACGCGGCCCGAGCCTTCGGCAGCACCAGCCGGAATTATGCTTGCGCCAATACCTCATCCGCCCTGCCACCCTCCTCCTGGATCACCAGGTGGATGAAGTGCAGCTTGGCGATCACCGCTGGTGGCAGGACGAAGGGGTAGAAATCCGGCTGGCCCATGCTGCGTGACAGTTCGTTGAGCATGCCGGCGAGTTCGATCCAGGCGTTAACGAAGGACAGGAACGCCGGGCCACCGGGATGCTGGGGGTCGTAGAGGGTGTCGAGCGGAAATGGCTGGTAGTCGAAATCCATCTCCCGGGCGCTCATGCCAAAGCCCAATGCGGTGTCCACGGCGTCCATCATGTGCAGGTAGTGCGCCCAGGTTTCGGCCCAGTCTTCCCAGGGGTGCATGGTGGCGTAGGCGCTGACGCAGTGTTGCTGCCAGTCCAGGGGGGCGCCCTGCTGGTAATGGCGATCGAGCGCCTCGGCGTAGCTGGCGCGATCGTCGCCGAACAGATTGCGAAACGGCTCCAGCCAGTGGCTGTTGGCGATCAGGCGGTCCCAGTAGTAATGACCGACCTCGTGGCGGAAGTGCCCGAGCAGCGTGCGGTAAGGTTCGTGCATCTGCACCCGGATTTTTTCCCGATGGGCGTCGTCGGCTTCCTTGATGTCCAGGGTGATCAGGCCGTTGGCGTGCCCGGTGGTGGGCGCCTGCCCTTCGAGATCGACGCCGATGAAGTCGAATGCCAGGCCGGTGTCTTCGTCGACTGTCTTGGGAATCACTTGCAACCCCAGGCTGACCAGTTGCGCCACCAGACGGCGCTTGGCCGTCTCGACCTTGCGCCAGCGTTCGTGATTCTCGGTGATGGTCAGGTCCGGGATGGTGTGGTTGAGGCTGCAGGCCATGCACAGGGCGTTGTGGTCATCGGCCGGCAGCAGCCAGTTGCAGGCGGCTGGGGAGTCGAGGTTGGCGCAACGGCGCAGCAGCCCTGCCTCGGGCTCGGCGTCGAGCAGCCAGGTGTCGGGCTGCGGGCCGGGTTGCAGGGAGGACAGGCGGCTTTTTTCCGGCTGATAGCCCAGCATTGCTGAGCAGGCCAGGCACTGGCTGTTACTGAAGAACAGCGACTGCCCGCAGCGGCACTGCCAGACCTTGCTGTTGCGGGACGTCTCGCTGATAAAAGGCGCGGCGATGCGGGAACTGAGCTGTTCGAAGAAGCGGTACATGGCGATCTCTCCCTGGGGCTGGCCAAGACTAGATCATTGGGGCTGGGATATCGTTCCCGGAGTTTGCTGGGTGGATCAAAAGATCGTCCGATCGCGGCTCGAGCCTTCCGGCAGCTCCAACGGGGGTGGTGTGAGCGCCCTGTAGGAGCTGCCGCAGGCTCGGGCCGCGATCGGACGATCTGTTGATCCTGTTTGTCAGATCGGGACGCCGTGGTCTTTCAGGAACCCGACAAACGCCTCTTCGTCCAGCACCTTGAGCCCCAGCTCGTTGGCCTTGGCCAGCTTCGAACCCGCACCCGGTCCTGCCACCACGCAATGGGTCTTGGCCGATACCGAGCCTGCGACCTTGGCGCCCAGGCTTTCCAGCTTGTCCTTGGCCACATCGCGGCTCATCAGTTCCAGCGAACCGGTCAGGACCCAGGTTTGCCCGGCCAGCGGCAAGCCTTCGACGACTTTTTTCTCGCTCAGCCAGTGCATGCCGAACTCGTTCAACTGCGCCTCGGCCTTCAACGCGCGCTGGCGATTGTCTTCAATGGCGAAAAACTCCCGCACCGCGTTCGCCTGCTTTTCCGGCAAGGCCTGGCGCATGTCCAGCCAGTCGGCATTCATCACCGCTTCCAGCGAGCCGAACTTGTCGGCCAGCTTCTGTGCGCCGCCCGGGCCCACCGAGGGGATGTGCAGCTTGTCGAGGAACCCGCCCAGGGTGGTGCTGGCGGAGAATTCGGCGCCCAGTTCGCCCTGGTCCTGAATCTCCAGGCCGTGCTTGAGCAATTCGGCGATGACCTGGCGGTTGTGCGCGTCCTCGAAGAAGCTGTGGATCTCGTGTGCCACTTCCAGGCCGACGTCCGGCAGGTACGTCAGCACTTGCGGCAAGGCTTGCTGCACGCGCTCCAGGGAACCCAGGGAGCGCGCCAGGACCTTGGCCGTCTCTTCGCCGACATCGGGAATGCCGAGGGCGTAGATGAAACGCGCCAGGCTCGGCTTCTTGCTGTCTTCGATGGCGCTGAGGAGTTTTTTGCTCGACAGCTCGGCAAAGCCTTCGAGGTCGACGATGTCCTCGAACTTGAGGGCATACAGATCTGCCGGCGAGCTCACCAGCCCTTCGTCGACCAACTGTTCGACGCTCTTGTCGCCCAGGCCTTCGATGTCCATGGCACGGCGCGAGACGAAGTGGATGATCGCCTGCTTGAGCTGTGCGCCACAGGCCAGGCGACCGACGCAGCGATACACCGCGCCCTCACTGACCGTCTCGCGGCCCTTGCTGCGCTTGACCAGCTGGGTGCGCTCGACGTGCGAGCCACACACCGGGCATTGTTCGGGAATCTGCACCGCCCGGGCGTTTTCGGGGCGGCGCTCGGTGACGACTTGCACCACCTGCGGGATCACGTCGCCCGCGCGGCGGATAATCACGGTATCGCCAATCATCAGCCCCAGTCGCGCGACTTCGTCCATGTTGTGCAAGGTCGCATTGGCCACGGTCACACCCGCGACCTTGACCGGTTTCAAGCGCGCCACCGGGGTGACCGCGCCGGTGCGTCCGACCTGGAACTCGACGTCGAGCAGTTCGGTGAGCTCTTCCATCGCCGGGAATTTGTGCGCGATGGCCCAGCGCGGCTCGCGCGCACGGAAGCCCAGCTCGCGCTGGGAGGCGATGCTGTTGACCTTGAACACCACGCCGTCGATTTCGTAAGCCAGGCTGTTGCGACGTTCGCCGATGTCGCGGTAGTAATCCAGGCATTCGTCGATACCGTGGGCCAGCTTCAGCTCGCGGCTGATTGGCATGCCCCACTGTTGCAGCTGCTTGAGGTTGCCGATGTGGGTGTCGGCGATGTCGGCCGAGACCTGGCCGATGCCATAACAGCAGAATTCCAGAGGACGGTTGGCGGTGATCTTCGAATCCAGCTGGCGCAAGCTGCCAGCGGCGGCATTGCGCGGGTTGGCGAAGGTCTTGCCGCCGACTTCCAGCTGAGTGGCGTTGAGCCGCTCGAAGCCGGCTTTGGACATGAACACTTCGCCACGGACTTCCAGGGTCGCCGGCCAGCCGCTGCCTTGCAGCTTGAGCGGGATGTTGCGCACGGTGCGCACGTTGACGCTGATGTCTTCACCGGTCGTACCGTCGCCACGCGTCGCGCCGCGCACCAGTACGCCATCCTGATACAACAGGCTGACCGCCAGGCCATCGAGCTTGGGCTCACAGCTGTATTCAACCGCCGCACCGCCGCCCAGCAGGTCACCGACCGGCAGATCCAGACCTTCGGTGACCCGACGATCAAACTCGCGCATGTCGGTTTCTTCAAAGGCGTTACCGAGGCTGAGCATCGGCACTTCATGACGCACCTGGGTGAACGCCGACAATGCCGCGCTGCCAACGCGCTGGGTGGGCGAGTCGCTGGTGACCAGTTCCGGATGCGCGGCTTCAAGGGCCTTGAGCTCGTGGAACAGGCGATCGTACTCCGCGTCCGGAATGCTCGGCTCATCCATCACGTGATAGCGATAGTTGTGCTGATCGAGCTCGGTGCGCAGCTCTAGAATGCGGGTTTTGGCGGCGGTCATGGGTGTTCTCTCATAAAGCAAAAGAGCAGCCTAGGCTGCTCAATCTTATCTGGATCAAGAGATCGCAGCCTCGTTTCACTCGACAGCTCCTACAGAAAAGAACGCGGTCCCTGTAGGAGCTGTCGAGTAAAACGAGGCTGCGATCTTTTTGCCTCTATCGTTTCTGGGTCAGCGCACGACGTTCAAATTCCACGATGCGCTGACGGTAATGCTCGATCGTCTGGGCGGTCAGCACGCTGCGCTGGTCGTCTTTCAATTCGCCGTTCAATTCCTGGGACAGCTTGCGCGCCGCCGCCACCATCACTTCGAAGGCCTGCTTCGGATGACGCGGGCCTGGCAGGCCGAGGAAGAAGCTCACCGCCGGCGTGCTGAAGTGGTCAATATCGTCCAGGTCAAACACCCCCGGCTTCACGGCGTTGGCCATGGAGAACAGCACTTCACCGTTGCCAGCCATGCTTTCGTGGCGATGGAAGATATCCATTTCACCAAAGCGCAGGCCGCTTTCCAGAATGTTCTGCAGCAGCGCCGGGCCTTTGAAGCCGGCCGCGTCACGGCAGATCACGCTGATTACCAGCACTTCCTCGGCTTGCGGCTGATCCCGCTCGCTGCTGGCGTGCGCCGGCTTGGTGTCGTCCGGGAAATCGTCGTCACGGCTGCTGAAGCTCGGACCGCCGTCCAGGTCGAGGTTGAGGTTCAGGTCGCCCTGGGACGGCTCGCCATGGCCACGCTTGCCACGCTTGGCACCCGATTCACGGGCGTCACGGGCCGGCATGCTCACCGACGGCAGATCATGCTCGTCCAGCTGCGGTTCCTTATGGGTGTCCAGGACGCGGGGCGGGCCCAACAGCTCGGCGCTGGTGTCCTCGTCCGGCAGATTGGATAAATTTCGGTCAAGACGGAATTTCAGTTTTCCCTTGCCGCCGCGCATACGGCGCCAGCCATCAAAAAGAATACCGGCAATGACAATAATGCCGATGACGATCAGCCACTCGCGCAGACCGATTTCCATGTAATCCCGTGCCTCTATAAAAAATGCTGAAAAATAAGGGGTTTACAACTCGCAAACCGCTTTAAAACGTGGCGCCAACTCTATGTTCTGACAGGCGTTTTGCCCACGCATACGAAAAATTGATATTAAACTAGCACGACCAAAGGCAACTTTACAGGGCTTCGCTGCTACAAGCTCCAAGCCAGGTGCCGCAAGCTCGTCACTGACCGCTCAAAGCTTGCCGCTTGTGGCTACGCTGCTAGGCGTCCACCAACGCCATCGCCTCCTCGACATCCACCGCCACCAGTCGCGAACAGCCCGGTTCGTGCATCGTCACCCCCATCAGTTGATCGGCCATTTCCATGGCGATCTTGTTGTGGGTGATGTAGATGAACTGCACTGTCTGGGACATCTCTTTGACCAGCCGTGCATAGCGTCCAACGTTCGCGTCATCCAAAGGCGCATCCACTTCATCGAGCATGCAGAACGGCGCGGGATTGAGCTTGAAGATCGCAAAAACCAGGGCCAATGCGGTCAGGGCTTTTTCGCCACCGGAGAGCAAATGGATGGTGCTGTTCTTCTTTCCTGGCGGCTGCGCCATGATCGTTACCCCTGTATCGAGTAGATCTTCGCCCGTCAGTTCCAAATACGCGCGTCCGCCACCGAAAACTTTTGGAAAAAGTGCCTGTAAACCGCCATTGATCTGATCAAAGGTATCTTTGAAGCGGTTACGGGTTTCCTTGTCGATCTTGCGAATCACGTTCTCGAGGGTGTCGAGCGCTTCGACCAGATCGTCGTTTTGCGCATCCAGATAATGCTTACGCTCCGATTGCTGCGTGTATTCGTCAATGGCCGCGAGGTTGATCGCACCCAGGCGCTGAATCCGTGCAGCAATGCGTTCGAGTTCTTCTTCGGCGTCTTTCTCGTTGGCCTCTGCCGTCAGCGTGGCGAGCACGCCGTGCAGGTCATAGCCATCTTCCAGCAACTGATCCTGCAGGGTCTTGCGACGCACCGTCAGCGCTTGCCATTCCATGCGCTGCATTTCCAGTTGACTGCGAATCAGCTGGGATTGTTGCTCGGCCTGGGTGCGGCGCTTCTCGGCCTCGCGCAATTCGCGGTCGGCGTCTTCCAGGGCGATCTGCGCGGTCTTGAGTTCTTCGTCGACAGTCATGCGCTTGTCTAGCAACTCTTCAAGCTTGAGGCGCAGCTCTTCCAGCGGTGCCTCGCCCTCCTCCAGATTGAGGCTCAATTGCTCGCGCTTTTCGGTCAGGCGTTCGGACTGCATTTCCAGTCGTTCCAATGCTTGCCGTGTTGAATCGTGCTGAGCCTTGAGCGAACCGAGTCGCACCGCCAACTGATGCGCATGATCCTTATGCTGGCGGGCTTCCTGCCGCACGCGATCAAGCCGTTCGCGCAGGCTGTCGCGCTGGGCCATCAGCTGCTCGCGTTGCTCGGTGTCGAGGGCCATGCTGTCGAGGGCCTCTTGCAATTGCAGGCGCGCCTCGCCGATTTCTTCGTGTTCCTGGGCACGTTGCTCTGCGAGTTCGGTGAGCTCTTCGTCCAGCCGTGTGCGGCGCAGGGTCAATTGCTCGACCTTGGCTTTGCCGGCGGACAACTGGGCTTTCAGCTCACCTTGCTGACGCGCTTCGTCTTGCAACAGGCGACGCAAATGTTCGCGGCCGTTCTCCTGCTGACGCTGCTGTGCCCTGAGATTTTGCAGCTGGGTTTCCAGGGTTTCGACCGTGGCTTCGCGCTCTTCACGCTCAATGCTCAGGCTCTGGATTTCCTGACCCCGAGCCAGCACGCCGCTTTCCGCTTCACTCGCCCGACGCACGCGCAGAAAGTGCCGGCCGACCCAGTAACCGTCGCGACTGATCAGGCTCTGGCCGGCGCTCAGTTGACTGCGCTGGGCCAGGGCCTGTTCGAGGTTGTCGACCGGTTTGACCTGCCCCAGCCAAGGCGACAGATCGATCAGCGCCTCAACCTTGTCGAGCAAACTGCCGGCAACACGCAGCCCGTCACTGGCCGGACTGAGCAAGCGCAGATCGCCCTGGGCGAACCCGGCCAGGTCGTAATCACCAAAATCATCCACCAGCACTGCTTGCAGGTCGGCACCCAGAACGGTTTCCACCGCCAACTCCCAACCGGCTTCAACCTTGAGGCCTTCGGCCAGACGGGGACGGTCCGCCAGGTGTTGCTCACGCAGCCATTCAGCGGTGCCGGTGCCAGGGTCGAGCGCAGCTTGCTGCAGGGCCTCGAGGGATGCGAGGCGTCCGTTCAGACGCTGCAGATCACCCTGTGCCTGTTGCTGATTCTGTAGCGCGAGCTGTAATTCCTGGCGCAGTTGTTCGAGGCGTTCGACCTGGGCCTCTTCACTGGCCTGCAAGTCTTCCAGCGTCGCTTCACTGGCGGCCAACTGCTCGCTGAGCTCCATGATCGCGGCGTCTTCCGGGTCCGCCGACAGCAACGCACGCTCTTCGCCGAGACGCTTCTGACGATCGGCCAGACGCTCCATGCTGGTTTCCAGCTGCTGGATGCGCGACTGCTGAACTTCGGCCTGGCGACGGGGCTCGGCAGCCGTCAGGTTGAACGTGTCCCACTGCTCCTGCCAGCCGTGCATGGTGGTTTCGGATTCTTCCAGCGCGGCAGCGGCTTCTTCAGCGGCTGCGCTGGTGACTTCCTGTTCTGGCGTGAGCATGTCCAGCTCTTCGCCGAGGGTCAGCAGCAGCGTGCGGTCGTGGCCCAGGTGCGATTCGGTTTCCAGGCGCGCGCGTTCGGCTTCTTTGAGATCGTCCTGCAGTTGGCGCAACCGTTGCTGGCCGTGCTGGATACTCTGTTCGACCCGGGCAATATCGCCACCGACCGAATAGAAGCGCCCTTGCACCAGATTGAAGCGCTCGGACAGATCGTGGTGCCCGTCACGCAGGCGTTCGATACTCGCGTCGGCGTTGCGCTGCTCGGCGACCAGGGCTTCGAAGGTGACTTCCTGGGTGCCGATGATCGCCTCGCGCTGGCCGACCTGATCGTTCAACGCCTGCCAGCGCAAGGCCGACAGTTGGGCCTTGAGCTGACGCTCCTCGCCTTTGTATTCCTGATACTTCCTGGCCGACTCGGCCTGGCGATGCAAGCGCTCGAGTTGACGCGTCAGCTCTTCGCGCAGGTCCGTCAGGCGCTCGAGGTTTTCGTGGGTGCGACGAATGCGGTTTTCGGTCTCGCGTCGGCGCTCCTTGTACTTGGAGATGCCCGCCGCTTCTTCAATAAAATTGCGCAGGTCCTCAGGCTTGGACTCGATCAGCTTGGAGATCATCCCCTGCTCGATGATCGAGTAGCTGCGCGGCCCCAGGCCAGTGCCGAGGAAGATGTCGGTGATGTCGCGACGACGGCATTTGGTGCCGTTGAGGTAATAGGTGGTCTGGCTGTCGCGGGTCACTTTGCGGCGAATGGAGATTTCCGCATAGGCGGCGTATTCGCCCAGCAGCGTGCCGTCAGAGTTGTCGAACACCAGTTCGATGCTCGCCTGGCTCACGGGCTTGCGGCTGGTGGAGCCGTTGAAGATGACGTCGGTCATCGACTCGCCGCGCAGGTTCTTGGCCGAGCTCTCGCCCATCACCCAACGAACGGCGTCGATGATGTTCGACTTGCCGCAACCATTGGGCCCGACCACCGCCGCCATGTTACTGGGGAAGTTCACCGTGGTCGGGTCGACGAAGGATTTGAACCCCGCCAGCTTGATGCACTTGAGCCGCACGCTTAGGCGTCCGTCAGGGCGGAAACCACCAGATCGCAGCTGCGTTGGCCATAGGCGGTCAGCACTTCACGGATTTGCGCAAAGTCGCGCGCCAGCACGGCGGCGAGCAAGCGCTCGAACAGCTCAAGGAACTCGCTCATCGATGCCTTGCGCTGATCCAGGGCGAGAAAATACGCACGGCTCATGGCCGGCTGCAGATTTTCGACGGTTTCCTGCAAATACGGGTTATTGGCGAACGGATACGCAGCGCGCATCACATTGAAGCTGTCATCCACAAAGGTGCGGATGTCCTGGCGCTCGAAACTGTCGGTCAGGCGCTGCTGGATCTGCACGAACGGCGCCATGTCGGCCTGGACTTTCCAGCCGGCAGCTACTGCATTGCCGAGCAGGATATAAAGCTCGCTCATCAATGTGCACAGGCTCTGAACCTTGTGCGCCGTCAACTCGGTCACGTGCGCGCCCCGTCGCGGCAGGATCGCGATCAGGTGGCGACGCTCGAGGATCAACAAGGCCTCACGGACCGAGCCGCGACTGACATTGAGGGCCAGCGTGACCTTTTGTTCCTGGATCCGCTCCCCGGGCTTCATTTCACCGCGAATGATGCGTTCGGCGAGGTGGTGAGCAATTTGCTCGGCGAGGCTATCCGGCGCCTTGAACGTCATGATTGTCCTTCAAACTCTTTCGATCTGCACAGGCGGCGCAGTGTAGCGCACATGAGGGGTTGTGGCGGAGTGCCCACTCAGCGGTTTTTGGCACGATTCCCGCAAAAAAGCAGGCTATCCCGAGAGGGTCAATACTGATGGAACGCGTTGTTGATCGCCAAAACAGGTTTTCCTGACCTTTAAGTCAGAAAATCATTGACCGAAAAGTCAGACCTGATAAATTCGGTTCAAAGCGGTTAACAACAATAATGAGTCTGCGAGGCCTTCCGTGATCCAGTTTTTACTTAACCAGGAACTCCGTAGCGAGCACGCCCTGGACCCAAACCTGACCGTGCTCAATTATCTGCGCGACCATGTGGGCAAACCCGGCACCAAAGAAGGCTGCGCCAGCGGTGACTGCGGTGCCTGCACCGTGGTGGTTGGCGAGCTGCAAACGGATGACGAGGGCCGCGAGCACATTCGTTATCGCAGCCTCAACTCTTGCCTGACTTTTGTGTCGTCGCTGCACGGCAAACAGCTGATCAGCGTCGAAGACCTCAAACACAAAGGCGAACTGCACAGCGTGCAGAAAGCCATGGTCGAGTGCCATGGTTCGCAGTGTGGCTTCTGCACCCCAGGCTTCGTGATGTCACTGTTCGCCCTGCAAAAGAACAGCGACCAACCAGACTCGCACAAAGCCCACGAAGCCCTGGCCGGCAACCTGTGCCGCTGCACCGGGTATCGCCCGATCCTGGAAGCCGCCGAGCAGTCTTGCTGCGGTAAACAGCCGGACCAATTCGACGCCCGCGAAGCCGACACCATTGCCCGCCTGAAAGCCATCGCACCCACCGACATCGGCGAACTCAACAGCGGTGACAAGCGCTGCCTGGTGCCGCTGACCGTGGCCGACCTGGCCGACCTCTATGATGCATACCCACAAGCTCGCCTGCTGGCGGGCGGTACCGACCTGGCGCTCGAAGTCACGCAATTCCACCGCACCTTGCCGGTGATGATCTACGTCGGCAACGTCGCCGAAATGAAGCGCATCGAACGCTTCGACGACCGTCTGGAAATCGGCGCCGCGACCGCCCTCTCCGATTGCTACGAAGCGTTGAAATCCGAATACTCGGACTTTGGCGATTTACTGCAGCGCTTCGCCTCTTTGCAGATTCGCAACCAGGGCACGCTCGGCGGCAACATCGGTAACGCCTCGCCGATTGGTGACTCGCCGCCCCTGTTGATCGCCCTGGGCGCGCAGATCGTTCTGTGCAAAGGCGAAACCCGTCGCACGATGGCGCTGGAAGATTACTTCATCGATTACCGGGTCACGGCGCGTCAGGAAAGCGAGTTCATCGAAAAGATCATTGTGCCCCGCGCCAGCGTCGAACAACTGTTCCGCGCCTACAAGGTTTCCAAGCGCCTGGACGATGACATTTCAGCGGTCTGCGCTGCGTTCAATCTGCGCATCGAAAACGGCGTGATCGCTGATGCCCGCGTCGCCTTCGGTGGCATGGCGGCCACGCCAAAACGTGCGAAAAGCTGTGAGGCGGTTTTGCTCGGTTCACCGTTCAACCACGCCACCGTCGAACGTGCATGCGCCGCCCTGGGCGAAGACTTCACGCCGCTGTCGGACTTCCGCGCCAGCAAGGAATACCGCCTGCTCAGCGCGCAAAACCTGCTGCGCAAATACTTCATCGAACTGCAAACACCGCACATCGAGACTCGGGTGACCGCTTATGTCTAATCATCACGCTATAGAGAAGACCCAAGCCGAACTGGCTGAACTGTTTGCCAAGGACCTGACCAGTGGCGTCGGCCGCAGCGTCAAGCATGACAGCGCCGCCAAGCACGTCTCCGGTGAAGCGCAGTACATCGACGACCGTCTGGAATTTCCAAACCAGCTGCACGTTTACGCCCGGCTGTCGGACCGCGCCCACGCGAAAATCATCAGCATCGACACCAAGCCCTGCTACGCCTTCGAAGGCGTGCGCATCGCAATCACCCATGAAGACGTCCCGGGCCTGAAAGACATCGGCCCGTTGCTGCCCGGCGATCCGCTGCTGGCCATCGATGACGTGCAGTTCGTCGGTCAACCGGTGCTCGCCGTGGCCGCGAAAGACCTGGAAACCGCACGCAAAGCCGCCATGGCTGCGATCATCGAATACGAAGACCTCGAACCGGTACTGGATGTCGTCGAAGCCCTGCGCAAACGTCACTTCGTGCTCGACAGCCATACCCATCAGCGGGGTGATTCGGCCAGTGCATTGGCGGGCGCTGAACATCGCATTCAAGGCACGTTGCACATTGGCGGCCAGGAGCATTTTTACCTGGAAACCCAGATCTCTTCGGTGATGCCGACTGAAGACGGCGGGATGATCGTCTACTGCTCGACCCAGAACCCCACCGAAGTGCAAAAGCTGGTCGCTGAGGTGCTGGACGTGTCGATGAACAAGATCGTCGTCGACATGCGTCGCATGGGCGGTGGTTTTGGCGGCAAGGAAACCCAGGCGGCGAGCCCGGCATGCCTCTGTGCCGTGATCGCGCACCTCACTGGCCAGCCGACCAAGATGCGCCTGCCGCGTGTCGAAGACATGCTGATGACCGGCAAGCGCCACCCGTTTTACGTCGAGTATGACGTCGGCTTCGACAGCACCGGTCGCCTGCACGGGATCGCCCTGGAACTGGCCGGCAACTGCGGCTGCTCGCCAGACCTGTCGGCCTCGATTGTCGACCGCGCGATGTTCCACGCCGACAACTCGTACTACCTGGGCGATGCAACCATCAACGGTCACCGCTGCAAAACCAACACCGCATCGAACACGGCTTATCGTGGCTTCGGCGGCCCGCAAGGCATGGTCGCCATTGAAGAAGTGATGGACGCGATTGCCCGCCATCTGGGCCTCGATCCGCTGGCGGTGCGCAAGGCCAACTACTACGGCAAGACCGAGCGCAACGTCACCC
This sequence comes from Pseudomonas sp. p50(2008), assembly GCF_015351605.1. Lineage (NCBI taxonomy): Bacteria > Pseudomonadati > Pseudomonadota > Gammaproteobacteria > Pseudomonadales > Pseudomonadaceae > Pseudomonas > Pseudomonas sp. p50(2008). Next base: position 612,735 of record NZ_JACMYF010000001.1, read on the forward strand.
ATTACTACCAGACCGTCGAGCACAACATGCTCGAGGAAATGACCGCCGAGCTGGAGGAAAGCAGCCAGTATGCCGAGCGTCGCGAAGCGATTCGCCGCTACAACGCCAACAGCCCGATCCTGAAAAAAGGCCTGGCGCTGACCCCGGTGAAATTCGGCATTTCCTTCACTGCCAGTTTCCTCAACCAGGCCGGTGCGCTGATCCATATTTACACCGATGGCAGCATCCACCTGAACCATGGCGGCACCGAAATGGGTCAGGGCTTGAACATCAAGGTTGCGCAAGTCGTGGCAGAGGTCTTTCAAGTCGAAATCGACCGCGTGCAAATCACCGCCACCAACACCGACAAGGTCCCGAACACCTCGCCGACTGCAGCTTCCAGCGGTGCTGACCTGAACGGCAAAGCCGCGCAGAACGCCGCCGAAATTATCAAGAAACGCCTGGTCGAATTCGCTGCCCGTCAATACAAGGTCAGCGAAGAGGACGTGGAATTCCACAACGGCCACGTGCGGGTTCGCGATCACATCCTGACCTTCGAAGCGCTGATCCAACAGGCCTATTTCGCCCAGGTTTCGTTGTCGAGCACCGGCTTCTACAAGACCCCGAAAATCTTCTACGACCGAAGTCAGGCACGAGGTCGGCCATTCTATTACTTTGCGTTCGGCGCAGCCTGTTGTGAAGTGATCATCGACACCCTGACCGGCGAGTACAAAATGCTGCGCACCGACATTCTTCACGACGTCGGCGCCTCGCTGAACCCGGCCATCGACATCGGTCAGGTCGAGGGCGGTTTCATCCAGGGCATGGGTTGGCTGACCATGGAAGAGCTGGTGTGGAACAACAAGGGCAAACTGATGACCAACGGCCCGGCCAGCTACAAGATCCCGGCGGTCGCGGACATGCCGCTGGACCTGCGGGTGAAGCTGGTGGAAAACCGCAAGAACCCGGAAGACACGGTGTTCCACTCCAAAGCAGTGGGCGAGCCACCGTTCATGCTCGGCATCGCGGCGTGGTGTGCGATCAAGGATGCAGTGGCGAGTCTGGGCGACTACAAACATCAACCGCACATCGACGCGCCGGCGACCCCGGAGCGGGTGTTGTGGGGCTGTGAGCAGATGCGTCAGTTGAAGGTGGCGAAGGCGGTTGAGGCAGAGCCGGAGTTGGCTTCGCTTTAAGACCGAGTCGCCTCCAATCGCTAGCAGGCTAGCTCCCACAGTGGATTTTTAGTGAGCACACATTCTGTGGCTAACAGAGATCCAAAGGTGGGAGCCAGCCTGCTGGCGATGAGGCCCGAACTGACTACACAGATGTCGAGGTGAAACATGTACAACTGGATTGACGCCCTCGCCGACCTGCAAAACCGCGGTGAACCCTGCGTGTTGGTGACCATCATCGAAGAGCTCGGCTCGACGCCACGCAATGCCGGTTCGAAAATGGTCATCAGTGCCCACCAGACGTTCGACACCATCGGTGGCGGGCACCTGGAATACAAGGCCATGCAGATCGGCCGCGAAATGCTCGCCAGTGGCAAGCAGGACACGCACCTGGAGCGCTTCAGCCTCGGCGCCAGCCTGGGCCAATGCTGTGGCGGCGTGACCGTGTTGCTGTTTGAACCCATGGGCCAGGTCCAGGCGCAGATCGCCGTGTTCGGCGCCGGCCATGTGGGCCGTGCACTGGTGCCGCTGCTGGCGAGCCTGCCCTGTCGCGTGCGCTGGATCGACTCGCGGGATGCGGAGTTCCCTGAGCAGATGCCCCACGGCGTGCGCAAGATCGTCGCCGAAGAACCGGTGGATGAAATCGACGATTTGCCCGCCGGCAGTTACTGCATCGTCATGACCCATAATCACCAGCTCGATCTCGAACTCACCGCCGCAATCCTCAAGCGCAACGATTTCACCTACTTCGGCCTGATTGGTTCGAAGACCAAACGGGTGAAGTTCGAACATCGCCTGCGTGATCGCGGTTTCGACAGCGCCGTGCTGCAACGCATGCGCTGCCCGATGGGCATCGGCGACGTCAAAGGCAAGTTGCCTGTGGAAATCGCCATCTCCATCGCCGGCGAAATCATCGCCACGTACAACGCCAATTTCGGCCAGCAAACGTCCAGCGCCGAACCGATTGCCAAGCTGCTGCCAGCATCACGTCGCAGCCACGCTTCAAACCTGAAAGCCACGAATTGAGAACGACAATGCCTCTGACTCGAAAAGCCTACCGCGCCGCCATCCTGCACAGCATCGCCGATCCCGCCGAAGTGGGCATCGAAGCCTCCTACGAGTATTTCGAGGACGGCTTGCTGGTGGTCGATAACGGCCAGATCAGCGCCATAGGCCACGCCAGCGAATTGCTGCCGACCCTGCCGGCCGATATCGACATCACCCACTATCAGGACGCCCTGATCACCCCGGGTTTCATCGACACCCACATTCACTTGCCGCAAACCGGCATGGTCGGCGCCTACGGCGAGCAACTGCTGGACTGGCTCAATACCTACACGTTTCCCTGCGAAAGCCAGTTCGCCGACAAGGCTCACGCCGACGAAGTCGCGGACATTTTCATCAAGGAATTGCTGCGCAACGGCACCACCACGGCACTGGTTTTCGGCAGCGTGCACCCGCAATCGGTGAACTCGTTCTTCGAGGCTGCCGAGCAGCTGGACCTGCGCATGATCGCCGGCAAAGTGATGATGGACCGCAATGCGCCGGACTACCTGACCGACACCGCTGAATCCAGCTACGTGGAAAGCAAGGCACTGATCGAGCGCTGGCACGGCAAGGGCCGCTTGCACTACGCGGTCACGCCGCGTTTCGCCCCGACCAGTACGCCGGAACAGTTGACCCTCGCCGGTCAATTGCTCAGCGAGTATCCGGATCTCTACATGCAGACCCACATCAGCGAAAACCTGAAAGAGATCGAGTGGGTCAAGGAGCTATTCCCGGAGCGCAAAGGCTATCTCGACGTCTACGATCACTACCAACTGCTCGGCGAGCGCTCGGTGTTCGCCCACGGTGTGCACCTGTGCGATGACGAGTGCGCGCGACTGGCAGAAACCGGTTCGGCCATCGCTTTCTGCCCGACCTCGAACTTCTTCCTCGGCAGCGGCCTGTTTAACCTGCCGATGGCCGAGAAACACAAACTCAATGTCGGCATCGGCACCGATGTGGGCGGGGGCACCAGTTTCTCGCTGCTGCAAACCCTGAACGAAGCGTACAAAGTCGTGCAGCTGCAAGGCGCACGACTGAGCCCGTTCAAATCCCTGTACCTGGCGACCCTGGGCGGTGCCCGTGCGCTGCGTCTGGAAGACAAGATCGGCACGTTGCTGCCGGGCACCGACGCGGATTTCCTGGTGCTGGATTACAACGCTACGCCGCTGCTCAGCTATCGCTTGAAGCAGGCCAACAACATTGCCGAGACGTTGTTTGTACTGATGACGCTGGGCGATGACCGGACGGTGCTGCAGACCTATGCGGCGGGTGCGCTGGTGCATCAGCGCTAAGTCTTCAGGCATAAAAAATCCCCCGCCGCTTTTCAGCCCGGGGGATTTTTATTGCCTGCCAGAAAGATCAAAAGATCGCAGCCTTCGGCAGCTCCTACAGAGGTACTCGTACTCCTGTAGGAGCTGTCGAGTGAAACGAGGCTGCGATCTTTTAAAGCTTGGCCGCTGGCCGCCCAGGCTTCTTGGTCTGCAACAAATGCGAGAACACCGCATGCAAATCATCCGACGCACTTTCTTCGTCAAGGTTGAGCTTGCTGTCGATGTGATCCATGTGGTGCATCATCAAATCCACCGCCAGCTCACCATTGCGCGCTTCGATGGCATCGATCAACTGGGTGTGCTCGTCGTATGAACAGTGCGAACGATTGCCGCTTTCGTACTGTGCAATGATCAACGAAGTCTGCGACACCAGGCTGCGCTGGAAGCTGATCAGCGGTGCATTCTTTGCCGCTTCAGCCAGTTTCAGGTGGAACTCGCCCGACAGACGGATACCTGCACCGCGATCGCCACGGGAAAAACTGTCGCGCTCGTCGTTGACCATCTGACGCAGCTCGGCGATCTGCTCGGCTGTCGCGTGCTGAACCGCCAGTTCGGTGATCGCTCGCTCCACCAGACGCCGGGCCAGGAACACCTGCCGTGCCTCTTCGACACTCGGGCTGGCAACGACGGCGCCGCGATTGGGACGCAGCAGCACAACCCCTTCATGGGCCAGGCGCGATAGCGCACGGCGAATGATGGTGCGACTGACCCCGAAAATTTCCCCCAGCGCTTCTTCGCTCAACTTGGTGCCGGGCGCCAGACGCTGCTCGAGGATGGCCTCGAAGATATGCGCGTAGACAATATCGTCCTGGGTACCGCTGCGGCCGGCTTTGCCTGCTCGCGGTTGTTTCTTGAGGGGCTGCAACTGTTCGTTCATGGGCACTCGAGTCGGGAGAACTGCGGCGAATTGACCGTGACTGTAATACGGCACAGTGGGTCGCTGGCAAGTATCGCGTAAAAAACACCGCGATTGTACACAATGGATGGTGGCAACACGACTGTACGGCTGTTTGTTGCCTCCGCTGTATTGCAACGCAGGGTTACGTTTGAGTTTAGGCTTGATCGCAGAATCCGCAGCCAAACGCGTCCTTGTAGGAGCAAAGCTTGCTCGCGATGGCATTCCCGAGATCGCTATCGCGGGCAAGCCTTGCTCCCACAGTATTCCGTGTTGCTACGGACATCTTCATCAGAACAAAGGAACACCCCGTCATGAACGACGCCACGCACACGCAGCTCCGCCCTCTGGCCGATACGTCACCTTCGGCGATCGTTGCCGGTTTCATCGCCATGATGACCGGCTACACCAGCTCCCTGGTGTTGATGTTCCAGGCCGGCCAATCCGCCGGCCTGACCAGCGGGCAGATTTCGTCGTGGATCTGGGCGATCTCGATTGGCATGGCGGTGTGCTCGATCGGCTTGTCCCTGCGTTATCGGACGCCCATCACCATCGCCTGGTCGACGCCCGGCGCAGCGCTGCTGATCACCAGCCTCGGCGGTGTCAGCTACGGCGAAGCGATCGGCGCCTACATCACCTGCGCCGTCCTGGTCACGATTTGTGGTTTGACCGGCAGCTTCGAGCGCCTGGTCAAAAAGATTCCGGCCTCCCTGGCGGCTGCGTTATTGGCGGGGATTCTGTTCAAGATCGGCAGTGAAATCTTTGTCGCGGCGCAGCATCGCATGGCGCTGGTCTTGGGGATGTTCTTCACTTATCTGGTGATCAAGCGCCTGTCGCCGCGTTATGCCGTGCTGGCTGCATTGCTGATCGGTACGGCCCTGTCAGGGTTCATGGGGTTACTGGACTTCAGTGGCTTCCACCTGGAAGTGGCGACGCCTGTATGGACCACGCCGCACTTCTCCCTGGCTGCCACCATCAGCATCGGCATTCCGCTGTTTGTCGTGGCCATGACCTCGCAAAACATGCCAGGGATCGCGGTTTTGCGCGCCGATGGGTACAACGTGCCCGCGTCACCGCTGATCACCACCACCGGCATCGCCTCGCTGCTGCTGGCACCGTTTGGCTCGCACGGGATCAACCTGGCGGCCATCAGCGCAGCAATCTGCACCGGCCCCCATGCCCACGAAGATCGCAACAAGCGCTACACGGCGGCGGTCTGGTGCGGGATTTTCTACGGGATCGCCGGTGTGTTCGGCGCGACACTGGCGGCGCTGTTTGCCGCGCTGCCCAAAGAACTGGTGCTGTCGATTGCGGCGCTGGCGTTGTTCGGCTCGATAATCAATGGCCTGAGCATTGCCATGAGCGAAGTGAAGGAGCGCGAAGCGGCGCTGATCACCTTCATGGTGACGGCGTCGGGGCTGACGCTGTTTTCCATCGGTTCGGCGTTTTGGGGGATTGTGGCGGGGGTGGTGACGTTAGTGATCTTGAATTGGCGTAAAGCCTGATCCCCTGTAGGAGCGAGCTTGCTCGCGATGGACTTGAGGACGCCGCGTTTATTCAGAAAAAACGCGTAATCGTTAACGTCCATCGCGAGCGAGCTCGCTCCTGCAAAAAGCAGGCATAAAAAAACGGCGACCCTTGGGTCGCCGTTTTTTCTAACATCACGCTACCGGATTGATCGGCTTTTCCGGGTACCAGACGTCGATCAGCGGGCTGACGGTTGCTTCGGTCAGTTCGCTGCGGCCTTTGAGCCAGGCTTCAACAGCAGCGCGCTGCTCTTCGGATACCGAGCCACGTTTCTGCAGGCAAACCAGACCGAAGTCGTCGCCGCCAACATAACCCAGACCGTTGGCTTCCATGGCTTCTTGCAGGAACGCATCGAGGAAAGCATCAATGGCTTCATCAGCCAAATCTTCTTTGAAATCCAGGTTCAGTTCGAAACCCAGCTCTTGAAATTCATCGACGCACAGTTTTTTGCGCAGACGCTGGGAACGGTTAGTCGCCATTGGAACAATCCTCATAAGTAATAACGGGCGGCACTTTAGCAGTTTAAGCCGCCAATTGCCCGACTCTCTGGGCGCGGCGACCTACCGTCGGTAAAAAAATAGCTTATTAGCGGGCCAGGTCACGGCACAAGCCCCTACACCTTGGGGCATAATGCCGACACTTTCATGACTACTGAGGGAATTTATCTTCATGCCCTCGTCTTTTTCCCCTCGGCTGTAGGGTTCTATTTCATATGATCAAATCTTTGCGTCCATTGTTGCTGGCCGGTTTACTTCTCCCATTGGCCCTCCCGCTTGCCGCTGCGCCCATTAATACCGGCTTGACTCCCAACGTTGAAAAGGCCCTCAAGGCCAGCAAACTGCAGGACAACGCCCTGTCCCTGGTGCTGATTCCGCTCAACGGCCCGGGCACACCGACCATTTTCAATGCGGACGTCTCGGTCAACCCGGCGTCGACCATGAAGCTGGTCACCACTTACGCGGCGCTGGAAATGCTCGGCCCGAACCACCAGTGGAAAACCGAGTTCTACACCGACGGCCCCCTCAGCGGCGGCATTCTCAACGGCAACCTCTTCCTTAAAGGTGGCGGCGATCCGAAGCTGAACATGGAAAAACTCTGGTTGCTGATGCGAGACCTGCGCGCCAATGGCGTCACGCAGATCACCGGCGACCTGGTGCTGGACCGCAATTTCTTCACGCAACCGCAACTGCCCGAGTTCAACGATGACGGCAATGACGAGAACAAGCCGTTCCTGGTCAAACCCGATTCGCTGATGGTCAACCTCAAGGCGCTGCGCTTTGTGGCCCGCAATGACAACGGCCGGGTACTGGTGTCGGTCGAGCCACCGATTGCCTCGATCCGTATCGAAAACCAGGTCAAGGCCATCAACTCCAAGCAGTGCACCGGCGGCGTGCGCTACAACCCGGTGACCCAACCCGATGGCAGCGTGACCGTGACGGTTGGCGGCCAGTTGGGCGATGGCTGCAGCTCCCAGACGTACCTGTCGCTGCTGGACCACGCGACCTACACCGCCGGTGCGGTCCGGGCCATCTGGAAAGAGCTGGGCGGCAGCATTCAGGGCAAGGACGTTCTGGCGCCTACGCCGAAAAATGCCAAATTGCTGGCCCGGGCTTATTCGCCGGACCTGGCGGAAATTATCCGCGACGTCAACAAATACAGTAACAACACCATGGCCCAGCAGCTGTTCCTGAGCCTGGGTCAGCGGTTCCGCACCGACGCCGATGGCGACGACGCCAAGGCTGCCCAGCGCGTGGTTCGGCAGTGGCTGGCGAAGAAAGGCATCACCGCGCCGCACCTGATCATGGAGAACGGCTCCGGCCTGTCCCGCGCCGAGCGAGTCAGCGCCCGGGAAATGGCGGCGATGCTGCAGGCCGCCTGGCGCAGCCCGTACGCCGCAGAGTTCATCAGCTCGATGCCGATTGCCGGCACCGACGGCACCATGCGCAAGCGCTTGAAGACCACCGCAATGCGCGGTGAAGCGCACGTCAAGACCGGCACCCTGAATACCGTTCGAGCGATCTCCGGCTATAGCCGCGACATCAACGGCAATACCTGGGCGGTGGTCGCGATCCTCAACGACAAGGCTCCCTTCGGCGCATCGTCGGTGCTGGATCAGGTGCTGCTGGACCTGTATCGCCAGCCGAAACTGCCAGAGACGGCGTCGGTGCTGTAACCGGATAGACCTGCCACAAAAACAATTGTGGGAGTGAGCCTGCTCGCGATAGCGGTGTATCAGTCGACATAAAAGTTGAATGATACTCCGCAATCGCGAGCAGGCTCACTCCTACAGGGTTTGAGTCCACATTCAGGTTATTTCTGCCTCTACCCGATCCCGTCCCGCCTGTTTCGCGACATATACTCCTGAATCCGCCCGCAGCAACAGCGCGTCCGCGCCCTCCCCGGCTCGCCAGCTGGCCACACCGAAACTCGCCGTAACGATCCCGACGCCGTCAATCGGCGAACTGCGCAACGCCTGCCATAGCTGTAACGCCAGCACATGCGCGTGCTCGCCGCCGATGTCCGGGCAGAGCACCATGAATTCCTCGCCTCCCAAACGACAAAACACATCCGTTCGACGCAGGCGAGCGCCGATACGCTCGCACACGGCCTGCAGCACCCGGTCACCAATCGCGTGACCGTGCTGGTCATTGATCCGTTTGAAGTGATCGACATCGAGCATGATCACCGACAACTCGCCGCCACCACGCTCGACCCTGGCCATTTCGGTGGTCAGGCGCTCTTGAAAGTAGCGGCGGTTGTGAATACCCGTCAGGGAATCCGTCACCGACAGCGCCCGCAGTTCTTCTTCCACGCGCTTGAGGTCGGAGATGTCTGAAATGTAGCCATGCCACAGCACACCGCCGCCGGGCAGTTCCTCAGGGGTCGCTTCGCCACGGACCCAGCGCAGCCCACGCAGGGGCAATTGCACGCGATACTCCTCGCGCCACGGGCTCAGGTTGTCCGCCGAAGCGCGGATCGAGGCGCGCACCCGCGTGGTGTCCTGCGGATGAATCCGGGTGAAGATCGCTTCGGCGTTGAGCAGCAGCACATCCGGTTCGAGTTCGTAGATCTCTCGAATCCCGTCACTGGCGTAGATCACACTGAAACGCCCGTCGAATTCCATCTTGAACTGGTAGATCCCGCCCGGCACGTGGGCACTGAGTTTCTTCAACAGCAGATCACGCGCGGCCAGTGCTTCGTGAACGCGCTTGCGTTCGGTGATGTCGATGCAGATCGCCAGGTGTCCGACCCACAGGCCCAGTTCGTCGAGCACAGGCGTCGCCAACATGTTCACCGCAAGGTGACTGCCATCGCTGCGCACCAGCGTCCATTCCCGCGCTTCATGACCGCCCTCCTCACCGCCCTCGACCAGCATCGCCTGACAGGTGGGAATCGGTTTGCCATACCGCGCGCTCAACTCCGCCGAACGCGCCGCCAGCTCCCTGGGCAAGTGCAGATTCTCCAGCGTCATGTGCCCCACCACTTCGGCACTGGAGTAGCCAAGCATGTGTTCGGCACCGGCATTAAAGGTGGTGATGACGCCGCGCAGGTCGGTGGCGATGATCGCTACCTGCGTCGCGGCGTTCAGTACGCCACGCAGCTGGCCGTGGGTGCCGCGCAACTCCTGCTCGCGGGCACGCAGTTCCTGGGTCCGTTGCTCGACCAGTTTCAGCGCCCGCTGACGTTGGCTGACCAACACGTAAAGCAAGGCGCTGAGCAGCAGACTGAGTAAGCTGCCCAACACCACCAGGCTGCTCACCGAAGAATGGTTGGCCTGCAGAAACGAGGTACTGGGCCGCATTTCAACCTGATAATCATGGTCGGCCAGACGGATCAGTTGCGTCGATGACAGTTCGCTGACGGCGGGCGTATTGCTCGACTCATACAGCACTTCATGCTGATCCCCGGTGGACAGATCAAGAATGCGCACCGAGAGGAAATCGTGATTATCCTCGGGCAATCCGTCTGCAAGCAGTTGGCGCATGCTGATAACGGCCATGACGTAACCATCCGGCATACCCCCCGCCGCCAGCTGCCGGCTGACTGGTGCCACCAGCAGGATTCCCCGGGCATAGGTCGGCTCAATCCCCAGCAGATACAGCGGTTGCGACACCGCCAGGCCACCATGGCTGTCGGCCCGCTCCAGCGTGGCGCGGCGCAACGGTTGCGCAAGCAAATCGAATCCCAGAGGGGTGGGAAGACGGCTTTGGGTCTGGGTGTACAGCACCGGAGCGTACTCGTCCCGCTCAGCAGCCGTTTGCAACTGCCCGGTGGCATCCAGTTCGCGGACACGAAACTCGCTCAACCCTTCTTCCTGCACCTCGCGTTCAAACGCAGGCCGCGCGGCACGGGAGATCCGCGGCGCCCATGAATAGGCTTGGGTGCGATGCAACAGTGGCCTGGCGTAACCGTCGAATTCCTCGCGGGACACCGTGCCGGAATTGGCAAAGAACCGGCGCAACCCGTCCAGGCGCTGTTCCTGATCTTCAAAACGTTCTTCGATACGGCTGTAACGTTCACTGGCGAGCAGTTGGAAGCGTTGCCGCAATTGATGGTGAAACAGATTCAGTGTCGACCAGGCCAGCAGCCCTGTGAGAATGCCGCCGACGAGCAATACCAGCAGCGCGACCAGCCAGGCCGAAGCATCTTCACTGATGAAACCCAGGATCTTTGGGCGCATGACGTGCAACGACATAGAGGCAGACTCAAAACGCCAAGCGCCGGGAAAGCTCAATGGCCCTGAGTTGAGTTATAGCTATTAGCCACTAATTTGACCAGCATTGAGAGGAGCCAAGAGCCTTTTAAAAACAAGGCTCTGTGGATGCAACAAAATTAGCAGTAACACATACCCCTGTAGCAGCTGGCGAAGCCTGCGTTGGCTCCGGGGTCGCGCTCGACTGAAGCGGTCGCTTTCTGGACGATTTGATGTCTCCCTGAAAATCGGGGCCGCTTCGCGCCCCAACGCAGGCTTCGCCAGCTGCTACAGGTGTGCGCTACGACTTAACTACCCTGCATTACTCAACTAGCCATGATTTTCCAGGCGCGGTGGATCTTGCCGTTACGGGCGAAATCCGGGTCGATGGTCTTGGCGGTGATTTCTTCTACCGCGTAGCGCTCGCTCAGGTTGGGCTCGAGTTCGAACTTGCGGAAGTTGTTGGAGAAGTACAACACCCCACCCGGCGCCAGGCGTGCCATGGCCAGGTCGATCAGCTGCACCTGGTCACGCTGCACGTCGAAGATGCCTTCCATGCGCTTGGAGTTGGAGAACGTCGGCGGATCGATGAAGATCAGGTCGTACTCGTCACGGCAGGCGTCCAGCCAGACCATCACATCGCCCTGCTCCAGACGGTTCTTGTCAGAGAAACCGTTCAGCGACAGGTTGCGGCGCGCCCAGTCCAGGTAGGTTTTCGACAGGTCGACACTGGTGGTGCTGCGCGCGCCACCCTTGGCTGCATGGACGCTGGCGGTCGCGGTGTAGCAATACAGGTTGAGGAACCGCTTGCCGGCCGCCTCTTTCTGAATCCGCATGCGCATTGGCCGGTGATCGAGGAACAGGCCGGTGTCGAGGTAATCGGTAAGGTTCACCAGCAGCTTGACGCCACCTTCGTTGACCTCGACAAACTTGCCCTGAGCCGCCTGACGCTCGTACTGCTTGGTGCCGCTCTGACGTTCGCGGCGCTTGACCACGACACGGCTCTTGTCGACGTTCAGGGCCTGGGGAATGGCAGCCAGGGCATCGAACATGCGCGCCGAGGCTTTTTCCGGATCGATGGATTTCGGCGCGGCGTATTCCTGAACGTGGACCCAATCCTGATACAGGTCGATGGCCATCGAGTACTCAGGCATGTCGGCATCGTAGACGCGGTAGCAGTCGATACCTTCACGCTTGACCCACTTACCCAGGGCCTTGAGATTTTTTTGCAGACGATTGGCGAACATCTGCCCGCCTTCGCTCAAGCGCGGTTGCTCGATCACCACAGGAACAGGTTTGATCGGGTTGCCGTTCTTGTTGTACTTCTCGTACTTGCCCGGTGCCACGTCATTGCCGGCGACTTCGACTTCAGCCTGCTCGCGCTCTATCTGGCGTTGTTCCGGGGTGCGGCGCTCGCCTGTGACGAACTGATCCGGCGTGACCTTGATCAGCAGCAACTTGCACGGCAAGGCGCCGTTCCAGAACGAATATTGCTTGTGGCTGCGGATGCCCATGCGCTTGCCCAGGTCCGGGGCGCCGGTGAACACGGCGGCCTCCCAGTTCAGGCATGCCTGACGCAGGCGTTCGCCGAGGTTCTGGTAGAGATAGAGCAAGCTCGCCTCGTCGCCCAGACGCTCGCCGTACGGCGGGTTGCAGATGACCAGACCTTTCTGGTTCTGGTCCGGGCGCGGCTCGAACGTGCCGACTTCGCCCTGGTAGATCTTGATCCACTCGCTCAGACCGGCACGTTCGACGTTGTTGCGGCCCGGTTGAATCAGGCGCGGGTCAGCTTCATAACCACGAATCCACAGCGGTGGCTTGGCCAGACCGGCAGCCGCACGCTCGGAGGCTTCTTCATGCAGTTTTTTCCACAGGGCCGGGACGTGACCCAGCCAGGCCGTGAAGCCCCACTGCTCGCGACGCAGGTTCGGTGCCATATCAGCGGCAATCATTGCCGCTTCGACGAGGAACGTACCCACACCGCACATCGGGTCAGCCAGTGCGCCGCCCTCGGCTGCAATGCGAGGCCAGCCGGAACGGATCAGGATCGCTGCCGCGAGGTTTTCCTTCAGCGGCGCAGCACCTTGCTGCAAGCGGTAACCGCGCTGGTGCAGGCTGTGGCCCGAGAGGTCGAGAGAGAGGATCGCTTCGCCGCGGTCCAGGCGCAGGTGAATGCGCAAGTCCGGGTTGAGCTTGTCGATCGATGGACGATCGCCTTGCGGCGTGCGCAGTTTGTCGACGATGGCGTCTTTGACTTTCAAGGCGCCGAAGTGGGTGTTGTCGATGCCCGAGCCGTGACCGCTGAACTCGACCGCCAGGGTGCCGTCGTTGAGCATGTGGTCTTGCCACTCGATATCGAGCACGCCGTGGTAAAGGTCTTCAGCGTCTTTCATCGGGAAACGCTTGAGCACCAGCAGCACCCGGTTCGCCAGACGCGACCACAGGCACAGACGATAAGCGGTTTCCATGGTGGCCATGCCGCGCACGGCAGAGGTGTGTTCACGTGCTTCTTCAAGGCCAAGCCCGACGGCTTCCTCGATAAGCAGGCCTTCAAGGCCTTTTGGGCAAGTGAGGAAGATTTCAAATTGGTCGGACATTGGAATTTCAAAGCCTTTGGCGAGTGAACGGGCAACGCATTGCCGGTCCGGTTTTCAATCAGGCGTTTTTCTAAAAGAACGCCCGCGTGGCACGAAGGTGTGCCGTCCCACCCTTGCTGCTCGGTTAAAAGAGCTTAGATGCAAAGACAGGTAAAAAAGTTGGGGAAACAAAATGTCATAAGGTGACCCTTCGTCGAATAATGCCTCATCGCAACGCGAGGCGTTCTCGTTAAAGGATTAGCACCGTCATCCTGCGCGGGGCCGATCATACCGGGGTTTGGTCAATAAACGCGTGTAAACATCGCGTTACTTATGGCTATACCACCTTAATGGTTACGTCCTTATGACAAAACGATCATTCCCTCGATGTGACGCATTGGTTAGAACTCAACACAGGTTGACGCCGCAACGACGTCAACAACTTGGCTCGCGACGCCGGCAGCGAGCCCCCAACGGCAGGAGTTTTTTCTGCCAGACCTCAATAGAGGTCGACGCGATAAATACAGTCAACAAGTGAGGGCAACACCCTATGAGAAGACTTAAGCGTGATCCGTTGGAAAGAGCATTTTTGCGCGGATATCAATATGGCGTTGGTGGCAAATCCCGTGAGCTTTGCCCATTTACTCTACCGTCGGTACGCCAAGCCTGGATTAACGGCTGGCGAGAAGGACGCGGCGACAACTGGGACGGTATGACCGGCACTGCGGGAATCCACAGACTCAACGAACTTCACGCCGTCGGCTAATTTACAGGGCCTAACACTCCGACACGACAATCTGATTACTGAACACCTTAACCACGCACGCCCCATCCGGGCGGCGGGCTCCGGCCCAGGGGCTCCCTCGAGGAGCCCTTTTTTATGCCTGCAAATTCACCGTAACCACAAATAAATCCCCTCACCAAACCAGCGCCCACAAGGATCAACGTAAAGCAGCGATCGCATCCACCGACTCACGAATCAATGCCGGGCCTTTATAGATGAAACCCGAGTAGATCTGCACCAAACTCGCACCCGCGGCGATTTTCTCTGCCGCGTGCTTGCCTTCGGTGATGCCGCCTGCGGCGATGATCGGCAAACGACCGGCCAATTCCGCCGCCAGTACCTTCACGGTGTGGGTGCTCTTCTCACGTACCGGTGCACCAGACAGACCGCCCGCCTCGTCACCATGTTCCATGCCTTCGACGCCAACGCGGCTCAGGGTGGTGTTGGTCGCGATGACGGCGTCCATTCCGGTTTCGATCAACGCTTGCGCAACCTGAACGGTTTCTTCGTCGGTCATGTCCGGCGCTATCTTGATCGCCAGCGGCACATGCTTGCCGTAACGCAGCGCCAGCTCAGCCCGGCGTGTGGCCAGATCGGCCAGCAGTTGCTTGAGCGAATCACCGAACTGAAGGCTGCGCAGGCCCGGCGTATTGGGCGAGCTGACGTTAACGGTGATGTAACTGGCGTGGGCGTAGACCTTGTCCAGGCAGATCAGGTAGTCATCGACGGCCCGTTCAACCGGGGTATCGAAGTTCTTGCCGATGTTGATGCCCAGCACACCCTTGTACTTCGCCGCCGCCACACGGGCCAACAGATGATCGACGCCAAGGTTGTTGAACCCCATGCGATTGATGATCGCCTCGGCTTCCGGCAGACGGAAAATCCGTGGTTTCGGATTGCCCGGCTGCGCACGCGGAGTGATGGTGCCGATTTCGACGAAACCAAAACCCAACTGGGCAAAACCGTCGATGGCCGCGCCGTTCTTGTCCAGGCCAGCCGCCAGCCCCACCGGGTTCGGGAAATCCAGCCCCATGACCGTTACCGGTTTTTTCGCCGGAGCCTTGCACAGCAAGCCGTTAAGCCCCAGACGTCCGCCGGCACCGATCAGGTCCAGGGACAGATCGTGGGAGGTTTCCGGGGAGAGTTTGAACAACAGCTGACGGGCCAGGGTGTACATGGGCGGGTTTGACTCTGGGCTGGGAAAAGTGGCGGCGATTATAGCCGGGGTGGAGGGGCGTGCGCGAGGGACTGCATCAAACGAGCGCCCGATCCACCCCAAACAAGAGGGCACTATGGCGTAGGCTGCTCCCTCAGTTGTTCAGGTGACCAGCTCCGGTCACTGCGCTGTGAACACGTCCAGATAAACGGAAAGTAGATCAGCATCAGCATTCCCATCAGGCAGATATTCAAGATATGGCCCTGACTGGTTTCACCATAGTCGGAAAGCGCCAAATCGACTGCCACCGCCCCGACAACAAGATTGATCGCCTGAAAGGCTGATGTTCGGGACGCATTGACGTTCAGAAGAGCATCAGCCAGCTGTTCACGTGAAGGCAAGCGTGCTCCTGCGCGTACTTCCAGGACACTGCGCTGCAAGGACTCCGGATCCGACAATGCTGAATCCAGACCCGCTGTCGGGGACAGCAAGGGCCAGCTTCGGCACAGGATGAAAATGAAATCGTCAATGACCGCGCCTGCCGCGTTGAGGCCACCCTGAATTACATCCGCTCCCAAACTGTAACCGAGGTCGGCCGAAAACCGTCCGGCACCACTTGGTGGCATCAGGGCACCGACCTCCGCCAGCAGAAACTGCACGGCCCCGTAGGACACCGTCGTTACCGCAGTAGCGCTCGTCGTGGCGTCGCCGGCATTGCTCTGCAAAGAAAAGAACGCATTCGTGACATCTCGAGCGACGGTGTACACATTCGTTGCAATTGCGCTGGTGAGCATGGAGGAAGATGCACCGGTCAAATGCGCCGCAATCAACGACCCCATGGTGATGCTGGCCATACACACTCGCCCAAGCCGGGTTTGCAGGTTTGCGGTTCCGGCACATTCGTCGCGTATCGCCCCCATCAGGCTCATTGCCGGACCGATCATTGTGACGGCTGCGACGGCCCATGCCTGGGAGGCTTGGGGCGAGTCGCCTTCCTGAATGGCTTGCTCAATGTAATAACTGGCGACCTGGCGCAGCACCGTGGTCGCCGCGACGATCAGGCCTGTACGAGCGGTGATGTTAAGCAGATTGAGTAATGGCTCCCGAGCGCTCCCAAGCGACTCTAAAGCCGCGCCAAGAAACGATTCCATTCGGCTTACAGGGGTTTGCTGAATATCCGCCCTGTTTAATTCGGCAGCTCGCACAAACAAATCCTCGTGCTGCGATTGCGATGGCAAGTCTCCTTGAATGAAGAGTTTGATGTCATCCGCAAGACGTTGCGCTGTTTCGCCCAGATCTGCCTGGCAAATGTTTAACTGACGCTGCACCGCGCGATCAAACACCTGCATCCCGATTCCGATTTGCCTTGAAGTGCCCAAAGCGCTCAGTTCGAAGTTCGGACACGCTAAGTCAAGCGCGTCTATCAATTGGCTGCGAATCGGGTTGATGGCGGCGGTTTCAACGCCTTCAGAGGCTTTAAAGATAGTTCCTGTCGACCCGCTAACCGAATTTAACATTGTGATCTCTCTATTTTAAGAAGTACTTTCCCGGGCCATTCGGCCCCCCCTCACCACTCACTCTTCTCCCACGCATCGTCTTCCATCGGCTGGAACACATCACGCATGTAGCTCTTGACGAATACATCCATAGCGAACGCCAACCCGTTGGCGCCCTTGATTTCCTTGAACAGCTGGCTCTTTTCCAGCCCTTCCTCTTTCAGCTTGACCAACACCTGAAGCGTCACCGCCAAAAGCGCTTTGGCACTGGGATAAGCAGGCGTGACGCCGTCCTCTCCCCGTAACGACCTCAAGTAGTCATAGATCGCCTTCTCACCCTGCCCTTCCATGCTGAGCAGCTGATGGTAGAGCCGGTCAAACTCGGGGTCCGGGCGCCTTCCTCCGGCAATGTCCGGATTGGTACGCAACACACGTGACTCCAGCGTTTCAACTTCGCCAATACCGCTGTTCTGAACATTTCGTGAGCCCACGATCGCGTCGATACTCATCGTGTCCCCGCTCCAAAACCCCTGCACAAATCATTGAGTCGCTGGATCGACGCGTCGTCGAGGGCACGCGCCGACGCTGGCAAGCTTTCCAAAAGGGACAACAACCTGGGGTGCAATCGCTGGCACGTCGTCTCGATATCGAACTCGAGCAACTGATCGGCAAGGCGCACCACATACCGCTCTTGCGGTTGATACTCAAGCACCAACGCGCCGGGCCAAATGGCCTGCAACCGCTGGCGCAGATCACTGCCTTGAGGTTTGCAGCGCAGGGGTACCAGCACCTGCAAAACCTGGTCTGTGTGGCTCGCTTGATTCGCCAGCCAGCGTGCGAGCATCTCGTCCAGCCATTCGCCGCGACTCAGCAGCTCGCCGAGCAGCTGGCGAGAAGCCTGAGCGAGATCCCTGCGCAGCTGCTCGCCCAGCGATTGCGATTCGAGCAGCCCCCTCGCCAGGTCTTGCGCCGCGCGCATTACACCCTCGGCGTAACCCTGATGAAAGGCCTCGGCACGGACCGCTTCGGCCTGATCGCGAGCCTGATCAACGCACTCTCGAGCCCAGCCCCGAGCCTGGTCAGCCAGGACACGACGCTGTCGCGCCGCCACGATGTCTTCGCGCGCCATGCGTGCCTCACTCGAACAGGGCAGATCAGTCAGGGTTCGGATGGAGTCGAGCATGCTGCACCGCCAAAAAGAAAAGGGTCGGGTCGGGTTTCGCGACAGGCCATTGCTTGTGCAGGTCAACCACCTGTGGAGAAAACTGCAAAGCCAGCCGATCGAACAACGGCAGCGGCAGGTCAGCCGACCAACCTGACAATGCGTTGAAACCGGCAGCTTCAACCTGCTGGATCGGCGAGGCCGAAGACGGGATCGGCAGGCTGACGCGAGCGCCAGGATTGCAACTGGCGAAGGTGCGCAACGACCTCGGCAAATGCTGCAAAGCACCGCCTCGCGCCAGCTGGGGGAACAGCCGCCAGGCCCCCATCAACGAAGCGATTCGGGGCAGTTGTCGCCACTGCCGAATCCACATGTGCGCGATAGCGGTCTGCGGCATCGCGGGCCACGGACCTGCCTGCGGAAGTCCTTCAAACAGGATCTGATTGATTACCCGCCGGGCATCAGCTGCCTCGAAACCCGAAGGAACAGTCAGCCGCTGCGCGTGCAGGTAATCCAGCGGTTCGGTGAGAATCCGCTGCCAACGCTCAGCGCTTGACGTCACGGATCACTCCATTCAACTGCCGATACCCGAATACACCCGCACCGATAAAAAACAGCACGGCTACAAAAGCCATGACCCACAACCAGCGCGAATCACTCACTGCCGCACTCACTAGCGGCGCGACATGCTGTGTCGGCGAACGTTTAGTCAGGACCACTGATATGTTTTCGTACTCAACGCCGGCAAAGCTGTTTTTCAGGAAGCGCTTGATGTCAGAGATCAACAATTGCGGCTCGACATCTCGCTCATGAACCGCCACGGCGGAGAGATGAATGGGCGCAGCCTTCCGCCCTCCTTCTCCGGCATCCAGGTCGTAACTGACATGCACCCGCGCCGACACCACCCCTTCCAGCACCCCCAGCGACTGTTCGATCCGCTGCTCCAACGCTGAGTAAAGCCGGGCTTTCTCGGCTCGAGGGGAAGCCACCAGCGAGTCACTGGGGAACATTTCCGCTACTTGCATGCGAGGTCTGGAGGGTAATGAATAGAGGTTGAGCAAGTCGACGGCCGCCGAAAAGTCGACCTTGTTGATTTTCACCGAGTAGCCGGCTTTGCCAGCGTCCACTTTGGTCGCCGTAATGTTGTTGCGCTGTAGCACCGAAAGCACTTCGTTTGCTTGTTGCTGGTCAAGCCCTTCAAGCAGGCTGGGCTGACGACACCCCACCAGCGCCAGGCATATCAACATCAGCAGCGCGCCTGCCTTCATGACGCGCGCAACAGCGTTTCGGCCGTACTCACGGCTTTGCGCACCAGAACGTTGAGTAAATTGATGTCCACGTTGTACTGCCCCATTTGTTCCTGCAGCCGGGCCAACGCTTCAGGGCTGGTGATATCGGGGCTCTCAATCAGCCGGTTGATCGAAGAAACCTCCTGCCCACTGGTCACCGCGGAACTGGCGAAGGCGTCGAGTAAACGACTTTCCAGGGACACCGTCGGACCTTCCTGAGGGCCGCGCAATTCGGCGATTGCGGTCCGATCGACAAAAGAAGAAGAGAGGCTTTGGATAGACATGCACGACACTCATCAAAAATGGCCATCGCCAGGCGACGATGACCCGTCGGGAAAAATCAGCGAGCCGCCTGGATGATCGCCATGTCGATGTCCTTGAAGCCCTTGATCGTGTTGGTCTGGGCGTTTCGGAACACGGTATAGGAGGAAAACGCCGCTTGGTAAGCCGCGAGTTTTCCTGGATCGGACGCGTCGTTCTCGAGGTCAACCAGCGCTGCATCCAGCGCCTCTTTGAGGGTCTTTGCACCGTTTTCGAATGCTTCGGCTTGACGACCAAGGAAGTCATCGGGGAATTGAATCGGGAAGTCGATACCAGGGCCAGCCATAAATCACCTTCTACAGTTTTGTCGGAAAATGCCAAGACGATGAAGTCGTCTTGATGAAGCCCTGAGGGCCGGTCTGGAACGACTTGCCCTTGAGCGAATCGTCTTTGAGCTCGACAGTGAAGTGCACGTAGCGATCACCCCATTGCCGGTAAAACCCGTCGACGTAATGGCGCGCCGCCGCCAACTCGGAATCCTGCAAGTTGCCTGCGACGGCGAACGTGACACTGTCACCGTACTCAACACGGTTGAACCCCAGCGACAGACGTTGCAAACCCTGTTCGGCGAGATCGGCCAGCAAATGGTCATCCTGCATCTGCACCGCCACATCCCGGGCATAGGGCGCCGCCTGGAGCACGACCTCAAGCAACCGTGTTTGAACATCAGGCGAGAGCACATTGCGCTGCGCACTGACCAGCAGCCGCGGAATCGAGGGGTTCTTCAGGTCCAGTGAGTGCCAGGCCAGTTGCGGATCATGGTCGACCAGCAGCTTCTCCAGCCGACGACGCTCCTGATCCATCACCAGCACTTTGGCGCTCAGCAGGTTATTGCGCATCAGCACCTGCCGGCTCCAGCCAGCGTCCCGTTCGGAAGCCACAAAGACGTACACCGTTTTGTCGCGCCCATGCACGACCTCAACCTCGGCGCTGGCGCCGGCGATGAGTTGGCGTACATCGGTTTCGGGGGCGTGCACCGGTACCGACCACACGCCGACCGAGGCCACCAGCAAGCTCAGCGCCAACCCGCCACTGAGCCATTTCACGAAGGTTTTTCGCGGCCACCGACGAGCGACGTCCTGATGCAAGGGGCCAGGCTGTAAAGCAACATGCTCAGGCTCCCAACGCTGATCGTGCGCATGTAAACCTATGTGCAAACCGCCCACGTGTTCGCTGCGCTGAAAAACAAGGTGCCGCGCTTGTGCCGACTCATCGAGCAGTCGCACCTGCACGCCGCTTTCATCCAGCAGCACTTCGAAATTGCATCCTCCGTGTTCCAGAGGAACGAAGATCGCATCCGCTGGCACGCTGAGCGGGCATTTCGCGTCTCCCAGAAGGTTCAGCGGTGCGACGATGAACAAAGTGCGTGGCTCACTGATCGGGAACTCGCACCCTTGCAACGGACCGTTCAAAATCCGCAGCACACAAGGTTGCAATGGGGGAACCGGCATATCCGTCACCATTCAGACTCCAGACCGTGAGTGAGCCCCCATCCTAAAAACATCAAGCTGGATGATCCTGATCGAATTCTGCTGATCGCGAATGCTCTCGATCAGAATTACCCTTCCACGCCTGTGGCGGCGACCTTGCGAGTCAACACCTGATAACGCTGCCAAACCTTTTGCGCGTAGCGAAGGCGTGCTGTCTGGCGGTCCGGAGCATTGCCGGCGTTGTACGCGCCGACGGCCGTCCAGTTGTAGCCGTATCGGGAAATAAAACCGGCCAGCACCGAAGCGCCTACTTCAACCGAGAGGCAGGGCTCATCCAGCAACCGCTGCTCGGTAATCCCTTGGGTATGCAAACGAGGCAGGTGCCAGCTGTTAATCTGCATCAGCCCGATATCGCGACTACCGTCGGCATTGGTGTTCATCGCGTCTGCGCGTTGCTGCGATTCCACGTCGGCAATGGCCTGAAGCAGTTCGGGCTCGATCCCGTGCAACTGACCGGCCCTCCCCCAACAGAACGCGTGCGCCTGCCCGATCCCAAGACAGGTAAACACCAACAAACCTATTGCTCGCTGCCATGTCATGCCTGACGCATTCCACTGCCGAACGAAGCCACCTGCCGTACAGGAGAATTGGAGACCGGTGTTTGCCGCTGCAACGATCTCCAGCGTGGTGAGACCAACGCTCCCTCCACCCCGCCAGGCCATAGCGGCAAAGGCAACACAGCGACCGTTCGAGAGCGCGCCGAACGCAGCCAGTTCGCATACTGATTGCGCGCAGTGAGCGGGTTGACCCCGAAGAGTACATTCCAGGCGGCCAGGCCTTGCTCGCCGACTGCGATGTCAGTTAACGCGGCCCGTTCAAGCTCATACCAGGCGGCCTCGTACTGACCGAAATACGCCAATGTCGCCGCATGCAACATCACCAGCAAGGGATGCCCCGATGCGCCTTGCTGCAGACGCTGGCGTGCCATCAGCGCCGCGTTTTGCGGGTTGCCTGTCATCGCGATACGCACTTGCAGGACCTGCGCCCGCACGCAATCGGGGTCCAGCCGCAAGCACTTTTCAATGCACAGGGTCGCTTGATCGTTACGCCGCCAGAACCAGTGATGCCAGGCGTGAAAGTAATGAATGTCTGCCTGATCGGAGGCCAGCAAGCATCGACGGAACAGCACCTGCGCCGCATCCTCGCAACCACGCAAACTGGTGAGCAGGGCAAGACGAGACAAGGCTTGCGTGCAACAAGGGTCCAGTAACAACGCTTTGGAGATGGCCGACTCCGACTCTTCGACCGCGAGTTCCTGCTCACAGACACCCAGCATTGCCTGCCCCAACCAGGCATCAGCCAACCCACAAAGAGGCGGCGTATAGCGACTCGTCAACTGCAAGCACTGCCGAAACTGCACGATCGCGTCGCGCAGGCTTTGAGGGGTGTGCCGCTGCACACTGCACACACCGTTCAGGTAGGCCACTGCAGCCGGGTACGATGTACAAGCCGTGCCCACAATGCGTACTCCGGGCAATCGCTGCGCAATTTGGCAGGCCAACTCCCCCAGATGCGTATCCAGGCCACCGCCCTCTAAAACCTGCCCATGAATCAGCGCATGATCACCGCCACGAATCAGCTCGATCGACCATTGCCCCAACTCACCCTGCCGAATACAGCGGCCGCTCAAGTAATAATCCGGGGATAACCGCGACACCAGGTATTGCGCGTCAACGGGATAGTCATAAGCCGCCGTCAGGCTGGCTGGCATAACCCGTACAACGGTGTCGAAAATCGAAGAAAACTGCCGAATCATCGCCTCTTGCAAGTCCAGGGCGTCACCCTCGTCCATGCCACGAAAGGGCAGAACCGCGAGCGACGGCGCCGCGAGTGCCGACTCGTCAGGTGACCGGAGCTCAACCACAGGACAACTGAACCTGTAACCCTGACCGTAGACCGTGGCAATGAAGCCCTTGTTTTTCTCGAGCAACTTGCGCAATGCGTAAATGCAACGCGTCAACGACTCCTCGGCAGCATCGGCCTCGGGCCATACGGCATCCAGCAGATGATCCTTACTGATCACCGTGCCGGCCGATCCGAGCAGCAGCCGCAGCACACTCAGTTCTTTGGGAGGGACGTGTATTCCTTTACCTTCTTGCATCAGCGTTCCATCGCTTTGCAGCAGCCATTGGCCAAAAACGAACGACCTGAACGGCGTTTGATCAGTTGCACTGTCCATACGCGGAGAATCTCTATAGAAAGTACTGAATCGCGATCAAGCCTGAGCGTCGCCAGGCTTGGTGATGACAAGCGACGGGACTATAGGAAGTCGAGCGGGATGAATAAGTAGGAAAAACCTTATAAAGGCGTAGGCAAAAGCGACTGTCTTCGTAGGACCTATTACTTGCCGGTTTCCGGAGCTGAGTGCGACACAGCCAAATAGAAACCGATGCTCATGGCGTCTAACTACGACGCCACGTGCTCTCCTTACAAGTTCAAATGCAATATTAAAACTTCGACTATTGTTTTACGCACAGCGCGACATGCTCTGGCCATATTTTTTTGGCAGCACCTATAGCCGTGTCGCCCGTCTTGGCCATGGTCACCAGCAACTGCATTTCTTTTCTACTTATCTGGCCATCATGAATATCATCCATAATAGAACCAATCTCCTTTTCAGTGCGCCGAGCGAGTTCCCTGCCTGTATCAGTTTTGTCTCTTTCAACCACCACACGAGAAAGATTTTGCTGAATAAGGTTTCTCAGCTTCAACTCAGTATTGCCTTCTAAATAACCAACTGTATTTGTTATTATCAACCGATTATATGGAATGTTACCCTGCCAACTGGCGTGCCTCTCAGGTGTGAACATCCCTTTATGCTCAAGATAAACTATATTATGCCCCATAAGCGCAAATGGCTCTAATGCCCCACTTCGTATACCTACCAGCCCCCCACCAATAGTTTGCAACAGGCGATCCATGAAGTACCACTGATTTTGCCTCGGCGCCAACAAGCGTTCTCCGTCGATTTCAGCCGCCCAAAACCGCCCAACATGAGGTCTCGAGGTAGGGCGATACGGTTGTCGATTAACTACCACCTCGGCCCCATCATTCTTTTTTTCATTATTAAAATAAGTATCAGCAATAAAATAAACATCACGACCACTTTGTTCAAACGCATCTGCAATCAATTCGAACATGGCGGGTCTGGAAATTGCTTCCGCCTCTCGTTCATTTGCATATTCACGATCAGCAACCCATAACGCTATCGAACCTTTTTTAATACCTTGACTCTCAACCACATCATCTGCAAGCCTATTAATAATTGCCTTGTCCTCAGGAGATACCAACGCATGAAGTTTTTGGCGAATATCTAAATGCTTACTCTGCTTATCAAACTCATTCTCACCACTAAAATAACGATTCAAAATTTCCGTAGTAACGGATATATGGAACATATGCGCATCCACATATTTTGAGTCTGCCAATGGAGATGAATAACCAGACTGATATAAAAAATGTTCGCGCGTCGCAGCTTCATCGAGGCTTTCTCTAGCATTTTTTAGACTGGGTCCGTTATAAGAAAGTAATGAGATGCGCTCATCAGGGTACGGCTCACCATTTGCCAGCAACGCTTCTTTTATGACAGCCACTGCCTCTTCCGCACTGACTTTTTCAGATTGATTATTTTCGCTATAGCCAATAGATATTTTCAGACGAGGCTCGATAAGGGCTGCAGAGATCAAAGTATATCTGTCGCCAGTAGCGTATCCCGGAAGAAAAACGTTAATATCCTTTTCACTATCAGACAGCACAGACTTGTATGATTCGTCACGCGGATGCAGATAGGTCAAACCTTGAAACGTTTGATAATCCATACAAAAAAGTTGGTTTTCAACAATATTTTTCGTGGATACATAAGAATCCATTCTCTGACTGACTTGCCGCGCCTGCTTCAGAATCTCAAATCCAATCTCTTTACGAACCCCTTGACTATCAAATACCGAGTCCTTGAATATCTTTTGAAAAAAAACTTCCCGTGTTCCAGGACTAGGAATATTAAAACAAGAAGCCCCCACGTTCTCTTGCAGGCTACTCTCGTAATTTAGAAAGGATACACACTTCCATCCAGCGGTAAATTTCACATGATCTGCTGTAATGTCAAATTCTGGAAATTCCAGCGCACATTCGGCTATTGGTGAACCAGGCTCACTCCTCACAAATAACTCGTGAGAACCATCAAGACTTTCCGTCTTACCAATAAAATTCAAATTAACAGCAGTATAAACAGTCGACCTCAATGCATTTGGCACCGCACCACCTTCTAAACAATGTTATTTTCAAATTTTATTTTCAATGATATGCCGATGCAGCCCAACCAAACGCTCCAATATCTTAACGACTTGCGGAGCAATCAAACCCTGCAGCGACTCTTGATGATACAACCTTAAAACCTTATCCAAACCAAGCCCAATCCAAGCTCCTCTCATCAGTTCCAAATTTGCATTCATACTCAAATAGTAATCAGCGGCAAACCCTTCGAGCTCTAGTGTAGTAAGGTCACTAGAAATAATTAGGCGCTGCCCAATTTCTGCAGCATCAATACGCCATTGCTGCCCGTCCTTTTCGATTAAGACCACCCCTAAATCACTCGAATGAACATCAACATTTAAATATTCACATATCTCTCGCACTAACAACCCAGCAGGTGTCATATCCATGTATCCGTAAAAAAACACTCACCAATAGCCAACCACATCTTTTACAACTCAACCAATCTACTCGAAATATTTTAACTCTTGTTGACTCCTCATCTGCATCGCTTATCTCTATCCGCCATCAGAGAAAAACAAATATCTGAAACGCTACACCACTGTGCCACTTCAAGAGGTGGCAATTCCGTACAAAATTTTTCATTCAACTTAATTATAATTTCCACAATACCCATAGAATCAATATATAAATCCTCCACTAAACGCGAGTTTGTCTCAATCGCGTTCCGGCCCACAAAAAAACACTCATTTAATATTTCAATTACTTTCCGCTCGATTTCCTGATCACTCTTCTGCATCCTCGACACCCGCAAAAAAAATTACAAAGGCACAATAACAACTCAAACGAGCAGACATTATGCTTCACGTTAATAGTAGTATCTTCTTCTTTAACGCCAACCTACCACTTTAGAAATTCAACATCGCCTTCAACATGTCGGCAAACTGGTTCAGGTGCGACGACAGCGTCTTGTTGAAATTGTCATGGTAAGAATTGGCGTTTGAATACTTCTGCGTGAACGATTGCAACGTGTTTTTCAATCGTTCTTCCTGTGCATTAAATCCGGTTTGCCATGCCTGAAATTTTGCAGTGTCCCAAGTGACCCAAGTTCCACTTGTCGGGAGGCTGCCCAACATGACCGTCAGGGGCCCCATGTCCATGACCACACTGTAAGTGCCATCGGCGTTTCGCTTAAGGCAGCTTTCCGGAAGCCCCAGCGCCTTGCGCCAGTTGTCGGCTTCTTCTCTGGTTGCTCCGTCCATGCCAGGCGCCGGAAACAATACGGATGCCGGGTTTGGATGTGAGTACTTCTGAATAAGCGCCTGCAACGCCGAGCGCATCTGACCCGCATTCAGCTTGACCTCTTTGCCGTCATTCGCGCCCTCGATCCACTCTTTCATCTTTGCAGTGATTTCTTTATTGAAGTCTGAAAAGAAATCCGAGTAAGCCTTAATCAGGTGCTCATAACCGGCCAGATAACCGTTTTTGATCAGGTTGATCAGTTCAAGCAGCTTGTCAAAGAAGTCGTTCGGCGAATTGATAATGGCATCAAATGCATCTGCCACCTCTGCGGGAACGGGATCGGGAATGTTGTGCAGTTCACTCAAGATACGGTTTTGCTCGTGTACCACCTGCTGATGCTGCTGATCTGTCAGCGTGCCGATCACCCCCCTCATCACCGAACAGCAGTCACTAAACTTCTGAGCCCAAAGTTTAGATCGCATGCGCTTGAGCTCAACCTGCTCAACAAACTCTGCAATTGCACTTTCTGCCGTACCGCCACTCAACAGTTCAACCGCTACTTTCATGATGTTCGGCTGACACCTGAGCATGCTTTCAAGGTGGCGTGCGAGCACTGCCAACGATCGATCAAGCGATTGGGCAAGCGTGAATCCCACTGGAACATCAGACGGTAGCTCAACCGGTGCGCCAGCGTTCATTCCGTCGCCGCAGTCGTTGAATGGGCGCCCGGGAGGCTGCAAGTTATCAGGTATTCTCATGCTCAGACTTTCCCTATGACTTCAATGCGGGACTGGAAAAGCTGCATCACCATGTCCATCAACTTTTGCAGCAACGCCGCATCAGCCGAGTCTTTCTGGCCGACCTCATCGCTCAGGCTTTTCTGCGTGTTCTGCGCGCTTTGCTGCAGCACCTCCTCTTCCCTCGCAGCGTGCTCCTTCATGCGGACGATGCTCGACACCACCTGGCTCAGACTCATGGACATCGCATTGAGCGCGCGACCGATTTCGAGTTTCTTTTCAATGCCTTTCGCGCCGATCTGGCTCAGCCAATCCGACGTCTGACCGACCTTCTGGGCCTTGAGGATTTCAGCGTTAAACCAGGCTTGCTCTTTAGGTGTCAGGACAGACCCCTGGGGTTTGAAGTCCACGATTTTTGGCCTGCCGAAATCGTCGAACACCTGAATTTTGTAAGTTGTCTCGGGATTCCACTCATCGATCGCCCGATCGCGCTTCAAGTCTCGCTCGATGGTGTTGGCATCCAGGGAGTTGCGCTTATGCAGGTTGATATCCGCATGTTTGAGATTCTGTCCCTGAAAGGTTTTAACCATGGCAAAGCCGGCGATTGCACCGGACACCACAGCGGCTGTAATGGCGCTGTACAGTGCCGCTTTTCCCGACTCCACAATGGCAGCACCCTGAGACTTGGCGGCATCGGCAGCCATGATGCTGAAGTGCCCGCGCAGCTCGGCGTTGGTCACCCGTGCGATGTTCAGCGCGATGATGGCGGCAACCAATACATTGGCGTGTTTCTCCCAGGCGCCGGGGTCGAACGCCAGGCTGTCGCGCACCTCTTCCTTTTGTATGAGGGTGGCCGCGACGAAGTCTTGCCAATCGGACGCCGAGGGTGGGTAAGCATTGATCGCGCTTTCCAGTTGGGCCGCTGTCGGGGTGACGCCGCGGGTCTCAAGAATCTGGTTCTTCGCGATGACCTCAAGCAACCCCGGGTCACTCAACGCTATGTTTTTGCGATCTTTCGAATGCTGCTCTTGGGCGACCAGCTCGTTGAGACCCGCATCCAGCGGATCAATTTCCCTGGTCTGAGCCGGAGGCTGTGCAGCGCTAATCGAAAACATGACGAACTCCTTCTATCTCTGATTTCAAACGTGACGCACCATTTGCAGATTGACCGAATGGCTACGCTGCATGTCCGCAAAGACCTGTTCGATCTGTCGGGTTCTATCCCGCATCGAAGTGCCATAGTCCTCGACCAGGCGAGTCAGATAGGAGGTGATTTCTTCGCTGATCGCCATGCGCACCCGCACATCTGCCAAATGCTCAGCGGCCTTGGCCTGATGATTGCCGCTGGCGACCTGCAACCCTCCCTGTACAGCCACGCTGCCGAACTCTGTGACCGCCTGGGCGATTTCAAGATTGGCCGCGTAGCGAGCCAGGGCCACAGGTTCAGAACTGATGAAGCTGCGCAGCTGCGTCAGCAACTGGGTCAGTGTATTGCCCAACGACGATGCCACTTGCTTGAGCGCCTGCATCGCCGCAGGCGCAGCCTGAGCAACCACTGACGCCAGTTTCGAAGCGACTGCACCGACGATTGGTCCGATCACCGCAACCCCGACAATAGCCACCAGCACAACGGCCGCCAAGGTTGCGGCGATCCCCTGGATCATGCCGGCAATTTGCGCGATGTCCTTCGCCGTTTCAGGGTCAACACCAAGGCCGATCAAGAGCCTGGTGTAGAGGTCGGTAAACAGCTTGATGGCCTCCTGCATCACGGTGGTCAGGGGTTTCATGGCTTCGGCCATGAACGACACCCCTGTGTTCTCCTTGATCACCGCATCGGCAATCATCAACGCAGCACCGATGACGCCCACCGCGATCAGCATCGGGTTGGCCGTAAGCACACCGGCGACGATGGTCGCAACGGTCAACAAGGCGCCCACAATGGTACCGATGCAGCCCATGGTTTTTTGCAGGGCCTCGGCTTTGCGCACCTCTTCCAGGTACTTATCCGACTCCAGCTTCATGTGTTCCTGAAGCCTGGCTTGCAGCTCAAGGAACAGCTCCTGATTAAGTTCTTCCTTGTTCTGCGCCGACTCACCCAACAGCTCGATGATCTTCAATCGGTTGAGCAATGCCTGCGCGCTGCTGCTCAGTGCCTTTTCCTGCGCCTCTTTGATCGCAGGACCACCTAGCCCGGCTTCTTGCACTTTTACCGTCGCGCCCTGCAAGGTTTTTGCCGCAGCGTTAGCGCTCTCGATCAGCTTCACGTGTGCATCGACGGCTTTTTGCAAGGTCTGCGTGTGGCTCGCCAGATCGCCTTTGAGCAGATCGCGAAGCGCCAGTTCTTTTTCATGTTCCGGCGACTCTGGATCAAGTTCGGCCAGACGAGCTTCACTGTCATTGAGCAGCCCCTGGAAGTGCTGTACACGCTCATGCAGTTTCTCAAGCTTTTCCTGACTGCCGCCGACGGCATCTTCTGCGGCCGCCAACGCATCGACAGCGGCCCGGTATTCAGCGCTCAGCTTGTCATGACCTTGCTGTTTCGCGCCGGCCATGGCTTGCAACATTGACAGGCGATTTTTCAGTTTGTTGACGTCAACCTCGCTGAACAACTCACTGATCATCGCCATCAACAGCGTGAACAGGTCACCGTTGGTTTCCTGCTTGTTGCCATCCGCTCTCGGAGGTGGCGCATGAAGCTGTGGGCGCCCCGAAACCGTGGCGGAGGAACCATGCTCTCCCGCGTAGTTCACCGACATCAAACCCGCCAGTGTCTCTTGACCGGCCTTCTGGTAATCAACCGTTCTAGCCGCCTGACTGGCAGCTTTCCCGTAGATTTCAAACGCCTCGGCACGTCCGTGTGCACCTGTTGAAAACGGCATGGATGTGCTTCTTATTTCACTCATGTTCAGTGTCCTCCGAACAGTCTTTTTCTATTCGACTCAAGGCATCCAGATAGACCTGGGCCTGTTTTCGCAGATCGTCTTCAGGGGCCTGCTCGAGTACATACTCAAAACACAGCCGAGCTTTGCCGACCCTGCCCAAAGCGAGTTGACACTGGCCGGTATAGAGCATTGGCCGGTACTCATTCTTGCCTTGAGCGAACGCAATGGCGTACAGGTCGATTGCTTTCTGATGGTTGTGTTTGAGCTGGTGCACGGCGGCCAGGCCCATCCAGTAATGGCTGTTGTAAAAGTCGTAGATGCACAGGAAGTGAAAGAACTTTTCCGCATCGTCCAGCCGCCCCTGCTCATAGAACTGGTAGGCAAAGGCATACAAGCCATCCATGTGTTCATCACTGATGCCCTGCACGTCCTTCAACGGCGCGCCCGCCAGCACTGCATCGACGATCTGCAGCGCCATTTGTTCATCGTGTTGTTTGTCGCGACTCATCAGCCACACTCCTGAAAAAACGTCAGCGCCGCTGACGCCTGCATTGAGCCAAAGCGCCGGCCTGCACGCTGCCAAATAGCGCTCATGTCGGCGTTCGGGTGGAAGGAAAATGGGTGGGATCAGGCTTGTTCGACCTGTTCAAGCCAGATCAGCAGGCGCAGGACTTCTTCGACTTCCTGCACCTGGAGGAAGCTGTAACGCTGGTGGGTTTTGAAGATCCGTCGTGCCAGAGCGACGTCGTTGATGACGGGTACACCCACCTCCTCGGCATACGCCCGCACGGCGAGCGCGCGCTGGTTGGTTTCCATCAGGGAGATGAAGGGCAGCAGGGTGATTTCAGGACGGAAGTACACGCCGATTGCGATGTGCGTCGGGTTAGCGATGATCATGCGCGAGTTGCGCACATCGGACTTGACCTGTTCCGACAGCAACTCCCTGTGCAAGTCACGTCGGCGACTTTTGATCTGCGGATTGCCGTCCTGCTCCTTGTGTTCGCGCTTGACTGCGTCCTTGTCCATCATCTGGTCTTTCATGAACAACCAGTATTCGCTGAGCGCATCAAGTACCACGATCAGCAGCGCGCACCCCAGAAACGACAGCAGCAGTACCAGCAGTAAACGCCCCCAGATCGCGAACAGATCCGGTGCCTGGGCATACAACTGGGCGAACAGCAGTTGCCGTTGGGTGACCCAGACTATCCACAACGCCAGGGCGAAACTGCCGAGGTACAGCAGCGCCTTGACGGTGTCCTTTACCGTGCGCAGGCTGAACAGTTTCTTGAACCCATTGATCGGGTTCAATGCGCCGAGATTGAGCTTCAAGGCTTCACTGGCCAGCGCAAAACCGCTTTGCAGCAACGCGGGTAACGCGCTGGTCAGGACGCACACCAGCAGCAGGGGCAGTAACGCCTTCAGACCCACCAGCACCAGCGTCGCCGAGTACTTTTGCAGGTCGGCATCAAAGTCACTGGCGATGATGCGCCGATAGACCTCCATGACTTCCAGCAGCGAGCTGTTGAACACCATGTAGGTGATGCCACACATCGTCAGGCAGGTGACCACCAGGTCCTTGGCCTTGAAGGTCTGACCCTTGCGCGCGGCATCGCGCAGCTTTTTACTGGTGGGCTTTTCAGTCTTGGAGGCGCTGGACGACATCACGGCCCTCCGCTTCCAGGTAGTGCTCCAACGAGTGGGATTTAACCCCCATGCGCAGGATTTCATCCGGCAGATGCGCGCCGAAATACAGCATCAACACCACGAGCGCCACCAGGCTCTTGACCGTGAGCGATACCGAGAAGGCATTCATTTGCGGCGCATAGCGCGACAGCAATCCCAGCAGCGCCTCGCTGATCAGCAACGTGGCAACCACCGGGGAGCTGATCACCAATGTCTTGCTGACCAGGGCATCGAGCAAACTGATGATCGAGGGTAGGTTCACGACACAGCCATTTACCGGCGCGCAGATGCGGTAACTGTGGCCCACGGTCTCCAGCATCAACAACATGCCTCCGCCTTCGAGGTAGACCGCTGCTGCAAACAGCTGCAGAAAATTCGCCAGTTCCGAGGTATCGACGCCGTTAGCCGGATCTACCGTGCTGCTGAGCATCGCACCGCGCTGGTTGTCGATCAGGTTGCCCATGGCGTGCAGCACCCAGAATGGCCAGCACAACAGGCACCCCAGCAACACACCGATACCGGCCTCGCGCAACACCAGGCCAAAGAACGCCAGTCCATCGAGCGCGGGGAGTGGTACGCCGACGTACGTCCAGAACCCCAGCGCCACCAGCACGATGACCGCCTGACGCGGCGCACCGGTCAGCACGCCACTGTTCAGGAACGGCAACATAAAGAAAATCGGAGCCAGCCGAGCGACCCCCAGCACCGCTGCGGCCATCAGCGCGTACAGATCGAAAAACAGTGTCACCGTCATGGGCCTAACTCAACGCCAGGCGCATGACTTCGCGGCTGAAATCCAGCAGGGTCTCGCCGTACCAGCCGGACAACAGGAACAGACACCCGGCGACCGCCATCAATTTGAAGCCGAAGGGCAGCGTTTGCTCCTGCAATTGAGTGACGGTCTGAACCAGACCGACCACCAGCCCGACCACCGTCGCGACGATGATCGGCCAGGCGACCATCAGCAGAATCAGGTACAGGGTTTTGTTGCCGGCATAAACCAGATCGTTCATCGCGCGCGCCTATGTCAGCAGGGTCAGGTATTGCTTGACCAGCCCGGTAGACAGCAGCGCCCAGCCATCCAGCGCCACAAACAACACCAGTTTGATCGGTACCGAGATGATCACCGGACTCATCATCATCATGCCCAGAGCCAGCAGGATGCTGGAGATCACCAGATCGACGATGACGAAGGGCAGGTACAGATAGAAACCGATCTTGAATGCACTTTTGATTTCACTCAGCGCATAGGCCGGCAACAAGGCGAACAGCGACGGCTCAAGCGCCTCATCGTCAGGCAGGCTTGCTTCGGTTTCATCCTGCGCCATTTGCGCCCGCTCGAAAAACAGCGCCAGTTCCGGATCGGTGTATTTGCGCAGATAGTCCTTGTAGCCACCCAGGCCGTTCTCGGCAAAACTCACCACGGACTCAATGTCGGTGAAAGCCACCTGCTCGTCCTTGTAATAGCCGTAGCCCTGCTTCATGACCGG
The DNA here is from genome assembly GCF_015351605.1 of Pseudomonas sp. p50(2008). Lineage (NCBI taxonomy): Bacteria > Pseudomonadati > Pseudomonadota > Gammaproteobacteria > Pseudomonadales > Pseudomonadaceae > Pseudomonas > Pseudomonas sp. p50(2008). Next base: position 645,902 of record NZ_JACMYF010000001.1, read on the forward strand.
CGTCATCACGAAAATCGCGAGCATCAGTGCGATCGCATTAAGGGCCATGTTCGACGGCACCTGCTGCAAGCCCAACGCGTTGCGCACGATGACAAACACGATGGAAAACTTGATGTAACAGGTGCCCGCTGCCACCAGGAATGGCAGCAGCGAAGCAAAGGCCAGCAACGCAATCAGTGAGACGTCATTCATCGGTGACAGTCCGATAAACCTCGAGCAATTCGACACCCAGTTGACCGTCCAGCTGCACCAGTTCGCCGCACGCTACATGCTTGCCATTGCAACGCACATCGATGTGCATTTCGGTGCCAGCGGCCAGCGGGATAAGTTGGCCGGCGATAATGTTTTGCAGGGTGCCCAGTTCGATGTCGTGGGTGGCCAGAACGAACTCCAGACGAACCGGTAGCTGCTCCAGCTGGCCGTCGCTGCCAGGTAGTCGGCTTGGATCGTCAACCGTGAATTCCATGTGTAACCCCTCTTTCTTGAACGAGAAAACGCCGATGCTGTAGTTCGCCAGCCGACACTGGTGAGTGAGTTGAGTGATCCGCAGCACGTCACCCTGCGCAAGGCGTGCATGGCTTGCGCGGCTGATGTCACTGCCCCCCAGAATCAGTTGCAGGCGTAGCGGCAAATCCCTCAGCCATGTACGTGATTGCGGTGATTTTTGTCGCAACGGCTCAGGTGGCAGAACCGCCACCCACAGCCGACCCGCAACGGTTTCGATCCAGGGCAACGCCTGCACGGGCAAGACCTGTGGTTCGATCAATTCAATGTCCAAAAGACTGGCGCAGTGCAGTTCGTCCAGCATCTGGGGCAGCGGTCGAGGGACCGCTCGAAACAAAGAGGCGATGCTCGTCAGCGAGGACTCGACCGTCAGCAGTGACGCCAATTGCGGCAGCGAATGATGCAGCCAGTCACGTGCCAGAATCAGGCCCTGCCAGCCGCCCCGCTCGCCTTTGACGCTAAACCGTAGATAACCAGACAGCGCCTGAGGCACGTCCAATCCGACGCGGTGGCCCGCGCTCAGCCAGCGCTGCACAGCCTGGGTTCGGGCATGCATCAGTTCATCGACGCGGCGTAATGCGAGCGCTCTCACGGAAGGGTTTCCGATGGTTCTTCCTGGTCGTCATCAGGCGATGGGTGTGACCCTTGATGCTGTTGTTGATTCGGGTTGTCGTTCAGCTGCCAATGGGCATTGCGGACCTGTTCAAATGGCTCGCGCAGGTGTTCAAAGACTTGAGCACTGCTGGGGCTGAGCACCAGGTTTTGTACTGACTCACCCGGCAGCCGGGTGATCGTGACTTGACCGTTGGTAGCGCCTTTGTGGAACGGAACCTGGAGAAAATCACGGTTCGGCGGCGGGGCTTTTTCCTGGGCAATGTTGGGCAATGGCAGTGGCAACGGCAGCGATGCAGGGCCTGGGACTGGCGCCGCGCTATGGACCGGGACCGGGACCGGCGCTGTGGCGGGCAAAACCACTGTCGGGGTGTTGCTCAGGCCATGAGCGAAAGGCTGTGTTTTCGAAGGGGATTCAATGGGGCGATCGGGGATTGCCGGCTCGCTTGGCGGCAAGGGTAGATCAGCCGTCACGGGCTCATTGAGCGTTACCCTGACTTCGATCGGTGGCGGTGCAGGCATCGCCACCTCAGGTTTTGGGGCGGGCATCACGCGCCTGTCGACCTGCGAGACCGCCAGGTGCAGACGTTGCAGTGTCAGCAGTTGTTCGAGGGCCACCGGCTGTGTGCGCGGCTCTTGCAACAGACGCTCACCCGCGCCCTGATCTGGCGCACGGCCCTGGAGTGTTTCCCCGCGCAACATTGCGGTCAACGGTCGTTGACGCCAGAGCATTGCTGCGACCAGGTCCGCCACGCCTTGTGGCAATTGCTCCTCCTCAACCGGAACGAGCTTTTCTTCGAGCGTTTCAACGTCCCCCTCAGCACCTGACTCAATGGGTAGGACCGATAACTGCGGCACCACGGACACTTCACTCATCGCTGCACTCCGGCCATGTCTTCCACTTCCCGATCTTCCCGGCGCACACGTTCAAGCTTCTGCGCACGCGTCATTTGCTGAACAACCCGTTCATATTTGTCGTGTTTTTGCCGAGCGCAACGCAGTTGTTCGCGTTGCGTTTGCAACGTTTCATCGACCTGTCTGCACTGCTGCTCCACGCGGTCGCGCTCCAGCTGCAGCACATGAATCTGCCGGCGGATGATGGCCTGACGTCGCAACAGCGCCAGCAGTTGCCCGTGATCCAGCGTGCAATCTTCAGCGCGATGGCTGGCCAGAAGGTTGTGCAGCGCGGCGGCCTGCTCGGCGAAATCCGCGAGCTCCTGACGCAGCGGTTGCAACTGCTGCTGCGTGCGCATCAACACCTGCTCGAAACGTCGCTGGCGCCTCTCGCTGAAACTCAACAATCGGCGTGTATCAGGCAATGAGTTCATTGAGGCTCCGCAGGGTCACTTCCGGTTCGCTGCATTCGTCCGTCGGCTGACGCAGCCACCGGTCCAAGGCCTCGCGGCGCTGCATGGCGTGGTCATTGGCTGCATTGGCGCCCGGGGTGTATTCCCCGAGGTCGAGAAAGATCTGCAGCTGCTCAAGGCGCGCCAGAACGTCTCGCGTTGAAGACGCCAGTTGCCGGACCTGCGTATTGGTCACTTGCGTCGCGACGCGGCTGACGCTGCGCAGCACATCGATGGCTGGAAAATGCCCTTTGGCGGCCAGATCACGACTGAGGTAGACGTGCCCATCGAGGATCGAGCGAATTTCTTCGGCCATCGGATCCGGTTCATCGTCACTTTCCAGCAGTACCGTGTAGAAGGCAGTGATGCTGCCTTTGGCGGTCACACCGGGCCGTTCCAGCAAGCGCGGCAAGGCATCGAACACCGACGCCGGGTAGCCGCGTCGAGCCGGCGCTTCGCCAGCGGCCAACGCCAGATCACGGCGAGCCCGGGCGTAGCGGGTCAACGAGTCCAGCAGCAGGACGACGCGTTGTCCCTGGTCACGAAAATACTCGGCGATGGTCGTCGCCTGCAGCGCTGCGTTGCAACGATCCACCGAGGAAAAATCCGAGGTCGCGAACACCACCACGCAGCGTGCGCGCTTGTCGGACTGGCGCAGATGCTCGACAAACTCGGTCACCTCGCGTCCCCGCTCGCCGATCAGGCCAATGACGAAGACGTCTGCTTCGGTGTGGCTGATCAGCATGTTGATCAACGATGTCTTGCCCGATCCAGCGGCCGCAAAAATACCGATGCGCTGACCGACGCCGCAGGTCAGCAAACCATCGATGACGCGGATGCCGGTGGTCAGTGACACGGCGACTGGCCGACGCTGGTGGTACGCAGGCGGCTCGGCGTCCACCGGGTAGTCCTGTTCGCGAACGGCAGAAGTCGGCGCCAGGCGTTCAACGATGTTGCCGTGAGGGTCCACCACGCTGCCGAGCAACGCATCACCGCAGGCAAGGCGCAGCACCGAGCCTGTCGGCACAATCATCGATTCCCGGGAAAGCCCTCGGGCATCCCCCAGCAGACTGAGCACTACCACGCCTGGCTTGAAGCCAATGACTTGGGCTCGTGCTGCGAGTTGCGATGATCGCCAGTGTTGACGCACCTCGCACACTTCGCCGATGACCACGTCGACCAATGCCGCCTCGATCAAGGGGCCGCTCAGGCGCAACGGGTGCGCGGCGCGGCGCTCCAGCCAGGCATTCATAGGCGCAGGATGCCGCACAGTTCTTCCAGCACCGCAACGAAGTGGTCCAGGGCCTGGGCGAAATGCTCGCCGTCGCTCAGGGCCTTTTCATTGCTCAGAAGTCGCAGTTCAAGCTGTCCTTCCACATCGCACAGGTGCAATTGCCCACTGCGGGACCAGGGGCAGCCCTGAAGTAAAATCTGCAGCAAATCGGCGGCTGCATGCCTCAGAAGCTGAGGCCCTATCTCCGTCACACTGGCCCATACCCACACCTCTTCATCCACATAAACGACGTTGATAGCGGGCAAATCCTTCATGTGCATTTCGATAGTGCTGTGACTGTCGAAGTGCCCCAACTGCTTGTCGGTGCAGCCACTGTGCCGCAGTGCTTCGCGCAACAGTTCGGCAATATCCAGGTGTTTCATAAAGATCGTTTCCTTACAGCGTCTTGATAACGTTGACCGAGATCGTTTCGGAAATTTCGCCGAACGACATCACGTCCAGTTCGCGAAACTTTCCTTCGATCAGCTTCTTGATGTAGCGCCGCACATCAATCGAACACAGCACCACCATGTCCTTTTGTGCAATGTGCAGGCTGTCCAGACCGACGCTCAGGCGGTCCATCAACTCTTCCGCTTCGGCGGGTTCGAGATTGATGAAGCTGCCGCCCGAGGTTTGCCGAATGCCCTTGCGCACCACGTCCTCAAACTCCGGCGACAGCAACAGCACGCGCAGGTCATTGCCGTGGGCGAATTTGTTACTGATGTAGCGCGCCATCGCGCCACGGACGTGCTCGACCAGGGCCAACACATCCTTTTCTCGCGAGGCCCAATGGGCCAGTGACTCGAGAATCAGCTTCATGTTGCGCACGGAAATACGCTCGCCGATCAGCCGTTGCAGGACCTCGGCGATCTTCTGCACGGTGACGTGGCGGTAAACTTCCTTGAGCAGGTCGGGGTAACGGTTTTCCATCTCGTCGAGCAGCTGCTTGGTTTCCTGCACACCGAAAAACTCCTGGATGTTGCGCGCCAGCAACGTCACCAGGCAGCGGTAGCATTCGTCGTAGGCCGGTCGCAGTTGATAGCCCAGCTGCTGCACCCGCTCCCTGTCATCGGCGGTAACCCAGGTCCCCCCTCGCTGATGACCGTCGGCGCCTCGTACCAGTGAAAAACCTAACGGCTCCAGTTCCGGCGAATAGTCGAGTAACCGCCAATGATCGAAATGAATGTCGAATTGGTCGGCGCGCACTTCATTGATCAGCACAGCCACCTGATGCGCGGATAAAGCGTCACTGCCGCGTATCTGGGGCTCGGGAATCCGCAGTCCGTAGTCGACGAAAAACTGGCTGCGAAAGCGCACCGCCAAGCGAGCGGTGTCGAGCTCGTGCAGGCGTGAAGTGGGCACCAACAACATCAGCGGGACGGTTTCGGTGGCAATGCTGTCGATGTCTTCCAACAGGCCCAGTTCGGTTGACGCCTCCCCTGGTGTGGCGACAGAGGCGCTGGATTCAACCGGTGGCCCGGTAAGTCTTGAAGCCTTGCGGTGCCGGAAAAACACCACCAGCCCCAACACCACCGCAATCGGTAAAAAAGTGATCAACGGAAAGCCCGGCAACAACCCCACACCCACCGCCAGCACCGCCGTCACCCCCAGTACAAATGGGTTACCGAGCATCTGTGCGAGCATGTTGCGCCCAAGATTGCTGTCATCACCATTGACCCGGGTGACGATGAAACCGGCGCCGATGGCGATCAGCAATGCAGGAATCTGCGCCACCAGACCATCGCCAATGGTCAGCAAGGTGTAGGTCGACAGGGCCGTGGACATGTCCATGCCCATCTGCCCGACACCAATGGCCATGCCGCCGATGAAGTTGACGAAAATGATGATGATGCCGGCGATCGCGTCACCCTTGATGAACTTCATTGCGCCGTCAAAAGAGCCGTACAGCTGGCTTTCGCGCTCCAGTACGCTACGTTTTTCCTTGGCTTCTTCAGCGGTCAGGGCACCGGCCTTGAGGTCACCGTCGATGCTCATCTGCTTGCCGGGCATGCCGTCCAGAGAAAAGCGAGCAGCGACTTCGGCGACCCGTTCCGAGCCCTTGGTGATGACGATGAACTGGACGATGGTGACGATTGAGAAGATGACGAAGCCAACCACCAGGCTTTCGCCGATCACGAACTCACCGAACGAGGCAATGATGTCCCCGGCGTCGGCCTGGCTCAGGATCAAACGGCTGGTGCTGATCGACAGTGCCAGGCGAAACAGCGTGGTCAGCAGCAGCAAGGCCGGGAATGTGGAGAAGCTGAGGATGCGTTCGATGTAGAACGAACCCATGAACACCAGCAGCGAAATGACGATGTTGAGGCCGATCAGGAAATCCACCAGCGCGGTCGGCAGCGGGATGATCAGCATGGCGATGATCATCACCATCAACGTCAGGATCAGCAGTTCCGGGCGCGCGCTGACGTTGCGTAGAAATTGATTGAACATGGAGAGTCAGAGTCCTTGAAAACCAGCGGCGAGGCGACGTCGTTCGATGCATTCGTGGGCGAAGGGTATGTCCGCCAATTGACTGAACAACTGCGCCAGACGCTGCGGTGCTTCTTCATCGCAAAACAACTCGAGTGGCAGCTGCAGGCTGAGCCGGCGTATCACTTGCAGCAGCGCCGAGCGCTCACGGTGCTGGCTCAGAACAACGCTTTCGCCCAAAGCACCGAGTAACAGTTGGTCGAGCTCATCGGGATACGTCAGCAGGCCGAGAAGGAACACCAGCCAGTCACGCTCCTCAGCGTTGTGCTGGCAGATCAGCCGGTCACCCAGCACGCTTGTGATAAACCCGGTTTCCGCCGAGCGCAGGCGCTTGAGAGCCGTCAGCCGGGTCAGCAACTCGCCGAATTCCCTGCGCGAGCAACTGGGGTCCTGAGCACTGATGTCGGTCAGCAAGGCTGCCTCGATAAATGCCAGGACGGTCATGCGCCGGGCCTCGCCATACGTCGCGATCCAGTCCTGATAGCAACTGACCGGACCGTCGTCGGATTCCAGAAAATCCCGGTAGGTTTCACGCAGGAACCCCGCCCGCACGGCAATCGCCTTGCCGAACATTCGCGCCTTCAAGGCAGCGTTGATGCCGGCCTTCATGCGCTTTGGCGAGCCCTGTTCGAGCACCGTTTGCAACAGGGTTTCGAGCCGTTGACGCGTGCCCGCGTCGAGTTTTTTACGACGTAGCAGCTCACGCAGCACCAGGGCCAGGTCACTGTCATCAGGGAACAGGCTGCGCGCCATTTGCAGCAACCACGCGACGGGTTTGTCCCCCAGCCGCGCCAGACTGAACAGCTGCCGAGCCTTGCTGACAGTGTCGTCATCCAGCACCCGTTCAAAGCTTTCGGTCATCGACTCGGACTTGAGCTCAAAATGTCGCCGGCCTCGAAATTGCGCCAATGCTGCCGACATTTCATCGCTCATCTGCACAAAGCGCTGGGTAGCAGCGGACGTGCCGGTCTCGTCTGTTTCCACGTCGGCATTGGGTTGCGGCTGAGGGTGTTCAGCGGCTTTTTCGCTGTTCAGTCGGGCTTGCGCGGCCCGTCCGCCGGCTGATCCAATCGGCAACATCAGTTCTGTCCTGCGCGTAAATAGGAACGCCGAAGGCGCTCATGCTGCTCTGGAGTCATCAAGCGTGTGGCTGGGTCGAGGCTGTCCGGTTGCAGTTCGCTGGTGATTTCCTTGGGCTGAATCAGGAACACCCGCACGGTATTCGCCGAGCGGTTCTGGCGGTAACTGAACAGCCTTCCGATCCACGGGATCGAGCCCAATACCGGGATACGTCCGATCTGCTCGCTGTGATCGTCGCGGGTAAACCCGCCAACCAGCAGACTCTTGCCATGAGGGACTCGCGCCACCGTACTGATGCGCGTGCGGCCAACCGTCGGCAAGGCATTCGGGCGCTCGCCATCACCGGCGCTTTCGACTTCGTTGCCGTCTTCGATATTGAGCGACATCTCGATCTCGTCGACCTTGGCGAAACGCGGTAATACGTTGATCAATGTGCCGTAAGTCACGTGCTGCAACTCGACCGTGCGTTCGCCAACCAAGGGCGCATAGAAGGTGCGGTTGTTGTCAAAAATCGCCGGGACGTTTTCCTGGGTGAGGATCACGGGACGCGCAACGACGTTGGCGCGACTGGTACGCTCCAGCGCCATGATCTGCGCGACGAACGACACGCCGTCGAGCGTGGTCGCCGAGCCGGCATTGAGGGACGCGGAAAACTGGCTACCGACTTTCACCGCGCCTTGCCATTCGATGCCCAGCTGATTGAGTTCGTCCTTGTGCAGATCGATGATCCACAGTGACAACTCCACATGCCGCTTCGGCGTGTCCAGCGCAGTCACCAGGTTTTCGATAAAACGCACCTGTTCCGGCAGGCCCTTGACCAGCAGGCTGTTGGTGTCGGGATAGGCCACCACCCGGATATTCCCCGCCGCCATCTCCCGCGCAAGAATGCGCGGTGCTGCAGGGTCATCCGATGAAGACGCAGTGGCGAGGCCTTCCAGGGGAAACGCGGGCATCAGGCCCTGTGACGTCTGCGCAGTGTTTTGCGCCAACTGGGGTTCGACCTCACTCTTCTCGCCCCGCAGCAGTTGCTCAATCACGGTCGCGAGGCCAGGAATCGTGACCTGGTCATCGCGCAATTCGTATTTACGGTCGCCGACAAAGGTGTTTTGCACCTGAATGACGCCGATCTGCTGTTTGCCGAGCAGCAAATCCGAACGCTGGTTATCCATCAGCTGCGCGGCCTGCATCACCAGGTCAACGTAGATGGGAGGCCCGGAAATGTGGAACGTGCGCAGGCCGTCATGACGCATCGGGTAGCGGGCATCGTGCAGCCCGGACTGTTTCAGGAAGCCCTGGAGTCGGTTGACGGTCAGGGTTTGCAAAGACGCCATCGAGCTTTTGACTTCCGAGCCGTCATACACGTAAATCGATTGGCCATCGCTGTACCAGATCAGGCCCATTTGAGCGGCGATTCTTTCGAAGGTCTTCTGCGCCGAGCCCAGTTCGAACTCACCGGAAATCCGCTTCGCGGCGGCGGCCTTGCTCACCACAACCGTTTTACCCAGAGGGCCGGACAACTCTGTAAAGAAGGTCCGAACGCTTTGCTCGCGAGCCACGTAGGCATTGTCCCGAGCTCCCGCATGCATTGGCGCGAGGGTCAGTGCAGCGCTTAATAGCGCCGGTAAAAAAAACACGGGGAAAAAGCGAGAAATCATCGGTTCACTTGCTTGAAAGGTCGGTGATGTCCGCCAGACTGCTGGGTGAGAAACCCACCAGCTCGCGGATTTCCTTGGAGAAATGTGAAGACGAGGCGTAGCCGAATTCCAGTGCCACATCTGTCAGCGAACCGTCTTCAAGACTCATGTTCAATAGCGCCTGAGCCGCTCGCCAGCCGCGTAATGCAGGCTTCGCCGCACTCCCCAGCGCGTGTTGGCACAACCGGCGAAAGTGCGATACCGAGACGCCATAACGCTGCGCCAGTGCAGACAGCTTTTCGCTGTGGGTGCCCTGCTCGACCAGGAATCGAACCAGCCCGTAGCTCTCGTTGTTTCGTAGCTGGCGGGCAAAAGCCTGGTAAGCGGAACTCCCGGCCAGCGCCTGTTCGATGTACCAGCGCTCAAGCGCCTTGTCGCATCGGGCGGTTTCATCGGCCACCGCCAGCACGGCCCAGGGAAACGGGCGCGAGACCTTGGTGATCAGCGTATCTCCCAGGTCGATAAAGACCTGCAGCTTCACCAGGGTGGCCTCTGCCATCGCGCACACCTGTACATCGCCGCCGCTCAGCTCTGCCGCGCCGTCCATCACGATCAATCCCTGCCAACCCGCGGGCAGCGAACAGGACAATGGGCTGTTGTTTGATGTCAGGCGCACAGGTTCATCGGCGACACGCAGGTGCAGCACCCGATCATTGAGGCGAACATCGGGCAATGTCATGGGGCAATCGCACTGGATCTGCACACCGGCCTCCTTTGCAACGCAGCGTTGGAATGGGCGGCAGGATGCGAGACGCAGCGCTTTAAATCCTGATGAAATGCTGATGGACCGCTCGCTGGCATATGCCTTGCACCAACACCTTTATCAGCGCTCATGCCAACGTCGGAATGAGTGGAAGGACAATGGCGTCGTCACTCGGCCTTGCTCGCGCAGGAAGCCTGGACGACGCCATTTTTTTGGAAGGTGCACACTCGATGAATGAACCATCAGCTGGCCCGCTGGCCTGGGTCAACGGTAGCGACGCCCCGGAAAAGACCGACATCAACCTCGGTTTCATGGCGCTGAGCGACTGCGCTTCAGTGGTGGTCGCCGCGACACAGGGCTTCGCCCAGCCGTACGGGCTCACCCTGAACCTCAAGCGCCAGGCGTCCTGGGCCAACCTTCGGGACAAACTGGTCAGTGGTGAACTGGATGCCGCGCACAGCCTGTACGGTTTGATTTATGCGGTTCACCTGGGGATTGGTGGCGTGGCGTCGACCGACATGGCCGTGCTGATGGGCCTGAATCAGAATGGTCAGAGCATCAATCTTTCCCATGGCTTGCAGGCCTTGGGCGTGACCAGTCCTGAAGCACTGGATCGCCACGTGCACCAAAGTCGCCCAAAACTCACGTTTGCCCAGACATTTCCAACCGGCACCCACGCGATGTGGCTGTATTACTGGCTGGCGAGTCAGGGCATTCATCCCTTGCAGGACGTCGACAGTGTGGTGGTGCCGCCACCGCAAATGGTTGCGCATCTGCAAGCGGGACGCATCGACGGATTCTGCGTGGGCGAGCCGTGGTCCGCCAGTGCGGTCAAACAGAACCTGGGGTTCACTCTGGCGACGACCCAGACCATCTGGCCCGATCACCCGGAGAAAGTGCTCGGCTGCACCCGCTCATTCGTTGAGCAATATCCCAATACGGCCCGGGCTTTGGTAAAGGCGATTCTGGCGGCCAGCCGTTTCATTGAGGCCAGCACCGACAACCGCCGCAGTACCGCGCAATTGCTCAGTGCCCCGCAGTATCTGGATGCACCGCTGGACTGCATCGAGCCGCGTTTGCTTGGCGACTATGACGACGGCCTCGGTCATCGCTGGCAAGACCCGCATGCCTTGCGTTTCCATGCCGGGGGTGAGGTGAACCTGCCGTATCTGTCCGATGGCATGTGGTTCATGACCCAGTTCCGTCGCTGGGGCTTGTTGCATGACGATCCGGACTACCTGGCGGTGGCGAGTCAGGTACAGCAATTGGACGTGTATCGCGAGGCAGCCCTTGGTATAGGTGTCGCGGTCGGGGACAACGACATGCGCAGCAGCCAGTTGATCGACGGCAAGCACTGGGACGGCTCTGACCCGGCGGGTTATGCCCGCAGCTTCAAACTGCACGCCATGAGCAATAGCTCGCACCGATTTGCCAGCCGCTGACAGGAGATTGCGAACATGTTGCGTATCCTGCTGATCAACGACACCGCGAAAAAAGTCGGCCGCCTGAAAGCGGCCCTGACTGAAGCCGGGTTCGAGGTGATCGACGAGTCGGGGCTGACCATTGACTTGCCTTCACGCGTCGAAACGGTGCGCCCGGATGTGATTCTGATCGATACCGAGTCACCGAGCCGCGATGTCATGGAGCAAGTGGTGCTGGTGAGTCGTGACCAGCCGCGGCCGATCGTGATGTTTACCGACGAGCACGATCCCGGCGTGATGCGTCAGGCGATCAAGTCCGGCGTGAGCGCCTACATTGTCGAGGGCATTCACGCACAACGCCTGCAACCCATCCTGGACGTGGCCATGGCGCGTTTTGAGAGCGATCAGGCGCTGCGCGCTCAACTGCATGCCCGAGACCAGCAACTGGCCGAGCGCAAGCGTATAGAGCTGGCCAAAGGGTTGTTGATGAAGATGAAGGACTGTAACGAGGAGGACGCCTACACCCTCATGCGCCGCCAGGCCATGAGCCGGCAGCAGAAGCTGATTCAGGTGGCGGAGCAGATTATTGCGATGAGTGAGTTGTTGGGTTGAGGTTTTGTGGTGACTGTGAGGGCCTCATCGCGGGCAAGCCTTGCTCCCACAGGGATTGGTGTGATCACAAAAGGTGTGGGAGCAAAGCTTGCTCGCGATGGAAACCACACGGTCTCAGCTTATTGGCACAAATCTCGCTAAGTAATTCTCACAGGTAACCAACGGCGGTTGCCCCACCTACGACAAAGACGTCGCTCACCCTGTTTGCCCATGGCAAATCCGGTAGCGGCGTTTTTTTGTTTTGGCCCCTTGAAAAAGGGGCCGGTGGTGCGGCCGTTTTGCGGCGTGCCATCTGTTAGCTCATGACTCCTTTTAACAGCTGAGGTGCGCGATGAATTCAAGCTTCTGGAAATCTGGCCATACCCCGACACTGTTCGCGGCCTTCCTCTATTTCGATCTGAGCTTCATGGTCTGGTACTTGCTCGGGCCATTGGCCGTGCAGATCGCCGCAGACCTGCACCTGACCACTCAACAGCGCGGGCTGGTGGTTGCGACACCCATTCTGGCCGGGGCGGTTTTACGCTTTGTGATGGGGCTGCTGGCTGATCGACTGTCACCCAAAATTGCAGGGCTGATCGGTCAGGTGATCGTCATTTGCGCGTTATTCGGCGCCTGGAAACTCGGCATTCACACTTACGAGCAAGCGCTGATCCTGGGCCTGTTTCTCGGCATGGCCGGCGCGTCTTTCGCCGTGGCCCTGCCGCTGGCTTCGCAGTGGTATCCACCACAACATCAAGGCAAGGCCATGGGCATTGCCGGTGCGGGCAACTCCGGCACGGTGCTCGCGGCATTGATCGCTCCGGTGCTGGCAGCGGCGTTTGGCTGGAGCAACGTATTCGGCTTCGCACTGATCCCGCTGATCCTGACGCTCATCGTCTTCGCGTGGCTGGCGAAGAACGCGCCAGAGCGACCGAAAGCCAAGTCGGTGTCGGACTATTTCAAAGCGCTGGGTGACCGGGACAGCTGGTGGTTCATGTTTTTCTACAGCGTGACGTTCGGCGGCTTCATCGGCCTGGCCAGCGCCCTGCCCGGCTACTTCAACGATCAATACGGCCTCAGCCCGGTCACTGCCGGGTACTACACCGCCGCCTGCGTATTCGGCGGCAGTTTGATGCGTCCGTTGGGCGGGGCGCTGGCGGATCGTTTCGGCGGTATTCGCACCCTGCTGGGGATGTACACGGTGGCCGCAATTTGCATTGCAGCAGTGGGTTTCAACTTGCCGAGCTCCTATGCGGCCCTGGCCCTGTTCGTCTGCACCATGCTCGGTTTGGGTGCGGGCAACGGCGCGGTGTTCCAATTGGTGCCACAGCGTTTTCGCCGGGAGATCGGCGTGATGACCGGTTTGATCGGCATGGCCGGCGGCATTGGCGGCTTTGCACTGGCAGCCGGCATGGGCGCGATCAAGCAAAGCACCGGTAGCTATCAGCTGGCGTTGTGGTTGTTCGCCAGCCTGGGCGTGCTCGCCTGGTTTGGTCTGCACGGGGTGAAACGTCGCTGGAGAACGACCTGGGGTTCGGCCGCAGTGACGGCGGCGCGGGTCTGACGTTTTCATGAGCCTGCAATTGAGTTTCGCCGAAGCCAGCGCCATCGGCCCTCGCGAGGAAAATCAGGACGCCGTGCGCCTGGTCACGCCGGACCCGACGCTGGCGGCGAGCAAGGGGTTTCTGTTCGCGATTGCTGACGGGGTCAGCCAGTGCCTCGATGGCGGTCTCGCGGCGCGCTCTACCTTGCAGGCTCTGGCGCTGGATTACTACGCCACCCCCGAAACCTGGGGCGTCGCCGAGTCCCTGGATCGCCTGTTGCAGGCGCAGAACCGGTGGCTACAGGCAAATGGTGGGGGCCAACCGCTTCTGACCACTGTCAGTGCGCTGGTGCTGCGCGGCAGGCGGTTTACCTTGGCGCACGTCGGCGACTGCAGAGTCTATCGCTGGCACGCCGGGCAGCTACAGCGGATCAGTGAAGATCATGTCTGGGATCAACCGGGCATGCAGCACGTGCTCAAGCGCGCCATGGGGCTTGATCAGCACCTGGTTGTTGATTTTCTTGACGGTGAACTGCGCCTTGATGAGTGCTTCGTGTTGCTCAGCGATGGTGTCTGGGCCGTACTCGGTGACACCGTGATCGCTGCGGTTCTGCGTGATCAACCGGATTTGCACAGCGCTGCGCAAACCCTGGTCAACGCTGCGCACCTGGCCGGCAGCCAGGACAATGCCAGCGCCCTGGTGGTGCGGGTCGATGCCCTGGGTGAAACCAGCATTGGCGATGCGTTGATTCATTTGCAGCAATGGCCCCTGCCGCCGGCACTCAAGCCGGGGCAGACGTTTGAAGGCTGGCAAGTCGACGGGGTCATTGGCCAGAGCCAGCAGTCGTTGCTCTATCGGGTACGTGATGGGCAACACCAGCCCTGGCTGCTGAAAACCTTGCCGGGGCGACTGCATGATGATCACCAGGCCGGTCAGGCGTTGCTCTCGGAAGAATGGTTTCTGAAGCGCGTCGCCGGACGGCATTTTCCTGAAGTCCATGGGGTCAGCCAGCGTCAGCATTTGTACTACGTGATGCGTGAATATTCCGGTTCGACCCTGGCAAAACTGCACGCTGACGTCGGCCCCGTTCCGCTCGCTCAATGGCTGGAACTGGCTGAACGGCTGCTGCGAGCGGTCGGCATGCTGCATAGACGGCAAATCCTGCACCGCGACATCAAGCCCGAGAACCTGTTGCTGGGGGACGACGGAGAATTGCGCTTGCTGGATTTCGGCCTCGCCTACTGTTCGGGCTTGTCCGAAGACCTGCCTTCAGCGCTGCCAGGAACGCCAAGCTACATCGCGCCTGAAGCCTTTGGTGGAACACCCCCGACGCCGCAACAGGACCTCTATTCAGTGGGCGTAACGTTGTACTTCCTGCTTACCGGACACTACCCCTACGGTGAAATCGAAGCGTTTCAGCGTCCGCGTTTTGGCGCGCCGGTCAGCGCCAGCCGCTATCGGCCCGATCTGCCCGAGTGGATTGCGCAAAGTCTTGAACGCGCCGTCGCGAAGGCCCCGGAACATCGGTTTGAAACGGCAGAAGAATGGTTGTTGCTGCTGGAACAGGGAGAACGGCACAGCTTGAGCGTGCGGCCCAGGCCGTTGCTGGAGCGCGAGCCGTTGAAGGTCTGGCGCACGTTGGCACTGGTCTCGTTGGCTGTGAATCTGGCGATCTTTTTGTGGACGCTGCATGGCTAACGCCGATGTCTTGTCGCAGCCGATCACTTTCATTTTCTTGAGGATAACCCTATGAACGCAAAAGTCTGGCTGGTGGGTGCGGGCCCGGGCGATCCGGAATTGCTGACGCTCAAGGCCGTAAGGGCATTGAGGGAAGCGGATGTGGTGCTGATCGATGATCTGGTCAATGTCGCTGTGCTGGAGCATTGCGCAGACGCGCGGATCATCCCCGTGGGCAAGCGCGGTGGCTGTCGCTCCACGCCTCAGGCCTTTATTCATCGTTTGATGCTGCGTTATGCGCGCCAAGGCAAATGCGTGGTGCGGCTGAAGGGCGGTGATCCGTGCATTTTTGGTCGAGGGGGCGAGGAAGCCCAGTGGCTACGTGAACGCGGTCTAGAAGTCGAGTTGGTCAATGGCATCACTGCCGGTCTCGCCGGCGCGACGCAATGCGACATTCCGTTGACCCTGCGCGGAGTGGCTCGAGGCGTGACACTGGTGACTGCCCATACCCAGGACGGCAGCCGATTGAACTGGCAGGCACTGGCACAAGGGGGCACAACGCTGGTGATTTACATGGGGGTGGCGAAGCTGAGCGAGATTCGGGAGCAATTGCTCGCGGGGGGAATGGCGGCGGATACGCCGGTGGCGATGATTGAAAATGCGTCACTGCCAGAGCAGCGGGAATGTCGCAGCGATCTGACAGCAATGGAGGGCGACGCCCTGGCGTTCGAGCTCAGGAGCCCGGCTATCCTGGTCATCGGTGCTGTGGCAGGTTGTGACCAGATCAAGAGATCGCAGCCTCGGTACTCACCTCTCCTGCAGGAGGGCTCAACTGCTTTTTAGCAGCTGTCGAAGGTACCCAGCCTGCGTTCTTTTCGCGCCACCCAACCGCCTGATCCCCGCCCGAAAACCCAAATCGCAGACAAAGAAAAGCCCGGCCTAAGCCGGGCTTTTCTCAGAGCTGCGAGCTAATTACTTAGCTTGAGCTTCAACCTGCGCTTCTACGCGACGGTTTACAGCGCGACCAGCTTCAGTTTTGTTGTCAGCAACTGGGCGGGATTCGCCGTAGCCAACAGACTGAACGCGGGACGATTCAACACCGTACTGGTTGGTCAGAACTTGCTTAACGGCGTTTGCACGACGCTCAGACAGCTTCTGGTTGTAAGCGTCAGGACCGACGGAGTCAGTGTGACCTTCAACAGTAGTGGTGGTGGATGGGTACTGCTTCATGAAGTCAGCCAGGTTCTTGATGTCGCCGTAGCTGTTGGTTTTAACAACAGATTTGTCGAAATCGAACTTAACGTCCAGCTCTACACGAACAACTTCAGCAACTGCAGGGCAGCCATCAGCGTCAACAGTTACGTTGGCTGGGGTGTCCGGGCACTTGTCAACGTTGTCGCAAACGCCGTCGTTGTCGCTGTCGGAGCAGACTTCAGCTGGCGCTGGAACTGGAGCAGCAGCAGGCTTGGAGCCGCCACCGAAGTTCACACCGATACCGACGCTAGGAGCCCACTCGGTGTCGCCCTGGTCGATGTTGTATTGAGCTTCAACGCCAGCACGGGCGTAGAAGTTCTCGGTGAAGTACAGCTTGGCACCGCCGCCAACGTTGGCGAAGGTGGAACGGTTACGACCGTTCGAGCCGTTCTGATCGATGCTCTGATCGGAGAAACCAGCCGAGACGTATGGACGGACCATGTCGCCTGGGTTGTTGAAGTGGTACAGAGCGTCCAGAGCGGTGTTGGCGCCCTTGATGTTCTGGCCGCTATCGGAACGAACGTTGTGCACTTCGTCGTAGCCCAGACGCAGTTCAACGTCGTCGGTCAGGAAGTAACCTACGGAACCGCCGAAGAGGTTGCCGTTGTTCTTGAAGTTACGAGCGCTGTCGAATTGTTCTTTCTTAGCGAAGCCTTCGATTTCAACTGCGCCTTGGCCTTGTGCCAGAGCGCCGAACGAAGTGGCAGCAATAAGAGAACCAATGGCCAAGCCCAAGGTGTTTTTCAGTTTCATCCGTTAAATCCCCATCTGGTGATTGTGAAGCAGTCCCGCAAACCGGGGGACAACTCGGCGGCAAGTCTATCAGAACTTGCCTACACGTAAGAGATATTTGCGCTGAACTAAGTTTCAGCAACGCCTGCAAATTTCTCACGCAATTTGTCTAGAGCACGTTTGTAACGCATTTTTGTCGCACTCAAACCCATGTGCATGATGTCTGCGATCTCCTGAAATTCCAGCTCTGCGACAAATCGTAGCACCAGAATTTCGCGGTCGATCGGGTTCACATACACCAGCCAGCGATCAAGTCCGCCCTTTTCCTCCGGGTTCGGCGCCTTTTCTTCAGACGCCTCCTCGAGGGGGTCAAGACTCAAAGCATCCATCAAGCGACGCTTTCGCCGTTCCTTCCGATACTGTGTGATGCATTCGTTGTACGTGATGCTATATAGCCATGTCTTGAACTTCGATTTCCCCTCGAAGTTCTTCAGTCCATACAACACCTTCAACATCACTTCCTGACAGACATCGTCTGCGTCGCGATCGTTCCCAAGATATCGTGCACAGACGTTAAATAATGTTCGTTGGTAACGCCGCATCAATTCTTCATAGGCGCGCGTTACGTGAAACAGCTCGGTATGCGAGCGCGCGACCAACTCCTCATCAGAGAGCTCGCGGGGGTCGTAGCGCGTGGAGAGCGATTGAGCTTTATTCAAAACAAGTCGGGCCGACAGTCAGGTCAATGTCCGCCGCAGCCTTTTCAGGACATTTCGCGGCGGCATACATTAGCAGGGTTTGCCGGATTAGCGGCTACTCACATGCTGCTCCAGGAGAATCCGATTGGAGAGAGAGACTAGCTCACCCTCGTCGGTCAGCAATGTGGTTTTAACCGTGCCGATCTCTTCGATCTGACCTTCGACCTCGCCAACACGCACTTCTTGCCCAACCTGATACAACTCACGCACATAGATTCCCGCAAGAATCTGACCGGCAATTTCCCGGCTTCCCAATCCCATGGCCAGCGCTACAGCCAGACCAACGGTAATCAATACAATCACAATCACATGGTTGAGCAGGTCAGTCTTGACCTCCAACTGGCTGATCGCGACCGAAATACTGATGATGATGACCAGGCCCTGAGCGATTCGCCCCAGGCCCGACGCATAATCCAGCCCTACACCTTCAGCCGCGCCACGCACCAGGCCATTGGCCAGTTGCGCCAGCAAAACCCCTACCAGCAACACCAGCGCGGCGCCGAATACTTTCGGCAAATACAGCGCAAGCATATCTAGCGTAGCTGAGACTCGCTCAAGTCCAAGAGATTCCGCAGCAGAAACAAGAAAAATCAGCAGAACGAACCAATAGACGATCTTGCCGATCAGTGTCGAGATCGGAACCTGCAGGCCGGCGCGGGAGAGCAGCTTGGTCAGCCCGGTGCCTCCCATCAGGCGATCAAGGCCCAGTTTGGCCAACAATTTGGAGAGCAAAGTGTCCAGCAACTTGGCCACCACGAAGCCCAACAGCAGCACAACCAGTGCGCCGAACAGGTTCGGGATGAAGTTCGCAATCTTGGTCCACAACGCAGTCATTGCAGTGACGAGGCTCTGAGTCCAGAGATCAAGTTCCATATTCAATCAGCCTTATCAGCAGTGCGAACAGTAGGTTTGCGGTGACGGGAAACCGGCGAAATGTGGGCCGATCCGTTATTCAGGGCGATCATCAGCGCGGGCAACCAGCGGCCCAGCAGGCTGAACAGATCACCGGCACCGACCTGGCGGTTGGCGGTTTTCAGTACACGGCCAAGGCAAGCATCGTCGTCCCGGGTGGACGGTGATGCCTTGAGCATGTCGCGCAAAGACTGTTCAAACGGATCGTGCATACGCACCTCTCGTGATGTCTGTGAAAGACGCGATCAAATTTGGCCGGGTCACATGGCGCATAGTCAGACCCAACGCAAACGTCGGAATAACCACCATTGCCCGAGCGCCACCGAGACCATCATCAGGCACGCAATCAGGAAGCCATAAGGGCTCGCGGAGAATGGAATTCCGCCAACGTTGATGCCCAACAGACCGGCCAGAAAACTCATCGGCAAAAAGATCCCGGTAATGATCCCG
Source organism: Pseudomonas sp. p50(2008) (assembly GCF_015351605.1). Taxonomy (NCBI): domain Bacteria; kingdom Pseudomonadati; phylum Pseudomonadota; class Gammaproteobacteria; order Pseudomonadales; family Pseudomonadaceae; genus Pseudomonas; species Pseudomonas sp. p50(2008). Next base: position 664,943 of record NZ_JACMYF010000001.1, read on the forward strand.
AAGCGATACATCGTGCGGTTCATGCGCACGCTCAAACGCCGGTCTTCAGCCTCCAGGACCAGCCCCACCCGCTCCCGCGTCAATTCCAGCTCTTCCAGATAACGGGTCAGGCTGTTGTTCAGCTCGTTCCAGTAATCACCGTCGTCGTCGACAAACCAGGGCAGTTTCATACGCGTCAACTGACCGAAAATATCGCGCTGCGGAGCAAGGAATCGCTTCAACGCTGCTGCCCTGCGACGGATCTGCAAAATGGCGCCGTGTTCGGGAGTGTACCGTTCGTCGGCATCCAGTTTTTCTTCTTCCTCATCGACCACTTCCGAGAGGCAACTGACCAGATCCTGCACCTTGTTGGTGAGGTACTGCGCCATATAAAGGATGAGTTCGGAGGCGGTTTTCGGGCCTTTGCCTTCAGTAAGCTGTACCAGCAACTCGTCAGTGGCTCGCAAAGGACGCAGACGCAGGGAAATGACCCGTTGCGCCGATCCGAAAATCCGTACCGAGACCATGTCTTCCGGCTCGGCACCCGGGTTGAGGTTGACCCCGCGCAAAAACAGCAGCAACTCGAAATCCGGCAACGGCAACAGCCGCGGCCGGGTGTTTTCTTCAAGCAGCAGGTCACAGCTGAATTCACTCAGACCACTGTCTTTACGCAGCCAGGTCTGGGTTTGCGGGTGACTGCGATCCCAGTGCAACCACAGGCTTTCATGGGCCTGCAGCTGCAACTCGTCGAGTTCAGTCCGGGCTATCGAACGCGCACCGCCTTTTCCATCCAGCACCAGAGCATGCACCAGCCCCCATTGCGCGTTTTCTTCCTCGAACATCCTCACCCCATTCTCGAAACCAGAACCAACGGTGCCTATTCAGGCATTTTCAGCGGGCTCGGCGAGATGATCACGCCGTTGTTGTCCGCATAGATGTAGTGGCCCGGATGGAAGGTGACGCCAGCGAACGTCACCGCAACGTTCAGGTCGCCGAGACCGCGTCGGTCGGACTTTCTCGGGTGGCTGGCGAGCGCCTGCACGCCCAGATCGGTCTGCGCGATGATGTCGACGTCGCGGATGCAGCCGTAGATCACCAGCCCTTCCCAACCGTTCTTGGCGGCTTTTTCAGCCAGCATGTCGCCCAGCAGCGCATGACGCAGTGAACCCCCACCGTCGACAACCAACACCTTGCCATCGCCTTTGAGTTCGACCTGTTCCTTCACCCGCGAGTTGTCTTCGAAGCACTTGACGGTAACGATCTCGCCGCCGAAGGAATCACGGCCTCCGAAATTGCTGAACATCGGTTCCAGCACCTGTACCAGCTCTGGATAGGCGTCGCACAAGTCAGGCGTGATGTAATGGTTCATCGAGAAACTCCTGTAAAGAGGAAGACAATCGAGGATGTCGCAAAGTGACCGGAACAGCTTGATGCGTCATATCTTAGCCGCAAGCCGATCAGAGCGAAATGCCCTTGTTAGAGCATTGGCGTCAGCTTGCCGTGGCCAGATCCGGGTTCTGACCCGTTAAAGGTGCCTGCTGATCCGCCAGCCATCGCGCCACCAGCGGCCAGACCTCGGCCTGGGCCGCTTTGCTGACCAGCATCTCGACATGACCGAAATTGTCGCCGAAGCCTTGTTCACGGCCCAGGTTGATAAATTGCTTGTTCTCGGAGCCGATCTGATCGAACAGCTTGCGGCAAGCCCACGTCGGGTCCTGATGATCGCCCGCGGCACTGACGGTCAGCACCGGCACGTGAACGTCGGCCAGCCCTGCCCACCAGTCCTTGTCCGCGTCGCCAAAACGCCCGAACAGGCCGTACCAGCGCATGCTTTCCAGGGCCAGACCGATGGGCTCGTCTTCCGGACCGCGCTTGAGGCGAGAACCGGACAGTTGGGCAAAACGCTTGAGAATGAAGCGTCCGCTCCACTCCACTGGCGGAATTTTCAGCGGCCAGTAGGTGCGGCTGACCTGAGTACCAAAAAACGCTGCAGAAGCCACGACAGACTCGTCAATGTACTGCCCACCCAGCGCCGCCGCGAGGGTGATGCCGCCCAGCGAATGGCCGATCCAGTGCGGCGCCTGACCACTCTGCTCGTGCACGAACGCGCCGATGGCAGGCAGATCGTAACGGGCGTAGTCGGCAACACGGTTCTTGCGATAGTTCTGGTTGCGCTGAGACAGGCCGTGACCGCGCATCTCCGGAATCCATACGTCGAAACCGAGGCGTGTCAGATACGCACCCAGACCCAGCCCTTTCGGGGAAAACCAGAACCGACGATTGGAAAAGCTGCCATGGAGCAAAATGACCGGCACGCCGCGCACGGACGACTCGTCCGCCATGCCGAGCCGCGTCACCGCCAGCTCGACGGTGCCGTCAGGGCTGTTGGCGGGTTTCAAACGATAGACGTCTTCGCTCAGATCACCGCGCCGCTCGGCGCTGATCAGGGCGACAGGAAATAGGTTGCTGCTGCTTTGCATAATGCTCTTGCACAAAAAAGGGCGGCATCCAGAGGAGCCCGCCCTACTTGAAACTCAAAAACGGCTACCCCCCGTAGGAGCACAGCTTGCTGGCGATGGCGATTTTGATGACGCCATCGCGGGCAATCCTTGCTCCTACAGTGAGCGGCCCGTTCACACTATCAACCCTGCGCTTGACCTTCAGCCAGGAAGAACCAGGTTTCCAGTACGGAATCAGGGTTCAGCGAAACACTTTCAATGCCCTGCTCCATCAGCCATTTGGCGAGGTCCGGATGGTCCGAAGGACCCTGACCGCAAATGCCGATGTACTTGCCAGCCTTGTTGCACGCGGCAATGGCGTTGGCCAGCAGCTTCTTGACCGCCGGATTACGCTCATCGAACAGGTGCGCGATGATGCCGGAGTCACGGTCCAGGCCCAAGGTCAGTTGGGTCAGGTCGTTGGAGCCAATGGAGAAACCGTCGAAGAACTCGAGGAATTCTTCAGCCAGGATGGCGTTGGACGGCAGTTCGCACATCATGATGATGCGCAGGCCGTTTTCGCCACGCTTCAGACCGTTTTCCGCCAACAGATCGATGACCTGGCTCGCTTCGCCCAGAGTGCGGACGAACGGCACCATGATTTCGACGTTGGTCAGGCCCATCTCGTTGCGCACGCGCTTGAGGGCGCGGCATTCGAGTTCGAAGCAGTCACGGAACGATTCGCTGATGTAACGCGAAGCGCCACGGAAGCCCAGCATCGGGTTTTCTTCTTCCGGCTCGTAGAGCTTGCCGCCGATCAGGTTCGCGTATTCGTTGGACTTGAAGTCCGACAGACGCACGATGACTTTTTTCGGTGTGAACGCAGCAGCCAGGGTGCTGATGCCTTCAACCAGCTTCTCGACGTAGAAACCGACTGGATCGTCGTAGCCGGCAATGCGCTTGTCGACGCTGTCCTTGATGTCCTGCGGCAGCCCGGCGTAGTTCAGCAGCGCCTTGGGGTGCACGCCGATCATGCGGTTGATGATGAACTCCAGACGGGCCAGGCCCACACCTGCGTTCGGCAGTTGCGCGAAGTCGAAGGCGCGGTCCGGGTTGCCGACGTTCATCATGATCTTGAACGGCAGATCAGGCATGGCATCGACGGAGTTTTTCTTGATGTCGAAGCCCAGCTCGCCTTCGAAGATGTAGCCGGTATCGCCTTCAGCGCAGGAAACGGTGACGCCCTGGCCATCTTTCAACAGCTGGGTGGCGTTGCCGCAACCGACCACGGCCGGGATGCCCAGCTCGCGAGCGATGATCGCCGCGTGGCAGGTACGGCCGCCACGGTTGGTGACGATGGCGCTGGCGCGCTTCATGACCGGTTCCCAGTCCGGGTCGGTCATGTCGGAAACCAGTACGTCGCCTGGCTGGACCTTGTCCATCTCGGACACGTCCTTGATGATGCGGACCTTACCGGCGCCGATGCGCTGGCCGATGGCGCGACCTTCAACCAGCACGGTGCCGGTTTCTTTCAACAGGTAACGTTCCATGACGTTGGCCTGGGTGCGGCTCTTCACGGTTTCAGGACGGGCCTGAACGATGTAGAGCTTGCCGTCGTCGCCGTCTTTGGCCCACTCGATGTCCATCGGGCACTGGTAGTGCTTCTCGATGATCATCGCTTGCTTGGCCAGTTCGCTGACTTCGGCGTCGCTCAGGCAGAACCGTGCGCGATCAGCCTTGTCGACGTCGATGGTCTTGACCGATTTGCCGGCCGTGGCGACTTCGCCGTAGATCATCTTGATGGCCTTGCTGCCCAGGTTGCGACGCAGGATGGCCGGGCGACCGGCTGCCAGCGTGCCTTTGTGGACATAGAACTCATCCGGGTTCACCGCGCCTTGAACAACGGTCTCACCCAGGCCGTAAGCGCCGGTGATGAACACCACGTCACGGAAGCCCGACTCGGTGTCGAGGGTGAACATCACGCCAGCGGTGCCGGTTTCGGAACGAACCATGCGCTGCACACCGGCCGACAGGGCCACCAGCTTGTGATCGAAGCCCTGGTGCACACGGTAGGAAATGGCGCGATCGTTGAACAGCGACGCGAACACTTCTTTGGCAGCGCGAATGACGTTTTCGACGCCACGGATGTTCAGGAAGGTTTCCTGCTGACCGGCAAAGGAGGCGTCCGGCAAGTCTTCGGCGGTAGCGGAAGAACGCACGGCCACGGCCATGTCAGGGTTGCCGGCCGACAGCGTGGCGAACGCGGTGCGAATCTCGGCGTTGAGCTTCTCGGGGAACTCGGCTTCCATGATCCATTGACGGATCTGGGCGCCGGTCTTGGCGAGGGCGTTGACATCGTCGACGTCCAGGGCGTCGAGGGCGGCATGGATCTGATCGTTAAGGCCGCTCAGTTCCAGAAAATCACGATAAGCCTGAGCTGTCGTGGCAAAGCCACCGGGCACCGATACACCGGCACCTGCAAGGTTACTGATCATCTCGCCCAGGGATGCGTTCTTGCCCCCCACGTGCTCAACGTCGTCTTTGCCGAGCTTGTCGAGGGAAACTACGTACTCTACCAAGGTGATCTCTCCACTAACTGTGTTGGAAAAGCTCAGAAGCCGGCTGCTCAAAAGGAGCGTTTGCCAGCTGTATGGCCTGGACCTGGAAAATAAGTGAGAATGCGGGCCACTGGCGGCCAGCAAATCGCGCCTATCATATCCAAGATTCGTCACTAGCTTAAGGCCCAAGGTGCAAATGAAACGATCTGCTTTCTTTATTTCCGACGGCACCGGCATCACAGCCGAAACCCTCGGCCAAAGCCTTCTGGCGCAGTTCGAAAACATTACCTTCAGCAAATTCACGCGACCGTACATCGACAACGTGGATAAAGCGCGGGCCATGGTACAACAAATCAACAAAGCCGCCGAAACCGACGGCTTCCGGCCCATCATTTTCGACACCATCGTCAATCAGGACATCCGTGAGATCCTCGCAACCTCCAATGGTTTCATGATCGACATTTTCTCGACGTTCCTGGCGCCGCTCGAGCAGGAACTGACCGAGCATTCTTCCTATACCGTCGGCAAATCCCATTCGATCGGCACCAATTCCAATTACATGGAGCGCATCGAGGCGGTGAACTTTGCCCTGGACAACGACGACGGTGCACGCACGCACTACTACGACAAGGCCGACCTGATTCTGGTCGGCGTGTCGCGTTGCGGAAAGACACCGACCTGCCTGTACATGGCCATGCAATTTGGCATTCGCGCGGCCAACTATCCGCTGACCGAAGACGACATGGAACGCCTGCAACTTCCGGCGGCCCTGCGCGCCCACCAGCACAAGCTGTTCGGCCTGACCATCGACCCCGACCGCCTCACCGCGATTCGCAATGAGCGCAAGCCCAACAGCCGTTACTCGAGCTACGCCCAGTGCGAATTCGAAGTGCGCGAAGTGGAAAACCTGTTCCGCCGCGAGAACATTCCGCACATCAACTCCACGCATTTTTCGGTGGAGGAGATCTCGGCGAAAATTCTGGTGGAGAAAGGCGTGGAGCGGCGCTTCAAATAATTCTGTTTTGCCTGCCAGGCCGCCATCGTCGGAACGCCGCCCCGGGCGGCGTTCCGAAGATGAACGATCACACAGTCTCGTTGAGTGCCGCTGCCAACGCCTGAAATCCACCGACCAGCAACCGATCATCCCCTGCCGAATTACACACACTCGCCCGAATACATTGCGGCACCGCCGCATGCCCCACCGCAAACGCCTCCGCTGTCGCCACCAGATAGTTTTTTTCCTTGAGCTCAGCGGCGATTTGCGAGGCCCGCCAAGGCTCGGGCACCTCGATCCAGAAGTGCGGACTGTGGGCATGGGACGTATAGACCAGCCCCTCCAGCGCGCCACTGACCAGCTCTTTGCGCCGGGAAATTTCCGCAATCTGCTGACCCAACAGCTGCTCGGCGGTCCCGTTTTCTATCCATCGGCTCGCCACCTCCATTGCCAATGGATTCGCCATCCAGCTTGTCCCACGAACCGCCGCGTGCAAACGCCCGATCAACGGTTGTGGCGCATGTAAAAAACCGATCCGTAAACCCGCCGAAACCGCTTTGCTCAGGCTGCCGATCAACACCGAGCGCTCCGGGGCGAAATCACTTAGCGGCAACGGGCGTTGTCGTGCCAAAACGGCGTGAGCCTCATCTTCGAAAATCAACAAATTGTACTGCCGACATACTTCGGCAATCGCCGCCCTTCGTGGGACGGACATCACTGCAGCGGTTGGATTCTGGAGGGTCGGCGTGCAATACAACGCAGACACCCGATGCTGACGGCAAATGTCCTCCAGCGCCGAGGGCAGCAATCCTTCGCCGTCCATCTCGGCGCCAATCAGCTTGATCCCCAGTTGGCGAGCGACGCCAATCAATCCTGGGTAAGTCAGATGCTCAGTCACCAGGGTGTCGCCAGCCTTGAGCAAGCCCATCAGCGCGCATAACAGGCCGTGCTGGCCGCCGTTGACGCACACGACTTGTTCGGCGCTCGGGACAAATGCCTGATGACTCAGCCACCGCGCACCGGCCTCCCGATGCCTCAGTAGACCACTCTCAGCGGTATACCCGGTCAACTGCTGCAAGGTGCGTGGATCATTGGCCAGCGCTTGCAGGCTTTGGCTCAGGAAGCCAGCGTCCTGCCCCGGGATTGGTTGGTTCCGACTCATATCGAGGAAGACTTGCGGTTCATCGCTGACATTACGAAACCCGCTGTCTCTCGGCCGTTCCATCCCACGTTGACGGACGTAAGTGCCGTCTCCTACACGAGCGACGACCAATCCCACTCGCTCCAATTCGCCATAGGCTCGGCTGATCGTGCCGATGGTGACACCCAGGCTATCGGCCAGCAGCCGATGGGGCGGCAGCTTGCTACCCGCATCGATCAACCCTTCTTCGATTCCTTTCTGAACAGCGTCGGCCAGGCGTTTGTATTTCACGCCCACCCCATTGGCGAGGCCGTCGCGCAGGATTGACACCATGGCAATACTTACTTTGACAGTCATTGCAACCCCGAATAGCGTGCTTGAAACAGGTTCAATCAGGGATAGACCTATTCCGCCATCAGGTCAATTCCAGCTTTCAGGGGAGCTACATCATGTCCATTGCCATACCTGCCACTTCAAGCACTGCGAAACAACGGATGGCCGCATGGGTGACCAGTGCGCTGTTCCTGATTGTTTGCCTGAGCTGGGGCACAACCTGGTTGGGGATCAAGATTGCGGTCGAAAGTGTGCCGCCACTGACGGCTGCGGGCCTGCGCTTCCTGATTGCCTTTCCGTTGTTCTTGAGTTTTGCGCTGATGCGTCGTGAGCCGCTGCTGTTTCCGAAGAAAAGTCGCTGGTTTTTCGTGTTCGTCACGCTGTCGTATTTCAGCCTGCCCTACTACTTGCTGAACTACGGCGAGATGCACGTTTCGTCCGGACTGACAGCGCTGCTGTTCAGTTGCATGCCCGTGTTCATCCTGATTTTTTCCGCACTGTTTCTGCGGGAGAAAATCTATCCGTCACAAGTGTTGGGGATCGCCATCGGCTTTGGCAGCCTGTTCATGATCATTCGCGGCCAGGGCCTGCATCTGGATCACGCGGAGCTGTTGGGTGTGCTGGCGATTCTAGGCGCGGCGGTGATGCATGCGCTGTGCTACGTGGTGACCAAAAAACACGGCAGCGCCATCAGCGTGATCACCTACAACACATTGCCCATCGGTATTGCCGGGCTGATGCTATTTGTGGCCGGCCTGCAATTTGAATCCCCCGTATTTTCCGACATAAGCCTGCGCTCATGGAGCGCCCTGCTCTACCTGGGACTGGTGGCGTCGGTGGGTGGATTCATTGTTTATTTCCTGCTGCTCAAACGGCTGAGCCCGATCATTTTGTCGTTTGTTTTCATCATTTTCCCGGTGTTCGCCGTGATCATCGGCGCCTGGTATGAAGGGCACAGTATTTCGCGGGAATTGATCCTGTATTCGGCGATCCTGCTGGCGGGATTCGCCATCACCAAAATGCCTGTGGAAAAGTGGCTAAAGAGCTGAAAATCGCCCCCGGTGGGAGCAAGCTTTGCTCCCACCGGGGAGGGGTTGGCGTCAGATCACGAACAAGTCCACGAAGCGGTTGACGGGGGTTTTCTCCAGCGCAGCCTGATCCTTGCACAAGGCAAAGATCTCGGCACTGCGCTGAGCAGTAAACCGCGTCGCCAGGTTGGCCTTGAACTTGTCTTCCAGCAGCGGGATACCATCGGCGCGTCGACGGCGGTGGCCAATCGGGTATTCCACCAACACATTTTCGGTGCTCGAGCCGTCCTTGAAAAACACCTGGATCGCATTGGCGATGGAGCGTTTGTCGGGTTCCAGGTACTCGCGGGTGTACTGCGGATTTTCGACGATGACCATCTTGTCGCGCAGCACATCGATGATCGGGTGCGCCGCGTGGAAATCATCTTCGTAGTGTTCGGCCACCAGATTGCCGAACGCCAACGGCACCGCGGTCATGTACTGAATGCAATGGTCGCGGTCAGCCGCGTTGGCCAGCGGGCCGACCTTGGAAATGATGCGAATCGCCGACTCATGGGTGGTGATGACGATCCTGTCGATTTCATGCAGGCGATTTCGCACGTGCGGATGCAAGGTCACGGCCGCTTCACAGGCCGTCTGCGCGTGGAACTCTGCGGGAAAACTGATCTTGAACAGCACGTTTTCCATGACGTAGCTGCCATACGGACGCGAGAAACTGAAGGCACGTTTGTCTTGCGGTTTAAGCGCCAGATCATTGTTGGTGTGGCTGAACAGCACGTCGTAAAAGCCCCACTGCCGGGCGGTCAGGACACCGGGAATCCCCATCTCGCCGCGCATGGCGATATCGGCCAGGCGCACACCCCGACTGGTGGCATCGCCGGCTGCCCAGGATTTTCGTGAACCGGCGTTCGGCGCGTGCCGATAAGTGCGCAGGGCCTGGCCATCGGCGAACGCGTGGGACAACGCCGACAACAGGTGCTCGCGATTTGCGCCCATAAGCTTGGCGGTGACCGCGGTCGACGCCACTTTCACCAGAATGACGTGATCGAGACCCACGCGATTGAAGGAATTTTCCAGTGCGATAACGCCCTGAATTTCGTGAGCCATGATCATGGCTTCGAGCACGGCACGGACGGTGAGCGGTGCGTCGCCATTGGCCAGGCGCTTTTGCGAGAGGTGATCGGCGACCGCGAGAATGCCACCAAGGTTATCAGACGGATGGCCCCATTCGGCAGCGAGCCAGGTGTCGTTGTAATCGAGCCAGCGCACGATACAGCCGATGTCCCATGCGGCTTTCACCGGGTCGAGGCGGTAGCTGGTGCCGGGCACCCGAGCGCCAAAAGGCACGACGGTGCCTTCGACGATGGGGCCCAGGTGTTTGGTGCATTCGGGGAAACGCAGGGCAAGAAGGCCGCAACCGAGGGTGTCGATCAGGCAATTGCGGGCAGTGTCCAGTGCTTCTCTGGACTCGATCTTGAAGTTCAGGACGTAATCGGCAATGTCCTGCAGGACAGTGTCGTAGTCGGGGCGGTTGTTCTGGTCGACGTTGGCGCTCATGTTCGATTCACTCGTGAAGTGGTTCGTTGATGGGACCTCGGTTCAGGGGCAGTTCCGGTTGTTTACCCATTTCTTGTTTTGAAGTGCATTCAACTGTAGGAGCGAGCCTGCTCGCGATGGCGTCAACACATCGAACATCGATGTCGGCTGACACTCCGCAATCGCGAGCAGGCTCGCTCCTACATTGGCTTGGTGTGGGGTTTAGAAAGAATCACCTGGCACACGGACGTAACCTTCCATCAGCACCCGCGCACTGCGGCTCATGATGGCTTTTTTCACGGTCCATTCGCCGTTGACCTGACTGGCTTCGGCGCCGACGCGCAAGGTGCCCGACGGATGACCGAAACGCACGGCATTGCGCTCGGTGCCGCCCGCTGCAAGGTTCACCAACGTGCCGGAAATCGCAGCGGCCGTGCCGATGGCGACTGCTGCAGTTCCCATCATTGCATGGTGCAACTTACCCATCGACAACGCGCGCACCAGCAGGTCCACATCACCGGCCTTGATCACTTTGCCACTGGAAGAAACATATTCGGCGGGTTTGGCAACGAACGCGACTTTCGGGGTGTGCTGACGCTTGGCCGCTTCGTCCAGGTCCTTGATCAGCCCCATGCGCAACGCGCCATAGGCCCGAATGGTCTCGAACATCGCCAGGGCTTTCGGGTCACCGTTGATGGCGCCCTGCAATTCGGTGCCGGTGTAACCGATGTCTTCGGCATTGACGAAAATCGTCGGAATGCCCGCGTTGATCAGGGTCGCCTTGAAGGTCCCGACACCGGGTACTTCCAGGTCATCCACGAGGTTGCCGGTCGGGAACATCGAACCGCCACCACCCTCTTCTTCCGCCGCCGGGTCCATGAATTCGACCTGCACTTCGGCGGCCGGAAAGGTCACGCCGTCGAGCTCGAAATCGCCGGTTTCCTGCACCTCACCGTTGGTGATCGGCACATGGGCGATGATGGTCTTGCCGATGTTGGCCTGCCACACGCGAACCACGGCAACGCCGTTGTGCGGGATTCGGCTGGCGTCCACCAAACCGTTGCTGATGGCGAACGAACCGACTGCCGCCGACAGGTTGCCGCAGTTGCCGCTCCAGTCCACGAAAGGTTTGTCGATGGACACCTGACCAAACAGATAGTCGACGTCGTGGTCGGCCTTCATGCTTTTCGACAGGATCACGGTTTTGCTGGTGCTGGACGTTGCGCCACCCATGCCGTCGATTTGCTTGTCGTACGGGTCCGGGCTGCCAATCACGCGCAATAACAATGCGTCGCGGGCCGGGCCCGGAAACTGTGCCGCTTCCGGCAAGTCTTGCAGGCTGAAGAACACGCCTTTACTGGTGCCGCCACGCATGTAGGTGGCAGGTATCTTGATCTGCTGTGCGTGAGCCATGGTGCTCGTTACTCCTGACCTTGAAAGAAGACACGGGACTCAAGGTCCCGTGTCTGTGCTGCGTGTGTCAGACGGCGACCGCCGACTCTTCGAGGAAGTCCTGGGCGAAGCGTTGCAACACGCCGCCCGCTTCATAGATCGAGACTTCTTCGGCGGTGTCGAGGCGGCACATCACCGGCACTTCGACGCGTTCGCCGTTCTTGCGATTGATCACCAGCGTCAGTTCGGCGCGCGGCGTGCGTTCGCCGATCACGTCGTAGGTTTCGCTGCCATCGATGGCCAGGGTGTGACGGTTGGTGCCCGGCTTGAACTCCAGCGGCAACACGCCCATGCCCACCAGGTTGGTACGGTGAATGCGCTCGAAGCCTTCGGCGGCAATCGCTTCCACACCCGCCAGACGCACGCCTTTGGCGGCCCAGTCGCGGGACGAGCCCTGACCGTAGTCAGCGCCGGCAATAATGATCAGCGGCTGCTTGCGGTCCATGTAGGTTTCAATGGCTTCCCACATCCGCATGACCTGGCCTTCCGGCTCGACGCGAGCGAGCGAGCCCTGCTTGACCTTGCCGTTTTCCACGACCATTTCGTTGAACAGTTTCGGGTTGGCGAAGGTCGCGCGCTGCGCGGTCAGGTGGTCACCCCGGTGAGTCGCGTAAGAGTTGAAGTCCTCTTCCGGCAAGCCCATTTTCGCCAGGTATTCACCGGCGGCGCTGTCGAGCATGATCGCGTTCGACGGCGACAGGTGATCGGTGGTGATGTTGTCCGGCAGTACCGCCAACGGACGCATGCCCTTGAGCGGACGTGCACCGGCCAATGCGCCTTCCCAGTACGGCGGACGACGGATGTAGGTGCTCATCTCGCGCCAGTCGTACAGCGGCGTCACTTTCGGGCCGGTGTCTTCGTGGATGGCGAACATCGGGATGTAGACCTGGCGGAACTGCTCCGGCTTGACCGATGCCTTGACCACCGCATCGATCTCTTCGTCGCTCGGCCAGATGTCTTTCAGACGGATTTCCCGACCTTCGGCATCCAGACCCAGCACGTCTTTTTCGATATCGAAACGGATGGTCCCGGCGATGGCGTAAGCCACCACCAACGGTGGCGAAGCGAGGAACGCATTCTTGGCGTACGGGTGAATCCGGCCATCGAAGTTGCGGTTACCAGACAGTACGGCGGTGGCGTACAGATCGCGGTCGATAATCTCTTGCTGAATCACCGGATCCAGTGCGCCGGACATGCCGTTGCAGGTGGTGCACGCGAACGCCACCACGCCGAATCCGAGCTGCTCGAGTTCGTCGGTCAGGCCGGCTTCATCAAGGTACAGCGCGACGGTTTTCGAACCCGGCGCCAGGGACGACTTCACCCATGGCTTACGGGTCAGGCCGAGCTTGTTGGCGTTGCGCGCCAGCAGGCCAGCGGCGATCACGTTGCGCGGGTTACTGGTGTTGGTGCAGCTGGTGATGGCGGCGATGATCACCGCGCCATCCGGCATCTGGCCCGGCACGTCATCCCACTGTCCGGAGATGCCTTGAGCCGCGAGATCGGACGTCGCGACGCGGGCATGCGGGTTGCTCGGGCCTGCCATGTTGCGCACCACCGAGGACAGGTTGAAGGTCAACCCGCGCTCGTATTGCGCACCTTTCAGGCTGTCAGCCCACAGACCTGTGGTCTTGGCATAGTGCTCTACAAGCTGCACCTGCTCGTCTTCACGGCCAGTGAGTTTGAGGTAGTCGATGGTCTGCTGGTCGATGTAGAACATCGCGGCAGTGGCGCCGTATTCCGGGGCCATGTTGGAGATGGTTGCGCGGTCGCCCAAGGTCAGCGCGGAAGCGCCTTCACCGAAGAATTCCAGCCATGCACCGACCACTTTTTGCTTACGCAGGAACTCGGTCAGTGCCAGCACCATGTCGGTGGCGGTGATGCCCGGTTGCAGCTTGCCGGTCAGCTCAACGCCGACGCTTTCTGGCAGACGCATCCACGATGCACGACCGAGCATCACGCTCTCGGCTTCCAGACCACCGACACCGATGGCGATCACGCCCAGCGCATCAACGTGCGGGGTGTGGCTGTCGGTGCCGACGCAAGTATCAGGGAACGCTACGCCGTCACGCACCTGGATCACCGGAGACATTTTCTCCAGGTTGATCTGGTGCATGATGCCGTTGCCCGGCGGGATCACGTCGACGTTCTTGAACGCCTTCTTGGTCCAGTTGATGAAGTGGAAACGGTCTTCGTTGCGACGGTCTTCGATGGCGCGGTTTTTCTCGAACGCCTCTGGATCGAAGCCACCGCGCTCAACGGCCAGGGAGTGGTCGACGATCAGTTGAGTTGGCACTACCGGGTTCACTTGCGCCGGATCACCGCCTTGCAAGGCGATGGCATCACGCAGGCCGGCGAGGTCGACCAGAGCGGTCTGGCCGAGGATGTCGTGGCACACCACGCGAGCAGGAAACCAGGGGAAATCGAGGTCGCGCTTGCGCTCGATGAATTGCTTGAGGGATTCGGTGAGCGTGGCCGGGTCACAGCGACGCACCAGGTTTTCCGCCAGCACGCGGGAGGTATACGGCAGGGTGTCGTAGGCGCCAGGTTGAATGGCTTCGACAGCCGCACGGACGTCGAAGTAATCCAGATGGCTGCCAGGCAGTGGTTTGCGGAATTCAGTGTTCATCGTCAGGACTCGGTCACGGTAGTTTCAAAAGGTGGGGCCTGGTATTTGAAGTGAGGACGGTCCCCTGTAGGAGCCGAGCTTGCTCGCGATAGCGGTGTATCAGTCGACATCAATGTTGAATGTCAGTCTGTCATCGCGAGCAAGCTCGGCTCCTACAGGTTCCCGGTTCAGCCGGCCCTCACCATTCAGCGTTGTTCGATTGGCACGAACTTGCGCTGTTCGACGCCGGTGTATTCGGCGCTCGGGCGGATGATGCGGTTGTTGGCGCGTTGTTCGTACACGTGCGCTGCCCAGCCGGTCAGGCGCGAGCAAACGAAAATCGGTGTGAACAACTTGGTCGGAATGCCCATGAAGTGGTACGCCGAGGCATGGTAGAAGTCGGCGTTCGGGAACAGTTTTTTCTGCTCCCACATGGTCTTGTCGATGGCTTCGGAAACCGGGAACAACACGGTGTCGCCCACTTCGTCAGCGAGTTTTTTCGACCAGCCCTTGATCACCTCGTTGCGCGGATCGTTGTCTTTGTAGATCGCGTGACCGAAGCCCATGATCTTGTCCTTGCGCTCGAGCATGCCGAGGGTGCCTTTGACGGCGTCTTCCGGCGAGCTGAAGCGTTCGATCATTTCCATCGCAGCTTCGTTGGCGCCGCCGTGCAGTGGACCACGCAGGGAGCCGATGGCAGCGGTGATGCAGGAATACAGATCGGACAAGGTCGACGCGCAAACACGTGCGGTGAAGGTCGAAGCGTTGAACTCGTGCTCTGCGTACAGGATCAGCGAAACGTTCATCACCTTGACGTGCAACTCGCTCGGCTTCTTGCCGTGCAGCAGGTGCAGGAAGTGACCGCCAATGGACTGCTCGTCACTCACGCAATCGATGCGCTTGCCTTCGTGGCTGAAGCGATACCAGTAGGTCATGATCGCCGGGAACGCGGCCAGCAGACGGTCGGTCTTGTCGTGTTGCTCGGAGAAGTCTTTCTCAGGCTCCAGGTTGCCGAGGAACGAGCAACCCGTGCGCATCACGTCCATCGGGTGGGCGTCAGCGGGGATGCGCTCCAGCACTTCTTTCAGTGCTTGCGGCAGGTCGCGCAGTTTGCTCAGCTTGGCGATGTATTCGTTCAGTTGCGCCTTGGTCGGCAGCTCGCCGTAGAGCAGCAGGTAAGCGACTTCTTCAAACTGCGCGTCTGCCGCCAGTTCGCGAACGTCGTAACCGCGATAGGTCAGACCTGCACCCGACTGGCCCACGGTGGACAGTGCGGTTTGCCCGGCAACCTGGCCACGGAGCCCGGCGCCACTGAGTACTTTTGCTTCGGCCATTTCTGCCTCCAATCTTGAATTTATTAGGGAATCGGCACGTTTTTATTCATCAGGTTCACAGTGCATCTCTGTAGCAGCTGGCGAAGCCTGCGTCCGGCTGCATTCGTAAAACCTGCAAGCGCGTTTGCCCGGTTTGGCGAGTCCTTCGGCCTCGGACGCAGCCTCGCAGGTTCGGCAGCTGCTACAAAAGTGCGGTGTTGATTACTTCTTCGCAGCAAACAACGCATCGAGCTTCTGCTCGAAGGTGTGGTAGTCGATGCGATCGTAAAGCTCCATGCGAGTCTGCATGGTGTCGATGACGTTCTGTTGCGTGCCGTCGCGGCGAATCGCGGTGTAGACGTTTTCCGCGGCCTTGTTCATCGCGCGGAAGGCCGACAGCGGGTACAGCACCAGGGACACATCGGCGCCAGCCAGTTGTTCGGTGGTGTACAGCGGCGTTGCGCCGAACTCGGTGATGTTGGCCAGGATCGGCGCTTTCACGCGGTTGGCGAACAGCTTGTACATGTCCAGTTCAGTGATGGCTTCCGGGAAAATCATGTCGGCGCCCGCCTCGATGCACGCCGCAGCGCGATCCAGTGCCGATTCCAGGCCTTCCACCGCCAGGGCGTCGGTGCGCGCCATGATCACGAAGCTGTCATCGGTGCGCGCATCGACGGCCGCTTTGATGCGGTCGACCATTTCCTGCAGGGACACGATTTCTTTATTTGGACGATGGCCACAGCGCTTGGCGCCGACCTGGTCTTCGATGTGGATCGCTGCGGCGCCGAACTTGATCATCGACTTCACGGTGCGCGCCACGTTGAACGCTGAGGAACCGAAACCGGTGTCCACGTCCACCAGCAGCGGCAGATCGCAAACGTCGGTGATACGGCGCACGTCGGTCAGCACATCATCCAGGCCCGTAATGCCCAGGTCAGGCACGCCCAGGGAGCCGGCAGCTACCCCGCCACCCGACAGGTAAATCGCCTTGAAACCGGCGCGCTTGGCCAGCAATGCGTGGTTGGCGTTGATCGCGCCAACGACTTGCAGCGGATGCTCGCTGGCGACCGCATCGCGGAAACGCTGGCCTGGAGTGCTCTTGTTGGAACTCATGACTCACCTCGTTCTGTGGCTGTCGGGTTAGCGCCGTCCTGGTAGTGACGGGCGATATTGCGTTTGGAGGCGCCGATGTGACGGCGCATCAACAACTCGGCCAGTTCACCGTCACGGTCGGCGATGGCATCGAGAATTCGGTGGTGTTCGGCGAACGCCTGCCGCGGACGGTTGGGCGTGGTGGAGAACTGGATGCGGTACATGCGCACCAACTGATAGAGCTCGCCGCACAGCATCTGGGTCAGGGTGCGGTTACCGCTGCCCTGAATGATTCGGTAGTGAAAGTCGAAATCGCCTTCCTGCTGGTAATAGCCGACACCGGCCTGAAACGCTGCGTCGCGTTCGTGGGTTTCCAGCACCCGGCGCAGTTCGTCGATTTCTTCGACGCTCATGCGCTCGGCGGCCAGCCGGCACGCCATGCCTTCCAGGGATTCGCGGATTTCGTAGAGCTCCACCAGCTCGGCGTGGTTGAGCGACACCACCCTCGCCCCGACATGCGGTATGCGCACGAGCAGGCGCTGGCCTTCCAGGCGGTGGATGGCCTCGCGCAGCGGGCCGCGGCTGATGCCGTAGGTGCGCGCCAGCTCTGGCTCGGAGATTTTGCTACCGGGGGCAATTTCGCCCTTGACGATGGCCGCCTGAATGCGTCGGAAGACGTTCTCGGAGAGCGTCTCCGAATCGTCTTGAGCCATGACCGGGGGATCGAGTTGATCCAGCATATTGTCGACACCTTGAAAGCGGATGCCGCAAAAACTAGCGAAAACAGGACTAACAGTCAAAGGAAAAATACAGATTGTCGACAATCGTCTAATAAACGCCTCTAGCATGCCAAACCGGCACAAGGAAGGTTATAGCCCCCTGCCAGCGGTGGCGCCATAAAACCACCGTGCTAGAATGCCGCCCGCATTTGTTTGTGACATCTGCACTGCCTGTCATCATTGGCTGACAGGCATACGAGGGAGCTTGCGCAGCGATGCCAGGGCCTTGAATCGAAACACGGACCGCTGCGCACCAGGATTTATGAGACTCAAGCCCTTCCCGACATTCCTTTATCTTCTTTGCCTGCCCGGTTTCGCTGTGGCAGGGGAAAAGACTGTGTACGGCCTTAATGAATACGCGTCTCTGGATGGTATCAACCTGGAAGTCGCCGCCAAACTCGACACCGGCGCGAAAACCGCCTCATTAAGTGCCCGCGACATCAAGCGCTTCAAACGCAATGGCGAGTCCTGGGTGCGCTTTTACCTGGCCATCGATGCCGCGCATTCGCACCCGATCGAGCGACCGCTGGCACGCGTCAGCAAGATCAAGCGGCGCGCCGGCGACTACGACCCCGAAGAGGGCAAGAAGTACACCGCTCGTCCGGTGATCGAGCTGGATATCTGCATGGGCTCGGCTTTACGCAGCATCGAAGTGAACCTAACCGACCGCAGCGCCTTCCAATACCCGCTCTTGATCGGCTCCGAAGCCTTGAAGCGCTTCGATGCGCTGGTCGATCCCAGTCTTAAATACGCTGCTGGCAAACCCGCCTGCGCCACCGACGCACATACCGCAGAGTAATTCCAATGCGCTCTCTTACCCTCCATCTGAAAATGCTGATCGCCATCCTGGTGGTGCTGGGCATTTCAGTTACGGCCTATCAGATTTTCGTACTCGGCATTCCCGTGACCGAAGACGCCACCGACGACTTGTGGAACATCGACGCCAAGGTCGAGTTCGTCGCCAGTGCCAAAGACCCGGTCAAGATCCAGATGTTCGTGCCGCCGCTGAGCCGCGATTACGTCAGCCTCAACGAGAGCTTTATCTCCAATAACTACGGCGTGGCCGTGAACCGTGTCGACGGTAACCGCAAGGTCACCTGGTCGGCACGCCGGGCCAAGGGCAACCAGACGCTGTATTACCGCCTGGTGCTGACCAAGCGTTACACCGGTGAGAAAGCCAAGATCAAAGGCCCGACGTTCCGCGACAGCATCGTGGTGGAAGGTCCGGAAAAAATCGCCGCCGAGGCCCTGCTCGCGCCGATTCGCCAGCACTCGGCTGACGTCGAAACCTTCATCGGCGAAGCGATCAAGCGGGTCAACAACGTTAATGACGACAACGTGAAACTGCTGCTGGGCGGCGATCCGTCCACCGTGCACAAGGCGCGCATCGTCGAATTGCTGCTGTCCATCGCCCATGTGCCGATAGAAAAAGTCCATACCATTCGCCTGGTGGCTGACCAACCGCAAACCCCTGAGCTGTGGCTGCGCAGCTTCAACGGCACCGATTGGCTTTACTTCAACCCGGAAACCGGCGAACAGGGCCTGCCGACTGACCGCCTGCTGTGGTGGACCGGTGACGAAAACCTGATCACCGTCGATGGCGGCAAAAAAGCCAACGTGACGTTCAGCCTGAACAACAGTGAAATGAACGCCATTCGCCTGGCCAAGCTGACGGACGAAAACACCGACGCCAACTTCCTCGAGTACTCGCTGTACGGCCTGCCGCTGCAGACCCAGCAAACGTTCATGATCATGGTGATGATCCCGATCGGTGTGCTGGTGATCCTGATCCTGCGCAACCTGATCGGCCTGCAGACCCTGGGTACCTTTACCCCGGTGCTGATTGCCCTCGCCTTCCGGGAGACGCAGCTCGGCTTCGGGATCGTGCTGTTCACCATCATCACGGCGCTGGGGCTGTCGCTGCGTTCCTACCTTGAACACCTGAAGCTGCAGATGTTGCCGAGGCTGTCCGTGGTCCTGACGTTCGTGGTGGTGCTGATCGCGGCGATCAGCCTGTTCAGCCACAAGCTCGGACTCGAACGCGGGCTGTCGGTGGCGTTGTTCCCGATGGTGATCCTGACCATGACCATTGAGCGCCTGTCGATCACCTGGGAAGAACGTGGCGGCGGTCATGCCATGAAAGTGGCGATCGGCACGCTGTTCGCCGCTTCCCTGGCGCACCTGATCATGAGCGTGCCGGAACTGGTGTACTTCGTGTTCACCTTCCCGGCGATCCTGCTGATTCTGGTGGGCTTCATGCTGGCGATGGGTCGCTATCGCGGCTACCGCCTGACTGAACTGGTTCGTTTCAAGGCGTTCCTGAAGAAGGCTGACGCCTGATGTTCGGTTTCTGGAAGACCTGGAAAGCCCTGGAAGCCCGGGGCATCATGGGGATCAATCGGCGCAACGCGGACTATGTACTCAAGTACAACAAGCGCAGCCTGTACCCGATTGTCGATGACAAGATCATCACCAAGGAACGCGCCACCGCTGCCGGCATCCATGTGCCGGAACTGTATGGCGTGATTTCGACCGAGAAAGAAATCGACAAGCTCGACGAAATCATCGGCGGACGCAGCGACTTCGTGATCAAACCGGCCCAAGGCGCGGGCGGAGACGGCATCATTGTGATTGCCGACCGCTTCGAGGGCCGCTATCGCACGGTGTCCGGCAAGATCATCAGTCATGAGGAAATCGAGCACCATGTCTCCAGCATCCTCACCGGCCTGTACTCCCTGGGTGGCCACCGTGACCGTGCGCTGATCGAATACCGGGTGATCCCGGACCAGATCTTCAAGAGCATCAGCTACGAAGGCGTGCCGGATATCCGCATCATCGTGCTGATGGGCTATCCGGTCATGGCCATGCTGCGCCTGCCCACGCGCCAGTCCGGCGGCAAGGCCAACCTGCACCAGGGCGCCATCGGCGTGGGTGTCGACCTCGCCACCGGCCTGACCTTGCGCGGTACCTGGCTGAACAACATCATCACCAAACACCCAGACACCACCAACGCAGTGGACGGCGTGCAACTGCCCTACTGGGACGGTTTCATGAAGCTCGCGGCCGGTTGCTATGAGCTGTGCGGGCTGGGTTACATCGGTGTGGACATGGTACTCGACCAGGAAAAGGGTCCGCTGATTCTTGAGCTGAATGCCCGGCCTGGGTTGAACATTCAGATTGCCAACGATTGCGGCCTGACGCTGCGCACCCATGCGGTCGAGGCGCGGCTGGAGGACCTGAAGGCCCGCGGTGTGACCGAGACGGTTGAAGAGCGGGTTGCGTTCGTCCAGGAGATGTTTGGGCATATTCCTGGCGTCGAGGGCTGAACCGAAAGCTGTGTGGCGAGGGGATTTAGCGAAACGTCGCACCGCCCCGTTGGCCAGCGTAGCAGGCCCTTTTTTTTTGGGGCCGCTTCGCAGCCCAACGGGGATAAATCCCCTCGCCACAGGTGTCGTTAGCCGCTCCTGAGGTGTCTTTTCCCGACATCCCCTCTAGGAGCAACTCCCCGAGAGGACTACAATCGCCACCCCGCCTCGCTGGCTGATCTGCCCCTCCCATGTTGACCTGTTCCGTACACCCGCTGCCCTATTGCGCCAACCCCGCCGAGTACTTCGCGGTGATTCGTCACGCCCCCGGTGCCGTGCTGCTCGACAGTGGCCGGCCCATCGCTGATCGCGGTCGCTATGACCTGCTCAGCGCCTGGCCGCTGGAAGAATTGGCGGTGCTGCCTGACGAAAGCGGCAGCGATTTCCTGCAACGCCTGCGCGACCAGCTGGCACAACTCGGTGAAGCGACTGTCCCTCTGGACCTGCCCTTCGCCGGGGGCCTGATCGGTTACCTCAGTTACGACTTCGGCCGGCACCTGGAAAACCTTCCAAGCCAGGCACAGGACGACCTGAACCTGCCCGACGCGCGTTTTGGTGTGTACGCATGGGCGCTGATCAGTGACCACGATTGCGCGACCAGTCAGCTGGTGTTTCACCCGAAACTGGACGATACCGAGCGCCAACGGCTGATCACACTGTTCAGCCAGCCTGCGGCTCATGCCGTCGAGCCATTCAAGCTAAACGGCCCGATGAGCGCCGACCTGAGTGCTGATGAATATCGCCAGGCGCTGGCGCGCATCCAGCACTACATCCAGGCCGGTGACTGCTACCAGGTCAACTTCGCCCAGCGGTTCCGGGCACAGTGCTCAGGTGATCCATGGGCGGCGTACTGCGCGTTACGCGCGGCCTGTCCGACGCCTTTTTCCGGGTTCCAGAGCCTGCCCGACGGCGGTGCGGTCCTCAGTCTGTCCCCAGAACGCTTCGTTAAAGTCAGTGAACGCCAGGTTGAAACCCGCCCGATCAAAGGCACCCGACCACGGGGCCTGACTGCCGCTGAAGACGCGGCGAATGCCGCCGAGCTACTGGCCAGCCCCAAGGACCGGGCAGAGAACCTGATGATCGTCGACCTGCTACGCAACGACCTCGGACGGACCTGTCGCATCGGTTCGGTGCGGGTGCCGGAGTTGTTCAGCCTGGAAAGCTACCCGAACGTGCACCACCTGGTGAGCAGCGTCACCGGTGATCTGGCGGACGATCGGGATGCGCTGGACTTGATTGCCGGCAGCTTTCCCGGCGGCTCGATCACCGGCGCGCCGAAAATTCGCGCGATGCAGATCATCGACGAGCTGGAGCCCACCCGGCGCGGGTTGTACTGCGGTTCTTTGTTGTACCTGGACGTGTGTGGCGAGATGGACAGCTCCATCGCGATTCGCAGTTTGTTGGTCAAGGATGGACAGGTATGTTGCTGGGGCGGTGGCGGGATCGTCGCGGATTCGCAGTGGGAAGCGGAGTATCAGGAGTCGATTACCAAGGTGAAGGTACTGCTCGACACCCTGCAAAACCTCTAGCTTTCCTGATCATTCCCACGCAGAGCGTGGGAACGATCAGCGGCCGTAATTACAAGCTGAGCGCCCGATTGGAAGCCTTGATGAATTCCTGCTTCAGCTCTTCAAAGGTATGCACCGCCGGGAACTGCGGGAACTCGCGAATCACGTTGTCCGGCGCATGGAACAGAATCCCCGCATCCGCCTCACCCAGCATGGTGGTGTCGTTGTACGAATCCCCCGCCGCGATCACACGATAGTAGAGACTCTTGAAGGCCAGGACCGACTGGCGCTTGGGGTCTCTCTGACGCAACTGGTAGCTCGTCACCCGACCGGTATCGTCGGTAATCAAACGATGACAGAGCAAGGTCGGGAAGCCCAATTGACGCATCAGCGGCTGGGAGAACTCGTAAAACGTATCCGACAGAATCACCACCTGAAAGCGTTCACGCAGCCAGTTGACGAACTCGACGGCGCCGTCCAGCGGCTTGAGCGTGGCGATCACTTCCTGGATATCGGAAAGCTTGAGGCCGTGCTCGTCGAGAATCCGCAAGCGCTGCTTCATCAGCACGTCGTAGTCGGGAATGTCCCGGGTAGTGGCCTTGAGGGATTCAATCCCGGTTTTTTCGGCGAAGGCGATCCAGATTTCCGGGACCAATACACCTTCAAGATCCAGACAGGCAATTTCCACAAGACACTCCCATTTGTATTGTTTATTGAGTCGAGCGAGTAAAAAGACTGCCGAACTCTAGCGACTCGCACGGGCCGGCGCAACGCAGAGGGCGCGCCAGCGACTGCAGGATTTTGTTACCATCTGGCCCATATAGAGCGCCCAGCGCCACCGACCTGTAGGAAGCCGCCCTGATGAGCCCATCGTTCGATGTCGTGGAACTCGCCACGACCTATGCCAATAAATCTGCACAGGACATCCTGAAACTCGCGTTCGCCGAGTTTGGCGATGACCTGTGGATATCTTTCAGCGGTGCCGAAGACGTGGTGCTGGTGGACATGGCCTGGAAGCTGAACAAGAACGTCAAAGTGTTCAGCCTCGACACCGGCCGCTTGCACCCCGAGACCTACCGTTTTATCGATCAGGTGCGCGAGCACTACAAGATCGACATCGAGCTGGTCTCGCCGGACTACACGAAACTTGAACCGTTCGTGAAGGAAAAAGGCCTGTTCAGCTTCTACAAGGATGGCCATGGCGAATGCTGCGGCATCCGCAAGATCGAGCCGCTGCGGCGCAAACTGTCTGGCGTGACCGCCTGGGCGACCGGCCAGCGTCGCGATCAGAGCCCTGGCACCCGCAGCGCTGTCGCCGTGATGGAAATCGATACCGCGTTCTCCACCCCGGAACGCACCCTGTACAAATTCAACCCGCTGGCGCAAATGACCAGCGAAGAGATCTGGGGCTACATCCGCATGCTTGAGCTGCCATACAACAGCCTGCATGAACGCGGCTTTATCAGCATCGGCTGCGAACCCTGCACCCGCCCGGTCCTGCCGAACCAGCACGAGCGAGAAGGTCGCTGGTGGTGGGAAGAAGCGACGCAGAAAGAATGCGGATTGCATGCCGGTAACATCATCAGCAAGTCCAAGGCGTAATCTGCGAACCCTGCGAGACTGAAGATGTGTACACACGAATGTCACCATCGGTGCCATTTATGTGTGCACTTTTTGTTTTAGCGCCCTGAAAAGTTACATCCCTCCTGGCTAACCTCCTCCACAACCTTTTCTCTTCCCCCGCACCGCAAAAATAAATACCTGTTCAATCGGTCAATTTATTTCTCTTAAATTTCCTGCATTTATCGAAAACAGATAACAAAACGAAATTACAACTACGTTTGATAGATCGCTAACTGGCATAGATCTGGCTTGAGTGCATACATGTTTTGTATACAACACAAATCAAAACATACACACACTTTAGATCCGCACGCCTGAAGCGCCCTATCCCGTACAGGCTGCAGATGCCCCGTAACCAATGATGCTTATCGCCCGCGACGAAGATTTGTCGAGCCAACGCTCAAGCACAGTCATCGCGACGCCAAGCTTCAGGAGCCTGCCGGAATGCGTACTAGCCTCTTAAACAAGAACATCGCGCTGGATCTACCCTCCTCTCACCCCACTATCGTTCCCCACGATCAGACGTTTCAGGACCCGGTCGTGCTAAGCCCGCGCTTGCACAACAAGGACCTCGCCCCGACCAAGGCCGAAGGTCGACGCTGGGGTCGCTACAGTATTTTCGCCCTGTGGACCAATGACGTGCACAACATTGCCAACTATTCCTTCGCCATCGGGCTGTATGCATTGGGGCTGGGCGGCTGGCAGATTTTGTTGTCCCTGGGTATCGGCGCGGCGCTTGTGTACAGCTTCATGAACCTCTCCGGCTACATGGGCCAGAAAACCGGTGTGCCGTTTCCGGTGATCAGCCGCATCAGTTTCGGCATTCACGGGGCGCAGATTCCTGCATTGATCCGCGCCGTTATCGCCATCGCCTGGTTCGGAATTCAGACGTACCTGGCGTCGGTGGTCTTGCGTGTGTTGCTGACCGCCGTACACCCTGGCTTCGCCGACTACGATCACAACCTGTTCCTCGGCCTCTCGAGTCTGGGCTGGGTGTGCTTCGTCGCGATCTGGTTGGTGCAACTGGGCATTCTGGCTTACGGCATGGAGATGGTTCGACGCTACGAGGCGTTCGCCGGGCCAGTGATTCTGCTGACGGTCGCAGCGCTGGCGGCGTGGATGTACACCCAGGCCGACGCGACCATTGCCTGGTCCATCCGCGAGCCTCTGACCGGCAGCGATATGTGGCGCAACATCTTCGCCGGCGGTGCACTGTGGCTGGCCATCTACGGCACGCTGATCCTCAATTTCTGCGACTTCGCCCGCTCCTCGCCCTGCCGCAAGACCATCAAGGTAGGAAACTTCTGGGGATTGCCGGTGAATATTCTGGTGTTCGCGGCCATCACCGTGCTGCTCTGCGGCGCGCAATTCCAAATCAATGGCCGGATCATCGAAAGCCCGACCGAGATCATCGCCTCGATCCCCAACACCTTCTTCCTGGTGCTCGGCTGCCTGGCGTTCCTGATCGTGACCGTGGCGGTCAACATCATGGCCAACTTCGTGGCCCCGGCGTTCGTGCTGAGCAACCTGGCACCTAAATACCTGACCTTTCGCCGTGCCGGATTGATCAGCGCGACCATCGCCGTGCTGATCCTGCCGTGGAACCTCTATAACAGCCCGCTGGTGATCGTGTACTTCCTCTCTGGCCTGGGCGCCCTGCTCGGCCCGCTGTACGGGGTGATCATGGTCGACTACTGGCTTGTACGAAAAGGTCAGGTCAACGTGCCGCAGTTGTACAGCGAAGACCCCAACGGCGCTTATTACTACAGCCGCGGCGTCAATTTACGCGCGGTCGCGGCGTTTATTCCTGCGGCACTGATCGCCATCGTGCTGGCGCTGGTACCGGGATTCCACAGCGTGTCGCCCTTCTCCTGGCTGATCGGTGCCGGGATCGCCGGAATGCTCTACCTGATCATCGCCAAACGTCAGCCTCATTACGCCGACGTCAGTGGTGAATCCATCGCGGTCGACAACGCCAGCCATTAAATCCCCGGCGGCCCGACAGCTTCGGGCCGCAGAACTGCCCCGCTTTAAGGACTTCTCATGCGAATTCTCGTGGTCAACGTCAACACTACCGAATCCATCACCCAGGCCATTGCGCGCTCGGCGCAGTCCGTGGCCGCGCCGGGTACTGAAATCATCGGCCTGACCCCGTATTTCGGTGCCGACTCGGTCGAGGGCAATTTCGAGAGTTACCTCGCAGCCATCGCTGTCATGGACCGGGTGATGTCCTACGACGAACCCTTCGATGCAGTGATCCAGGCCGGTTACGGCGAGCACGGTCGCGAAGGGTTGCAGGAATTGCTCAACGTACCGGTGGTGGACATCACCGACGCGGCGGCGAGTACTGCGATGTTCCTCGGCCATGCCTATTCGGTGGTCACCACCCTCGACCGCACCGTGCCGCTGATCGAGGATCGGTTGAAACTGTCGGGGCTCTGGGACCGCTGCGCGTCCGTGCGGGCCAGTGGTTTGGCGGTCCTTGAGCTGGAGCACGAACCGCAACGGGCGCTGGAAGCTATCGTGCATCAGGCCGAATTGGCGGTCACTCAAGACAAGGCTGAAGTGATCTGCCTGGGTTGCGGCGGCATGGCCGGGCTGGATGAGCAGATTCGCCGACGCACCGGCGTGCCCGTGATTGATGGCGTGACGGCGGCGGTGACCATTGCCGAATCTTTGGTGCGATTGGGGTTGTCGACATCGAAGGTGCGGACTTATGCCACGCCGCGGCCGAAAACCATCATTGGCTGGCCGGGGCGGTTTGCTCGGTAGACCGCGTGATCGTTCATCGCGGGCAAGCAGGTTTTACGTCGTTCACATAATCGTCGTTCGACACAAAAACCTGTGGGAGCGTGGCTTGCCCGCGATGGCCTCACCTCGGTCCCAAGTCTTGCTCAAACCGCACTAAACCGCTGCCCCAACCCCAGCGCCGTAAACTGCTCGATCACAAAATCGACAAACGCCCGGGTCTTGCCCGGTAGCAGTTTGTGCTCCGCGTAATAGATAGAGATATTGCCATCATCGACGTACCAATCCGGCAACACCCGCCGCAAGGTGCCTGCCTCCAGGTACCCGATGGCAAACGGCATGCTCACCAGGGCGATGCCCAGTCCCTGGGTCGCCGTGGCGCATGCGGCCTCCGAATCGCTCATCGTCATTCGCGCCTTGAGCGTCAGCGGGCTGTGTTGCTGGGTGCGACTGGTCAACTGCCATGAGCGCA
Source organism: Pseudomonas sp. p50(2008) (assembly GCF_015351605.1). NCBI lineage: Bacteria > Pseudomonadati > Pseudomonadota > Gammaproteobacteria > Pseudomonadales > Pseudomonadaceae > Pseudomonas > Pseudomonas sp. p50(2008). Next base: position 691,907 of record NZ_JACMYF010000001.1, read on the forward strand.
CGCGACCTGTTTGCGGTGAACGAATCAGGATGCCTTCGTGCTGTTCAAGATCATCAGGCTCGCCAATCAATTCATGCGCATCCAGGTAGTCGGCAGAGGCCACCAGCACCCGATGGGCCGGGGTCAGCTTACGCGCCACCACACCCTGCGGCAGCTCGAAGCCGCCACCTATTGCCGCATCGAATCCCTGGCCGATCAGATCGACCTGACGGTTATCGAAATGCCAGTCCGGATTAATCGCCGGAAAGCGCCGCAAAAACTCACCCAGCATCGGCACGATGTACAGCCGACCGAACACGGTGCCCATGCTGACTTTCAGCGTGCCGGCCGGGCGTCCTTCGGCACTGGCAAGATTGGCCACGGCGTTCTGGATGGTGTGCAAACTGGCGCTGACTTCGCCGAGAAACAGATGACCGGCCTCGGTCAATGTCAGACTTCGGGTGCTGCGCTGGAACAACCGCACACCCAGCCGCGCCTCAAGCTTGGCGACACTTTTGCCCACTGCCGCCGGGGTCAGGCTCAAGCGTCTAGCGGCTTCGGCAAAGCTGCCGACCTCGGCGCTGCGCACGAAGCATTCGATACTGCTGAAGGTTTCCATAAGCACCACTATAAACTTCTGGTTTACACAGACTATCGCAATTACCGTCTACTCAGACTGTAATCAAGAATCGATACTAGGCTCCATCAACCGAGGCATCTCGCCTCGGGACTTTGGAGATCGACATGACTACTCAGAACCTCAGCGGCAAAGTGGCGTTGATTCAAGGCGGGTCTCGCGGCATCGGCGCAGCCATCGTCAAACGCCTGGCCGCTGAAGGCGCGACCGTTGCCTTCACTTACGTAAGCTCCACCGCAAAAGCCGAAGAGTTGCAAAACAGCCTCACGGCCAACGGCGGCAAGGCCCTGGCCATCAAAGCCGACAGCGCCGATGCCGACGCCATTCGCAGCGCTGTCGACCAGACCGTCAAAGCCTTTGGCCGCTTGGACATCCTGGTCAACAACGCCGGCGTGCTGGCGGTTGCGCCGCTGGAAGATTTCAAACTGGAAGACTTCGACCAGACGCTGGCCATCAACGTGCGCAGCGTGTTCATTGCCACCCAGGCCGCCGCCAAACACATGACCGAAGGCGGTCGCATCATCAATATCGGCAGCACCAACGCCGACCGCATGCCCTTCGCCGGTGGCGGTCCCTACGCGATGAGCAAATCGGCACTGGTCGGACTGACCAAAGGCCTGGCGCGCGACCTCGGTCCACGGGGCATCACCATCAATAACGTGCAACCAGGCCCTGTGGACACCGACATGAATCCAGCCAGCGGCGACTTCGCTGAAAGCCTGATCCCGTTGATGGCGGTGGGCCGTTACGGCAAAGCGGATGAAATCGCCAGTTTCGTCGCTTACCTGGTGGGACCTGAAGCGGGCTACATCACCGGTGCCAGCCTGACCATCGACGGTGGTTTCGGCGCCTGATACAGGTCGGTCAAACGCAAATAAAATGTGGGAGCGAGCCTGCTCGCGATGAGGGAGTATCAGCCGACGTCAATTTCGGCTGATACACCGCTTTCGCGAGCAAGCTTTGCTCCCACAATTGATTGGACATCAAGCCCACTCAAGCGCCGGCAAACCACAGTCGGCGGGTCTGAAAGCCTTCAACGTACGAAGAATCCCGTCGGCGTGTGCGTATTTTTCGTCGGCCATCGCCGCATCCGGAATCGCAATGGCGCTCATCCCCGCCGCTTTCGCCGCGGTGACACCGAAGGGCGAATCCTCGAACACCAGGCAATCCTCCGGTGCGACCCCCAAGCGGCGCGCCGCGGTCAGGAAAATGTCCGGCGCCGGTTTGGCTGCGCCGACTTCCGGGTCATCGGCCGTCACGATGAAATCGAACAGTTCAAACCAGTCACGGTGCAGGGTGGTTTTCTGGCCAAACGACTGACGCGAAGAGCTGGTGCCCACCGCGATAGGAATGTTGTTGGCCTTCAAATGCCGAACCAGTTCCTGTGCACCCGGCATCGCCAGCGCGGTCGGAAAACGCTCGCGCATCAGCGGCTCGCGAATCTTTAGAAACTCTTCGGCGGTAATCGGCAGATCGAGCGCCTCGACCACATAACGCGCCAGATCACCCGCGCCACGGCCAATGATGTTCTGTTTGACGCTCCAATCGAAAGTACGGCCATAACGCTGGGCGATGATGGACGTGACTTCGGTGTAAATACCCTCGGTGTCCAGCAGCAAGCCGTCCATATCGAAAATCACGGCCTTGATCGGGCCGATGTCGTTCAGCGGTGCATTCATCGCATCTGATCCGTTTTCAATGACATCCCAATGCGGCAAACGTACGGCCGGATCCGGATTTGATTAAAGGGTTCAGCAGCATATCGAGCGCGGGCGGCATAGGGCAACGAACAATGACAGGCGGGGGAAAATTCACTCACCACGTTGACGACGTCATTTGGCGATTTCCCCTACAGCACCCGTCTCTTTCCCCGACTTCTTTCCTCCCGCATCCCACGCAAAGTCTCGCGAAATTTAATCAGTAGGCGCGAGAGGCTGCGAATGTTCGATCCTGACAAGGTTTTGGCCTTGAACAACGCCATCGGGCTGCTGGTCGTTGCCGCCATGAACCCTGCGCATCCCGACGTCGAAGCGCTGATCGCTGACTTTCGACTTTGCCTCAACAACTACGAGTCCTGGGCGGAAAGTTACTGGACAGGCTCTGCGCTAGAGGTCGAGCAAGTCTTCACGGTGGGTGAAGAGCACCAGCTCAGCGCATCGACTCATTCGACGGTCAGTTCTACCGTCGCCACCTGCCCCGCAAGCGGTCCTTTGACGCTGGTGCACCGGTTCGAAACCGCGCGCTTCGTCCCGATCGGCAATACGCCGTTGACGCTCGAACTGATAACCCAGGGGCGAGACGGTGAGATCCGCCATGGCGCGCCGACTCACCACACCATCGGCCCCAGCGGCATCCTCGAAATACCTGAATGCTCGCGCGGCGAGCGTTACCGCATCACTTTTTTCCCGAACGTTTCCGCGCAACACGTCAAAGCACTTTATGCCTCCTATCAAAACGTCATCAGCGATCTGGAAGGTTGGCTGCGCAACGAATGGACAGCCGAGTTCGCGCCTTTGTGGGCTGGGTTTTCCGAAGCGGGTTTCAGCCAGCGTTACGGCATGCTGCAACAGGCCGACTGGCGCGGTTTCGAGCAGTCGCTGTTCGGTTTATGGGATGGCGTGAAGCAGGTTTATGGCTTGATCGCCGACCTGCAAACCAACAGTGAGAAGCTGCTCAAATACCTGACCGAGGGCGAGCTCGACACCCTGCTCAACGCCTCTGCAGACGCCATCGCCAGCCTGTTGTTGATGCTGAGTGACGAGCCGTTGATGTTCATTCATCTCGCCGCGTTCACCAGTTGGCTGAGGATGCTGCCGCCGCAATACATCGCCGAAGTCGTCGCGCAAATTCGCACCGAACTATTGATTGGCTTCCTGCTGACCTGTTTAACAGGCCCGGCAGGTTTAAACGTCGGCATCAGCAGCAAAGTGCTGGGCAAGGTCGAGTCGCCACGCGCCAGGCAATGGCTGGCAGCGGCCAGTCTGCGACTGGCGGAACTCACTAATCGGTCCGACCTGAGTGCTCACGCAGGCGCACTCAAACCCTTGATGGTCACTGCGCGAAATGTCCCATTGAAGCCCGCTGCTTCGGTGCCGCTAACGATTCGCGCCGCCGACTCAAAGGTTGTTCGGGTGGACAATCCGTTAGTCATCGCCCGCCACACCTCCGTCACAAAAACCCGATTAAGCAAACAAGAACGCCAGGACGACGCGCCCGACCAAGCGAAGAATCCCAATGGTGACAGCGCTGATTGCGGGCCGCTGACGTGCACCAACGGCTGCCCCGTGTCGATGGTCACGGGCGAAGAGTTGCTCACGCTGATCGATGGTTCGCTGGACGGGATTTTGCCGTTCGACTTCACCCGGCTCTATCGCACCAGCGCAGCAGACATCGATTGCGGGCTCGGCTTCGGCTGGAGTCATTCCCTGTCCCATTCGCTGCACATCGATGCAGATCAGGTCATCTGGACCGACCACGAAAACCGGCGCACGACGTTTCCCCTGCCAACTGCCGAACGTCCGGCGATTCACAACAGCCTGTCCCGTGCCGCCATTTACAAAGGGGACGATTCGCAGGAACTGATCGTCGCCCTGGCCGGTGAGACCGCACGTTTTTTCCACTTCCGTGCAGGGCAATTGGCGACGATCAGCGATGCCTATGGCAACCGTCTGACGGTGCAGCGCGATTTCGCGAACAGAATCGAACGCCTGGACAATGGTGCCGGCCGCTCACTGCGGTTGCGCTGGGATCGTCGACACCTGGTCGCCGTCGACTATCAGAGTTTTCATCCGGCCCCCACGCTGCAAGACGCGTGGAGCACCGAGCAAGTCCTTGCGACCTACCGCTACGACGCCTGTCATCGCCTGGTAGCGGCAAACAACGCGGCCGACGAAAGCGAGCGGTACGACTACGACGACCAGAACGTCATTCTTCAACGGCAATTGGCCGGTGGGGCAAGTTTCTTTTGGGAGTGGGAAAGATCCGGCAAGGCGGCGCGATGCATCAGGCATTGGGCGAGCTTTTCGCAGATGGACACGCGTTACCTCTGGGACGACCACGGCGAGGTGGTGGTTAAGAACGCCGATGGTAGCGAAGAGGCTTACCGGCATGACGAACAGGCTCGTCTGATACGCCGCGTTGAAGCCGATGGCGGCGAGCATCTGAACACCTATGACAGCAAAGGACGGCTGACGGCCGAACAGACGCCACTCGGCGCGATAACCGAATACCGCTATGACGAAGCCGGACGGCTGATTGCTCATATTCCCCCTGAGGACGAACCCACTTCCTACGAATACCGGAACGGCTTCCTGCACGCACGCCATCGCGCCAACGCGGTCTGGACGTATCAGCGCAATGCTCAGGGTGATGTGACCCGGGCGACCGACCCCGAGGGCCACTCCACCTATTACCACTACGACATAAAGGGACAGTTGTTGTTGATCCGCTACCCGGACAGCAGCGGCCATACCTTTGTACGAAATGCCTTGGGGCAACTGGTTGAAGAGACCTTGCCAACGGGAGGCCAACGACGCTTTTCCTACGACTGCCTGGGGCGTCGGATTACCCAACAGGACGAACACGGTGGCGTCACCCGGTATGAATGGGACGCAGTAGGACGTCTGCTGCAAACCACCTTCCCCTCGGGTGCCAGCCGCGCTTTCACCTACAACGCGTACGGCAAGATCACCGGGGAACGTTGCGAGCTGGGCCGCGTTACGCGTTTTGAGTACGCCGCGGACTTGCATCTGGTCAGTCGCCGGATCAATCCCGACGGATCGCAGCTGAAGTACCGCTACGACAATGCGCGACTGCTGCTGACCGAGATCGAAAACGAATCCGGCGAAAAGTATCAGCTGGACTACTGGCCTGGCGGATTGATCCGACAGGAAACCGGGTTCGATGGTCGACGTACCGCTTATGCCTATGACTTGAGTGGGCACTTGCTGCAGAAAACCGAGTTCGGCGATGACGACTCGCGATTAGTGACCGGCTACCACCGCAATTCCGCTGGCCGGCTACTGGTCAAGACGTTGCCGGACGGGAAAAAAGTCGAGTACCACTACGATGCGCTCGGCCGCCTGACCCGTGTCGACGACAACAACGATCACCCGCTGGAATTCGAGTACGACGAACAGGATCGCCTGGTCACCGAGCATCAGGGCTGGGGCACGTTGCGTTACCGCTACAACGCCTGCGGCCAGCTCGATCACATGCGCCTGCCGGACCACAGCAAACTCGACTTTCATCTTGCCCAGGGTGGCGCACTTGCAGCCATCGATCTCAATGGATCACGGTTGTCGTCCCACGCATTTATTGCCGGGCGTGAACGACAGCGCCAGCAAGGTTTGCTCAGCAGCGATTACGCGTACGACGACCAAGGTCGGTTGACCGCTCACGCTATCGGCCAGCCGTTACGCCCTCTTTACCGCCGAGATTATTCCTACAGCGCAAACGGCAATCTCGACAGCATTGCTGACACCCGAAACGGCAAGCGCAGCTATCAACACGACTTCCTTGACCGCCTGATCCGCGTCCACCACTCCCGCGAGCACCAACCGGAAAGCTTCGTTCACGACCCGGCAGGCAACCTGCTGATGCTGGATCGTCCAGGGCCGATCACGGTCAAAAACCACCGCCTGCTCAAACAAGGTAATCGCCAATACACCTACGACGCCTTCGGGAATTTGATCCGCAAGCGCCGAGGAACTGCGCCGGCACTGGTGACCGAGTACCGCTACGACTGCCAGCATCGACTGATCGGCATCACCCTGCCCAATGGCACGCAGGCCACCTATCGATACGATGCCTTTGGCCGCCGGATCAGCAAGACCGTCGATGGCAACACCACCGAATTCTTCTGGCAAGGCGACAACCTCGTCGCCGAAAGCAGCGCCGAGCACTACCGCAGCTACGTCTACGAGCCCGGCACCTTCCGGCCATTGGCGATGCTCGACGGCAAAGGCCCGCGCAAAGCCTGCCCTTATTACTACCAACTCGACCACCTCGGCACCCCCCAGGAACTGACCGACTACAGCGGCGAAATCGTCTGGGCCGCCCAATACACCGCCTACGGCCGCCTGACCCGACTGAACCGCGATACGCATCAGGTACTCGACCAACCGCTGAGGTTTCAGGGCCAGTACTTCGACGCCGAAACCGGCCTGCACTACAACCGGCATCGCTACTACAATCCGGACGTCGGCCGATACCTGACACCGGACCCGAAACGGTTGGCGGGTGGACTGAACGGGTATCAGTACACAAGGAATCCGACGGGTTGGGTTGATCCGCTGGGGTTGAATGAGTGTCCCGGGCGGGATGGGTGTAAGACGCCTTCGTTCGGGGATGAGGATCCGGCTGGGAAGGTTGGGGTTGATGAGGGTGAGCCGAAGCGTCCATCGCCTAAACCAAAGAGTCGATATACGTACCGAGGGGACACCCGTGACCCGAAGGTGATATTCGAAACCGGATTTGAACCCCTTGGAATGAGTATGGACCTCTACTTACACGCTCGAAACAACAGAAATCCTCCGAGTATCTATATCAGTACAACGCCCTCAATAAATCAGGCCAGAAATTTTGCAACAGACCAAGGAATGGAAGATGGATTTATTTATGTGTTGAAAGACGTTCACGGCATAGATGTGAACAAAAAGCTCGGTTTAATTTCACCACACAGAAATGAGGTGGAAATCGCCGTCCCTGCTGGAATAGATAGCAGGGATATTGTAGGTGCTACTCCAGTCAATGAGGATGGTAGCGACAAAGGATACTCAATCATTAACCCCTATAGGAAGAAACCATGAAAACAATAGAAATATCAATAATAGTCAACGAAAAGCTAGAGAAGGCGTTAATTATGCGTGATCGAAAAAATCGCGAATTGACTTTTTTAATGGAGGACAATTTAAGCAAAACATACAAAGAGGAAGATATTTATGAATGCTTTGGTCTGTTACGAGCCGACTTCCCGGACATAAAATTTTTATGCAAAGGCGCAAAAATAAATGTTCACACCTCCCGCATGTCCTCGCAAATGTCTGCTGGCGTTTTAGCCTATGAGATCGAACTCGGAAAACCTACAGATGATGAAGATATAGTCAACATTTTCGACTACGAAGATACCGATATCACAAACAACATTGAAGAACAAAGAAAATTCTATAAAAAATGGATCAAATCACTATCAAAATAACGCCAAAATAAAAGCTTCGTATCTGACACAGCAGCGATCTCATCAACTCGGAGAACCCCTTACTACGGAACGTTCAACTGTCAAACAGAAAACTAACATTGGTTAGTGTAAAAATAGGCATCATCGCACAAGGTGAGCATCAAGCCGTCACTCTACTTTGCGACGAACAGAAATCTAAGTTACGCATAGGCATTAGTGCTAGGACAATACATCGATATCCCATTCCAGAAAATAAATTCAGGACACTAACGAATTGATTGACTTGAAATTTATCAGTGGAAATATCGCACATGACAATCTTTCCTCACTAGAGAACAAAGACGTTAAATATCAAATCGACTCTTTGAAGGAAGACCTGCTTCAAGTTGAGTATCCCGCCTCGCTACTGCTAGACGCCGGCTGGTACCCGTCCTTTAGTGCAGCAGGCTTTTTTCAAATAAGAGTGATCGAAAACTACAATTGGGACGCACCATTGTATTCCTCCACATCGAAAACTATACCATCCCTAATCACAGAACTTTCGCTTGCACAGAATTTTATTGAGAACCATCAAAAAGCCTATTAACCGGCGTAAGTCACCTAATGATTTTCTCTACAATCCAAATACGCCGAGACAGCACAACCAAATGCATACAATCAGAAAAATATTTCTGAAAGGTGATCAATAGCGACTCTCAAGACAAAAAGATAGGCCGCACAATGGATAATTCAATCTCAGCAAAGCTACTAAAAATCAATGAAGACGACGAAAATCATGCGACGCTACTCATCAATGGGCTTTCTATTGAATGCTTCGTAAATTCATGCCCATATGCAACTGAAATCGGAAAAACATATCCGATTGAGCTAACACTTTACCTTTCTGATACCTACATGATAAGCAGAGCAAAAAGCACAGATCCCATGGTAGAAAAAGCCTCCAAAGGCTATACCTATTTTCTGTGTGGAACGCTAAAAAATAGTGTATTTGAGTCCTTTACCAATTTTGACGATCAAGACATACACTACGACCACCCAGACTTAAATGACCATTATGTGAAATTAGAGGTTACTCGGATCGATGTGAATTTTCTATAATCACATCAGTCCATTATCAAGAGCTAAATTAGTTAGCCCAGCTGAAGCTGGGCTATTAACGTTATGAAAGCCGGAGTCGTCTAACCACCCGCTCCACCCCCACTACTTGCACCACCAGAACTGCTCCCACTCGCTCCAGAACCACTCGAATCCTCAGATCCACTCCCGGATCCGCTCCCCATCGAACTCCCACCACTCATCGACCCACTTCCCGTCCCAGGACTTGTACTACTCCCATTAGCATCACCCGCATTCCCACTATCAATACTGCCAGGCAGCAAGGCATTTCCTTTCGCTGAACCCGCATTCATTTCAGTGGAAGGCGGCATGCCGCCTTTATCGACCGGCGCATCGTTGCCGGAAGATTGACCAAACGCCACAAATGAACTGACCGACAACACGCCGGCCATTGTCATGGCTGTCAACGTTGACCTGTTCATGATGCATCTCCTTAAAAAGACACTGTCCTGATGTCTGGCAGCGTTCGATTTTTAAAGGTGCCACTCAATCGACGAGCGGCACTAAGGACATGCGCGTTTCAGCTGGGTTCACCGGAGGCATCATCACCGGCTATATCGGGATCATCGGGGCTGGCTTCCACGTCGCCACGCTTGACATCGTCGTTGGGGACTTGCTCAACGGCGGTGTCATCGTCCGGTGGACGTTGATCACGGCTTAATGAGTCAGTGGGTGATGGCAGTGGGTATTCGGGAGTTTCGTCAACGTCGGAAACATCAGGATCGGAGTTCATGGAGCACCTCTCAAGGGGCCTGAAAGAACAGGCCCTGAAAGTTCGAGAACATCGCAAAGCACCGCGTTCGATCAAGTGGACGATCGGTCGGTCGACTATTGCTCGTCTTCGTCTAAATCCTCTTCTTCATACTCTGTATTTCCTACATCGCCCGCATCATCGGAATCGTTAAGCGGTACGGTGGCATCATCCATGAGTGATCCCGGATCTTCGTTACCAGGGTCATTGAGATCCTGCCCTTTATCTGGATCGTTGATGTAGGGAACACCGCTCGGTCCTTTTTCTTCATTACCTTCGGTTTCAGGCGTCATGGCATACCTCCCGCGGATCGGCGTGAATTAGCGATGCTTGTTCTTGTGTTTATGTTTGTTTTTATGGCCGCCGCCGGAATGGGAGCTGCCGTTGTCACTGCCCAGGTTATTACCGACTGCGCCACCCGCCGCGCCGCCGAGGCCCGCACCAATGGTCGAACCGGTGGAGCCGCCCAGGCTGTTACCAATCACTGAGCCGCCCGCCGAGCCCAAGCCACCGCCAACGGCCGCTTCAGTGCGGCTACCTTTGGGGGCGCCGACAGCACTGCCGGCCGCGCCGCCGACACCGGCACCAATCGCCGCACCGGTGCTACCGCCCATCTGTCCACCGACGACATTACCCAGCGCACCGCCAAGGCCACCGCCAACCGCCGCAGTACCGTCGCCGGCCGCCAGCGCCCCTTGAGCGAAGAACACGCCCAACACAAATGCAGACAACGTCAAACGGTGACGACTAAAGCCGCCCACTTCCTTGCCTTCGGTAGTCATGGTGTACCTCTCATTTGTTTGGGTTTGTAAAGGATTTGAGCCGCTGCAGAGACAAACGTTCATAAACGCAAAAACCCGGCACGAGGCCGGGTTTTTTTGTCGATCAGGATCAGTGACGCTTGTGGCCCTTGGCGAGGTTGCTGCCAACGCCGCCGCCCAACGCACCGCCCAAACCTGCGCCGATGGTGGAACCGGTCTTGCCGCCGAGGCTATTGCCGATCACCGAGCCGCCTGCCGCACCGACACCGCCGCCAATGGCCGCTTTGGTGCGGCTGCCTTTACGTGCAGCAACGGCACTACCGGCTGCGCCTGCAACACCCGCACCAATAGCTGCGCCGGTGCTGCCGCCCATGCTTTGGCCAACCACGTTGCCCAGTGCGCCGCCCAGACCACCACCGATTGCAGCGGTGCCGTCACCGGCCGCCATTGCGCCTTGAGCAACCAAAAGACCCAGAACCAGAGCGGGCAGTGTTAAACGCATGACGAAAACCTCAAAAAATAGGGGGGGAACCGAAAGCCGGGCATTGAATGCCTCAGCGGAGGAAACGTCCACACATATCCTCCGTTCTTCGAAATAGGCGACGGTTGGACAGCATTTTTTGAAAAGGTTTTATGACAGGCAAAAAAAAGCCCGCTGGGGAACGGGCTAGGTGTTGCTTTCTAACGGATGAGCTGAGAGTACGTAGGGTCGTGTGAAAAGTTTGTGAAAGATCCTGGCTGAAACACGCTCTGTGACATTTTCTTAAGTTATAAAAAACCCCGTTCGATGACGGGGTTTGACGAAGGGTTGCTTACTTCCTGGACGGTGCCGCTACCTTGGGTAAAAACTTGGCCTTAGGCCCGGGCCGCACCATGGCTTTCATCTTGCCGACTTTGATTTGATCTTCACCAAAGCTCGCTACGTACTCCGTCTGGCCACACTGCACGCAATTGTTGATCGGAAACTCGGATCCGTCGTCTTCGATATACGGTTCAGTCATCTTCTCGCCCCTTCAAAAGCGGGATCGACACCGGCAAGCCCTATTTGCCCGAAAAATATCGACCACCAAGGATTTTGAGACTAGCCGGTCATTACTGGACCTGTCGTTCAGATGGCTTCATGCCCGACGAATGGACCGCTTTTTTATTTGGACAAATGCCGAGCCAGCGCCTCGAATGCTGGCAACGTCACCGGATCATTCGCCGAGTTAGCCGCCACGGGATGGGAGGCGTAGCGAACGATCACCAGCTCGTCCTTCGGGTCCACATAGATGCGCTGCCCATAGACGCCTCGCGCCATGAATGCACCGCCCTCTTTGTCCGTTACCCACCACATCGAGCGATAGCTCCAGCCTTTCAGCAGGTCATATCCCGCCTTGGCGAAAGCCTGTTTATCGGCTCCACGACGGATGTCCTCGACCACCGCCTTGGGCACGATCTGCTGTCCGTTAAACCGACCGTCATTGCGCAGCATCTCGCCGAAGCGGGCCAGGTCCCGCAAACCAGTATTCAAACCACCACCGGCGAACGGCGTCCCGATTGAGTCCACGGTGAAATACGCATCCTGCTCCGCTCCCAGGCGACTCCAGATCCGTTCCGACATTAACTGCGCGACGTTACGCCCGGTCACCCGAGCGATTACCCATCCCAGAACGTCGGTGTTGATGGTCTTGTAAGCGAAGGCCTCACCGTGTTCGCCCTGCGGTTTTACCGTCTGCAAGAACTCGTAGTAACTTCTCGGACCGGTGTAATCCTTGGGCTTGGGCAACGGACTCCCGGCGTTTGCATGGGCCCAGACCTCCGCATTCGGATCGGCATAGTCCTCGCTGTACTTGAGGCCCGTGGTCATGTCGAGCACCTGGCGCACCGTGGCGTTACCAAACGCAGAACTCGCCAACTCGGGCACATACTCGGCCACACGCTTGTTGGGGTCGATCTGGCCTTCTGCGACCAGCATGGCGCCCAAGGTGCCGACTACCGACTTGGTCACCGACATCGCGGCGTGCTGACCGTCCGGTTTAAGGACGCCAAAGTAACGCTCGTAGACCATTTTCCCACGGTGCATCACCACAATGCCGTCGGTGTAAGTGGCAGCAAGGGATTGCTCCCAGGTCATGGCCTCTTTTGCGCCCAGCGGCGTAAAGCTGATCGCGTCGATGTCCTTGCGCAGCGCGCTTTCCAGCGCAACAGGCGCGCCAAGGCCGCGGGAAACGTTGATCGTTGGCATCAGCTGTCGAAAGTTCGAGACGCTCCAGCGCATCGCCGGGAACTGGAAATAGCTGCCATCTTCGAAACGCACCGTACGATCGGCGGGAGGTGGTGAGCCGACCATCCAGCCCAGTTTCGCGGGATCGCTGGCAGTGGCGTCAGGGAACGCTGGCGGCGTGGAGGCGTTGGCGATCGACGAAAGAACGGAAATCAACAGAGCGGCCGCTGATTTGATAACAGGGTATGAGGCAAAAGCGTTGGGCATGAGGTCGAGTCCGTTCGATGAATTTGCAATAAGTCTAAAGCGAAAAGGCGTACGTAAGTCCCGACTCACAAACTATTCATAAATCAGCGGCCGACTGAACGACCCGTTGCGCTTCGAGACGCTGATCGCGTTCATCAAGGGTCAACGACTGCACCACCACGCCTTCCAATTCGGTCTGATTTATCCATTCGAGCAGTACTTGCGCATCACGGCGCGATATCAGCACATCCTTCGCCGATGGCGACAGCGCCAGCCGAGCGTCCAATGCCCCGCCGATCAATCAGCGCCCCAGCCACCACACTCCATGGAAACAGGCCCTCGGATTACACAAGCACTCCGCTGGATTCCATCCCCTCTCCACCCTCGTCCAAGTAAAGATCAACCAAATCATTGAGTCGGCAGCTTTTCCAACGCGGCACGCAGTTCATCAGCATTGGCAAATGCCTTCTGTGCCACCAGGGTACCGTTTTCAAGCTGCAGCCAAAGTACCTTGTCTTCAGCTCCAGGGTAATTAGCTGCAACACTGCCATCGCGGTCGAGCACGACACGGTAGCTGTAATTACGCATGGACGGAATCGCAATGAACTTGCCGATCAACGAAGGCATTCGCTGCACATCAGCGAGGAAGATGACGTTACGTGCTTCCATATAGCCTTTAGGTTGATTTTCCAATGCAGCCTTCACCATCTTGGAGCCGTCCATACTTCGAGCTACCAGCAAGACGTGGGTTTTTTCGTCCAGGGTGTACGGTTGGTCGTGCTGATCTTGTAAGGTCCAGGGTGTTAGGCGCTCACCAATAGTGGCCGCCATGGCCTGCATGGACAGCGCGCTCAACAGCAGCACAAGTGCAATTCTCACCGTTTAATACCTCTTTATTCAGGACAAAGTATTCGAATCGTGTTTAGCCTGAAGGCCTCAGGCACGCGAGGAGGTATGGTATCTGCGCTGACGGGGTAACGATATCTGCATTGTTACGGGTCATGTCGAGAACGAAGAGGGACGCAAGATTAGATGAGTCTGGCAGCTTCCAGGGCTTATTCAGGCGCATGCAAGTAGTCCCTCGAACGAGTTGTATGAAGGACAACCCACCAATACCCACTAACGATGAGGGGACTGGCTCCAGAACGCTCACACCGTCGGGAAAACGGACCAGAATTTCATAACATTCCGATTGGCTCTTTTTCAGACGCCAGAAACCACAAACCCCCGACTTTCTCTAGGAAAATCAGGGGTTTGTGTTTACTTAATGTGGCGGTGAAGGAGAGATTCGAACTCTCGATACAATTTCTTGTATACACACTTTCCAGGCGTGCTCCTTAAGCCACTCGGACACTTCACCGTATCTCTTCAAACAAGTTCTGTCTGTCGAGGCGCGCTAATGTAGTCGAAACCTTTTCCGATGGCAAATATTTTTTTCAGAATTTTCATGCGGTTAGCGATTTAGTGGTTCCGGCTGTCTGCACGCCATGGCAAACCTGCCAATCTCCGGCTCGGCACGGCCTTCTATATAGAGGCGAAGGTCTGCCGGGTGTGGCTGGCCAAGCCTGGCGCGTGGGTAAAGGGTGACTGGCGAGTCAGTCACGGCGCTTTACCTGGCCTGCGACGGTGGGTAACGTCTGCTTCAACTTTCATACAAGGAATAGCGTCATGAGTGAGTTGATTTCCTACCACCTCGAAGACGGTATCGCGACCCTGACCTTGAGCAATGGCAAGGTCAATGCCATCTCGCCGGACGTGATTACTGCGTTCAACGCTGCGCTGGATCAGGCCGTGGCTGATCGCGCAGTGGTGATCATCACTGGCACACCCGGCATTCTGTCGGGCGGGTATGACTTGAAGGTGATGACGTCGGGTCCGAAAGAAGCCGTGGCGCTGGTGACGGCAGGTTCAACACTGGCCCGTCGCCTGTTGGCCCACCCTTTCCCGGTGATCGTGGCGTGCCCTGGGCATGCAGTCGCTAAAGGTGCGTTCCTGCTGCTGTCAGCGGATTACCGCATTGGCGTCGAAGGCGCCTTCAGCATCGGTCTGAATGAAGTGCAGATCGGCATGACCATGCACCACGCTGGAATCGAACTCGCTCGTGATCGCCTGCGTAAGTCGGCGTTCCATCGCTCGGTCATCAATGGCGAGATGTTCAATCCGCAGAGCGCGGTTGATGCAGGTTTCCTCGACGTAGTGGTCTCGGCGGATGAATTGCAGACCACCGCGCTGGCGGCAGCTCGTCAGTTGAAGAAGATCAACATGACCGCGCACAAGAACACCAAGCTCAAGGTACGCAAGGCCTTGCTGGAGACGCTGGACAACGCGATCGTCCTCGATCAGGAGCATATGGGTTAAGTCCAAAGCTGCTCCATGGAAAAGCCCGACCGTCGTGTCGGGCTTTTTCTTACACGCTGTGTTGAAAAGCCTTCCACTGCTCTAGAACACGTCTGACCTATAAGTCGGAAACATGCGCTCAAACATCGCCTATCTCCTACCTCTATAGCGGCAATTGCTGAATAGAGTGCACATCCGTACACTGCGCCACCTTTCGTCTCGGTGGGCCAGTAGATGCTGTTTGTGTTTCGTATGTTATTGATGGGCCTGCACTTTATCCTGGCGGGTGTGCTGGGTGTGATTCTGGGTGTGTGCCGCCCGTTCAATCCGGACAACAGCCGCTTGTGCGCGCGTTTATACGCGTGGCCGGCCATGTGCATTTTGCGCCTGCGGGTGAAGGCGGAAGTCGGCCCCCTGATGGACAAGCAAGACAGTTGCGTGATCATCGCCAACCATCAGTCCAACTATGATCTTTTTGTGCTCGGCAACGTGGTGCCCCGTCGCACCGTGTGTATCGGCAAGAAGAGCCTGAAGTGGGTACCGCTGTTCGGCCAGTTGTTCTGGCTGGCCGGCAATGTATTGATCGATCGCGGCAATGCGCATAAGGCGCGTCAGTCGATGCTGACCACTACCCATACCCTGCAAAACAAGGACACCTCGATCTGGGTGTTTCCGGAAGGCACGCGCAATCTGGGCGAAGACCTGCTGCCGTTCAAGAAAGGCGCGTTCCAGATGGCGATCGCTGCCGGCGTGCCGATCATTCCGGTGTGCGTCAGCAGTTACGTCAAACACATGCGATTGAACCGCTGGAACAGTGGGAAGATTCTGATTCGCTCGTTGCCGGCCATTCCTACAGCGGGGATGAGCCTGGATGACATGCCCCAGCTGATCGCTCAATGCCGGGAGCAGATGCGCGAGTGCATCGCCTCGATGGACCGGCAACTGCAAGCTGCCTGACAACAAACCCGCCCTGTGCGGGTTTTCTTTTGCCGGCGAACTCTCCCGATTTTGCTGACTCTCAACCTGCAGACAAGGCTAAGCTGATCACTGCCTGCCACGGCCATTTGCCAATAAAAGACTGCCAATAAGAAGTGAACCAACATCATGGGTAGAGTTGTTGCTGCTGCGGTTTACAGCGCGGGTAAGAAAGTCACCAATATCACCCTGGACGAAGGCGCAGCCTGGGCTGCAAAGCCTGACCACTTTGTCTGGATCGGCCTTGAAGAGCCCAGCGCTCAGGAACTAACCAACCTGCAACGGCAGTTCAATCTGCACGAACTGGCCATCGAAGATGCCCTGGAAAAACACAGCCGCCCGAAGCTTGAGAGCTTTGGCGATGCGCTCTTTATCGTCACCTATTCGCCCATCCGTGACGATCAGGGGAAACTCGAGTTCATCGAGACCCATATCTTTGCCGGCAACGGTTACATCATCACCGCACGCAACGGCCACTCGGCGTCCTACGCCTATGTCCGGCAGCGTTGCGAAGCGCGCCCGTTGCTGCTGGAGCATGGCGAGGACTTCGTCCTCTACGCCATCCTCGACTTTGTGATCGAGAACTATCAGCCTGTGGGCGAAGCGATTCATGCCGAGATTGATGAGCTGGAGCGCAACGTGTTGTGCAGTGCGCTGAACGAACGCGACATCCAGAAGCTCCACGGCCTTCGCCGCGATGTACTTCGCCTGCGTCGTTATGCTGCGCCGATGGTGGAGATCGGTGAGGAGTTGCAGAAGCTGAGTTTCCCGTTCATCGACAAGAACATGCGCCCGTATTTTCGCGATGTGCAGATCCACGTCACGCGACAGATGGAAGACCTGACCACCCTGGCGGACATTGCCAGTCAGACGATCGAGGTGGGGGTGTTGCTGGAGGCGTCGCGCCAAAGCGTGGTGCAACGCAAGTTCGCAGCGTGGGCGGCGATCCTGGCGTTTCCGACGGCAGTGGCCGGGATTTACGGGATGAACTTCCAGAACATGCCGGAACTGACCTGGCACTACGGATATTTTGCGGTGTTGGGGTTTATTGCCGTGGGGTGCGTGAGTTTGTGGGCGAGTTTCAAGAAATCGGGCTGGCTTTAAAAAACCGTGTGGCGAGGGGACTCGCCACAACTGCTCACGCCGCTTTAAACCGCTTTGGCTTCAGGCTTGTGCGCCACAAACCGCATCATCCATTCCGCCACAGTGGCACCGTGGTGCTGATGCTCAAGACTCGCCACACCATTCTGATAAATCTGCTCGCCCAGCGCTTGCTGACGGATATCCAGCAAGGCCCGGGAGTAATCGTGAATGAATTCCGGATGGCCCTGGAAGCAAAGCACCTGATCGTTGATGTGGTACGCCGCAAACGGGCAGAAGTCGCTGGACGCGATCACGGTGGCATTTTCCGGCAGCGCAGTGACCTGGTCCTGGTGACTGATCAACAACGTCAGCTCTTCCACCACCGGGCTCATCCACGGCGCCTTGGCCGCCAGTTTGTAGTTATGCGTGCCGACGCCCCAGCCTTGGGTGGCTCGTTCGCTCTTGCCGCCCAGCAACAGCGCCAGCAACTGATGACCGAAACACACGCCCAGCAATTTGTCGCCGCGCTCGTAGCGGTTCAGCAGAAAGGTCCTGAGGGTTTCGATCCACGGGTCGGTGCCGAAGGAGTCGGCTTTGCTGCCCGTAACCAAATAGGCATCGAAGGTCAGGTCGTCACTGGGGTATTCGCCCTGCATGACGTTGTAGACCGTGAAGTCGGCCGCGATAGGCTGTTGCGTGAACAGACGCTGGAACATCTGCCCGTAACCCTGATATTGGTCGACCAGTTCCGGACGCAGGATGTCGGTTTCCAGAATGCAGATGCGTAACGACATAAAAAATACCTGACACGTGATGGGAATAATGCACACCCCAGAGCCTGCCTCGAAACACGGCAACAAGGCAAGCCCCGAAAGCGTCATCCTCCCTTAGAACGTGCTTCCCTGCGCCGCCTTCTCCAGCAGTAATGCCGGTGGCGCGAAACGCTCGCCGTACTGCTCGGCCAGGTATTGCGCACGGGCGACGAAGTCCTTCACGCCGTACTGATTGATGAATTGCAGTGCGCCCCCGGTCCATGCCGCGAAGCCGATACCGAAGACCGAACCGACGTTGGCATCCGCCGTGGAGGTCAGCACGCCCTCTTCCACGCAACGCACCGTTTCCAGGGCCTGCACGAACAACAACCGATCACGCACGTCCTTGGGTGAAATCTGCCCGTCGGCTTTCTCGAAACGGGTTTTCAGTTCTGGCCACAGGTGCTTCTGTCCGCCAGCGGGGTATTCATAGAAACCACCACCCCCGGCTTTGCCCGGACGCTTGTATTCATTAAGCAACAGGTCGATCACCGCGAACGCCGGGTGCTCGACCAGCGGCTTCCCTTCGGCCTGCAGGTCCTTGGCGGTTTGCTGGCGAATATGGCTCATCAGGCTCAGGGACACCTCATCGGAGATCGCCAGCGGCCCGACGGGCATGCCGGCCTTGCGCGCCTCGGTTTCGATCATCGGCGCGCTGACACCTTCGCCGAGCATGGCGATGCCTTCGTTGGTGAACGTACCGAAGACGCGAGAGGTGAAAAAGCCGCGACTGTCGTTCACTACAATCGGGGTTTTCTTGATTTGCAGGACAAAATCGAAGCCGCGGGCCAGGGTTGCATCGCTGGTGTTGAGGCCTTTGATGATTTCCACCAGGGGCATTTTTTCGACAGGGCTGAAGAAATGCAGGCCGATAAACTTCGTCTGGTCCGCAACGGCGGTGGCGAGGCCGCTGATGGGCAAGGTCGAGGTGTTGGAGGCGATGACCGCGTCCACGCCGACGATTTCTTGCGCGGTCCTGGAGACCTTGGCCTTGAGCTCACGGTCCTCAAACACTGCTTCAATGATCAGGTCGCAACCGGCCAGATCAGCATCGTTTTGCGTCGGTAGGATCCGCGCCAGAATCGCTTCCCGTTGCTCGGGGAGCATCTGCCCGCGAGCGACTTTCTTGTCGAGCAAAGCTTCTGAGTGAGCCTTGCCCTTCTGCGCCGCCGCCAGCGTGATGTCCTTGAGCACCACGTCTATCCCCGCCGAGGCGCTGACGAAGGCGATACCGGCGCCCATCATCCCGGCACCCAGCACACCGACTTTTTTCGTCACGTAAGGCGCGAATCCCTGAGGTCGCGAGCCGCCGGCGTTGATTTCGTTGAGCTGGAACCAGAACGTGCCGATCAGGTTTTTCGAGACCTGGCCGGTGGTCAATTCAGTGAAGTAGCGGGTTTCGATCAAGTGCGCCGTGTCGAAATCGACCTGGGCCCCTTCGACTGCCGCGCAGAGGATTTTTTCCGGTGCGGGCAGGCAGCCCTGGGTTTTGCTGCGCAGGATAGATGGCGCAATGGCCAGCATTTGCGCGACTTTGGGATTGGAAGGCGTGCCGCCGGGAATCTGGTAGCCCTTTACGTCCCAGCGCTGCACAACGGCCGGATTGGCCAGAATCCAGGCGCGGGCCTTGCTCATCAACTCGTGACTGTCCGTCGCCAACTCGTCGATCAATCCGGCCTGCAACGCCTGTTGCGGCCGGACTTTCTTGCCTTCGAGCAGATATGGCAAAGCCTTTTCGATCCCCAGCATGCGCACCATACGCACCACCCCGCCACCACCCGGCAACAGGCCGAGAGTGACTTCTGGTAAGCCGAGTTGTACGGAAGAGTTGTCCAGTGCGACGCGGTGATGACACGCCAGGCAGATTTCCCAGCCGCCACCCAGGGCCGCGCCATTGATCGCCGCGACCACCGGTTTGCCGAGGGTTTCCAGGGTGCGCAGCTGGCCTTTGAGGGTCAGTACCATGTCGTAGAAAGCTTTGGCTTCGGGCTTGCCGACCTTGATCAGTTCATTGAGGTCGCCACCGGCGAAGAACGTTTTCTTGGCCGAGGTGATGATGACGCCGGCAATCGAGTCTTTTTCAGCAACCAATCGGGCGACACAGGCGGCCATGGCGTCGCGATAAACCGCGTTCATGGTGTTGGCGCTCTGGCCCGGCATGTCGATGGTCAGGACGACGATCTGGTCCTGGCCCTTTTCGTAACGGATGGCTTCGGTCATGGCAATTTTCCTTGAATTCGGGGCTCAGAGGCGTTCGATGATGGTGGCAATGCCCATGCCGCCACCGACGCACAGCGTCGCGAGGCCATAGCGCAAGTGCCGGGCTTCCAGTTCATCGAGCAAGGTGCCCAGAATCGCGCAGCCAGTGGCGCCCAAGGGGTGGCCCATGGCGATGGAACCGCCGTTGACGTTGATCTTCTGCGGATCGATGGCCATGTCCTTGATGAATTTCAATACCACGGAGGCGAAGGCCTCGTTGACCTCGAACAGGTCGATGTCTTCGGCCCGCAATCCGGCCTTGGCCAAGGCTTTGCGCGTGGCCGGCGCCGGTCCTGTCAGCATGATCGTGGGATCGGTGCTGGTGACTGCCGTGGCGACAATTCGCGCCCGCGGTTGCAAGCCCAGCGCCCTGCCCTTCGCTTCAGACCCGATCAGCATCAACGCTGCGCCATCGACGATCCCGGAACTGTTGCCCGGCGTGTGGACGTGATTGATCCGCTCCACATGGCTGTAGACCCTGAGCGCCGTGGCATCGAAACCCATCTGCCCCATCATTTCAAAACTCGGCTTGAGCTTGCCAAGGCCCTCGAGCGTCGATTCGGCCCGAATGAATTCGTCGTGATCCAGCAGAAGGATTCCGTTCTGATCGCGCACTGGCACCAGTGACTTGTTGAAGGAACCGTCCGCCCGAGCCCGTGCAGCCTTCTCTTGCGAATGCAGCGCGTAGGCATCGACATCCTGACGGCTGAAACCTTCGAGCGTGGCGATCAGGTCGGCCCCTACACCCTGCGGTGTGAAGTGGCTGTGCAGGTTGGTCTCAGGGTCCAGCGCCCAGGCGCCGCCGTCGCTGCCCATCGGAACGCGGGACATCGACTCGACGCCGCCGACCACCACCAGGTCTTCGAAACCTGAACGCACTTTCATTGCGCCGAGGTTCACGGCTTCCAGTCCCGATGCGCAGAAGCGGTTGATCTGCACACCCGCGACGCTTACGTCCCAATCCGCCACCTGTGTCGCGGTCTTGGCAATGTCCGAGCCTTGATCACCGATGGGCGTCACGCAGCCCAGCACCACGTCGTCGACCTGACTGGTGTCCAGGGACGTGCGTTGTTGCAACGCCGTCAGCAACCCGGCCACCAGGTTCACCGGTTTGACGCTGTGCAAGGCGCCATCAGCCTTGCCCTTGCCCCGGGGCGTGCGCAACGCGTCGAAAATCAAAGCTTCGGTCATGACGTCCTCATTTTTCTTGTTGTTGAGATCTTCCGATCTTTTGATCTTTGAGAAGCCTTCACCATAGGCCGAGCCCTCGCAGATTCAATGACCACAACGCTCAGCGAGATTGACGGACACGCTCAGACGGACGGTAGTGAGCTACCGGATTAACCGTTTCAGGTCACCGAGCTGTCTAGCAAAAGGGCGGCAAAGAAGCTGGCAATACGCCTCATGTCTTTTTAAAAGCCTTGGGCGCTATATCCATATGAAATGGATCTAAGCCACGGGTGACGCGGGCCCTAAGGTGAACATGTACGAAGTTGTCGTCGGGTTTTGCCGAGGCGCTCGTCAGACAGGAAGTGAAACGCTCTGCCGTCATGGAAGCAATGCAGGCAGGCATCAGGAAATAACAATAAAGGCGGTCAAGCCATGTTCAAACAATCGAAAGTACGTCAAGCCGGTCTCATTCTTTTCGCCACCACGCTGTTGTTGATCTTGCCGAACCTGACCAAGGTGCTTGGCTAGAAAGCTCTTAAAATACGGCGCAACTATTTTATCGCCTCATGAAAATGTGAATGGCTCGCTACCCGGGCCGACGTGGGTGTGCCAACCTTTGCGGCACTCCCACGACATGGACGGCGATCTTTTGAAAACGCTTCTTCTGCTCGGGGCCTTGCTGCTCAGCACGCCCCTCTTCGCCGCACAGCTGGAACTGCAGCTGGGCGCGAACCAACGCACCTGGCAAACCGAGGAGCTGCTAAAGCACCCAAACGTCCAGACCATCACGATTGCCAACGACGTTTCCTACAAGCGTGAAATGACCTATCGCGCGGTGCCCTTGGCGGCGTTGTTGACCGGCATCACGCCTGACGACCATCTGCAAGCTGTGGCGCTGGACGGTTTCGCCGCTGAGTTGGCCGCCGGGCCGTTGCTCAATGACAAGGGTGCCAGGGCGTGGCTGGCGATTGAAGACCCGGCCAGGCCTTGGCCGGCGCTGTCCGAGGGTAAGCACAGTGCGGGGCCGTTTTATCTGGTCTGGACGGATCCGCAGGCCGGCAATATCAGCCCTGAACAGTGGCCATTCGAGGTGGCAAGCATCAAACAACTGGCACCTGTGGCCGAGCGCTTCCCTGCCCTGTTACCTGATCCCGCGTTGAAAGCGGACGACCCGGTGAACCAGGGGTTTGCGTTGTTTCAGAAAAATTGCCTGGCCTGTCATCGATTGAACGGCGCCGGGGATTCGCAGTTTGGTCCGGACCTGAACATTCCGTTCAACCCTACCGAGTATTTCGGGGCTGATTTCCTGAAGCGCTATATCCGCGATCCGCAGAGTCTGCGGCAGTGGCCGCAAGCGAAGATGCCGGGGTTTACGGAGCAGGTGCTGCCGGACGGAGATCTGGAGATGTTGGTGGGGTATTTGAAGCACATGGCTGGGCGCAAGGTTAAGCCGTGACATAGGGTTGCCTTGGCTGGCCTCTGTTCACTCAAGAAGAGTTTCAGGCGAGCACAATACTGTGGTGAGGGATTTATCCCCTCGCCACAAAAGTATACGTGTCGCTTAAGTGAACAGCATTGCGCTCCCACAGGGATTTCGCGGTGTCGCAGGTTACTGCGATTGCACCGAGATAAACGGCATCGGCGTCGGCGATACAAACACCTTCGCGTGCATCTGTTCACTCCCGCCGCCCCGGCGCATTCCGCGTACCGGGCACGCGTCCAGATAATCCAGACCCACCGCCAGTTTCAAATGCCGTTCAGGTCGTGCCAGCTCATTGGTCACGTCGAAGCTGTACCAGGCGTCATCCAGCCAGGCTTCCGCCCAGGCGTGACTGGCCAGGTGCTCGCTGTTCTCGCTGTACAGATACCCCGACACATAACGCGCCGGAATGCCCAGGCTACGGGCGCAGGCGAGGAAGGCGTGGGTGTGATCCTGGCAGACGCCAGAACGTCCGGCGAAGGCCTTGGCAGCGCTGGTGTCGACTTCAGTAGAACCCGGCGTGTAGGTCATGTAGGCGTTCAAGCCATGCATCAGGTCGATCAACGCCGTGCGATCCCGACGCTTCTTGCACTCTTTGTCAGCGAACGCGCGCAAGGCTTCGTCAGGCTCGGTCAAACGGGTGAATCGCAGGAACGGCAGCGCCGATTGACTCTCGTGTTCGGCTTCCCGCAGCTCGTCGATATCGACCTGGCCACGGGCGCCAATGATGATCGCTTCATGGGGCTCGTCCATGGTCAGTACGTGCAGGATATTGCCGAACGGATCGAGTTGCGCACGCACCGGGCGCGGCAGGTCGAGTTGCCAGCTGAGCACGTGCTGCCGCTCGCTGTCGTGGGGTGTCAGCCGCAGGTACTGGATGCTCGCCCGCACCTGATCTTCGTAGTGATAGGTGGTTTCGTGGCTAATGGAAAGTCTCATGCAGCCTCCAGGTAAGAAGTGTGTATGGCATTACCCAACTGGCGCACCAGCGGGATGAACTCGGTCAGCCAGGCGTGCAGGCCTTCGTCGAGAATTTCATTGATGCCGGTGTAGCGCAGGCGTGCATCCATTTCTGCGGCCAGGCGTTGCGCGGGACGTCCGTTGGCCCCGGGTAACTGGGCAAGGATCTGGTCGATTTCTTCCGTGCAGGCGCGCAGGGATCGTGGAACGTCCGCACGCAGCAACAGCAACTCGGCCACGTGCCGGGCACCGGGTGCATCACGGTAGATTTCGGTGTAGGCCTCGAAGGACGACAAGGCCCGTAACAATGCGCTCCACTGGTAATACGCGTGAGCCGTGCCGTCGCTCACGGCTTCAGCTTGATCACCGGCCATTTCGTATCGGGCGTCGAGCAGGCGCAGCGTGTTGTCCGCCCGTTCGATGAAGGTGCCCAGGCGAATGAATCGGAAGGCATCGTTGCGCATGATCGTGCCGTAGGACGCGCCGCGAAACAGGTGGGAACGTTCCTTGATCCATTCACAGAAACGGCTCATGCCGTAGCGACTCAAACCTTGATCGGCAATCCCGCGAATTTCCAGCCAGGTGGCGTTGATGTTTTCCCACATGTCCGCGGTGATTCGGCCACGCACCGCATGGGCACTGGCCCGCGCCGCGCCCAGGCAGCTGTAGATGCTCGCCGGGTTGGCAGCGTCCAGAGCGAAGAAATGCAGCAAGCGTTCGGCATGCAGATCGCCGTGGCGCTCGAGGTAATCGTCCAGGGTGCCGGTGATCAGCAGCGGCATCGCGAGTTCGTGCAACCCGTCACCGCGGCCATCCTGTGGCATCAGTGACAGGGAGTAACTGATGTCGAGCATCCGTGCGAGGTTCTCCGCCCGCTCCAGGTAACGCGACATCCAATACAGATCCGAGGCAGTTCTACTTAACATGGCAAGCTTCCTTCAATCCTCGACTACCCAGGTGTCCTTGGTTCCGCCGCCCTGGGAGGAATTCACCACCAAAGAGCCTTCGCGCAGGGCGACACGGGTCAAACCACCGGGCACGACCCGGGTTTCCCGGCCAGACAATACAAACGGACGCAAGTCGATGTGGCGTGGAGCAATGCCGTTTTCAACAAAGGTCGGACAGGTCGACAGCGACAAGGTCGGCTGCGCGATGTACGCGTGGGGCTTGGCCTTGATGCGTGCGCGGAACGACTCGATTTCCGCCGCGGTCGCCGCTGGCCCGACCAACATTCCGTAGCCACCGGACCCCTGGGTTTCCTTGACCACCAGATCTGGAAGATTGGCCAGCACGTGGGAAAGTTCAGAAGGATTACGGCACTGGAACGTCGGCACATTCTTCAGGATCGGCTCTTCATCCAGGTAAAAGCGGATCATGTCGGTGACAAAGGGATACACCGACTTGTCGTCCGCTACCCCGGTGCCGATGGCATTCGCCAGCACCACGTTGCCCGAGCGGTAGGACGACAGCAGCCCCGGCACGCCGAGCATCGAGTCCGGGTTGAACGCCAGCGGATCGAGAAAGGCATCGTCGAGACGACGGTAAATCACGTCGACGGCTTTTGGTCCGTCGGTGGTGCGCATGAACACCTTGTCGTCCCGCACGAACAGGTCCGCACCTTCCACCAGCTCAACGCCCATTTCCCGCGCCAGAAACGCATGCTCGAAAAATGCACTGTTGAAGCGCCCCGGCGTCAGCACCACCACGCTCGGGTTATCGATCGGGCTGGAGCTTTTCAGCGTGTCGAGCAGCAGGTTGGGATAGTGGTCGATGGGGGCAATGCGCTGGGCCGAAAACAGTTCGGGGAACAGCCGCATCATCATCTTGCGGTCTTCGAGCATGTAGCTGACGCCGCTCGGCGTTCGAAGATTGTCTTCGAGCACGTAATAGGTGCCGTCGCCGTCACGCACCAGATCGACGCCGGAGATGTGGCTATAGATATCCCGGTGCAGATCAAGCCCTTGCATCGCCAACTGGTACTGCTCGTTGGCCAGCACCTGCTCGGCCGGAATGATGCCGGCCTTGATGATGCGCTGCTCGTGGTAAAGGTCGGTGAGGAACATGTTCAACGCCTTGACCCGCTGGATACAGCCGCGCTCAACGACGCGCCACTCGCTGGCGGGAATGCTGCGCGGGATGGTGTCGAAAGGAATCAGACGCTCCGTGCCCTGCTCGTCACCGTAGAGCGTGAAGGTAATTCCGGCGCGGTGAAACAACAGATCGGCCTCGCGTCGACGTTGCGCCAGAAGCTCGTCAGGCGTCTCGGCAAGCCAGCGGGCAAACTCCCGATAATGCGGGCGGACCTGGCCGCCGGCATCGTACATTTCATCAAAATAGGTGCGGATCATGCCGTACTCCTTGTCACCCGGACATCTAGGCATCGCAAGGCCCGTGCCATCGGCATAAACGCTTTGTTATCAATCGGTTGGATAAACGCCTCAGCCATACCGCACCAATCCTGTGCGGCAAATGCCCCAACCTGATCGCCCCCGCTCCATTGCGAAGCAATGCTGTCGCTATCACCAGCATAGTCAGAGTTGATTTCACTGCTTGGCTGAGGCCGCGGATAATTGGCGCATTCGCTGGAAAAGCTCACCGAACTTCCCTTTTAGCCGCCTGTTTTGGGCGGCTTTTTTTTGCCTTTTGAAATGTTATGAATCAAAGACAAGAGCAAAAGATGTTTATCAAGCGCAAACGAAAACGGCCAACCCGAAGGTCAGCCGTTGCTGAGTAATGTTGCTGTTCATAGTGTTATGCGAGTAGCCCTCGTACCTCCTGCTTCACGCCCCATCCTTCGATGATGCCGCCCAGAGGCTCAACCACCGCCTCGAAACCCTGCTCGAAATCGCCAATGTCATCGTAGGTGGCGTACATGACCTTGCTCAGTTCCAGCGCCCAGGCGCCGTCATCGCGCACGCTGATTTGCGCATTCAAGGATTCACCACGGTAGTGACCTGCTGCTCTGCGAGCCCGCTCCTCGTCGGGAAAAATGGCGTAGAACTCGATGGGATGGAATTTTGAAAAGTCGAAACCGCCTTCTTTCATGCGGCGCAGCACGCTGCTGCTGATGTCTTCTTGATAGGCTGTGCTCATGAAACGTCCTCCTGAATCCGATGGATAGACTTTCCGTACTCCCGACGCCCTCAGCCGATTGGTGAGGGCGATACGACAACCAGGTTGCCGATGGGAACAAGCATGTAGCTGACAAGACCAGACCTTAGCGATCCAATCGCTGATCTCGCTTGCAGAGTAGCCCTTTGACCGAGCAGCTGCCAAGGCCTGTTATCAATGTGACAGGAGTTGTATCAGACGGGAGTAATGCCGAGGATTTGTATGCTGTTCTGGGTTTTGAGACTTTTGACGCTTGCATCATCGGTTCGCCCTTCCAGATCGTTCAGATCCAGTTCGGCAGCGACCGGCAGGAGACGGGCCTTGATGAGTTTGGCGGCGTGCTCGTTGTCCGGGCACTCGTCGCACTCAAAGACTTCGTCGACTGTTTCACCGTGATCATCCACGAAAGTGATTTTCCACTTTTGCATCACTGCCTCCTCGATAAAACCCGCAAGTGGGCTTACATGTATCTGGACTTTTACGCTGAGTGATCGTTCAAACGGATGCGCGCTGACATGAAAAAATAGAACGTGTGGGAGCGAGCCTGCTCGCGATGACGGCGGCATATTCAGCAAGCATGTGACAGACAGACCGCATCGCGATGCAGGCTCATTCCTACAGAGAAAAGTGTCGGATTTGCATGTTCGATCAGATCCGCACATTACCCCGTGGTCCGGCGATGGCCCAGATAATCAGGCCCAGAACCGGCAGCAGCAGAATCAGCAGCACCCAGACGATTTTCATGCCGGTTGATGCGCCACTTTTCAGTACGTTGATGATGGCCCAGATGTCCAGGGCGAGAATAATCAGGCCAATCAGACCGTTGAACGTGGAACCCATGGTGACGCTCCCTAAGAGTGGTTTGCCCTCTTAGGATAGCCGGCCCTCACAAGGGTTCCGTTTTATTAGCCGTTTGCTGGCTTAAACGTGGATGGCGACTTTGAGCGCTTCCAGGGATGGCGCAGCGGCAATGCCGATTTTCGCGCACAGCTCAAGCACGCGCGGTACATCGTTGCCGAACACGAGCACCACTTGCAGCTCGTCATCGAGCAGCTGGCTGAAGTTCATCAGCACATAGCCGCCATTCTCTTTGTTCATGCTGCCCATCTGCACCTGAATGCGATTAAGCGCGGTCAGGTCCTCGGTTTTGGCCAGCTGCTTGGGCTTGATGTTGAAGTCGACACTCGGGCCGAACGAGGCGACGATCTGGGCGAACAGATCCATGTAGGTGTCCGCCTGGAACAACACCGTCTCCGGCAGACTGCCCACCACCACCCATTCGCCCAACGGGATCGGGAAGGTGTCGTCGTAGTTGATGTCCGGATTGGCCGTCAGAAATGCCTCTGGATCGGCGTAGGCCTGGGCCGCTTCGTCTGCCACCTTGAGGATTTCGTCATCGCTCATGCACCCGGAGCTGATTTTAGTGATGAGTTCGACGAGGGCGGCTTTCATGGGATGGAATCCTGTAGCGAGGGAATTTTGAAGGCGCGAAGGATAGCGCATAACGCCCGGCAATTCCCGTACACCGCCTCGCAGGGAACCTTGACGCACATCAAGATTCGTCGGCCTCAGTAGCGGCACAATAATGGCACCTTGCCGAAACTGTTTCCGCTATCAGAGAAGACCTCCATGGGTGCCTGGCTTAGCAATATCTCGTTGAAGTACAAATTCTGGGCGGTCAATGCCGTCGCCTTCGTCACCACCCTGTTGCTGGTGTTGTACGCCGTACAACTCGAACAACAAGCGCGCAGTCACGCCGCCCAGGCGTCAGTCCAGGCCCAGGCACGATTGCTCAATGCCTGGCCTGCCGGGCAACCGCTGCCCAAGGTCGATAACCTGCTGACGTTCAGGCGTGGCGAAGCGCCGATGCTGGAGGGTCAACCGATACAGGCGCTGGCCAGTGCCAATGGCTGGGTCGAATTGAATTCGATGCCGGTGTTTGGCGATAACCCGCTGATGGGCGCCGACGTCTTCACCCGGACCGACGGCCAATCCGTCGCGTTGGTTGCGCATGGCCCGAGCCTGACCCAGGTGTTCGGCGAACGGTTCGCCAACTATGCGGTGGCGGTGTTCATCCTGATGCTGGCCATGCTGGGCGCCTCGCAGTTGTTGATCCGCTTCCTGCTCAGCCAACTCAATACGTTGAAAGACGTGATGCTGCATGTTGAAAAAACCGGCGACCTGTCCGCGCGCGTCCCACTGGCATGCACCGATGAAGTCGGGCAGATGGCCAGCGCGTTCAACGCGATGCAGGCCGGTTATCAGCGCGTTGTCACCACCGTTGCCAGCACTGCGCGGCACCTGGATGACGGCGCAGCGCGTCTGGCGTCGAGCATGGACGAGGTGCGTCACGGCATGCTCGGCCAGCAAAGTGAAACCGATCAGGCCGCCACTGCCATCAACGAGATGACCGCCACTGTTTATCACATCGCCCAGCACGCCGGCGCAACCCGCGACCTCTCGCAAACCGCTGACACCCTGGCCGGCAGCGGTCAGGCCGTGGTCAGTCGTGTGCAGCTATCGATTGCCGGGTTGTCTTCAGGGGTGCAGCAAACTGCCGGGATGATTCAGCGCCTGGCCGAGGACAGTCAGAAGATCAACGGCGTGGTCGGGGTGATTCACAGCATCGCCGAGCAGACCAACCTGTTGGCACTGAACGCCGCCATTGAAGCGGCTCGTGCCGGTGAAATGGGCCGCGGTTTTGCGGTGGTCGCGGACGAAGTGCGCAACCTGGCCAAACGTGTGCAGTCTTCGACAGACGAGATCACGATCATGGTCTCGGCGCTGCAAGCCGGAACCCGCGACGCTGTGGATTTCATGCAGGACAGTTCGCTCAAGGCTGACGAATGCGTGCAACAAGCGCTGGAGGCCGGCGTGGCACTGGCGCAAATCACCAGCGCCGTGGCGCAGATGCGCGAAAGCAATACGCAGATCGCGGTGGCGGCCGAGCAGCAGAGCCAGGTGGCGGAAGAGATGAACCGGGCGGTGGTGAGTATCCGGGACGTGACCGAGAACACGGTGGCGCAGACCGTCAACTCGGCGACTACCAGCAATGAGTTGGCGGCGCTGGCAGGGGAATTGAGTAAGGCGATAGGGCAGCTCAAGCTGTAAGGGCCCCTTTGCGAGCCAGCTCCCAAAGTTTGTTTTGTGTCGACTGTCCTTTTCGGGAACACCACGAACCCTGTAGGAGTGAGCCTGCTCGCGATGGCGGAGGGTCAGGCAAAGATGTTGTCGACTGACAGGACGCCATCGCGAGCAGGCTCGCTCCTACAGCTTGTTTTGTGTTGACGGGCGCGATCAGCATCAACCCTTTGCCCATGATCGCTATCACATCGATAGCCAACCTCGATTCGCCGCCCCTCCCCGCCGGGCCTATTCTTCAATCATGTGTTCAACACGGATTGAGGAGAAACATCATGGGTAAACGTCATCCCAACCTTCCCGCCTGGCAATGGCGTGCGTACCCGAACAATCACCAGCACCCGACCAATCTGGTGCTGCACCTGATTGCCGTGCCGCTGTTTATCGTGGCGTTTCTGCTGATTGTTACCGGAGTGTTCGGCCTGAACCTGGTGAACATCGCCATTGGTGTCATCGGCCTGCTGGCAGCACTGGCCCTTCAGCGCCATGGCCACCAGCTCGAAGAGCAAGCCGCTGAACCGTTCAGTGATCGCAAAGATGCGCTGTCGCGTTTGTTTGTCGAGCAGTTTGTGACCTTCCCGAGGTTTTTCCTCAGTGGCGGCTGGTGGCGCGCCTGGCGTGAGCGCCACCGCCGCCATTGATCAGGCGAAAATCGTCACGGTTTGCCGACTCATCGCAATCAACTGCCCGTCCGCGCTCCACAGCTTCGCGGCTGCATGACCGTAGCCGTCAGCGGCGTATTCGATGTCGACGAGGTACTTGCACCAGTCCAGCGTGCTCAGTTCAAGGATCGGTTGGACGAATTCGATGGTCCAGGTCAGCGTGCTGCCCATCGCCGGTTTTTTCAGGTGCGGCAACAACGCCGGCGGCCAGGCATCGACCAGCGCCAGGATATGCGACTCGCTGACAGGCTCTTCTTTCACGTCCCCGCGCAACCGCACCCAACCGCCCATTTCCCGCGACGTGTTGCCGGTGAACGGCAGGCCACCGACGCTCCAGCGCATCGCCAGATGGCGCATGAATTCCGGGGTGATGCCCTTGATGTACGGTAACTCCTGGCAGTCGTCCCAGTGCTTCATTTCCGGCGCGGGTTCGGCGGCTACCGACACTTCGGACGGGCGTGACGCACCGAAGCTGCCCTGGATCAGCGTCACGACCTGCCCCTTCTGCATGGCCCGGCCCAGCACCTGACTGACGGCCTTGCCTTCGCGCAAGACATCCACTTCAAAACTGACTGGCACGTCCGGCTCGACCGGCCCGACAAAGGTGATTGCCAGCGATCGTACCGGGCGATCGGCCGGCACCTTGGCGCGCATGGCTTCATATTGCAGCGCGGCGACAAGGCCACCGAAACTGGCGCGCCCTTGAGCCCATTCAGCCGGAATAGACAGCTCCAGCGGCTGGCTGCGGACGGCGTCGAGCAGATCGGAAAAACGCATGAAGACCTCGGAGCAGAAAAAGAATGGAGGAATGTTAACCAGCCAGAGAGGGCGATACAGCGCTTATACCGGCCAAAAGCACTGACAGATGAGCCTTGGATGCAGCTCGAGCGCAGACCTGCCGAATTCTCGGGCCTCGTCGGACGATCCTATGCACGCGGTTCCTGCACGGGACCGCGTTTATTCAAAGAAAAGTTCGTACGCAGACCGAGCGTTCGGCAGCCACAGGAAACCGCGTGGTTTCAGGATTTGAAGCAGGCAGCGCTGAGTTTGTCGAGAACCCGATCGGCGCGACGTTCAGCCTCGGCCATGGTTTTGTGCCAGGTCGCGACGCACGGTTGCAGATCCGCTTCTTCTTCGGCACGGGCCAGCCATTGCCAGCAATCGTGCCAATCGCCCAAGGCCCCTTGCGCCGATTTCAGACGCGGCATCGCCGCTTTCGGCAGACGATCCAGCTCGGGATAGGATTCGATACCGTAGCGCACGCGCTTGATCAGCAAGCGCAAGCGATGACGGTCGTGGGCTGGATCGTGCAGCGCTTCATCGAGTTTTTTCCACTGTTTGGCCAGGCGTTTTTCAACGCGCTTGCGCAATCCCTTGAGCAAACCCTGGCGCTGGGAGGCCCGAAGAAAGCGCGAAAACGCATCGATGATCATCAGCAGCTGCGCAAGCTCGGGACTCGCGGCCACGGCGGGATAGGCTTCGGCCATCTGCGCCATGCGCCGTTGCGCCGCTTGCGGTTGATCATGCTCAAGCAGATAGGCCGCCAGCACTTCCCGATCACGTAGCGGTGTGGTCAGGTCGCCAACCCCGGACGCCGCCACTTCCAGCTGCTCGACACCCGGCAATCCGCGCAGCGGTCGCAATAAACTGCGCAAACGGCGCACCGTAGTGCGCAGGTCATGCAACGCTTCCGGGTCCGTTCGGGCATTCAAGCGCGCCTGACAAGCCATCAGACGGACTTCAATGCCCAGTACCTGAGCCACTAACCGATCAACCAACGCAGACATCGCTTTCTCCCTGATTCGAATGGCCCTCGATCATCACATCATGCCTTAACGCCCGGCGCGTGACTCACGAATGTAGAAGCGCGCTTTCTCGGCCTTTTTGGTGCAGCCTTCGTACGCCTCGAACTGCTGCTGGGTCTTGGCGCCCGTCAGCAGTGACAGCGCCTTGGAGTAACTGACCGTGCCGGCGAAACCCTCAGCCTTGGCCAGGTCCAGCTCATGCCACGCCGCATCGATACCGCTGCCGCAGCTTTCACGGTACGCGGTTTTGCCGGCACAACCGGCGAGCGCCAAGGCAATCATAGGTACACAGATCCAGGCTTTCATCACTCACACCTCAAAGATAGGTAAACAGTCGTGCAGGTAAGACGGTCTGGCGCAGGAAAAGTGCCTTGGCCCCACTGCTGAAACTACAGCGCTGGCGAGGATACTCATCTGGCGCCACGGGGTGTCGAAAAAACGACGTCTTCACCCTCTCGAGCGACCTTGGCGATTGTAGCCTGCCCCCCGTTGGGTGCATTGTTAAACCTTGTCAGACGAGGGCGATTCATGAAAAAGCGTGTCGCACTGGTACTGGGCTCAGGTGGCGCCCGGGGCTATGCCCATATCGGTGTCATTGAAGAGATCGAAAGACGTGGTTATGACATCGCGTGCATCGCTGGTTGCTCCATGGGGGCAGTGGTCGGCGGGATCTACGCGGCGGGAAAACTCAACGATTATCGCGACTGGATCGAGAGCCTGGATTACCTCGACGTATTGCGGCTGGTGGACGTCAGTTTCCGCCTGGGGGCAATTCGTGGCGAAAAGGTGTTCGGGCAGATCCGCAAGATCGTCGGCGAGATCAATATTGAAGACCTGCGCATTCCGTACACGGCCGTGGCCACCGACCTGACCAACCAGCAGGAAATCTGGTTTCAGGAAGGTTGCCTGCATCAGGCGATGCGTGCGTCAGCGGCGATTCCCAGCCTGTTCACGCCGGTCATGCAGGGCAATCGCATGCTGGTGGACGGTGGCATTCTCAACCCCCTGCCGATCGTGCCGGTGGTGTCGAGCCATTGTGACCTGATCATCGCGGTCAACCTCAACTCCACCAACCAGCGTCACTACCAACTGCCTGTGATCCAGCGGCCGGCAGCGTTCAAAAGCCGTTTCGACAGCTTGATCAATTCCCTGGGTTCGAAGCTGCCGTTCCGCCGTAAGCAGGCGGAGCAATTGCTCGCGCTGGAACAGGAAGCGCTGAAAGCGCAAGGGGCAGATATCAATCCGTGGATCGAGTCCGCCGAACCCGAAGCGCAGCAACCGGCTGCGGCGCCGGAATCCACGGGCGCGCCGAAGTCTGCCACGGGCTCGTTCATCATCGATAACGTGGGGCCGGCGTCCCTGCTGGATTTGATCAACCAGAGTTTCGAAGTGATGCAGACGTCTCTGGCGCAGTACAAGATTGCCGGCTATCCACCGGATATCCTGATCAACGTGCCGAAGCGGGTGTGCCGGTTTTTCGAGTTCTACAAGGCGCCGGAATTGATCGCCCTGGGGCGGGAGATTGCTCGGGATACGATGGATCGGTATGAGGCTGAGCAGTCGCGGGATTCTTGACGTATTGGGGTGAGATTTGAGGGCCTCATCGCGGGCAAGCCCGGCTCCCACAGGTTTTGCGATTATCACAATAGTTGTGAACGATGCTAATCCTGTGGGAGCCGGGCTTGCCCGCGATGGGGACCGATCAATCACTGCAAAATCTAAAGGTTATCTTCACTCAACAACCGATACCCCACCCCCGCCTCGGTCACAATAAACCGTGGCTGTGTCGGATCATCCGCCAGCTTCTGCCGCAAATGCCCGACGACAATGCGCAGGTAGTGACTGTCTTCGGTATGCGTCGGCCCCCAGATATCCTTCAACAATTGCTGCTGGGTAATGACCCGCCCGGGATGCCGTGCCAGCTGTGCGAGCACCGCGTATTCCTTGCGGGTCAAGGCGACTTCGACGCCATCGAGCAACACCCGGCGATACGCCAGGTCCACGGTCAACGGCCCGAAGATCAATGCCGCTTGCTGTGCTTCACCCGCCGGCGCCTGACGCAGCAACGCACGCACCCGCGCCAGAAACTCCTGGATGCCGAAAGGCTTGGTCACGTAATCATTCGCACCACCGTCCAGCGCTTCGACTTTCTGCCCTTCGCTGGCGCGCACCGACAGCACCAGCACCGGCACCGCCGACCACTCGCGAAACTCGCGCAACACCTGCTGACCGTCCATGTCCGGCAGGCCAAGGTCGAGCACCAGCAAGTCCGGTTTGTTCAATGCAGCCTGCGCCAATCCTTCAGTGCCGGTACCGGCTTCCAGCACTTTGTAGCCCTGGGACACGAGACTGATGCGCAGGAATTTGCGGATCTGCGGTTCGTCGTCGATGACCAAAATGGTCGCGGTCTGGCTCATGGTTTCTGATCGCAGCTGGGGAATGTGCAAAGGGTATCAGGCTTCGTCTTCAGCGCTCAGCTTCAAATGAAGGCTGTTCTTGCAGAGGCAAGTGCAAGGTGATGCAGGTGCCGCGCCCGTCTATCCCGTCGGCGACACTGATGCGCCCACCGTGGGCACCGACCATCCCCTGACAAATCGCCAATCCCAGACCCGTGCCCTGACCGCCCCGATCACCCCGTGCGGCGGTGTAGAACATGTCGAAAATCTTCGCTCGCTCCTCTTCCGGAATACCGGGCCCTTCATCGCTGACCGAGAAAAACAATTCACTGTCGTCGGCACCGGCACGCAGCAACAGTCGCCCGTGAGCCGGCGAAAAACGCGCGGCATTTTCCAGCACATTGACCAGCGCCTGTTCGATCAGCGCGGCGTGGACAAACAACAGCGGCAATTGCGCCGGCACTTCGGTGCTCACCTGCAACGGCGCGAGCACGGCGCGCAGGCGGTTCAGCGAACTGCCGACGATGTCCGCCGGCGACACCCAATCCCGCGCCAGCTTCAGCGCGCCGTGGCCTAGACGCGTCATGTCGAGCAGGTTCTGAATGTAGCGATCCAGACGCTCGGCTTCATCGCGCGTGCCTTCGAGGAGTTCGCGACGATCCTCCAGCGGGATGGCTTCACCTAACGCCAACAAGCTGTCGATGCTGCCACGCATGGACGTCAGCGGTGTGCGCAAATCGTGGGACACCGACGCCAGCAGGGCGCTGCGCAGTTGCTCGGTTTCGCCGTGCAGGCGTGCTGCTTCCAGGTCCTCAGCCAGTTGCGCACGGGCCAGTGCCTGGGCCAGCGGCTGGCTCAACGCGGTGAGCAAACGCCGACGCTGGCCGCTCAAGGTCTGACCCTCTTTGGCGCAGACGCCGAGCAACGCCAGCGGACCATCTTCCACCGACAGCGGCCACCACCACCAGCGCCCGAACGGCAATGTCCCGGTCCCCGCGCCTGCCGGTTGATCGTGCTGCCAGGCCCAATCAGCCGCCGCGCGTTCGGCCTCGGAGAAGGTCAACGGGCCACCGGTTTCAACCTTCCAGCCGCCCTGCCCGTCCTGATTCAGCAGGCACAGTTGAACATCGCTCCAGCCATTGAGGTGCTGCGCCGCCGCACTGACCACCGCCTGGCGATCGGTCGCGGCCGTCAATTTGCGCGACAGGTCGAGCAGTTCGCTGGTCTCTTCCTGCGTGTCGCGCAGTGCCTGTAGCTGTCGCCGTTGGCGTGCGGCGAGATTGCCCGTGAGCGCAGCCATCAGCAGAAAGAACAGCAAGGTCAGCACGTCTTCTTCGCGCTGGATGCTGAAGGAAAAATTGGGCGGGATGAACAGGAAGTCATAGGTCAGAAATGACATGGCCGCGCAGGCCAGCGCCGGTCCGAGGCTGCTGCGCACCGCCACCAGCAACACCGCCGCGAGGAACACCAGCGAGATGTTCGGCAGCGGCAACACGCTTGCCACGCCCCAGGCCAGCGCACTGGCGAGCAACGTCGCCACCAGCGCCAACGCGTAATCGAACCACACCAGCGCCTGCGGCGATCGCTGGCGTGGTGCGTGCAGTTCGTGATCGCTGTCGAGGACGTTGATTTCCAATCCACGGGCATCGCGCAACAGACGCGAAGCCAGGCCGCCGCCGAACAAACGTCGGCGCAAACGTTGCCGGGATTGACCGACCAGTACCAGGCTGGCGCGACGCTCGGCAGCATGCTGGATCAGGGTTTTCGCGACTTCGCCGGCGCGCAGCAGCACCACCTCTCCGCCCAGGCGTTCGGCCAGTTGCTGGGCACTTTGCAGGCGCAGGCGTGACTGCTCGTCGCGCACGCTGCCGTTGTCCACATGCACCAGGCTCCACGGCAGATGCCGCCGCTGAGCGACTCGACTGGCATGACGCACCAGGCGCTCGGCCTGTTGATCACCGTCGACACCCACCAGCAGACGCCCGCGCACCGCGGGTGCTGCCTGTCCAAGCTGGCGGTAGCCCTGGGCCAGATCATCGTCGACCTGGGCGGCGGCAGTTTGCATCGCCAGCTCACGCAGGGCGGTGAGGTTGGTCTGGGTGAAGAAGGCATCGATGGCGGCGCGGGCCTGTTCCGGCACGTAGACCTTGCCGTCGCGCAGACGCTCCAGTAGCTCGCGGGGCGGCAGGTCGATCAGCAGCAGTTCGTAGGCTTCCTGCAGCACCCAGTCCGGAAGCGTTTCGCGAACCTGCACGCCCGTGATGCCACGCACTTGATCGTTGAGGCTTTCCAGGTGCTGGACGTTGACCGTGGTGAACACATCGATGCCGGCGGCGAGCAGTTCCTGAATGTCCTGCCAACGTTTCGCGTGGCGACTGCCGGGGGCGTTGCTGTGGGCCAGTTCGTCAACCAGCACCAGTTTCGGCTTGACCGCAAGCAAGCCGTCGAGGTCCATTTCTTCGAGCATGACGCCCCGGTATTCCGAGCGCACCAACGGCTGTTGAGGCAGGCCACCAAGCAGCGCTTCGGTCTCGGCACGACCGTGGGTTTCAACCACGCCAGCGATGACTTTCACGCCCTGGCGCAACTGGGTGTGCGCCGCTTGCAGCATGGCGTAGGTCTTGCCGACACCGGGGGCGGCGCCGAGGAATACTTTGAGCCGGCCACGGCCATCGCGGGGTAAATCGGCTAACAATGCGTCGGCTCGGCCGGAGTCGCTCATGCTTTCATTTCTCTTTTTTCAGGTAAGGACGTGGTGTTTTTTCAGCCGTCATCGCGAGCAGGCTCACTCCTACATTGGATCTTCAGTGCACATGAATCCTATGTGACAGAGAATCCTTTGTCCGCCACAGATCCAATGTGGGAGCGGCCTGCCCGCGATTGCTGGCACCACCGATCTACAGATTCTCAAGCGCCATGTTCAGCGCCAATACATTCACCACCGGCGGCCCCACCAAGGGCTGCTCGATGTTTGCATTCATCAATTGCTCAAGCGTAGACACCGGCAGATTCCGCGCCGCCGCAACACGCGCCAGTTGATAGCTAATCGCTGCCGGTGGCAAGTGCGGGTCGAGGCCGCTGCCAGAAGTAGTGAGCAGTGCCAGAGGCACCGGTCCCTGCCCTGGCACCAGCAGCTTGCTGGCGTCGTCGATCACCCGAGTGGCCAGGGCCGGATTGCTCGGCGAGAGGTTGCTGGCGCTGCTCGAAATTGTGGCGAAGGCACCCGCGGATGGACGTGGATGGAACCAGCTGTCACCGGTGAAATCCTGGGCGATCAGCGAAGAGCCACGGACCTTGCCGGCCTCGTCGCGTACGAGGCTGCCGTTGGCCTGGTCAGGGAAAGCC
Organism: Pseudomonas sp. p50(2008); assembly: GCF_015351605.1. Taxonomy (NCBI): domain Bacteria; kingdom Pseudomonadati; phylum Pseudomonadota; class Gammaproteobacteria; order Pseudomonadales; family Pseudomonadaceae; genus Pseudomonas; species Pseudomonas sp. p50(2008). The sequence continues at coordinate 730,316 of NZ_JACMYF010000001.1, forward strand.
ACCTGGGCCACACCGGTGACAACCAGTGGGTAGGCGACGCCGGTGATCAGGGTCATGAGGACCAATAGGCTCAGGGCCGGACGTATCATTGTGGACATTTCAAAATCCTCGAAATAGAAAAACATTTATCAGGGACACACATCACCTGTGGCGAGGGGATTTATCCCCGTTGGGCTGCGCAGCAGCCCCATGCCGGCCATAACATTTATTCAGGCAAAATGCGTGTCCTGGTTTGGGGCTGCTGCGCAGCCCAACGGGGCGGTGCGACGTTTCGCTAAATCCCCTCGCCACAAAAACACCACCGCACCGCCGTACCGGTCAAACCAGATGCAACGCCGTGAGCAGCATGTCGATCGCCTTGATCCCCACGAACGGCACCAGTAACCCGCCCAAGCCATAGATCAACAGGTTGCGTCGCAACAGCGCCGCCGCACTCGCCGCTTGCACCCGCACGCCGCGCAACGCCAGCGGGATCAACACCACAATGATCAAGGCGTTGAACACAATCGCCGACAGAATCGCGCTCTGCGGGCTGGTCAGGTGCATGACGTTCAGCACGCCTAGTTGCGGGTAGATCGAGGCGAACAACGCCGGCAAGATCGCGAAGTATTTGGCCACGTCGTTGGCGATGGAAAACGTTGTCAGCGCGCCGCGCGTCACCAGCAGTTCCTTGCCGATTTGCACCACGTCCAGCAGCTTGGTCGGGTCGCTGTCGAGGTCGACCATGTTCGCCGCTTCCCGAGCCGCTTGAGTCCCGTCGTTCATCGCCATGCCGACATCCGCCTGGGCCAGCGCGGGCGCATCGTTGGCGCCGTCGCCGCACATCGCGACCAGTCGACCGTCGTTTTGCTCGTGGCGAATGCGCGCCAGTTTTTTCTCCGGCGTCGCCTCGGCCAGCACGTCGTCGACGCCCGCCTCGGCCGCAATCGCCGCAGCGGTCAACGGGTTGTCGCCGGTGACCATGACGGTGCGAATCCCCAGTTTGCGCAGCTCGGCAAAACGCTCACGAATACCGGGCTTGACCACGTCCTTGAGGTGTATCGCGCCGAGCAATTTTCCGTCGGCGCACACCAGCAACGGCGTGCCGCCACTCTGGGCAATCTTGTCGATTTCCCGGGACAGCGCCGGCGCAAGATCAGCGCGTTTCAGGCCGACAAACGCCAGCAACGAATCCACTGCACCTTTGCGATACACGCGGCCCTGATAGTCGACACCGGACAGGCGTGTCTCGGCGCTGAAGGGCACCGCCGTCAGGGTTTCAGCGGATGGCTCTGGTTGTGGATGAAGGCCGCGCAAGTACTCGACGATGGATTTACCTTCCGCCGTGTCGTCCGCCAGGGAGGCGAACAAAGCGCCCTCCGCCAGCTCCTTGCTGCTCACCCCTGGCGCCGCATACACAGCGGTGCAGCGACGGTTGCCGAAGGTGATGGTGCCGGTCTTGTCCAGCAGCAGAACGTGTACGTCCCCCGCCGCTTCCACAGCGCGACCGGACTTGGCAATCACGTTCAGGCGCACCAGTCGGTCCATGCCGGCGATACCGATGGCGGACAACAGACCGCCAATGGTCGTCGGAATCAGCGTGACCAACAACGCCACCAGGAACACCAGCGGCAGGCTGCCATTGGCGAAGTGGGCAAACGGTTGCAGGGTAACGACCACCAGCAGGAAGATCAGCGTCAGGCCGATCAACAAGATGTCGAGCGCCACTTCGTTCGGGGTTTTCTGGCGTTTGGCGCCTTCGACCAAGGCGATCATGCGGTCCAGAGTCGACTCACCGGGGTTGGCGGTGATCCGCACCAGCAGCCAGTCCGACACCAGGCGTGTGTTGCCGGTCACTGCCGAACGGTCGCCACCGGACTCACGAATCACCGGTGCGGATTCACCGGTAATGGCCGCTTCGTTGACGGCCGCAATGCCTTCTATGACTTCGCCGTCGCCGGGGATCATTTCCCCCGCCTCGATGCGCACCACGTCGTCCTTGCGCAGGCTGGTGGCGGGCACGATCTGGAAGGTGCCATTGGCGGTCTTGCGTCGAGCGCTCAAACCTTCGCTGCCGGCTTTGAGGCTGTCAGCGCGGGCCTTGCCGCGTCCTTCAGCCAAGGCTTCGGCGAAGTTGGCGAACAGCACGGTAAACCACAGCCACAACGCGATTTGCGCCGCGACGAAAGTGGGGACTGCCGCATCTGGAATGAAGCACAAAACGGTGGTCAGGATCGCGGTCAGTTCAACGACCAGCATCACTGGCGCACGCTGCAGCTGGCGTGGGTCAAGCTTGACGAACGCTTGCACCAGCGCCGGGCGCCAGAGGGCCGAGATCGCGGTTTTCGGTTGTTCCGGCGCCTTGGCGGCGGCCGGTTTGATTGCGGGCATATTCATCATCAGCTCCTTAAAAGAACCAGGCTCAGAAGCCCATGCTCAGGTGTTCGGCAATCGGACCCAGCGCCAGGGTTGGCAGGAACGTCAGGCCGCCCACCAGCAAAATGGTCACCGTCAGCAAAGTCACGAACAGCGGGCCATGGGTCGGAAAACTGTTCTGGCCGATCGGGGCGGATTTCTTCATCGCCAGGCTGCCAGCCAACGCCAGCACCGGAAGGATGTAGCCGAAACGGCCGATCAACATGCCCAGGCCAAGCATCAGGTTGTGGAACGCAGTGTTGGCACCGAAGCCGGCAAATGCAGAGCCGTTGTTGGCACTGGCCGAGGTGTAGGCGTACAGCAACTGGCTGAATCCGTGAGCGCCAGGGTTACTCACCGCAGCGACCGGACCCGGCAGACTCGCCGCAATAGCGCCAAGCACCAGCACACCCACCGGCATTACCAGCAAGGTCACCACCAGCAACTGGACTTCCCGGGCCGCCAGTTTCTTGCCGAGGTATTCCGGCGTGCGACCGATCATCAGGCCGGCGAGAAACACCGCGATCAGTACGTTGAGCAACATGCCGTAGAGCCCGGCGCCGACGCCGCCGAAGATCACTTCGCCGACCATCATATTGACCATCGCGACCATGCCGCTCAGCGGGTTGAGGCTGTCGTGCATGCCATTGACCGAGCCGTTGGATGCAGCCGTCGTGGTCACCGACCAGAGCACCGTAGCGGTGGTACCAAAGCGTGCTTCCTTGCCTTCCAGCGGCGCAGTCTGTTCGACGGCGACGTTGTTCAGGGTCGGATTGGGTTGGTACTCAGCCCACAACGAGGTCGCGCCACCGATCAAAAACAGCGCCAGCATGCAGGCGATGATTGCGCGGCTCTGACGCAGGTCTTTTACGTAATGGCCGAAGGTGAACACCAGCGCGACCGGAATCAGGATGATCGACGACACCTCGAACAGGTTGCTCCACGCCGTCGGGTTCTCGAACGGGTGCGCCGAGTTGACCCCGAAGAAGCCACCGCCATTGGTGCCCAGTTGCTTGATCGCAATCTGGCTTGCAGCCGGACCGAGCGGAATCACCTGGTCGACACCTTGCATCGTCACGGCATTCACGTAGTGAGCGAAGGTTTGCGGCACGCCCTGCCAGACCAGAAACAGCGCCAGCAGCAGGCACAGCGGCAGCAAGCCGTAGAGGGTGGCACGGGTCATGTCGACCCAGAAGTTGCCCAGGGTTTGAGCCGACTTGCGACCGATGCCGCGACACAACGCAACCAGCACAGCGAGACCGGTGGCGGCGCTGACGAAGTTCTGCACGGTGAGGCCGACCATCTGGCTCAGGTAGCTGAGCGTGGCTTCACCGCTGTACGACTGCCAGTTGGTGTTGGTCATGAAGCTGACGGCGGTATTGAACGCTTGCGTCCACTCCTGGCCAGGCAGGTTCTGAGGGTTGAGTGGCAGGTAATCTTGAAACAACAGAATCGCAAACAACAGCAGGAATCCTGCAAGGTTGAACGCGAGCAGGGCCAGGGTGTACTTCTGCCAGCTCTGCTCAACCTGCGGGTCAACGCCGGCCACCCGATAACAGCCCCGCTCCACCGGACCCAGAATCGGAGTCAGCCAAGTGCGCTGCCCTTCCATCACCTTGTAGTAGAACCGCCCCAGAAACGGTGCCGGTATCAGCACGATGGCGAAGAAGGCAAGGATCAGCCAATAGTCATAACTGTGCATAGCCGCTCCTAGTTCCGGTCCGCGCGCAACAGCGCAACCAACAGATAAATGAACAGTCCCACTGCCAGCAGCAGCGACACTCCGTCCAGAACGCTCATGGAAGTTCTCCGTGTTACGGCGTATTGCCGCGTGTGGAGTCATTGTCGGGAAGGAGGGTGTAAAGGCGCGAGATCGAGGGATGTGGAGGGGCGTAAAGAAGGTGTAAAGAGTGGGTTTTTGGGGGGGTTACAGCGGTGCCTTGCGACGCTAGACAATGGTTAAAGATGTCGCAGAATTTGCTTCATCTTCGAGAGCAGTCCCCTCCCTGCACTTCAGCAAGCGCAGAGAAGGACGAAAGACCGCCCGCAGTTCCACTCGCGCGATGCCGGCACTTTGGGCGAGAATGTCCACCATCGACGTCCTTAGCAGGAGATACAGCTTGAACATAGTTACCACCGATCTACCCGGTGTTGTCATTATCGAACCAAAAGTCTTCGGTGATGAGCGAGGGTTTTTTTACGAGAGTTTCAACGCCCAGGCGTTCAAAGAGGCTACTGGTGTAGATACGCACTTTGTCCAGGACAACCATTCTCGCTCTCAAAAAGGTGTGTTGCGTGGTTTGCATTACCAACTTGAGAACACCCAGGGCAAATTGGTTCGCGTGACTGTGGGTGAAGTGCTAGACGTAGCGGTAGATATTCGCCGAAGCTCCGCGCATTTCGGAAAATGGGTCGCTGTACGTTTGTCCGCGGAAAACCACCGCCAGCTTTGGGTGCCAGAAGGTTTCGCCCATGGTTTTGTCGTATTGAGTGACTTCGCCGAGTTCCTCTACAAGACCACCAACTACTACACCCCATCCGCCGAGCGCAGTATTCGTTGGGATGATCCGGATCTGGCGATCGACTGGCAGCTGGATGAAGCGCCACAGCTTTCGGCCAAGGATCAGGCCGCAGCCTTCTTTAAAGAAGCTGACGTTTTTTCCTGATTCCGGGCAGACAAACAGCGCCTGATTTTGTCAGGCGTTTCCCGGATAAAGATCGCTCGTCATTCAAAGCGAACGTGCGCGCGAAACCAGCATAAAAATCTCCAACGCCCCCAACTGGCGCATCCAATCGCCCTACATCAGCGCCCAACATCCTCGATACGACAGCTTTCAGCGCTTTACGACGCACAAACCCACACTGGCACGCCCACTGCACGCGCCCTTCCCGAGCTTTCCAAATCGTTCAGGGAGCAAGCGCATGAACACACAACTCAAACCCACGCTCGGCACGCTGCACCTGTGGGGCATTGCAGTCGGGCTGGTGATTTCCGGTGAGTATTTCGGCTGGAGTTATGGCTGGGGCGTGGCCGGTACACTCGGCTTTCTGGTGACATCCTTCATGGTCGCCACGATGTACACCTGCTTCATCTTCAGTTTTACCGAGCTGACCACCGCGATACCCCATGCCGGTGGTCCCTTTGCCTACAGCCGTCGTGCTTTTGGCGAGAAAGGTGGTTTGATCGCCGGGCTGGCGACACTGATCGAATTCGTTTTCGCCCCGCCGGCGATTGCATTGGCAATCGGCGCTTACCTGAACGTGCAGTTCCCCGGTCTCGATCCGAAACACGCGGCGGTGGGGGCGTACATCGTGTTCATGGGGCTGAATATTCTTGGGGTGAAACTGGCCGCAACCTTTGAACTGGTGGTCTGTGTGCTTGCGGTCGCCGAACTGCTGGTGTTCATGGGCGTGGTCGCGCCGGCGTTCAGTTTCAGCAACTTTGCCCTCAACGGCTGGGCAGGATCTGATGTGTTCGGGGCGCCGGCAATTGCCGGGATGTTCGCAGCGATCCCCTTCGCCATCTGGTTTTTCCTGGCCATCGAAGGCGCCGCCATGGCGGCTGAAGAAGCCAAGGACCCGAAACGCACGATTCCAAAAGCTTACATCAGCGGCATCCTGACCCTGGTGGTACTGGCGATGGGGGTGATGTTCTTTGCGGGTGGCGTTGGCGACTGGCGTACTCTGTCGAACATCAACGATCCGCTGCCGCAAGCCATGAAAACCGTGGTTGGAGAAAACTCCGGCTGGTTGCACATGTTGGTCTGGATCGGCCTGTTCGGCCTGGTGGCAAGTTTCCACGGAATCATCCTGGGCTACTCACGGCAATTCTTCGCGTTGGCCCGGGCCGGTTATCTGCCTAAATCCCTGGCAAAACTCTCCCGTTTCCAGACCCCGCACCGGGCAATCATTGCTGGCGGCGTGATCGGGATTGCAGCGATTTACAGTGACGGCTTGATCAATCTGGGCGGAATGACGCTGACAGCGGCAATGATCACCATGGCGGTGTTTGGCGCCATCGTGATGTACATCATGAGCATGCTCAGCCTGTTCAAACTGCGTAAAACCGAACCGAATCTCGAGCGGACGTTCCGCGCACCATGCTATCCACTGGTGCCGTTCATTGCGCTGCTGCTGGCGGTGGTGTGCCTGGTGGCGATGGCATGGTTCAACACGCTGATCGGGTTGATCTTCGTCGGGTTCATGGCGGTGGGTTTTGTGTACTTCATGCTGACGGCGCAACTGCGGGCCGACGCGCCGGCGGATGCGATGTTGACCGGGCTATAACGTGGTGGGGCGTGTAGGGCATATCAGGCATAGAATGGAACCACTGCGAAAATAAATCGCTCAAAGTGGTATGCACGATCGGTTGGCGAACTGCGCCACCGGCCTGCCCCTCAAGGAGAGCCCTATGCCCTGGTATGCCTGGTTGATTCTGGTCGTTGCAATCGGCTCGATCGTTGGTGGTTTGATGATGTTGCGCGACACCGCCACCAAGGTCGATCTTACCGAAGAGCAACGGAAACGCGTCGCTGAACGCAATGCGGAAATGGATGCCAAGGAAGCGCAGGACCGCTGAAGTGTAAATGTGGCGAGGGAGCCGGCTCTCTCGCCACATGTGTTTCTACTTTTCCCAATCGGCTTTTGCGACCTGCAAGCCATGCATCCCGTTGTACGCCGCACGTTCCGGCTGACTCCAGCCTTCAAGCAACGCATCCTCCAATCGATAAATTTCCACGCCCAGCGGACGACACACGCTCAGCGGATCCTGTGCATCCGGCCCCCACATGGCCAGTGACAAATCGCCACCGGGACAGGTCGAGAGCGCGCACAGCAGATCGATCTCGGCAAAGAACTCCAGGTAATCGCCCTTCTGCGCCGGACACGCCTTCATGAAGTACATATCGTCATGATTGAGACCGGTGCACTGAAAAATATTCAGCACGTCATGCACATCGAACTCTGTCAGACCGTGGGGCAGCACGGCGCGGGTCAGGTTCGAATGACAGTGGTGATGGAAATCCTCACCCGTAAGCATTTTATTTACATACGGATCGCAGCGAGTGCCGAGCAAATCGTGCAGGCGTCCACCATGCTCGTCGATGCCATAACCGGCCAGACTGTCATCCGTAATGGTCACCAATGGTCGTAAAAATGGCAGGTTCGACCAGAGCCGGTCATGGGTGCTGACATGGGCGCCCTGCAACTGCCGGGTACGGGCTGCCCACAAGCGTTCCCGCGGATCATTGGCGTTCCAGACGTTGAAGTCCCCCACTTGTGGCCCGACGGGTGTGGTGACACGAAACACATGCCCGGCCGGCACATTCCAGGCGCGGCCGGTGCGAATGGGGACCTCGAACTGTTCGACCAGCGTGCGCCCGTCCTTCGCCTCGCGAATCCGGTCGTAAAAGGCAGTATCAACCTGCAACGCAGAGCCTTTGCTGACCTGATAGGCCGCTGGATAGTCTTTGTACATGGCACGAATCCTCAGTCAGTGAACGCCGTGCAAGTTCGCCGGCCTCAGTGGTCAGTCGGCAAACGAGTAATCACTATTCGTGCCAGCAACTAAATATCCGGAATTCGATTCGAAGCATCTGTGTGCTTTTTTAGAAGTAGAAGTACAGTCACCATCTATGTTTCCTTGGTTAAACTGACGCATTGCCGTGGAGATTTAAGATGCGTTACTCGCAGGATCATAAAGCCCAAACCCACCAACGTATTATCAAGGAAGCTGCTGCACGCTTTCGCCGCGATGGAATTGGCGCCACTGGCCTGCAACCCTTGATGAAAGCTTTAGGACTGACTCACGGTGGTTTTTACTCGCACTTCGCCTCCAAGGACGAACTGGTAGAAAGGGCGCTGCAAGCTGCGGGCGAAGAAGTGGAAGGCGTTTGCGCAATGTTGTTTGCCGAGGAACGGCCGCTTGAAGCCTTCATCGACCGCTATCTCTCCGAATGGCACCAGACATCGCCGCATCAGGGTTGCCCGCTCCCAACCATGTCATCGGAATTGGGTCTGCGCGGACAGCCCAGCGCAACCTCCGATACCATCCTCAATGCAAGGCTGGAACAGGTGCGAGGAACACTGGAAGGTGACGACGCCGAAGATCGCAGCATTGTCATCATGTCGACGCTGGTCGGCGCACTGCTGCTGTCACGCAGCGTCGAGAATCCCGAACTGGCCCGGCGGATTCTCGACGTCACTCGTGATCACCTCAAGCGATCGCAGGATTAACCCTGCCAGCGCTTGAACAGCACGCTGGCGTTAACCCCACCAAACCCGAAGCCGTTCGATAACGCGTATTCGATGACCATCGGGCGCGCCTCGCCATGGACGATGTCTACGCCTTGGGCCGCCGGGTCCGGAGTTTCGAAATTGAGGGTCGCGGGCACGATCTGATCGCGGATGGCCAACAGCGTGAAAATCGCCTCGATCCCACCGGCAGCACCGAGCAAATGCCCGGTGGCCGACTTGGTCGATGTCACCGCAATCTTGTTATCCGTCCCGAACAATGACTTGATCGCCGCCAACTCACCCAAATCCCCGACCGGTGTCGAGGTTGCGTGAGCATTGAGATGCTGAACCTGTGCCGGCGAAATCCCGGCCTGAGCCAACGCCAGTGACATCGCGCGTCGGGCGCCGCTACCATCCTCAGGTCCGGCGGTCAGGTGATAGGCATCGGCGCTGGTGCCGTAGCCGACCAGTTCCGCGATGGGCTGGGCACCACGGGCCAGCGCATGTTCCAGGGATTCGATCACCAACAGACCGGACCCCTCCCCCATGACAAAGCCATCGCGGCCACTGTCGAATGGCCGCGAGGCACGCTCAGGTGTTTCGTTGTAACCACTGGACAACGCGCGAGCAGCGGCAAATCCGGCAAGGCTGACTCGATCGATTGCAGCTTCGGCACCGCCACAGACGGCTATGTCCGCCTCACCGCTACGAATCAACCTCGCCGCATCACCAATCGCCTGCACGCCAGCCGCACACGCCGTCACCGGAGCACCCAAAGGGCCCTTGAACGCGTGCTGAATCGACACATGGCCTGCCGCCAGGTTGACCAGAAACGAAGGAATAGTGAACGGCGATAAGCGCCGCGGCCCTCGGCTGTCGGTGGTGCGCACCGCATCCGCAATAGCGCCGAAACCGCCAACGCCTGATCCGATAATGGTTGCTGTGCGCTCCTGAGCGGTGGCGTCCACCGCTTGCCAACCCGCCTGCTCCAGCGCCTGACGCGCCGCCTCCATCGCAAACAGAATGAAGCGATCCATCTTCTTCTGTTCTTTAGGAGGCGTCGCCCGATCCGGATCAAAACCCGCCTCGGCATCTTCAGCCAGCGTCGGCACCACGCCGCCGACTCTGGCGGGCAAGTCCGCAACCACCTCCTCCGGCAAAATACGCAACCCGGATTGCCCGGCCAGAAGGCGCTCCCAGACCGCTTCAACATCGCTGCCCAGAGGCGACACCAGCCCCATACCCGTTACCACTATTCGACGATCACTCATACCGCACACACCTCGATCCCATACATGGCGCCTCACTTGTAACGCGTGGCCGCCTTGCTTTTAGACAGGTTCGGCGCCATCACATGACGCGCCGCTACAAAGGCTTCCCAATCGCCAGCGTCCGGCAATGACGGAATGGTGACCAGCTCACCTTGGTCCAGACCAGACAACGCCGCATCTACCATTTCACCGGCTTCCATCACCATATCCGCAGGAATTTGCGCCGCATCGATACCGGAACGCTCCCAGATTTCGGTGCGCGTCACCCCAGGCAATACGGCCTGGACCTTGACGCCTGTGCCGTCCAGTTCGGCGTTTAACGACTGGGTCAGACTTAACACATATGCCTTGCTGGCGCTGTAAGTCGCGTTGAAACGTTCTGGAAACAATGCCACAACCGAGGCGATGTTGATGATCGTCCCACGACCCGCCTTGGAAAAACTCGCCGCCGCCGCCGAGGCCAACCGCGTGACTGCCGTGATGTTGAGCTGAATCAAACGCTCAAGCTGGTCCATGTCGGAGTTGGCCAGCAAACCATCGGCCGCGACGCCGGCATTGTTTAGCAGGAGGCTGATACTGGAATCGCTGCGCAGGCGCTGTTCGAGTTTTAACACGTCGTCCTTTCGCGTCAGATCTGCCTTGAGCACTTCGACTTGTATACCGTGCTCTGTGCGCAGCCTGGTTGCGGCTGCGTCGAGGCGCTCCTGATCGCGTGCGACCAGGAGCAGGTCAAAACCGCGGGCGGCCAGACGCTCGGCGTAAATTGCACCGATGCCGGAAGATGCACCAGTGACGAGAGCGGTTCCTTGGGCTTTGGGAGAGTTCATAAAGGGTGCTCCTGGGGAGAGGCTGAGGGCGAGAACGTACGAGCGGTTCGTTGGACGACGTATTTATTATAGGCATAATCCAAAGTGCATATGATAGTCGTAATTTTTTAGGCGCCGACGAAAGGAGGTGCCGTGCGCAGGTGCCACGCCTTGAAGCGCAGGACATTTTTTGATCGCCTCTAAACGAAAAAAGGCCGGTCAATGACCGGCCTTCCTAATGCTGAACAATCAGCTTAGTTCACCTCGAGCTTCTCACGGTTTTTATCCAGAATCGCTTTGCCGATCCCCTTCACTTCCAGCAACTCATCAACGGATGCAAAGGGCCCGTTCATATCGCGATACGCAACAATTGCCTGGGCCTTTGCTTCACCAACACCTGTCAGTTCTCGCTGCAAAGTTGGCGCGTCGGCACCATTGAGGTCGACTTTGCCTGACATTTCCTTTGGAGCAGCTTCCATCACTGCAAGGGGTTTGCCAGTCTCGGGCTTGGCTGCGGGCGCAGCAGTAGCGCTGATCGAGAGGCTGGTGAGCAGGGCAAAAATCAGAGAGGAGAGGTAACCGGTACGCATATTTGAAGCTCCATGACATCGATTGGGAAAGCAGCTTTTCCGAAGCTGCCTCCCAAATCTAGGCGATGTATGGGGGCTGTCAAAAGTGTGTCTGTTGCGGGATGTGAAACAATCGCGACTGATTCAATGATCAAAAAGTGAAAATTGCTTTTCGGATACCGAATGCTGTATTTACGAGCCCCTCCAGAACCACCGAGGGCCAATGTCTGGAGTGTTGGGCATCTATGCTTAGTAAATCTAACGAGGCGCAAAAGCGAGACCAAACGTAAGGCGGGGGAGTCCCGATCCGAGGGGTAACGGCCAATGCACCCAATCTGGCGGTCCGCACTAAGTTCAAAAGCCAGCGGTGAAAGGCCCTGACGCCGGTCAGGGTTCGGAGTACCCAAAGTCAAGATGCAATGTTTCAGGCAAGCAAACCAGACCGAACTAGAGCGGCATATCGACCAAGGCTAACTGTCGAACGACGAGAATCAGCGAATCCCCCAGCACGAGAGACCATCATGATCGGGTTCGTGTATATTTGCAGGGTTCTGAAAGCGGGCCGTCAGCTGTAAGCTATCAAATAGGAGAATATATGAATATTTACGCAATTATTGGGGCTGGAGGTTTTGGCCGTGAAGTGCTGCCGCTTGTTCGTGAGCACATTCGCATTGCGGCCAATGACGAATGCCGAATTGTATTTGTCGATGACGGCTCAAACGAAGACCATGTTAATGGTATTGAAGTCATGACCACAGAGGCGTTTAAAGAGACTCCCGCCGTAGATAAATTTTTCAATATCGCAATCGGCAACAGTAAGGTTCGCGAAAAAATAGCTGACGATATGATCTCCGCGGGTATAAAACCCTTCGCGATAACCTCAATCAACAGTGTGGTCCTCGACGAAAATAAAATCGATGACGGCGTAATTTTGTGCCCCTTCACTACCGTTACTTCGAACGCTACAATTGGAAAGTTCTTCCATGCCAATATCTATTCCTACGTTGCCCACGACTGTGTAATTGGCGATTACGTAACTTTCGCACCTGGCGTAAAATGCAACGGCAATGTAATTATTGAAAACCATGCATACATCGGCACAGGAGCTATAATTAAACAAGGCACGCCCAATAAACCTATAGTGATAGGAGAAGGCGCGGTGATTGGTATGGGAGCGGTTGTAACCAAGAGTGTACCCGCCGGAGCCGTAATGGTAGGGAACCCCGCAAAACCACTCCGCAAGGGACTCGGCAGCTAATGGCAGACTTTACTATAGCTTCAGTGCCCATCGACGAAATCGAAGTAGGGATGAAAGCTAGCTATTCCCAGACGATAACCGATGCTGATATCAAGTCCTTCGCCGGAATCAGTGGCGACCATAACCCGGTGCACGTTGACAGCGACTATGCTGCCGGATCACGATTTGGAAAACGAATTGCACATGGGTTGATGTCTGCCGGCTTTTTTTCAGCAATATTCGGTATGAGGATCCCCGGCCCTGGCTGTGTATACGTATCACAGAACCTTAACTTTCTGAGACCCGTTTATATAGATGACACAGTAACGGCAGAAGTTGTTGTCACCAAGGTTGACCAAGAGAAAAGGCGTGTATTTTTTGACACCACTTGCAGGGTCAAAGGAAAAAGAGTCATCAGCGGGTCGGCAGAGATCTTCATACCTATTAAATAAAACACACCCCGCGAAAGCGGGGTGTCCGTTTTATATTCCACCTCTGCACTTTCACCTTAGTCAATGCACGTCAGGCGAAAGTCTCACCTGACGTCTTTTGGCAGATATTACCTAACTTTTACTATCGCGCCCACATCAGTTTCCCCTTAACAAATATAATACGAATGATATATATCCAGTGCTGATATAACTCAATTGCTGATCAACGTTATACTGTCCATGCACAGGTCTCCGTTGGAATCAGGGGTCTGCTGCAAAATTAAAAATCAGTGTTCGAGACGCTGCTGTTGGTAAACCCAGTCGACAATATCTCCATCGGGCGTATAGCCGCTGACGGTGTCGCTAAGGATCTGTCTGACGCGCGGATAGTCGTCCTCCTCAACAGCCTCGAGTAACTCTGCCAGCCTGATTTTGAGCACATCCCATACCAGATGGTCCTCGTTTGCACTCATTATCATCGGATGCTGAGTCGCGCTGACGTTGTCACCGATCAACAACTCCTCGTAGAGTTTTTCACCTGGACGCAACCCTGTGAACTCGATTGAAATATCACCATACTGGTTCTTCTCTGAACAAATGCTCAAGCCCGATAAATGAATCATTTTTCTAGCAAGTTCTACAATTTTAACAGGCTCCCCCATGTCAAGGACGAACACATCCCCGCCTTGCCCCATAGAGCCTGCTTGAATTACCAGCTGTGCAGCTTCGGGAATGGTCATGAAATAACGAGTAATTTTCGGGTGCGTCACCGTAAGCGGCCCGCCGGACTGTATCTGCTTGTAGAACAAAGGTATGACGGAGCCGGATGAACCAAGAACGTTACCAAAACGCACCATAGTGAAACGTGTTTTATTGACATGCGAGACATTAGTGATATCTCTAAACAGCACTGGAGCCAATTCACGGCTCAGCGCCTGCAACAACATCTCGGCAAGCCGCTTGGTGCAGCCCATGACGTTAGTCGGCCGCACTGCCTTATCAGTCGAAATCAGTACGAAGTTGGCGACGCCTGCCTTCAAAGCAGCCTGGGCAGTATTAAGCGTACCCACAACGTTATTAAGAACCCCTTCAGCAACGTTGTGCTCAACCATTGGCACATGCTTATACGCCGCCGCATGATAAATAGTATCTACACGCCAGGCTTTTATCACATTCAGCAACTTCTCCGGATCGCGCACAGAACCTAGAAGTGGCAATAAGCGGACAGACAGTGACTCGCGGGCTATTCGTTGCTCAAGCTCGGACAAGATGCTGTAAAGATTGAACTCACTGTGTTCAAACAATATCAGCGTCGTAGGATGGAGAGCAAGAATTTGCCGACATAGCTCTGAACCGATGGAACCGCCAGCTCCGGTAACAAGAACAGACTGCCCCTCAATGCAATGTGCAAGCAGGTCGCCTTGCGCTGGAACGGCATCCCTGCCGAGGAGATCGGCAATATCTACTTCTTGGATGTCATCAACCTTTACACGCCCGCTGGCTAGATCCATGAAACCGGGAACGCTTCGAACATGGAGAGGGAAACGTTCGAGATAACCTAAAATTTCACGACGCCGCCCCCGGCTTGCTGAAGGGATGGCCAATAGAACTTCCTGAGCCCCGGTCCTATCAATCATCTGTTGTATATGTTTTGGCTTATAGACCTGCAAACCGGATATGGTCCTGACGGCAATCCCGCTGTCATCATCGATGAACGCCACCGGGCGCATGACTCGTCCCATACGCAAGGCCGCTACCAATTGGTTACCGGCAGCACCCGCGCCATAGATAGCGACTTTCGGTAAGCCATCGTCCCGACTGGTGAACGGCACATGCTGAGCCGCTGCATACCAGTCGCCCAGGAAATACTGACGCATAGCAAGGCGAAGCCCGCCAATCATGATCAAGCTCAGCCACCAGTAGTTGAAAATAATTGATCGAGGGACAATATTTTGATGATTACTGTACCAATAAACAAACACCCCTAGAATTAGCGAGGACAAGCTGACTGCCTTGATAATTGCAATCAATGCATCGTTACCGAAGTACCGCATAACGGCACGATACATTCCAAAGCGGACAAATAAGGGTATTGCTACTATTGGGGCAGCTAAAAAAAGCCAGAAATGGGCGATCAGTGGGTTGACCATGTCATCAGTGCCGAGGCGAACCAAAAATGCCAACCACAACGCTGCCCAAACGAGAAAAATGTCGGCTGCAATTTGAATGAGCCGTTTCTGACGGCGCGGAAGCTTAAGTAACAGTTTTCTCAATTTACCCAAAACTCCTTCATACATCTCGAATCGCTCCCAACGCCGTGACTGATCAGTGTGCCTCTGCAAATGCAACCAATGCTGAATAAAATAAAGCAGTTACTGACAGATTGGTTCTTTTTCGATTCCATCCGATTGAAATTTGATTGCCAGTATCAGGAGAGGTGTATAGGCGACTACAAGCGCCAATACACCGTCCAATCGAAAGTAAGTCACGCAGAGCGCAATGGGCAGGAGCCAGACAAGATTGATCATTCCAACAGCAAGAGAGACTGCTATATGCGTTCCATACCTACGTGATGCAATTTGATACACATGACTACGATGCGCTTCGTAAAATTTATCCCCGCGGACCAAGCGACGAATTAACGTAAAGGTTGCGTCAACAATAAACACGCCTAACAAAATAAGCCAAGCCCACAACAACTGCGGTGCAACCCATGCTGCCTGAATGGAGATGATACCAAACACGAGTCCCAAGAAGCCGCTTCCTGCGTCCCCCATAAAAATACGGGCCTTGGGAAAATTCCAGAACAGAAACCCACTAACTGCCAGCGCTAGCATGCCGGGAGCCCAAATCAAGTGCTCTAACCCCATCAGCCAATACAGGAGACACGCCCCCGAACATACCGAAATCGCCTCAATACTGGCAATTCCATCGATCCCGTCCATAAAATTGTACAGATTGAGCATCCAAACGAGATAGAACGCTCCCAGAATGAGCCCCAGCCAACCTGGATCCACGACAAATCCGAAGGTAATGATGGGAGGAAAACCTCCCAGCCAGAACAATGACCAGACAGCCGCGCAGAAATGCGCTGACAATCGCCATGGTACAGCTATATGGTTGTAATCATCCATGAAACCGATAATAGCGACCACGCCCCCTGCACCACCGATGGCGATTAATAGTGGCAAATCCACCAATTCAACCCAGGAAAGAAAGGAAAGAACCAACAAAAAGGTGATGACAATTGCAACGCCACCACCCCGCGGTGTAGATATTAAATGAGAACTACGAGCGTTGGGAATATCCACAATGCTTCTAGCCAAGGCGTAGTTTCGAAAAACAGCGGTTAACATTAAAGAACAACTCGTCACTACAGGAATCAACCACCAATACATCATAGTTTTTTTCCTTGCTGAAAATACTGCGCGGTGATCTTCAACGCTTCATCAATAGAGCACAGCGGTAACCATCTCAGCATTGATCGTATTTTTTCGAAGTCCACATGTAAAACGCCAAATAAACGATATGAAAAAAAAACGTTTCCGCCCAGAAACCCTTCGGCTCCACCAACAAAAATGGGACGTGTTGGCAAAAGACGAGCCTTTTCGGTTAAGACATACGCTGTTTTGCGTCGCAATTGGGTTTTGGAAAAATCTTCATCATTACCGAACAGATATGCTCTGTTGGCAGCCCCTAGGTGACCAATAAATGTGAAAACTAAATCCACCTGATTTTCCTATGCGACAAAACAACAAGGATTATCAATCATCCCGAAAGGCAACTGAATTTCTTGATCAAACTCATGCATTATACTCCAAAAGTCAACCCTGACTCTAGACTCACACACCAGCGACGGCCTAATAATCACGACATCCCTCCCGTTTTCGATGGCAAGGTCACCCAACAGTTCTTCGGGTCCAATCTGGGTTACACCATAAGGTTCCACAGGCACTGTGGACATCCGGCTTAGTGTAAGCATCACAGCACGCAGCACTCTCGCCATAGGACTCAACGGAACTGATGAAAATGAAGCACTGGAGACCTGCACAAGCAGCTTTGCGTGCAAGACTCAACGTCGCCTCCACTCCCTGATCGAATGACCGCAAAGCATCTATGCGCTAGGTAGAGGTAAAGCGCATTTCCAAGAAATATAGTCACTAAACACATTTTGAGGAACGTCGACGAGCGAAGTCTGAACGTCACCCTCTTTCTGCAACCATTTTTTGAACACCCACCTTAAGCACCTCACGCATTTGTGTACTTCGGCAGTGGAGAGTTTTCGCTGAAAAAAGAAACGTCACGATTGCTTCACCGAATTCTCTGGAGACCTCAAGTTTGCTTTAAGTCTCCAACCAATTCTATCGCTTTGATAGAATAAGAAATCTAATTGCAATTCATCAAGTAGCCTCTGAATAAGGACTGATATTACATCGCCCCGCTATCATAAACATTTGATATTCCGCTAAATCGGCACCACAGACTTTTTATGAGCGTGAAAACCTGCGCATATCCGCGCCAAACGTAAACGCAATGGATAACTGGTTGTCGCATCTCGAAAAAGCGAGTTCGGACTAAGTTTGTCCAGTAACGTTCACGGTGACTGGGTTAACTTCGATGAAGAGACTTCAAAAGATCTGATGGCGACAGCATTCTTCGTTGAAAGCGCTCACACCCTTGAATAAGTTGTGCGCTCGCTTAATAAGTATTCCCGTCGATATGCAGATTTTTATTCGAATATTCGAAATGCATTAACCGTGAGTTTGTCCCTCTAGATGGCAGATCAAAGTCTGACATGCGAACGGCCTACGCACTTGCGGTTCAATTGATCGATGGTAGGAACTGGCATCTGTCTACCAGATTCCTCGGCCCACCACGTCTGCTACATGCACTATCGGAAACAGGGTATGCCGACGCAGCGTACCGCCTACTGCTGCAAAATAGTTATCCGTCCTGGGGCGATCAGATAAGCAAAGGCGCTACCACGATGTGGGAGTGTTGGGACGGAATCCGGCCAGATGGCGGCTTTCAAAACAAGGCTATGACCTCATTCAACCACTACGGCTACGGGTCGATCGGAGAATGGATGTACCAGAACATTGTCGGTATTCGTCCCATGGCACCTGGCTTTCGAAGGTTTGTCGTCAAACCTGTGCCTGGAAGCGAGGTGCGTTCGGCCAATGCTCGCTTTAGATCGGGTTACGGGACTATTGCCGTGCGCTGGAAAGGAAGTGATCAAGAAGAGCTTTTTGTCAGCATCCCAGTGAACACAAGCGCGGAAATCTGGGTACCAGACAAGGGAAGGACCGTTCAAAGCGACGGCGCGAACTTCGTCCGTACCGAGCCAGGATATTCGGTCTATGAGGCCGGTTCCGGGGACTACCATTTTTCCATACATTGAATCATAAAGGCTTTAATAGGCGGTGTGTAAGAACCCCTCAGTCCAGCTCGTTTGATCAGGCTCGCCGCATAAAAAGGCTCTGCCAGGCAATAACTAAACGAGCTGATCGGGTCTTAGTCATAGATACAGCCAGCACCGGAGTTTCGTATTGCTGAGTAAGGTCTGGGACGGCTCAGACGGCAGTGGTAGCCTGACGTCCGTCGAAACTTGCAGTTCTGTAAGGGCATCAAGTTTTTCATCGGCAGCAGTTGGCGTCAGCCCACTGTTGAGTTGATGCCCACTGGCGTGCAGCCTAATCCGGGATAGGCTTACTGCGTCCCAACCTGGCTTCTTGAACACGTCGCAGTGCGCCTGCGCTGCGCTGCAGACAATCACAGATCAGTGATCGTTGCTGGTGCTGACTGCATAGGGTGATCAACCGTCCAAAACCGCCGTTCAAATTCAGGCGATGATATGGTAATTGCAGTTGTGCCGGATACTCGATGTAAAGGAATCAGGGTTCGAGGCGGCGTTGCTGGTAGATCCAGTCGACAATTTCTCCGTCTGGGGTGTAGCCGCTGACCGTGTCGCGCAGGAGTTGACGGACGCGCGCATAGTCATCCTGATCCACCGCAGCGACCAATTCGGTCAATTTGACCTTGAGTAAATCCCAAGACAGGTGATCCTCGTTAGCAGTCATGATCATCGGATGCTGAGTGGCCGCCACGTTATCGCCGATTAGCAGTTCTTCGTAGAGTTTCTCACCCGGACGCAATCCGGTGAACTCGATAGCGATGTCCCCATGCTGGTTTTTTTCCGAGCGAACGCTCAGACCGGACAAATGGATCATCTTTTCTGCAAGCTCGACTATCCTCACGGGCTCGCCCATATCCAGCACAAAAACATCACCGCCCTGCCCCATGGAACCTGCTTGAATGACCAGTTGCGCAGCCTCTGGAATGGTCATGAAATAGCGGGTGATCTTCGGATGGGTAACGGTCAGCGGCCCCCCGGACTTTATCTGCTTGTGAAACAACGGTATGACCGAGCCAGACGAACCCAAGACATTACCAAAACGGACCATAGTGAAACGCGTCTTATTTACATGCGATATATTAGAGGTATCACCATACAGCACCGGGGCCAGTTCTCGACTGAGTGCTTGAAGGGTTAGTTCGGCCAGGCGCTTTGTGCTGCCCATGACATTGGTGGGTCGAACCGCCTTATCTGTCGAGATCAGTACAAAATTCGTAACGCCTGCTTTTAGCGCAGCTTGGGCGGTGTTGAGCGTACCAATAACATTGTTCAAAACTCCCTCGGCAATGTTGTGCTCTACCATCGGGACGTGTTTATACGCGGCGGCGTGGTAAACAGTGTCAACATGCCAAGTTCTCATCACATCCAGCAACTTCTCCGGATTACGCACAGAACCGAGAATGGGAAGTAAACGTAATGACAATGACTCCCTGGCAATCCGCTGTTCTAGTTCGCACATGATGCTATAAAGATTGAATTCACTGTGCTCAAACAGCAGCAGTGTCGTTGGTTTCAAAGCAAGAATCTGTCGACATAACTCTGAACCGATTGACCCTCCTGCCCCAGTAACAAGCACAGATTGCCCCTTGATACAGTGTTCAAGCAAGTCACTCCGGGCCGGTACTGCATCCCTGCCCAGAAGGTCCGCAATATCTACTTCCTGAATATCATCGACCTTTACCCGTCCACTGGCCAGGTCCATAAAACCGGGAACGCTTCGAACGTGGAGTGGGAATCCTTCGAGAAACCCGAGGATCTCGCGGCGCCGCCCCCGGTTAGTGGACGGGATGGCCAACAGGATTTCCTGAGCCCCGGTGCTATCGATCATCTGCTGGATATGCTTGGGTTTATAAACCTGCAATCCGGAAATGACTCTATCGGCAATGCCGCTATCGTCATCGATAAATGCAACCGGGCGCATGATTCGCCCCATGCGCAAGGCAGCGACCAACTGGTTACCGGCAGAGCCCGCCCCATAAATGGCAACTTTTGGCAGGCCATCGTCCCGGTTGGTAAATGGAACGTGCTGAGCCGCACTGAACCAGTCGCCCAAAAAGTACTGGCGCATGGCCAAGCGAAGTCCACCGATCATAATCAGGCTCAACCACCAGAAGTTGAAAATGATCGAGCGAGGGACTACGTTTTGGTGATTACTGTACCAATAAACAACTACGCCAAGAATTAATGACGACAAACTGACCGCCTTGATAATCGCGATAAGTGCATCGTTGCCGAAGTACCGCATTACAGCTCGATACATACCAAACCGGATAAACAAGGGAATTGTGACCAGCGGGAGGCATAAGAAAAGCCAGGAATGGACGATCAATGGATTAACCATGTCATCAACACCAAGGCGAACCAGAAATGCCAACCACAATGCGGCCCATACGAGAACGACGTCGACCGCAACCTGAAGGAGCCGTTTTTGACGCCGTGGCAGTCCAAGCAACAGTTTGCGCAATTTATCCATAACCCCGTCGTACACCTCGAACCGCTGACCTATTGCTCATGTTGACGAGTGTACGTCTGCGACGCACTCGTAACGTGTAAATAACTGACCTGATTTAGAACATTGATACCGGTAGCACCACAAGTGAACCAGATCACATCATGGGCGAAGGCAAAGAATACAGCCCCCTATTCATGCTGCTGAAAATACTGAAACCGTGATGAGAAGGGGGCAGATAGTGCCAATGTCAAGCGACATTTCGTGCCCTTTCCCACCTGCAAGAACTGACTCACGCCTCAAGGAGTTGTGAGGTCACAAACAGGCTACGGTTTCACAGCTTGCTGCATGACAATGCGAATCGTCTCGCAAGTCTTTTCTATTTCGGTGTCGGTCAATGTTGGATGCACCAAGAACATCAAGCTTGTCTCCCCCAGTTCTTTCGCAATGGGGAGGCGTATTTCCGGGCGCCAGCCCGTATCATCGAACGCTTTTTCCAGGTAAACCTCAGAACAAGAACCCGAAAAACATGGAACCCCAAGAGCAGAAATCTCGGACAGGATACGATCTCGGTTCCATTCAGCCTTCAAGTGCTGCGGCTCTACAAACACATAACATTTATAGGCAGCGTGTTCGAGGTCTTCGGAAACCACTGGGACACGCAGACCTTTAAGCTCACGAGCCTTCGACCAAATACGTTCCGCGTGATTGATTCGTTGAACACGCCACTGTGCCATGCGACGAAGTTGTATCCGCCCTATGACCCCTTGCACTTCCAGCATCCGCCAGTTCGTACCGAAACTCTCATGCAACCAGCGGAAGCCTGGTTGATGGTCTCGTTCGTAAATGGCCTCCCAACTCTTGCCATGATCCTTAAATGCCCACATTTTCAACCAGAGATCGCGGTTATTGGTGGTAACCATCCCACCCTCCCCCCCGGTTGTCATGATTTTGTCCTGGCAAAACGACCAGGCACCTATATGACCAATAGACCCTACAGGGCGTCCCTTGTACTTCGCGCCATGTGCCTGGGCGCAATCTTCGATGACCTTGATATCATGAAGCGCAGCCAACTCCATGATCGGATCCATATCACACGGCCAGCCAGCCAAATGCACACAAATAATACCCCGAGTACGAGGGGTCAAAACGGACTGAATTGTCTGAGCAGTAATGTTCTGGGTATCGCGATCGACCTCGGCGAAAACCGGGATAGCACCGGCATTAACAATACTGGAAACCGAGGCGAGGAAGGTCCGAGGCGTGACGATCACTTCGTCTCCCATTCCAATACCCAGCGCAACCAATGCAAGGTCAAGTGCGACAGTGCCATTCGCCAAAGCGACGGAATATTTGGTGCCTGCCCACGTGGCGAATTCTTTCTCAAACTCGCGGCATTCCTGCCCAGTCCAGTAGTTGACCTTATTAGAAAGGACCACGTCGCGAACGGCATCGGCCTCTTCCTCAGTGAACGAAGGCCAAGGAGAAAATGGGGTATTCAACACGGTTTTTACCTGCCAGCCATAATTAATAATGAACCGTCGGCAATCGACGACAGCCAATCAGTCACGCGATTCCGATGCCAATCACTCAGGATCTTCGCATCTATCGATGCGGGTACTCTGCGACAGTCATATTATCAGAGATATCGCAGATCACCGCGGCTCTAGCCCCAGACAGGTACCATACCGATCCAGGTACCGTTGGCGACGATTTCTGCACCGGGCAATTGAGCACCTGACCTGACCTGTCCACACGCCCGACGAACAGTCGTAATGGTACAACCTAGGTTCAGAATTGTGCCCACACCATCGTTCGCAATATTTTAACGTCTTGCCATTTACAAACGCTCTGCCGCGTAATGCAGGATGGTTAGATGCTCACTCGCGTCAATAATTCATTACCTCTCATTTTTTTGACCCGGTGAACCTAGTCATTGTTACTTCACCTTCTGCACTGATCCCATCCCTGATCAAAACTTTTTTGATGGTGAGGAAAATTATTTTCAGGTCGAGCCAAAGCGATTGATTGTCTACATACCAAACATCAAGCTTGAATTTCTCTTCCCAAGACAACGCATTACGACCATTTATTTGTGCCCATCCGGTAACCCCGGGCCGCGCATTATGTCTGCGAATCTGCACTTCATCGTACAGAGGCAAATACTCCATCAATAGTGGGCGAGGCCCTACCAAACTCATATCCCCTTTGATGACGTTCCACAATTCAGGCAACTCATCCAAACTGCTGGATCGAAGAAATCTGCCAAAATCTGTCATCCGCTCAGAATCAGGTAAGGGATTGCCGTTGGCGTCAAACGCATCTCGCATTGTGCGAAACTTAACCATTTCAAAGGGTTTACCATCAAGCCCCGGTCTGACTTGGCGAAACAAAATCGGTGACCCCAATCGCTTGCGAATCAGGTAGGCGACTATCGCGATCACGGGGGACAAGAGAATCAACCCGGCTACCGAGGCCACAATATCGAAGAAGCGTTTTGACATCAGAGGTCCTTGAAAAATATTGTTGGGGCGAAAGCCTTGGCGTTCATTTCGACAAACGCTTGAAGTGCTCACCAAAACGCTTGGCACCGACATGAAGGGAAAGCTCTCTGTGATAGAAGGCTAATCCGTTTTCAGCCATTTCCCTATGACCTTTTTCAGAAACATCTATTAAGGCCTGGACTGCATCCGCAAGCGCCTGGGGATTGTCTGACTCGCTGACAACTCCACATCCGGCGTCGCGCACAAGATCCGCGGCATCACCATCTACCGCCATTAATATTGGCTTACCGGCCGCCATATACGCCTGGGTTTTAGACGGAATAGTAATGGTGAACAACGGGTCCTTTTTTAAATGCACAAGCAACGCATCGGCGCTAGCCAGATAGGCTCCCACCTCGGTCATCGGGACAGCGGGCAGAAAGAACACATTATCGAGTTGCTCGCTTTTCGCGAGTGCCTCCAGCCTGGTGGCTTCAACTCCCCCTCCCAAAAAAATAAACGCTACTTTACAAGCTTTTTCTCGCAACAATTGTGCCGTTGCAATGACTGTATCAAGAGATTGCGCCTTACCCATATTACCAGCGAACAGAATTCGAAACGCCGAAGTCACTGGAAAGTTGGCGGGGGGATTACTCGACGTTGAGCGAACCAAATCTTCGGCACACCAGTTGTAGATGACATCGATTTTTTGCGAAGGCACTCCCCGCTGGATCAATAGCCGTTTGAAACCGGGTGACAACACGACAACCTGGTCTACGTGACCGTATACCCAATCGCAGACGCGAGAAACAACTTTTAGGAGCCTTTCGTTGGAAAACATGCCTGTGGCCTTGAGCGTGTCAGGCCACATATCTTGAACATCGTATACCACAGGCACACGCCGGAAAAAACGAACCAGCGCGGCCGCAATACCAACCGTCAATGGCGGATGGTATGCATAAATGACATCCGGTTTTTTCGCTCGAAACAGGCCATATAGCAAAATACTAGCCGCAAAGCTGATGTAATTTAAAAGTCGGCCGACTCCACTCTGCCCATGACTAGGGTAAAGTGGTACACGCGTCACGTGGACGCCGTCGATGACTTCGCGCTGCAAGGCTTTGATCTTATAGCCAGGGTATAACTTACCACCGGGATAGTTCGGAAACCCGGTGACAACCTCGACTTCAAAACCTTGTGCTACCAACTCACGAGCAAAAACAAGCCCCTTGAATGTCGGCTCAGGTTCAAACCACTGAGTGAACAATAAAACACGAATAGCCATTCGTATTAGTACCTTCTCCAAACAGTCCGCATGACATAATCACGATAGCTGTGAATGATTCTAACTACTTTCTCAGCTACATTAGGCATGCTGTAGTCCGCTACAAGTCGCAGCGTACGCTCTTCGCCACGAGCCTGGCTTTCCAGTACTTGCAAGCCCTGCATCACCCTCTCGACCTCGAGACCTACCATCATTACCGCGGCCTCTTCCATGCCCTCTGGGCGCTCATGAGCTTCCCGGATATTTAGCGCAGGGAAGTTAAGAATGGAGGACTCTTCATTGATCGTACCGCTGTCAGAAAGAACTGCCTTGGAGTCAAGTTGCAACTTATTGTAATCCTTGAATCCCAGTGGTTTGAGCAAGCGAACATTTTCGTGGAACTTTGCACCCATGGCATCTACTCGCTTCTGGGTACGTGGGTGGGTTGAAACAATCACGGGATAGCCATACTGCTCGGCCACCGAATTCATCACCTCGACTAGCTTGCCAAAGTTTTTATCGGAGTCGATATTTTCTTCGCGGTGTGCACTGACAACAAAAAACTTGCCCTTCTCCAGGCCTAAACGAGTCAGAACATCCGACGCTTCGATGCCATCACGATAATAATTGAGCACTTCAAACATCGGACTACCGGTCTTAATGACCATGTCAGGCGAAAGACCTTCGCGCAATAAATAATCCCGAGCAATCGTACTGTAAGTCAAATTGATATCCGCGGTGTGATCAACAATACGACGGTTGATTTCTTCAGGAACGCGCATGTCGAAACAACGATTACCCGCTTCCATATGAAAGGTCGGGATCTTGCGGCGTTTAGCAGGAATGACTGCCATGCAGCTATTCGTGTCTCCCAACACCAATAGAGCTTCTGGTTCGATCTCGGCCAAGACGCGGTCGACGCTAATAATCACATTCCCTATCGTCTCTGCACCACTACTGCCCGCGGCGTTAAGAAAATGGTCCGGTTTTCGTATCCCGAGGTCCTGAAAAAATATTTCGTTCAACTCGTAATCGTAATTTTGACCTGTGTGGACCAGTACATGATCGCAATACTTGTCCAGCGCAATGATGACACGCGACAAGCGAATGATTTCAGGACGGGTGCCTACTACAGTGACGACTTTCAACTTTTTCATTGTAATTCTCATTCCAAAATACGATCAGGCTTCGGTGGCCACTGGCATAGTGTAGGTGTCCGGAAGCTCACGATCAAAAATCTCGTTCGCCCACAGCATGACGATCATCTCACTTTCGCCAACGTTGGTAATGTCATGACTCCAGCCGGGCACAGTCTCTACGACTTTAGGTGTTTCCCCATCGGTGAATAATTCATAGAATTCACCCGAGGTTATGTGGCGAAATCGGAAGCATGCCTTGCCGGAAATGACCAGAAATTTTTCTGTTTTCGTATGATGATAATGACCACCCCGAGTAATACCCGGGTGCGCAGTGAAGTAAGAAAACTGACCGGAATCTTGGGTTTTCAGCATCTCTACAAATACGCCGCGAGCATCTCCGTACTTGGGAACCTCGTAAGTAAACTCTTCGGGCCGTAAGTAACTGAGGTAGGTCGAATACAAAGCTCGAACAAGGCCAGTGCCGACGCGCTCGGCGATCATCGACTGCCGACTTTCCTTAAAGGCATAAATTTGTGCCGAGAGATCGCCAACAGCTATCGAGTAATTAGGTTCTATATTTACAAAAGGATTACCAGACAGCCTTCCATCCATTACAGATATAAAACTGCTTATGACGTCGTCAATGTAGACAAGAGAAATTTTAGCGTTTGCGTCGTTAATAGTGACAGGCAAATTGTTTGCTACATTATAACAAAACGTCGCGACGGCCGAATTGTAATTAGGTCGGGCCCACTTTCCAAATACGTTTGGTAGCCTGTACAAATGCACACGACTGCCGAATGTATTGGAAAGATTCAGCAGAGCATCTTCTGCTTCACGCTTACTGTCCCCGTAAGCATTGCCCAACTCTGCCTGAATTGATGAGGTGTAGATTATTGGAATTTTACGCCCACTCGCAGCGACCGCGCTGCATAACGCCTGAGTAAGATCAGCATTACCAACCTTGAACTCTTCAATATCCCGAGGGCGATTGACACCGGCCAAGTGGAAAACGAAATCCACCTCAGATACGAGCGAATGCAGACTGGCGATATTATCTTCGCGACAGAATCGCAGCATCTCGATGTCTTTTCGCTCATGCAGATGAGCTATAAGGTTCTTACCAACAAATCCATTCGCACCGGTGATCAATACTTTCATGCTTTATTCCTCGGGTGTTGCAAATTCGCCGCGCTGAATTGCACGCATGAAGTCAAGTTTCAGCAACAGATTTTGCATCCCCTGAACGTCCAAGCGTTCAGTGTTATGCGAGTTGTAGTCCACCATGGTAGAAATTTTTTCTTCGCCCTGCTCGACAAATTTACTGTAATTCAGATCCCGAAGATCTGGTGGCACTCGGAAGTAATCGCCCATGTCCTCTGCGCACGCCATTTCTTCCCGGCTCAAAAGCGCCTCGTAAAGCTTCTCACCGTGCCGTGTGCCGATAATCTGAATAGGATGTTCAGGCTGCCCAAGCATGGAAGTGAGGGCGAGCGCAAGAGTCTCAACAGTCGCGGCGGGAGCCTTCTGAACGAAGAGATCCCCGTTGTTGCCATGCTCAAAAGCATACAGAACCAGATCGACCGCATCCGCGAGAGTCATCATAAAGCGTGTCATGCTTGGGTCTGTAATCGACAGCGGTTGGCCAGCACGAATCTGACCAATGAACAAAGGAATAACGGACCCACGCGAAGCCATGACATTACCGTAGCGCGTGCCACAAATCACTGTCTTGGCCTCATCCACGTTACGGGATTTGGCAACCATGACCTTTTCCATCATGGCTTTGGAAATACCCATGGCATTGATCGGGTACACAGCCTTGTCAGTGCTCAGACAAACTACCCGCCTGACTTGATTCTGGATCGCCGCCTCAAGAACATTCTCAGTACCAAGAACATTGGTTTTGACAGCCTCCATTGGGTGAAACTCGCAGGACGGAACCTGTTTGAGCGCTGCGGCATGAAAAATAAAGTCCACACCGCGACTAGCGTTCAATATGCTCTGATAATCCCGAACGTCGCCAATGTAAAATTTCAGCTTTGGACTGGCATAGCGCTTGCGCATGTCATCTTGCTTTTTCTCATCGCGGCTGAAAATACGAATTTCGTTGATGTCGGTATCTAAAAATCGTTTGAGCACAGCGTTGCCAAAAGAACCTGTACCACCAGTTATCATTAGCGTCTTATTGTCAAACACGGCTTATCCTCTTTATTAAATAATATGAAAAATAGCAACCAACCAGACAAACCGGGTTCTTACTTTATCGAACAAACCACGATTATTATTGGTCAGATTTCTACCATGGACACGTCTCAATGTAACAACGTCGCTCAAGTGGAAGACAGAGTTGCGTCTATTTGCCACAAAAGCTATCCATATATCATGGCTAACGACTTTTGAGTAAAATGGTATTAAGTAGGGTTTGATCTTCTTCGACAACAACATGGCACAGCCAAAATACGGCACACTACGACCAGCGAATATATCAAGAAAATTCCTGACAGGAGTGCGATTTCTAGCCTGGTCAAAACCACAAAAATATTTTCGACTGTCAACTGAATCGACGAACGACTCCATTGACCCTACCACCATCAAACTTTCGGAAGACTTCATTGCCGAGATCATTTTCTCGACTCTACCTGGAGGCCATAAATCATCTTGATCACTCAAGAATATATACTCTCCCGTAGCGACTGCTATCAAATTTTCAAAATTTCCTATGTACCCGAGATTCATAGTATTTCTGATAATTTTTATTCGAGCATCGTGAAACGCTTCGACAATGAGAAGAGTTTCATCTGTGGACCCATCATCACCTACCAAAACCTCAGAGTCTTCAGGGATCTGTTCGAGTATAGATCTCAACTGATCTCTTATGAACTCGGCACCGTTATAGGTGGCGATACAAACGCTAACCGAACACATATTTATTCCTAGTTAACACTCGAAAAAATCTCAAAACTCGCAACTACCCCTACCATATGTATTCTCAAGAGCCTACCGCGCCAGACTCAGTTTCATTGCCCTCATCAGTATTACCATCGGGGCAGAGCTCAGTTATTATCAGCATTATAGCTAGAAAATGCATGAACACAAACACAGGAGCCAATAGCAAGGGGTTACCCGCACCGGGGATCAGAAACGCCATTGACCCTAGTACCCAAGCCCCTGACACACGCTTACCATCGAGAAAGAAAAACTTTAAACCGTAAAAAATAGTTGATGCATACGACAGGAACAATGGAAGGCTGAACACGCCTAACTTGTTGACTAAATTTACGTAAGTTAACTCAAAGCCATATCCCGTCTCATCACGCTTATAGCCAGAATCCAACGAACTTCCCAAACCGGCGCCCGTAAAGTTCCACTCAGACACCAAATAATCAAACTGTTCACTTCTGACGGAATTACTACCTTCCCCCGATGAAAAACTAAATAAAATAACCTCATACAAATTAGTAAACAACAATAATGCTATGCTCACCGCTATGACAACTAGCGTCATTATAAATAAATTTCGCCCGATCGCTAAATGGCGTAACGCTGATGAATAGCCAGCAAGAAAGATAAACATGAACATGATGAGAAAAACAAGAATAAATCCTTTAGACATAGC
Organism: Pseudomonas sp. p50(2008); assembly: GCF_015351605.1. Lineage (NCBI taxonomy): Bacteria > Pseudomonadati > Pseudomonadota > Gammaproteobacteria > Pseudomonadales > Pseudomonadaceae > Pseudomonas > Pseudomonas sp. p50(2008). The sequence goes on from NZ_JACMYF010000001.1 coordinate 759,628, forward strand.
GGGAACAATTAATGTAAAGCTGAACACAGCCAACCAAAAAAATGCCCTTACATATCCAGAAAATCCAAATTTGTTGTCCGTCTGCAAAAACAAAGACACCAGACAGATAAACAAAAATGGAACGACGTAGAGGAAAGCACTTGAATAAAGTGTTCTAAGATCCGCGAGTCCGATTCCACTTGAATCGCCCCCACCACCAACCACAGCGAAAGCGCTATACACCGAATAAAACGCAAAACCAGCACTACATATCGCGGAGAAAAATAGAGCTTTTTTGGATACTTTTATCCCGACAGAAAAATAGAAAAGATAAAAAATCACGTACAATGCAAGACCAGCAAAGTTAGTAAACACGTAGCTGACATTCACGCCATTTAGCAAACCGATCACAACCCCGTAACACCAGGAAAAAAAAATAAACAAAGGTAATATGAAAACAAAAAATTGCTGCGAGTTTAGCTTTCTCGCGCTAATAGTAGATGAGAAAAAACAGACCTGAACCACGCCAACCAATAAAAAAAGTGCCACACCAAAATAAGAGGCACGCCCATCAAATATCGAAAGTGCAAAAATCAAAAACACACTCAAAAACATCATTTGCACTGCCCTCCTACCAGCTTAACCCTGAGAAAAAAATAACAAGCTCCGGCATAAATCACTCCAAAACAAACAACCATCCAAATTAAATGACTATATTCCGCCTTATAATATTCAAGTCCAAAGAAAATGAATACTGCCATACAAACGCCGTATGCGATAAGTGACACCATATACGTTTTTGACAAACACAGAAACACGAATATGAAATTTAGCGCAGCATGGAAGTACATCACAAAATAAAAACAAGCAAACCCCATAACAAACTGAAAATAAACCAGATACTTATCTCCTAAGAATGTCGCCAAGAACAGCTTCGAAAATACCGTTCCCGAAAACAAACCATATGACAACAACATACCACCAAGAAACACTACCAAAGACATATTCAAAAACTTCATAACTCCAATATTCCCCGACGCAATAAATCTTGGAAAGAAGTAGTTATTAAAAGCCCCATACAACAAACCTCCTCCCAAAACCAACGTCAACATGCTTGAATAGAAGCCTGCAAACGGTGCATCAGCTCCCACAACAAAATATCGCGGTATGTTCACGATAACGCTAGAAAAAAAAGCGGCCGCGCCCAATACAAACCCTCCCCATGACGGCACTGCTTCGTTAAAAGCAATGTAGGCAAACTTTAATGTCAGAAGAGAGAACACAACCCCAACTATCAACAGCGCAACGTGCAAATCAGCCCCAAAGTATAGAGAGCTAAAGACAATTACTGAAAAAAGGGCACATCGTAATAATGACGCGATAAAAACACTTCGATACTTGCCTGCTCGTATCCCCTCGCAAAGTACTGGCTCGTATAAAAATTCAGCACATCTATAAAGGAAAAACCAAAATACTATTTGCGAGGAGAAGACAATCGAACCGAGAAGCCCAAAGAGCAGAAACGGCACAACTAGCCGGACTCTCGTACTCAACGACTCTTTGAAACTTAATTTTCCACTCAAAATAGACACATTATGCTGCATGGAAAAAAACAGTTGTATAGGAGCACAAATAGAGAATGCAGCTCCAAGCATCGCCGCATCATTGAAACCCCCAAGATGGGAGGTCGCCACTACTAGAATTATAGAGGGGGCACTAAAAAAAACGTTGGCAAAAAAAACTAAAATAAAATTAATCATTCGACGCGTCCGGATTAACATCTACTGCTGTACAAGTTCTATTGTTTACACCGAACATCACTATGAATAGTCGGTCATTCAATTCACTCTCATGAAATTGTGCATTAGCGAATATCCAATAATGACTCTGCTTTTTCATACATTCAGAGTAGTTGATGGAGGTGGTTTCAATGGTTCGATATTCAAGTCTCATTTCTTCTATGAAATTTAGAAGTACTCGAAGGAAACCGTGATAGCTACTTACCAGGAAAGACCTGCACCGCCAATACGGTCCAGGTCTGACTGTGATTTGGAAACACCCTTCCAAAACACTTTTTTCCTCGCTCAGCTGCTAAGTAGGCGAAAGACTCAGAGTTAAGCAACATTTTTTCTAATGAGGACAAAATATCGAATCATCGCGATAATAAAACCTAGCACACCGCCCAACAAAAGCCCTAGTAAGATCATCAGATTTTTTCTGGGTTTAATGGGGCTATCTGGCTGCTCGATAGGGCCATCCTGTCGATAGACCGACACAGTGCCGGGATTTACTTTTAAATCATTATAAAAACTTTGTTTAATTTGCAATCCCCTCAACGCGCGTATGAACGGGTCATCAGACTTACGGGCTTCGAGATTCTGAATCTCAGCCTTCAGCGCTTTACTACCGCGCATATACGTCAGCTGTCCATCCATCGCTGCGGATACTTCAGCTGAAAGGTTACCGGAAATGATTGGTGGATTCTGTAGACCAATCGCCTCAGCGATTGCCAATGCCTCGCTCAATCGTGAAATGGAGTCCTGACGGATTCTGTTCTCGGTTTCTTGCAGCGTAGTAATTTGTTGACCAAGATTACGTGCACGCACTTCAGCTTCACGAGTAGCGTTGCTGATCATTTCTTTTTCCGCTAGAGCCCCCGCTCTAGCGGCAAAGTCTCTCACATACAAAGCTGCTCGAGCTGGATCTTGGCCTCTAGCGGTTACGGAATAACGGTCCGGCTGGTCTTTGGTCGGCAAGCCTATTGACAAGTCTTTCGAAAAATCTGCGTACAACAAATCCTGAGAGCCAATGCGCTCGGACGGTGACAAAGAAGGGAGATAGACCTCATTGAAGAAAGCACGTCGTAATGATTCACTCTGCAAATTCCGTGTAAAAACCTCATATACGTCTTCAATCTTAAATGGTGTCAGCTCTGCACCTACCGTTCGACCATAGTTAAAATCAGCGATCCCGTTTAATGTAGGTGGCTGCAGGTATACACGTGCCTCATACACAGGTTTGCTAAAATAAGCATAACCCGCTGCACACAAAGCTCCGACCAATGCGACGCTGATGATAAGAGCTTTCTGAGCCCACAACCCTGCAACCAGTTCAAAGAGGTCGATCTCATTAGTTCGTTGGGTGGATGCCGGAGTATTCGCCATATAAAAATCAACCTATTCGTTTATCAGAAAGCCGACGTTTGGCTTTTTCTTTTTTCAGCATGTCTCAATACGTATTACCACTACAGACAGGCGAACCGTATAGATAGAAATTCGCTGTATAATAAAACGCACCTCTGATGCTCTTTTTAATGTGAGGGTGAAGCCATCAACTTTTTCAGGTACTGACCATATCCCGTCTTCTGCAAGGCTTCTGCTTGAGCTCCAAGCTGCTCTGCAGTAATCCAGCCGCTGTTGTAAGCAATCTCTTCCAGACAAGCCACTTTCAGCCCTTGGCGCTGCTCAATGGTATGCACAAAGTGACTAGCTTCCAGCAAGGAATCATGGGTACCGGTATCCAGCCAAGCGAAGCCACGACCGAGCATTTCAACCTTCAGCGTCTTGCGCTCGAGGTAAGCACGGTTGACGTCAGTGATTTCGAGCTCACCGCGCTCGGAGGGTTTGATGTTCTTGGCAATTTCAACGACGTCGTTATCGTAGAAATATAAGCCTGTTACCGCATAGTTGGATTTTGGCTTGAGCGGCTTCTCTTCAATGCTAAGGGCTTTGCCAGTTGCATCGAACTCTACGACTCCGAAACGCTCCGGATCCGACACGTGATAACCGAATACAGTCGCGCCGACTTGCTGGGTACTGGCCGAACGAAGATTGTCCGAGAAGTGCTGACCATAGAAAATATTGTCACCGAGGATCAAGCAGCATGGATCCTTGCCGATGAACTCTTCGCCAATGATGAACGCTTGCGCCAAGCCGTCTGGACTTGGTTGTTCGGCATAGGTCAACTGGATGCCGTACTGGCTGCCATCGCCGAGCAACTTGCGAAAGCATGGCAAATCTTCAGGCGTAGAAATGATCAGAATTTCACGCATGCCGGCCAACATCAGCACAGACAGCGGATAGAAGATCATCGGCTTGTCGTAGATCGGCAACATCTGCTTGGAAACCCCTAGGGTCAGCGGGTGCAATCGAGTACCTGAGCCGCCGGCGAGGATGATGCCTTTACGATTTGTCGTAGTCATTTGTTCAAAACTTCCCTAAGCATTCGGGTTACACCACTTTGCCAATCCGGCAAGTGTAAAGAAAAATTATCACGTAGCTTCTGAGTGTTCAGCCGTGAATTAAGTGGGCGTCGTGCAGGCGTCGGATATGCAGTTGTCTCAATTGGAACAACCGACTCGACGGCTAGCTCTTGCGCATTAGCCTTCGCGAATTCGATCACATGACTGGCATAGCCATGCCAGGAAACCTCTCCACCAGCAGCCAAATGGTAAAGACCTGCCAGCTCAGGTTGATGAACAACCTTCTGAATGGCCAGCGCTGTCACGTCTGCAATTAGATCAGCACCGGTCGGCGCTCCGATCTGGTCGGCAATAACGTTTAATGTTTCGCGGTCTTTTGCCAGACGCAGCATGGTCTTGGCAAAGTTGTTACCTCGAGCGGCGTAGACCCAGCTGGTGCGGAAGATAAGATGCTTGCATCCAGAGGCAGTTATAGCCTGCTCACCCGCCAGCTTGCTGGCACCGTAATGATTCACTGGAGCAACTGCGTCTGTTTCTTGCCAGGGTGTGCTGCCCTGGCCATTGAAGACATAGTCGGTTGAATAATGGACGAGCCACGCGTTCAAAGCCGCGGCTTCCTCCGCCATAACCTGGCTGGCCTGACCGTTTACTCGGTCGGCCAGTTCGGTTTCTGATTCAGCCTTGTCGACCGCTGTGTAGGCCGCAGCATTGACGATGACGTCTGGTCTGACTTCGCGGATTGTCGCTCGTAAGGCGTCGAGATCAGACAAGTCACCCGACAAACCATCTTGCGAATGACGATCCAACGCAATCAGCTCGCCCAACGGCGCGAGGGAGCGTTGTAGCTCCCATCCCACTTGGCCATTTTTACCCAAAAGAAGGATTTTCATGCTTTGTTCGAACGATCCGCGTAGTTCTGATCGATCCACTGCTGATAGCTACCACTTTTGACGTGTTCTACCCACTCGGTGTTGTCGAGATACCATTCGACCGTTTTACGAATACCGGTTTCGAAGGTTTCTTCCGGAGTCCAGCCCAGCTCGCGCTGGATCTTGCTAGCGTCGATCGCGTAGCGCTGGTCATGACCAGGACGATCCTGAACGTAGGTGATCAGGCTAGCGTGCGGACGGTGCGCGGAATCTGGACGCAGCTCATCGAGTAACACGCACAAGGTATGCACGACTTCGATGTTTTGCTTTTCGTTATGGCCACCAATATTGTACGTCTCGCCAATCACACCTTCGGTGACGACTTTGTACAACGCTCGAGCGTGATCCTCGACATACAGCCAGTCACGAACCTGATTACCCTTGCCATAAACTGGCAGCTGCTTGCCCTCCAGCGCATTGAGGATGATCAGTGGGATCAACTTCTCAGGGAAATGGCACGGGCCGTAGTTGTTCGAGCAATTGGTCACGAGAGTTGGCAAGCCATAGGTGCGAGCCCAGGCGCGAACCAGATGATCTGAACTGGCCTTGCTCGCGGAGTATGGCGAACTTGGCTGATAAGGCGTGGTTTCAGTGAAAAGATCTTCCGGACCTTCGAGGTCTCCGTAGACTTCATCAGTAGAAATATGATGGAAGCGAAACGCGGCTTTTCGCCCGTCGTCCAGCGCCGCCCAATAATGGCGTGCGGCTTCCAGCAGGGTATAGGTGCCGATTATGTTGGTCTGAATGAATTCAGTGGGGCCGGAGATTGATCGATCCACGTGGGATTCTGCCGCCAGGTGCATAATGGCATCTGGTTGATGCTCACGCAGTACACGGTCTACCTGACTACGGTCACATATATCAACGAGCTCAAAAGAGTAACGCGAGCTTTGGCTCACTTCTGCCAATGACTCAAGGTTACCCGCATAAGTCAGCTTATCGACGTTAACGACAGAATCGGCTGTGTTGGAGATGATATTACGGATGACCGCCGAACCGATAAATCCGGCGCCGCCGGTTACTAGAATTTTCACGCGAAACCATACCCTTGAGTTTCTGACAGGGCAGCGAACCGTGCACTGTCTAATCCATGAATGCAGAAGCCTGCAAAGACCCGAGGCTTCTGACAGAGTCAGTCTGCCCGACATCGGAACTAGCCGCTTTCGGACAAGCGAAGCATTTTACAGCTTAATGACGGTTTTACTAATGGATGTAGACAAGCAGTGGGTAAAGCTCAGTTCGTTTTCTGGCGCTAACCGCAATCAGCCAACGTACTTACGGGAACGCATAGTCCTACGACCGAGCAACAAACCCAAAATTGGCCCGATCACCATCCCCACAAGGAGCGCAAGAATCATCAACAACGCTACGGGCAACTCCGGCCCAGACCAGCCAAAAAACAGCAAGGCAACAGCCTGTTGATTCTCGAGCACAAACGCCAGTATTACCAAAACCAACAACAGGGCAAATACGGCGAGCAGTGCACGCTTCAAGTTACGCATCGCAAACTCCTCAGAACTCAAAGGGCGTCAAGCCCCTCCTCCTCATCCTCATTAACCCGATCCCGAAGCTCCTTCCCCGGCTTGAAATGAGGAACGAACTTCCCGTCCAGGCTAACCGACTGCCCGGTCTTTGGATTACGCCCTACACGCGGTGCGCGGTAGTGCAAGGAGAAGCTACCAAAACCACGGATCTCGATACGATCGCCAGTGGCCAGGCATTGGGACATTTGTTCAAGCATGGTCTTGATGGCCAGCTCCACATCCTTGGATGAGAGCAGCCCTTGATGGGTGACAATTCGTTCGATCAACTCCGACTTCGTCATATTTTTCCCTTCTTTTTCAAGCAGCTAGATCAGCGCTTCAAAGGTTTTAGCACGCTCGGAGCTATTTGAACAGTCCAGGCCTCGACATATATTCAACAGGCTTAACTCGCTTGTTTTCAGCGCTTCAGGCGTCAGATAGTTCCTTCATCCACTACCGACAGATAACCAGCATAGTGCGGGTCAGATACCCCGCAGGATTAAAGCCGAAGGGGAATTCATCCTCATCTTTGGCATCATCGGACCTTGCAACAACCTTGTAGCCTACCCCCTTGCACTCCTTGACTGCACGCTTTTGACATTTCTCCCACCCGGAGCCCAGCCCCGAGCAATCAATCTCTATGCCACTGACTCCACGAACGGCATGAGTCTTGGCACTTGTGGTACAACCTGCCAATACCAAAACCACAATGGCGACCATGAGCTTGTTCATTCACTTCCTTATTGTCGGGCACCCTACCGGAGGGCGCGTGCACCCTAAGCTCTAGCGTAGCTGCAAATAAGCAATTGATCCTGTTAAAGAAAGGGACAGTTTTGGCAGGGGATTGGTTCAAGGCGGAATGTTAGGCAACAAAGTAAAAGATCAAAAGATCGCAGCCTGCGGCAGCTCCTACAGGTGCTCGGTGTTTGATTGATTCACGACCATGGGTGTCTTTGCCAAATTCCGGGCACAAAAAAGGGCGACCGAAGTCGCCCTTTTTCTATGGTCTGACAGAACTTAGTTCTGTTTTTCCATTTGTGCACGCAACAGGTCGCCCAGAGTGGTAGGACCAGCAGCAGGTTCCGAAGTCGCTGGCTTGTCGCGCAGGCTCTGGATTGCTTCTTTCTCTTCAGCATCGTCTTTCGACTTGATGGAGAGCTGGATTACACGGCTCTTGCGGTCAACGCTGATGATCTTGGCTTCTACTTCCTGGCCTTCTTTCAGAACGTTGCGCGCGTCTTCAACGCGGTCACGGCTGATTTCGGAGGCTTTCAGAGTCGCTTCGATATCGTCGGCCAGAGTGATGATGGCGCCTTTAGCGTCAACTTCTTTCACGATGCCTTTAACGATTGCGCCTTTGTCGTTCTCTTGAACGTACTCGGAGAACGGATCGCTTTCCAGTTGCTTGATACCCAGGGAGATACGCTCGCGCTCTGGGTCAACCGACAGGATAACGGTGTCCAGCTCGTCGCCCTTCTTGAAGCGGCGAACGGCTTCTTCGCCCACTTCGTTCCAGGAGATGTCGGACAGGTGAACCAGACCGTCGATGCCGCCGTCCAGACCAATGAAGATACCGAAATCGGTGATCGACTTGATGGTGCCGGAGATTTTATCGCCCTTGTTGAACTGGCCAGAGAAATCTTCCCATGGGTTAGATTTGCACTGCTTGATGCCGAGGGAGATACGACGACGCTCTTCGTCGATGTCCAGAACCATAACTTCCACTTCGTCGCCGACTTGTACGACTTTCGAAGGGTGGATGTTCTTGTTGGTCCAGTCCATTTCGGAAACGTGTACCAGACCTTCAACGCCTTCTTCCAGCTCAGCGAAGCAGCCGTAGTCGGTCAGGTTGGTTACACGAGCGGTAACGCGAGTGCTTTCTGGGTAACGGGCTTTGATAGCAACCCATGGATCTTCGCCCAGTTGCTTCAGGCCCAGGGAAACACGATTGCGTTCGCGATCGTATTTCAGAACCTTGACATCGATCTCGTCGCCAACGTTGACGATTTCGGAAGGATGCTTGATACGCTTCCAAGCCATGTCGGTAATGTGCAGCAGGCCATCGACGCCACCCAGATCGACGAATGCGCCGTAATCGGTGAGGTTTTTGACGATACCTTTGACTTGTTGACCTTCCTGCAGGGATTCCAGCAGAGCTTCACGCTCAGCGGAGTTCTCGGCTTCGAGGACGCTACGACGGGAAACGACAACGTTGTTGCGTTTCTGGTCGAGTTTGATGACCTTGAATTCCAGCTCTTTGCCTTCCAGGTGCGTGGTGTCGCGCACTGGACGAACGTCAACCAGAGAACCTGGCAGGAACGCACGGATGCCGTTAACGTCGACTGTGAAGCCGCCTTTAACCTTACCGTTGATAACGCCCTTGACCACTTCTTCGGCTGCGAAGGCTGCTTCCAGAACAATCCAGCATTCAGCGCGCTTGGCTTTTTCACGGGACAGCTTGGTTTCACCAAAGCCGTCTTCAACCGAGTCCAGAGCAACGTGAACTTCGTCACCGACATTGATAGTCAGATCGCCAGCGTCGTTGTAGAACTGCTCAAGCGGGATGAGTGCTTCAGACTTCAGGCCAGCGTGAACGGTTACCCAGCGAGCTTGGTAATCGATATCAACGATAACACCGGTGATGATGGAGCCTGCCTGAAGGTTCAGGGTTTTTAGGCTTTCTTCAAAGAGTTCCGCAAAGCTTTCGCTCATTTTAATTCCTGTTGAATAAGGGCGAAGGATACGCCCATCTCCACATCCCAGACGACGTGGGTTATGTTCATTTAAAGAAACAACGCAGGACTATGACTGGTCCCCTGCGAGGCTTCTTGGTCACCCGGCGATATCGCGAATGGCGATCTCACTCATGATGCGTTCCAGCACCTGATCGATGGATAATTCCGTGGAATCCAGCTGTATGGCGTCAGCCGCCGGCTTGAGCGGGGCTACCGCTCGCTGGGTGTCACGCTCATCGCGGACACGTATCTCATCTAGCAGACTCGACAGACTAACACCATCGACTTTGCCCTTCAACTGCAAGTATCGACGGCGCGCACGCTCCTCGGCACTGGCAGTGAGGAATATCTTCAGCGGCGCATCCGGAAAAACCACGGTGCCCATGTCGCGCCCATCGGCCACCAGGCCCGGAGCCTCCTGAAACGCCCGCTGGCGCTGCAGTAAAGCGTCGCGCACAGCCGGCAACGCGGCCACTTGCGAGGCCCACGCGCCGACCTGCTCATTGCGCAAATCATCAGTGACGTCATCACCTTCGAGGATGATTCGTTGCGGATGACCTTCCGTCGCGCCGACGAACTGCACGTCCAGATGAGCCGCCAACAGCTTCAACGACTCTTCGTTCGTCAGGTCAACACCATGATTGCGGGCGGCGAATGCCAGCAAACGGTACAACGCACCGGAGTCCAGCAGGCACCAGCCAAGACGCTTGGCCAGAATACCGGCAATAGTGCCTTTGCCTGACCCGCTTGGGCCGTCGATGGTGATGACCGGTGGCTTGATGTTCACGACTGAGCCTCTTGAGCAACGCGGATGCCGACCTGAGCGCATAGCGCGAGGAAGTTGGGAAACGACGTCGCGACGTTCGCACAATCATGGATGCGGATCGGCGCGGTAGCTCGCAGCGAAGCAACGCTGAATGCCATGGCAATCCGGTGATCGCCGTGACCGTGCACTTCGCCGCCGCCGATCAGGCCGCCATCAATAATGATGCCGTCCGGGGTCGGTTCGCATTTGACACCAAGCGCCAGCAAACCATCCGCCATCACCTGGATACGGTCCGATTCCTTGACGCGCAGCTCTTCGGCGCCACGCAGGATGGTACGGCCTTCGGCGCAAGCAGCAGCGACGAACAATACCGGGAATTCGTCGATCGCCAGCGGAACCAGCTCTTCCGGAATCTCGATACCTTTCAGTTTAGCTGCACGAACGCACAGGTCAGCCACAGGTTCGCCACCGACTTCACGCTCGTTTTCCAGGGTGATATCAGCGCCCATCAGGCGAAGAATATCGATCACGCCGGTACGCGTCGGGTTGATGCCGACGTGCTCGAGCACCAGCTCCGAACCTTCAGCAATCGAAGCCGCCACCAGGAAGAACGCCGACGACGAGATGTCGCCCGGTACTTCAATGTGGGTCGCGGTGAGCTTATGACCGGACTCGACCGACGCCGTAGCGCCGTCGACGGTCACCGGATAACCGAAGCCACGCAGCATGCGTTCGGTATGGTCGCGGGTTGGCGCCGGCTCGGTGACGGTAGTCTTGCCCTCGGCATACAGACCCGCCAGCAGCAGGCAGGATTTCACCTGGGCGCTGGCCATCGGCATGGTGTAAGTCACGCCTTTAAGCTTGTTGCCACCGCGAATGACCATCGGTGGACGACCTTCAGCAGCAGTCTCGATGACCGCACCCATTTCCCGCAGCGGGTTGGCCACTCGGTTCATCGGGCGCTTGGACAGCGAGGCATCACCGGTCAGGGTGCTGTCGAAGTTCTGCGCAGCCAAAAGGCCGGACAGCAGACGCATCGACGTGCCGGAGTTGCCCAGATAGATCGGGCCCGGCGCAGGCTTCAGGCCATGCAGCCCGACGCCATGGATAGTCACGCGACCGTGGTGCGGACCTTCGATCACGACGCCCATGTCGCGGAACGCTTGCAAGGTCGCCAGCGCGTCTTCGCCCTCAAGGAAGCCTTCGACTTCAGTGACGCCTTCGGCCAGGGAACCCAGCATGATCGAGCGGTGGGAAATCGATTTGTCACCCGGTACACGAATCCGCCCAGTCAGGCGGCCACCAGGTTGTCCCAGGAAAATCAGGTCGTTGGAGTTCATAGCGTCCACATAAGCCCGGCGGGCCAGGATTTTACTGAAATGTTCGCGAGCAACCCGGGCGCGAGTGAAGACGCCCAACAATTGGTGCCCATCCCCTGCATCGACCGCGTCGCGCAAGGCGTCGAGGTCGCTGCGAAATGTATCGAGTGTGCGCAGGACAGCTTCGCGGTTGGCGAGGAAGATGTCGTGCCACATCACCGGATCGCTTCCGGCGATTCTTGTGAAATCGCGGAAACCGCCGGCAGCGTAACGGAAGATCTCAAGATTTTCATTGCGCTTGGCCAACGAATCGACCAAACCGAACGCCAGCAAGTGCGGCAAATGGCTGGTCGCCGCCAGCACTTCATCGTGGCGCTCGACCTGCATGTGCTCGACATCGGCACCCAGTGCGCGCCACAACCGGTCGACCACTGCCAGGGCTGCCGGATCGGTTTGCTCCAGCGGCGTCAGAATCACTTTATGGCGACGGAACAAGTCGGCATTGGAGGCTTCCACCCCGCTCTGCTCGGAACCGGCAATCGGATGTCCCGGAACGAAGCGCGCCGGCATGCCGCCAAACGCTTCGGTGGCCGCGCGCACGACGTTGCCCTTGGCACTGCCGACGTCCGTAAGAATCGCTTGCCCCAGGTCCATACCCGCCAAACGGCCGAGCATTTTTTCCATGGCCAGGATCGGCACGGCCAACTGAATGACGTCTGCGCCCTGGCATGCAACGGCCAGGTCTTCTTCACAGCGATCCACCACACCCAACTCAACCGCCAGCTTGCGCGATTGCGGATCGAGATCGACACCGACCACTTCCCGACAAACACCACTTTCACGCAAACCCTTGGCAAACGAACCGCCGATCAATCCCAGACCGACCACCACCAGGCGACCGATCATAGGTTCAGCAGATTGCAGTGCAGTGACATCAACCACGAGCCAGAACCTTGGTCAGCGCCTCGAGGAAGCGGCTGTTTTCCGCCGGCAGGCCGATGGTGATGCGCAGGTGGTTGGGCATTCCGTAGTTCGCCACCGGACGCACGATCACGCCCTCGCGCAGCAAGCCCTGGAACACCGGAGCAGCGACACGCCCCAGGTCGACGCAGATGAAGTTACCTTTGGACTCAATCCAGCTCAGTCCCAGTTCGCGGAAGCCCGCTTCCAGTTGCTGCATGCCCGCTTCGTTCAGACGACGGCTTTCAGCCAGGTAATCGGTATCTTGCAGCGCGGCACAGGCAGCAGCCAGGGCCAGACTGTTGACGTTAAAGGGTTGTCGCACACGGTTCAGCACGTCTGCCACCACGGCGGTAGACAAGCCATAACCCACGCGCAGCGCTGCCAGGCCATAAGCTTTGGAGAATGTGCGCGAAACCAGCAGGTTCGGGTAAGCCGCCAGATAGTCCAGACCGTCCGGCAGGTCACTGCCTTCGGCGTATTCGATGTACGCCTCGTCCAGCACCACCAGGACGTGCTCCGGTACATCCTGCAGGAACTCGTCCAGTGCTTCGGCACCGAACCAGGTCCCGGTTGGATTGTTCGGGTTGGCGATAAAGATCACGCGGGTGTTGGCGTCGATTGCCGCGAGCATGGTCGAAAGGTCATGCCCCCATTCTTTAGCCGGAATCACACGCGCATCAGCACCCACCGCCTGGGTCACGATTGGATACACCGCGAACGCGTGCTCACTGAACACTGCGTTCAAGCCGGGCGCCAGATAGGCGCGGGCGACCAGCTCCAGAATGTCGTTGGAACCGTTACCCAGCGTCACTTGATTCAGCTCGACGCGGCACTGCTCGGCCAGCAGGGTTTTAAGCGCAAAACCGTTGCCGTCCGGATAACGGGTCAGCTCGGCCAGCTCTTCACGAATCGCAGCCAGAGCCTTGGGACTGGCACCCAGCGGATTTTCGTTACTCGCCAGTTTGACGATGCTGGCCGGATCGATATCCAGCTCACGCGCCAGTTCGTCCACGGGTTTGCCCGGGACGTAAGGCGAAAGTTGTTGCACGCCCGGCTGTGCCAGAGCGAGGAAGTCACCACTCATTTTGCTGTCGCCCTTAAAGAACTGCTTTCGGGTAGGAACCGAGCACTTTGAGTGCTACCGCTTCCTGACTGATCTTTTCCAATACACCTTTGATCAATGGATCGCGGTGGTGGCCGACGAAGTCGATAAAGAACACGTAGGTCCATTTACCGCTGCGCGAAGGACGCGTCTCGATGCGAGTCAGGTCGATGCCATTGTCGTGGAAAGGCACCAGCAACTCGTGAAGCGCGCCGGGCTTGTTGCTCATGGAGACAATGATCGAAGTCTTGTCGTCGCCGGTCGGCGGCACTTCCTGGCTGCCGATCATCAGGAATCGCGTGGAGTTATCCGGGCGATCCTCGATTTTCTCGGCCAGACGGGTCAACCCGTAAAGACTGGCCGCCATGTCGCCGGCAATCGCTGCCGAATTCCACTCACCCTTGACCCGCTTGGCCGCTTCGGCGTTGCTGGAAACCGCCACACGCTCGACATTCGGATAATGGGCGTCCAGCCACTTGCGGCACTGGGCCAGTGACTGGGCATGGGAATAGATGCGGCTGATGCTGTCGGTCTTGGTGTTTTCGCCCACCAGCAGGTGATGGTGAATCCGCAGCTCGACTTCGCCACAAATGACCATGTCATGTTCAAGGAAGCTGTCGAGGGTGTGGTTGACCGCGCCTTCGGTGGAGTTTTCCACCGGAACCACGCCAAAATTCACCGCACCCGCCGCGACTTCACGGAAGACTTCGTCGATTGCTGCCATCGGCTTGCTGATCACTGCGTGGCCAAAGTGCTTCATGGCCGCCGCTTGAGTAAAGGTACCTTCCGGGCCGAGGTAAGCCACTTTCAGCGGCTGCTCGAGTGCCAGGCACGAAGACATGATTTCGCGGAACAGCCGCGCCATCTCTTCGTTGCCCAGCGGCCCCTGGTTGCGCTCCATCACTCGTTTGAGCACCTGAGCTTCACGCTCGGGACGATAGAACACCGGCACTTCGCCTTCGGCCAGCGAGGCCATCTTTACCCGCGCAACTTCCTGGGCGCAGCGCGCGCGCTCACTGATCAGCTCCAGGACCTTGGTGTCCAGAGCATCAATGCGAACGCGCAGTGCCTTGAGTTCTTGCTCAGACATTAGCCGTGTTCCTTCTCGAACTCTGCCATGTACGAAATCAGTGCGTTGACCGCAACGATGTCCACGGCGTTATAGATGGAGGCGCGCATGCCGCCTACGGAACGGTGACCCTTGAGGTTCAACAGGCCACGCGCTTCGGCACCGGCCAGGAACGGCTTGTCCAGACGGTCGTCCGCCAGGCGGAACGGCACGTTCATCCACGAGCGGTCCGACTTGTTGATCGGGTTGCTGTACAGGCCGCTGGCGTCGATGAATTCGTACAGCGTGCGCTGCTTCACTTCATTGAGCTTGCCGATGGCTTCAACACCACCCTGCTCTTTCAGCCACTCGAATACCAGACCGGACAAGTACCAGGCCAGGGTTGGCGGGGTGTTGTACATCGAGCCGTTATCGGCCGCGACCTTGTAATCGAGCATGGTCGGGCACAGGGAACGGGCGCGACCCAGCAGGTCTTCGCGAACGATGTTAACCACGATGCCGCTAGGGCCGATGTTCTTCTGTGCGCCGGCGTAGATCATGCCGAAGCGCGACACATCGATTGGACGCGAAAGGATGTCCGAGGACATGTCGGCGACCAGCGGGACGTCACCGGTTTCCGGGACCCACTGGAATTCCAGGCCGCCGATGGTTTCGTTCGGCGCGTAGTGAACGTAGGCCGCGTCTTTCGACAGCTTCCATTCGTTCTGACCGGGAATTGCAAAATAGTCGTAGGGCTTGGCGGTACCGGCAACACTGACGTGACCGTAGCGCGACGCTTCTTCGATGGCTTTCTGCGACCAGATACCGGTATCGATATAGTCGGCCGTACCATCTTCCGGCAACAGGTTCAGAGGGATCTGAGCAAATTGCTGGCTGGCACCGCCCTGCAGGAACAGCACTTTATAATTGGAGGGGATATTGAGCAGATCACGCAGATCCTGCTCGGCCTTGGTGGCAATGGACACGAACTCATCGCTGCGATGGCTCATTTCCATGACCGACAGGCCCTTGCCGTGCCAATCAAGGAGTTCACCCTGAGCGCGCTTCAGGACAGCTTCGGGAAGCGCCGCAGGACCGGCACAGAAGTTATAGGCTCTCTTGCTCACATCCAATCTCGCTCTGATTTGGTGGTAATCACGCAATAAATCACAACATCAATCGACACCGATCTCGGCTGGAGCAAGTTTTGTGAGAGCTGGCTTGTCGGATCGCCGCACCGCTGCGATTGCATCACCTCGGCACTGAAGACGCACCGCGGCGTCTGCATCGCGGGCAAGCCCGGCTCCCACAAAAGCCGTTTCACACAAGATCTTCGTGGGTGTCGATATTTCCGTTCGGACAAACAACAAGGGGGCGAATTCTCATCCGCCCCCTGCTTGTCCGCTTATTCCTGCGGTTCTTCGTCGGCTGCGGCGTCGAGTTGCTGGTCTTCGGCAACGTTGTCGTCGATCACGACATCACCGTCGAACACTGCACCCTCTTCACCCTCTTCACCGTCTTCCAGCTCTTCGCCTTCAACTTCCGACGGTTCCTGAACCCGCTCCAGACCAACCAGCGTTTCATCGCTGGCCAACTTGATCAGGGTCACGCCCTGAGTATTACGGCCCAGGCTCGACACTTCGTCGACACGGGTACGAACCAGAGTGCCCTGGTCGGAAATCAGCATGATCTCCTCGCCATCAAGCACCTGGACTGCACCGACCAGACGGCCGTTACGGTCGTTGCTGACCATGGCGATAACGCCCTGACCGCCACGCTTGTACTCAGGGAACTCGCTGATCGCCGTGCGCTTGCCATAACCACGCGCCGAAGCGGTGAGGATTTCGCTGCCTTCTTCGGGGATCAGCATGGAAATCAGCTTCTGGCCTTCTGGCAGACGCATGCCGCGAACACCGCGAGCAGTACGGCCCATGGCGCGAACGTCGGTTTCCTTGAAGCGAGTCACTTTACCGCCGTCGGAGAACAGCATGACTTCGCGCTCGCCATCGGTAATGGCGGCAGAAATCAGTACGTCACCTTCGTCCAGCTCCAGCGCGATCAGACCGACGCTGCGTTGACGGCTGAAGGATTCCAGCGGGGTCTTCTTCACGGTGCCTTTGGCGGTGGCCATGAAGATGAAGTGACCTTCGGTGTACTCCTCGACCGGCAGCATGGTGGTGATGTATTCATCACTGTCCAGCGGCAGCAGGTTGACCAGCGGACGACCACGGGCAGCGCGGGAGGCTTCCGGGATTTCGTAGGTTTTCAGCCAGTACACCTTGCCTTTGCTGGAGAACAGCAAGAGCGTGGTGTGACTGTTGGCGACCAGCAGGTGAGCGATGTAGTCCTCATCCTTGACGCCGGTCGCCGACTTGCCTTTACCGCCACGACGCTGAGCCTGGTACGCAGCCAATGGCTGGGTCTTGGCATAGCCACCGTGGGAGATGGTCACGACGCGCTCTTCTTCCGGGATCATGTCACCCAGGGTCAGGTCGAGACGGGCATCAAGAATTTCGGTGCGGCGCACATCGCCGTATTCGGCGCGAATCACTTCCAGCTCTTCGCGGATCACTTCCATCAGGCGCGTGGCGCTGTTGAGGATGCGGATCAGCTCGCCGATCTGGTTGAGGATCTCTTGATACTCGGCCAGCAGCTTCTCGTGTTCCAGACCGGTCAGGCGGTGCAGACGCAGTTCGAGAATGGCTTGCGCCTGCTCTGGCGACAGGAAGTACTTGCCTTCGCGCAGACCGTATTGCGGGTCCAGGGTCTCTGGACGGCAAGAGTCGGCACCAGCGCGCTCGACCATCGCGACCACAGCGGAAGATTCCCACGCAGTCTTGATCAGCGCTTCCTTGGCTTCCGACGGCGTCGGCGAAGCCTTGATCAGGGCAATGACCGGATCAATGTTCGACAGGGCGACCGCTTGACCTTCAAGGATGTGACCCCGTTCGCGCGCCTTACGCAGTTCGAACACGGTACGACGGGTCACCACTTCACGACGGTGGCGAACGAAGGCTTCCAGCAGGTCCTTGAGGTTCAGGATCCGCGGACGGCCGTCGATCAGCGCAACGATGTTGATGCCGAACACCGCTTGCAGCTGGGTCTGGGCGTAGAGGTTGTTGAGGATCACCTCAGGCACTTCGCCACGACGCAGTTCGATCACGACGCGCATACCGTCCTTGTCGGACTCGTCGCGCAATTCAGTGATGCCTTCCAGCTTCTTCTCTTTGACCAGCTCGGCGATCTTCTCGATCAGACGGGCCTTGTTCAGCTGGTAAGGGAGTTCGGTGATGACGATCTGCTGACGACCACCGACCTTGTCGATGTCTTCGATCGTCGAGCGGGCGCGCATGTAAATGCGGCCGCGACCGGTACGGTAGGCTTCAATGATGCCGGCACGACCGTTGATGATCGCAGCGGTCGGGAAGTCCGGACCGGGGATGTATTGCATCAGCTCATCGATGGTCAACTCGGGGTTGTCGATGAGTGCCAGGCAACCATCGATGACTTCACCGAGGTTGTGCGGCGGGATGTTGGTGGCCATGCCCACGGCGATGCCGCTGGAGCCGTTGACCAACAGGTTGGGAATACGGGTCGGCATGACCGCCGGGATCATTTCAGTGCCGTCGTAGTTCGGCACCCAGTCCACGGTTTCTTTGTGCAGGTCAGCCAGCAGCTCGTGCGCCAGCTTGGTCATGCGCACTTCGGTGTATCGCATGGCCGCAGCGTTGTCGCCGTCCACCGAACCGAAGTTGCCCTGCCCGTCTACCAGCAGGTAACGCAGCGAGAAAGGCTGCGCCATACGAACGATGGTGTCGTACACCGCGGTATCACCGTGCGGGTGATACTTACCGATCACGTCACCGACAACACGGGCAGATTTCTTGTACGGCTTGTTGAAGTCGTTGCCCAGCTCGCTCATCGCGAACAGCACACGCCGGTGCACGGGCTTCAAGCCATCGCGCGCATCCGGCAGTGCCCGCCCGACAATTACGCTCATTGCGTAGTCGAGGTAGGACTGCTTCAGCTCGTCTTCGATATTGACCGGGAGGATTTCTTTGGCCAGTTCGCCCATGAGAAGCCTGATTCCTTTTTCTGGTGAAACCTCGTCACATCCATATGGGACGAACGAAGCTCGCCGCTGCAGGCTGGAGTGCCATACACCGACTTACGACAAATCAACGAGTTGTGCCATGGATTTGCGCAGTAAAGACAACCCCGCGGGACTGCCTCGGAAAACGCCGGATGTTATCACAAGAGCCGCCACGCACCTATCCCTCTGATGCGCATGGAGCATAGTTAGTTGACCGGTGACAGGCTTGAAGGGGATCAGAGAAGCTTAGAGCTACTGCGAATGCCGAATTGGCGACCGAATTAAGGTTGTTTATTGACTTTCAGCCCCCAATCGCCAGCAGGCTGGCTCCCACATTAGATCTAAGTCGATCACAAACCCTGTGGGAGCCAGCCTGCTGGCGATGAAGTCCTTTCAGACGCTACGGAAATCAATGCAGACGCTTGCGGCACATCAACTGCGCCATTTTCGCGGTGTCTGGCCGCTCGACGATGCCTTTTTCGGTGACGATGACATCGATCAGGTCCGCAGGGGTCACGTCGAATACCGGATTGAACGCATCCACGTCCGCACCGACGCGCTTGCCGCCCACTTCCAGCAACTCGCGGCCATCGCGCTCTTCAATGGGAATGTCGTCGCCACTGGCCAGGTTCATGTCGATGGTTGAACTCGGGGCCACGACCATGAAGCGCACGCCGTGGTGCATGGCGTTTACTGCCAGCTGATAGGTACCGATCTTGTTGGCCACGTCGCCATTGGCGGTGATCCGGTCGGCGCCCACGATCACCCAGGTAATGCCCTTGGTTTTCATGATGTGGGCTGCAGCAGAGTCGGCATTGACCGTGACGGGAATGCCTTCGTTGGCCAACTCCCACGCGGTCAAGCGCGAGCCTTGAAGCCATGGGCGGGTTTCATCGGCGTACACGCGCTCGACCATACCTTCGATGAACGCCCCGCGAATCACCCCCAATGCGGTGCCGAAGCCGCCAGTGGCCAGCGCGCCGGTGTTGCAGTGAGTCAGAATCGCCTGAGCGTTGCCCTGATGCTTGCGAATCAGGTCCACGCCCAGCTGCGCCATGGTCAGGTTGGCTTCCCGATCGCTTTCATGAATGGCGATTGCCTCGGCTTCCAGCACTGCCAGTGGATCGGCGTGATTCTTCAGGCGCTCCAGGCGATCGCGCATGCGGCCCAGCGCCCAGAACAGATTGACCGCCGTTGGCCGGGAGTCCGCCAGCAGTGCGAAATCAGCTTCCAGCGCCGCCTGCCAGTCGCCTCCTTCGGCAAACCGGGCGCGGGCTGCCAGTACCATGCCGTAGGCGACGCTGATGCCAATGGCCGGAGCACCCCGCACCACCATCGAGCGAATGGCCTCGGCCACACCGGCGGCGCTGGTGCAGGCAATCCAGGTTTCCTCGAACGGTAATACGCGCTGATCCAGCAGGTACAGGGCGCCATCACGCCAATCGATGGCCTTTACCTTCTCCGCAGCCAACAGTCGATCGCGCATCCCACACCCCGTACTCAGTAACAAAGCCGCCGATTATAGCGAGCCCCCGGCGAAGACGCTCGGGTATACTTCGCCATCCTTTACAAAAGCACTGGAACCGATCTTCGATGCCGAACACTGCCGCTGCGCTCGACCTGTTGCTGCTGCCGACCTGGTTGGTACCTGTCGAACCCGCAGGCGTTGTCCTCAAGGAGCACGCCCTTGGCATCCGCGACGGGCGCATCGTTTTTATCGGCCCACGCGCCACCGCACTCAAGCTTGATGCGACCGAAGTGCGCGAACTGCCGGACATGCTGGTCTGCCCCGGCCTGATCAATGCGCACGGTCATGCGGCAATGACACTGTTCCGCGGCCTGGCTGACGACCTGCCACTGATGACCTGGCTGGAAAACCACATCTGGCCGGCTGAAGCCAAGTGGGTCGACGAAGCGTTCGTGCGTGACGGTACCGACCTGGCGATCGCCGAGCAGATCAAAGGCGGTATTACCTGTTTCTCTGACATGTACTTCTTCCCGAAGGTTGCCAGCGAGCGCGTGCACAACAGTGGCATTCGCGCACAAATCGCGATTCCGATCCTCGACTTTCCCATTCCAGGCGCCAGCACGGCGGATGAAGCCATTCGTCAGGGCGTGGAATTGTTCGGCGACCTCAAGCACCACGAACGCATCAGGATCACCTTCGGCCCGCATGCGCCCTACACCGTGTGCGACGAAAACCTGGAGAAGATCCGGGTGATCGCTGAAGAACTGGACGCTTCGATTCACATGCACGTCCACGAGACTGCATTCGAAGTGCAACAGGCGGTCGACCAGACCGGTGAACGTCCGCTTGCTCGTCTCGGCCGCCTGGGCTTGCTGGGACCGCGCTTCCAGGCGGTGCACATGACTCAGATCAGCGAAGACGACCTGGCATTGCTGGTAGAAAGCAACACCAACGTTATTCACTGCCCGGAGTCGAACCTGAAACTGGCCAGCGGCTTTTGCCCGGTCGAGCGTCTGTGGCAGGCCGGCGTCAATGTGGCCATCGGCACCGATGGCGCCGCCAGTAACAATGATCTGGATTTGCTGGGCGAAACCCGCACCGCCGCGTTGCTGGCCAAAGCCGTCGCAGGCTCTGCCACCGCACTCGACGCGCACCGCGCATTGCGCATGGCCACGTTGAACGGCGCCCGGTCAATGGGGATCGAGGCCGAGGTAGGATCGCTGGAAGTCGGCAAGGCCGCGGACATTGTCGCCTTTGACCTGTCCGGCCTGGCCCAGCAACCCGTCTATGACCCGGTTTCACAGCTTATATATGCCACCGGCCGCGATTGCGTAAAACACCTATGGGTGGCCGGCAAGCAACTGCTCGACGACCGTCGCTTGACCCGTCTGGATGAAGAACAGTTGTGCGCTACCGCCAAGGCCTGGGGCCAACGGATCAGCGGCCATACCGAATCGTAAGCACCCCGGGGCACCTGCCGGGGCAACAGGATTTTTCAAGTTTTAGAGGACTGAACCATGAGCAACGTCGACTACGCCGAAATCGCCAAATTCGAAGCCCTGGCCCATCGCTGGTGGGACCGCGAGAGCGAGTTCAAACCCCTGCACGATATCAACCCGCTGCGGGTCAACTGGATTGACGAACGGGTACAACTGGCTGGCAAGAAAGTCCTCGACGTCGGTTGCGGCGGCGGCATTCTGAGCGAGGCCATGGCCCAGCGCGGCGCGACCGTCATGGGCATCGACATGGGCGAAGCGCCGCTGGCGGTGGCGCAGCTGCACCAACTGGAGTCGGGTGTGACGGTCGAGTACCGGCAGATCACCGCCGAAGCCTTGGCGGAAGAAATGCCCGAGCAGTTCGACGTGGTCACTTGCCTGGAAATGCTCGAACACGTGCCGGATCCGTCCTCCGTGATCCGCGCTTGCTACAAGATGGTCAAGCCGGGCGGCCAGGTGTTCTTCTCCACGATCAACCGCAATCCGAAAGCCTATCTGTTCGCCATTGTTGGCGCTGAATACATCATGAAGCTGCTGCCGCGCGGCACCCATGATTTCAAGAAATTCATCCGCCCTTCGGAGCTCGGTGCCTGGAGCCGCATGGCCGGCCTGACCGTCAAGGACATCATCGGGCTGACTTACAACCCGCTGACCAAGCACTACAAACTGGCCTCCGATGTGGACGTCAACTACATGATCCAGACCCTGCGCGAGGAGTAAGCCGATGCGTATCAGAGCAGTCCTTTTTGACATGGACGGCACGCTGCTCGACACCGCGCCGGACTTTATCGCCATTTGTCAGGCGATGCGTGCCGACCGCGGCATGCCGCCGATGAACGACAAACACATTCGCGACGAGATTTCCGGTGGCGCCAAGGCGATGGTCGCAGTGACCTTTTCCATGGACCCGGAATCGCCTGGCTTCGAGGAGCTGCGCCTGGAGTTCCTGGATCGCTACGTCAAAGGGTGTGCCGTTCACAGCAAATTGTTCGACGGCATGGGTGAACTGCTGGCCGATATCGAAAAAGCCAACTTGATCTGGGGAGTGGTCACCAACAAGCCCCTGCGGTTCGCCGAGCCGATCATGCAGCAACTGGGTTTGGCCGAGCGTTCGGCGTTGTTGATCTGCCCTGACCACGTGAAGAACAGCAAGCCGGATCCGGAACCGCTGATCCTCGCCTGCAAGATGCTCGACCTGGATCCGGCGAGCGTGTTGTTTGTGGGTGACGACCTGCGCGATATCGAGTCCGGGCGCGATGCCGGCACCAAAACGGCTGCCGTGACCTATGGCTACATCCATCCAGACGACAACCCGCGGCACTGGGGCGCAGATGTGGTAGTTGATCATCCGCTGGAGTTGCGCAAGGTGCTGGATAGCGCTCTTTGCAGCTGCTAAACCGACCTTTTTTACAGGAGCACGGCTTGCCGGCGATAGCGAACTTATAAACGTCATCGCTGGCAAGCCAGGCTCCCACAGGGATCGCGCTCCGATCGCAACTGCCCGCATTCTGATTTGTTGAGGTTTTTTATGTTTGATTATTCCGCCCGTCCCGACCTGCTCAAAGGCCGGGTGATTCTGGTCACCGGCGCTGGCCGTGGCATCGGCGCTGCAGCTGCAAAAACCTACGCCGCTCACGGCGCCACCGTGTTGCTGCTGGGTAAGACGGAAGCCAACCTGACTCAGGTCTACGACGAAATCGAAGCCGCCGGCCATGCGCAACCGGCCGTGATCCCGTTCAACCTCGAAACCGCCCTGCCCCATCAATACGATGAGCTGGCAGCGATGATCGAAACCGAATTCGGTCACCTCGATGGCTTGCTGCACAACGCGTCGATCATTGGTCCGCGTACGCCGATCGAACAGTTGTCCGGCGAAAATTTCATGCGTGTCATGCACGTCAACGTCAACGCCATGTTCATGCTCACCAGCACCCTCTTGCCACTGCTCAAGCTGTCTGCGGATGCATCGGTGGTGTTCACGTCCAGCAGTGTAGGACGTAAAGGCCGGGCGTATTGGGGGGCTTATGGCGTCTCCAAGTTCGCCACCGAAGGCCTGATGCAAACCCTCGCTGACGAGGTCGATACCGTCGCCCCGATGCGTTCCAACAGCATCAACCCCGGCGCAACCCGCACCAGCATGCGCGCCCAGGCTTACCCTGGTGAAAATCCGCTGAACAACCCGACACCCGAGGAGATCATGCCGGTCTACCTCTACCTGATGGGGCCGGACAGCACTGGCGTCAACGGTCAGGCATTCAACGCCCAGTAACACCGTGCGTCGCCCTACGTATCGCGGCGGCTTCCCGTCGCGGTGCGTAACAGCCGTCGCAAATGCACGAGTTCTTCGTCAAACAACCGTCACCTAATTCGCCAAAACTGCCCTGTCAAATTCTCAGCCTATTGATTTCAAAAGCTTTTAAATCGACTGAACTGAATGGCACGACTTTCGCTCTAATTTTGCTCAGACACGCCGAGTGAAGGCACATCGGGCGATGCGTAAGTCGATAGGTTAATAATCGTCGCCAAAAGCGGACTAGACTTGATTCAAACGTCCTACGGGACTGATGGACCAGTATGATGCGCTGCCCAACGCCGCTCTCACCCAGCTTGTAAGACTGTCTTGCTGCTTAGGGGCGCATGCCATATGAAATCACCATCCCAGACCAACGCGATTGACTTCGATAGCGCGAAATTGCAACGCCTGGGCTTTGGACAGCAGCCCCCTATTCTGGAAAGACCGGTCAGCCTTGCGCAGTTGCGTCAACAGCTCTGCCTGCAACTTCAGACCAGCCTTGAGCCGCAACGCATACTCGGTCTCTTTTTCCGCGAAATTCAACGATTGGTACCGCTCGACGCCTTGAGCTACGAACACAAGGCCACCGATCTGCGCCTGGAATTCGGCCAGCGCGGTCACCATTCGATCAGTTACAGCCTCAGCCATGAAGGTGAGCATCTGGGAGAATTGGTTTTTCGCCGCAACCAGCGTTTCAGCGATCAGGAACAGGGCCATCTCGAGTCCCTGTTGTCTGCACTGCTGTTCCCGATGCGCAACACTTTGCTTTATCGGGCCGCCACCCAAAGCGCGTTACGCGATCCGCTGACTGATACCGGTAACCGCATCGCCATGGACCAGACGTTGCAACGGGAAATCGACATGTCGCGCCGTCACCTGCAGCCTTTATCGCTGTTGATGCTGGACATCGATCACTTCAAACGCATCAATGACGACCATGGTCACAGTGCCGGTGATGAGGTCCTCAAAGCCGTCGCCGCCGCGATCAAAAGCCAACTGCGCAACGTAGACATGGTGTTCCGTTTCGGCGGTGAAGAGTTTTTGATCCTGCTGTCCAACACCGGGCGTGAAGCCGCAGCCCTGGTGGGCGAACGACTGCGATTTGCGACGCAGGCCAAAGAGTATTCGGCCGACGGCAAGTCGGTCGAACTGACGGTCAGCCTTGGTTGTTCAACCTTGTTGCCTGGCGAGTCGGCCGAAAGCCTGTTGCGCCGCGCCGACAGTGCGCTGTACGTGGCCAAGCGCGAGGGACGCAACCGGTTGGCGATGGCGGGCTGAATCCCCCAGCGGGCACGCGTGCAGGGCGGCCCGCGTAAGAATGAATCAGCGCACAGCGCCGCGTAATGCCCCCACCAGGCCTTGCAATTTGGCTGGTTCCGCAGCTTCAACCGGCACTGCCGGCCCAGCGACCAGCGTCACCCGCGACCACAGCCGACGAAACACACCTTTGTCCGGATCGCGGCTGAAAAAACTCCCCCACAACCCCTGCAACGCCAACGGAATCACCGGCACCGGTGTCTCTTCGAGAATCCGCGTCAACCCGCCCCTGAACTCGTTGATCTCGCCATCCGTAGTCAGCTTGCCCTCGGGAAAGATACACACCAACTCACCATCTTTGAGGTATTGAGCGATCCGCTTGAAAGCCTTTTCGTAGATCTGAATGTCTTCCTGACGCCCCGCGATCGGGATCGTACCCGCCGTGCGGAAGATAAAGTTCAGCACCGGCAGGTTGTAGATCTTGTAATACATCACAAAGCGAATCGGCCGACGCACCGCACCGCCAATGAGCAACGCATCGACGAACGACACATGGTTGCAGACCAGCAACGCGGCGCCTTCGTCGGGAATCAGCTGCAGATTTCGGTGCTCGACCCGGTACATGGAGTGGCTCAGCAGCCAGATCATGAAACGCATGGTGAACTCGGGAACAATGCTGAAAATGTAGGCATTCACGCCGATGTTCAGCAGTGACACCACCAGGAACAGCTGGGGGATCGACAGCTTGGCCATGCTCAGCAGCACGATGGACACAATCGCCGAGACCACCATGAACAGCGCGTTGAGAATATTGTTGGCGGCTATCACGCGCGCCCTTTCGTTCTCGGCAGTACGGGACTGGATCAAAGCGTAAAGCGGCACGATGTAGAAACCGCCGAATACACCCAGACCGAGAATGTCGAACAGCACCAGCCAGGTGTGCCCGAACCCCAGCACTTCGATCCAGCCGTGGCCCGCGACGCTGTCCGGGATTCCACCGGAATGCCACCATAACAGCAGACCGAAAACCGTCAGGCCGAACGAGCCGAACGGCACCAGGCCGATCTCCACCTTACGGCCCGAGAGCTTCTCGCAGAGCATCGAACCGAGCGCGATACCCACCGAGAACACCGTCAAAATCAGGGTCACCACGGTTTCGTCGCCGTGCATCCATTCCTTGGCATACGCCGGGATCTGCGTCAGATAAATCGCCCCGACGAACCAGAACCACGAGTTACCGACAATGGAGCGCGACACCGCTGGCGTCTGCCCGAGGCCAAGCTTCAAGGTGGCCCAGGATTCACTGAAAATGTTCCAGTTCAGGCGCATGTTCGGCGTTGAGGCTGCCGCGCGAGGAATGCTGCGGCTGGCGAGATAGCCGAGTACGGCGATGCCAATAATCGCGGTAGAAACGATGGGAGCGTAATGAGAGGACGACATCATGATGCCGGCGCCGATGGTTCCGGCGAGGATCGCCAGGAATGTTCCCATCTCGACCAGTCCATTGCCGCCGACCAGTTCTTCCTCACGCAAGGCCTGGGGCAGTATCGAGTACTTCACCGGCCCGAACAGCGCCGAATGAGTGCCCATGGCGAACAGCGCCACCAGCATCAGCGACAGATGATCGAACATGAACCCGACTGCACCGACCGCCATGATGGCGATTTCCCCAAGTTTGATCAGACGGATCAATGCGTCCTTGGCGAATTTCTCGCCGAACTGACCAGCCAGCGCCGAAAACAGGAAGAACGGGAGGATGAACAGTAATGCACAGAGATTGACCCAAATCGAACGATCACCGTCGATGGTCAGTTTGTAGAGAATGGCGAGGATCAGTGACTGCTTGAAGATGTTGTCGTTGAACGCCCCAAGCGACTGGGTCACAAAAAAAGGCAGGAAACGTCGGGTGCGAAGCAAGGTGAACTGTGAGGGGTGGCTCATCTTCCGTGTGTCCCTTTTGCAGTAAAGAGTGGCGTGGATACAGACATTGGAATGCCGAAGCTCGATCCAGGCCACACATTACCTAATCTTCGCCGGTTATTTCTTCAATCCTGCGATACAAGGCGAGACAAACAACTCCCCTCGCCAGGCTCCCCGCACCGTACGTTTGCTGACGATCAGCCACATGAGCGTCAGCAAGCCCACCAGCACGCATCCGAAAACCTCGAAGAACGCCAGATTCAAAGTGCTAGCCAGTTTCAACGTCGCCAGCGAATACACGCCCAGCGGAAAGGTAAAGCCCCACCAGCCCAGATTGAAAGGAATACCGGCCCGCAGGTAACGGACGGTGATCAGCACGGCTATCAGCATCCACCACAGACCGAATCCCCAAAGCGTAATGCCCGCTACCAGCCCCAGCCCGGCAGCGACTTCACCGATACCCGGCAAACCGTTGGCTGCGAAAATCGCCGGTGCATCGGCGCCCAGCAGCAACATCCCGAGCGCTCCCGTGCCAATGGGACCCAGCGCGAGCCAGCTCGAAGCGGCCATGTTTTCGTGGGGCAATTTATGCAGCGCCATGCGCAGCAACAGGATCGTCAGAATGCTGAAGGCTACCGGCAGGGAAAACGCCCAAAGGACGTAGCTGGTCACCAGCATCACCAGCTGCGAATGGGCGTCGACCAGATGCGGTGCGAGCAAGCCCCCGCTGGCCGCCGCAACTTCCGCAGCGACCACCGGCAACAGCCAGACCGCCGTCATCTGGTCAATGCTGTGTTCCTGGCGCGTGAACATCATGTAAGGGATCAACACGCCGCACGCCAGGGACATCGCCACATCCAGCCACCACAACACCTCGGCGATTTGAATCACGCCATCGCCCCATCGCGGCAGGCCGAACACCAGAAAACCGTTAATGATCGTTGCCAGCCCCATGGGAATGGTGCCGAAGAACATCGATACCGTTGAATGCCCGAAGATCCGCCGTGCCTCATCGAAGAACAATGTCCAGCGCGCCGCGTAGAGGGCGGTGAACAGCACGAACAGAAAAATATTGAACAGCCACAGCGCTTCGGCGAGGGTGTGCAAGCCGGGGATGGCCACAGGGACCTGCGCCAACGCTAACGCCAGAACGCCGGTACCCATGGTGGCGGCGAACCAGTTCGGGGTGAATTGGCGAATCACTTCGCGCGGGTGTTGAAGGTGGCTGAAAGGTTTGATGCCGGTTTTGGCCTGGGTGCATGTCATGGCGGTCTCCTGTCCTCTGGTGAGGTGGAAGCCATGGTAGAACCGAATCGAATATCTATATAACGGGTAATATCTCTAACTGTTATCTGTTTTACAGATATACGAGCGCTGGCGCATTAACGTGAGCAGTGCGCCCACCGACAGAATAATCAGCACAGCGCCATACCCATCAGTGGTTGCCACCAGACCGAAGGTCCGCGTCAGGTTGCCCGCCAACAACGATGGCAAGCAGAACGCCAGATAACTGAGCACATAAAACGCCGACATCAACCCCGCTCGTTCATGGGGCAGTGCCAGCGGCACGACACTGCGCAATGCCCCCAGAAAACCAGCGCCGAAGCCACAACCCGCCACCAGCGTCCCCACAAAAAACAGCGACAGGCTCGCACTGTGTACGGCGATCAAGATCAAAGCGACGCCCACCGGCAACAGGCTGGCGCCCAACTGCAGAACCTTGTCGGCAGGACGGTTACGCAAGGTGTAGATCATCAGGGCGCCCGTGACCGTCAATGCGGCGACCGTTGCACCACCGATCAGGTTCGAAGTCGATCCGGTGGCGGTGCGCACCAGCGACGGTGCCAGCGAGGCGTAAAAACCACCCAGCGCCCACACGGCGATGTCGATGGGCAACACTCGCCATAGCGCACGCCGGGCCTGAGTCGGAACGTGCAAGGTCGGGCGCAGCGAAGCCAAGGCACCCGGTTGCCGACTGACGCTTTCCGGCAGCCGCCACACGTACAGGGCCTGCATTACGAACAGCGCCAGCAGCACCCAATAGGTGAGCTGCAACGGCAGTGGCGCGAATTCGGCCAGCAAGCCGCACCCCATTGCACCCATTGCCATCCCCAGCAGTGGCGCAACGCTATTGACCAAGGGGCCTTGCTGACGATCAGTGTCCAGCAGCGCCGCACTCAGCACCGCTGTCGCCATCCCGGTGGCAAATCCCTGCAGCACCCTGGCGGCGATCAGCCACGCAACACTGTCGGCATTGATAAACAGCAACATCGCTAGCATGTTCAGCAAAACCGCGGCGAAAATGACCGGTTTTCGTCCGAGGAAGTCCGACAGCGAACCGACGGTCAG
This sequence comes from Pseudomonas sp. p50(2008), assembly GCF_015351605.1. Classification (NCBI taxonomy): domain Bacteria; kingdom Pseudomonadati; phylum Pseudomonadota; class Gammaproteobacteria; order Pseudomonadales; family Pseudomonadaceae; genus Pseudomonas; species Pseudomonas sp. p50(2008). The sequence goes on from NZ_JACMYF010000001.1 coordinate 789,069, forward strand.
CAGCGCCACCAGCAAACTGATGGCGTAGACACCGAAAATAACTGTCAGCGTCGCAGCCGAAAACTGCAGATGTTCCTGGTACAAGTGATAGAGGGGCGTCGGCGCGGTGGATGCCGCCAGAAAACTGAGTAAGGTAAACGCCAGAAACCACAGGCTGGTCTTTTGTGAGGCTGAGCTGGGCATGGACTGTCTCCGCAAAAGCTAATATTTTGCTTTTGCGGAGTGTGCTACTGACCAGCCCTTAAAGCAAATTCTTTGTGTTAAGGTCCGATGCATGGCTATTAAAGAAGGTTTACGCCCCGGCGGCCGCAGCGCCCGGGTGCAAGAGTCGATTCACTCGGCGGTCCGCGAACTCCTGGAAGAACAGGAGCGCTCAACCGTGACCGTGCCGCAGATCGCTGCCCGTGCAGGGGTTACCCCGTCAACCATTTATCGACGCTGGGGTGATTTGTCCGTGTTGCTGGCCGACGTTGCCCTGGCGCGTATGCAGCCGGATGGCGAGCCCGCCAACACCGGCAGCTTGCGCGGTGATGTGCGGGCGTGGGCCGAGCAGTATCTGGACGAGATGAGTTCCGAACCCGGTCGCAACATGCTGCGCGATGTTCAATCCAGCCTGACACCCGGTTACTGTGTGACGATCATTGGCGCGCAGTTGCAGACGATTCTGGATCGCTACCCCGATGTGCCGAAGCCGAGCGTTGACCGGCTGATCAACCTGGTGGCGGCGCCGACGGTGTTTCGCATTCTGTTTTCCGAGAAGGCGCTGGAGGTTGAGGAGTTGCACACGTTGCTCGAGATCGCGCTGGATCAGTGACGACGTCATCGTCGGAAAGCCGCCCGGACCAGGCTCGGCTCCCACAGGTATCTTCAGCGTTAACTCATTCCTTGTGGGAGCCGAGCTCGCTCGCGATGAGGCCTGCAAAAACAGCAGAAAATCTACCGGCCTGTCTACCCTGCGACACCCCGCCACGCCACGACCTTGGTCGACACTGACGAACCCCCGACATCGTGCGAGACTGTCTGACCGGGCTGGAGTCCCGGGTGTCTTTTGTCTGGAGTTCTCATGTCGCTGTCCAGCGGGCTGATCGCCGCCGTCGCCCTGGCCTATATGGCCATCATGTTCGCTATCGCCTTCTACGGTGACCGCCGCGCCGCGCCGTTGCCACCGCGCGTGCGTGCCTGGGTGTACAGCCTGTCGCTGGCGGTTTACTGCACCAGCTGGACTTTTTTCGGTGCTGTGGGCCAGGCCGCCGAACAACTCTGGTCATTCCTGCCGATCTATCTCGGGCCGATTCTGTTGCTGGTCTGCGCCCCCTGGGTTCTGCAGAAAATGGTGATGATCAGCAAACAGGAGAACATCACCTCCATCGCCGACTTTATCGCGGCACGCTACGGCAAATCCCAGTCGCTGGCCGTGGTCGTTGCGCTGATTTGCCTCGTCGGCGTTTTGCCCTACATCGCTTTGCAACTCAAAGGCATCGTGCTCGGCGTGAATTTGTTGATCGGCGCTGGTGCTGACGCGATGGGCGTGCGCGCGCAGGACACGGCGCTGATCGTGTCGCTGGTGCTTGCGCTGTTTACCATCGTGTTCGGTACCCGCAACCTCGATGCCACGGAGCACCACCGGGGCATGGTGTTGGCGATCGCGTTCGAGTCGCTGGTCAAGCTCTTCGCTTTTCTTGCCGTCGGTGCATTCGTGACCTACGGCCTCTACGACGGATTTGACGACTTGTTCAATCAGGCCATGCTTGCCCCGCGGCTGGAGCAATACTGGAAGGAAACGATCAACTGGCCGTCCATGGTGGTTCAAACCGGTGTGGCGATGATGGCGATTATCTGCCTGCCCCGGCAATTCCATGTGACCGTGGTCGAGAACATCGAGCCTCAGGACTTGCGCCTGGCGAAATGGGTGTTTCCCGCCTACCTGGCACTCGCGGCTCTGTTTGTCGTACCCATCGCCCTGGCAGGTCAGATGTTGCTGCCCAGCTCGGTGCTGCCAGACTCGTTCGTTATCAGCCTGCCGCTGGCGCAGTCCCACCCTGCGCTGGCGCTCCTGGCGTTTATTGGTGGCGCCTCGGCCGCGACCGGCATGGTGATCGTCGCCAGCGTTGCGCTGTCGACCATGGTGTCCAACGACATGCTGTTGCCCTGGCTATTGCGCCGCAACAACGCCGAGCGTCCGTTCGAAGTATTCCGTCAGTGGATGCTGTCGGTGCGCCGCGTCAGCATCGTGGTGATTCTGCTCCTGGCGTATGTCAGCTATCGCTTGCTGGGCTCTACCGCGAGCCTGGCGACCATTGGCCAGATCGCCTTCGCTGCCGTGACCCAACTGGCCCCGGCCATGCTTGGCGCGCTGTACTGGAAACAGGCCAACCGCCGAGGTGTGTTCGCCGGCCTCGCCGCCGGGACATTTCTCTGGTTCTACACCCTGATCCTGCCCATTGCCGCCCACAGCCTGGGTTGGTCGCTCAACACCTTCCCTGGATTGGCGTGGCTGCACAGCAACCCGCTGAACCTGCCACTGACTCCGCTGACCCAGGGCGTGGTGTTATCGCTGGCGGCCAACTTCACGCTGTTCGCCTGGGTCTCGGTGCTGTCGCGCACGCGAGTATCGGAACACTGGCAGGCCGGTCGTTTTATCGGACAGGAAATCAGCGCACGCCCAAGCGCACGCTCCATGCTGGCCGTGCAGATAAACGACTTGCTGCAACTCGCGGCACGCTTTGTCGGTGAGGAACGCGCTCGTCAGAGCTTCATCCGTTTCGCCTATCGCCAAGGCAAAGGCTTCAATCCGAACCAGAATGCCGACGGCGAGTGGATCGCCCACACCGAACGCTTGCTGGCTGGTGTACTGGGCGCTTCATCGACGCGCGCCGTGGTGAAGGCGGCCATTGAAGGTCGGGAAATGCAGCTCGAGGATGTCGTGCGAATCGCCGACGAAGCCTCTGAAGTCCTGCAATTCAACCGCGCATTGCTGCAAGGCGCGATCGAGAACATTACCCAAGGCATCAGCGTGGTCGACCAGTCGCTCAAACTGGTGGCGTGGAATCGTCGCTACCTTGAACTGTTCAACTATCCGGACGGCTTGATCAGCGTCGGTCGCCCCATCGCTGACATCATTCGCCACAACGCCGAGCGTGGCCTGTGCGGCCCAGGGGAAGCCGAAGTGCACGTCGCCCGGCGCCTGCACTGGATGCGCCAGGGCCGCGCCCACACGTCTGAAAGACTGTTTCCGAATGGGCGGGTGATCGAGCTGATCGGTAACCCGATGCCGGGTGGCGGATTCGTTATGAGCTTCACCGACATCACCGCGTTTCGCGAGGCCGAGCAGGCACTGACCGAGGCCAATGAAGGCCTGGAGCGTCGCGTCACCGAACGTACTCATGAACTGTCGCAATTGAACGTAGCGCTGACCGAAGCCAAAGGCACCGCCGAGTCCGCTAACCAGTCGAAAACCCGGTTTCTGGCCGCCGTCAGCCATGACTTGATGCAACCCCTGAACGCTGCTCGACTGTTTTCAGCCGCCCTTTCCCATCAGGACGACGGCTTGTCCGCAGAGGCCCAGAAACTGGTGCAACACCTCGACACCTCGCTACGTTCGGCCGAAGACCTGATCAGCGACCTTCTGGACATTTCCCGCCTGGAAAACGGCAAGATAAATCCCGATTCAAAACCGTTTGTGCTTAACGAGCTCTTCGACATTCTGAGTGCGGAATTCAAAGCGCTGGCTCGGGATCAAGGTTTGAAATTCCGCGTCAGAGGCAGTTCGCTGCGTGTCGAAAGCGACAGCAAATTGCTGAGGCGAATTCTGCAAAACTTCCTCACCAACGCCTTTCGCTACGCCAAAGGGCCGGTGTTGCTAGGTGTTCGGCGACACAAAGGCGAGCTGAGCCTGGAAGTGTGGGACCGCGGGCCGGGCATCCCGGAAGACAAGCAAAAGGTGATTTTCGAAGAGTTCAAACGCCTCGACAGTCACCAGACGCGTGCCGAGAAAGGCCTTGGGCTCGGGCTGGCGATCGCTGACGGCTTATGCCGCGTTCTGGGACATACCTTACAAGTACGATCGTGGCCGGGACGCGGCAGCGTGTTCAGCGTCCGCGTGCCGTTGGCCCGCACGCAAACGGCAATGCCCGTCAAGGTCGCCGAACTCAACGGTAAATTGCTCAGCGGGGCCCAGGTGCTGTGTATCGACAATGAAGACAGCATCTTGATCGGCATGAACAGTTTGCTGACCCGGTGGGGTTGCCAAGTGTGGACGGCGCGCAATCGTGAAGAATGCGCGGCGCTGCTCAATGAAGGCGTACGACCGCAGTTGGCGCTGGTGGATTATCACCTGGATGATGGTGAAACCGGGACGGACCTGATGGCGTGGCTGCGAACCCGCCTGGGCGAGCCGGTGCCGGGCGTAGTGATCAGCGCTGATGGGCGGCCGGAGACGGTGGCGCAGGTGCATGCGGCGGGGCTGGATTACCTGGCGAAACCAGTGAAGCCGGCGGCGCTTCGAGCGTTATTGAGTCGGCATCTGCCGTTGTAAGCCCTAAAAGATCGTCCGAAGGCTCGGGCCGCGACCGGACGATCTTTTGATCTTTATTCTGGCAACTCCGCCAACCCATCCACATCCGTCATCGCCCGCTCCAGCAAATCAGCCGGCAGACTTTTGCTCGCCCGTGCGCCCAGCAACTTGAGCTGTTCACTGCGACTCACCAGGTTGCCACGGCCCTCTGTCAGCTTGTTACGCGCCGAACTGTAGGCTTTGTCCAACTGCTGCAGGCGATTGCCGACTTCATCCAGATCCTGAATGAACAACACGAATTTGTCGTACAGCCAACCCGCCCGCTCGGCAATTTCCCGGGCGTTCTGGCTCTGGCGCTCCTGCTTCCACAGACTGTCGATGACGCGCAGCGTGGCGAGCAAGGTGGTCGGGCTGACGATCACGATATTGCGGTCGAACGCTTCCTGAAACAGCGTTGGCTCGGACTGCAGTGCCGCGGAAAATGCCGCTTCTATCGGCACAAAAAGCAGGACGAAATCCAGGCTGTGCAAGCCATCCAGCCGCTTGTAATCCTTGCCCGCCAAGCCTTTCACGTGATTGCGCAGGGACAGCACGTGTTGCTTGATGGCGATCTGGCCGATGGCATCGTCTTCGGCCGCCACGTATTGCTGATAGGCCGTAAGACTGACCTTGGAGTCGACCACCACCTGCTTGTCACCCGGCAGATAAATGATCACGTCGGGCTGGAAGCGCTCGCCGTCCGGGCCTTTCAGATTGACCTGAGTCTGGTACTCCCGGCCCTTTTCCAGTCCTGCGTGCTCCAGCACGCGCTCAAGAATCAGCTCGCCCCAGTTGCCTTGAGTCTTCTGACCCTTCAGAGCGCGGGTAAGGTTCGTGGCCTCGTCGCTCAACCGCAGATTCAACTGCTGCAGGCGCTCGAGCTCTTTGGCCAGGGAGAAACGCTCTCTCGCTTCTGCCTGGTAGCTTTCCTCGACGCGTTTTTCAAAGGACTGAATGCGTTCTTTCAGAGGATCAAGCAATTGACCGAGGCGTTGCTGGCTGGATTCGGCAAAACGCTGCTCACGCTCATCGAAAATCTTGCCCGCCAACTCGGCAAACTGCGCACGTAGCTCGTCTCGCGAGCCTTGCAAGTCATTGAGACGCTGCTGGTGGCTTTCCCGCTGCTCCCGCAGCTCGGCGTTGAGCGAAGCGGTCTGCGCGTCGAGGCGGCGCAAATCAGCCTCTTTGCCGGCACGTTCGATATTCCACGCGTGCGATGCGTCGCGTGCGTCATCGCGTTCGATCTGCAGCAGCTCGACTTCACGACGCAAAGCCGCCAGATCCGATTGCCGCAGGGTGTTGACCTGACTCAAATCACCGATTTCATCGCGACAGGCGTCGAGCTGGGCGTTCAATCCATCCTGCGCCAGCTGGGCTGTGGACAAGCGCTCTTGCAGCAGTGCTACCTCTGACTGAAGGCTGCTCGCGCGACGCTGCAGTTGCCAGGCCAGTACCAATAATGGCAATGCCGCTCCTGCCAGACCAAGCAATATGCTGGTCAAGTCCATAGCCATAGCCACTCCTGCTAATTCGATAAAGCCTGAAGGTTAACCAAGGCGTCAGGTCTTGGACAGCTCAGTCTTCAACCAGGCCTAGCTCGCGCTGGGCGCGTCGATCACCTGCCCGTGCCGCCTGGCGCAACAGGTCCTGGCCTATACGGCGGTCCCGGGCGTTGCCACATTCCCGGCACATCAACTGGCCGAGGCGGCTTTGCGCCGCCACGATACCTTCACGCGCCGGTTGCTTGAGCAGGCGTCCGGCAAAATGTTTGACGTTGGTGTTTTCACTAAGGCGCGGGCTGTCCAGTAACCACTCGGCCACACGCATTGAAAAGCGTTTGGGTGGGGTAACAGCTGTGGGTGGAGTGGTTACGGAAACTGATACTGAACGAAACTTCATAAAACACTGTAGGGCAGATCGGAAGGCGCGCCACTCTACTCTTTTTTTCTTACAGGTAAAGCCTAAAAAAACCCGGCACGCCCGTCCTAGAGCAAGCGCTCGGGACAATCCACAGAAGCTGTGGATAAGTCAGTGGACAACCGCCCTTGAACTCTCGCAAACCCCTGTGGAATGGGGCTCGCAGTCAAACTGACGATTTTTTCACCAGTAAAAAAAAGCGATGTTTTTCATTGACTTAAATTTTGGTTACAGGCACCCACTGCGTTTGAAGGCCAGATGACAGCGGGGTGACAACGTTCGCAACTAATGTGCACAAGTACCTGCAAGGCGGTTATATCGGTGCGCTTTTTTGACGCATTTTGATGGATAATGCTGGGGATAACCCTCGGTTTACCGTGCGTCATGCTGATTCAAGCTGGCTGCAAAACGACGCACCAGCCGTCGGATGATGGGCTATGGGCCTGCGCAATCACGCAAATCAGCGTCCGCCTGCCCCTTTTCAATGCGCCAATGGCAATCTTTTTTGCTAACACACTTCCATTCTCAAATTCAATCCGTTAGTATCCGCGGCGTTAGTACCAAGCTGAAAGTCAATTCTGGTCGAACAAATCCCCCCGGTCAGCCTTCCCAAAGGAAGCCTCCACCGAACAAGCGGGATCGACCACCTCGATGGTTTCCAGGTAAACCTTGTGTCAACACAGCCTTTGAATCAAAAGCAAAGGGTGTTGCCAAGCTCACTTACTCTGACCGAACCAGCCTGCAAATTGATCAGGATCTTCACCCCGGGCCCAGAACCTTTGCCCTTGATGTGTTGCCTGCCCTCCTAAGTACCTACCTGCCAGCCCAAGCGCGCCAATTATCAGCGCTTCAAACTGGCTGCTTTGTTCCAGTCGGGTTCTTCGTTCGACCAACGGTGGTCGTCGTCACTGGAACGTTTTAATTTTGCACGGCTCTTATCCGTGTCGCTTGTAGGAACACCCAATAATGACTACTCAAATCCACACCCAAGATGCAATTCGCACCTTAACCAACGCTTTTGCACCAATGAACTGCCTGATCATGGCCGCTCGCAAAGGCTGCTTCAGCTTCACTCTGGTGAACGAACACGGCATCGCTCGTCACAGCGAACGCCTGTACCCCGATCAATACTCCAGCGCAGAACCGCTGCAGGCCGTGATCGATCGTACTCGTCAGGCACTGGTTGCCTGATACGCCAGAAAGGCTGAAAACCTCAAAAGCCCTGCTTCAATAGCGGGGCTTTTTATTGCCTGATATTTCCCTTTCTGCCGCCTGGGCCTAAGTACTAACCGATATAACGGTTATAACTCGCCGCCGGAAATATTTTAAAAACAGTCCTTTACAGCGCGAATATGACACTACACTTCAACTCAAGCGGCGTGATCCGCTTCCGGCGAGCCTGAGTCGACTCACTGCTGCCAAGGCCCCTTCAGGCATCGCCGCCCACTTCATGTTTCGAGGGCTTTATGGGTATCGCTGCCAGCGAACTGTGCCGTTATGTGATCCGTCCGACCCTGCTCTACCTCGGACGTCATAGCGCAACTGCCGAATCCCTGTTGCTGGGCATAGCCGCCAGCCAGTCTGCCCTTGGATCCGCCCTTCATGACCGCCGCGGCCATGGCCTCTACCGAATCGCCGAACCCCGTCATCAGGCGCTCTGGGACCATTACCTGGCTCTGGATCCGGAACGCGCCAGCCTGGTAAGAGGATTGGCGAGTCAACACGCTTTCCTGAGCAGCCCGCACCTGGAATTGACCGTCAACCTGCGTTACGCCACTGCCATCGCCTGGCTGCTGGTCGAAGAACAAAACACCTCGCTCCCCGAAGCAGACGACCTGCTGGGAATGGCCCGAATCTGGCGCCAGACCTTCCAGCCCCAAGGCCGTCTGAGAGACTTCACCTGCGCCTGGCAAACCTGTGTTTCAACTTTGAATCAGGTCGCCTGCTGATCCGCCCATTTCAAAAGATCGCACAACAGGTCGCGAATCCGGTCGGATTGTCCTACAAAACCGCTCTAACTCAAGCGATACAGCCTATAGCGCTGGGACGAAAATGTTGGTAATTTTCGCCCCGGTGATCACCAGGAGTTCTAATAATGAAAAAAGTAATGCTCAAAACCACCCTTAGCCTCGCCGTTACCTTGGCATCCACCCAGATCTTTGCAGCTGGCTTTGCCATCAACGAACAAAGTATCAGCGGGATGGGTACAGGTTTTGCCGGGCGATCTTCCTCTGCCGATGACGCAAGCACCATTTTTGGCAACCCTGCCGGCATGTCGCGCATCAAGCGCGAACAAGTCACCGGCGGCGCTGCAATGCTCGACGCACACACCGATATCAGCAACGCCAGCTCCAGCCCGAACAGCGGCAGCAACAAAGGCGACATGGTGCCCTTCATCGCCGTACCTATGGGCTACTACGTCAAGCCAATCGACGACCATTGGGCAGTCGGTGTGGGCATCTACGCTCCGTTCGGCCTGGTGACCGACTATGAGCAAGGCTTCGCTGGCCGTTACTTCGGCAGCAAGAGCGACGTTAAAATCGTGACCCTGCAACCGACTGTCAGCTACGCCTTCAACGACAAGGTGTCCATCGGTTTCGGTCCGACCATCAACCGTATCGACGGCAAGCTGGAATCGAACCTGTCGATCACCCAGGCCGCGCCAGATGGCGAAGTCAAGATCAAGGGTGACGACACCGCGCTGGGCTACAACATCGGCGTGCTGGTTCAAGCCACCGACAGCACCCGCCTCGGCCTGACTTACCACTCGAAAGTGAAGTACAAGCTCGAAGGCAACACCAAGGTCAATTACAACGTCCTGGGCCTGATCGGTCAGAACCCTAGCCAGAAGTACGATGCCTCCCTGGACCTGACGACGCCTGAGTCGGTGGACTTCTCGGTCACGCACAAGCTGGATGACCAGTGGACCCTCTACGCAGGCAGCACCTGGACTCGCTGGAGCCGCCTGAAAGAGATCACCGTTGAAAACAGCGGCGTTCCAGCGGTCCTCAATGGTCAATTCGGGACCATCACCGAAGAACAGAACTGGCACGACACCTGGGCTCACGCCATCGGCGCGTCCTACCAGTTGAACAAGCAATGGGTACTGCGTACCGGCCTGTCCTTCGACCAGGCACCGACCAACAACGAAGACCGCTCCCCACGCATCCCGACTGGCGATCGCAAGATTTTCAGCCTGGGCGCTGGCTGGAGCCCGACCGACGACCTGACCATCGACGTGGCGTACTCGTACCTGCGTGAAGAGGCGGTCAAGGTCAACAACAGCAACGACCGTGGCCAGACTTACAACGCCAAGTACGAAAACTGGGCGAACGGTTTCGGTGTGGGTGCAACCTACCGTTTCTGATGATTCACGGCGAACCTGAACGGCTCGCCTACCTGAATCAAAAAAGCCCCGCTCTCTGGTTCAGAGGCGGGGCTTTTTAGTGGGTGGCAATCAGGGTTGCGAAGCCAGGGCTTTCTCCACGGCGGCAATGAATTCCGGATCATCGGGCTTGGTCAGGCTGGAGAAATTGGCGATCACCTTGCCTTGGCGATCGACCACATACTTGTAGAAATTCCACTTCGGGGCGCTGGTCTGTTCGGCGAGCACTTTGAACAGATGAGTCGCATCGGCGCCACGGACGTTCTGCGGTTCGGTCATGGTGAACGTCACGCCGTAATTCACGTAGCAGACCTTGGCGGTCTCGGCACCGTCCTTGGACTCTTGCTTGAAGTCATTGGAAGGAACGCCGATTACCTCCAGGCCTTGCGCCTTGTAACGCTGATTCAACGCCTCAAGGCTTTTGAATTGCGGGGCGAACCCACAAAAGCTCGCGGTATTGACCACCACCAACGGCTTGCCGGCAAAGCGCTGGCACAGGTCGATTGATTCCTTGGCACGCAGTTTCGGCAACGAACCTTGCAACAGTTCCGGACATTCCGCCGCTTGGGCCACACCACAAAACGCAACCAGTAACGCGGGAACTGCAAGCCAGCGCATCTGCATAACCGTGCATCCTTGAGAAGATCGTCAGGACGAAGTTACTCGTCCTGACGCCCTGCTAGCAAGCGCCCATGCCCAACTGCATCAGCGCCAGCCCACCCTGATGCCAACCCCACCACACCAGTGCCAGCAGCAACGCGCCAGCGCCCACCAGGAGTATGCGTGGCCAGAGCCTGTTCATAGCGCACTCAGCTGGGTTTGCAGGCGCGCCACCGGCTGCTCACGTACGGGCCAATTCAGCGCTGCAGCCAACAGGCTCAAGAGAATCGCTACCTGCCAGATCAAGTCATAGCTCCCGGTCCGGTCATACACCACCCCGCCCAACCAGCCTCCGAGGAAGGAGCCCAATTGGTGAAAGAGGAAAACAATCCCTCCGAGCATGGACAGGTTTCGCACACCAAACAAGGTGGCCACGGTGCCGTTGGTCAACGGAACGGTCGACAGCCACAGAAACCCCATCGCCATGCCGAACAGGTACGCGGACGTCGTGGTCACCGGCGCCCACAGGAACAGCCCGATCACCACGGCCCGCAACAGGTACAAACCGGTCAGCAAACGGGGTTTGGACATCCGTCCACCCAGCCATCCGGCAGTGTAGGTACCGAAAATATTGAACAGCCCGATGAGCGCCAACACCGTAGTGCCGACGGTGGCAGGCAGGTGCTGGTCCACCAGATAGGCCGGCAGGTGCACGCCGATGAATACGACCTGGAAACCACAGACAAAAAAGCCAAACGCCAATAGCCAGAAACCGGAATGGGAACAGGCCTCGCGGAGCGCTTCAGTGAGGCTTTGCTCATGACCCAACGTCGGCAGCGGTTTGTCCTTGAGCATGCTCACCAGCGGCACGATCAGCGCCACCAGCAGCCCCAGCACCAACAATGCCGCGGACCAGCCAAGCCAGCCGATCAATCCGAGGGTACCCGGCAACATGGCGAACTGACCGAAGGAGCCGGCAGCACTGGCGATGCCCATGCCCATACTGCGCTTCTCTGGTGGCACCGCGCGCCCGACCACGCCGAGAATCACCGAGAAAGACGTGCCCGAGAGACCGATACCAATCAGTAACCCGGCACTCAGGGACAAGGTCACTGCCGAGTCGGACAGCCCCATGCACACCAGACCCACCGCGTACAAAATGCCGCCGATGAGCACCACCTTCGCCGCACCAAACCGATCAGCCAGGGCGCCGGTGAAAGGCTGCGCGAGCCCCCAGATCAAATTCTGCAAGGCAATGGCGAAGGCGAACGTTTCACGCCCCCAGCCGAACTCGGCACTCATCGGCGCGAGAAACAGCCCGAAGCCGTGCCGCACGCCCAGCGATAACGCCAGGATCAGCGCACTCCCCAACAGAACCCAACCACACGTACGCCACATCGATGTCATTCTTGTTCTCCGGTCGCGGGTATATACCCGCTTAAGACTGAACAAACTGGCCTCAAGCCAGTTCATCCAGCAATTTCAGCAAGACTTCACGCTTCTCGGCGCCCAGACGATCAACCAGTCGCTGCTGTGCCGCTTCCCAGGCCGGAAGGGCCGCTGCGAGGCGCTCAGCCCCGGCATCGGTGAGCCGGACGATGCGATTGCGCATGTCCTCGCCCTCAACCAGCATCACCAGGCCTTCCCCCTCGAGCACCCGAAGGTTGCGCCCCAACGTGCTGCGATCAAGGCCCATGGCTTCAGCCAAAGTGGAAATACTCGGCTGATCGAGGCGCTGCAGATTGCACAGAAGAGAATACTGGGCGACGTTGATCCCGAAGCCATCGAGAGCGCCGTCGTAATGCCTGCTGACGCCACGAGCGGCGCGACGCAGGTTGATACATAAACATTGGGAGTCGAGCATGATGCGTGTATATACCCGCGAGTCAGTTAAATCAAGTTACACATGAGGTTGGGATAGAAAGACCCCAACCTCGTTTCACCCGACAGTGCCTACAAAACGGCCAGCACGTCAGTCTCAGATCAACACCATGCCGACCAACACTGCGACCTCAAGCAGCTCCAGCATCGCTCCCGCCGTATCCCCCGTCGCCCCACCCAATCGCCGCAACATCACCTGTCGCAGCCAGACAAACACCAGCGCAGCCAGCACCACCGCAACAACGCCACTCAAACCCGCAATCAGTACGCAGGCCAACGCACTGAGCGCCAGCACACGCTTACCGGCCAACCGGGGCAAATGATCGGCCAGCGCCTGCCCCAATCCGCCTGCACGCACATAAGGCGTGGTCAGGAACAACCCGAGCAATGCGGCGCGACCTATCAGCGGAACGATGATCAGGACAATGCCTTGATGCTGTTCGATCAATGCCAGCAACGCAGCGAACTTGAGCAGCAACACCAGCACCATTGTCACCACGGCAATCGGCCCGCTTCGCGGGTCCTTCATGATCGTCAGGGTGCGCTCTCGATCACCGAATCCTCCGAGCCATGCGTCGGCGCTGTCAGCAAGGCCATCGAGGTGTAAAGCGCCGCTGAGCGACACCCAAATCGTCAGCAACAATGCGGCGTGAAGCAACAGTGGCGTACCGAGCAAAAGCCCGCTCATCGCCCACAAAATCACACCAAACAGCAGGCCCACCAGCGGATAGAAAAGCAGCGACCGCCCGAGTTCCTGCAGTGCCGGCATGCCCGGCAGACGAATCGGCAGGCTGCTCAGGAACTGCAAGGCAATCCAGAAGGGCAGCATCTTCAGATCGCTTCCCGAAACAAACCGTCTGCCTCGACCGCCAGCGAAAACAACGCGCCGTGCCCGACTTCAACATTGAGCAATTGCTCGCGCGGTAGTCCCCGGGCCTGAGCCAGCAACAAACGCATGACGCCTCCGTGACTGATCAACAACACCCGCTCCCCCGCATAAGTCGCGTGCAGACGCTGGACTGCCGCCAATACCCGCGCCGAAAAGTCCACGACGGGCTCGCCCTGAGGCGGCGTGAACGAATAAGGGTCAGCCCAGAACTGGCCCAACGCTTGGGCGTCGGTCTCCATCAGCGCCAAGGCACTTTGCCCTTCCCAGGCACCGAAATGCAGCTCCTGCAGATCTTTTTCCAGCTGCACCGGCAAACCCAATTGCGCACCGAGTTCGTTGGCAAACCGCGCGCAACGCTGCAACGGCGAACTGACCAGACGGTCCCACGGACCTTGTTCGATGACGGCCCCGCGCATCTGCGCCCAGCCCGTGTCAGTCAACGCATCGTCGAGACTGCCGCGCAAGCCGCCGCCGAGTTCGGTTTCCCCGTGACGCAACAGATCAAGCCGCAAGGTCATGCCGGACGGTCCGCAACGGCGGCTTCGGCGAAAGTCGCCATCTGGCCATGGAGGTCGCAGGCCAGACGCAGCAACGGCACGGCCAACGCTGCACCACTGCCCTCGCCCAGGCGCAAACCGAGATCCAGTAGCGGTTCAGCACCCAGCGCTTCCAGCACATGCCGATGCCCCGGCTCGGCGCCACAATGACCGAACAACAGCCATGGACGAGATTGCGGGTTCAACCGCACCGCCACCAACGCAGCGACACTGCAAATGAAACCGTCCACCAGCACTGCAACGCCTTCCTGCGCACACGCCAGATAGGCGCCGACCAGTGCGGCGATTTCAAAACCGCCGAGGTTGTACAGCGTCTGCAACGCATCGCCACGCTGAGCATTGTGCAACGCCAAGGCGCGCTCGATGACCTGAGCTTTATGGCTGACGCCCGCTGTGTTCAGCCCGGTGCCCGGCCCGGTGAGGTGCACCACCGGGCAATCGAGCAGCGCGCAGGCCACAGCACTGGCTGAAGTGGTGTTGCCGATGCCCATTTCGCCACCGATGAACAATTGCGCACCCGCCGCCAGTGCTCGCTGCGCACTGTCGCGCCCCGCCTGCAGGGCAAGTTCACCCTGGGTTTGAGTCATGGCCGCTGCTTCAACAAAATTCGCCGTACCGGGACCAATGTTCAAATGGCGCACGCCGGTCAAATTCAGCGCCGGATTGATGGTGCCCAGGTCCACCACTTCCAGCGAAGCGCCCAACTGCCGCGCCAGCACACTGATCGCCGCGCCGCCGTTGACGAAGTTGTGCAGCATCTGCCCGGTCACTTCCTGGGGAAAAGCAGACACACCTTCGGCAACCACACCGTGGTCACCGGCAAATAGGGCGATCCACAGCTGATCGAGGGTGGGTTTGACCTGCCCCTGCATCCCCGCCAGCTGCACCGCCACCGACTCGAGACGACCGAGGGAACCCGCGGGCTTGGTCAGCTGCTGTTGCCGGGCCTCAGCCTGTTCGACGCTCTGGGCGTCGATGGACTTGCAAGGGTTCAGCCACCAGGATTGAGTCATAACGCGGTTCCTTTCAAAGTCAGGGGCAGACCAGCGACAGTCAGTACGACGCGCTGACAGCGTTCGGCCAAGGCTTGATGCAGCCAACCGGCTTCATCGACATAGCGACGCGTCAATTCGCCGAGCGGCACGACACCCATTCCGGTCTCGTTGCTGACAAAAATGATTTCACCCGGCAGCGACGCCAGGCAATCCAGCAGCGCTTCTCGCTCGACCGCCAGCCGTTTGGCATCTTCGAGCATCAGCAGATTGGTTAGCCACAGGGTCAGGCAATCGACCAGCAGGCAGCGGTCGGCACCAGCGGTTTCACGCAGCACGGGAGCGAGCTCAAGGGGTTCTTCGATCAGCGCCCATTCGGCTGGACGACGGGCGCGATGATGGAGCACCCGTTGGCTCATTTCACCGTCAAGAGGCTGGCTGGTGGCGATGTAGGTCACCGCCAGTTCGCTGTCAGAGGCGAGCTTTTCGGCCAGGCGGCTTTTGCCGGAGCGGGCACCGCCGAGGATCAGTTGGAGCATGGTTTATTCCTTGAAATCGTCGATGAGGCCGGCCTGGTGAACTTAGAAACCACAGAGCTCGCGCAACAACCGGGTATCCAGATGCTTCTCCACAAGATCCGCCAACCGCTCGATATCCCGCTCACGCAACCCGTGATAATCCACGTCCTGCACCTCCTCCAATCCCGCCCAGCGCAGCAGCGCACTGCAGGCCGCCGGGGATTCGAACAGACCATGCAGGTAGGTGCCAAACACCTGCCCGTCAGCACTCTGCGCACCGTCGCAGCGACCATCGTCGAGCTGCACCGCAGCGTTTTCCAGCGCCGGTCCGGTGGTCACCCCGGCATGAATTTCATAACCACTGACGACAGCGTCTTCCAGCATCAGCCGCCCGCGCACATTGCGCAGTTGCTTCTCTTCTTCGAGCTGGGTTTCGAACGCCAGCAACCCCAAACCGGCACTGGAACCCGGCGCGCCCTCGAGGCCCAGCGGATCATGCACCTGCTCACCAAGCATCTGCAGGCCACCACAGATCCCCAGCAATTTCCCGCCATAACGCAGATGCCGGGCGATAGCGGTGTCCCAGCCGTTGGCGCGCAGGAACGCGAGGTCACTGCGCACGCTTTTCGAGCCGGGGAGAATGATCAGGTCAGCGGGTGGAATCGGTTGGCCGGGGCCAATGAACTGCAGATCAACCTGGGGATGCAGGCGCAGCGGGTCGAAATCGGTGTGATTGCTGATGCGCGGCAGAACCGGCACCACGACTTTCAACACCTGCTCTGCCTTATCGGTCTGACGCTGGTCGATGCCGTCTTCGGCTTCCAGGTGCAAGTCCATCACATAGGGCAGCACGCCGATCACCGGTTTGCCAGTGCGCGCCTCCAGCCAGTCCAGGCCGGGCTGCAACAACGCAATGTCACCGCGAAAGCGATTGATGATGAAGCCCTTCACACGCGCCTGTTCGCTGGCGGACAGCAATTCCAATGTGCCCACCAGATGCGCGAAGACGCCGCCACGGTTGATATCGGCGATCAACACCACCGGGCAATCGACCGCTTCGGCAAAGCCCATGTTGGCAATGTCGCCGGCGCGCAGATTGATCTCGGCCGGCGACCCCGCCCCTTCCACCATCACCACCGGATACGCCGTGCTCAAGCGAGCATGGGAGGCGAGTACGGCTTGCATGGCGATGGCTTTGTAGTCGTGATAGGCGACGGCATTCATGGACGTCACCGCCCGCCCATGGATGATCACCTGGGCGCCGGTGTCGCTGTTGGGTTTGAGCAGCACCGGGTTCATGTCGGTGTGGGGTTCCAGATGGGCAGCCTGTGCCTGCACCGCCTGCGCACGCCCGATCTCGCCGCCATCGGCAGTCACTGCACTGTTCAACGCCATGTTCTGTGGCTTGAACGGCACAACACTTACACCCTGGCGCACCACCCAACGACAAAGCGCCGTCACCAGTGTGCTTTTACCGGCGTCCGATGTGGTGCCCTGCACCATCAACGTAGTCATTGCGTTTCCTTGACGAAGGCTTGGAGCGATTGCTCCAGCCGGACCCAGTCCGCTTCATCCGCGGGCAAACCGAATCGCAGGCTGCTGTTGTGGGTGAACAACCGCAGCAGAATGCCGCGCCGGGCCATGAATTCATGCAGCTCTGCAGCGCGCTCGATCATCAACCACTGGAACAGCGCGCAACCGCCATGGGGCGCAAAACCATACTGTTCAAGCAACTGCGCCAGGCGTTTGCCTGCTTCGTCCGTGTGTTTACGCTGGCGAGCATGACCTTCGGTATCCCGTAAGCACGCCTGACCGAGCACCCGGGTCGGTCCGCTGACCGCCCACGGCCCCACCTGCTCCGCGAGTAATTTGAGCAGCTTTCGCTCGGCCAGGACGAACCCCAGCCGCACACCGGCCAGACCGAAAAATTTGCCGAAGGAGCGCAATACGATCAATCCGACTTGATGGGCGTACGGTGCCAGGCTGAGATGAGGCGTGTTGTCCATGAACGCCTCGTCCACCACCAGCCAGCCCCCGCGCTGTGCCATTCGCGCATGCCAGTCGAGCAAGCGATTCGGCGTCAGACTCAATCCTGTGGGGTTATTCGGGTTGACCACCACCAGCACATCCAGATTGTCGATATAGAAGTCGACCTCCTGTTCAAGTACCTCGCGCACGATATAGCCGCTGCGGCGCCACGCTTCGGCATGCTCGGCGTAAGAGGGCGACAGCACCCCGACCTTGCCGGAGCGACGTAAACGTGGGAGCAGCTGTATCGCCATTTGCGAGCCGGCTACGGGCAGCACTTGAGTAGCCCCGTAATAATCGCAGGCTGCCTGTTCGAGACCATCATCAGTTTCGGGCAAGCGTGCCCAGGCCCGCAAAGGGATCTCCGGGACCGGAAAGGGCCAGGGCGCGAGCCCACTGGACAGGTCGAGCCAATCCGCTTCGGCGATGCCGTACTCGAGCGCCGCCTTGCGTAAACGGCCACCATGTTCAAGCATAAAATTCAGCACCCACGCAGAGAATCAACAGCCACAACCATACCCCGCGCTGGACCAATTGCCAGCCTCGATCAATGGAGTCGGCACTCGCAGGCTCACCTTCACCCAGTGGCGGACGCTGATGCAATTCACCGTGATAGATCGCCGCCCCGCCCAACTCGACCCCGAGCGCGCCAGCACCGGCCGCCATCACCGGACCGGCGTTGGGACTGTCCCAGGTCGGCCCTTGGGTGCGCCAGCATTTCAACGCCAGTCGGGTTTTCCCCAACAGCGCGTAAGTCAGGGCGACCAGCCGCGCCGGAATGTAATTGAGGACGTCGTCTATCTTCGCCGCCGCCCAGCCAAAGCGCTCGAAGCGCTCGTTGCGATAACCCCACATGGCGTCCAGGGTGTTGCTCAAACGGTAGAGCACCACGCCCGGCGCGCCGGCCACGGCAAACCAGAACAGCGCAGCAAACACCGCGTCACTGCCGTTTTCCAGTACCGATTCTGTCGCGGCGCGGGCGACTTCGGTTTTATCCAGTTCGCTGGTTTGGCGACTGACCAGATACCCCACGCGTTTGCGCGCTTCTTCCAGATCATCGCTGCGCAAAGCCTTGGCCACGGGCTCGACATGCTCGCCGAGACTGCGCATGCCGAGTGCGCAATAAAGCGCGAGAATCTCCACGATCCAGCCGACATAAGGCGCCCAGGAAAATGCCGTCGCCAACAAGGTCAGCGGCAGCACAGCGATTACCCAGGCGGTCACGCCATGGCTGCGCCAGCCGCGTCCACCACTGTTGAAACGTTGCTCGATGCGGTCGGCAAATCGGCCGAACGCCACCAGCGGATGCCAGCGTTTGGGTTCACCCACCAGCGCATCCAGCGCCACGGCGGCGACACTCAACAACGCCACACTCATTGATTCACTCCCCACACATTTTCATACAGCAATTCGCTCAGCGGACGCGCCTGCGCCCAACCTTCGAGCACCAGCATTGGCGCCGGATAAAACGCTTTCACCGGGCCCAGGCACAACACGGCAACCGGTTTGGCGCCTTCGGGCATGTCCAGCAAATCCGCCAGGGCCCGGGGTTCGAACAGCGACACCCAGCCCATGCCCAACCCTTCGGCACGAGACGCCAGCCACAGGTTCTGGATCGCGCAGGACACTGAGGCGAGGTCCATTTCCGGCAAGGTCCGACGGCCGAAAATATGCCGCTCACGATCGTCCATCAGCGCGGCAACCAGGACTTCGGCACAGTCGTTGATGCCTTCGACTTTGAGCTTCATGAATTCGTCGGTGCGCTCGCCCAGGGCTTCGGCAGTGCGAATGCGCTCTTCTTCCACCAGCGATTGAATCTGGCCACGCAAGGCCCGGTCGCTGATGCGAATGAAACGCCAAGGCTGCATCAAGCCTACACTGGGCGCCTGGTGGGCGGCCTGTAGCAAGCGTTGCAGCTGTTGGGGCTCGACGGTGCCACCGCTGAAGTGGCGCATGTCGCGGCGCTCGGCGATGGCTCGGTAGACCGCATCGCGTTCGGCTTCAGAAAATGTGTTGTCGGTCATGTCCTGTTCGCTGGCAAGCCAGCTTCCACAAGGAGCAGGTGATCAACCGTGGAAGCCGGATTGCCCGCGATGGCTACTTCACGGTCAGGCGCAAACAGCGCAGCAATGGCGGACGGATTCGACGGAAAATAAAAATGCACGTAAGAAGCCGTCATCCGCCCCTCACGATAAACCGCTTCGGCCCCGCGCCCACCGTTCGGGCTCAGCCCACGGGCGATCGGCTGCAGCTCGGTGCTGGTCAAAGAGTGGTGATAGGTATGCCCGCGCAGTGAGCCTTCGGGCAAATCGACCGCTTGCAACGCCAGCGCGGCCAGACGCTTTTGCATCACTGCATCTCCCGCCAACAAGCCGACCAGCTCGGCGCGCGTGCCATCGACATCGGTCAATGAATCGAGCAGGTACAGCATGCCGCCACACTCGGCCAGCAGCGGTTTACCAGCGCTATGATGAGCACGAATCGCATCCATCATCGAGGTGTTCTGAGACAGCGCTACATGGTGCAATTCCGGATAACCGCCTGGCAGATACAGGCTGTCCGCTTCGGGCAAATGGGCGTCCCGGATCGGCGAGAAAAACAGCAACTCGGCACCCATGGCCCTCAGCAAATCCAGACTCGCTCCATAGGTGAAAGCGAACGCTTCATCACGGGCCACGGCAATCCGCACGCCCGCCAGCAAAGGCTCGGCGACGATCACATCCGGCGCAGCAAATTCCACGGCCGGGGGCAACGCGACTTCGCAACTGCCGGCCAGTGCATCGGCGGCGGCATCGAGGCGCAGGTCCAGGTCATTCAATTCACCCGCTTGCACCAGGCCGAGATGCCGGCTCGGCAATTCGATCCCGGTTTCCCGGGACAATGCACCGTACCAACGCAACCCTTCCGTCAGGCTGCCTTCGAGCAACTGCGCATGGCGCACCGTACCGACCCGATTAGCCAATACGCCGGCAAACGGCAAGTCCGGCTGATAGCGCGCCAGCCCCAAGGCCAGCGCACCAAAGGTCTGCGCCATGGCCGTGCCGTCGATCACGGCCAGCACCGGCACACCGAAATGCCGCGACAGATCGGCACTGGACGGCGTGCCGTCGAACAGCCCCATGACGCCTTCAATGAGGATCAGGTCTGCCTCACCCGCGGCTTCCCACAGGAGCCGACGGCTGTCCTGCTCGCCAACCATCCACATGTCCAGTTGATAGACCGGCGCACCGCTGGCGCGCTCGAGAATCATCGGGTCCAGAAAGTCCGGGCCGCACTTGAACACCCGGACCTTGCGCCCCTGATTGCGATGCAAACGAGCCAGTGCAGCGGTGACGGTGGTCTTGCCCTGACCGGACGCCGGCGCGGCGATGAGTACCGCGGGGCAATGACGGGGTTGATTCACAATTCGACGCCTTTTTGCGCTTTGATCCCGGCCTGGAACGCATGCTTGATCACGCCCATTTCAGTGACGGTATCAGCCAGTTCAATCATTTCCGGCTTGGCGCCGCGCCCGGTTACCACCACGTGCTGCATCGGCGGGCGAGCCTGCAAATCGCTGAGTACCTGATCGAGGTCGAGGTAGCCGTGCTTGAGCGCGATGTTCAACTCGTCCAGCACCACCAGACCAATCGACGGATCGCGCAACAATTCACGAGAAACTGACCACGCCGCTTCGGCAGCAGCAATGTCACGCTGACGGTCCTGGGTTTCCCAGGTGAAACCTTCGCCCATCACATGAAAACGCACCTGCTCCGGAAAGCGGCGGAAGAACAGTTCTTCACCGGTGCTGTTACGCCCCTTGATGAACTGCACCACACCACACTGCATACCGTGCCCCATGGACCGGGCAAGCATGCCGAACGCCGAGCTGCTTTTGCCCTTGCCGTTGCCGGTGAGCACCAGCAGCAGGCCGCATTCATTCGGGGAGTTGGCGATGCGTTCGTCGATCACGGCTTTTTTGCGCAACATGCGCGCCAGGTGGCGTTCGTCGCGATCAGGGGTATCAGTCATGGGAAAGCTCTCCGTTGGGGCTGGATAACGGCGGGCAGGCACAAGAATAGACGGCAAAAAGCCTGGCATCGCCCACCGTGATGCCGCTGGATGGATCAGGCCGGTCTCCGGGCTCATGAGCGGCTTGACGCCGAACTGCGCGCCTTCCCATGCCGATAATCGACACAGTGGCACAAGGCGCAGTTTTTACTCATTTACCGTTGCGGGGGCAGCGCCGGGATCGCGAAGCTTCGTGCAACAAAGCGATCACTCACCGGCTTCCCTGTTTCACTCTGTCGACGACGTCACAGAGCACCTGAAACAAGCCGCGAAGGTTAGAGGGTTGGGGGTGGAGCGTCAATTAAAGACGGGACTTGTCTGCGCGATTAACTGCCGCAGATCGTTTGATTGATTGTGCCCTGTTGAACCATCGCACATTTGCGCTTCTCTACTGATCAGGTCAATGCATTTAAAGGGAAGATCAGCATGCGCAAACCCCAGTTCGCTCTCGTCATCGCGCTCGCCGGAGGTCTCGTCGCCTGCGGTGAAACCTCCAGCCTGCAAGTCTCCGACGGCACCGGTCCGTCACCGAAGTTGCCAGAACCGAACAAGACCCTGATACCGACGGTGAACATCGCCCCGGCCGTTGGCTGGGCTGACGGTGCCAAACCGACAGCCGCGGCCGGCACTCAGGTGGCCGCATTTGCCGAAGGGCTCGATCACCCACGCTGGCTCTACGTGCTGCCCAATGGTGACGTGCTGGTGGCAGAAACCAACGCGCCGCCAAAACCCGATGATGGCAAAGGCATAAAAGGCTGGGTCATGAAGACCGTCATGGGACGCGCGGGGGCCGGCGTCCCGAGTCCGAATCGCATCACGCTGCTGCGGGACAAGGATCACGACGGCATCGCTGAAACCCGCACCGTGTTTCTGGAGAACCTGAATTCGCCCTTCGGCATGACCCTGGTCGGCAATGACCTGTATGTCGCCGACACCGACCGCTTGTTGCGTTTCCACTATGCAGACGGTGACACGGCGATCAAATCGCAACCGATCAAAGTGGTCGATTTGCCGGGTGGCACGCTGAACCACCACTGGACTAAAAACGTTATCGCCAGCAAGGATGGCAGCAAGCTTTACGTCACCGTAGGCTCCAACAGCAACGTCGCGGAAAACGGAATGGACAAGGAAGAAGGTCGCGCGGCCATTTGGGAAGTTGATCGCGCGACAGGCAATCACCGTATTTTCGCTTCCGGCCTGCGCAATCCCAACGGCATGGCCTGGGAGCCGAATAGTGGCGCGTTATGGACCGCGGTCAACGAGCGTGACGAAATCGGCAGTGACTTGGTGCCGGACTACATCACCTCGGTCAAGGACGGTGCCTTTTATGGCTGGCCGTTCAGCTATTACGGCCAGCATGTAGACGTTCGCGTTGAGCCACAAAACCCTGATCTGGTGGCCAAGGCGATTGCTCCAGATTACGCGGTAGGCCCACACACCGCCTCCCTCGGCCTGACGTTTGCGCAAGGCAACACACTGCCAGCCCAGTTCAAGGAAGGCGCGTTCATTGGCCAGCACGGCTCATGGAATCGCAAGCCGCACAGCGGGTACAAAGTGATTTTCGTGCCGTTCAGCGCAGGCAAGCCTACTGGGCAGCCGATCGATGTGCTGACTGGCTTCCTTAATGAAGACGAAAAAGCCATGGGCCGGCCAGTGGGTGTGGTGATCGATCAGCAGGGTTCATTGCTGGTGGCAGATGACGTAGGAAACAAGGTTTGGCGGGTGTCGGCAGTTAAATAAGGTCAAAAAAAATCGCAGCTTTCGGCAGCTTCTGGGGACGTAGGTTCGTCCATTCAGATGCTGCAGACAGCTGCGATTTTTCTATCCAACGTAATCTTTTTGGGCGCAACGGACGTCTGTTACGGATTGCGTGCCAGGTGTTCCGGCTGCAGGACTCGCTTGGCGCTCAGGTATGCCTTCTGCCAATAAGCCTTGGACAGGCTGTCCAGCTTCACCGTACCGCCAGTGGCTGGCGCATGAACGAAGCGGCCTTCACCCACATAGATCCCGGCATGGCTGACCTGGGAACCACCGTTGGTGGCGAAAAAGATCAGATCCCCGGTTTGCAGACCTTCCTTGCCTACGCTGGCGGCCTGCATGCCGATCATCTCGCGGGTGGTACGCGGCAGGGTAATACCGGCGACATCATGGTAGACGTAGCCAATCAGTCCGCTGCAATCAAACCCCGAGTCCGGCGTGTTGCCGCCCCAGCGATAAGGCGTTCCCACCAGGCCCAACGCACGAAACAGCACGTCTTCCGCCTCAGGCGAAAAAGGTTGGGCAGGGCCAAATACGATGGGAGCGCGAATAACCGGCGCGGCTGGCGGTGGAGTGCGGCTGGCGCAAGCGCTGAGCAACGCTGCGAAAAGCAAGAGGGTGAGGCGGGCCGACGTCGTCATAAGCAGAACATCCTGATCTGGCTGCGGCTATTTCCACCGGAAAGGCAGAAAAGAAAACCGCCTGCGCGTAACGCAGGCGGTTTGCCATCAATAATAGATCAGGATTCTAGACGCTATACGGCAAACTTCAAGTAAGACTTTAAGTTCACCTTACAAACTGTGAGCTTACTTGCGCGCCGTGACCACGGTCGGAGCCATCGCGAGTGCTCGCTTGGCTTCAATGAAGGTTTTGCTCCAGTAGCTGTCGCCCAGGCTATCAACCCGAACCCCACCGCTGCGGCGGCTGCTGGAGTGAATGAACTGGTCATCACCCAGGTAGATACCGGCATGGCTGACGCGACCGCGGCGGCCATTGGTGGCGAAGAACAGCAGGTCACCGGGCTTGAGATTGTTACGCGAGACCAGCGGAGCATCAACGTTGATCATTTCGCGAGTGGAGCGCGGCAGGTTCATGCCGGCCTCTTCACGAAACAGGTAGCCGATGAAACCACTGCAATCGAAACCGGCTTCAGAGGTACCGCCGAAACGGTAACGGGTACCGATCAGAGACATGCCACGTTCGAGGATGCTGTCGGCCAGAACCGGAAGCTGGTACGACTTGCCATCAGCAAAGGTCGCCAGTTCTTTTTCGGTGGCCATCTCTTCCAGGTACTTAACGGAAGAAGCTTGGGCGGTAACAGTGTTTTTGAACTGTTGCTGCTGTGAAGTCTGCTCGGAAACTGGAGAGTGAGCAGCGCAACCGAACAACAGGGTAACGAGTGCGAGAGGCACGAGGGGTGCGAAGCGATTTAGCATGGGCACGACCGTGGCTGATAGTTGTAAAGAAGCCGAGACTATGCCCGCTATCATCCTCATTTGCAAATTCAATCGAACTTTATGTGACTTTCCGGTTTCGCGTTTACATCTAAGCGCTAAAGCCCCATCTAGACACTCTCGCAGCCTGCAACGTGTAGGAAAGCGGAATTTCTGACGCCTGAAATGCGCCGAAAGCCTTGCAGGACGGTAGTTTTACCAACCCAGAGTTTCTTTTAGAAACGGAATTGTCAGCTTGCGCTGAGCTTGAAGAGAGGCCTGATCGAGTCGCTCGAGCAACTCGAACAGCGCACTCATGCTGCGGGTACCGCGGGTCAAAATAAAATGCCCGACTTCGTCCGTCAGGTGCAGGCCGCGACGGGAAGCACGCAACTGCAATGCGCGCAATTTGTCTTCATCGGAGAGCGGACGCATCTGGAAGATCAAGGCCAGCGTCAGCCGGGATTTAAGATCCGCCAGCTTCACCGGCAATTCTCGCGGGGACGTCGACGCGGCAATCAACAGGCGCCGGCCGCTGTCGCGCAAACGGTTGAACAAATGGAACAGCGCCTCTTCCCAATCGGCACGCCCGGCGACCGCCTGCAAATCATCCAGGCAGACCAGTTCGTATTGTTCGAGGTTGTCGAGGATTTCGATGCCGCGATCCAGCAGCTCTGCCAACGGCAAATACACCGCCGGCTCGCCCAACTGTTCGAAGCGCAAACAGGCGGCTTGCAACAGGTGCGTACGCCCTACCCCGTCCTTGCCCCACAGATAGATCAGGCTTTCAGTCCAGCCGGCGTCGGCTTCGCAGAGCCGCTCGACATAGCCGAGTGCAGCGGCATTGGCGCCTGGGTAGTAATTGATAAAGGTGGCGTCATCACGCAGACGCACACCTAGGGGCAGCTGAATCGGTTTCATGCTGACTGAACAGTTCCAAGGGAACCGTTAGTGGCCTCTGTGTAAAGTTTGCGAAGTTTATACCCGTGACGCTGGCCGCACAATGCGACAGACCACAAGCAAAATCAAAGGTTTGCGTTAACGCACTGGTTTTGTGACAGTTTCTTTGGCGGTGAATGCGACAGCCACCCCGCGAATGCGCACCCGCCCGGCACGTGACCGGGCGAGACGTCATGAACGATCCGTGAACATTAAAGCAGGGGTTCGTCCTCGCCGCCGTAGATGTCCGAATCCTTATACAAATCATGCATATGGCGCACAAGCACCATGATCACCGCGGCCACCGGCAACGCCAGTAGAATGCCGGTGAAACCGAACAGTTCACCCCCCGCCAGAATCGCAAAAATCACCGCGACCGGGTGCAGGCCGATTCGGTCTCCCACCAGCAACGGTGTCAGTACCATACCTTCCAGTGCTTGACCCACCATGAACACCGCGACGATACCGATCATGGGATACAGGTCACCCCCGAACTGGAACAAGCCCGCGACCAACGCCGCACCGATCCCGATGACAAACCCCATGTAAGGCACGATGGCCGCGAGGCCGGCAATCAGACCGATCAACAGCCCCAACTCAAGACCGATCAGCATCAAGCCCGCGGCATAGATAACGCCCAGCGCCACCATGACCAGCAATTGCCCGCGCACGAACGCCCCCAGGACTTCGTGGCATTCGCCTGCCAGGGTCACGATGCGCTCTTCACGATCTCGCGGCAGCAGGCTGCGGATCTTGGCCATCATGAGGTCCCAGTCCCGCAGCAGGTAGAAACTCACCACAGGAATCAACACCAGATTCGCCAGCCAGCCGATCACCGCGAGGCTTGAAGCGGTCGCCTGACTCAACACCACGCCAACAATGTCCGTGGTCTGGCCCATATGTTCACTGATCGCAGCTTTGAGCTTGTCGAACTTCCAGAAGCCGTCGGACAAGCCAAACTTCGATTGCGCCCAGGGCAATGCCGTGTGTTGCAGCCAGTCGAGCATCTGCGGCGCCAACTCGTACAAGCGGAACAGTTGCTTGGCGAGCATTGGCACCAACACCAGCAACAGTGTGGTGAAGATCAACGTGAACAACGCGAACACCGCCACCACGCCCCAGGTTCGGGACAGGCCAGCCTTCTCCAGCCGATCCACCAGGGGATCGAATAGATAAGCCAGCAGCAGTGCCACCAGAAATGGCGTCAGGATCGGATGCAAGAGCCAGACAAACGCGCAGAGCAGGACAACCCCACCCAACCAGAACCAACGCCGCGTATCGGCCATGAACCACTCCTGCTTGCTTCTATATAAGGAAAAGGAAAGAAAAACTACCAGCGAAAACGCAACTGCGGTGTCGGTGTCGGGATGGGCGCTGCTGCAGGGGCGGAACCCTCGACGGCAGGTTGTACCGGTGGGACTGGAGCGGGTGCTTCACCCGCCGGGAGTTCCTGCAATTTCGCCAGGGACAACTGAGCCTTCAACTGCTCGGCGCTACCTTTGACCCGATAGAGAATCCGGTCGCCATCCACACTCTGCAGACGCATGCCGAAGGGTTCCAGCAAACGCCCGAGCGCCGCATAGCGCTCCAGATTCATGCCCTGAACTTCCAGCAGTTGCTCGCCCGAAGCCCCCGGTTTGACGACAAATCGCGGCGCGAGGCGTTCATTGACCGCCAGCATCACGGCGTCAGCCACTGCGGCCTGATCGGCGCCCTGTACGCTGCCCGCTTCTTTTTTGTCGCCCATCCACAAATTCCACTTGGCCTGCCATTGGCCGCCTTCTTCACGCGCATGCACCGCGAGCAACGCATCCGCGTTGTAACGTTCCGATGCACCACGCAGAGGTGCGGCATCTGTGCCCTCAAGATTTGGCGCGGTAGCGACCAGCTGTTCACTCAGGTCCGCCAACGG
This sequence comes from Pseudomonas sp. p50(2008), assembly GCF_015351605.1. Lineage (NCBI taxonomy): Bacteria > Pseudomonadati > Pseudomonadota > Gammaproteobacteria > Pseudomonadales > Pseudomonadaceae > Pseudomonas > Pseudomonas sp. p50(2008). The sequence goes on from NZ_JACMYF010000001.1 coordinate 816,480, forward strand.
CAAACGCAACGGCAGACCGCGATGCTGTGCCGCACGACGCAGTGGCACGGCGGCGGCCTGGCCATCACCGACCAGGCTCGAACCCTCGGTGGCGTCGTTCAGCCACCAACCCAGGATCGAGGGTCGATTGGCGCCCCACAACGAAAGGCCCGCGCGACGCAATGCCTGCTCGGTGGTCGCCGGGTCAAAATCAACCTTGAGCACTTCCGGCGGTCCAGCCTCGAAACCGTACTGACTGATGATTTGCTGAGGGTCCTTGCGGATGGTGGCCAACCCCGGGTTCTGCGCAGCCTTGGGATCACCCGTCAGCCGCAAAACCAGGGTATCCAGTGCTTCCTGAGTCGCCTGATCACGGATTTCAGGCGATTGACCACTGACCGGCTGGCGAACCTGATAAAGACTTTTCAGGGTTTCGGCATGACTCGCCAGGCTGAAAAAAGACAAACAGCCTGCAAGCAAAAATTTCGAAAAAGAACGCATGGAAGATTCCTGACGACGAAAGCGGCTGGAACAGGCCGCGTGAACCGAATGAGCAAGGCTGTGACCACGCTCCCCGACAAAACATTCACCCGACCCCGGGATGTTTTTGCACTGTCATAACGATAGACGGTTAATAGCGATACCTTATACAGCCATGAAGGATGCGACCAAAACGAGATATGTCGTTTTTTTTTGGCTGATATGCCCCTGCTGTCGGCCTGAGGATGGCCGCTGCCCCTCAAGCCTGATAAAATCGCGCGCCTTCGCAGACCGGCAACAGCCGGGCCCACTGAAATTCGCGAACGGCACTCGCCTTCGTCTGTTTCTGCGGTCCCGCTGGACTCGGTCGTTACCCCTGAATCCCCCCTAAAGGCCTGGATCATGAGCAAGCAACCCTCCCTGAGCTACAAGGACGCCGGTGTAGACATCGACGCCGGTGAAGCATTGGTCGAACGCATCAAGAGCGTCGCCAAGCGCACTGCGCGCCCGGAAGTCATGGGCGGCCTGGGCGGTTTCGGCGCCCTCTGCGAAATCCCGGCCGGCTACAAGCAGCCTGTTCTGGTTTCCGGCACTGACGGCGTCGGCACCAAGCTGCGTCTGGCACTGAACCTGAACAAGCACGACAGCATCGGCATCGATCTGGTCGCCATGTGCGTCAACGACCTGGTGGTGTGCGGCGCCGAGCCGCTGTTCTTCCTCGACTACTATGCCACCGGCAAACTGAACGTCGAAACCGCGACCCAGGTTGTCACGGGTATCGGCGCTGGCTGCGAACTGTCCGGCTGCTCCCTGGTCGGCGGCGAAACCGCTGAAATGCCTGGCATGTACGAAGGCGAAGACTACGACCTGGCCGGCTTCTGCGTCGGCGTCGTGGAAAAATCCGAAATCATCGACGGTTCGAAAGTCGCGGCCGGCGACGCCCTGCTCGCCCTGCCTTCTTCCGGCCCGCACTCCAACGGCTACTCGCTGATCCGCAAGATCATCGAAGTGTCGGGTGCAGATATCGAAAACATCCAGCTCGACGGCAAACCGCTGACCGACCTGCTGATGGCCCCGACCCGCATCTACGTGAAGCCGCTGCTCAAGCTGATCAAGGACACCGGCGCGGTCAAAGCCATGGCCCACATCACCGGTGGTGGCCTGCTGGACAACATCCCGCGCGTTCTGCCAAAAGGCGCTCAAGCCGTGGTTGACGTGGCGAGCTGGACCCGCCCTGCCGTGTTCGACTGGCTGCAGGAAAAAGGCAACGTTGACGAAAACGAAATGCACCGCGTGCTGAACTGCGGCGTCGGCATGGTGATCTGCGTTGCTCAAGAGCACGTAGAAACCGCGCTGAACGTTTTGCGTGAAGCTGGCGAGCAGCCTTGGGTTATCGGCCAGATCTCCACCGCTGCCGAAGGCGCGGCTCAGGTTGAACTGAAGAACCTCAAGGCTCATTGATGTCCCAGACCTGTGATGTGGTGGTGCTGCTGTCCGGCACCGGCAGTAACTTGCAGGCCTTGATCGACAGCACACGGACCGGCGACAGCCCGGTCCGTATCGCTGCGGTGATTTCCAACCGCGCCGACGCGTACGGTCTGCAACGCGCCAGGGATGCGGGTATCGACACCCGCTCCCTGGATCACAAGGCTTTCGAGGGCCGCGAAGCTTTCGATGCCGCGCTGATCGAACTGATCGACGCCTTCAATCCAAAACTCGTGGTACTGGCCGGCTTCATGCGCATTCTCAGCGCTGACTTTGTCCGCCACTACGCGGGTCGACTGCTCAATATCCATCCCTCGCTGCTGCCCAAATACAAAGGGTTACACACCCATCAGCGCGCGCTGGAAGCCGGCGATACCGAACACGGCTGCTCCGTGCACTTTGTCACCGAGGAACTCGATGGCGGACCACTGGTCGTACAGGCAGTAATACCGGTAGAGTTACACGATTCGCCGCAGAGTCTTGCGCAGCGGGTCCATACCCAGGAACACCTGATCTACCCGATGGCCGTACGCTGGTTTGCCGAAGGTCGTTTATCACTCGGCGGGCAAGGTGCTTTACTGGACGGGCAGCTGCTCGCAGCCAGCGGCCACTTGATTCGAACCTAGGAGATATTATGCGTCGCGCCCTGCTCTTCGCTTGCGCTCTGCTCGCCCTGCCGTTTGCGCAGGCTGCAGAACTTCAACCTTTCTCCGCCAGCTACACCGCCGACTGGAAGCAGCTTCCCATGAGCGGCACGGCGTCACGCAGCCTGACAAAGGAAGCCAACGGCGTCTGGAAGCTCAGCTTCAAAGCGTCGATGATGATCGCCAGCCTGTCCGAAGAAAGCACGCTGACGCTGGACAAGGACACCCTGCTCCCGCAGTCCTACCACTTCGAACGTGGTGGACTGGGCAAGGCCAAGAAGGCGGACCTGGATTTTGACTGGACCACCAAAATGGTCACCGGCACCGATCGTGGTGACCCGGTCAAGCTCCCGCTCAATCGCGGCATGGTCGACAAGTCCACGTATCAGCTGGCGCTGCAGCATGACGTCGCTGCCGGCAAGAAAAGCATGAGCTATCAGGTTGTCGATGATGGCGAAGTCGATACCTACGACTTCCGCGTGCTGGGCTCGGAAAAAGTCGACACCAAGGCCGGTCAGATCGATGCGATCAAGGTTGAACGCGTACGTGATCCGACACAAAGCAAACGCATCACTGTGCTGTGGTTCGCCAAGGACTGGGATTACCTGCTGGTTCGCCTGCAACAGGTTGAAACCGACGGCAAGGAGTACAACATCATGCTCCTCGACGGTACCGTCAACGGCAAGCCTGTCAAAGGCAGCTAAACCTGGTCGACGAGAAAAGCCCCGCCAGTGCGGGGCTTTTTTTTGCCTGTTGCCATTCGATCCCGAACAACCTCGTACCTGTAGGAGCTGTCGACTGTGGCGAGGGGATTTATCCCCGTTGGGTCGCGCAGCGGCCCCAAAATCTTACGACTGCTGCGCAGCCGAACGGGGTGGTGCGGCATTCCGATAAATCCCCTCGCCACACTCGACGCTCCTACAGGGTGGCAAGGTTATGCTCCAGTTCGGTGGTGCGCCAATGCTGTTATCGAGGAACCGCTCTCGGCAGGATCGCCAGGAAGTTGTCTCGAGCGACCTTTCTGGCGACGTCCTCCGGCAACGCATCGAGAAACGGATCAAAGCTGCGCATTTCCTTGCCGAGCTTGTTGAAACGTCCTACCACGTCAGAGCCGAGCATGAAGCGCTCCGGAAAGCGCTCCACCAGCTTCAACCACTCGCCCCGAGGCTTGCCCTGCTCATCCAGCAGATAAGGCGTGAGCACGCTCCACGACAGATCTATAAACAGATTGGGGTACTTTTCCAGCATCCGCGTCAGGGTTGGCAACAGAAATTCGAGCTCAACCTGGTGCCGGTGTATTTCCGCGCTGGTGCCCGCATGAGCCCAGATGAACCGGGTATGCGGATGGTTGCGCAACGGTTCTTCGATTTCCGACAGATACAGCGGATTCTTCTCACGCTTGGACGTGATGTTGGAATGCACCATTACCGGCAGGTCGTTCTCAGCGGCCAGGTGATAGATCCGTGTCATGGCTTCGTTGTTCGCACGTGGCGTGTCGCCGGACGTCAGCGCCGTCAGGTCATCGTGCCGGGTGAATACTTCGCCGATGCCCTGCCACAAGCCTGGATTGAGATCGAGCATGCGCTGAATGTGCGCGGCGGAGTTTTTATCGTTGGGATTGAAGCCAGACAGGAACGGATGGAAGTGCCGGCGCTGTTCGGCCGTCAGCTTGTTCACTGCTGCGGCGACGATCACGTCAGTGGCGCTGTACCAGTAAGCATCGGCGTCGTCACCGGCGTAATAGCGCGGGCGTTTCGGCTCGTCTTCATGCCATTTCTTGGCGACGGGGATGCCGGAAATCATCACATGCTCAATTCGATTATCCGACATGGCCTTCAGCAATTTGGGCATGCCCGCCGTTTCCTGGAAAAAATCCACGTAATGCAGATGCGCATCGCTGTAGGCATATTCGCGCGCACTGGTACCGGCACTTGAAATAGCCAACAGGCAAGCAACGCTGAGTCGAAACAAATGCACGGGCGATCTCCAGAAGGCAGGTCCAGCGTAGACCCCGTCACGCGGTTCGAGGTTCATCCGACAGGAAAGTGGAACGCGCACCTGTAAGAATGCTCTATAACTTCAAGGTCTTTTGATCGAATGACTTTCCCACTGCCTACGAGGTCTCCCATGACAGTTACCGTTAACACCGTATCCGCCGAGGGTTTGCGCCACAGTGTACAAATCGACGAGCACGAATTTTTTGCTGATGCCCCCACCTCCGCCGGTGGCGAAGGCTCGGCGCCGGAGCCGCACGATTATTTCGACGCCGCCCTGGGCGCCTGCAAAGCCCTGACCTTGAAGATGTACGCCAAAAAGAAAGACATTCCGTTGACCGGCGTGACGGTCGAGGTCAAACGCGACAACAGCGAAGAACAAAAAGGCAAATACGCATTGCACGTCAAGCTGACGCTCAAGGGCGTACTCACCGACGCACAGCGAGATGAACTGCACCGCGTGGCTGATCGTTGCCCGATTCACAAACTCATGACCACCACTGACGTCAGTATCGAAACTCACCTGTCAGAAGGCGCATTCAGCCAGTAACAGCAAAGGCTGCGCGAGCGGGTTATGCTCTTCGCGTCACCCGCTCAGCCTGGAATGCACCATGAATACTCCGCTTGTGATTCGCCCTCGCGCCGAAGATGTCGAAGGCCAACCGATTCTGCGCCCACTGCCCTCCGCGAAATGCCGCAACGTCGGTCCCTTTGTATTTTTCGACCACATGCTCGAAACGGTTTATCAGCCGGGTAAAGGCATGAACATCCGCCAGCATCCACACATCGGCTTATCCACCCTCACCTACCTGTTCCAGGGACAAATCCAGCACAAAGACAGTCTCGGCTCCGATCAAGTGGTCGCAGCTGGCGATGTCAGCTGGATGACCGCGGGCAGCGCTATTGCCCACGTCGAGCGTACTCCTGAAGCATTGAGGGAAAGCGGCTTCACGATGCACGGCCTGCAAATCTGGCTGGCGTCTCCCAAGGCTCACGAGCAGGGCCCAGGGCATTACAGCCATCACCCGGCTGCTACCTTGCCGGTCAGCGATAACCTGGGGGTGAAGATCAGGATGATTGCGGGAACAGGTTTTTGCCTGGAATCGCCGGTTCCAGTGCTTTCTCCTACGCTGTATGCCGAATTGAGCCTTCAGACAGCAACAACTTTGCTGATTCCGACAGAGCATGAAGAACGCGCGTTGTACGTGTTGAGCGGCGACGCCTATCTGGACGGCGAGCGTCTGGAGTTGAATTCCCTGGTGGTGTTACCTGCCGCAGAAGAGATGACACTGTTCGCCGAGAGCGACTGTCATGCGGTGTTGTTCGGTGGCGCCCCGCTGGATGGGCCGCGACGGATCAACTGGAATTTTGTGGCGAGCGACCCGGCGGCAATAGACGAAGCGCGGCGACGCTGGGCGGCCGGAGAGTGGCCGACAGTGCCGGGGGAAAGTGAGCGGATCGAATTGCCGAAACACCGAAGCGAACCCACGCCCTTGGACTAAATCGACACAGCCCCTGTAGCAGCTGCCGAGCCTGCGAGGCTGCGTCCGGCTGCGTAGCAGTCGTAAAACCTGTACGCGAGGTCTTATTAAAAATCCGTGCTGCCTGATTTTACGACTGCTCCGGTCGAGCGCGACCCCGGAGCCGACGCAGCCTCGCAGGCTCGGCAGCTGCTACAAAGTGACCGACATAAAAAAACCCGCCGAAGCGGGTTTTTTTACAACGCGGTCAAGCCGACAGTTCAACCAACAGCTTGTTGAGACGGCGCACATAAGCGGCCGGATCCTTCAAGCTGTCGCCGGCTGCCAGGGCCGCCTGATCGAACAGAATGTGCGACAGATCGCCGAAGCGCTCGTCGCTCTGCTCATTGTCGAGTTTCTCGATCAACGGGTGAGCCGGGTTGAATTCGAAGATCGGCTTCGAATCCGGAACCTTCTGCCCACTGGCTTCCAGAATCTGCCGCATCTGCAGGCCCAGGTCCTGCTCGCCGATGGCCAGAATCGCTGGAGAATCGGTCAGGCGATGGGAAACCCGAACCTCAGCAACCGAGTCACCCAGTGCCGACTTCAGACGCTCGACCAGACCTTCTTTGGACTTGGCGACTTCTTCAGCGGCTTTCTTGTCCTCTTCCGAGTCCAGATTGCCGAGATCCAGGTCACCACGCGCCACGTCGACAAAGCTCTTGCCGTCGAAGTCGCTGAGGTAGCTCATCAGCCACTCGTCGATGCGATCGGTCAGCAGCAGCACTTCGATGCCTTTCTTGCGGAAGACTTCCAGGTGCGGGCTGTTTTTGACTTGTGCGTAGGTTTCGCCGGTCAGGTAGTAGATCTTGTCCTGACCGTCCTTGGCGCGAGCCAGGTATTCGGCCAGGGAAACCACTTGCTCGCCTTCTTCACCCTGAGTGGATGCAAACCGCAGCAGGCCAGCAATTTTCTCTTTGTTGGCGAAGTCTTCTGCCGGGCCTTCTTTCATGACCTGACCGAAATTCTTCCAGAAACCCTTGTATTGCTCAGGATCGTTTTTCGCCAGTTTTTCCAGCATGTCCAGAACGCGCTTGGTCAGCGCCGACTTCATGGAATCGATGATCGGGTCTTTCTGCAGGATTTCCCGCGACACGTTCAGCGACAGATCATTGGAATCGACCACGCCTTTGATGAAGCGCAGGTACAACGGCAGGAACGACTCAGCCTGATCCATGACGAACACGCGCTGCACATACAGCTTCAGGCCTTTCGGCGCTTCACGCTGGTACAGGTCGAACGGAGCACGGGCCGGCACGTAAAGCAACGAGCTGTATTCCAGCTTGCCTTCGACCTTGTTATGGCTCCAGCTCAGCGGGTTCTCGAAATCGTGAGCGATGTGCTTGTAGAACTCCTGGTACTCCTCGTCCTTCACTTCGTTGCGAGGACGAGTCCACAGGGCGCTGGCGCGGTTGACGGTTTCCCATTCAACGGCCGGTGCCTCTTCACCTTCAACGGCTGCCACTTCTTTCGGCAACTCGATCGGCAAGGCAATGTGATCGGAGTACTTCTTGATGATGTTGCGCAAACGCCAGCCATCAGCGAATTCGTCTTCACCGGATTTCAGGTGCAGGACGATGCGAGTGCCACGGTCAGCCTTCTCAATGGTGGCGACTTCAAAGTCACCTTCGCCCTTGGACGACCAGTGCACACCTTCGCTGGCAGCATCACCGGCACGACGGCTGAACACGTCAACCTTATCGGCAACGATGAACGCAGAGTAGAAACCAACACCGAATTGACCGATCAGGTGCGAGTCTTTCTTCTGATCGCCCGACAGGTGCTTCATGAAGTCAGCGGTGCCGGACTTGGCGATGGTGCCCAGGTGAGCAATCGCCTCTTCGCGGTTCATGCCGATACCGTTGTCTTCGAGCGTGACGGTTTTAGCGTCCTTGTCGAAGCTCACACGGATTTTAAGTTCCGCGCCACCTTCCAGCAGCTCTGGCTTGGCCAGGGCTTCAAAACGTAATTTGTCGACAGCGTCAGAGGCGTTCGAGATCAATTCGCGAAGGAAAATTTCCTTGTTGGAATACAGCGAATGGATCATGAGGTGCAGCAGCTGCTTCACCTCGGTCTGGAAGCCCAGCGTTTCCTTTTGAGTTTCCACACTCATGGTCATCAAACTCCAATCAGATGGCAGTGGCCGTGACCTTCAGGGTCGACGGCGGGTTGTCATCAAAGTTGGGGGCAGTGATCAGGATTTCAAGGGCTCTTCGATTTTGAAGTGGGCGCGCGCCGTCGCGATGGGTTCGGCTTCGGTGCTTTGCCAGGCGGTAATCGCCACGTTGGCGACACGGCGGCCTTGACGGGCGACCTGACATCGAGCCCAGGTGTCGCGAAAGTGCCCTGCACGCAGGTAATCGAGGGAAAAGTCGATGATCTTCGGTACCTCCGGCGAACCGGTAAAAATCAGCAGGTGCAGCGCGGCGGACAGCTCCATGAAACCGGCAATCACGCCACCATGGATGGCCGGTAGCAAAGGGTTACCAATGTTGTCTTTATTGGCCGGCAGACGGAACAGCAGCTCATCCCCTACGCGTGAACATTCGACGCCGATCAGCCTGGCGTAGGGAATCATATCCAGAAGTGGCGCGTAATCCCCGTGCTCATGGGCCTGCTTAAGCTGATCCTTGATCGTGTCAGTCATTTCGCACTCCTCATTTCGTACCGCTGGCGATCGCGCCACCAAAACCTTTAGTGCCTTTAACCGCCGTGCCCATGCGCATGAATGTGCCGACGACATGGGCAATAGGCTGTTCGGGATCGTCCTGATAGGCAAAACCGCGGGCAAAGATCACATCGGTGGTCACTCGATAGCATTGGGCGAAACCATAGACATCTTTATGGGGTTCGGCGGCATGCATGTAATCGATGCGCAGGTCGAGTGTCGGGCAGACTTCGAATTCGGGCAGTACGCACAGCGTGGACATGCCGCAGGCCGTGTCCAACAGCGAGGTCAGAGCGCCGCCATGTATAACCCCGGTTTGCGGATTCCCGACAATCTGCGGGCTGTAAGGCAGGATGACGGTGAGCCCTTCGTTGCTGGCGCTGTGAACTCGCAACCCGAGCACCTGACAGTGGCGCAAAGCGGAAAGGAATCGCGTGGCACGCTCAAAAACAGGGTTTTCAGCCATGATTAAAACTCCATTTAGATGCTCGGTCGTCATACCCACGGGATCGGGCAAAAGTTCCCGTCAGAATAATCTTATATATCTGTGAGAATTGAGGAACTTAACGATGACGGCTGTGCTCGAAAGGCCAGTAGATATTTTCCATAAGGAGAAACACCCCATGCAGAAGACTTTAGCTATTGCCTTGATGTTGACCGCTTCCCTCGGTCTCGCAGCCTGCGATAAAAAATCCGAGGACAAAGCTCAAGATGCTAACCAACATGCTGAGCAAGCTCAGCAAGACATGAACAAAGCTCAGGATAAAGTGAACGACGCAGCGAAAGAAAACGCTGAAGCTGCCAAAGCTCAGGCTGAATCGAACGAAGCAGCTGCAAAAGAAGCACCTAAAAACTAAATCGTTTTTAGCGTCGCAAAGAAAACCCGCCAAGTGCGGGTTTTCTTTTGTCTGCGATTTGGCTCTAGGGTTACAGCAAAATAGTTCTAAAAGTCGGACTAATCATCAGCAACAAAGAACACACTAATCCGACGATCCAAACCAGACTGCGTTGCCAGGCCAGATCGCCCCAGTAGCACAGCAGATAGATGATGCGGGAAATAACAAAGATGATGGCCAGCGAGTCAATCAACCATCCCGCCGTTTGCGTGGTGTGAGCCATCAAGACACCGACGGCAAACAAAATGAACGCTTCAATGCTGTTCTGATGAGCCGCCACCGCACGCGCGCCGAACCCGGTGAGTTGTGCCTGTTGCTGGCGCGGCAGATGATTGTTGTAACCACCCTGCTCTTTCATGGCTTTGGCAACGGGCATGCGCGCCACATAAATAAGCAATGCACTGATAAACACACACCAAAACGGAATACTCATCAAACAGCCTCTTTGTTCGCTTCAGGCAATGGCGCCTCTGTAGGGGTATAGACCATCACGTCGAGAACGTCAGAATGAAACTCGCGTCGGTACAGCACCAGCACCACACCGGTACTCAACAGCATGAACAACCACGGGCTGACAAACCAGGCCAGCATCGTCATGCCAAAGTAATAGGAGCGCAGCCCGAAGTTGAACTGGTTGGCAGCCATGGAAATGACACGAGCGGCGCGGGCAGCAAAAGCCTTTCGTTCCTGCTCGGACACATGTCGCTCACCGACCATGGGGGCCGATCCGACCAGGATGGCCGCAAAGTTGTATTGCCGCATGCACCAGCTGAACGTGAAGAACGCATAGACAAAAACCATTGCCAGGCACAGCAGCTTGATCTCTGACATGCCCTGGGACGCCTGCTGCACCATCGGGATATCCGCCAGCAACGACACCGCCCTTTCGGACGCACCCAGCACGGTGAGGATACCGGCCAGAATAATCAGCGTGCTGGAGGCGAAGAACGATGCATTACGTTCCAGGTTGCCAATCACACTGGCGTCGGCAATGCGGTTGTCGCGCAACAGCATACGGCGCATCCAGTCTTCACGATAAAGATGCAGCACACTGGCCAGGCAGGCGGTGTCGCGGCCTTTCCACGTGGCATAACGGGTGTAGCCGCCCCAGCAGATGACAAACCAGAGCGCGGCGAGAAGATGGATCAGGTTGGCGTGGATGAACGACATGCAGGTCCTTGTGATGTGGTGGCGTCGGCAAGCCTTGCGCTTACTGTCTGTGGTTCGACGATAGATCAGGAAAAAAGACACTGCACCGTTTGCAAAAAAAATGCCCCGCATCGATTGATACGGGGCATTTCCTGTGTGCTCGCAGCCCGTTTGTGACGGGCCTTGAGGACGCTTAAGCCAACGCTTCTTCGCGTTTGCCCAGCAGGCGATCGCAGACCACTGCGACCACCAGCGTCATGACCGATGGCACCAGCCACGCCAAACCTTGCTCGCTGAGCGGCAAGTGGGACAACTGCGCAGGCATCCAGTCCGCGAGACCTGCGCCTTTAAGCGCATCGATCAGGCCGAAGATGAACGACACCAGCATCACCGGACCGACGATGCGGCCCTGCTCATGCCAGAAGTCTTTGCAGAAGCTCAGCGCCACCAACGCGATGCACGGCGGGTAGATGGCGGTCAGGACCGGGATCGAGAACGCAATCAACTTGGTGAGCCCCAGGTTGGACACCAGGAGGGAAAACGCCGCCAGGATAATCACCAGGGTCTTGTAAGACAGTGGCAGCACACGGCTGAAGTACTCGGCACAAGCGCAGGTCAGACCGACCGCTGTGACCAGGCACGCCAAAGAGATCAGCACCGCAAGGAAACCGCTGCCCAGCGAACCGAAGGTGTGTTGGACATAGGCATGCAGCACTGCCGCACCGTTGGTAGCCCCGGCCGCCACTTCATGGCTGCCCGACCCAAGACGGAACAGACTGACGTAAACCAGCGCCAGGCCCACGCCGGCGATCAGCCCTGCAATGATCGCGTAACGGGTAATCAGCACCGGCGAATCAACGCCACGAGAGCGGATGGCGTTGACGATCACGATGCCGAACACCAGCGCACCCAGCGTATCCATGGTCAGGTAACCATTGATGAAGCCTTGGGAGAATGGAGCCGCCACGTATTCCGGCGTGGCCACACCGACATCACCGGCTGGCAAAGCAAACGCTGCAATACCGAGTGCCGCCAGGGCGATGATCTTCAGCGGCGCGAGGAAACGTCCTACGGTATCCAGCAGTCGGCCCGGGTAGAGCGAAATGAAGAACACAAGCAGGAAGTACACCGAGCTATAGAGGAACAGCGCCAGCGGGCTTTCACCCGTCAGCGGTGCCAAGCCGACTTCGAACGACACGGTAGCGGTTCGGGGAGTGGCGAACAAAGGGCCTACAGCGAGGTAGCACGCGGCGGCCAGCAAGCCTCCGGCGACTTTACCGATCGGGCTGCTCAATGCATCCATGGCGCCGCCGACCTTGGCCAGGGCTACAACGGTGATGACCGGCAAACCGACTGCAGTGATCAGGAACCCTAGCGCCGCCATCCAGACATGAGGCCCGGACTGCAAACCGACGATAGGCGGGAAGATGATATTGCCAGCCCCGACAAACAGGGCAAACGTCATAAAACCAAGTGCCAGGATGTCCTGGCCTTTCAACACTTTCATTAAGGAAATACCACACTACTGAATCGGAATTTAGAGAGGGATTTCCCTTATGGGTGAGGGAAATGCTGTCGGTCCGCATAGGACTGACCCTTTTAGCGCGACGCTTCCTTGTGGGACGCTGACGCAAAAATGGCGGCTAGCCTAACTAATTTGGGTGACGAACGCACTGTTAGAGGGCGAACTATCCGATACGCGACATTTCAATGTCGCATTTACATATCTTATTTACTTGCACAGAACTTTGTGGCGAGGGGATTTAGCGAAACGTCGCACCGCGACGTTTCGCTAAATCCCCTCGCCAAAGGCCCAGTACTATGCACCGAAAACGACAAAGGCCACCCGAAGGTGGCCTTTGTCTGGTGAAGCGTCAGCCAAGCACGAGGCTTATTTGATCGCCCAACCGGTCAGCTCGGACAAAGCCTTGCCGATGTCTGCCAGCGAACGCACGGTTTTAACGCCTGCGTCTTCCAGGGCAGCAAACTTCTCGTCTGCAGTGCCTTTGCCGCCAGAGATGATTGCGCCAGCATGGCCCATGCGCTTGCCTGCAGGGGCAGTCACACCAGCGATGTAGGAAACAACCGGCTTGGTCACGTTTGCCTTGATGTAGGCAGCCGCTTCTTCTTCAGCCGAACCGCCGATCTCACCGATCATAACGATCGCTTCGGTCTTCGGGTCTTCCTGGAACAGCTTCAGGATGTCGATGAAGTTCGAACCCGGGATCGGGTCACCACCGATGCCGACGCAAGTCGACTGACCGAAACCGGCGTCAGTAGTCTGCTTCACAGCTTCGTAGGTCAGGGTGCCGGAACGGGAAACGATACCGACCTTGCCTGGCAAGTGAATGTGACCTGGCATGATGCCGATCTTGCATTCGCCTGGGGTGATCACGCCTGGGCAGTTAGGGCCGATCAGGACTACGCCCAGCTCGTCGCACTTAACTTTAGCGTCCAGCATGTCCAGGGTAGGAATGCCTTCGGTGATGCAAACGATCAGCTTGATGCCGCCGAAAGCAGCTTCCAGGATCGAGTCTTTGCAGAAAGGAGCTGGAACGTAGATCACGCTGGCGGTGGCGCCAGTGGCAGCTACAGCATCTTTCACGGTGTTGAACACTGGCAGACCCAGGTGCTCGGTGCCGCCTTTGCCAGGAGTAACGCCACCAACCATCTTGGTGCCGTATTCGATGGCTTGCTGGGTGTGGAAACTACCTTGCGAACCGGTAATACCCTGGCAGATAACTTTGGTGTCTTTATTGATCAGGACGCTCATTATTTGCCCTCCGCAGCTTTGACAACTTGTTGAGCAGCGTCGGTCAGGCTGGTAGCAGCGATGATGTTCAAACCGCTTTCTGCCAGTACTTTAGCGCCCAGCTCAGCGTTGTTGCCTTCAAGGCGAACAACAACCGGGATTTTCACGCCGACTTCTTTCACAGCGCCGATGATGCCTTCGGCAATCATGTCGCAACGAACGATGCCGCCGAAGATGTTGACCAATACTGCAGCGACGTTAGTGTCGGACAGGATGATCTTGAACGCTTCGGTAACGCGTTCTTTGGTAGCACCGCCGCCCACGTCGAGGAAGTTGGCTGGTTTGCCGCCATGCAGGTTGACGATGTCCATGGTACCCATGGCCAGGCCAGCACCGTTGACCATGCAACCGATGTTGCCTTCCAGTGCTACGTAGTTCAGTTCGAACTTGGCAGCGTGCGCTTCGCGCGGATCGTCTTGCGACGGATCGTGGAAAGTTTTCAGCTTAGGCTGACGGTACATGGCGTTGGCGTCGATGTTGATCTTGGCGTCGAGGCAATGCAGATCGCCGTCAGCCTTGATCACCAGCGGGTTCACTTCCAGCAGAGCCAGGTCGTGATCCTTGAACAGTTTGGCCAGACCTACAAAGATCTTGGCGAACTGAGCAACTTGCTTGCCTTCCAGACCCAGCTGGAATGCCAGCTCGCGACCCTGGAACGGCTGAGCGCCAACCAGTGGATCGATAGTGGCCTTCAGGATTTTTTCAGGCGTGTCGTGAGCGATCTTCTCGATGTCCACGCCACCTTCGGTGGAAGCCATGAACACGATACGACGGCTGGAACGGTCAACGACAGCGCCCAGGTACAGCTCTTTAGCGATATCAGTGCACGATTCAACCAGGATCTTGGTGACTGGCTGACCATTGGCATCAGTCTGGTAAGTCACCAGACGCTTGCCCAGCCACTGCTGTGCGAATGCTTTGGCGTCTTCTTTGCTGCGAACCAGCTTTACGCCGCCCGCTTTACCGCGACCACCAGCGTGGACCTGGGCTTTGACAACCCACTCGGTACCACCGATTTTGTCGCAAGCTTCTGCTGCTGCTTCCGGGGTGTCTACGGCGAAACCCTGGGATACTGGCAGGCCGTACTCAGCGAACAGCTGCTTACCCTGATACTCGTGAAGATTCATGCTTATTACCGTCTTCGTTAGGTACTGCGCATTCGGTGCTGCACTTGTTCAAGTGCCGCACCACCTGTGACTGCTGCTTGCGTAGCCTTTCCGGACAACCGGTGCAACTACGCAAGACTGCGTCCAGCGGATGTTCCGCGGTGAGCTTTGCATGCAAGGCTCACGACGGGCTATACCGCCGTGGTTTCTTATTGTCTTAACGCTTCTTGCGGTTGGCGATGTGGATGGCGCCGCCATTCACAGCCAGAGCTGCTTCGTGCAAGGCTTCAGACAGGGTCGGATGGGAGAAAACCATCATGCCCAGGTCTTCAGCGCTGGTGCCGAATTCCATACCGATCGCGCCCTGCTGAACCAGTTCTGCAGCGCTCGGGCCAATGACGTGGACGCCCAATACGCGGTCAGTCTTGGCATCGGCGATGACCTTGACGAAACCACCGGTATCGTTGGCTGCCATGGCACGGCCAGAAGCGGCGAACGGGAAGGTGCCGACGTTAACTTCAACGCCTTCGGCTTTCAAGGTCTGCTCGGTTTTACCCACCCATGCGATTTCCGGGTGAGTATAAATAACAGACGGGATCAGGTCATAGTTGATTTGGGCTTTGTGGCCCTTGATGCGCTCAACGACCATGATGCCTTCTTCGGACGCCTTGTGCGCCAGCATCATGCCGCGAACCACGTCACCGATCGCGTAAACGCCCGGAACGCTGGTAGCGCACTGGTCGTCAACGAAAACGAAACCGCGCTCGTCGATGTTCACACCGCTGTCGGCAGCCAACAGTTCGGTGGTCACTGGACGGCGACCAACGGCAACGATCAGCTTGTCGAACGTGATGTTCTGTTCGCCATTGGCATCGGTGTAGTTCACAACGACTTCGTCGCCGTTCACTTTGGAACCGGTAACGCGAGCGCCCAGCTTGATGTCCAGACCTTGTTTGGTCAGGGTCTTGAAGGCTTCCTTGGAAACCGCTTCGTCAGCGGCCGGCAGGAACTTCTCCAGCGCTTCCAGAACGACGACCTGGGAACCCAGACGCGACCATACCGAACCCAGTTCCAGGCCGATGACGCCAGCGCCTATCACGCCCAGGCGCTTAGGCACGGACTGGAATTCCAGTGCGCCAGTCGAGTCGACGATCACGTTCTGGTCAACAGGAGCCGGTGGAATATCGATCGGGCGCGAGCCCGAAGCCAGAATCACGTTCTCGGCTTCGATGATTTCAACGGTGCCGTCTGGCTTGGTCAGCTCAACGCGCTTGCCGGCCAGCAGTTTGCCGTGGCCTTGCAGGGACGTTACGCCGTTAGCCTTGAACAGGGTTGCAACGCCAGAGGTCAGGCCTTTGACGATGTTGGCTTTACGGCCAACCATTGCAGCCACGTCCATGGTCACGCCAGCGTGATTGATACCGTGGATCGCGAAGCCTTCTTTGGCTTCCTTGTATTTCCAGGAGCTGTCCAGCAGCGCCTTGGATGGAATGCAGCCGACGTTCAGGCAAGTACCGCCCAGCGCGAGCTTCCCTTCGCCGTCGGTGTATTTCTCGATGCAGGCCGTCGAGAGACCCAGCTGCGCTGCTTTGATGGCAGCCACATAGCCGCCAGGGCCCGCGCCGATCACTACTACGTCAAATTTCTGCGACATTCAAAAAATCCTCTTTTGGCAACAAGCTTGAAGCCGCAAGCCTCAAGCCAAGCCGCAATTTCTTGCCGCTTGAAGCTTGAGACCTGCAGCCGCTTCTATCAGATATCCAGCAGCAAACGAGCCGGGTCTTCCAGCAAGTTCTTGATGGTAACCAGGAAGGTCACAGCTTCTTTGCCATCGATCAGACGGTGATCGTAGGACAGAGCCAGGTACATCATCGGACGGATAACGACCTGACCGTTGATCGCCATAGGACGCTGCAGAATGTTGTGCATGCCCAGGATAGCCGCCTGCGGCGGGTTGACGATCGGGGTCGACATCATCGAACCGAAGGTACCACCGTTGGTGATGGTGAACGTGCCGCCGGTCATTTCGTCCATGGACAATTTGCCGTCACGAGCCTTCTTGCCGAAGGTGGCGATGCCGCCTTCGATTTCAGCCAGGCTCATCAGTTCGGCGTTACGCAGAACCGGTACAACCAGGCCACGGTCGCTGGAAACAGCAACGCCGACGTCAGCGTAGCCGTGGTAAACGATGTCGGCACCGTCGATCGATGCGTTGACAGCCGGGAAGCGTTTCAGCGCTTCGGTAGCCGCCTTGACGAAGAACGACATGAAGCCCAGGCGTACGCCGTTATGGCTCTTCTCGAAGAGATCCTTGTACTTCGAACGCAGCGCCATGACTTCAGTCATGTCGACTTCGTTGAAAGTCGTCAGCATTGCCATGTTCGATTGAGCTTCAACCAGACGCTTGGCAACGGTGGCCCGCACACGGGTCATCGGAACGCGCTTCTCGATGCGGTCGCCAGCGGCGAAAACCGGAGCAGCGGCAGCCGGTGCAGCAGCCTTGGCAGGCGCGGCAGCAGGCGCGGATTTCTTGGCGGCAACAGCTGCAACCACGTCTTCCTTGGTCACACGACCGCCTTTGCCAGTACCGGCAACGGAGGAGATGTTGATGCCGTTTTCTTCAGCCAGCTTGCGAGCAGCCGGTGCAGCAACAGGATCGTCTTCGCCTTCAGCAGCAGGAGCAGCAGTTTGTGCAGCAGCAGGTGCTGCGGCGGCAGCTGGAGCGGCAGCAGCGCCGCCCGCTTCGATGGAACCCAGCACTTCGTCGGACAGAACGGTGTCGCCTTCGTTCTTGACGATAGCGCCCAGCACGCCGTCAGCGGTAGCCAACACTTCCAGAACAACCTTGTCGGTTTCGATATCGACGATCAGGTCATCACGCTTTACAGCGTCGCCCGGTTGTTTGTGCCAGGTGGCAACGGTGCCATCGGCAACCGATTCCGGAAAAGTGGGGGCTTTGATTTCGATAGCCATTATCTGTGGGTCCTTAAATTCGGTTTCAGGTGCGCGAAGGCGTTAAACAGTAAAGGCGTCTTGCAGCAGTTTTTCCTGCTGTTCGGCGTGCATCGATGCATAACCACAAGCTGGTGCAGCGGAAGCGTCACGACCGGCGTACTCGAGTACGAGTGCCTTGTTGTGATTGCCAACGATGCGGCGCATGTGATGCTGGCTGCAGTACCAGGCACCCTGGTTCATCGGCTCTTCCTGACACCAAACGATATGTTTGAGGTTGGTGTACGGAGCCAGGACTTCGTTCAAGTCGTCCTCAGGGAATGGGTACAGCTGCTCGATACGCACGACGGCGATGTCGTCACGACCTTCGGCACGGCGTTTTTCCAACAGGTCGTAGTAGACTTTGCCGCTGCACAGAACAATGCGCTCGACCTTTTTCGGGTCTTGAACATCGATTTCCGGGATAACGGTCTGGAACGAACCTTCGGCCAGATCTTCCAGGGTCGACACGGCCAGTTTGTGACGCAACAGCGACTTTGGAGTCAGCACGATCAACGGCTTGCGCAGCGGGCGGATCACCTGACGACGCAGCAAGTGGTAGATCTGAGCCGGCGTAGTCGGCACGGCTACCTGGATGTTGTGCTCGGCGCACAGCTGCAGGTAACGCTCCAGACGAGCCGAAGAGTGCTCCGGACCCTGACCTTCATAACCGTGCGGCAGCAGCATGGTCAGACCGCAAAGACGGCCCCACTTGTGCTCGCCACTGGTAATGAACTGGTCGATAACCACCTGGGCACCGTTGGCGAAGTCGCCGAACTGGGCTTCCCAGATCACCAGCGCCTCAGGCGTGGTGGTCGAGTAACCGTATTCGAACGCCAGTACGGCTTCTTCGGACAGGAACGAATCGTACAGGTCGAAACGCGGCTGGCCCTTGTACAGGTTTTGCAACGGGATGTAGGTACCCGCGTCTTTCTGGTTGTGCAAGACAGCGTGACGGTGCGAGAACGTACCGCGACCGATGTCCTGACCCGTCATGCGGATCGGGTGACCTTCGAACGCCAGGGTCGCGTACGCCATGGTTTCGGCATAACCCCAGTTGATCGGCAGGCCGCCGACTTGCATCTTCTGACGGTCTTCGTAGATTTTCGAGACCTGGCGCTGAACCACGAAGCCTTCTGGAATTTCCAGCAGCTTGGCGGACAGTTCCTGCAAGGTTTTCAGATCGAAGCGAGTGTCGTGACGCGCGGTCCAGGCGTGGCCCAGATACGGACGCCAATCCACGAACAACTCTTTGTTCGGCTCTTTGACCAGGCTTTTTACAACATGCAGACCGTTGTCCAGCGCATTGCGGTATTCGTCGACTTTCGCCTGAACACGCTCTGCGTCGACCACACCGCCCTGGGTCAGACGATCGGCGTACAGCTCACGGGTGGTGCGCTGCTTGGTGATCTGCTGATACATGATCGGCTGGGTGCCGCTCGGCTCGTCGGCCTCGTTGTGGCCGCGACGACGGTAGCAGACCAGGTCGATCACCACGTCACGCTTGAACTGCATGCGGTAATCGATGGCCAGCTGGGTCACGAACAACACGGCTTCCGGATCATCACCATTCACATGGAGGATCGGCGCCTGGATCATTTTGGCAACGTCGGTGGCGTACTCGGTGGAACGCGAGTCCAGCGGGTTGCTGATGGTGAAACCAACCTGGTTGTTGATCACGATGTGCACGGTGCCGCCGGTTTTGAAACCGCGGGTCTGCGACATCTGGAAGGTTTCCATCACCACGCCCTGACCGGCGAATGCCGCGTCACCGTGGATGGAGATCGGCAGAACCTTCTCGCCGGTAGGGTCGTTACGACGATCCTGACGGGCGCGAACCGAACCCTCGACCACCGGGGAAACGATTTCCAGGTGGGACGGGTTGAACGCCATGGCCAGGTGAACTTCACCACCGGTGGTCATCACGTTGGACGAGAAGCCCTGGTGGTATTTAACGTCACCGGAACCCAGCTCGACCTTCTTCTTGCCTTCGAACTCGTCGAACAGCTCGCGCGGGTTCTTGCCGAAGGTGTTGACCAGAACGTTCAGACGGCCACGGTGGGCCATGCCGATAACGATTTCCTTGGTGCCGTAGGAACCGGAACGCTGGATCAGCTCGTCAAGCATCGGAATCAGGCTCTCGCCGCCTTCCAGACCGAAACGCTTGGTGCCCGGGTATTTGGTACCCAGGTATTTTTCCAGGCCTTCACCGGCAGTCACGCGCTCAAGCAAATGGCTCTTGATATCGGCGGAGTACGTCGGACGGCCACGCACGCTTTCCAGACGCTGCTGGAACCACTGGCGCTGCTCGGAATCGGTGATGTGCGTAAATTCGGCGCCGATGGTGCGGCAATATGTCTGCTGCAACGCTTCGTGAATTTCGCGTAGGCTCGCTTCCTCTTTGCCGATGAACAGGTCTCCGGCACGGAAGGTCGTATCAAGATCGGCATTGGTCAAGCCGTAATGATTGATCGACAGGTCTGCAGGTGCAGGACGCTGCCACAGCCCCAGCGGGTCAAGCTGGGCTGCCTGGTGGCCACGCATACGGTAAGCCTGGATCAATCGCAGCACTTCAACTTGCTTCTTCTCGTGCTCACTGCTCACGCTGCCGGCGGAAACCGGTTGTGCGCGGCGCTGGTTCTTTGCCAGCAAGACGAAATGATCGCGAATTGTGGAGTGCGAAACATCGGTGGCAGTGTTGCCGTCAGCAGGCAACTTCTGGAAGTAGGTGCGCCACTCTTCTGGCACAGCGTTAGGGTCGTGCAGGTAGAGCTCGTAGAGCTCTTCCACATAGGCAGCGTTACTACCGGATAGGTAGGCGCTGTTCCACATGCGCTGCATCACGCTTTCTTGCATGCTTGGTCACCCTCGGTTAGGGGAACACCACCGGCGTCGATACCGAGCACGCTTGCAGAAGTCCGAATGCAGCGACTAAAACAAGCCACCTTGGATCACGCTGATAGTCCGGGTACCAGCCCGGATGCCCCTGCTTGTCTCATTTCTTCAAAATAAGAGCCGCAGCTTTATGGGCTGCTGCTCAGGTTAAAACTACGGCGCCGGTTGAAGCCTGCGCCGTAGCATCTACGGGTACAGCAATGTTGCGGGTACTACAGCTGTATCACACGCCGCTTTGCAGAAGCATGTTACGAATGTGACCGATGGCCTTAGTCGGGTTCAGGCCTTTCGGACATACGTTGACGCAGTTCATGATCCCGCGGCAGCGGAATACGCTGAACGGGTCATCCAGCGAAGCCAGACGCTCGGACGTCCTGGTATCACGGCTATCTGCCAGGAAGCGGTACGCTTGCAGCAGGGCAGCTGGACCCAGGAACTTGTCCGGGTTCCACCAGAAGGACGGGCACGAGGTCGAGCAGCAAGCGCACAGGATGCACTCGTACAGACCGTCGAGCTTTTCACGCTCTTCAGGGGACTGCAGACGCTCGATGGCCGGAGCCGGCGTGTCGTTCTGCAGGTAAGGCTTCACCTTCTCGTATTGCTTGTAGAAGATGCTCATATCGACGACCAGGTCACGAATGACCGGCAAACCTGGCAGTGGACGAACAACCAACTTGTTACCTTTTACGACAGCGGACAGCGGCGTGACGCACGCCAGACCGTTTTTGCCGTTGATGTTCATGCCGTCGGAACCGCAAACACCTTCACGGCAAGAGCGACGATAGGAGAAACCTTCGTCCTGCTCTTTGATCAAGGCCAGCACGTCCAGCACCATCAGGTCTTTACCACCGGTATCAACCTGGAACTCCTGCATGAACGGCGCGGCGTCCTGATCAGGGTTGTAACGATAAACGCTGACTTTCAACATGGCGGCCACCCTTAATAAGTCCGAATCTTAGGTTCAAAAGTCGGAACAGTTTTCGGCGAGAAGTTTACGGCACGTTTGGTAACGCGCTTGTCACCCGGGAAGAACAGGGTGTGGCACAGCCAGTTTTCATCGTCGCGGTCTTCGAAGTCTTCACGGGCGTGAGCACCGCGGGACTCTTTACGGATCTCTGCAGCGATGGCGGTGGCTTCGGCCACTTCCAGCAGGTTTTGCAGTTCCAGCGCTTCGATACGCGCAGTGTTGAACGCCTGCGACTTATCGTTGATCTTGACGTTGGCGATGCGCACGCGCAGGTCAGCCAGCTGGGCAATACCCTTCTGCATGTATTCGCCGGTACGGAATACACCGAAGTAGTTCTGCATGCAGCTCTGCAGCTCGCGACGCAGGGTTGCCACGTCTTCGCCATCGGTACGCTCGTTCAGAGCGGACAGACGCGCCAGGGCGGTTTCGATGTTGGCGTCGGTAGCGTCATCGTATTCGATGCCGTCAGTCAGCGCTTTTTCCAGGTGCAGACCGGCCGCACGACCGAACACAACCAGGTCGAGCAACGAGTTGCCGCCCAGACGGTTGGCACCGTGTACCGATACGCAAGCCACTTCACCCACTGCGAACAGACCAGGGATGATGGTGTCGACGCCTTCGGCATCCTGGGTGATCGCCTGGCCGTGAATGTTGGTCGGAACACCGCCCATCATATAGTGGCAAGTCGGAACAACCGGAACCGGAGCAACAACCGGGTCAACGTGAGCAAACGTCTTGGACAGTTCGCAGATGCCTGGCAGACGGCTGTGCAGTACTTCTTCGCCCAGGTGATCGAGCTTGAGCAGTACGTGGTCGCCATTCGGACCGCAACCGTTACCGGCGATGATTTCTTTAACCATCGAGCGGGCAACAACGTCACGACCGGCAAGGTCTTTGGCGTTCGGAGCGTAGCGCTCCATGAAACGCTCGCCGTGCTTGTTGATGAGGTAACCACCTTCACCACGGCAACCTTCAGTCACCAGTACACCAGCGCCGGCAATACCGGTCGGGTGGAACTGCCACATTTCGATGTCTTGCACCGGAACGCCAGCACGCAGGGCCATGCCGACGCCGTCACCGGTGTTGATCAGGGCATTGGTGGTGGACGAGTAGATACGACCGGCACCACCAGTCGCCAGAACGGTGGCCTTGGCGCGGATGTAGCTGGTCTCGCCCGTTTCGATGCAGATGGCGATCACACCCACGAATGCGCCGTCCTGGTTTTTCACCAGGTCAACTGCGTAGTACTCGTTGAGGAATGTGGTGCCAGCTTTCAGGTTGCCCTGATAAAGGGTGTGCAGCAGCGCGTGACCGGTACGGTCGGAAGCGGCGCAGGTACGGGCAGCCTGGCCACCTTTACCGTAATCCTTCGACTGACCGCCGAATGGACGCTGGTAGATACGACCTTGCTCTGTACGGGAGAACGGCAGACCCATGTGGTCCAGTTCAAAGACCGCAGCAGGGCCTTCCTGACACATGTATTCGATAGCGTCCTGGTCACCGATGTAGTCGGAACCCTTGACGGTATCGTACATGTGCCAGCGCCAGTCATCGTTCGGATCGGCCGAAGCGATGGCGCAGGTAATGCCACCCTGAGCGGACACAGTGTGCGAACGGGTCGGGAAAACCTTGGTGATTACGGCAGTCTTGTGACCGCCCTGTGCCAATTGCAGCGCTGCGCGCATGCCGGCACCGCCACCACCAATAATGATGGCGTCGAAAGAAATCGTTGGAATGTTAGCCATGAATCAGATACCCCAGAGAATCTGCACACCCCAGACGAAGTAAGCGAACATCGCAACGCCGCATACTGCCTGGAAAAGGAAACGTACTGCAGTCGCGGACTTGCCCAGCGCCATCGGCGTCAGGTAGTCGGTCGCGATGGTCCACATGCCGACCCAGGCGTGAGCGCCCAGGGCCACAAGGGCCAGCAGACTGAAGATACGCATCCCGTTGTGGGCGAACAGGCCGTGCCATTGGTCGTAGCCAATGCCCGGGTTCGCAGCGAGGTATCCGATCAGGAAGATGAAATAAGCCGCGAGAACGACCGCAGACACACGTTGCGCCATCCAGTCATAAAGGCCGGAACGCGAAAGGTTCGTAACGCTGGTTACCATATCCAAACTCCTGCCAGAACGATCAACACCACGGAAATGGCGATGATAATTTTCGAGCCCAGGCGGCCGCCTTCCAGCGTCTCACCGATGCCCATATCCATGATCAAATGGCGCACACCGGCTACCAGGTGATACAGAAGAGCGGACAGGAGGCCCCATGCTACGAACTTGG
Organism: Pseudomonas sp. p50(2008); assembly: GCF_015351605.1. Classification (NCBI taxonomy): domain Bacteria; kingdom Pseudomonadati; phylum Pseudomonadota; class Gammaproteobacteria; order Pseudomonadales; family Pseudomonadaceae; genus Pseudomonas; species Pseudomonas sp. p50(2008). Next base: position 840,355 of record NZ_JACMYF010000001.1, read on the forward strand.
CCAGCGGGCTGGTCAAGGTTGCCTTCACGTCGGCAAAACCTTCCTCGGAACCCAGAGACTTGCCCAATGCATAAAGCATGAAGCCAAGGCCCAGGAAGAGGATGATGCCGGAAACACGGTGAAGAAACGACGTAACGCCGGTGATGGGGAGTTTGATGGTCCTTAGGTCTAGGTTTACAGGTCGTTGGCTTTTCACGGCTTTTTTTTCACACTGAAGAGCCCCTAACAATCAGGGCAAAGTTGTTGGGGAGTGCACTGGTCAGGTAACCACCACCCAGGGATGCGACCCCCAATAAAGCAGGCCCAAAAGCCCCTGGCGGTCGGTGGCCGAGTATAGACAGTTAGGCTACTAATGACAACGCGTTCACCTTCCCCTAATAGCGCATTGCACAAGTTGAATAAAAGGCGTAAATGGCAGGCAATTTCGAGGAAAAAGTACGGTTAAAGCCTTCTGGAGCAAGACTTTAGGCAAATTGACATTCGAATTTATCTCACTATAGTGGTGCGGGCCCTGCGTGGGGGGTCTGTCTGATGATTTCAAGCATAAATAGGAGGCCACATGGCTGACAAAAAAGCGCAGTTGATCATCGAGGGCGCAGCCCCCGTCGAGCTGCCCATTTTAACCGGCACCGTTGGTCCCGATGTTATCGATGTTCGGGGCCTGACGGCCACGGGCCGTTTCACCTTTGACCCTGGTTTCATGTCGACCGCCTCCTGCGAGTCGAAGATCACCTATATCGACGGCGACAACGGCATTCTGTTGCACCGCGGTTACCCGATCGAGCAGTTGGCTGAAAAGTCGGACTACCTGGAAACCTGCTATCTGCTGCTCAACGGCGAATTGCCGACCGCAGAACAGAAGGCCCAGTTCGTCAGCACCGTCAAGAACCACACCATGGTTCACGAACAGCTGAAGACCTTCTTCAACGGCTTCCGTCGCGACGCCCACCCGATGGCCGTCATGTGCGGCGTAGTCGGCGCCCTCTCGGCCTTCTACCACGACTCCCTCGACATCAATAACCCGCAGCATCGCGAAATCTCCGCGATCCGCCTGGTTGCCAAGATGCCGACCCTGGCAGCGATGGTTTACAAGTACTCCATGGGTCAACCCATGATGTACCCGCGCAACGACCTGACGTACGCGGAAAACTTCCTGCACATGATGTTCAACACTCCGTGCGAGATCAAACCGATCAGCCCGGTACTCGCCAAGGCCATGGACCGGATCTTCATCCTCCATGCCGACCACGAGCAAAACGCATCGACTTCCACCGTACGTCTGGCCGGCTCTTCGGGTGCCAACCCGTTCGCCTGCATCGCCGCCGGTATCGCTGCACTGTGGGGCCCTGCCCACGGCGGCGCGAACGAAGCTGTTCTGACCATGCTGGATGAAATTGGCGATGTGTCGAACATCGACAAATTCATCGCCAAGGCCAAGGACAAGAACGATCCGTTCAAACTGATGGGCTTCGGTCACCGGGTTTACAAAAACCGCGACCCTCGCGCCACCGTGATGAAGCAGACCTGCGACGAAGTACTGAAAGAGCTGGGCATCAACAACGATCCGCAACTCGAACTGGCCATGCGCCTGGAAGAGATCGCCCTGACCGACCCTTACTTCATCGAACGCTCGCTGTACCCGAACGTCGACTTCTACTCGGGGATCATCCTCAAGGCGATCGGCATTCCAACCAGCATGTTCACCGTAATCTTCGCCCTGGCGCGGACCGTCGGCTGGATCTCCCACTGGAAAGAAATGCTCTCCAGCCCGTACAAGATTGGCCGCCCGCGCCAGCTGTACACCGGCTACGAGTCGCGCGACATCACCAAGCTGGAAGACCGCAAATAAGACCTGTCTTGCGATAACGTCTTTTGCAGTACCGGAAACGGCCTCCTGCCTCTTATATAAAGAGCAGGAGGCCGTTTTTGTTTGTGCGCATCGCTGACGGCGCCAGGCCCGTCAGCACATTATTGTATACAGACAACGAGTTAATCTTGCTCCAAGTCTGTATAGTTTCGCCTGTCCATGTCAGGACTGTTCGTTTCTGACACAGGACTCATCTTCCGGCTATCGTCGGCTCTTGCTGCAAGCTAAGGGCTCAACGTGCTAGCGCGCGCTTTGCCTTCAGACCTGAATCGCCCCTTGCGATTCGATTCTTGCCAGCCCTCACAAAACAACCCCGCGGACCTGCGTTCGCTATTGCCTGCCTGTCAGGAAAACCCGGGTTGCTACGCGCATTTCGTTGCCTCTGTGGCAACGTCGTGGCGCGCATAAAGGAGAAAGGAATGTTCCAACTTTCCACCCCCACTGTCCTCTTGCTGCTGTTCTGTTTTTACGGCCTGACCTTTTTGGTGTCGTTGCGGGTGAGCCGCAAGGACGAAAACGTCGATGGCTATATGGTTTCCAACAACTCCATTGGCTTCGGCATGGCGGCTGCCAGTATGACGGCCACCTGGATCTGGGCCGCCTCGTTCTACGCTTCCGCCAGTTCCGGTTACAAGTTCGGCCTCTCGGGCGCCATGCATTATGGCTTTTGGGGGGCGTTGATGATTTTGTTCATCTATCCGTTCGGACGGCGTTTTCGTGAACTGGCACCCAAGGCCCACACCTTGGCCGAGATCATGCACGCTCGCCACGGGCGCTCCAGCCAGATGATTCTCGCGGGCTCAAACATCGTCGGCAGCATGATCAGCCTGATGGTCAATTTTACCGCCGCGGGTGCGCTGGTTGCCGTACTGTCGCCGCTGAGTTTCATTCATGGCGTGTTGATCGCCGGGTTCGGGGTTTTGGGTTACACCATCTGGTCAGGGTTTCGCTCCTCGGTCATGACCGATTTCGGCCAGTTGGTTGCCATGATTTTTGCTGCAGTGGTGATCATCCCCATTATTTTCTTCCAGCTTGGCGGCCCTGATTTGTTCGCCCAGGGCATGCCGGATATCTCTGCGGAGCAAGCCAGCTTCTATTCAAAGACAGCTATTTTGGAACAGGGCGCACCGTATTTTGTGGCAGTGCTAGCCTATGCCATCGGCAATCAGACCATCGCGCAACGCCTGTTCGCCGTTCGTGAGGATTTGATGAAGTCGACCTTTATCACGGCGACCATTGGTTATGCCTCCATCGTGATCGGCTTGGGGATGCTGGGCTTTCTGGCGTTGCTGGCCGGTGTACAACCGGTGGATGGCGACTTGAACAACCTGATCCCGCAAATGGCCGCTACCTACTTGCCGCCCTTTGCAGTCGGACTGTTTTTCATCATGGTCATTGGCTCGCTGTCATCAACCGCCGATTCGGATTTATCGGCGTTGTCCGCGCTGGTAATGACTGACGTCTATGGGAAAAACCTGGCCAAAGGCAAACCAAACCCAAAAACCATGTTGCTCGTAGGACGTTTGACCATGGTCGCGGCGACGATGCTTGCCGTGGTGTTTGCCAGCCTCAAGCTGGACATCCTGACCATGCTCATCTTTGTCGGTGCGTTATGGGGCGCCATCGTGTTTCCGGTCATCGCCAGTCTGTATTGGGGACGGATCACCAATGCCGCCTTTACCTCTGCCGCCATGGCGGGCTTCCTGATGTTTCTGGTTGCGCGCTTCGAAATCCTTCCTTTGCAAGGAGCAGTGGCGCTGTTTTTCGAGCTGTTTGCGTCGATAGGTGGCGGAGTAGTCATCGGGTTGATGGCCTTCGGATTCCTTGGTCGCACCGCAGGGTTCGCGTTGGGCGGGCTGGCGTTTTTGATCCTGGCCCCGTTCGCATTCGGCTTCTTGCGTGATTACCCGGTACTGCTCAGCTCACTGACCGCCTATGGCGTCAGCACGCTGGTGTGCGTGTTTGTCAGTTTGCTGTCTGACGAACGTTTCGATTTTGACTGCATCGCCGAGCGCGTCGTCGCCTTTCATGACAACGACGAATGTGTCACTGAAGACAAAGGAGTTTCCCCATGTCCAGTTTTGCGTTAACCCTGTATGTGCTGATCTGGCCCGTCATTGCGGCGGGGGTGATGATCACCTTATGCGTCAGCGTGTATCGTGACATCCGAAAAGCCAGACGTGACGGCACCGACCTGGTCTAAAGGCGGCTCGAGGAGGCTATGTATTCGCCTCCGCCGGCAAGCCTTGCGTCTCGAACATGCAATAACCGCCCAAAAAAATGCCCCGATCTCTCGATCGGGGCATTTCTGTTTAACCCACCTTACTCAAACAAACCTGAAGCCTTAGTGGGAAACCGCCCCACTCGCCCCCAAGCCTGTCTGCGAACGAACAAATTGCGGGAAGAACAACGCCCGTTCCTTGACGCCTGCTGCGGATTTGTCAGTGACCGAGAAGAACCAGATCCCCACAAACGCAATGGCCATCGAGAACAACGCAGGGTACTCATACGGGAAGATAGCCTTCTCGTGATGCAGGATCTGCACCCAGATGGTCGGACCGAGCACCATCAAACCAACAGCGCTGATCAGACCCAGCCAGCCGCCGATCATCGCACCACGCGTGGTGAGCTTCTTCCAGTACATGGAAAGCAGCAGCACCGGGAAGTTACAGCTCGCCGCGATGGAGAACGCCAGGCCCACCATGAACGCGATGTTCTGGCTTTCGAACAGAATGCCCAGACCGATAGCCAGCACTGCCAAAGCGATAGTGGTGATTTTCGAGACGCGGATTTCATCCTTCTCGTTAGCCTTGCCCTTCTTGATCACACTGGCATACAGGTCGTGGGACACCGCCGAAGCACCGGCCAGGGTCAGACCGGCAACTACTGCCAGAATGGTCGCGAACGCTACTGCCGAGATAAAGCCCAGGAAGATACTGCCGCCGACCGCGTTGGCCAGGTGCACCGCCGCCATGTTGTTGCCGCCCAACAGCGCGCCAGCAGCATCTTTGAAGGCAGGGTTGGTGCTGACCAGCAGGATCGCGCCGAAGCCGATGATGAACGTCAGGATATAGAAGTAGCCAATGAAACCGGTCGCGTACAGCACGCTCTTGCGAGCTTCTTTCGCATCACTCACGGTGAAGAAGCGCATCAGAATGTGCGGCAGGCCAGCGGTACCGAACATCAGCGCCAGACCCAGGGAGAACGCAGAGACCGGGTCTTTCACCAGACCGCCCGGACTCATGATCGCGTCACCTTTCGGGTGAACCTTGATGGCTTCGGAGAACAGTGCGTTGAAGTCGAAGTTGACGTGCTTCATGACCATCAGCGCCATGAAAGAGGCACCGGACAGCAGCAATACAGCCTTGATGATCTGCACCCACGTGGTCGCCAGCATGCCGCCGAACAACACATACATGCACATCAGGATGCCGACCAGGATCACTGCTACATGATAGTCGAGACCGAACAGCAGCTGGATCAGCTTGCCGGCGCCGACCATTTGCGCGATCAGGTAGAACGCCACCACCACCAGCGAACCGCACGCGGACAGCGAGCGAATCTGGGTTTGCCCAAGGCGGTAGGACGCCACGTCGGCAAAGGTGTATTTACCCAGGTTACGCAGACGTTCGGCGATCAGGAACAGAATGATCGGCCAGCCCACCAGGAAGCCGATCGAGTAGATCAGGCCGTCGTAGCCGGACGTGAACACCAGGGCAGAAATACCCAGGAAAGACGCAGCCGACATGTAGTCACCGGCAATGGCCAGACCGTTCTGGAAGCCGGTGATCTTGCCACCCGCTGCATAGTAGTCGGCTGCCGAATTGTTCTTCTTCGAGGCCCAGTATGTGATGTACAACGTTGCGCCGACGAACGCCACGAACATGAGGATCGCAGGGATGTTCAGCGGTTGTTTGTGCACTTCGCCCGTCAGGGCTTCAGCCGCCCACGCGCCAGGCGCAAAGGCTGCAATGCTCAATAGAGCCATCAGACGCCGGATCATTGCTGAGCCTCCTTGAGAATCGCATTGTTCAGGTCGTCGAATTCGCCATTGGCGCGTCGCACATAAATAGCGGTCAAGATAAAGGCTGAGAGAATCAACCCGACACCGATCGGAATGCCCCAGGTAATCGATGACTCGGGACTGATTTTCGCCCCCAGTAAATGCGGCCCGTAAGCAATCAGAAGGATGAATCCGGAGTAAAGCCCAAGCATGATCGCCGAAAGAATCCAGGCGAACTTTTCTCGCTTACTAACCAGCTCCTTGAAGCGCGGGCTGTTTTGAATCGAGAGGTAAATGCTGTCGTTCATTGTTTTTATCCTCGCAGCACAGATTATTGTTGGAACGTTATCCACTCTATGCGGCTGCGGGCCAGGTTCCAGACGACCTTAGTATTAGAACGACATGACAGACTCGCCAAACTCCAGCACGCGGAAATAAATGTGGGAGCGAGCCTGCTCGCGATAGCGGTGTACCCGTCAACATCATCGCTGACTGATGCACCGCAATCGCGAGCAGGCTCGCTCCCACAGGGTTAAACGAGGTGACTGTTATTTAATCCAGTCAGCAACACGCTCCGGGTGTTTGGCAACCCAATCCTTCGCCGCTGCATCCGGCTTGGCGCCATCCTGAATCGCCAACATGACCTCGCCGATTTCGTCTTTCGACGCCCACTGGAAGTTCTTCAGGAACTTGGCCACTTCCGGTGCTTTGGTCGCCAACTCTTTGCTGCCGATGCTGTTAACGGTTTCAGCTGCGCCATAAACGCCTTTCGGGTCGTCCAGGAAGCGCAGTTTCCACTTGGCGAACATCCAGTGCGGCACCCAACCGGTGACGGCGATGGATTCGTTTTTCTTCTCGGCACGGGTCAGCTCGGCAATCATGCCGGCGCCGGAACTGGCCTTGAGGGTGTAGTTGGTCAGGCCGTAATCCTTGATAGCCTGATCGGTCTTGAGCATCACGCCCGACCCTGCGTCGATGCCAACAATGCGACCTTTGAAGCTATCGTCGGTTTTCAGGTCCTCAATCGACTTGGCTTTGACGTATTCCGGCACGATCAAACCGATTTTGGCGTCCTTGAAGTTCGGGCCGTAGTCGACGACCTGGTCCTTGTTCTTGGTCCAGTAATCGCCGTGAGTCACCGGCAGCCAGGCGGACAGCATCGCGTCGAGTTTGCCGGTTGCCACGCCCTGCCACATGATCCCGGTCGCCACCGCCTGGAGTTTCACGTCATAACCGAGCTTCTGCTTGATCACCTCGGCGGCCACATGCGTGGTCGCAACGCTGTCGGACCATCCGTCGACATAACCGATGCTCAGGGTTTTGCTCTCGGCATTGGCCATGGTGGAGCCAATCGCAAGCACCAGAGCGGCACCCGCGCCTAAAAGTCGTCGCATCTTCATCGTTACTTCCCCGAAAGTGCTGCGCTCGACGGATGCCGAGTCGCGTCAACGTATCGTTTTGGTGCGCCGTGCGCCCATCACGCTTCACTGCAAACTCGTTGGATCATCAACGCGATGTCTCTACAAAAGCGCTGATGCGTCGATCATCAACCTCACGACAACTGCGACCTTCTCTGCCAGCGACCTCAAGGCATCGAGAAACGACATCAGAACGCCATTAACCCTGACCGGGCAAAGCACGCAGGCCGATCCGCCCGAACTTTGCATGTCAAAAGCAGGTACGCCACCAAGCGCGAGGCAAATGCAGGTAACATGCGCGGCTTTGCTCCCACACGGCCTGACCATGTCCGCGACTTCCCGATTTCCTTTTTTTGCCTACCTGTTCGCTTGCCTGCTGGGACTGTTTGCCTTGGGTGGCTTCTGGTACGGCCTGGGCAAACCCGTGATCCTGCCCGACGTGGCCAGCGCCACGCACAAGTTGCAATGCGCCTCCTACACCCCGTTCGACAAAGACCAGTCGCCGTTCGACGTGCCGTTCAAATTGCGCCCCGAGCGCATGGACGCGGACCTCGCGTTGCTGGCCACCCGCTTTGAATGCATTCGCACGTACTCGATGACCGGCCTTGAAGCCCTGCCCGATCTGGCGCGCAAACATGGCCTGAAGCTGATGATCGGCGCCTGGGTCAACAGCAACCCTGTGGACACCGAGAAAGAAGTGGACCTGCTGATCGCCTCGGCCAACGCCAACGCGGATGTGGTGACCTCGGTCATCGTCGGCAACGAAGCCCTGCTGCGCAAGGAAGTGACTGGTCCGCAACTGGCGAAACTGATTAATAAAGTCAAAAGCCAGGTCAAACAGCCTGTCACTTACGCCGACGTCTGGGAGTTCTGGCTGAAGCACCCTGAAATCGCGCCAGCAGTGGACTTCCTGACGATTCACCTGCTGCCGTATTGGGAAGATGAACCTTCGAATATTGATGCCGCCCTCCAGCATGTCGCTGAAGTGCGTCAGGTGTTCGGCAACAAGTTTGCCCCCAAGGACGTGGTGATCGGCGAGACCGGTTGGCCGAGCGAAGGCCGTCAGCGCGAGACCGCCCTGCCGAGCCGGGTCAACGAGGCGAAGTTCATTCGCGGCTTCGTCGCCATGGCCGAACAACAAGGCTGGCACTACAACCTGATCGAAGCGTTTGACCAGCCGTGGAAACGCGCCAGTGAAGGCGCGGTGGGTGGTTACTGGGGGCTGTTCGATGCGGATCGCCAGGACAAGGGCGTCCTGGCAGGTCCGGTGTCGAATGTGCCGTACTGGTCGCAGTGGCTGGTTGTGGGCGGTTTTATCTTTCTGGGCACGCTGATCCTTGGCGGGCGTGTACGCAGCACACGTGCTGCTCTGGTTCTACCGCTGCTCGGCGCGCTGGCGGCGTGCTCGATTGGCGCCTGGGGCGATCTGGCACGCGTCACTACCCGGTTCACCAGTGAATGGGTGTGGGTCGGATTGCTGACGGCGTTGAATTTTCTGGTACTGGCCCATGCCGCGCTGACCTTGAGTGCCCGTACCGGCTGGCGTGAGCGTGCGTTTAACGTGCTTGAACGCCGTGCCGGCTGGCTGGTTGCGTTCGCAGGCTTTGCGGCAGCGGTGACAATGCTGGAGCTGGTGTTCGACCCGCGCTATCGCAGCTTCCCGAGCATGGCGTTCATCGTCCCGGCACTGGTCTATCTGTGCCGCCCGGTGAGCGTGCCGCGTCGGGAGATTGCGTTGCTGACGTTTATTATCGGTGCGGGCATTGCGCCGCAGTTGTTCCGTGAAGGGTTGCAGAATCAGCAGGCCTTGGGTTGGGCGCTGGTGAGTGTGTTGATGGTGGCGGCGTTGTGGCGGTGTTTGCGGGTTAGACACCCCTCATAAAATAATGCCTACGTTCAATTTCACTTTCCCTTACGGATTTTTTCAAGCACTAGCACTGTTTGTAATTTCTTATAAGTTTTATACGCATCAATATTTGCGTTCATAAGTTTGCGATTACTTGACATCAAATCCTGATGCGTGCCAAACGCCGCCAACACATCCGGTTTGATCCGCTGTTCGTATGCGGTTGATCCCTCCGCTACTCCTTCATCGATGGCTTGCTTTTTTGTTGAAGCGAGCTTATTCGATTGTTCTTGCAGCTGTTTCTCGTATTGCCGGCTCAATGGTTCTTGCACCTCTTCGACTTTTTTGAAGTTCGAAACAGCTTTGTTATGAGCTTTAGCTGCGGCATTTGCTTGCCTTCCGGTGTATTTGACGGGGCGCTTTAAACTTGGGAAAAAATTTCTAGAATCGGAAATCAATATTTGAGTGCCTTTAGCAATATCTTTGAAGCCTCCAAGAATCGCTCCGAATACAGCCCCAGTAGGATCCACCCGATTCACCGGATCCCCCGCGCAATACGCATAAGCATTCACCCCACCCTTCCCAAACGGACTCAAACTGTCCGGGCTGTTAAACCGCATCAACACCGGGTTAAACGCGCGATACCCATTCCCGAGCAAATAATGCCCGGTGACCGGATCCCGTCGCTCACCATTGAAACCCAAAAGACTGCTCAAGCCGTTTTCAGGTGACCGATGACCATAGGGCGCATAAACAGGCCGTTGATGCTCATCGACAGCAACCGCATGCAACACCGAACGTTGCAAATCAGTGGCGAGCAAAGCGCTGTCAACCCGCCCCGCCTCACGCTGCTGCTGTTGAGCCATGAGCTGTGATTCATGCTCGAACATCGAGTACCGCACCGGCCCCTGGATCTCAGTGGCCAGACGGTTTTTCCGATAAAAGCGCTGAACAGCATCCTGATTCAAGGGTGCGCAATTCACTACCCGGTCCAGCGGGTCGTATTGATAGCGGCAGAGCAACGTCTCTCGCTGAGCAGTCATGGCGTTGCTCCGATTCATATCCTTGGGATGGATAGCTAGATTCGGAGTTATCAGAAGGGCTGTCTACTATCAGAACTGTTAGGTAGAAGCTGCAACCTGTCTATGTTAGATGGGGACATTTGCCAACCTTACCGGCCTCATCGCGAGCAGGCTCACTCCTACATTTTGACCGCGCCCGCCTGCTGGGCACGGTCGCGATGACTGACTATCAAACAGTACGAGGCGCCCTGACCAACCGCAAAGCAGCAATCACCACCGCAAAAACAGCCAACGTCGTGTTGTACAACGCCAACGCCGGGAACCCCAACACCAGCGCCAGCACCGCCAACCACCACCCTGCCCGCCCCGGCAGCAAAAATCCGATCACAGCCGTCGCGACCGCTGACCAGCCCAATACGTTGAAATGAATCATCAAGCCCAGGTTCGAACGAGCCTGACACTCCCAGCGACTCGCCTCATCCACGCAAATCCCGACCCATTGCGCATCCTCCATGAAGCCATAACGCGCGCCATAACTGGCGGCCAGCCACAATGGCAGCAAAACAAGCAGCAAAATCACGGGCAGACGGCGAGACATGGAGCACTCCAATAGACGAAAACGGCGGCCAGCTTAATCCCCTCGCGGTTTTAAGCAAACGCGCGTAACAGATAACTAGTCATGAAACAGCCGCAAAGTGTATCGTCCAGCTACTATTACCCGGAATTAAGCCAGTTTGGTGCCGATGCGTGGCACTTTGGCGCCGAACCTGTGGTCATAGCCTGCGAACTTCATCCGGCACCTTCCTCTAAGGGATCTAGTCATGCTCCGTTCCTTGCGCTTCGCCGCCCTGTTTGGCGGCCTTATTTTGAGTGCGTCCGCACTGGCGGTCGACATCGACGCCGCCAGTTATGGCTACCCCTTGACCAACCCGTTCGAGGCGACCATTGCCACGACCCCACCGGACTTGCGTCCGGAGCTGCCGCTGGACGACGACATCAATCAGGAGGATCGCAGCATTACCCTGCGACCGGAGCGCGCCTTCGAACTGCCGGATAACTTCTGGGCGGTAAAAAAACTGACCTACCGTATCGCGACCCAGGATAAAGCGGCGCCGCTGATCTTCCTGATCGCCGGCACCGGTGCGCGCTATGACAGCAGCCTTAACGAGTACCTGAAGAAGCTCTACTACAAAGCGGGTTACCACGTTGTGCAATTGTCGTCGCCGACCAGCTTCGACTTCATCAGCGCCGCCTCACGCTTCGCGACCCCGGGCATCACCAAGGAAGATGCCGAAGACATGTACCGGGTGATGCAGGCGGTTCGAGCACAAAACCCGAAAGTGCCGGTTACCGAGTATTACCTGACGGGCTATAGCCTCGGCGCACTGGATGCCGCGTTCGTCGCGCACCTGGACGAAACCCGTCGCAGCTTCAACTTCAAGAAAGTCCTGCTGCTCAACCCGCCGGTCAACCTCTACACCTCCATCACCAATCTGGACAAACTCGTTCAGACCGAGGTGAAGGGCATCAATAACAGCACGACGTTCTATGAACTGGTGTTGAACAAACTGACCCGCTACTTCCAGCAAAAAGGCTACATCGACCTCAACGATGCGCTGCTCTACGACTTCCAGCAGTCCAAACAGCACCTGACCAACGAACAGATGGCCATGCTCATTGGCACTTCGTTCCGTTTCTCGGCGGCCGACATTGCCTTTACCTCGGACCTGATCAACCGCCGCGGCCTGATCACCCCGCCGAAATACCCGATCACCGAAGGCACCAGCCTCACGCCATTCCTCAAGCGTGCGCTGCAGTGCGACTTCGATTGCTACATCACCGAACAGGTCATCCCGATGTGGCGCGCTCGCACTGACGGCGGCAGCCTGCTGCAACTGATCGACCAGGTCAGCTTGTATGCGCTCAAGGATTACCTGCGTGACAGCCCGAAAATCTCCGTCATGCACAACGCCGACGACGTCATCCTCGGCCCGGGCGACCTCGGTTTCCTGCGCAAGACCTTCGGCGACCGCCTGACCGTTTACCCATTGGGCGGCCATTGCGGCAACCTTAATTACCGCGTCAACAGCGACGCCATGCTGGAGTTCTTCCGTGGCTAAATATCTCCTGCTTATCGCAGCGTTACTCTGTGCAGGCGTCGCCAATGCCGACAACAGCAAAGCCAACGCCCCTGTCGTCGTCGACAGTGACGGCTTCAAAGAGCCGCTGAGCAAACTCAACTTCAACCCGGGGCTGGATCAGCGCGAGTTCGAACGCTCGACGCTCAACGCGCTGAACGTCTACGACCCGCTGGAACAGTGGAACCGTCGCGTTTACCACTTCAACTACCGTTTCGACCAATGGGTGTTCCTGCCCGTCGTCGATGGCTATCGCTATATCACCCCGAGCTTCCTGCGCACCGGCGTCAGCAACTTCTTCAACAACATCGGCGATGTGCCGAACCTGTTGAACAGCCTGCTGCAGTTCAAAGGCAAGCGCTCGATGGAAACCACCGCACGCCTGTTGCTCAACACCACCATCGGCATCGCCGGCCTGTGGGACCCTGCCACCGCCATGGGCCTGCCGCGCCAGAGTGAAGACTTCGGCCAGACGCTGGGCTTCTACGGCGTGCCGGGCGGCGCGTACTTCGTGCTGCCGATCCTCGGTCCTTCCAACATCCGTGACACCGGTGGCCTGGCCGTGGACTTCAGTGCCGAGTCGGCGATCAACTTCCTGAACGTCTCGGAAGTCAGCTCGAACCATCCTGAAGTCTGGATGCTGCGCGGCGTTGACCGTCGTTACCAGACCAGCTTCCGCTATGGTCAGCTGAACTCGCCATTCGAGTACGAGAAAGTGCGCTACGTGTACACCGAGTCGCGCAAGTTGCAGATCGCCGAGTAAGTTCGGCGGCGACAAAAAAGGCCATTCGATGCAAATCGAATGGCCTTTTTCATGCAGTTAACAACACCACATATTCCCTGTAGGAGTGAGCCTGCTCGCGATAGCGATATGACATTCAACGTTAATGTTGACTGACATACCGCCATCGCGAGCAGGCTCACTCCTACAATTGTTGAGTGCCAGGCTTCAGTTTTTGAGAGCCTTCCAGAGTTTGCTCACAGCCATCACCCCAGCCAACACCACCGCACCCGCCACAATCCCCGCCACGGCATTCAGCAACATCGGTACGATAAAACCCGCCCCGCCTGCACTTGCGCTGACGCTTTCGATCCAGTGATGAATCACCGGCACACCATGGGTCAGAATCCCGCCGCCCACCAAAAACATCGCCGCCGTACCAATCACCGACAGGCTTTTCATCATGTAAGGCGCGGCGCGCAGAATCCCGTTGCCGATGCTTTTGGCCATCTGACCGGGCTTCTGCGTCAACCACAGGCCGAGATCGTCAAGTTTGACGATGCCTGCCACCAGGCCATAAACACCCACCGTCATCACAATAGCAATGCCCGATAGCACGATGACCTGCTGGGTCAGCGAAGCGCCCGCCACAGTGCCCAAGGTAATGGCGATGATTTCCGCTGACAGAATGAAGTCGGTGCGAATGGCCCCCTTGATCTTGTCCTTTTCGAACGCCACAAGATCGGTCGCCGGATCGGCTACGGCTTCAACCAGCTGTGCATGCTCGGCCTGATCCTCGGCCTTGCTGTGCAGGAATTTGTGCGCGAGTTTCTCGAAACCTTCAAAACACAGGTAAGCGCCACCGACCATCAACAACGGTGTGACCAGCCAGGGAATGAATGCACTGATGGCCAGCGCCGAGGGCACCAGGATCAATTTGTTAAGAAACGACCCTTTGGCGACAGCCCAGACCACCGGAATTTCCCGCTCGGCCCGCACGCCGGACACTTGCTGGGCATTGAGCGCCAGGTCGTCACCGAGTACGCCAGCGGTCTTTTTGGCAGCCATTTTGGTCATCAACGCCACATCGTCGAGTACCGCGGCGATGTCGTCGATCAGCAACAGCAAACTGCTTCCTGCCATGAATGAGTTTTCCTTCGAAGAGTGAATGCTGCGCAGCATAGCCTGCCCACAGCGCGACGGGGCATTCTTGAGCGCCGCGCGAAGCCGGTGCTACCATGCGCAACCGCCAGCACAGGCAAGGAACCACCGGGTTTATGAGCACTATCCGCGAGCGCAACAAAGAACTGATCCTGCGTGCCGCCAGTGAAGAATTTGCCGACAAGGGCTTCGCTGCGACCAAAACCAGTGACATCGCCGCCAAGGCGGGATTGCCCAAGCCCAACGTCTACTACTACTTCAAATCCAAGGAAAACCTCTACCGCGAGGTCCTGGAAAGCATCATCGAGCCGATTCTGCAGGCCTCGACGCCATTCAACGCCGACGGTGTGCCCAGTGAAGTGCTGAGCGGCTATATTCGCTCGAAAATCCGCATCTCCCGCGACCTGCCTTTTGCCTCCAAGGTGTTCGCCAGCGAAATCATGCACGGCGCCCCACACTTGAGCGCTGACCTGGTGGAACAGCTCAACAGCCAGGCCAAGCACAACATCGACTGCATTCAGACGTGGATCGACCGCGGGCAGATCGCAACCATCGACCCCAATCACCTGATGTTCAGCATCTGGGCAGCAACCCAGACATACGCCGACTTCGACTGGCAGATCACTGCCATTACCGGCAAGGCCAAGCTGGATGAAGACGATTACGAAGCGGCAGCGCAGACGATTATCCGGTTGGTGCTGAAGGGGTGTGAGCCGGACTGATAGACCGGATTGCCGCCATCGCGAGCAGGCTCTCTCCTACAGGGGATCTTCAGTGCCCAGTACTTCTGCGGTGAACGCAAATCCCTGTAGGAGTGAGCCTGCTCGCGATGAAGGCAACTCGGTTTCAGCTCAAACCCAGATAGCATCCCACAACGGATAATCGCCAAGTGTTTCCACCAGTCCAGCCCGCAGCGGGTTGGCGACTACATATCGAGCCACTTTTACCAAATCCTCTTCCCTGCGCAGTGCCCGGTCGTGAAATCCTCTTTGCCACAGACTCGTGGTTAGACCGGTAGACTGCTTCACGGCTTTAGTACTCATAGACTTGGTTTTCTGCATCAGCTCACTTAAAGATCCCTTCTGCAACTCAATTAACCAATGAAAATGATCGGGCATTACGACCCAGGCCAATGAGTTTGCAAAGCCCAGTTTCTGTGCATTTCGAAATTGATCGACCACCAACCTGCCCAAGGTGAAATCCCTGAAAATCGGGGTCCGGTGAAATGTGTTAGTGGTTAGCAGATAAATTCGGCTGGCTTCGGCATAGCGTCCGACTCGCAGTCGATTTGCAGCAGGTAAATCCGGCATTCCTTTGCCTCCAATGATCAGGTCATTAGAAGGCTAGCCTGCGGATTCAAATGGGTGGGTCAAACTAAAGGCAGGATGTGTCGGTTAAATAGCTATCGCGAGCAGGCTCACTCCTACACCGATCGTGGCCGGACAAAAAAATGTCTGACCACCGCGAATTCCATGTAGGAGTGAGCCTGCTCGCGATAGCGGTTAATCAATCACCACAAAATCAAGCACTCACCCCCGCATCCGCCCGCAACCCCAACGCCTCAATCGCATTGATCGCGCACTGTTCATCAACATCCGACAAATCCCCGCTGATCCCCACCGCCCCCAGCACATTCCCGTCCTCATCCCGCACGAGCACACCACCCGGTGCCGGCACGACGCTGCCCTGCCCCAGGCTATTCAATGCCGCGATGAAGGCTGGTCGTTGCTGGGCGTCCAGTGCCAGCAGGCGCGAGCCTTTGCCCAGCGCGATGGCGCCCCAGGCTTTGCCGATGGCGATTTGCGGGCGTAGCAGGCTGGCGCCGTCTTCGCGCTGCAGGGAGATCAGGTGGCCGCCAGCGTCCAGCACGGCGATGGTTAAAGGCGCTGCGTTGATTGCACGCGCAGCGGAGATGGCCTGACTGGTCAGGTTGACTGCAACTTTCAAGGTTAAAGCGCTCATGGTGCCGTCCTCATTTTGTTATAGGGAAAGCCAGTGGACTGCGCCGAAGTGCCGCAGTCCGATGCGACAAATAGAACACAATGAGTTATTTTTTTGTATACAATAATTATCGAAAAGCGCGACATGCGACGAAAAGCCACAGTAGAACCGGCTTCCGACGAATGAAACACTCGCTTGAGAAAATGGATTGACCTGCGCCGTCCGCCGTGAATACACTCTGCGCAAAGCCACTTGTATACAATTACAAAACGTAAGAGGCACAAAACCATGAGCAAAATGAGAGCAATCGAAGCCGCCGTTCTGGTGATGCGCCGTGAAGGGGTTGATACCGCTTTTGGCATCCCTGGCGCCGCGATCAACCCGCTGTACTCCGCCCTGCAGAAGGTCGGTGGCATCGATCACGTCCTCGCTCGCCACGTTGAAGGCGCCTCGCACATGGCTGAGGGCTACACCCGCACCAAGGCTGGCAACATCGGCGTGTGCATCGGCACTTCCGGCCCTGCCGGTACGGACATGGTCACCGGGCTCTACAGCGCCTCGGCCGACTCGATCCCGATCCTGTGCATCACCGGGCAAGCACCCCGCGCCCGTATGCATAAGGAAGACTTCCAGGCCGTCGACATCACCGCAATCGTCAAACCTGTCACCAAATGGTCGACCACTGTCATGGAGCCGGGCCAAGTGCCCTACGCGTTCCAGAAAGCCTTCTACGAAATGCGCTCCGGCCGTCCAGGCCCCGTGCTGATCGACCTGCCGTTCGACGTGCAGATGGCTGAAATCGAATTCGACATCGACGCCTACGAGCCTCTGCCGCTGGCCAAGCCGACCGCGAACCGCGTGCAAATCGAGAAGGCCCTGGCCATGCTCGATCAAGCTGAGCGTCCATTGCTGGTTGCCGGTGGTGGCATCATCAATGCCGATGCGGCCGACCTGTTGGTCGAGTTCGCTGAACTGACCGGTATCCCGGTTATCCCGACCCTGATGGGCTGGGGCACGATCCCGGACGATCACCCGTTGATGGTGGGTATGGTGGGTCTGCAGACCTCGCACCGCTACGGCAACGCGACGATGCTCAAGTCCGATCTGGTGCTGGGCGTCGGCAACCGTTGGGCCAACCGCCACACCGGTTCGATTGACGTTTACACCGAAGGCCGCAAATTCATTCACGTCGACATCGAACCGACCCAGATCGGCCGCGTGTTCACCCCGGACCTGGGCATCGTTTCCGACGCCGCTGCCGCGCTGACCGTGTTCATCGAAGTTGCTCGCGAGTGGCAAGCTGCCGGCAAACTGAAAAACCGCAGCGCCTGGCTGCAAGATTGCCAACAGCGTAAAGCCAGCCTGCACCGCAAGACTCACTTCGATAACGTGCCGGTCAAGCCGCAACGCGTTTACGAAGAGATGAACCAGGTGTTCGGCAAAGACACCTGCTACGTCAGCACCATTGGTCTGTCGCAGATTGCCGGCGCACAGTTCCTGCACGTCTATAAGCCTCGCCACTGGATCAACTGCGGCCAGGCGGGCCCATTGGGCTGGACCATTCCGGCTGCGCTGGGCGTGGTCAAGGCAGACCCGACCCGCAAGGTCGTGGCGCTGTCGGGCGACTATGATTTCCAGTTCATGATCGAAGAATTGGCCGTGGGCGCGCAGTTCAAGCTGCCGTACATTCACGTTGTGGTAAACAACTCGTACCTGGGGCTGATTCGTCAGGCGCAGCGCGGTTTCGATATGGACTACTGCGTGCAGTTGTCCTTCGATAACCTGAACGCTCCGGAACTCAACGGTTACGGTGTCGACCACGTCGCAGTGGCCGAAGGTCTGGGCTGCAAGGCACTGCGCGTGTTCGAACCGGATCAGATCCAGCCTGCCCTGCGCAAGGCTCAGGAACTGATCGAAGAGTTCAAGGTGCCCGTCATCGTCGAGATCATTCTGGAGCGCGTGACCAACATTTCCATGGGTACCGAGATCAACGCCGTCAACGAATTCGAAGACCTGGCGTTGGTCGGCAACGACGCACCGACTGCGATTTCGTTGTTGGATTAAGAACGACCTTGTACCTGTAGCAGCTGCCGAGGCACGAGGCTGCGTTGCGTGTCCGCAGGACCGCCGCCGGGGGCCGCTTCGCAGCCCAACGCAGCCTCGTACCTCGACAGCTGCTACAGGGAACTGAATTTACAGGAGACCACCATGCCGCGTTTCGCAGCCAACCTGTCCATGCTGTTCACCGAACAGGATTTCCTTGCCCGTTTCGAAGCTGCCGCCAAGGCTGGTTTCAGTGGTGTCGAGTACCTGTTTCCTTACGATTTCAGCTCGGCTGAAATCAAAGCCACGCTCGACGCCAATGGCCTGACCCAAGTGCTGTTCAACTTGCCGGCCGGTGACTGGGCCAAGGGCGAACGCGGCATCGCGTGCCTGCCGGATCGGGTGGAAGAATTCCGCGCCGGTGTCGACCTGGCCATCGCTTACGCGCAAGTGCTGGGCAACACCCAGATCAACTGCCTGGCCGGTATTCGTCCACAAGGTGTCGACGACGCCACGGTCGAAAAAACCTTCGTCACCAACCTCAAGTACGCAGCCGACAAGCTGCAGGCGGCGGGCATCAAACTGGTGATGGAAGCGATCAACACCCGCGACATCCCGGGGTTCTACCTGAACAACACGGCGCAAGCCCTGTCGATTCGCGAACAGGTCGGCAGTGCCAACCTCTTCCTGCAATACGACATCTATCACATGCAAATCATGGAGGGCGACCTGGCCCGCACCATGGCTGCGCACCTGGGCGAGATCAACCATATCCAGTTGGCCGACAACCCGGGACGCAACGAACCTGGCACCGGTGAAATCAATTACCGCTTCCTGTTCGAACACCTGGACCGCATCGGTTATCAGGGATGGGTCGGCTGTGAATACAAACCGCTGACCACCACCGAAGCCGGCCTGGGCTGGCTCAAAACCCATAACGCAATTTGATCTGACGCAGAACCCTTGTGGGAGCGAGCCCATGTGGCGAGGGGATTTATCCCCGTTCGGCTGCGAAGCAGTCGTAAAACCGGCACATGCGCTCTACCTGACTCACAGCGAAAACAAATTTGGGGCCGCTTCGCTGCCCAACGGGGATAAATCCCCTCGCCACAAAGCTCACCGACTCAGGGTCGGGAGCAAGACAATAAGAGGAATTTCTCATGGCTAAAATCGGATTTATCGGCACTGGCATCATGGGCCACCCAATGGCGTTGAACCTGCAGAAAGCCGGTCACAGCCTGTTCCTGTCGCAACACCACGACGCTGCGCCCGCCGACCTGATCGCCGCTGGCGCCGTCGCCCTGGCGAACCCGAAAGAAGTCGCTCAGGAAGCTGAATTCATCATCGTCATGGTGCCGGACACCCCGCAGGTCGACGACGTGCTGTTCCGCGCTGACGGCATCGCCGCCGGTGTTGGCAAAGGCAAAGTCGTGATCGACATGAGCTCGATCTCCCCAACCGCCACCAAAGCCTTCGCTGCAAAAATCAACGAAAAAGGCGCCCAGTACCTCGACGCGCCAGTGTCAGGCGGTGAAGTCGGCGCCAAAGCCGCGACCCTGAGCATCATGGTCGGTGGCGATGCCGATGCCTTTGAACGCGTACTGCCGCTGTTCCAGGCCATGGGCAAGAACATCACACTGGTGGGCGGCAATGGCGACGGTCAGACCGCGAAAGTGGCTAACCAGATCATCGTTGCGCTGAACATCCAGGCCGTCGCCGAAGCCCTGTTGTTCGCCTCGAAAAACGGTGCCGATCCAGCCAAGGTGCGTGAAGCGCTGATGGGCGGTTTCGCCTCGTCGAAAATCCTTGAAGTGCACGGCGAGCGCATGATCAAAGGCACCTTTGATCCGGGCTTCCGCATCAGCCTGCACCAGAAGGACTTGAACCTGGCCCTGGCCGGTGCTCGCGAGTTGGGCATCAACCTGCCGAACACCGCTAACACCCAGCAAGTGTTCAGCACCTGCGCGGCCATCGGTGGCAGCAACTGGGATCACTCGGCGCTGATCAAAGGTCTGGAACACATGGCGAATTTCTCGATCCGCGATAAATAACAACAATCTGAAGCTGGCTCGGTCCCTGTGGGAGCTGGCTTGCCTGCGATAGTATCGACTCGGTCTGCCCGAAATACCGCGTCGCCTGAATCGCAGGCAAGCCAGCTTCCACAGGACCGCGTCGCAACACCTGATTTCGCTTTGTCCCAATAACAAGAATTCCGGGAGCTCGCCATGTCGATCGATCCGCAACAATTTCTTCGCGACCTGTTCGCCTCCGCCATCGACGCGGCCCATCCTCAACAAGTCCTCGAAGCTCACTTGCCGACTGATCGCAGCGGTCGGGTGATCGTCATTGGCGCCGGCAAAGCTGCCGCCGCCATGGCCCAAGTGGTCGAGCGTTGCTGGAAGGGTGAAGTCTCCGGCCTGGTCGTTACCCGCTACGGCCACGGCGCCCCGTGCGAAAAAATCGAAGTGGTCGAAGCTGCCCACCCGGTGCCCGACGCAGCCGGTCTGGCCGTCGCCAAGCGCGTGCTGGAACTGGTCAGCAACCTGACCGAAGACGACCGCGTGATCTTCCTGCTGTCAGGCGGGGGGTCTGCATTGCTGGCGCTGCCGGCGGCCGGGATTACCCTTTCCGACAAACAGTCGATCAACAAAGCCCTTCTCAAATCCGGCGCCACCATCGGCGAGATGAACTGCGTACGCAAACACCTCTCGGCGATCAAAGGCGGCCGTCTCGGCAAGGCCTGCTGGCCTGCCACTGTTTATACCTATGCGATTTCCGATGTGCCGGGCGACCTCGCCACGGTCATCGCCTCCGGCCCGACTGTGGCCGACCCAAGCACCTCCGCCGAAGCGCTGGCAATCCTCAAGCGCTATGGCATCGACGTCCCGGCGACCGTACGCGATTGGCTACAGAGCCCGGAATCGGAAACCGTCAAACCGGGTGATCCAAGCCTGGCACGCAGTCATTTCCAGCTGATCGCCCGGCCCCAGCAGTCGCTTGAAGCGGCCGCGGTGAAAGCACGTCAGGCCGGTTTCAGCCCACTGATCCTCGGCGACCTGGAAGGCGAGTCCCGGGAAGTGGCCAAGGTTCACGCCGGCATCGCGCGCCAAGTGGTGCTGCATGGGCAACCACTGCCGGCACCGTGCGTGATCCTTTCCGGTGGCGAAACCACCGTGACCGTGCGCGGCAATGGCCGTGGCGGACGCAACGCCGAGTTCCTGCTGAGCCTGACCGACAGCCTCAAAGGCTTGCCCGGCGTTTACGCACTGGCCGGTGATACCGACGGCATCGACGGCTCCGAAGACAATGCCGGCGCCATCATGACCCCGGACAGCTATGCCCGCGCCGCCGCGTTGGGTCTGAGCGCCAGCGATGAGCTGGACAACAACAATGGCTACGGCTACTTCGAGGCACTCGACGCCCTGATCGTTACCGAGCCGACGCGCACCAACGTCAATGACTTCCGCGCCATCCTGATTCTCGAGAGCCCTAAAAATGACGCCTGACAAAAAGGTCAAAATTCTCGCCACCCTCGGCCCGGCCACCGATGGCATCGACGACATCCGTGAGCTGGTCGAGGCCGGGGTCAACATTTTCCGTTTGAATTTCAGCCACGGCGATCACGCGGATCATGCGCAGCGTTATCAGTGGATTCGTGAAGTCGAACGCCAGCTGAACTACCCGCTGGGCATTCTGATGGACCTGCAAGGCCCGAAACTGCGGGTCGGCAAGTTCGCCGAGGGCAAAGTGCAACTGGTGCGTGGCCAGGCATTGCGCCTGGACCTGGACCCGACTCCGGGTGATCAGCGCCGCGTTAACCTGCCCCACCCGGAAATCATCGCCGCGCTGGAGCCGGGCATGGACCTGCTGCTCGATGACGGCAAGCTGCGCCTGCGAGTGGTCACCAAATACGCCGACGCCATCGATACCACCGTGCTGAACGGCGGTGAGCTGTCGGACCGCAAAGGCGTGAATGTACCGCAGGCGGTGCTGGAATTGAGCCCGCTGACCGCCAAGGATCGTCGCGACTTGAGCTTCGGCCTGGAACTGGGCGTGGACTGGGTGGCGCTGTCGTTTGTGCAACGTCCGGAAGACATTCGCGAAGCCCGCACATTGATCGGCGACAAAGCGTTTCTGATGGCCAAGATCGAGAAGCCATCGGCGGTCACTCAATTGCGCGAAATCGCTGAGCTGAGCGACGCGATCATGGTGGCGCGTGGCGATCTGGGCGTTGAAGTACCCGCCGAAAGCGTGCCGCAGATTCAGAAGAACATCATCACCATCTGCCGCCAGCTCGGCAAACCGGTGGTGGTGGCGACACAGATGCTCGAATCCATGCGCTTCTCCCCTGCCCCGACCCGCGCCGAGGTGACCGATGTTGCCAACGCCGTGGCCGAAGGGGCCGACGCGGTGATGCTGTCGGCGGAAACCGCGTCCGGCGAGTACCCGCTGGAAGCCGTGCAGATGATGAGCAAGATCATCCGCCAGGTGGAAAACGGCCCGGACTACCAGGCTCAATTGGACGTGAGTCGGCCAAAAGCCGAGGCCACTGTTTCCGATGCGATCAGCTGTGCGATTCGTCGTATCAGCAACGTGTTGCCGGTGGCGGTGCTGGTGAATTACAGCGAGTCGGGGACGTCCAGTCTGCGTGCGGCGCGCGAGCGTCCGACGGTGCCGATTCTCAACCTCACACCGAACCTGCAGGCCGCGCGCCGCTTGACCGTGGCGTGGGGCGTGCACTCGGTGGTCAATGACCGGCTGCGCCAGGTAGATGAAGTGTGCTCGACGGCACTTGAGATCGCGCAAGCGCAGGGCATGGCTCAGCGTGGCGACACGTTGTTGATCACCGCGGGTGTGCCCTTTGGGCAGCCTGGGTCGACTAACTCGTTGCGTATCGAGACGTTGATCTAGCGATTACCCTTTGTGGCGAGGGGATTTATCCCCGTTCGGCTGCGCAGCAGTCGGCGTTTTGGCGTGACGGTTCCAACAGAAAAACCGCATTTGCCGATTGGGGGCTGCTTCGCAGCCCAACGGGGTGGTGCGGCATTCCGATAAATCCCCTCGCCACAGGAACCTGCAAGTCCTTTGATTTTCCTCTGCCCTAGATTCCATCATGCCCGCCAACCACTTCAACACCCACTGCCCCGACTGGGCGACTGCTCTGCTCAACGGATTCAGTCAGATCTTCCTCCAGCGCCATCCGCTGTGCGGTCTGCTGTGCCTGCTCGCCATTCTCTTTACCGCGCCCACCCTGCTCGGCGGCGCGCTGCTGGGTGGCGTCGCCGGATTGCTCACCGCGCAACGTCGCGGTTACGCCAAGGCCGATCGCCAGGCTGGGCTGTTCAGCTACAACGGTGTCCTGCTCGGTTTATTGCTGAGCCTGTATTTCCCCTGGTCAGCGCTGTTACCCCCGCTGATCATCGCCGCAGGCGGGCTGAGTGCGATGGTCACTCAACAGTGGCTCAAACGCGCGCGCTTCAGCCAATACCTGCCGGCCTACACGGCGCCCTTCGTGGGCCTGGGCTGGTTGCTGCTGTGCTTCGCCACGCCATCGACCACCGCGCACCTGATCGAAATCAACACGCAGAACATGCTCGCCGCACCGTTCAAAGGCCTCGGCCAGGTGATGTTCCTCGGTCATCCACTGGCCGGCGCGATGATTGCGACGGGTTTGCTGATCGCTGATCGCCGCGCGTTTTGCTGGGCGTTGCTGGCGTCTGTCGCGGGCATGGGCTGGAGCCTGCTGCACCACGACTTCTATACCGCCTTGATCGGCCTCGGTGGCTACAACGCCGTGCTCGCCGCCCTCGCCTTCAGCTCACAGCGCGAAAAACCCTGGTTACCGCTGGCCGGTATCGCCACGGCGCTGTTGCTCACGCCGGTGTTTGCCACCCTTGGTCTGCCGACGCTGACCGCGCCGTTCATCCTCGCTTGCTGGCTAATCCGCTCGGTTGTTCAAATGCGCCGCAAAACCTCTGTTGCCCATACGCCTTGCGCTCTGGAGGAGAATCAACCTAGGCTTCGCTGATCATTGGTTCAGGCGGTATCCATGGACAGCAGCAGAAACTGGCGTGAAGAGCTTTACGTCATGGTTTTCCAGAGCGACACCAAGGCAGGACGGCGCTTCGACGGCATTTTGCTGTTGATCATCCTCGCCAGCATTGTGATTGTGATGCTCGACAGCATCGACTCGATCCACCAGAACTACGCCAACGTGCTGGCGTATATCGAGTGGGGCTTCACAATCATTTTCGCCATCGAGTATGGCTTGCGGTTGTATTGCTCCCCCAAGCCGTTGCGCTATGCCTTCAGCTTTTACGGGTTGGTGGATTTGCTGGCAATCGTGCCCGGCATCCTCGCGCTGTACTACGCCGACGCGCAGTACCTGCTGATCATCCGGATCATTCGGATGCTGCGGATTTTCCGCGTGCTCAAGCTCAGCCCCTACCTCAAGCAAGCCAACTACCTGATGTCGGCGCTGCGCGGCAGCAAGCAGAAGATCGTGGTGTTCCTGGTCAGCGTGTGCACGCTGGTGACCGTGTTCGGCACACTGATGTACGTGATCGAAGGCCCGGAGCATGGCTTTACCAGCATTCCAAAAGGCATCTACTGGGCCATCGTGACGCTGACCACCGTGGGCTTTGGCGACATCGTGCCGAAGACGCCCTTGGGCCAGGTGATTTCGTCGCTGGTGATGATCACCGGCTACTCGATCATTGCCGTACCGACAGGGATTTTCACCGCTGAACTGGCCAACGCCATGCGCGGGGAACAGCTGCAACACGACTGCCCGGTGTGCAAGAAAAACAGCCACGAAGCGGGCGCCGCGTTTTGCTCGCGGTGCGGCAATCAACTGTTCAAGAAAATGGAATAAGCAAAGAGCTTTTTAATCTTTAAAGGACTATTCGGCTCCCGTTATAGTCGCTGGCAAATTGCCTCACTTTTAATAAAAAACAACTTTTCGAACAAGGAATGCGCAGTGAAAAAAATCTTTGGCGCCTCGCTTCTGGCTGCTGGCCTGGCTCTGACCAGCATGGCTCAGGCCGCTCCGACCCTGCTTAACGTTTCCTACGACGTGATGCGCGATTTCTACAAGGACTACAACACTGCCTTCCAGAAACACTGGCAGGCCGAGCACAACGAAAACATCACCCTGCAGATGTCCTTCGGCGGCTCCAGCAAACAGGCGCGCTCGGTCATCGACGGCCTGCCGGCTGACGTCATCACCATGAACATGGCCACCGACATCAATGCCCTCGCCGACAACGGCAAACTGGTCCCGGACAACTGGGTTACCCGCCTGCCGAACAACAGCGCACCGTTCACCTCGGCCACCGTGTTCATCGTCCGCAAGGGCAACCCGAAAGCCCTGAAAGACTGGCCGGACCTGCTCAAGGATGGCGTGCAAGTCATCGTGCCAAACCCGAAAACCTCGGGTAACGGGCGCTACACCTACCTTTCGGCCTGGGGTTATGTGCTGAAAAACGGCGGTGACGAGAGCAAAGCCAAAGACTTCGTCGGCAAGCTCTTCAAGCAAGCGCCTGTACTGGACACCGGCGGCCGTGCAGCCACGACCACCTTCATGACCAACCAGATCGGCGACGTGCTGGTGACCTTCGAAAACGAAGCGGAAATGATTGCCCGCGAGTTTGGTCGCGAACAGTTTGAAGTCATCTACCCAAGCGTCTCCGCCGAAGCCGAGCCGCCCGTGTCGGTGGTCGACAAAGTCGTCGACAAGAAAGGCACCCGCGCCGCCGCCGAGGAATACCTGAAATACCTGTGGTCCCCGCAAGGCCAGGAAATTGCCGCGGCCAACTACCTGCGCCCGCGTGACCCGGCGGTGCTGGCCAAGTACACCGATCGTTTCCCGAAAGTGGACTTCCTGTCGGTCGAGAAGACCTTCGGCGACTGGCGCACCGTGCAGAAAACTCACTTCAATGATGGTGGGGTGTTTGATCAGATCTACAGCGGTCAGTGATCGCTGAGCGGTAACGAAAAGGCGACCTGAGAAGGTCGCCTTTTTTTGCGGGCTCTAAAAGTGTACAGCCCCCCTGTGGGAGCAAAGCGAGGTGCCTGCGAAGAACTCCGGCTCTATCAAGGAATGACCGCCTCAACCTCAATCTCGATCAGCCACTGCGGCAATGACAGCCCACTGACGATGATCCACGAAGACGCGGGTGGATTGTCCGGGAACCGTTCCAGCAATACGCGGGTGATCTGATCCTGTTCATCTCGCACAGATTCGGCGATGTAGATCCGCATCATGACCACGTGGGACAGGTCTCCGCCGGTCCCGGCCAGGATGCTTTGGATATTCTCGAAGGCTTTCACCGTTTGCCCGTAGAGGCCTGTCGCAACGGTACGCTCCTGCTCATCAACGCCCACCTGACCCGACAACAGCACGCGACGCCCACTGCTCACCTCAACCGCCTGACTGAAGCCGTATTGGAGCGAGTTGAAGACGGTTGACGGGTTGATCGTTGTTATCGGCATGGAAAACTCCCTGTTGGTTGAACGAACCGAGGAAGCTAAACCAGCGTCGTTTCAGGGTCCATGGGAAACACTACGGCTGCAATATCTGGACATGTAACAACCGAAAACAACGGCGTTTTGTGGCGAGGGAGCTTGCTCCCTCGCCTCAGATTTAGCCGTTACGCTTGAGGGTCGATGTTGTCCAGCGCGCGGTTCACTGCGAGTTCGGCCAGCATGACGATCTGCGCAATGCCCAGTAGTGCGTTGCGGTAGGGCCCGTGTAGAAACCCTGCCAGATCACTGGCCATGACATTCGCCGAGGCCAGGGATTCGCAGGCGTGGGCCAGCAAGGTTTCGGTGTCGATATCGGGCGCGATCGTGAACAGGGGGGTGGGTTTGCGGGGGGTGTCAGTGCTTTTTTGGCCGCCGGATTTCAGGTAATCCTGAAGGGTGTCATGGGGAGAGTCAGTGGGAATGCCGGAGTGGATTGAAGCGTCGGGGGTTGTGCTTTCGCCGTCTGATTCCGGGGGGTTGGGGGTTGGTTTGAACATGGTGATGCTCCTGGTTAACCGAAGGAGCCGCCAACATCACTTGCAGATGATGGGTGGCAGCTATGCGCGGGTCTGCAAGACCGGGAAACCAGGAACCCGGCAGACCCGAAGGTCTCCCGCGCAAAGCCGCCATTCTAGCGGACACAAACAAGTGTCCTTATGGCATCGCTGTGCGACTGGTATTCCGGCGGGCTTGCAGACCCGATCACTGATGAGCAGTGACGGAAAGCAAGCTACGGAAGGTGTCCAAGGCGCACAAGCCGGCGGATTCTGAAGTAGTTGTAGGCAACGACGCAAGGTGACGTAGCCTCCTGCCTACACGCAAATGATGCGATGTTTTTCAGACCGCCATCGCGAGCAGGCTCGCTCCTACAATAAATAGTCGCCAGACACGCAATTGTGCCTGCACCACAGACCCACTGTAGGAGTGAGCCTGCTCGCGATGAGGCCAGTACAATCACTATCACTGTTGACTGTTAAAACGCCATCGCGAGCAGGCTCGCTTGTACGCAATCAAATCTTCTTTGCTCCTACAGAGGTTGAGCGCTATGGCCTACATCGGCGGTGTAACACCGTCCTTGCCGGCCGAGATCAATTGAGCCGTTAACGTGCCGTTAGCGCTTTGGGTGACGAAGGTTACGATCTTCCCCTCCACTTTCTGCTGACTCCAATCCCCCGGAAACCCTATTCACAACAAATCGAGAAGCAAGAAGATAAGCACGCTATCGAACAGGATGTAAGTGAATGTATCATCAAGCCTCGAAATCAATCCGCAACTGGGCAGCACTCATTCCGCAAGGGAATGATCACTATTAGTCCAACCACTCTTCCGCCGTTTCAGCCTGCCGCTTAGCCTGCATGCAGTCCCCTATTGTTCAGCGAGACACGTTATGAATCCAGCGACCTCAGTGCCCACCGGCACGGCGACAATGACCCGAGGCATGGTGCTGCTTTTCGCCTTTTGCTGCGGCGCGATTGTGGCCAACATCTACTACGCCCAGCCGATCATCGGCCTGATCGCACCGGACATCGGCCTGACCAGCACCATGGCCAGCCTGATTGTTTCGCTGACCCAGATTGGCTACGCGTTGGGCCTGTTCTTCCTCGTCCCGTTGGGCGATCTGCTGGAAAACCGCCGGCTGATGATCATCACCACGCTGGTGGCGATAGCCAGTTTGCTGGGCGCGGCGTTTACGGATCAGCCGAACGTGTTCCTGTTGATTTCATTGCTGGTGGGGTTCAGTTCGGTGTCGGTGCAGATTCTGATTCCACTGGCGGCGCACCTGGCACCGGAAGAAACCCGCGGACGTGTGGTCGGCGGGATCATGGGCGGTTTGTTGCTGGGGATTCTGCTGGCGCGACCAGTGTCCAGCGTGGTGGCTGACCACTTCGGCTGGCGGGCAATGTTTGTCATTGCGGCGGTGTTGATGGCGGCTATCAGCCTTGTGCTGGCCCTGACCATCCCCAAGCGTGAGCCTGATCACAGCGCCACCTATGGTCAGCTATTGGGCTCGCTCTGGACACTGCTGCGGACACAACCGGTGCTGCGTCAGCGTGCTTTCTACCAGGGCTGCATGTTCGCGACCTTCAGCCTGTTCTGGACCGCCGTGCCGCTGGAACTGACGCGCAATCACGGTTTGTCGCAAACCCAGATTGCGATTTTTGCTCTGGTCGGGGCTATCGGCGCCATCGCGGCCCCCATAGCTGGACGGCTGGCAGACGCGGGTCATACCCGTATCGCCTCTCTGCTGGCGCTGGTGTTCGCCAGCCTGAGCTTTCTTCCGGCCTTCATCCACCCGGTCTACAGCGTCATCGGTCTGGCGGTGACGGGCGTAGTGCTCGACTTCTGTGTGCAGATGAACATGGTGCTTGGCCAACGTGCGGTCTACGCACTCGACGCCAAGAGCCGCAGTCGCCTGAATGCGCTGTACATGACCAGCATCTTTATTGGCGGCGCGTTCGGCTCTTCGGTAGCCAGTGCGGTGTACGAGCATGGCGGCTGGTTGTGGATCGTGATTGTCGGCAGCGCGTTTGCGCTGCTGGCGCTGGTGCGGTTCTTGAGTGTTTCGCAGAGGGGGTCGCTGGCAGCGGCCTAACCCTTAAAACGCATGGCGGGCGACGCGGAGTTCCAGTCAGAAGCCGCTTCCATTATTTAATGGGGTGCCCGTCAATGCAGTCCAACAAGCGTTCGACCGTGTGCTCCAGCGGCCCGGAATTGTCGATCACGCACAACGCCGGATCGTGCTCTGCGAGCAGGTGTTCACTGAAACGCGCATTGCGTGCCAATCGTGCGTCAATCTCGTCGACCGATTCACGTCCCCGCACCAGCAAGCGCTGGCGCAGCACGGTTTGGTCCACGGTTAGTAACAGCACCAGCAGGTTCGGATAACGCAGGCGCGTCGCCGGCAAATGACCGCGGGAGCCATTGACCAGCACGTCGTGCCCCGCTGCCAGCCAATCGTCGATGTCACGTGGAATGCCATACGCCAGGCCATTGGCGCGCCAGCTAAGGGCAAATCCGCCCTGCGCCTCGATCGCCAGGAATTCCTCCAGGCTGACGCCTAGTGCCGCCTCCCCCACGGCTTCCGCCGAGCGGGTGATGACGCGCCGCACAACGCGACAGCCGCGCTCGGCCAAAGGCGCTCGTGCGGCATCCAGCAGGCTGTCCTTGCCCGAACCTGAAGGTCCGATGAGATAGATCATCCTGCCCGCCATCAAAACACCCTCTTCGTTTATCGCCGCGCATGTTGAACGACGCTGGGGGTGTACCCGATCAATACGTATACCCGAAACTTTTCCAGCAGGAACAAGAAGGGAACCTCAGAGGTACGCATACTTTTGTGGCGAGGGGATTTAGCGAAACGTCGCACCGCCCCGTTGGGCTGCGAAGCAGCCCCAAAAGCCGCAACCCAGGTGTATCAGGTACACCGCGCACTCTGATTTCACGACTGCTGCGCAGCCGAACGGGGACAAGTCCCCTCGCCACGAATGTATGCGCAGCGCTTTTATCTATGTATCACTGTCCGAATTGACGCCCCAAACCACCCGGCACGCCATGGATATCGGTATCTTCCCAAGGCCCGTTCGGGCTGATCGAGCGGCTCCAGCCGTTGTTCCACCGATAGTAAGTGCGCTGGCGATAGAACGTGTTGGTCTGATCATCCAGCACATAGACGCCTAGCTTGGCATCCCAGTGACTGTTACCACCCGGTGGCGGCGCGAAGCTTGCGGACGTGCGCGGCAACGGTTTTGCAGGCTTGGCCGGAATGCTCGGCTTGCTCGGCGTTGGCGACGTCGAGGGCGTCGGGCTGGGCTGCGAGGGCGGGATCGGTGGCAGCGGCGTTTGCGTTGGCTCCGGCCGCTGGACCGCACATGCGCTTAACCCCATGACCATGGTGATGAGGGTGATACGAGCGATGGCGATCATAGGCGCTTCCTTTGTTGTCCCGGACTGCTATTTGTCCGGACTGTCGATGGTCAGTTTTTGCGGCGCAGTGCTGCTGCTGGCCAGAGGCTGGCTGCGACCGACCCATTCACCGGCAGTTGGTTGGCCGGCGCGGGAAATGCGCGCAACCAGTTGGACTTCAGGGAAGTTCGACAGTTTCAACTGCGGCATCATTGCGTCGGCATCACCCAACTCGACAGTTACCGGCAAGTCGGCAACGGTCAGACGCTTGGCAGCCAGGGGTGCCGGCGGCCCCGACGTAGCGCGGGCGAAGATGAACACGCTGTCCCCCGGTTGAACTTTCGCCTTGAGCGCTGGCGCGAGGTCAACGGTGACTTTCAGCAGCGCTGGCGCTTTGGCCACAGGTGCCTGGGCGACTTTGCCGCCACTGGCTTCAAGTTTCTCGGTAGCCCGGGCGATCCCGCCTTCCAGTGCGCCGCGAGAATTGTCCTGTGCAGGCAACTGGGCAAGCAGGCGGTTCCAGTAATCGATGGCGTCCTGATATCGCTCGCTTTCGAAGGCAGCGATACCCAGCAGACCGAGGCTGGTGACTTCCTTGGGATCGGCTTTCAACGCTTCGTCGGTCAGGGCCTGAACCTTGTCTGACCACTTTTTACCGTCGGCGAAATACTGGGCCTGTGCCCATTGGCCAAGCAACTCGGGCTGCCGGCCGGCCAGGTTCACGGTGCGCTCGAACATCTTCGCAGCGTCGCCGGGACGGTCCTGGGCCATGTAGGTACGGCCCAGGAAGTACATGCCTTCGGCCGAATCCGGCTGAGCCGCGACGGCACGCTCCAGGCGAAGGGTCATTTCTTCCATCGATTTCGGCGCCTGCGCGAACTCGCGCGTCAGCTCGACTTTGTCGCTGGCACCAAAATGCAGGTACAAGCCAAGGCCCAGCACCGGCACCAGAATCGCCGCCAGCAATGGCAATGGTTTGCCCAGCCGCGATACGCGCGGTGCCGCAACGCCCTCGGTGTCGGCCAGCAATTCACGAGCCGCTTCGGCGCGACCGGTGTCCATTTGCGCGGCATTGAGCACGCCCTCTTCCTGCTGAGTCTGCAACTCAGCCACGCGCTCTTGGTACAACGCGACGTTCAGGGCCGTACGATCCTCTTCAAGCTGGGCACGACGGCCACGCAACACAGGGATCAACAGAAAACTCAGGGCAACCAGAAGCAGCAGACCTGCAGCAAGCCAGAAATCAATCATTCTTGGTTTTTATCCAACAGGTGGTCGAGGCGCTCGCGCTCCTCGGCAGATAGCGAGTCCGGGGCGTCAGTGCGCTGGACGCGGCGACGACGGACAATCACGAAGATGATCACAAAACCGCCCAGCAACAAGCCGGCGGGACCGAACCAGAGCAGCGCGGTCTTGGCATTCAAGGCCGGTCTGTAGCGGACGAAATCACCATAGCGATCGACCATGAAGTCGATGATCTGCTGATTGTCCTTGCCCTCGCCGAGCATGCGGAAAATCTCTTTGCGCAGGTCGGCGGCGATC
This sequence comes from Pseudomonas sp. p50(2008), assembly GCF_015351605.1. Lineage (NCBI taxonomy): Bacteria > Pseudomonadati > Pseudomonadota > Gammaproteobacteria > Pseudomonadales > Pseudomonadaceae > Pseudomonas > Pseudomonas sp. p50(2008). Next base: position 872,486 of record NZ_JACMYF010000001.1, read on the forward strand.
GGTGCGTTGGAATCGGCGATGTCCTGATTCTGGCACTTGGGGCAGCGCAGTTCCTTGGTCAGTTCGCGAAAGCGCTCACGGTCGCCTTCTTTGGCGAACTCGTAGGTGTCGATGGCGGCGTGGGCCACGCCCGCCATGCACAACCCAAGAACGGCAGCGGCAATCCAGCGCTTCATGGCTTGGCCTCATCGACCAGCGCCTGATACTTGGCTGCCAGTTTTTCGCGCCAGACCTGCTCATCGATCACACCGACGAACTTGTCGCGGATGATGCCCTTGGCGTCGATGAAGAAGGTTTCCGGTGCGCCGTACACACCGAGGTTCAGGCCCAACGTGCCTTCATCGTCACGGATGTCCAGCTGATACGGATTGTGGAACTCTGCCAGCCACTTCAAGGCGTCAGCGTTGACGTCCTTGTAGTTGATGCCGTAGATCACCACGCCCTGTTCGGCGAGCTTGTTCAACACCGGGTGCTCTACCCGGCAGGAGATGCACCAGGTGCCCCACACGTTGACCAACGCCGGTTTGCCCAGAATATCCGCCTTGGTCAGGGTTTTATCGCCCTGCACTGCGGGCAGGGAAAACTCCGGGAACGGCTTGTTGATCATCGCCGACGGTAACTCGGCCGGGTCCAGGTACAGGCCTCGGTAAAGGAAAACAGCCACCACCAGAAAAATCGCCAGTGGCAACAGCATCAACCAACGTCTCATGCCGTAGCTCCTGTCATGCCCAGTGCTTCACGCACGCGGCTTTTCACCTTGACCCGGTAACGGCGATCCATTGCCGCCAGCAATCCGCCGAACCCGGTCAGCAGCCCGCCGAACCAGATCCAGCGCACGAACGGTTTGACGTGAACCCGCACAGCCCAGGCACCATCGCCCAACGGTTCGCCGAGTGCGACGTAGAGGTCACGGGTGAACCCGGCGTCGATCCCGGCTTCGGTCATCACCGAGTTCTGCACGGTGTAGAGGCGTTTTTCCGGGTGCAGCACGCTGATTTCCGTGCCGTTGCGGATGACCCGCACCGTGCCTTTGTCGGAGGTGAAATTCGGACCTTCGAAGTGCTTGGCGCCTTCGAACACGAACTGATACCCGGCCAGGTCCATGGACTCGCCCGGTGCCAGGCGCAGGTCGCGCTCGGCGCTGTTCTGGCTCGACAGCACGACACCCAGGGCGCATACGGCGATACCCAGGTGCGCAATCTGCATGCCCCAATAGCTGCGGGTCAGTGTCGGCAAACCCTTGATCAGGCCTTTGTGACGTGTTTTGTCGAAGATGTCCCGTACGCCCGCCAGCAACACCCAGGCAGCGAGCATGAACGTCGCGATCACCGCCCAATTGAAATCGCCATAAGCGATACCGGCGACCACGGCCAACGCGGCGCTACCCAGCAACACCGGGGTCAGCATGCCCACCAGCCATTTGACCGGGGTGTCCTTCCAGCGCACCAGCATGCCGACGGCCATCACGACCATCAGCAACGCCATCAACGGGATAAACAACGCATTGAAGTACGGCGGACCCACCGACAACTTGGCACCGGTCATCGCGTCGAGAATCAACGGGTACAGGGTCCCGAGCAGGATCATCGAAGCCGCGACCACCAGCACCAGGTTGTTGCCCAACAACAGCGTTTCCCGGGACCACAGGTTGAAGCCGACCTGGCTCTTCACTACCGGCGCGCGCAGGGCGAACAGCGTCAGGGAGCCACCTACCACGAACAGCAGGAAGATCAGAATGAACACGCCACGCTCAGGGTCGGACGCGAAGGCATGCACCGACGTCAACACGCCGGAACGCACGAGGAACGTACCTAGCAGGCTCAGCGAGAAGGCCGCGATGGCCAGCAGCACCGTCCAGCTTTTGAACACGCCACGTTTTTCCGTGACCGCCAACGAGTGAATCAGCGCGGTCCCCACCAGCCAAGGCATGAAGGAGGCGTTTTCCACCGGGTCCCAGAACCACCAGCCGCCCCAGCCGAGTTCGTAGTAGGCCCACCAGGAACCCAGCGTGATACCGATGCCGAGGAAGGCCCAGGCGACAATGGTCCACGGACGGGACCAGCGCGCCCAGGCCGCATCAAGGCGGCCGCCCAGCAGCGCGGCGATGGCAAATGCGAATGCCACGGAGAACCCGACGTAGCCCATGTAGAGCATCGGCGGGTGAACGATCAGGCCGATGTCCTGCAGTAAGGGGTTAAGGTCACGACCGTCTGTTGGAATCTGCGGCAGGATACGGGCGAACGGGTTGGAGGTGAGGATCAGGAACAGCAGGAAACCCGTGCTGATCATGCCCATCACGGCCAATACCCGGGCCAGCATCACTTGCGGCAACTGCCGGGAGAACACCGACACCGCGAATGTCCAGGCGCCGAGGATCAACGCCCAGAGCAGCAACGAACCTTCGTGCGCGCCCCAGACAGCGCTGAACTTGTAGTACCACGGCAATGCGCTGTTGGAGTTGCTGGCGACGTAATCCACAGAGAAGTCGTCAGTCATGAACGCGTAGGTCAGGCAACCGAACGCAAACGCCAGAAAGGTGAACTGGCCCCACGCGGCCGGCTGGGCCAGGCTCATCCACAGACGATCACCGCGCCAGGCGCCGAGCAACGGGACGCTGGACTGAACCAGCGCGAAACACAGCGCCAGGATCATCGCCAATTGACCCAGTTCAGGGATAAAGATCGCAGAAGTCATCTATTAACCCTCTTTCGCAGGAGTAGGTGCCGACATGCCACTGTCTTTCAGGGCTTTGGTGACTTCCGGCGGCATGTACTTCTCGTCGTGCTTGGCCAGTACTTCATCCGCCACCACGACGCCCTCCGCATTGAGCTTGCCCAGGGCCACGATGCCCTGCCCTTCCCGGAACAGATCAGGAAGGATGCCGCGGTAGCTGATGGTCACGGTTTTGTTGAAGTCGGTGACGTTGAATTTAACGTCCAGCGAGTCGCCGGAACGTTGCAGCGAACCTTTCTCGACCATGCCGCCCGCGCGAATACGCGTGTCCAGCGGGGCTTCACCGCTGGCGATCTGGGTGGGGGTGTAAAACAGGTTGATGTTCTGCTGCAGGGCGCTCAGCGCCAGGCCAACGGCAGCGCCGACACCGACCAGAATCGCGAGAATGATGATAAGACGCTTTTTGCGCAGCGGATTCACTTGCCGTTCTCCCGGCGCAGACGACGCGCCTCTTGTTGCAGATACCGCTTGCGGGCCAGGATCGGCGCCGCCACGTTAAGGGCCAGTACCGCCAGGCAGATGCCATAGGCCGACCAGACATACAGGCCATGATGGCCCATGGCGATGAAGTCGCCGAATGAAGCAAAACTCATCGAGCGGCCTCCAGGCTGTTCTGCACTTCGGCCTTTACCCAACTGGCGCGGGATTCGCGCTTGAGCACTTCAAGGCGCATGCGCAGCAACAGCACCGCGCCGAAGAAACAGTAGAAACCCAGCACCGTCAGCAGCAGCGGCAGCCACATTTCAGCGGGCATTGCCGGTTTTTCGGTGAGCGTAAAGGTCGCGCCCTGGTGCAGGGTGTTCCACCACTCCACCGAGTACTTGATGATCGGAATGTTGATCACGCCGACAATCGCCAACACCGCACACGCCTTGGCGGCACTGTCACGATTGCTGATGGCATTGCCCAGCGCAATGAGACCGAAGTACAGAAACAGCAGAATAAGCATCGACGTAAGTCGTGCATCCCAGACCCACCACGACCCCCAGGTCGGTTTACCCCAGATCGCGCCGGTGACCAGCGCCACGGCGGTCATCCAGGCACCGATGGGCGCGGCGCATTGCAGGGCAACGTCGGCCAGTTTCATCTTCCAGACCAGCCCGACGATACCGCACACAGCCAGCATCACGTAGACGGACTGGGCCAGCATGGCGGCCGGGACGTGGATGTAGATGATGCGAAAGCTGTTGCCTTGCTGATAGTCAGGCGGCGCAAAGGCGAGGCCCCACACGACGCCGACGCCGGTCAGCAGCAACGCCGCGACGCTCAGCCACGGCAGCATTTTGCCGCTGATGCCGTAGAACCATTTGGGTGAGCCGAGCTTATGAAACCAGGTCCAGTTCATTACTGTTTCCATCACGGTTGCTGCTCGCCATCACGAGCAGCCAAGGGTCTTTACTGATCAATTTCTGACCAGACCTCATTATTCGCCGACGCTGATCTTCAGGCCAGCAGCTATTGCAAAGGGTGTCAGTGTTATCGCCAGGGCGGTCAGGCTACCAAGCCACAAGAGATAACCGGTCGCCGGCATGCCCTGCAGTGCCGCCTGCAAAGCGCCACTGCCAAGAATCAATACCGGGATGTACAGCGGAAGAATCAGCAGCGCCAGCAACAGGCCGCCACGCTTGAGTCCCACGGTCAACGCTGCGCCCACCGCACCGAGCAGGCTCAGTACCGGTGTACCCAGCAATAAAGAAAGCAGCAACACGGGCAGACAGGCGGCAGGCAAACCGAGCATCAACGCCAGCAATGGCGCGAGCAATACCAGTGCCAGGCCAGAGAACGCCCAGTGTGCCAGCACCTTGGCCAAAACCAGAAGAGGCAGGGGGTGCGACGAAAGGACCCACTGCTCAAGCGAACCGTCTTCGAAATCACTGCGGAAAAGCCCGTCCAGCGAGAGCAAAACCGATAAAAGGGCTGCTACCCAGACCAGTCCCGGAGACAAGGTTTGCAACAATTGAGACTCGGGTCCGACCGCCAAAGGGAACAGCGCAACGACGATTGCAAAGAAAACCAACGGATTGGCCAACTCCGCAGGGCGGCGAAACAGCAAACGGGCTTCGCGGGCCACCAACAGGCCGAAAACACTCATACGGCCCAGTTCCCCAGATCAATGTCGCGATAACCGGCCGGCATTCGGCTCAGTGTGTGGTGAGTTGTCAGCACCACCATGCCGCCGCGCTCACAGTGGGCAGCCAGGTGTTCTTCGAGTTGGGCCACGCCCTGTTTATCAAGCGCGGTGAAAGGCTCATCCAGAATCCACAGCGGCGGGCTGTCCAGGAACAACCGGGCCAGCGCCACCCGGCGTTGCTGGCCGGCGGACAGCGTATGGCAGGGAACGTCCTCGAAGCCGCGCAGCCCGACCGCGTCCAGTGCTTGCCAGATGGCGTCATGGGTAGCCGGCTGATGCAGCGCGCAAAGCCAGCTCAGGTTCTCTTCCGGCGTCAGCAGGTCCTTGATCCCGGCGGCATGGCCGATCCACAACAGGTTGCGCGCCAGCTCGTTGCGTTGTTCGTTGAGCGGCTGGCCGTTGAGCAGCACTTGACCGGCAGTCGGCTGCATCAAGCCTGAGAGCAGCCGCAGAAGACTGGTCTTGCCACTGCCGTTGGGGCCACTGATCTGCACCATTTCGCCACTGGCCAGTCTCAATTCGAGATTTTCGAAGAGCAGCCGAAGGTCTCGCTCACAGGCAAGGGCAACGGTTTGCAGGACAGGACTGGTCAAGAGATTACGGGCCTTTACGGTTCAAGTCGGCGGTATTGCGGCCGCTAAAGAGAATGCAGGATAGATGCATTGGCGGCCCGTCATAGAGAGCTGGGTCAAACATTTGCAATGTTTTCAGCGCCCCGAAGACGACGGGGCGGCATTATACATGCCATCTCCTACTCTAAAGAGTGCAATTTCCTCAGGTTGTGACCGCGTATGACAGGCGAAATGAACATCCTCCCGCTCCCGCAGAACTCACCGGCGACTTCGCGTCCCCAGGGGTCCAGCGGCGAACTGCTGAAGCTGTTGACCCCCATGGAGGGTTTGATCTCGGCCGGTCAATCCGCCAATGCCGAGGTGCTGTCGCTCAAGCAGGCGGATCAGGCGTTTCAACTGCTGCTGAAGATCACCCTGGCCAACGGTCGCCAGACCACCCTTCAAGCGACCAGCGCACAGCCGTTGCCCCAGGGCAGCAACCTGGCGATTACCCAACCCTCGGCCGGCAATCTGGCCATCACGCTGCAACAGGCCATTGCCTCAAACGCTGCCAGCCTCACGCGCCTCGATACCGCGCAACTGCCGGCGGGCACCTTGTTGCAAGGTAAAGTCCTGACCTCCCAGGTGATGCCGCAGGTCCCTGGCCAGCCAACAGTGTTCCGTTCGATGGTGAGCCTGCTCAATACCGCGCTCAGCGGCAGCACCCTGAGCATCGATAGCCCGACGCCATTGCGCATCGGGACGTTACTGAGCGCCTTGGTTCAGGACAGCCAGACCCTGAAATTCGTCCCGCTGAGCAATCGCTCGGAGCAATTGGCGGTCACGCAACAACTGGCCAGCCAAACGAGCCGGCAAGGCTCGCTCGATGGCCTGCTCAAACTGCTGCAGAACCTGCCGGATTCGGGGCAAACCTCCAGTGACCTGCGAGCGGCCGTGGACAAATTACTGGCCGGTCTCCCGGACATTCATCAATTGAGTAGCGCCAAAGGCCTGGCTTTGGCATTGGCCAACAGCGGCGTGTTCCTCGAGTCGAAACTGCTGACCGGGCAAAATCCGACACTCGCGCCCGACATGAAAGGCGATCTGCTCAGGCTTATCGCCCAACTCACTCCAGGCCTGGCGTCCAACACCAATCTCAACGCGATTATCGCCGCCAATACCCTTGCCCAGGCGATGCCGAGCTTTGTGCGTAACGCCCTCGGCATGCTCGGCCAGGTCAGTGCCAAGCCGTCGCCGACCAGTTTCCCTGTGCCCGAACGCCTCCTGAAAAGCGGCGATGGCGAGGACGACCTCGAACACCTGCTGCGTCTGGCGGCGGCGGCGGTCTCGCGCTTGCAAAGCCATCAATTGTCGAGTCTGGAACAGACCGGTGTTACCGCCGATGGACGGTTGATGAGTACCTGGCAGCTGGAGATTCCGATGCGCAACCTGCAGGACATCGTGCCGCTGCAAGTCAAATTCCAGCGCGAAGACGCCCCGGAGAAAGAGCAACCGAAAGAACGTCCCGAGGAGCGCCAGCCCAAGCAACAACTCTGGCGCGTCGAGCTGGCGTTCGATATGGAGCCACTCGGGCCATTACAGGTCCAGGCACAGCTGATCAGTGGCAGCCTGTCCAGCCAGCTTTGGGCTGAGCGGCCCTACACCGCCAGTCTGATCGAAAACAATCTGGTCGCCCTGCGTAAACGTCTGCTGGACTCGGGGCTTAACGTCGGCGACATCGATTGCCACCTCGGCACACCCCCCCAAGGCCCCCAAACCCGTCTCGAACAACGCTGGGTCGACGAAAACGCATGAAAACCTCCACCGCCCCGCGCCAGGCCATCGCGCTCAAATACGACGGCACTCACGCCCCTACCCTCACGGCCAAAGGTGACGATGCACTGGCCGAGGCCATTTTGAAGCTTGCCCGTGATTATGAGGTGCCCATCTACGAGAACGCCGAGCTGGTGAAGCTGCTGGCGCGGATGGAATTGGGGGAAAGCATTCCGGAGGAGTTGTACCGCACGATCGCCGAGATCATTGCGTTTGCGTGGACGCTGAAGGGGAAGTTTCCGGCGGGCCACGATCCGGATGCGCCTGCGGTAGAGAAAGACATCACCGATCGCGGGGATGATTATTGATGGGGTGTGGCACAAAAAAGATCGCAGCCTCGTTTCACTCGACAGCTCCTACAAGGTGTACGCCATCTTCAATGCAGGAGCTGTCGAGTGAAAGGAGGCTGCGATCTTTTGATCTTTTGATCTTTCAGTTCTTGTGCAACTTGCTCATCAATTCCGCCTCAGCCTGGGTCAAGCCGCAGGATTGGGTCAGTTCATCGACGCTGGCCCCCATTCCCACCAGGCGAGCTGCCTGGGCAAATGAGAGGCTCGAGGGGTCGCGCTGTTCGAGTGAAGCAAGCTTGTCCGGCAAGGGCCCGACCACCGCACGCAATTCCTGCAGTTCCTGGCCCATGCGCACGTTACCGTCCTGGTAATTCTCAACACGCCGGATCAGGTCCTTGATGCGCTGATCGCGCAGCGCATCGCCTTGCACCTGTTGCGCGGCGAGTTGCTTTTGCGCGCGAATGTAGGCCAGGAACATTGCCAGCGTGCCTGCCCAGAAAAGGAACAGGACAATGACCGCTACCTCAAGAATCAATCAGATGTTCTCCAGGTCCGACCATTCTTCTTCGCTCATCATCTTGTCGAGCTCGACCAGGATCAGCAGTTCGTTGTTCTTGTTGCACACGCCTTGAATGAACTTGGCGGACTCTTCATTACCAACGTTCGGCGCGGTTTCGATTTCCGACTGACGCAGGTACACCACTTCGGCCACGCTATCGACCATGATCCCGACGACTTGCTTGTCGGCTTCAATGATAACGATACGGGTGTTGTCGCTGATCTCGGCGTTCATCAGGCCGAAGCGCTGACGGGTGTCGATCACGGTGACCACGTTGCCGCGCAGGTTGATGATGCCGAGCACGTAGCTTGGGGCACCCGGTACCGGGGCGATTTCGGTGTAGCGCAGGACTTCCTGAACGCGCATCACGTTGATGCCGTAGGTTTCATTGTCCAGCTTGAAGGTTACCCATTGCAGGATCGGATCTTCGGAACCCTTTGCAGCTGTTGCCTTGTCATTCATACCCTGACCCTCAAAAAACCGCCCTGGCGGTGTGTGTTCCGTGCAGCGGCCCTTGATGGACCGTCACCTGTTTGTTATGTCGGTTTGTGAGCGGGCTTTTTCCCGCCCATGTGCTTGGCTCCACCGCTGGCGATCAGTTCGGCCAGTTCGGAGACATCGAGCAACGCACACATGTGTTCAATCACTGTTCCGGCCAGCCAGGGGCGCTGGCCCCGGTTGCTGCGCCATTTGATTTCATTCGGGTCCAGGCGCAACGAGCGACTGACCTGATGCACGGCCAGTCCCCATTCGTACCCCTGAACCGAAATCACGTACTGCAAGCCCTGGCGGAAATCGTCGCGATAGCGGTCGGGCATCACCCAACGCGCGGTATCGAGGACTTTCAGATTGCCGGCCTGGCTCGGCAATATGCCGAGGAACCACTCTGGCTGACCGAACAGCGGTGTCAGTTCGTGACCTTCCAGCGAGTAGATCGAACCCAGGCACACCAGCGGCACGGCCAGTGTCAATCCGGCGACATCGAACAACAGGCATTCGAATGGCTCGGCAGCCCAGGATGGGCGACCGTCGGATGCCACAGGTGGTGGCGTAGTGCCGGGCGGCAGGTGGACCTCGACGACCGGTGGCACCAGGGTTTGTAGAAGCGGGGCGATGGTCGATACGGGTGCCAGAACCGGAGCCAGTGCTTCGACGACCATCACCGGCGCTTTTTTTACCTCTGGTTCGGAAACGGCAGTGGATGGCTGCGCATCGCGGGCCTGTTCTTCGAGCACGGCGGCCTGGAACTCATCCAGCGCAGCTTCAACCTCGACAGCTTCGACAACCTCGATGACGTCGGCGAGCGCTTCGACCTGCGCAGGCAACTCTTCGGTCGCATCCTGCAGCAAGCTGTCCAGATAGGACTGCAATGCCATTTGCGGGCGCGACGTGAGCTTGACCGGCCGATTCACTGACACACCCCCACTGCGGCAGCTCCTACAGGGATTGGGTTCATTCAGGCCACCGCCGGTACAAGTTGCTGCGCCAACAGGTGTTTGAGCAACGAGCGGTACGCGAGAACACCGCGGCTCTTGCCGTCGAACTGTGAAGGCGTCAGACCGGCACGGCTGGCGTCGCGCAAACGTGTATCGACCGGGATATAGCCTTGCCAGATTTCTTCCGGGTACATGTCGCGCAGCACTCGCAGTGTGCCAAGGGACGCCTGGGTACGGCGGTCGAACAAGGTCGGCACGATACTGAAAGGCAGCGGTTGTTTGCGTGAACGGTTGATCATCGCCAGGGTGTTGACCATGCGTTCAAGGCCTTTGACGGCCAGATGCTCGGTCTGCACAGGAATCACCAATTGCTGGCTGGCAGCAAGGGCATTGACCATCAGCACACCCAGCAGCGGCGGGCTGTCGATCACGGCGTAATCAAAGTCCTGCCACAGCTGCGCCAGACTCTTGGCGATCACCAGGCCCAAACCACTCTGCCCCGGCGACTGACGCTCAAGGGTTGCCAGTGCGGTGCTTGAGGGCAACAGCGAAATGCTCTCATGGCTGGTCGGTAACAGCAGTTGCCCAGGCAACCCCGCCGGAACGCTGCCCTTGTGCAGGAACAGGTCGTAGCAGCTGTGTTCCAGGCTGTCGGGGTCGTAGCCGAAATAGCTGGTCATAGAGCCGTGGGGATCGAGATCGACCACGACCACGCGCTTGCCTGCCTCGGCCAGCAACCCGGCTAAAGCAATGGAGGAAGTGGTTTTACCAACACCACCCTTTTGATTGGCGACTGCCCAGACTCTCATTCAGATTGTTCCTCCCGGCCGAAAATGCCGACCGAGAAATAGCTCAGCGTATTAATGCGGGTGACGGAGAATTGACGGCGCTCTCTCGTCCCGGCGGCTTGACCGGTGCAGGTGCAGTTTGTGTGCCAGCCCGCTTCAATGCGGCATCCGGCTGTGCATTGGCGGTTCCGGTGCTGGTGAGGCTGCGACGTACATCAAGATTTCGTGAAACCACCAAGACCACGCGACGGTTGCGCGCACGCCCCTCTGCCGTAGCGTTGTTGGCCACCGGCTGGAATTCGCCATAACCCACCGAGGCCAGGCGACCCGGGTTCACGCCCTGCATCGCCAGCATGCGCACAATGCTCGCCGACCGAGCGGAAGACAGCTCCCAATTGGTCGGGTATTGCGCGGTACGGATCGGTTGATCGTCGGTAAAACCTTCAACATGAATCGGGTTATCGAACGGCTTCAGGATCACCCCGACCTTGTCGATGATGCTGAAGGCCACGTCGCTGGGCATGGCGTCGCCGCTGCCAAACAACAGGCTGGAGTTGAGTTCGATCTCGATCCACAACTCGTTGCCACGCACGGTCATCTGATTGGAGCTGATCAGATCGCCGAACGCCGCACTGATGTCATCGGCGATGCTTTTCAGCGGATCGTTGGCGGCTTGAGCGATACCGGCGTCGACCTGCTCGCTGTCCTTGACCAGCGGCTTGGCCGGGGTCACTGACCTGGGCCGTTCATCGCCGATAGGGATGGGTTTCAGGGACCGGTCGGCATCGTTGAAGACGCCGATCAACGCCTCGGAAATCACCTTGTACTTGCCTTCGTTAATTGAAGAGATCGAGTACATGACCACGAAGAACGCGAACAGCAACGTAATGAAGTCGGCGTAGGAAACGAGCCAGCGTTCATGGTTTACGTGTTCTTCAGGTTGTCGGCGACGAGCCATCGTCCATGTCTCCCATCAATCCATGAAGCCCTGAAGCTTCAACTCGATAGAGCGAGGGTTTTCACCTTCGGCGATCGACAGAATGCCTTCAAGCAACATTTCGCGATAACGCGACTGTCTTAAGGCGATGGCCTTGAGTTTCGCAGCGATCGGCAGCAACACCAGGTTGGCACTGGCCACGCCGTAAATGGTGGCGACGAAGGCGACGGCAATGCCGCTGCCCAGTTGCGACGGATCGGCCAGGTTGCCCATGACGTGGATCAGGCCCATGACGGCGCCGATAATGCCGATGGTCGGCGCGTAGCCACCCATGCTTTCGAAGACCTTGGCGGCTTCTATATCTCGGCTTTCCTGGGTGTAGAAATCCACTTCCAGGATGCTGCGAATGGCTTCCGGTTCGGCCCCATCCACCAGCAGTTGCAGGCCCTTGCGCGAATAATTGTCCGGCTCGGCATCGGCCACCCCTTCCAGTCCGAGCAAGCCTTCCTTGCGAGCGGTCAGGCTCCAGTTGACGACGCGATCAACGCCGCCGGCCAGGTCCACGCGAGGCGGAAAAAGAATCCAGACCAGAATCTGCATGGCACGCTTGAAGGCACTCATCGGCGACTGCAACAGCGCCGCACCGACGGTGCCGCCGATGACGATCAACGCCGCCGGGCCGTTAGCCAGCGCGCCGAGGTGGCCGCCTTCAAGGTAGTTGCCGCCAATGATGGCAACGAACGCCATGATGATCCCGATGAGGCTTAGAACGTCCATCAGATGCACGCCTCGACCAGGTGCTTGCCAATTTCGTCCAGGCCATACACCGCGTCGGCGAGTTCAGCTTTGACGATGGCCATCGGCATGCCGTAGATCACGCAACTGGCTTCATCCTGAGCCCAGATCGAGCTACCACCCTGTTTAAGCAAGCGCGCCCCTTCACGGCCATCGGCGCCCATGCCGGTCAGTACCACCGCCAGAACTTTGTCACCGTAGGACTTGGCCGCAGAACCGAAGGTGATGTCCACACAGGGCTTGTAGTTCAGACGCTCGTCACCCGGGAGGATTTTCACCGCGCCACGGCCGTCGATCATCATCTGCTTGCCGCCCGGTGCCAACAACGCCAGGCCCGGACGCAGGATGTCGCCATCCTCTGCTTCCTTGACGGTGATGCGGCAAAGCTTGTCCAGACGCTCGGCGAACGCCTTGGTGAACGCGGCGGGCATGTGCTGAATCAACACGATGGGTGCCGGGAAGCTGGCCGGCAATTGGGTCAAGACGCGCTGCAAGGCCACCGGCCCGCCAGTGGACGTGCCGATGGCGACCAGTTTGTAGGCTTTGCGTTTGGGTGCGGGCGACGACGGCGCAGACGATGCCGGTGCGGGAGTACGAATTGGAATCGGTGCCGGACGTGCAGGCGCACTGCTGCCGTAACTACCCACGCTCGAAGGCGCAGTTGGCGCAACGGGAGCGACGACGGGGGCTGGCGCGCTGTAGGTGGCGGCACGGCGATTACTGCGCGAGATGGTATGGATCTTCTCGCACAGCAGTTGCTTGACCTTGTCCGGATTACGCGAGATGTCCTCGAAGTTTTTCGGCAGGAAATCCACCGCGCCAGCGTCGAGTGCATCCAGGGTGACCCGGGCGCCTTCGTGCGTCAGCGAGGAGAACATCAACACCGGCGTCGGGCAGCGTTGCATGATGTGCCGCACTGCCGTGATGCCGTCCATCATTGGCATCTCGTAGTCCATGGTGATCACGTCTGGCTTGAGGGCCAGCGCCTGGTCGATCGCCTCTTTTCCGTTGGTCGCCGTACCGACGACCTGGATGTTCGGATCCGCTGAAAGAATTTCCGAGACGCGGCGGCGGAAAAAACCCGAATCATCCACCACCAGGACTTTGACTGCCATAAACACTCCGTTAGACGGAGCGAGGCTCAGTCGCCCCGCTCCACCAGAATCAAATACGCCGTGTGGCGTAACGCTTGAGCATGCTCGGGACATCGAGAATCAGCGCAATGCGACCGTCACCAGTGATGGTGGCGCCCGACATGCCCGGGGTTCCCTGGAGCATTTTGCCCAATGGCTTGATGACCACTTCTTCCTGGCCCACCAGCTGATCGACGACGAAGCCGATTCGCTGTGTACCTACCGAGAGGATCACCACGTGGCCCTCGCGCTGCTCTTCATGAGCGGCGGAAGCGACCAGCCAGCGCTTGAGGTAGAACAGTGGCAGTGCCTTGTCGCGCACGATCACCACCTCCTGACCGTCGACCACGTTGGTGCGCGACAGGTCGAGATGGAAGATCTCGTTGACGTTCACCAACGGGAAGGCGAACGCCTGATTGCCCAACATGACCATCAGCGTCGGCATGATCGCCAGGGTCAATGGGACCTTGATGACAATCTTCGAACCCTGGCCCTTGGCCGAGTAGATGTTGATCGAACCGTTGAGCTGGGAAATCTTGGTTTTCACCACGTCCATTCCCACGCCACGGCCCGACACGTCGGAGATCTCGGTTTTGGTCGAGAATCCCGGCGCGAAAATCAGGTTGTAGCACTCGGTGTCGCTCAGGCGATCGGCCGCATCCTTGTCCATCACACCGCGCTTTACCGCGATGGAACGCAGGACATTAGGGTCCATGCCTTTGCCGTCATCGGAGATCGACAGCAGGATATGGTCGCCTTCCTGCTCCGCCGCCAGGATCACTTTGCCGCCCCGGGACTTGCCCGATGCTTCGCGTTCTTCCGGCGATTCGATACCGTGGTCGACGGCGTTGCGCACCAAGTGGACCAGCGGATCGGCCAGGGCCTCGACGAGGTTCTTGTCGAGGTCGGTTTCTTCGCCAACCAGTTCCAGGTTGATCTCTTTCTTGAGCTGGCGAGCCAGGTCGCGAACCAGGCGCGGGAAACGCCCGAAGACTTTCTTGATCGGTTGCATCCGGGTCTTCATGACCGCGGTTTGCAGGTCAGCGGTGACCACATCGAGGTTCGACACCGCCTTGGACATGGCCTCATCGGCGCTGTTGGCGCCGAGTCGGACCAGGCGGTTACGCACCAGTACCAGTTCGCCAACCATGTTCATGATTTCATCGAGACGCGCGGTATCGACCCGCACGGTGGTCTCGGCTTCGCTGGCGGGCTTATCCGCCGGCGGAGCAGCTTGAGCTCGAGCAGGAGCGGCCTTCGCGACTTCGGCTTTTGGCTCGGGAGCTTTGGCAACCGGCTTGGGGGCTGCAGCCTTGGCGACCGGCGTGGCGACCGATGCACTGGCGCCGGTAGCGGTACCGACTTCAGTGAACTTGCCTTTGCCGTGCAATTCGTCGAGCAGCGCTTCGAACTCGTGATCGGAGATCAGATCACTGCCCACTGCGGCGGCAGACGGAGCGGCCGGCACAGGCGCCGAAGCAATCGCCGACTCCAGCGCTTCGACCGCAAAGTTGCCCTTGCCGTGGAGCTGGTCCAGCAGTGCTTCAAATTCTTCGTCGGTGATATCGGAACTATCGCCTGCCGCTTTAGGAGCCGCGGGCGCAGGGGGAGCCGCTGGTGGAACCACGGCATCGACGGCGAACTGGCCTTTACCGTGCAACTGATCGAGCAATGACTCGAACTCGGCATCGGTGATTTCATCGCTGGTCGCGCCAGCGTTGCTGACAGGTGCCGGAACAACAGGCGCGGCCTCGGCCTGCGCCTTGACGGCATTCAGGGAGTCCAGCAGCTGTTCGAATTCGTTGTCGGTAATGTCACCTGAATCGCTTTCAGCAACCGGTGCCACGTCGACAACCGGCACCGCTTCGTCGGACGACTGCGGTTCAGCCAGACGGGCCAGTGCCGCCAGCAGTTCAGGCGTGGCAGCCGTGATCGGGCTGCGCTCGCGGACTTCAGTGAACATGCCGTTCACCGCGTCCAGTGCTTCGAGAACCACGTCCATCAATTCCGAGTCGACGCGACGTTCACCCTTGCGCAGGATGTCGAAGACGTTCTCGGCGATGTGACAGCACTCCACCAACTCGTTGAGCTGGAGGAAGCCGGCGCCCCCTTTTACAGTGTGAAAACCGCGAAAAATTGCATTGAGCAAGTCCGCATCATCCGGTCGACTTTCAAGCTCGACCAGCTGTTCGGACAGTAGCTCTAGAATCTCGCCGGCCTCAACCAGGAAATCCTGAAGGATCTCTTCATCGGCGCCGAAGCTCATTAATGGGGTGCTCCTACAGGTCTAAAATCCAAGGCTGGATAGCAAATCGTCCACATCGTCCTGACCGGACACAACGTCTTCTCTTTTATCGGCATGAATCTGCGGACCTTCACCCTGAGAGAGATGTTTTTGTGGATCTTTTTCAGCCAGCATCGCTTGACGGTCATGTTCGATGCCCGCAAAGCGGTCCACCTGACTGGCCATCAGCACGAGCTTGAGCAGGTTGCTTTCAACTTCGGTGACCAATTGAGTCACGCGCTTGATGACCTGACCGGTGAGGTCCTGGTAATCCTGAGCGAGCAGAATATCGTTGAGGTTGCTCGTTACGACGCGGTTGTCTTCGCTGCTGCGTGTGAGAAAACCGTCTACGCGCCGGGCGAGTTCGCGGAACTCCTCGGCACCGACTTCACGGCGCATGAACCTTCCCCAATCCGCGCTCAGCGCCTCGGCTTCATTGCCCAGGCTGGTGACCAGCGGCGTGGCGTTTTCAACGAGATCCATTGTGCGGTTGGCCGCCGCTTCGGTCAGCTTGACCACATACCCCAGACGTTCGGTCGCGTCCGTGATCTGCGAGACTTCCTCGGCCTGTGGCATGTTCGGGTCAATCTGGAAATTGACGATCGCGCTATGCAACTCGCGAGTGAGCTTGCCCACTTCCTGGTACAGGCCGCGATCACGGGTCTGGTTGAGCTCATGGATCAGTTGTACTGCGTCGCCGAACTTGCCTTTTTCAAGGCTTTCGACCAATTCGACCGCATGTTTTTTCAGGGTCGATTCGAAATCGCCCTGTGAAATTTCATTTTGCTCCATAGCTCCCCCGTGGCGCAGTTGCTCAACCAATGCGTTCGAAAATCTTTTCGATTTTTTCTTTTAACGCCTGGGCCGTGAAGGGCTTGACCACATAGCCGTTTACACCGGCCTGGGCTGCTTCGATGATCTGCTCGCGCTTGGCTTCAGCGGTAACCATCAGCACCGGAAGATGCTTGAGCCTTTCATCGGCGCGCACGTGGCGCAGCAGATCGATACCGGTCATGCCCGGCATGTTCCAGTCCGTTACCAGAAAGTCGATGCTGCCGCTGTTGAGGACCGGAATGGCAGTGGTGCCATCGTCAGCCTCGACCGTGTTGGTGAACCCAAGGTCACGCAACAGGTTTTTTATGATCCGCCGCATCGTTGAGAAGTCATCAACGATGAGGATTTTCATGTTCTTGTCCAATTCGACCTCCAAGCAGTCTTAAACGCGTCCAGCACCTGGACACGCCATTTCATTCAATCCGGCAAAGCATTCGATGACTGTCTGGAGCACAGCAGATCGAGACCGGTGCGTACAGAACCCACCAGCCTCGTTCGCAGTGTCCCCACACTGCCTTCAGCGCGCTCGCCACTCCCCCAAACGCCCCCGCAAACGGGCCGCGCACTGGCTGTGTAACTGGCTGACCCGCGATTCGCTAACCCCCAGGACCTCACCGATTTCCTTGAGGTTGAGCTCTTCGTCGTAGTACAGCGCCAACACCAGTCGCTCACGCTCCGGCAAATTGGCAATCGCGTCCGCCAGCGCTGCCTGGAAGCGTTCATCTTCCAGATCGCGCGACGGTTCGAGATGAGCACTGGCGCCATCCTCGTGCAGCCCTTCGTGTTCGCCGTCTTGCAACAGATCGTCGAAACTGAATAACCGGCTGCCCAGGGTGTCGTTCAAAATCCCGTAATAATCGTCGAGACTCAATTGGAGTTCGGCCGCAACTTCGTGATCTTTAGCGTCGCGACCGGTTTTAGCTTCAATCGAGCGAATGGCGTCGCTGACCATTCGGGTATTTCGGTGGACCGAACGTGGCGCCCAGTCCCCTTTGCGTACTTCATCGAGCATCGCGCCGCGGATTCGTATGCCCGCGTACGTCTCGAAACTCGCGCCTTTGCTGGCGTCGTATTTGGTCGACACTTCAAGCAGGCCGATCATGCCGGCCTGGATCAGGTCTTCGACCTGGACACTGGCCGGCAGACGCGCCAGCAAGTGGTAGGCAATCCGTTTTACCAGTGGCGCGTAACGCTCGATCAGCTCGTACTGCGCATCACGGGCCGATTTTTTATAGAGGTTATAGCCACTGGCGGTCATAGCACGGGTCCTGCAGTTTGTTGCACGAGGCGCTCCACGAAGAACTCCAGATGCCCACGCGGGTTGGCAGGCAATGGCCAGGTGTCGACCTTTTGCGCGATGGCCTTGAAGGCCAGCGAACACTTGGAGCGCGGGAATGCTTCATACACGGCGCGCTGCTTCTGCACGGCCTTGCGCACGCTTTCGTCGTACGGCACCGCACCGACGTATTGTAAGGCGACGTCGAGGAAGCGATCCGTGACCTTGGTCAACTTGGCGAACAGGTTGCGACCTTCTTGCGGGCTCTGGGCCATGTTGGCCAGGACACGGAAACGGTTCATGCCGTAATCACGGTTGAGCAGTTTGATCAGGGCGTAGGCGTCGGTGATCGAGGTCGGCTCATCGCAGACCACCAGGAGGACTTCCTGAGCGGCGCGGACGAAACTGACAACCGAATCGCCGATGCCCGCCGCCGTGTCGATCACGAGCACGTCGAGGTTGTCGCCGATATCGCTGAAGGCCTGGATCAGGCCGGCGTGTTGCGCCGGGGTCAGATGAACCATGCTCTGTGTGCCGGA
Source organism: Pseudomonas sp. p50(2008) (assembly GCF_015351605.1). Taxonomy (NCBI): domain Bacteria; kingdom Pseudomonadati; phylum Pseudomonadota; class Gammaproteobacteria; order Pseudomonadales; family Pseudomonadaceae; genus Pseudomonas; species Pseudomonas sp. p50(2008). Next base: position 890,605 of record NZ_JACMYF010000001.1, read on the forward strand.
CGCGGCCGGAACGATACGAATCCCGCCCGGGCCTTGCAACAGAACGTCGCGTAGCTCGCAGCGGCCTTCGATCACGTCGGCCAGGGTACGTTTGGGTGTCAGTCCGAGTAGAACGTCGACGTTAGCCAGTCCGAGGTCGGCGTCCAGAAGCATGACGCGCCGGCCGAGCTCTGCTAGAGCCAGGGACAAGTTCACTGACACGTTAGTTTTCCCGACGCCACCTTTGCCGCCGGTCACCGCGATAACCTGTACGGGATGCATGCTGCCCATGTTATTTCTTTACCTTGTCTTGCATAGACGGAGGCCACATTACTGGCTGCGCGTTCACAAACGGAACAATGCATGGCAGACCATCGATGTAGGTACAAAAACTATTCATTAATACCTCAGCTAACCTGCTTGGTCGGGCTGTGGTAAATATCAGCGAACATGTCAGCCATGGCTTCTTCGCTGGGTTCTTCCTGCATTTGCACGCTGACCGCGCGACTGACCAGCTGATGACGACGCGGCAGATGCAAATCATCCGGAATCCGCGGGCCATCGGTCAGATAGGCCACCGGCAATTCATGACTGATGGCCAGGCTCAACACCTCGCCCAGACTTGCCGTTTCATCCAGTTTAGTCAGGATGCAGCCGGCGAGCCCGCAGCGCTTGTAACTGTGATAAGCGGCGGTTAGAACCTGTTTCTGGCTGGTGGTTGCCAGAACCAGATAATTTTTCGATTTGATGCCACGCCCGGCCAGACTTTCCAGCTGCATGCGCAGTGCCGGATCGCTGGCCTGAAGGCCTGCGGTATCGATCAGCACCACGCGTTTGCGCAGCAAAGGATCCAGCGCCTGCACCAGCGACTGACCCGGGTCGACGTGAGTGACCGGGACATTGAGGATGCGGCCAAGGGTCTTGAGCTGTTCCTGGGCACCGATACGGTAGCTGTCCATGCTCACCAGCGCGATGTTTTGCGCGCCGTACTTGAGCACGTAACGCGCGGCGAGCTTGGCCAGGGTCGTGGTTTTACCCATGCCGGCAGGGCCGACCATGGCAATGACACCGCCCTCTTCCAGCGGCTCGATTTCCGGTGTGGCAATCATGCGCGCCAGGTGTGCCAGCAACATGCGCCAGGCCTGACGTGGCTCGTCGATGCCAGTGATCATCGCCAGCAGATCACGGGACAACGGGCCGGAGAGGCCGATACGCTGCAGACGACGCCACAGGTTGGCCTGCGCCGGGCGGCTGCCCTGCAATTGGTTCCAGGCTAAGGACCCAAGCTGTACTTCCATCAGTTCGCGCAGGCTGTTGAGCTCGAACCGCATCGAGTCGAACGCGCGCGGGTCGACGCCGCCCGTCGCAGCAGGCGCCGGGGCAGGTCGTGGAGGTTCTGTATAAGTCGGTTCGATCAGCGGTTCGGCGGCAGTCAACGGCAGGCCGGCGAACAATTGGCGATTGGTGCTTTTCTCGCTCTCGCCCTCGCTGCGCAGGCTCAGTTCGGCCTGGGCGGTGACGATCCGCGATTGGGTCTTGCGCAACTCGTCTTCAAGTTCCATGTTCGGAACACGTGGCGCCAGCGCCGACAGTTTGTAATCCAGGGCAGCCGTCAGCTCTACGCCACCGGCGATCCGGCGGTTGCCAATGATGGCCGCATCGGCGCCCAGCTCATCGCGAACCAGTTTCATGGCCTGACGCATATCGGCGGCGAAAAAACGCTTAACTTGCATAAACCACTACCTCAGCCGTTGGGCCCTACTGTCGCAACGATGGTCACTTGCTTGTTGTCAGGAATTTCCTGATACGCCAACACATGCAAACCCGGGACTGCCAGTCGGCCAAATCGCGAGAGCATCGCGCGAACCGGACCGGCTACCAGCAGAATCACCGGTTGACCTTGCATTTCCTGACGCTGCGCCGCGTCGATCAACGAGCGTTGCAGTTTCTCAGCCATGCTTGGCTCCAGCAGAACACCCTCTTCCGAGCCTTGCCCTGCCTTCTGAAGACTATTGAGCAATATCTGTTCCAACCTTGGCTCCAGCGTGATAACTGGCAGCTCGGAGTCAGTGCCTACAATGCTTTGGACGATTGCACGGGATACGCCGACGCGTACGGCGGCCACCAGAGCGGCGGTATCTTGACTCTTCGCCGCATTGTTGGCGATGGCCTCGGCAATGCTGCGAATGTCCCGTACCGGCACTTGTTCGGCCAACAGCGCTTGCAAGACTTTGAGCAACTGCGACAGCGACACCACGCCCGGCACCAGCTCTTCTGCCAGTTTCGGCGAGCTTTTGGCCAGCAATTGCATGAGTTGCTGCACTTCCTCGTGCCCGATCAGCTCACTGGAGTGCTTGTACAGAATCTGGTTCAAGTGGGTTGCCACCACTGTACTGGCATCGACCACAGTGTAACCAAGAGACTGAGCCTGGGCACGTTGACTGACTTCAATCCAGACGGCCTCAAGTCCAAAAGCCGGATCTTTGGCGGTGATGCCGTTGAGTGTCCCATAGACCTGACCGGGGTTGATGGCGAGCTCCCGATCCGGGTAAATCTCTGCCTCGGCCAGAATGACCCCCATAAGGGTCAGACGATAGGCACTCGGTGCAAGGTCGAGGTTGTCACGTATATGCACAGTCGGCATCAGAAAGCCCAGATCCTGGGACAGCTTCTTACGCACGCCCTTGATCCGCGCCAGCAGCTGACCACCCTGGTTGCGGTCCACCAACGGAATCAGGCGATAGCCGACTTCCAGACCAATCATGTCGATCGGGGTGACGTCATCCCAGCCAAGCTCCTTGGTTTCCTGTGCACGGGCCGGCGATGGCAGCAGCTCCTGCTGACGCGCCACCTCTTGCAGGGCCTGAACCTTGACGGTGTTTTGCTTTTTCCAGAACAGGTAAGCCCCGCCAGCCGCTACTGCGGCCATGCTGAGGAAGGAGAAGTGCGGCATGCCGGGCACCAGGCCCATCACCGCCATCAAACCCGCTGCCACCGCCAACGCCTTGGGCGAGGCAAACATCTGACGATTGATCTGCTTGCCCATGTCTTCCGAACCGGAAGCACGGGTCACCATGATTGCCGCGGCAGTGGACAGCAGCAGTGATGGCAATTGCGCCACCAAACCGTCACCGATGGTCAGCAGCGCATAAACCTTACCGGCATCGCCGAAGGTCATGCCGTGCTGGAAGATACCGACCGCCATGCCGCCGATCAGGTTGATGAACAAAATCAGCAGGCCGGCGATGGCGTCGCCACGAACGAATTTGCTGGCACCGTCCATGGAACCGTAGAACTCAGCCTCCTGGGCCACTTCCGTACGGCGCATTTTCGCCTGGTTCTGATCGATCAGCCCGGCGTTCAAATCGGCGTCGATGGCCATTTGCTTGCCGGGCATTGCGTCGAGGGTGAATCGCGCGCTCACCTCGGAAATCCGCCCGGCACCTTTGGTCACCACGACGAAGTTGATGATCATCAAGATGGCGAAAACCACGATACCCACCACGTAGTTGCCGCCGATCACCACCTCACCGAACGCCTGGATCACCTTGCCCGCGGAGGCATGACCGTCCTGACCGTGCAGCATCACCACCCGCGTCGAAGCGACGTTCAATGCCAGCCGCAACAACGTTGCCACCAACAGGATGGTGGGGAACACCGCGAAATCCAGTGGCCGCAAGGCGTACACGCACACCAGCAGAACGACGATCGACAGCGCAATGTTGAACGTGAAGAACACGTCCAGCAGGAACGGCGGGATCGGCAACATCATCATCGCCAGCATGACCAGCAGCAACAACGGCACGCCCAGATTGCCCCGACTTAGATCGGCAACGTTTGTGCGAGCAGTGTTGAGTAACTGAGAGCGATCCACCGGTTTTTCCCCGTCCCTTAAAGCAAACTTTTGACGCCAGAAGCAGGCGCAGAGCGGCTACTGCAAGAAGCCTTCCAACTTTTGCGGGGGGTTTAAACAGAGGGGGTTATCGGAGGATCTTTGTTGCATGGCCGGACCTCAGCAAACCCAACGCATGAACCCAGAGCACCAGACAGGAGGTAAAAGTAAGTATCTGGCTCGACACTTAATGCGTACCGAACCTATCGATTCTGCCTGCGGATGCGTAGCAGTGGTTTAATCCCTGGCAAGGACTTCGTCCTCGCACGCAGCCTCGCAGGCCGGGCAGCTGCTACAGGCGTACCTGTCAGGAATCGCGACGCAAATCCGGCGGAATCGGCAAATCTTCCTTCAGCGGATCCGGGCGTTTACCCTTGCCCGCGCGGTACTGGCGAATCTGGTAGACGTACGCCAGCACTTGCGCAACGGCCAGATAGAGGCCGCCGGGGATTTCCTGCTCCAGCTCCGTGGAGTAATAAATCGACCGCGCCAGCGCCGGCGACTCCAGTAACAGCACATTATTGGCCACGGCAATTTCACGCATTTTCAACGCCAGGAAATCACTGCCCTTGGCCACCAGCATCGGCGCCCCGCCCTTGTCCGGGTCGTACTTGAGCGCCACGGCGTAGTGGGTCGGGTTGGTGATGACTACGTCAGCATCGGGGATCGCTGCCATCATCCGGCGCTGGGACATGTCCCGCTGCAGTTGGCGAATCCGTTGTTTAACCTCTGGTCGCCCCTCTTGATCCTTGTGTTCGTCGCGGATTTCCTGCTTGGTCATCTTCAGTTTCTTGGCGCTTTCCCAGAGCTGAAACGGCACGTCCACCGCGGCGATGATGATCAGGCCGCAGGCCATCCACAATGAGCTCCAGCCGACGACTTGCAGGCTGTGAATGATGGCCATGTCCAGCGGCTCATGGGCGATGCGCAGCAGGTCGTCGATGTCCGCTGACAGCACGGCCAGCGCCACAAACAGGATGATGAAAAACTTCGCCAAAGCCTTTAGCAGCTCTATCACGGCCTTGGATGAGAACATCCGTTTGAGCCCTGCGCCGGGGTTCATGCGGCTGAATTTGGGGGCCATGGTGCCGGCGGAAAATAGCCAGCCACCCAGGGAAATAGGACCGATCAATGCCGCCAGCAGCAAGGTAATCATCACCGGTTGAATCGCCAGCAGGGCAATCAGTCCTGAATGCATCAGGTAGGCGCCCATCGCGCCCTGGTCGAGCACCACTTCCCGCGACAACGAGAAGTTCATCCGCATCAGCTCCATCAGGTCCTGGGCCAGCGCGCCACCGAAGATCAGTAGCGCACCGGAACCGGCGAGCATGATCGCCAAAGTGTTGAGCTCTTTGGAACGGGCGATCTCGCCCTTCTCACGGGCGTCCTTTTTCTTTTTCTCCGTGGGGTCTTCTGTTTTGTCCTGACCGCTTTCGCTCTCTGACATGTCTTAGCGCGCCCGTGCCAGTTCGCGTAACCACTGCAAGGCCTCGGAGGCCAGCGGCTGGTACTGATTGATAATGTCCGCCAGACCGACCCAGACGATGAACAAGCCGAGTACCAGCGTCAGAGGAAAACCAATGGAGAAGATGTTGAGCTGCGGCGCCGCCCGGGTCATGACGCCAAACGCGATGTTGACCACCAACAGCGCCGTGATCGCCGGCAACACCAGTAACAGCGCGGCCCCCAGCACCCAACCGAGCTTGCCGGCCAGCTCCCAGAAATGATTGACCATCAACCCGCCGCCAACTGGCAACGTGGTGAAGCTTTCAGTGAGGATTTCGAAGACCACCAAATGGCCGTTCATGGACAGGAACAGCAACGTGACCAGCATGGTGAAAAACTGTCCGATCACCGCGACCGAGACGCCGTTGGTGGGGTCGACCATGGACGCGAAGCCCATGCCCATTTGAATGGAAACGATCTGCCCGGCTACAACGAACGCCTGAAAAAAAAGCTGCAACGCAAACCCGAATATCGCGCCGATGATGATCTGCTCGGCGATCAACAGCCACCCGCTCAGATCCAGCGCGTTGACCGGCGGCATGGGCGGCAGGCCAGGGGCAATCACCACGGTAATGGCCAGCGCGAAATACAGGCGCACACGCTGCGGCACCAGCGTCGTGCCAACGATCGGCATGACCATCAGCAGCGCGCCGACGCGGAACAGCGGCAACATGAAGGTGGCTACCCACGTGCTGATCTGGGTATCGGTCAGCTGCAGCAGCGATTGCATGGCTTAACCGATAACCTGGGGAATACTGCCGTACAACTGCAGGATGTATTCCATGAAGGTCTGCACCAGCCACGGACCCGCCACGATCAGGGTCACCAGCATCACCAGCAGGCGCGGCAGAAAGCTCAGGGTCTGTTCGTTGATCTGGGTCGCGGCCTGGAACATCGCCACCAGCAAACCCACCAGCAGACTCGGGATCACCAGTACAGCCACCATCATGGTGGTCAGCCAGAGCGCTTCCCTGAAGATGTCTACCGCGACTTCCGGCGTCATGGCGAAACACCACCGAAGCTGCTGGCCAGCGTGCCGATGATCAGCGCCCAGCCATCTACCAGCACGAACAACATGATCTTGAATGGCAGGGAAATGATCAGCGGCGACAACATCATCATCCCCATGGCCATCAGCACACTGGCGACGACAAGGTCGATGATCAGGAACGGAATAAAGATCATGAAGCCGATCTGGAACGCGGTCTTCAGCTCAGAGGTCACGAAGGCCGGCACCAGAATGGTCAGCGGCGCCTGATCCGGCGAAGCGATGTCCGTACGTTTGGACAAGCGCATGAACAGCTCCAGATCGCTGCTGCGTGTCTGGGCCAGCATGAAATCCTTGATCGGCACCTGAGCCTTGGCCACGGCATCCTGGGCGGTCAGTTTTTCCGCCAGATAGGGTTGCAGCGCATCCTGGTTAACCCGGTCGAACACTGGTGCCATGATGAACATCGTCAGGAACAACGCCATGCCCGTCAGGATCTGGTTCGAAGGCGTCTGTTGCAAGCCAAGGGCCTGGCGCAGGATCGAGAAGACAATGATGATCCGGGTGAAACTGGTCATCAGCATGACGAACGCCGGGATAAAACTCAGCGCGGTCATGATCAGCAGGATCTGCAGGCTGACCGAATACTCCTGAGCGCCATCGGCGTTGGTGCCCAGGGTGATCGCCGGGATCGACAATGGATCCGCGGCAAACGCCAGCGGCGCAGCCAGCATCAGGGCCAGCGTCAAGACGATGCGTAACGCACCCATTACTTCTTATCCTTCTGATCCTTGCCCATCAGCTCCATCAGACGCTGGGCAAATTCCGGGGTCGCTTTTTCAGTAGCGCTGGGCACCTGCACCGGCTCCTTGAGGACGTGCAGCGCGGTGATAGTGCCCGGGCTGAGGCCGAGCAAAATCTGCTCGTTGCCGACCTGTACCAGCATCAGACGGTCGCGAGGCCCCAGCGCGCGGGAGCCAATCAGCTCGATGACCTGCCCTTTGCCGGCCGGTCCTGCCTGCTGCACGCGGCGCAACAGCCAGGCGAGGAAGAAAATCAACCCCAGCACCAGCAGCAAGCCGAACACCAATTGCGTCAGTTGCCCTGCCACACCGCTGCTGACCGCAGGCGCCGCAGCAGCAACCGTGGCCACCGGCTCGGCGGCCAGCGCGCCAAATGGCAAGGCCAGCAGAACACTCAGAACCTTGTTCACTTAGCGCAGCTTCTTGATACGTTCGCTTGGGCTGATCACGTCAGTCAGGCGGATGCCGAACTTCTCGTTGACCACCACCACCTCACCATGAGCGATGAGCGTGCCGTTCACCAGCACGTCCAGCGGCTCGCCGGCCAGGCGATCCAGTTCGATCACCGAACCCTGGTTGAGCTGCAGCAAGTTACGAATGTTGATGTCGGTACTGCCCACTTCCATGGAAATCGATACCGGGATGTCGAGGATCACGTCCAGGTTTGGACCATCCAGCGTCACCGGCCCGTTGTTTTTTGGCACGCTGCCGAACTCTTCCATTGGCAAACGGCTGGACGGCGAAGTGGCAGCGTCGGCGGCCAGCAAGGCGTCAATATCGTCCTGCCCGTCACCCGCTTCTTCAAGGGCCGCAGCCCATTCATCAGCCAGCGCCTGGTCGTCCTGGGTGTTCATATCGTTAGCCATCATGTGTCCTCGGCGGGCACCCATTTCAAATGGAAGCCGTCAGTTAAAAGCGAATGTGCAACGCGCCGGTCAGCGGCGCTCGATCGGCTCGATCACCTGCAAGGCGAGATTGCCTTTGTGCGAGCCCATCTTGACCTTGAACGCAGGCACGCCATTGGCGCGCATGATCATTTCTTCCGGCATCTCGACCGGGATGATGTCCCCCGGCTGCATGTGCAGGATGTCCCGCAGGCGCAGCTGGCGGCGGGCAACGGTGGCACCGATCGGCACGTCGACGTCCAGCACGTCCTGGCGCAGGGCGTTGACCCAGCGCTCATCCTGATCGTCGAGGTCCGACTGGAAGCCGGCATCAAGCATTTCGCGCACCGGCTCGATCATCGAATACGGCATGGTGATGTGCAGGTCGCCGCCACCGCCATCGAGTTCGATGTGGAAGGTCGACACGACGATGGCCTCACTCGGTCCGACGATGTTGGCCATGGCCGGGTTTACTTCCGAGTTGATGTACTCGAAGTTCACTTCCATGATGGCCTGCCAGGCTTCCTTCAAATCGATGAAGGCCTGCTCCAGCACCATGCGCACAACGCGCAATTCGGTCGGGGTGAATTCACGCCCTTCAATCTTCGCGTGACGGCCATCGCCGCCGAAGAAGTTGTCCACCAGCTTGAACACCAGCTTGGCGTCGAGGATGAACAGCGCTGTGCCGCGCAACGGTTTGATCTTGACCAGATTGAGACTGGTCGGGACGTACAGCGAGTGCACGTATTCGCCGAACTTCATGACCTGCACACCGCCGACGGCAACGTCAGCTGAACGGCGCAGCAGGTTGAACATGCTGATGCGGGTGTAACGGGCAAAACGCTCGTTGATCATCTCCAGGGTCGGCATGCGTCCGCGGACGATGCGATCCTGACTGGTCAGGTCATAGCTTTTGACGGCGCCGGGTTCGGCAGCGTTATCGGTCTCTACCAGACCATCGTCGACGCCATGCAACAGCGCATCGATCTCATCCTGGGACAGCAGGTCCTGCACGGCCATGTCGTGTTCCTACTGCAGTACGAAATTAGTGAAAAGCAACTGTTCGATGGCGACCTTGCCGAGTTCTTTCTGCGCCACTTCCTGGACGCTGGCGGTGGCCTTCTGGCGCAGCATTTCCTGACCGACCGGCGACGCCAGCGTGGCGAAGTCCTGCCCGGAGAACAGCATGACCAGGTTATTGCGGATGACTGGCATGTGTACTTTAAGTGCGTCGATATCCGCTTGATTGCGGCCCATCATGGTGATGCTCACCTGCATGTAGCGTTGGCGGCCGTTCTGGTTGTAATTGGTCACGAACGCGGGAAGCAGCGGCTCGAAGATGGCGGCCTGCTTTCCGACAACGGCTGTTTCAGCCGCGGCAGCAGGCTTGCTCTCGGCGCTGTGCATGAAGAACCAGGTCGCGCCCACGGACAAACCGATCGCCAGCAGCAGCGCCACCACGATCAAGATGATCATCTTGAGTTTGCCTTTGGTTGCAGGGTCTTTTACTGCTGCGTCGCTCTTCGCCATGCCAATAATCCGTCACTATTCGGGGTTTCACAGTTGCACGGCAAGGCAAGAGCAAGTGTTATGCCAGAAGTGCGGAGAGAAAAAGCGGGTTGTCGGTATTCATAAGAACACCGCAATAGCATTGCGGGAGTGAGCCTGCTCGCGATAGCGGTCAGACAGTCGATAAAAAGTTGACTGTAAGTACGCTATCGCGAGCAGGCTCACTCCCACACGGATCCGGGGAGGGAGTGTGCTCAGGCGTAATAGTCGACGGTGCTGGAGCCAATGACGCTGGTGGTGGCTGCGGCGACTTCCGCTACTGCCGGCGAGTGTTCGTCGTCCATTGAATCGAGGCGGCCACCGCTGGCGGTTGTGCGGCCACTTTGACTCTGTTGCGGCTGATCTTGCCCCTGCCCGCGAGACTGGTCGGAAACGTTGACGTCAACCTGACCCATCCCCTGCTGCACAAACATCTCTCGCAAGCGGTGCATCTGGCCGTCCAGCGCTTCACGAACGCCGGGATGCGCGCTCATGAACGTCACCTGGGTCTGCTGATCCGGCACCATGTTCACCCGAATGTCCAGACGCCCCAGCTCGGCGGGTTGCAACTGAATATCAGCCGCCTTGAGGTTGGCGCTGGACAGGTACATGACCCGGTTGACCACTTCTTCGGTCCAGCCACTCTGATGCATGGCGATCGGTTGATTCACCGGCAGTGCATTGGCGGTCTTAGGTGTAGCGGCCTGCGTCAACGCTGCCAGGCGACTGGCAAAATCGTCCACACGGGTGTCGCTGGTCGCGGACTTGAGGTCTTTGAGCCCGTCATCGATCAGGCCGCTGAATGACTTTTCACCTTCCCGGCTGGTGCTGTCCTTGTCGCCTTGCACGTCCAGCATATTGGCCAGGCCCGCCGCGAAGTTTTGCGCCGAGGTCTGCTCACCGTCAGCCAATGCCTGTGCTGAAGACGCCTTGGGTTGAGCCTGACTGGCGGCGGAAACGTGACCGCTCTGCTCCATGGCCATGCGTACGGCGGGCAGCGCATCCAGGGGATCGGCTTCAGGATCGAAATCTGACTCCTCTGGAACCAGAGTCGCGGCCAATGCGGCGGCGGCAGCTGCGTCCTGCGCTGGCTCAGGGCTTGGCGCGGTTTCCGCTGCCGGAGTCTGAGCGGCTTGCGCCGAGGCCGGATCGACGACCGGATCGACTGCAGTAGTACCGGAGGCGTCTGTCGTGTCGCCGCTGGCGACCTTGTCATCGGCCTGCTTGGGTTTGTCGGCGGGCAAAGATTTGCCGCTATCGGCAACCGCAGGCTTCCCGGCGGCAGGCTTGTCATTGCCGAGGTCTTTTTTTACGGGACCGTCAGGGGCTTCATCGCGCATCTGCCGGTTCAGTCCGTCGACGACTGCAGAGGACTTGTTGCGGCCCTGTGTTGCATAGACCTGAGAGAAGCTGGACGCCTTGTCAGCGGGCTCGGCAGGCGACGCCAGAGGATTGGCGGTGACCGGCTGGGTCTTGGCCTTTGCGGCGGCCTGAAGTAGGAAATTTTGACTAACGGGCATAACGCTGTCTCCGCCGCACTGGGAAGGTAGGTGTAAGTAGTGGCAGATACTGCAAGGGTCGCGCCAGTTTCTAGCGCAAGCCGTTAGAAGCGCCGAACGGTGGCTTTTTCGTAGTGGGAACGTTGACGTTCTGCTTCATACAGAGGACGAACAACAGCAAACTCGCGATCGATTTCACCGATGAGTTTTTCGAGTTCGGGAAGGGGGTGTTGTTCCTTGGCGCAATGTTCCAGCTCATGGCACAAATCAGCCAGCCGGACGGCGCCCATGTTGCTGCTGCTGCCTTTGAAACTATGGGCAGTTTCCATCAGTTGCCCGGCATCTTTCTGCTGACGCAAAAGACTCAACCGCTCTTCGGAATCGGCGAGAAACGTATCCAGCAACATTGGATACTCGTCCTCCATGACTTCCTGCAAGGCGACCAATACGTCTCGATTCAGATGTGGGTCATCCACTTGTTCACTCCTTGATCAAGAATGGGCGGGATTATGCCAGAGCCTCCCAGAAAAACTCTACGCGAGCACTTCGACCATTGTCTGACCAACTGGCGTTACACCCCAATTGCTGGACCAGATTGACGCCACGTCCCGACAAACGGACGTTTTCGGCGGGTCGCTCCATCACCCGCGCAATATCGAAACCCTTCCCGCTGTCCTCGACGCGAATCGACAGACAACCGCCCTCACCCGTCGGCACGACCTCCAAATGGACCCGCACGTAACCACTGCGCAACGCATCAAGACGCGCATTGCGCTCCTGATAATAACGGGCAAAACCTGACGCATCGCGCTTGAGACTGGAATCCAGTCCCAGTACGCCATGCTCCAGGGCATTGGAATACAGTTCGGCCAATACACTGTAGAGCGCACCGCTTTGCGCACGCAGGCCGTGGACTTCAAGCAACAACTGCAACAGATAAGGCAACGGATTGAAGCGCTTAAGCGAGGCCGCGCGAAACTCGAAACTGACCGACCAGTCCAGAGGACAGGATTGCCCGCTGTCGGAATAGACCAGGGTCGGCGGACGCATTTGTGTAGCGTCCAGCAGACTCACCTCGACCATGCTGACATCGTCCCGGGCTTCGCCGCGAAAGTCCTGCAGTGCTTGCTCGATCTCTTCGAACAGCTCCTCCGGCTGCCGATTGGCAGCGAACACTTGATGCAACCGCTCCACACCAAACAACTGTTCGTCGGCATCGCAGGTATCAATCACGCCGTCGGACAACAGGAAAACCCGATCCCCGAGCGCCATGGGGAACACTTCGGTTCGATCATCAAAGGTTTCCGGGCTCAAGACACCCAGCGGCAGATGCCGGGCAGTCAGCGGCGTGCGCTCATCGCTGGCGATGTTGTGCAAATACCCATCGGGCATACCGCCATTCCAGACTTCCACCGAGCGCCGCTGAAAACTCAGGCACAACAGCGTCGCGCAGCAGAACATATCAACGGGCAGGATGCGCTTGAGCTTGGCGTTCATCTCGCGCAGGGTTTCTGACAGGCCATAACCCTTGGCGGTCATGCCGTAAAAAACTTCGGCCAGCGGCATGGCGCCTACTGCGGCGGGCAAGCCATGGCCGGTGAAATCCCCCAATAGCACATGCATGTCGCCAGCCGGCGTAAACGCGGCCAACAACAAATCGCCGTTGAACAATGCATAGGGCGATTGCAGGTAGCGGATATTGGGGGCATTCAGGCAGCCGGAATGGGCGACTTTATCGAACACGGCCTTGGCGACGCGTTGTTCGTTGAGCAGGTAGTTATGGTGCCTGGCAATCTGGTCACGCTGCTGGAGTACGGTGGCCTGCAACCGACGCAAACGGTCCATTGCCTTGATTTTGGCGGCCAGAATCACCTGGTTGTAAGGCTTGGCCAGGAAATCATCGCCTCCCGCCTCAAGGCATCGGGCCAGCCCTTCGCTTTCGGTCAATGACGTGAGAAAGATGATGGGCACCAGGGTTTCGCCCGCCAGCGCCTTGATCTGCTGCGCTGCTTCGAAACCGTCCATCACGGGCATCATCGCGTCCATCAACACCAATTGCGGCCGTTGCTGGCGAAACACTTCGACCGCCTCGGCACCGTTGGCGGCAGTCAGCACTTCATGGCCCTGACGACGGACAATCGTCGACAGCAACAGGCGATCGGCCGCGCTGTCTTCAGCGATCAATACCGTAAGTGACTCGAACGGCGATTGCACGGCGATCACGCCACGTCGAAGATTTGTTCGAAGTTGGAGATGGCGAGAATTTTTCGCACATCGGCATTGGCGTTAGACAGGGTGATTTCGGCATTCTCGCCGCCTGCGTGATCCCGCAGTAGCAGCAACATGCCGAGGGCAGAACTGTCGAGGTAGGTAGCGTCCTTCAAATTGACTTCGAAGGATTCGGGTTTCGGAGTGAGGTTTTCGTAGGATTCACGAAATTCCTGATGTTTGGCGAAATCGAATCGTCCCTTGATCGATATCGTCAGCTTCTGTCCATCCTGGGAGACTTCGGTTACGACTGACATTGAACGGCTTCCTTGTCATGGCGATTGTTTAAGAGGTGTAGCACCTGGTGGGGAGCAGGGCAAGATCCGATTAATACGGACTCTCGCGCGGCAATCGCTGGGACAGTTCATCCAGCAACTTTTGCTCGCGCTTGTCTTCCAGGCGCCGCGCCTCATCCATGTAGCGCAGCACCAGCTTGCGCAACCCTTCAACCCGGGCGTAAGCCTGCTGCCAGGTATCCCGTGCCTTGTTCAGATTGTTCTGGTGCCAGGCCAGACTCTGCCGCTGCTGGTCAATGGCGATGCCCAGTTGCGCCAGGAAGCCTTGGTAGCCCAGCAGCCACTGGCCCGAAACGCCACTGCTGCCGCGCACGATCCATTGCTCCTGACAGTCGAGGCGAAAAGCTTCGAGGTCGGCGAGTTTGCTTTCTGCCAGACGGACCTGTCCTTGAAAGTGCCCCAAACGCTGCACCGCGGCTTTCTCGACCTTTTCGGCCATCTCAACCACGGGTGCCAGACGTGACGCTCGGCTCTGGGCCATGGCCGGTTAGCCGCCAGCCGCGGGGGCGAAGATCGAGCCGAGGTAGGCTTCGCTTTCGCCGAGGCTGATGTTGTCGTTCAGGCCTTGGCGCAGGTATTTGACCAGTTGCGGCTGCAAGGCAATCGCAAGGTCAGTCTCCCGGTCGCCGCCGGCCACGTAGGCGCCGACACTGATCAAATCGCGGCTCTGTTGATAGCGCGACCACAGCTGCTTGAAGTACTGGGCGCGCGTCATGTGCTCCGGCGAGACTACCGAGGGCATGACCCGGCTGATGGACGCTTCGATATCGATGGCCGGGTAATGGCCTTCTTCCGCCAGTCGCCTGGACAAGACGATGTGGCCGTCGAGCACGCCCCGCGCGGAGTCGGCAATCGGGTCCTGTTGGTCATCGCCTTCGGACAGCACGGTGTAGAACGCCGTAATCGAACCACCGCCCTTCTCGGCATTACCCGCCCGCTCCACCAGTTTCGGCAGTTTGGCGAATACCGAGGGCGGATAACCCTTGGTCGCGGGTGGCTCGCCGATGGCCAGTGCGATTTCGCGCTGGGCCTGGGCGAAACGGGTCAGGGAGTCCATCAGCAACAGGACGTTCTTGCCCTTGTCGCGAAAATATTCGGCGATACGCGTGCAATACATGGCGGCCCGCAAGCGCATCAGCGGCGCGTCGTCCGCCGGGGAGGCAACGACGACGGAGCGCTTCAGGCCTTCTTCGCCGAGGATGTGCTCGATGAACTCTTTGACTTCACGTCCCCGCTCACCGATTAGGCCAACGACGACAATGTCGGCCTCAGTGAAGCGGGTCATCATGCCCAACAGCACACTCTTGCCCACGCCTGTACCGGCAAAAAGGCCGAGCCGCTGGCCGCGACCGACCGTCAACAAACCGTTGATGGAACGAATGCCCACGTCCAGCGGTTCGCTGATAGGTTCGCGTTTAAGCGGGTTGATCGTCGGGCCGTCCATCGGCACCCAGTCCTCAGCCTTCATTCCGCCTTTGCCGTCCAGCGCACGACCGGCGCCATCGAGCACCCGACCGAGCATGCTCATGCCCATCGGCAAACGCCCGGCATCCGCCAACGGCACCACTCGGGCACCCGGGGCAATGCCGGCAACGCTGCCCACCGGCATCAGAAAGACCTTGTTGCCGGAAAAGCCCATGACTTCGGCTTCGACCTGCACCGGCTGATAACTGTCGTCGTTGATGACCATGCAGCGGCTGCCCATGGCGGCGCGCAAGCCTTCGGCTTCAAGGGTCAGGCCGACCATGCGCAGCAAACGCCCCTCAAGGATCGGTCCGCCAGACAGTTCGGTGACCTCGGCATAACTGCCCAGGCGCTTGGCGAAACTGGTGCGATCAAGGCGCATCAGGTTCGTCCGCTGCGGGGGCAGCCGCTGGCTTGCTGGCAGCCGACAGTTCCACTTTCAGGTCCGGCGCCGCGGGGTGCAAGGCCTGCTCGTGCAACTGATCGAACAGCTTGTCCATGACCCGCGCGAGACGGGTTTCGACGGTGGCATCAATGCGACTGTGCTCAGTCTCGACCCGGCAACCGCCAGGCATCAACGCCTCATCCTCGACGATGCGCCAGGTCTCTTCATGGCGCTCGCGCAGGGCTTTGACCTGTTCGAAATCCTGGGGGTTGATGTACAGCCGCACATTGCCCACGCCCAGCGGCAACAGCTTGAGGGCCTCACGCATGACGTGTTCCAGCTGCGTCGAGTCGATGGCCAGCTCGCGCTGAATCACCTGCCTGGTGATGTGTTTAACGAGGTCGACCAGGGACTTCTCGATCTCAGTGTCCTGTTCGGCAATGGGTTCGAACAGATTGCCCATGAGCTTTTCCAGCGCACCGATTTTCGCCGTCAGGGCTGCATCGGCTTCCTGACGGACCTTGAGCGTCGTGCTGTGAAAACCTTCGCGCTCACCGGTGGCGAAGCCTTCGTTGTAGGCCTCCTGGCGAATGCTCTCGAGCTCTTCGAGGGTCAGCGGCTGGACTTCATCCAGCGGCACTTCCTCCATTTCCGGCGGCTCGGGTTCAGGCTCGGGCTCGGGCTCGGGGACGTACGGGTCGAAACTGGGTAACGACCAGATATCAACGCCGCTGACGTCCTTGGCACGGATCAGGTCGGTCTGGGACTCATCATGTTTGGTCGACATAGTGACCTTAGATCATCTCTTCGCCGCCCTTCCCGCCGAGAACGATTTCTCCGGCTTCGGCCATACGGCGGGCAATGGTGAGGATTTCTTTTTGTGCAGTTTCCACGTCGCTGACGCGCACCGGGCCTTTGGCCTCGAGGTCGTCGCGCAACAGTTCGGCCGCTCGTTTGGACATGTTCTTGAAGATCTTTTCCTTGACGTTTTCATCCGACCCTTTGAGGGCCAGCACAAGCACGTCGGAGGACACTTCGCGCAGCAAAGCCTGGATCCCGCGGTCGTCGACATCGGCCAGGTTATTGAACACGAACATGAGGTCTTCGATCTGGCCGGACAGGTCTTCGTCGACTTCGCGGATCGAGTCCATCAACTGACCTTCGATCGAGCTGTCGAGGAAGTTCATGATGTCCGCCGCGCGCTTGATGCCACCCAGGTTGGTGCGCGAAGCATTCGAGTTGCCGGAGAACTGCTTCTCGAGAATCTGGTTGAGTTCTTTCAGGGCCGCCGGCTGAACGGTGTTAAGCGAGGATACCCGCAAGATGATGTCGAGGCGCACCTTGTGGTCGAAGTTGCCCAGCACTTCACCGGCCTGATCCGGGTCGAGATACGCCACCACGATCGCCTGGATTTGCGGGTGCTCGTAACGGATCACGTCGGCGACGGCGCGTGGCTCCATCCACTTCAGGCTGTCGAGACCGCTGGTGTTGCCGCCCAGAAGAATCCGGTCGATCAAGCCGTTGGCCTTGTCTTCGCCCAGGGCCTGGGTGAGCATTTTGCGCACATAGTCGTCAGAACCGACGCCCAGGCTGGTCTGATCGCCGACGATGTCGACAAACTCGCTCATCACCTGCTCGACCTGCTCGCGGTGCACGTTGCCCATCTGCGCCATCGCCACGCCCACGCGCTGAACCTCTTTCGGGCCCATGTGGCGCAACACCTGCGCAGCATCGGTTGAGCCCAGGGACAGCAGCAGGATCGCAGCTTTGTCGACCTTGGACAGTTTGGCGGCAACGGCTCGGTTATCACTCATCTGCGTTAATCCACTCTTTCACGACCTGGGCCACACGACCCGGATCTTCTGCCACCAGACTCTTGATTGCATTCAGCTGTGCGTCATAGCCTTCGCTCGGACTTGGCAGCAGGATGCTTTGCGGGCCGCCAAGGCTGACGCGGTCGTTAGCCAGGTCGCCATCGAGGCCGCCCATGCCACCCAATTCCACGTCGCTGCCGATGCCGGCCAATTGCTTGCCTTTGCCGCCATTGGTGATGTTGTTGAGCACCGGACGCAGCACGCCGAACACCAGCACCAGAATGAACAGTACACCCAGCACCTGCTTGATCACATCCCAGAACCACGGCTGGGAATAGAACGGTACATCGGCGATCACTTCACCGCGCTCGGCGGAGAACGGCATGTTGATTACGCTGACACTGTCGCCCCGGCTGGCATCGAAGCCGACCGCGTCCTGCACCAGGCGTGTGAAGCGCGCCAGTTCATCGGCAGTCCACGGTGCGCGAGAGGTTTCTCCGTTGGCCGGGTTGATCTTGACCTGATCGTCCACCACGACCGACACCGACAGGCGATTCAAACGGCCCTGTTGCTGCTTGGTGTGGCTTATGGAACGGTCAAGTTCGAAATTCTTGGTGGATTGTTGACGCTTGTCCGCTGGATACGGCGCGAGCATCGGCTGGCCAGTGGCCGGGTCCATGATTTGCTGACCGTTGGCATCCAGCAGAGGCTGACCTGGCTGAACCATGCCGGCCGACGCGGTAGCACCACCGGTGGTGGCCGGCGCAGACGCTGGCGAAGGCGGCTGGTTGCTCAGGGAGCCCGGTACACCTTGTGGCCCGTTGCTGGCGGTACGCTGTTCGTTCACCGACTGTTCGCTGCGCAACGCCGGTTGGTCCGGGTTGAACTGCTCGGAGGTTGACTCGACGGCGCTGAAATCCACGTCGGCCGAGACTTCGGCCTTGTAGCGGTCGTTGCCCAGTACCGGTTGCAGGATGTTATGCACACGCTGAGTGAGCATGCTTTCCATGCGACGGCTGTAATCGAACTGTTTGCCCGCCATGGTCAGCTCGGAGTTTTCCGCCTGATCCGACAGCAGGTTGCCCTTTTGATCGACCACGGTGACCTGGGATTTGCTGAGCTCGGGGACGCTGGTTGCCACCAGATTGATGATCGCCAGTACCTGGCCAGGCTCCAGGGAGCGGCCGGAATACAGTTCGATCAACACCGAAGCACTGGGCTTGCGCTCATCGCGCACGAACACCGAGCTTTTCGGGATCGCCAGGTGCACGCGGGCCCCCTTGACGTTGTTCAGACTGGAGATGGTCCGGGCCAGTTCGCCTTCAAGGCCGCGACGATAACGGGTCGCTTCCATGAACTGGCTGGTACCCAGGCCCTGGTCCTTGTCGAGGATCTCAAAACCGATGTTGCCGTCGCTGGGAGTGACACCAGCGCCCGCGAGTTTGAGCCGCGCACGGGACAAGTCTTCGGCCTTGACCAGCAAGGCACCGGAATTAGGTTCAACGGTGTAGGGAATATCAGAGGCGGCCAGGGTATCCATGACCTGCTTGGCGTCCATACCGGCAAGGCTGCCGTACAAAGGCCGGTAGTCCGGCTGCTGGGACCACAACACCACGGCGAAGCCAATCGCCACGCTCGCTGCCAGACCGACCAAAAGGCCCACCTGACGCAACATGGTCATCTCGGAGAGGTTTTCCAGGAAGGACAACCCGAACAGCGGCGGTTTACCGTCTATTGGAGTGGCCTTGGCCGGAATGTTATCGGCTGCTTCTGCCATGACTCAATATCGTCCTTAAACCGGCATCTGCATGATGTCTTGGTACGCCTGAACCAGCTTGTTACGGACTTGGGTAATGGCCTGGAAAGACACACCGGCTTTTTCTTTGGCGATCATCACGTCGGTCAAATCGACGCCGCTCTTGCCGATCTCGAATGCGGTGGACAGCTGGCTGGAGGCCTGCTGGGTTTCGTTCACTTTATTGACGGCCTGACCGAGCATGTCGGAGAAACTGTTGCCCGGCAGCTGAGGGACGGCGGCAGTCGATTTCGGCGCAGACATTGCGTCCATTTGCATGGCCCGCATATCCAGCATCAACCGATTAAATTCAATACCTTGGCTCATGGTTTCTCTCTTTTGACGTCGCTGGCGACCCGCAATTTTTTGACGCTCACTCGGCGGGTAGTCAGGTATTAGCAACAAGGGTGCCAGCTCCATGGCTGTGTCATACAAAAGCCCTTCCAGCGCCTTTCAAAATTGAAGTAACAACTCAACCTGTAGCAGCTGGCGAAGCCTGCGTCCGACTGCGCAGCAGTCGTTTATTCATTTGACGCGGAGTAATAAAAGACCGCATGCACAAGGGCAAACAACTGCTGCGCAGTCGGACGCAGGCTGCTACAAAAAGCAGTTTCAAGTGGCGAACAGGTAAGCTTCCACATCCATTCCGGCGTCACGCATTTGCGCCAGCTTGTAGCGCAACGTGCGCGGGCTGATGCCCAGGCGTTCGGCGGCTTCCTTGCGGCGACCACGCTCGGCGCGCAAGGTGTCGATGATCATCTGGAACTCGCGGCGCCGCAGGTCATCGCCCAGCGCCCCGGCAGGCTCGACCTCAACTTCAATCACTCGCGCAACCGGTGAGATTACCGACAACGGCGCACAGGCCACAGGACCGGACAGGCAGAAATCCTGAGGCTGGATCAACCCGCCCTGCTGCAGAATCAACGCCCGCTGAATCGCGTTATCCAATTCGCGCACGTTGCCAGGCCACGGATAACCGATCAGACACGCTTGAGCGTCGGACGATAGCTTCGCCGCGGCATGCTTCATTTTATTGACGTGTTTGGCCAACAGACGCTCGGCCAGCGGCAGTATGTCGGCGGTGCGCTCGCGCAGCGGACGCCATGCCAGCGGAAACACCGACAGACGATAGTAAAGGTCTTCACGGAAACGGCCTGCTGCCACTTCAGCCGCAAGGTCGCGGTTAGTGGTCGCTACCACCCGAATGTCCAGAGTGATCGGCTTACGCGCGCCGACCCGCTCGACCTCACGCTCCTGCAGCACACGCAACAGCTTGGCCTGAAGCCCCATAGGCATTTCGGAAATTTCGTCGAGCAGAATCGTGCCGCCATCCGCCTGCTCGAACTTGCCTGCCTGCGCAGCAATGGCACCGGTGAACGAGCCTTTTTCATGCCCGAACAGCGTGGCCTCCAGCATGTTGTCCGGGATCGCGGCGCAGTTGATCGCGATGAACGGCTGGCTGGCACGATGGGAATGCTGATGGATGTATCGCGCGAGCACTTCCTTGCCGGTCCCGGACTCGCCGGAGATGAGCACGGTCGAATCACTGCGCGCCACCCGGGCTGCCAGCTCAAGCAACTGTGCGCTGGCTGGCTCGAACGCGATCGGCCCTTCGCTCTCGGCCGCGCCGAGACTGCCCAGGGCATGTCTGGCCACCAGATCGAGCAGCGCCTTGGGTTCGAACGGCTTCACCAGATAATCCGCCGCGCCCTGCCGCATCGCATCAACCGCACGCTCGACAGCGCCATGGGCGGTCATCAGCAGCACCGGCAATTGTGGCTGGCGGGCTCGCAGCAGACTGAGCAACTGATGGCCATCCATGCCCGGCATGTTGACGTCGCTGAGCACCAGATTGAACGCATCCTTGCCAACGGCCGTGAGCGCTTCCTCCGCCGAACCGACGGCGGTGTAATCGTGCCCCGCGAGCAGCAATGTATCGGCCAGTGCTTCGCGTAACGCGCGGTCGTCCTCAACCAGTAAAACCTTGATCCCCATGTTCTTCACTCCGCTCCCTGATCAATGCTCTTTTCACCCGAAAAAAGCGGCAGGATGACCTGCGCACATGTTCCGCGACCCGGTCGCGAGCGCAGCAGCAATTCTCCCTGATGAGCGCGGGCCACCGCCTTGACCACGGTCAGGCCCAGGCCGGTTCCGGTGTTCTTAGTGGTGAAAAAAGGCTCGCCCAGACGCGCCAGCACTTTTGGCTCTATGCCGCTACCGCTGTCACTGACCGACACGCGCAGGTTGTTATCCCGGGTATAGAGATGGACCTTCAAGCGCACAGCATCGGCACTGGCTTGAATGGCGTTCTCGATCAGGTTGAGGATCGCGCCGACCAGAGTGTCGCGATTGCACAGCAACTCCCCGACATGACTGTCGCACTGCCAGCGAATCGGCAAATCCTGCACATGAGCAAGGGCTGCCGCCTGCAGCGATTGCATGAGCATTTTGGGTGTAACGCGATCCGTCAGCGGCAGCTCGCCACGGGCGAAGATCAGCATGTCGCGCACTTGGTGCTCCAGCTCGTGCAGACGCTCTTTAAGGCGTCCGGCAAAGCGTTGCTGTGTGGCGACGGGCAGTTCCTGCTCGGTCAAATGACTGGCGTAAAGCAACGCAGCGGACAAAGGGGTACGAATCTGATGAGCCAG
Source organism: Pseudomonas sp. p50(2008) (assembly GCF_015351605.1). Lineage (NCBI taxonomy): Bacteria > Pseudomonadati > Pseudomonadota > Gammaproteobacteria > Pseudomonadales > Pseudomonadaceae > Pseudomonas > Pseudomonas sp. p50(2008). Next base: position 912,374 of record NZ_JACMYF010000001.1, read on the forward strand.
CGATGCGACCATCCGCCCGAGCGACGACAGGCGTTCATGACGGGCGAGTTGATCTTGTAGGTGGCGGGTTTCAGTCAGGTCGTTGAGCAACACCAACTGCCCCGGCTCGGCGTCGAGCGAGCGAGTGGAGATCGACAGACGCCGACCATCCTTTAGCGAGATTTCGTGCCCGTCGTCTTCACGGGGCGCGAAGCAGCGGGCAATGACATGGCGCCACAGCTCGCCTTCGAGCGGCAGGCCGAGCAGCTCACACGCGGCAGGATTGGCTTCGCGCACGATGCCCTGAGCATCGATGACGATGACGCCGCCGGGCAACAGATCAAGGAGGTTTTGCAGGCGATTGGCGAGGCGTTCTTTTTCCGCCAGTTCCTGCATGCGCTGGGCGCTGACCACTTCCAGCTCGCCCTTGAGTTCGGTTACCCGGGCTTCGAGCATGCTGTAAGAGTCGGTCAGCTGATTCGACATTTGACTGAACAGGGCAAACGACTGCTCAAGGCCAAGCCGGTTTGCCTGCTCTGCGGACGACGGTAGCCCCAAAGCGTCAGGGACAGGAGACATCTGGGCGGCTTGGGGCATCGTGCACTCTCGCTTGGCTGACCGTCAGTTAAACGGAACGTTGCGAGGGATGTAGCAATACCCGTGCCTAAAAAAAACTGCCTATAAATGAAGGGGTTGAAAAACAGGCGTCAATCATCTGCCTGTTCATCACCGTCACGACGGCTCATGCCGTATTTGCGCATCTTCTCCACAAGCGTGGTACGACGAATACGCAAGCGCTCGGCAGCACGCGCCACGATGCCATTGGCATCATCCAGCGCCTGCTGAATCAGCCCCTGCTCGAGACCACCGAGGTAGTCTTTCAAGTCCAGGCCTTCCGGCGGCAGCAAGGCATTCACCGAGAAGTCCGGGGTATGACCGTTGATGGCCACCCGCTCTTCCAGGTCGCTGCGCAGGCTGTCGACCAACTGCTCGTCTTCGTCGTCGACGTAGCGGAATTTCTTCGGCAACTCGACCACGCCGATCACCCCGTACGGATGCATGATCGCCATGCGCTCCACCAGGTTGGCGAGCTCGCGGACGTTGCCGGGCCAGCCGTGACGGCACAGGGACATGATGGCGGCGGAATTGAAACGGATCGAACCCCGCTTCTCGTGCTCCATGCGCGAGATCAACTCGTTCATCAGCAACGGGATGTCTTCGACACGCTCGCGCAACGGCGCCATTTCGATCGGGAACACATTCAGGCGGTAGTACAAGTCTTCGCGGAAGGTGCCGATCTCGATCATGCTTTCGAGATTCTTGTGGGTCGCGGCAATGATGCGCACATCCACGCTCTGGGTCTTGTTACTGCCCACGCGTTCGAAGGTACGTTCCTGCAGCACGCGCAGCAGCTTGACCTGCATCGGCAGCGGCATGTCGCCGATTTCGTCGAGGAACAGCGTGCCACCGTTGGCCAGCTCAAAGCGCCCGGCACGACTGGTGATCGCTCCGGTGAACGCACCCTTCTCGTGGCCGAAGAGTTCGCTTTCCAGCAACTCGGCCGGGATCGCCCCGCAGTTGACCGGAACGAACGGCGCGTCACGGCGCTTGGAGTGATAGTGCAGGTTGCGCGCAACCACTTCCTTGCCGGTGCCGGACTCGCCCAGGATCAACACACTGGCGTCGGTATCGGCGACTTGCTGCATCATCTGACGGACGTGTTGAATCGCCCGGCTGGTGCCGACAAGACTGCGGAAAAGATTGGGTTCGCGATGACGACCGCGCTCGCGGGCCTGGTCATACATCTCGCGATAGACCTGGGCACGGTGCAGCGAATCGAGCAATTTGCTGTAGCTGGGCGGCATTTCGAGGGTCGAAAGCACTCGGCGACGCTGGTCTTCAGGCAAGTCGACGGAAGAATTATCGCCCATCAACAAAACCGGAAGGAACTCATCCCAGGTTGAGAGTGTCTTTAACAAGCCCAAAAGTGCGCCAGGAGCATTGACCGTCCCGATGAGGACGCAGATTACTTCACGACTAGACGACAAAGAGCCGACAGCCTGCTGCCAGTCATGGCTTCCGCAGGGTAAATTTTCTTCACCGAGAAAATTTAAAATCACCGCCAGGTCGCGGCGGCGGACGCTATCGTCATCAATTAGCAGAATTTTGGTTTCACGCCACATGCAATAGCAACTTCCCTAGTCAACTCGGTGCCCGAAATGAGTGGGCAAGCTAGACGCTTGCAGACCGTTAAGCCTGTAGACGCTGGATATCGGTGAACAGCCACTAGTTAAGTCAAAAAACCGTGCACAGTCAAATTTATGGCGCACATTGTCTGGATTAACCGGGAATTAACTAACCAAACAGATGGTAAACCTTTGCAGCGCTCTTCGCTTGAGTGATCTGCGACATCTCGTCGACTATCGCCTGACGCTCGCCCATCGTCGCCGTCAATAAATCTTTATAGACCGCCAGCAGACTCTCCAGATTGCTCCGCAGCGCTTCCTCATCGATGGGCGCTTCACTCAGCACCTCATCGACGCATTCACGACACGCCACATCCAGTTCGCCGATCGCATCCCAGTTACGCTCGGCCAGCGCATCGATGAGTGCTTCGCGGGTTTCTTCAATCCGTTGCAGTGCTTGACTCATGGCGTCGTTCCTCGGCTGAAAAGCCTAAAGCGCTGTCTCTTGTGCCGCAATCGCATCCCAGCCACTTTTCACGGTGGTCAGCAGGCGCGCAACTTCATCGATGATTTGCGGATCGTTGCTCAGGTTGGCCTTCAGCAGCTGCGAGTTCATGTACTCGTAAAGACTGTCCAGTTGCTGGATCGCAGCTGGGTCCGGGGCCTTCTCTTCATTCAACCCCTGGCGCAGCCCAGTGATGATGCCGATGGACTTAGTGATCAGGACGCATTTCTGGGCGATGTCACCACGCTCCATTGCACCTTTAGCTTGAGCCAGACGATCAAGACCGCCTTCAAACAGCATCTGGATCAGACGATGAGGGCTCGCCTCGGAGATCTGAGCGTGGGAATTGACCTTCTGGTACGCACGAAGGGCTTTCATCGGATTCATGTTTCTACCTCGTTACCGGCCGTAGTCGGACATTTCTCTATATAGAGTTTGTCGACTGCGTCACATAAAACTTTAATCCGGGCCCGCAGGCCCAAATGTATCTTCACCTAACGCTCAGCGAGCGAACACTCTGCAATTAATCCGATTTCGGATTATTGAGAGAGTTGAGCGTCGTCATGATGCTGGAGCTGCTGGCGTTAAGCTGAGCGATCAAGGTGTCCATCGCCGTGTACTTGGCGGTCAAGGTTGACTGCAAGCTTTCCATGCGGCGATCCAGATCAGCCTGCTGGGTGGTGAGATCGGTCAACTTGGTGTTGAGATCTGTCACTCTGCTAGCCAGCGACCCGGTGGTACCCACGTAGGAGGCGGTAGCTTTAGTCATGCGAGTTACCAGCCCAGTGTCGCCGGTAAACAACTTAGCAATATCGCCGGCTCCTTTGACAACAGCCTTGTCCCACGTCTTGTCATCCAGGCTAAGAAGGCCGGTTTTCTGGTCGGTGGTAATACCCATCTGCGCCAGACTGCTCATGGCACTCGACCCCGAGCTGTTGACCAACTCACTGCGCAGATTGTTGACCAGCTGACGCATGGACGCATCACCAGTTAAGGCACCAGCAGTCGTGGTAGAAGCATCGCCGGTGGCAGTAACCTTGGTCTGAGTATTAATACTGGTCATCAACGCGTTGTAAGCCGTGACGAAGGATTGGACAGAGGTTTTCAGCGTGGCGGTGTTGCTTGCAACGTTGATGGTGATCGGCTTGTCCTTATCTTTGGCCAACAACTCAAAAGACACCCCACTGATGGCGGAAGTGACATTGTTGCTGGTGGACTCCATCGCGATACCGTCGATGGTGTATTTGGCATTTTGTGCTGGCGTGCCTTTGTCATAACCTTGGGCCAGATCCGAGTCACCGCTGAGCGTGATGTCGGTGTCAACGCCCGTTGTATTAGAGCCAATAACCAAACGCGCACCGTTTGCATCACTCAAGACGTTGGCGCTAATACCCTGAGCCGAAAGCTGAGTATTGATCGATTCACGCACTTCCTGCAGGGTCGCGCCGCCCGGCACTATGACGTCGTAACTTTTGCCCGACTGGGTGATCGTCAGAGTTTGATCTTCATCGGTGGAGTTGGAAGAGCCTGATGCCCCACCCTCGAACACCTTGCTGGTGACTTTCGAAGAAGTCGCCAGATCGCTGACCACCACCACGTATTTACCGCTGGAGGCGCCATCACCCAGGGTGACCTTGATATTTTTTTCTTCGGACGAGGTAGCGGCCAGGCCGTTGAAAGCGGCCACGTTGTTCAACTTGGCGATTGCCGCCCGGTAAGTTTCCAGCGCACTTTTCACCGAGCCGACACCCGACAACTGGATAGTCGTGTCTTTTTGCTGGCTGGTGATCTGGGCTTGCTTAGGTGCCTTTTCAGCACCCACCAACGCCTTGACGATGGCTTGGGTGTCGTAGCCCGAACCCGGGCCGGAAATCGTTGAACTAGCCATTGGTAATCTCCTTGTCCTGTGGCTGCCGCTTTATTGGCGAATATTGCCGTAGCTGCAGTCAGAAACACATTTCATGCCAGCTCAGGCTTTCGTATCAAACAGCAGGCTGCTGGCATCACTCAAATTCTGTGCAAGCTTCAAAGCAGTTTCCGATGGAATCTGCCGTATGACTTCGCCACTTTCGGTTGCGACCACCTTGACCACGACTCTACCGGTCGAGTCATCGATGGAAAAATCGAGGTTGCGCTGAGTCGACTGAACGAACTCGCGAATATCGGTTACCGCTTTTTCCAGGGCTACACGCTGAGAGTCATCAGCCACCGCCGGTTCCTGTTTCGCTGCGGGCGGTGCCTGAGTGACAGCAGAGTTGCTTGCCGGAGTCGTACCAGCAGGGTAATGCGCGTTCAGCTTAATGCTCATATCCATGTCATCACCTCAAAACCAAAAAAACGGAAGGGCACGTATACGCGCCCTTCCGTTAGTTAACCGCTACCGATATTACTGAAGCAGCTTCAGAACAGCGGATGGCAGCTGGTTAGCCTGGGACAGGATCGCGGTGGATGCCTGTTGCAGGGTTTGTTGCTTGGTCAGCTCAGCCGCTTCAGAAGCGAAGTCAGCATCTTCTACACGGCCTTTAGCAGCGGTGGAGTTCTGCGAAATGCTCTGCAGGTTGGCCACGGTGCTGGCGAAACGGTTTTGAACAGCACCCAGTTGCGAACGCTGGCTGTCGATCTGCTGCAGCGCGCCGTCCAGTGCCTGTACCGCCTGTTGCGAAGCAGCATTGGTTAGGATGCTCAGGTCGGAAACAGTGGTTTCCATGGTGACTGCAGACTTGGTGCCAGCAGCGGAAACGGCGGTCAGACCCAGTGCGGCTAGACCAGTGCCCGCGCTTCCGTCCTTGAGGGTGATGTCTTTGTCAGCAAACAGATTTAGGGTGCCGTCAGTGTTTTTGCTGGCGTTTACGCCGGTACTGGCGCTGTTGATCGACGCAACGATCGCATCGGTGGTGTCGCCTTTCTTGAATTTGACTTCAACGCCGTTGACGTCGACGGAAGTGTCTTCTTTCAGCTTGGCCTGGGAAGTCCCCGCCGACAGACCCAGCTGAGACAGTGAGCCGCTGGAAGTGTTGGCCAGCTTGATGTCTTTACCTTCGCCCGAAGTGAGGGTCACACGACCTTCTTTAACTGTGGCGGTACCCCCTACACCTGTAGTAGCTGCAAGACTAGACAATACAGTTTTCATTGTGGCGCCTGCAGCCCACGATACATTCGTACCGTTAACGGTGATGGCACCAGCAGAGCTCATCTTTTCTTTATCCCAAGTACCAGTAGTACCAGCCGTCAAGCCGGTCTTGGTTGCGTCAGGACCACCAACGGTGAAGTCTTTCGCCGATGTCAGGGTCAGAAGACCAGCAGCATCGGTTGAAGCTGTAACGCCGGTCTGAGCCGATTTGCTGTTGATCGCGACAGCTGCTGCTAAGCCAGCAGCGGCACCAGCGGCAGCAGTTGTCAGGGTAATGTCTGTGCCGTTGATGTTGATGATTTCGCCAGCAGTTGTTGCCAAAGCGGCAGTGCCGGTAATTGTAGCTTTTGGTTCTGCAGCTACAGCAGCAGTAGTACCCGCGGTCAAGCCAGCCTTGGCCAGACTACCAGCAACGTTGTCCCCCAAAATGATGTCGCGATTCGAAGAAAGGGTTAGAGCGCCGGTTGCAGGATCGGAAAGTGCAGTAACACCAGTAAGCGCGGATTGAGCGTTGATCGCTGTTGCAGCGGAGATACCAGAAGCGCTACCAGCAGCCGCAACACCGAAGGTGATTACAGTTCCGTTGATATCAATCTTGTCGGCAGCGGTAGTCGCAAGTGCCGCACCGCCCGTTACGCTAGCCCCTTTTGGCAATGGCAGAGTCGAACCAGTTGCGGTAGCGCTCAAACCAGCCAACGCAGTGCTATTAACGCTTGCTTCGCTGTATGTACCCTTCAGGCCAGTTGCGCTGATGTCGGTCATGCCGAAGGAGATGGTTTCGTTGGCGTTGGCGCCGATCTGGAAGCCTACGTTGCTGAACGAACCGTCCAGCAGGTTACGACCACCGAAAGTAGTGGTATTGGAAATACGAGTCAGCTCACCCACCTTGGCGGTGAATTCCTGCTGCAGGGAAGTACGGTCAGCGTCGCTTTTATCACCGTTCGCAGACTGCAGGGCGAGTTCACGCAGACGTTGCAGCAGGTTGGTGGATTCTTGCATCGCGCCTTCAGCGGTCTGCGCGATCGAAACACCGTTGTTGGCGTTGGCGATTGCAACGTTCAAGCCTTTCACCTGGTTGCCCAGACGGTTGGCGATTTGCATGCCAGCTGCGTCGTCTTTAGCGCTGTTGATTTTCAGGCCGGAGGACAGGCGGTTCATCGAGTTGCTCAGAGCGTCGGAAGCCTTGTTCAGGTTTTTCTGAACGCCCAGGGAGGTGATGTTGGTGTTTACTGATAAAGCCATGACGAATTCCTCGTTGGTTGGGTGCTGCGGCTTCCGGCCCTGGCAACCGCCGGGTGTGGCCTAGAGAACCTTCGTAATAGTTATCGTCGTGAAAGCAGGTTGCTTGAGCGTTTTTTTGATTATTTTTACTAGCACCGTGCCACTCCTTGAATTTCAAGGCCTTAGATCAGAGCCCCGGAATGCAAAAACGCCCATGACCTCGCGGTCATGGGCGTTTTTTTGGCGTTAATTAACTGGCGCGTCAGGGGCGATGAATAATCGCCGATCCCCAGGACAGGCCTACGCCGAAACCACTGATTGCCACGCGCTTCCAGCTGGAGTCGAACATGTGCTTTTCCAGCAGCAGCGGAATGCTCGACGACACGGTGTTGCCGGTCTCGACCATGTCCTTGATGAACTTCTCCGGCTCGCCTTCGAAACGTCGCGCTACAGCGTCGACGATGGCCGCACTGCCCTGGTGAATGCAGAACGCGTCGACATCCTGAGACGTCAGGCCCGACTCGTTCAGCAACTCGTGCAAGTGTGCTGGCACCTTAAGCAAGGCAAAGTTGAACACCTGACGCCCGTTCATATAGAACACGCCGTCCGTGACCTTCAAGTGAGGTGCGCCGGAACCGTCGGTACCGAACTTGGCTTTGCCGAGCTGCCAGGTGGCGTCTTCACCCATCCAGGTCGCGGTTGCGGCGTCACCGAACAACATAGTGGTATTGCGATCTTCCGGATCGACGATCTTCGAATACGGGTCGGCGGTGATCAGCAGGCCATTCTTCAAGCCTGCAGCTTCCATGAAGCCCTTGATGGCGTAGATGCCGTAGACATAGCCCGAGCACCCCAGGGAGATGTCGAACGCCGCAACATTGGTCGACAGGCCCAGTTTGTCCTGAACGATGGCCGAGGTGTGCGGCAAGCCTTCTTCGTCACCGTTTTGGGTGACGACAATCAGCACGTCGATGGATTGACGATCCAGCTGAGGATTGTTCGCAAACAAGGCATTGGCCGCTTCGACACAGAGGTCGGATGTTTCCTGAGCCGGATCCTTACGCGGCAGGAACGCCGAACCGATTTTCCCGAGGATGAACTCTTCATCCTTCTCGAACTTCGCGCCCTGAGCGTAATTATCCAGCCCACTCGCTGGCACGTAGCTAGCAATGCTTTTTATGCCAATCATTGTGGCTTCCCAATACTAAATAGCTGGAGATCACCGCTCGCAAGACCGAGAGGTACTGACAATACTGGATTTCACCGAGCGAAAAAATACGGCGCAGGCGCTCCAGATATCCTGAAAACACGCCCGACAGGGGTCATTCCCCCGCCCATCCTTTTTTACACAATACAGTGAAGATGCGCTTTATGACTCGCAGGTCACGCATTATGCGTGCCTTGTGCCAAACATCCAGCCACGAACAAGCGATCATTCGCCTGCTGAATGACAAAAAGCACCCATTAATGAGTCGACGGGAGCGCATCAGACATAACCGGCATCAGCGACACCGGCTATCAGGAAGGGATCACAGCTTGTTGAACAGGCTCAATTGGGCGATTTTAACGAATGCCAACTGCGAGGCCTGCAGCAGTGATTGCTGGAAAGCCAAATCAATCGACGCGGTCGCCACATCGGTATCACCAATGGCTTTCTGGGTGCTGGCGTTTGACAGATCCAGGCTGATGTTTTCGGCACTCTGAATATCGATGGAATTCAGACGCGCCCCAATGGCACCGCGTACGCTCAATACCTGCTCGCTCGCGTTGGCCAGATTGCTGACCGCCGAATTCAAAGCATCCTTGAGTTTGATCTGCGCCAGATCGTTGCCATCGGACGGCGTTTCCAGGGTTTGGCGCAACTGACCCAATGTATCGAGTGCGCTCTGTGTCTGGTGGCTGCTGCCACTGACGACAAACTGATCATCCGGCCCCGGAGCGCCAGTAAAATCGAGCTTCACACCCGCCACGGTGATCGTGCCGGAGCCAGCAACCATTGCCCCATCACCAATCGGTTTACTGTCTGCGCTCATCGGCTGGGCATAGACTTTGTAATTGGTGGCATCGGTGAACTTGACGACCACGCCACTGCCGGGAAATCCGTTGACGTAGTCAGCCTGATTGGTGACGCCAGATTGGGTAATCTGAGCCGTCGAACCATTGCTCGGGGTGCGCGATGCGTTGAAGCTATCCGGCTTGGTGCCCAGTGAGAAGATGTGATCCTTGACCTCTGCATCAGGGGTCATTGGCAAGTTCGTGACTGGATCAACGGGCGCCTTGAGTCGCAAAGTGATGTCGAACTCTACACCGCGCAGACTGATGGTCGAGCCACCCTCTTTCTTTGAGTCAAAAGTGCCGTTGCCGGAAACTTCCGACGTGACATCGTTACCGTCTTTGTCTGCAATGGTGTAATGAGTGCTGTCGACAAACTTCAACTCGTAGGGCTCGCCAGCGGTGAAGTTTTTTGTGTAAGCCGCATTCGATTTCATCAAGCCTGCGGATATCGACACAGTGCCGTCATTAGGCTTCGATGGATCTAGCGTCGCCTGAGTGCGCCCGGAGTTAGTCGCCCCCTCAAGAACACTTTTGCCCGTATCGTTGGTGGCGATGGATAGGGTATCCGACACCTGCAGGCTCAACTGGGTGTCATCACCCTGATACGAGTAGGTACCGTCGTTGTTGCGCACATAGGGAGGTGTCGACGTCTTAGAGCCGGAAAACATGTAGTTACCCGCCGCGTCCTTGCTGTTCAGCAAGCCCAACACGTTTGCTTCGATCTCGCCCAGCTCTTCAGCAATGGACTTGCGGTCGGCGTCACTCTTGCTGCCATCACCGGCGCTCAGGGCCAGTTCACGAGCGCGCTGAAGTGCCGTGTTGACACTATCCAGCACACTCTCTTCGTTCATCAGAGAGTTCTTGATGCTGCCCATGTTGTTGCTGTACTGGCTGAGCATTGCTTTTTGCTGTTGCAGCATCAACAACTGCGCAGCCCCAACAGGATCATCACCGGCACTCTGAATACGCACACCTGAAGTGATCTGCTCCTGAGTCTTAACGATCGAAGAAAAATTATTCTGGTACTTGGCCGCACTCGTCTCAAAGTACTGGGCAGTAGAAATACGCATCGTCGAAAACTCCCTTAAAGACTATTGATCAGCGTGCTGAAGGTTTCTTGCGCGGCCTTGATAATCTGCGACGACGCGGTGTAGTACTGCTGGAACTTGACCAGGTCGGCGGCCTCGTCATCCAGGTTGACCTGGGACACGGAACCGACTTCGGACTTGGCCCGGGCCAGGATGGCGCCACTGGCGGTGCTGTCACCCAGGGCCTGACTGGCCTTGGCGCCGACCTGTTCCACCAGTCGGCTGTAGGCGGTGGTCATGCTCATGCCGGCGTTGCCGCCAGTGACGCCGACCGTTGCCTTGGTCTGCAAACCCAACAGTTCGTTGGCGTTGCGGTTGTCTTTCTTGCCGTCGACGTTGAACGCGACTTCGTACTTGTCGTTCTTCGAAGGCGAGCCACTGACCGTGGTGTTGAAGGAGAACGACTTGCCCGCGATCGGGGCGCCCGACGCATCGAGTATCGGCACGTTGATCGTCAGGTCATTGCCCTGGCCCGGCACGATGGTGCCGGTGCCGATGCTCTGCCCTTTCGAGTTGAACACTTCGTAGCCCTGGCTCCCGCCTGCGGCCTCTTTGAAGGTCAGCGTCACCGGCATGGAATTCTTGATGCCGTCTTGCAGCGCAGCGAGGTCCGCTCCGCCATAGATGTCCATTGGAATGGTCAACGCCGGCGGAGTCAGCGCACCGGTACCGCCGTTGCCCGTGTTACTGGTCGCAACCAGCGCACCGGCGAAGGCGAGCTTGTTCGAGTCGGTCATCTGGGTAGTGATCGCGCTTGCGCCGGTGCGGGTCGGGATCACCTTGAACGAATCACCCGCGCTCAGACCGCCACCGTTCAGATCAAGTTTGAAACCGTCGATTTCTGCCGCCGGGGACAGGTCGAACGAACCCATGTCCTTGCCGTCGGAGCGCTTGACCGTGTACTTGTCCGCTGCGGTAAACGTTACCTGATAGTCAAAGGTGGTCAGCGCACTGGAGTTGGTGATCGTGACATCAAGGTTGCCGGAACCGGTGCTGTTGTTCGACGACGCCAGGCTGCGCTGACTGATAGCGGTCAAGCTGTTGATGCTGGAGAACAGCGATGAACCAAACTCGCCATTGGCATCGAGCCCCTGCCCCAACTGGCGGTTGATCTTGTCGGCAACCACAATCGCCGTACGGCCCAGATCATTCATTGCCGGGACCAGCACGTCATCACGATAGCGCAGCAACCCGCCGATCTTGCCGCCGCTGACAACGGAAGTCACGTCGGTGACTGACGACGGGGAGTTCACCTGGATGGTCAACTGACTCTTGTCGATCCCGGTTCGCGCCGTCGTGAGGGTATTGGACGTATTGCCCAACATCAGCGATTGCCCCGTCCCCAAGGAGATGTTGTAACTGCCGTTCTGCTCCTGAACCGTCACGCCGACCAGCTCGTTGAGCGTGCGGACCGCTTCGTTACGCGCATCGAGCAAGTTGCTCGGGCCGCTGCCGGTCGAGCTGCTGGCCTGGGAAATCTGCTTGTTGAGTGAGGCAATGGAGGACGTCAACTGGTTGACCTTCTCGGTCATCGTCGTCAGCTGGCTGTTGATGCCCTCGTTCTGCTGTTGCATCTGCGAGGCCAAGGCGTTGAAGCGGTTGCTCAACGTTTGCGCATTGGTCAGCAGCAGTTGCCGGGCGGCCGTGTCGCTTGGCGTAGCGGCGGACGTTTGTACCGACGAAAAGAAGCTGCTCAAGACCGCGCTGATCCCCGTGGTCTTGTCGGAGAAGAGCTTGTCGAGCGGGTTCACTTGCTCGAGGTAGGCGTTGGCGTCATTGCTCAGCGATGTACTGGTCTGCAGCTGCTGATCGAGATAAGCGTTGTAGACCCGACGCACGTCCGCCAGGGTCGTACCGCTGCCGATGAACACGCCACCGCTCAGATTGGATGTATTACTGCTCTGGATGGTCTGCTGGCGTGAATAGCCGGCGGTGTTGGCGTTGGCAATGTTGTTGCCGACGGTCGCCAACGACACCTGACTGGCGTTGAGCCCCGACATCCCGATATTGAGCAAACTCATGGTTCAGACCTTATACCTTGTGCCTATATAGGCGTGGTGGAAACGCCCGCCGCAGCGTAGTTCTGGTAACTCGTCATCTGCTTGGCTATCTGCGAAATCTTGCTTGCGTAGTTCGGGTCGGTTGCATAACCGGCCTTCTGCAACTCGCGTACAAATTGTTCCGGGTTATCGGCCGACTTCACGACATCTTGATAACGATTGTTGCTTTGCAACAACGTCACCAGGTCGTGGAAGCTGTCCTTGTACGAGTCGTAGGAACGGAACTGCGCCGTCTCCTTGACCATCTCGCCATTCCTGAATTCACTGGTGATGGCCCGCGCCGAATCGCCCTTCCAGCTACTGCTGGCCTTGATGCCGAACAGGTTGTGACTGCTGCTGCCATCCTGGGCCCGCATGACCGATTTGCCCCAACCGGTTTCGAGCGCGGCCTGGGCGACCAGGTAGCGCGGATCGACGCCAATGCGATCGGCTGCTTCCTTGGCCATGGGCAGCATGGCATTGACGAATTCGTCGGCGGAGCTGAAGGCTTTCTTCGGCGGCGCCAGCGGAATCTGCGCCATGGCACGGCCGTAAATCTGCAGGCGGCCGGTCGATGGCGCCTCGGTCTGCGCCGTCAGCCAATCGCCGTTATAGAGCGATCCGGAACCGGTTGGGCTGGTTTGCGGCACTTCGATTTTGTTGATCGCCGAGGAGGCTGTCGCCGCCGGGGTCGATGCCGACGGCACCAGTCCCGCGAGCAAGCGATCCGCCAGTTTCGGCGGCAACGCCAATCGACGCTGATTGATCAACGCCATGTCATTGCGGTGCTCGCCCTCGCCTGCTGCCTGGGGTGCGTGGATCGAGCGCGAAGCCCACAGCGGACGCTGGCCATTGAGGCGCGACAACGGTCCATTGGTGGCAACCGTGCCGGCAGCAATCGGCGTTTCCACGGCAGCTTTCGCTTCGGCCTGCTTGGTGGCGGACGCTGCAGCAGCCTCACCCGGCGCCATCGGTTTGTTCTTCGACATCTGGCGCATCAACACGTCGGCCAGACCGATACCACCGCCCTCGCGGGACATGGAAACAGCGAGTTGCTGGTCGTACATTTCCTGATACTGCTTGGCTTCAGGCGTGTTGAGCGGGTTGTCCTGCCCCAGCGTGTTGGTGGCGGAGCGCATGGACTTGAGCATTTCTCCCAGGAACAGCGACTCGAACTCCTGCGCAACCTTGCGCATGTTGCCATCGCTGTTCTTGTCGCCGACCTTGAGCTGGTTCAGTCGATTCAGGTCCGAATAGGAACCCGAGTCGCTGCTGCTGACCAGACCGCTCTTGAACATATCCATGGTCGTCGTCCTCAGATCACGATCAGATCGGCTTGCAACGCGCCGGCCTGTTTCAATGCTTCGAGGATCGCCATCAAGTCACCCGGTGCCGCGCCGACCTGGTTAACCGCGCGAACGATTTCGTCGAGGGTGGTGCCCGGGCCGAATTTGAACATCGGCTTGGCTTCCTGCTGGGCGTTGACCCGCGAGCGCGGCACGACCGCCGTCTGACCATTGGACAGAGGGCCGGGCTGGCTGACGATCGGGTCTTCGGTAATGGTCACGGTCAGGCTGCCGTGCGTCACGGCCGCCGGGGAAACCTTGACGTTCTGGCCGATCACGATAGTGCCCGTGCGGGAATTGATGATGACTTTCGCCACCGCCTGACCAGGATCGACCTCGAGGTTCTCGATGATCGACAGGTAGTCGACACGCTGGCTCGGATCCAGTGGCGCACTGACGCGAATCGAACCGCCGTCGATGGCCTGCGCGACGCCAGGGCCGAGCATGTTGTTGATCTTGTCGACGATGCGCTTCGCCGTGGTGAAGTCCGAACGGTTAAGGTTCAGGGTCAGGCTGTTGCCCTGGTTGAAGCCGCTCGGCACCGAGCGTTCAACCGACGCACCGCCAGGGATGCGACCAGCCGACGGGACGTTGACGGTGATCTTCGAGCCGTCGCGACCTTCCGCATCGAAACCACCCACCACCAGGTTGCCCTGGGCGATGGCGTAGACATTGCCGTCGATCCCTTTAAGCGGTGTCAGCAGCAAGGTGCCGCCACGCAGGCTCTTGGAGTTACCGATGGACGATACGGTGATATCAACCTGCTGACCGGGCTTGGCGAAGGCAGGCAAATCGGCGCTGATCGACACCGCGGCGACGTTCTTCAACTGCACGTTACCCGAACCCGGCGGCACCTTGATGCCAAACTGCGAGAGCATGTTGTTGAAGGTCTGCAGGGTGAACGGGGTCTGTGTCGTCTGGTCACCGGTACCGTTGAGCCCGACCACCAGGCCGTAGCCGATCAATTGGTTGGAACGCACGCCGGAAATACTGGCGATGTCCTTCAGCCGCTCGGCTTGAGCGCTGAAGGCTGCGGACAACAAAAGGGCGGCCACCGTCAGGTGTTTAAGATTCAAGATGGCCACCTAGAAAGGGAACAGCGGGCTGAGGAAGAAACGGTCGAACCAGCCTGGCTGACTCGCATCGGCAAAGGCACCGGTGCCCGAGTAGGTGATGCGTGCATCGGCGACACGGGTCGAGGAAACGGTGTTGTCGGTGGCGATGTCATCGGCCCGAACCATGCCGGCGATCCGCACCAGCTCATCGCCGGTGTTGAGGGTCAGCCACTTCTCGCCGCGCACGGCGATGATGCCGTTTGGCAGCACGTCGGCAACGGTCACGGTGATCGAACCGGTCAGGCTGTTGCTCTGCCCCGACTTGCTATCGCCCTTGGTGGCGCGGTCGCCGGCATAACCGACGTCCAGGCTCAGGTCACCACCGCCCACCGGGTCATTGGTGCTCAGGCCACCACCGAAAAACGAGCTCAGCCCGATGTCGGTCTTGCTGGTCTTGCCCACCTGCGAGTTGGCGTTTTTGCTCGCCTGTGTCCGCTCGTTCAAGGTGATGGTAATGATGTCACCGACCCGGAAAGCCTTGCGGTCGCTGTACAGGTTCTGTTCGAAACCGGCCTGGTAGATCGAGCCGTTATTGGCGGCAGCCGGCAGCGGCGTGCGCGGCAACACCGGAGCGTAATAAGGGTCATTGGGCTTGGGCGTCGGGGCGACGCAGCCCGCGAGCGCGGTGATCCCACTCAGTGCCAGAACAGATACAAAGCGATTCATGACCCTACCTCACGGTGTTGCAGGCGACCTCATGGTCGCCACATAGACTTGATTACAGATTCTGCGTTACGAACGAGAGCATCTGGTCGGCGGTGGAGATCACCTTGGAGTTCATCTCGTAGGCGCGCTGGGTGGTGATCATGTTGACCATCTCCTCAACGGTGCTGACGTTGGACGTTTCCAGGGTGTTCTGCAGCGTGGTGCCGAAACCGGCGAGGCCCGGCGTACCGACTTGCGGCGCGCCACTGGCAGCTGTTTCCAGGAACAGGTTGTTACCCACGGCTTGCAGGCCGGCCGGGTTGATGAAGTCGGCGGTTTGCAGGTTGCCGATCACCTGGGACGCGGCGTTGCCGGGAACGGTGACGGACACGGTACCGTCGCGACCGACCGTGAAGGTCTGCGCGTCGTTCGGGATGACAATGGCCGGCTCCAGGGCGAAACCGCTGGCGTTGACGATCTGGCCGTTGGAGTCCAGATGGAAAGTACCGTCACGGGTATATGACGTGGTGCCGTCCGGCTGCAGAATCTGGAAGAAACCGCGACCGTCGATGGCCATGTCAAGTGGTTGCTCGGTGGTTTGCAGGCTGCCGGCGGTGAAGTTTTTCTGGGTGCCGACGATGCGCACACCGGTACCCACTTGCAGACCCGACGGCAGTTCGCTGTCCTGGGTCGACTGGGCGCCTGGCTGGCGTTTGATCTGATAGAGCAGGTCCTGGAATTCGGCGCGGTCACGTTTGAAACCCGTGGTCGACACGTTGGCCAGGTTGTTGGAAATGGTGGTCAGGTTGGTGTCCTGGGCGGACAGACCTGTTTTGGCAACCCATAGAGCCGGAAGCATTCGATTCTCCTCGTGCGCCTGTTTTACGGCGCGACGTTCTGGTAATTAGCTGATCTGCAAGACCCGAGCCATGGCCTGGTCGTCTTCTTTGGCGGTGTTCATCATCTTGATGTGCAATTCGAATTGCTTGGCCAGCGCCAGCACCGAGGTCATTTCCTCGACGGCATTGACGTTGCTCGACTCGAGGAAACCGGACACCAGTTTCACGCCGGCATCGGCCTGTGCCGGTTTGCCGTCCTTGGTATGGATCGAACCATCCAGGCCTTTGGTCATGTTCTTGAAGTCAGGGTTGACCAGCTTGATGCGGTCGACTTCGGCCATCACTCGCGGGCCTTCGCCCATCGCACGGATGCTGATGGTGCCGTCCTCGCCAACTTCGATCTGTTGCTCGGGCGGCACGGCAATCGGTCCACCGTTGCCCATCACCGGCATACCGTTACCGGCCCGCAGCACGCCAAGGGCGTCGACGTTCAGGCTGCCGGTGCGCACATAGCTTTCACCACCATCCGGGTTCTGCACGGCGATCCAGCCATTGCCCTGAACCGCCACATCGAGATCACGACCGGTTTCCACCAGGGACCCGGCGGAGAAATCGGTGGCCGGACGCTCGGACATGGCAAACGCACGCGCCGGAAAGCTGTCGCCGAACACCGGCATCGAGCGCGCTTGCTCCAGGTCTTTCTGAAAACCGTTGGTGGAGATGTTCGCCAGGTTGTTCGCATGAGCCTTTTGCGCCAATGCATTCTGGCTGGCGCCGGTCATCGCTACATAAAGGTACTTGTCCACACTCTTTCCTCTGCATGCCGGACGTTTGCCGCCCACTGCTGTACTGCTGAGCCATAAGCAATTTGCAGACCAACTTTTTTCTGGCGGCACCGGACCCGGCAAACAAAGGACTTGAGGGGTTTCAGGAGGAAAGGAGGAATGTAGAGAAGACGAAAAACCGGCGGTGTTATGCCGCTACGCGGCAACGGCTCTGTGAAAACAGCGAGGTACCTGTAGCAGCTGTCGAGCCTGCGAGGCTGCGTTCGGCTGCGCAGCAGTCGCAAAACTAACGAATGCGTTTTACCTGAATGTTCGCGGGGAACGAACTGACGACTGCTGCGCAGCCGAACGCAGCCTCGCAGGCTCGACAGCTGCTACAGAGATCTATGCAGGGCCCGAATCCTTGCCCACCTCATACTCGCGCAACTTGTTGGCAATCGTGGTGTGCGAAACCCCCAACCGCTTGCCCAGCTGCCGGCTGCTTGGATGCTCGGAATACAGGCGCTCCAGCACTGCCTTTTCAAACCGGCCGACGATTTCGTCCAACCCGCCTTCCAGCGAAAAATCGCCCAGGGGCTGACGCACGCCATAGTCCGGCAGACGAATATGTTCCGCCTTGACGGTGCCGCCTTCGCACAGGGAAACCGCCTGGAACAAGACGTTCTCCAGCTGCCGCACATTACCGGGCCAATGGTAATGACTGAGCCGCTCCATGGCCGCTGGCGCCAACTTCGGCAACGGGCAGCCGATCTGCCGACTGGCCTGATCAAGAAAGTGCTCAACCAGCGGCGTCAGACCATCCAGACACTCTCGCAGCGGCGGGATGTGCAGAGACAGTACATTCAAGCGGTGGTACAGGTCCTGGCGAAACTCACCGCGCGCGCACAGTTCGGACAAATCCACCTGGGTCGCGCAAATCACTCGCACATCGAGGTAAACCTCTTCATCGCTGCCGACACGACGGAAGCATCCGTCCTGCAAGAAGCGCAGCAATTTCACCTGCAAGCGCGGGCTCATTTCGCCGACGCCATCGAGAAACAACGTACCGCCCGCCGTCAATTCCAGCAGCCCGAGCTTGCCTTCAGCCCGCGCGCCCTCGAAGGCGCCGGGACCGTAGCCGAACAGTTCGGTCTCGGCCATGGACTCTGGCAGGCCGGCACAGTTGAGCGCCATCAGCGGCGATTGACCGCGAGGACTGGCCAGGTGACAAGCCCGCGCCAACAGCTCTTTGCCCGTGCCGGTTTCCCCTTCTATTAAGAGTGGCGCATCCAGCGGCGCCATGCGTCGGGCTTCGCGGACCACGGCGGCCATCACCTTCGAGCTTTGGAAAATGCTGTCGAATCCACGCAATTCCTGCTTGCGCACGTTGTAGATGCGCTCGCCCACCCGATCCGCGCGGTGCAGCGTGAGTACTGCGCCGGCCATGGCCTCGCTGTCATCGTGTTCCGATTGCAGCGGTGCGATGTCCGCCAGGAACACATCGCCTTTTACCTTCACTCGCAACCCGTTGATCCGCGACTTGTTGGCGCGGACAAGTTCTGGCAGGTCGAAATCCTCAGCGTAACGGGACAAGGGAATGCCCGGCACTTCGTCCACCCGCACGCCGAGCAACTGTGCCGCCGCACGATTAGCCGCGACAATCGAGCCACCCATGTCGATCGACAACACCGGAAATTCCAGCGCACCGAGCAAGGCATTGAGCTCCATGTGCCGACGCTCGCTGGGCATCAGCCCGACACGCTTGACGCCAAATACACCGGCGATGGATTCAAATTTCGCCCGCAACGCCTGGAACTGGAGGTTGATCAGGTTTGGGCAGTGCAGGTAGATCGCATTCCCATGCTCCCCCCCCACTTCGCCGCGAGCGACGTTGATCCCGTACTCCACCAGCAGGTTGAGAATGTCGCGCAGAATGCCGATGCGGTTCTGGCAGTGGACTTTGATACGCATATGAAGGCCCGAAAAACGGTGAATGTGGAGTGAATCGCGCCGGCAAACTGTAGGAGCGAGCCTGCTCGCGATAGCGGTGGATCATGCAATTGGGATGTTGCCTGAAACACCGCTATCGCGAGCAGGCTCACTCCTACAGAGTGAGTTGCTGTTCTGTAGAGAAGGATTTTCTGCCAAGACGCGCAGATAGTCGTCAAGATTATGTGACACCTACAGCGCTTTTCAAACTCGAAAAACTCAATAACTGCGCCACAGCAGAACATCCGTAACGAAAACTTTACGAATTGATAAGAATTTTCCTACTTGGTGCTACTACGTGCGGCTGCATCGCCACGCACCATGGGGTATTTCTAACTCCATAGCTGAACATAACAAGAACGAAATCCCCTAGCAGGAGAGCAGCATGAATCAGACGCAATACGTGGCTCGCGAGCCCGATGCGCAAGGTTTTATCGATTACCCCGCCGAAGAACACGCGGTGTGGAACACGTTGATCACTCGCCAACTGAAAGTGATCGAGGGTCGTGCGTGCCAGGAGTACCTGGACGGTATCGAAAAACTCGGTCTGCCCCACGACCGCATTCCGCAACTCGGCGAAATCAACAAGGTCCTCGGTGAAACCACCGGCTGGCAAGTCGCCCGCGTTCCGGCACTGATTCCCTTCCAGACGTTTTTCGAACTGCTGGCCAACAAGCAATTCCCCGTCGCGACCTTCATTCGTACCCGTGAAGAACTGGATTACCTCCAGGAGCCGGACATTTTCCATGAGATCTTTGGCCACTGTCCGCTGCTGACCAATCCCTGGTTCGCCGAATTTACCCACACCTACGGCAAACTCGGCCTGCAGGCGAGCAAGGAAGAACGCGTGTACCTGGCGCGTCTTTACTGGATGACCATCGAGTTCGGCCTGGTCGACACGCCTCAAGGCCAGCGAATCTATGGCGGCGGCATCCTCTCTTCGCCGAAAGAAACCGTTTACTGCCTGTCGGACGAGCCTGAGCATCAAGCCTTCGACCCTCTGGAATGCATGCGCACGCCTTACCGCATCGACATTCTGCAGCCGCTGTATTTTGTCCTGCCAAATCTCAAGCGCCTGTTCGACCTCGCCCACGAAGACATCATGGGCATGGTCCA
The DNA here is from genome assembly GCF_015351605.1 of Pseudomonas sp. p50(2008). Taxonomy (NCBI): domain Bacteria; kingdom Pseudomonadati; phylum Pseudomonadota; class Gammaproteobacteria; order Pseudomonadales; family Pseudomonadaceae; genus Pseudomonas; species Pseudomonas sp. p50(2008). The sequence continues at coordinate 932,391 of NZ_JACMYF010000001.1, forward strand.
GCAGGGCATGCAGCTTGGTTTGCACGCACCGAAATTTCCGCCCAAGCCCAAAGCGGCCTGAGCAGATCCCGCTCGCGACTTGCGCGCAAAGATAGTAATTTCCAACAAGAATCGAATTCAGGAACACACCATGAACGCTCTGAACCAAGCCCATTGCGAAGCCTGCCAAGCCGGCGCCCCTCAAGTCAGCGATGAAGAACTGCCGGTACTGATCAAGCAGATTCCAGACTGGAACATCGAAGTTCGCGACAGCATCATGCAGCTGGAAAAAGTCTTCCTGTTCAAGAATTTCAAGCACGCACTGGCGTTTACCAATGCGGTCGGCGAGATCTCTGAGGCGGAAGGTCACCACCCGGGCCTGCTGACCGAATGGGGCAAAGTCACCGTGACCTGGTGGAGCCACTCCATCAAAGGCCTGCACCGCAATGACTTCATCATGGCCGCGCGCACTGACGAAGTGGCCAAGGACGCCGAGGGCCGCAAGTAATGCACTTCGACGCCATCGGCCGGGTGCCCGGCGATCCGATTCTCGGTTTGATGGAGGCCTATGCGCAGGACCCGAATCCGCGCAAATTCGACCTCGGCGTGGGTGTCTACAAAGACGCCCAAGGCCTGACGCCCATTCCGCAAGCGGTGAAACTGGCCGAGGCGCGGCTGGTGGACCGTCAGTCCACCAAAACCTATATCGGTGGTCATGGCGAGCCGGCGTTTGGCAAAGCGATCAACGAGTTGGTGCTGGGCGCGGATTCCGCGCTGATCTCGGAACAACGAGCCGGCGCGACCCAGACACCGGGTGGCACTGGCGCACTGCGCCTGAGCGCGGACTTCATCGCCCAATGCCTTCCGGGGCGCGGCGTGTGGCTGAGCAATCCGACCTGGCCGATTCACGAAACCATCTTCGCGACAGCCGGGGTCAAGGTCAGCCACTACCCTTACGTCGGCAAGGATAACCGTCTCGACGTCGAGGCGATGCTGGCGGTCCTTAACGGAGTGCCCATGGGCGACGTGGTGTTGCTGCATGCTTGCTGCCACAACCCGACCGGCTTCGATCTGTCCCATGACGATTGGCGTCGCGTGCTGGACATCGTGCGCAGTCGCGATTTGTTGCCGCTGATCGACTTCGCCTACCAGGGTTTTGGCGATGGCCTGGAGCAGGATGCCTGGTCGACCCGGCTGTTCGCTGCCGAGTTGCCGGAGGTGCTGATCACCAGTTCGTGCTCAAAGAACTTCGGCCTGTATCGGGATCGCACTGGCGCGCTGATTGTCTGTGCGAAAACCGCTGACAAATTGGTGGACGTTCGCAGCCAGCTGGCCAACATTGCCCGCAACCTGTGGTCGACGCCGCCAGATCATGGCGCTGCAGTGGTAGCGACCATTCTTGGTGATCCTGAACTGAAAAGCCTGTGGGCCGACGAAGTGGAGGCCATGCGCCTGCGGATCGCCCAACTGCGCAGCGGCCTGGTCGAAGCGCTTGAGCCTCACGGACTGCGTGAACGTTTTGCGCACATTGGGGTGCAACGCGGGATGTTCTCCTACACCGGCTTGACGCCTGAGCAGGTGAAGAACCTGCGTGATCACCACAGCGTCTACATGGTCGGTACTGGCCGGGCGAACGTGGCAGGAATAGACGCTACGCGCCTGGACCTGTTAGCCGAGGCGATTGCCGAGGTCTGCAAGTAGCTTGAGTAACAGCAAGCTCCCTTGTGAGGGAGCTTGCTACCGCTCGGCTGCGCAACAGTCGTAAATTCACCCTCGATGAATCTGTTGCACCGCGTTGTCTGGCAGTGGGGCCGCTTCGCAGCCCAGCGGCAGCAAGCTCTCCCTCGCGACATCCGGTCTCAATTAAGTTCCCGGCTGCGGCCATCTGTCGCAGAAATCCCAGATAAAAGTCTATTTGTCATTTCTCCTGCTGTATCCTGCGCAAGCTTTGTAAAAGCGCGGATCTACCAGATCTATCAACAGACTTTGCGAGGAGCGCGAACCATGCACGAGATCCCTAATCTCCCCTTCCCAAGCCTGCACGAAACTGAGCAGACAACCACGCAACAAGCCGGCGCCCAACAGCCCGAGCCGAAAGAAGCCACTGACAGTCGCAAGGCTGACAGCGAAGACTGATACACCGCACTACCAGACCGTGTGGAAAGCGCTAACATGCGCTTTCCACACTGCCTGAAACCCGAGCCCCCCATGTCTGACGAATTCAGCGAAGAGCAAGCCAGCGCATTGATCGGCACCGCCGAGAAAATGATCGAGATCTGGAATCGCCTCTCCCCCGAAAAACAAGCCGCCCTGCTCGCCCGTTTCGGCAGCGAAGAAAATGCCTTGGCCGCCCTGGTCACGACGCAACTGGTTGCCCCTGCCAAACCCTGATCAGCCCATCCGGCAAATAGTTTTACTTTTTCACGACCTGCGGCCGCTCGCGCCGCTATCATAAGCTGCCTATCTATCCTGCTTTCCCGTGGACCTTTACCCATGTCTGAAAACCAGCGCCCCCTGGCGGTCACGCTGCAAGTTGTCTCCATCGTTCTGTTCACCTTTATTGGCTACCTGAATATCGGCATTCCCTTGGCGGTGTTGCCTGGCTATGTCCACAGCGACCTGGGTTTCGGCGCCGTGATCGCCGGCCTGGTGATCAGCGTGCAATACCTCGCCACCCTGCTCAGCCGGCCGTATGCCGGGAAGATCATCGATAACAAAGGCAGCAAACTGGCGGTGATGTATGGCCTCGCCGGTTGTGGTTTGAGTGGGGTGTTCATGCTGATCTCGGCGTGGACTCAAAGTCTGCCGGCGCTTAGCCTCGTCAGTTTGCTGATCGGTCGCCTGGTCCTCGGCAGCGCAGAAAGCCTGGTGGGCTCGGGATCGATTGGCTGGGGCATTGGTCGCGTCGGCGCAGCGAACACCGCGAAAGTGATTTCCTGGAACGGCATCGCCAGCTACGGCGCACTGGCCGTCGGCGCACCGCTAGGCGTGTTGCTGGTGAGGGAGTGGGGCCTGTGGAGCATGGGCGTGAGCATCGTGCTACTGGCCATCCTCGGTCTGGCGCTGGCCTGGCCAAAAACCGCCGCGCCGATTGTCGTCGGCGAGCGCTTGCCGTTCATGCACGTACTGGGTCGGGTGTTGCCCCATGGCTGCGGTCTGGCGCTGGGCTCGATCGGGTTCGGCACCATCGCCACGTTCATTACCCTGTATTACGCCACGCAACACTGGGACAACGCGGTGCTTTGCCTGAGCCTGTTCGGCGCCAGTTTCATTGGTGCACGATTGCTGTTCGGCAATCTGATCAATCGCCTCGGTGGCTTTCGCGTGGCGATTGCCTGTCTCTCGGTGGAAACCCTGGGCTTGCTGCTGCTGTGGTTGGCGCCGGACGCCCACTGGGCATTGGCCGGCGCAGCACTGAGCGGGTTCGGCTTTTCGCTGGTATTCCCGGCGCTTGGCGTAGAAGCGGTGAACCTGGTTCCGGCCTCAAGCCGTGGGGCAGCGGTCGGTGCTTACTCGCTGTTCATCGATTTGTCGTTAGGGATTACCGGACCGTTGGCGGGTGCTATTGCAGCAGGTTTCGGTTTTGCCTCGATCTTCCTGTTCGCCGCCATTGCCGCATTAAGTGGTTTGGGCTTGAGTGTTTACCTGTACCGCCAGGCGCCCAGGCACCTTAATGAAAAGTACCGCGAAGAGCGTGGCGCTCCCTAGAAATTGACCTTCCCTCGCCCGGCCTTGATGCTGCCGCGCTTGGTTTTGGATTCCAGTCGACGCTTCTTCGAGCCCAGCGTCGGCTTGGTCGGCCGGCGTTTCTTTTCGACCTTGGTGGCGCTGAGTATCAACTCGATCAACCGCTCCAGCGCGTCGGCGCGATTGGCCTCCTGCGTCCGGTATTGCTGTGCCTTGATGATCAACACGCCTTCGCTGGTGATGCGACTGTCACGCAGCGCGAGCAGGCGTTCTTTGTAGAACTCGGGCAAAGACGAGGCCGGGATGTCGAAGCGCAGGTGCATGGCGCTGGAAACCTTGTTGACGTTCTGTCCACCGGCGCCCTGGGCGCGGATGGCTGTCAACTCGATCTCGGCATCCGGCAGATGCACGTTGTTGGAAATCACCAGCATGGAAAAGCGTCCGTATTCAGAACGTGCAGGATACCGCGAATGAAGGAGTGCCCTTGCAGGAGCTGCCGCAGGCTGCGATTTTTGATCCTGATTTTCTCCCGATATCGCTGAAATGCGGGATCAAAAGATAACAGCCTTGCTTCGCTCAAGCTCCTGCGGGTAATAATTGCTACGCAACAGATAAACCCAGCTCCGACAGCAGCATCGAGGCTTGTGCGCGAGAAATCACGGCGCCCTTGAACAGTTTCGCATCATTGAGTCGAAAGCCGCTCAAATCGGCACCGCGCAAATCCGCACCGGCGAATGTCGCGCCATTGATACGGGCATGGGCGAGACTGCAATCAACAAACTCTGCTTTGCGAAAGTCCGCATCACTCAGGTCCGCTTCAGAAAAATCCAGGTTGTTCAGCGTGCTTCTGGCAAAGGACATCCCCGGCAAAAAAGCACTGTTGAGTCGCGTCTCGTTGAACGAAAGCCCCAGACCCGAACAGTGACTGAAGTTGGCGCCGGTCAGCTTGCAGCCGTTGAACTCGACTTGCGCCAACTTAGCTCGCTGCCAGCTCGTATTGTTCAGATCACAATTGCCGAACGATGCCTCAAGCAAGTGCGCAGCTTCGAAAACCCCGTGTGCCCCCCGGCACCCTTTCCACGTTGTGCCCTCCAGACGAGCCCCTAGAAACTGACTGCGGAGCAAGGTACAGCGATGGAACTCGCAGTGATCCAGTACCAACCGCGACAAATCGGCATCGGTGAAGTCCACACCGATGAAGCGCAGCGGCAAGCCGTGATGATCAATCGCCGCCTGAACGTCCTCACGACCCAACAGGCCGCCTTCTATTTCGTAGTGCGTTTGTTCTTCGCTCATGCTTGCCTCCTGTCCTGTATTTCTGGCTTGAGCAGTCTATCGTCACCTCTTGTAGGACCGCAGACAAAAAAACCGGCAGACGCCGGCTCTTTTGTTGTCATCCGTCTCCTACTTGATCACGGAGCCGGTCATCGCAGCGCCGTGGTTACGACGCTTGTTCTTGATGCCGTAGCAGATCCACATGAACGCGACCCACACCGGTATCGCGTAGACCGAGATCTGGATACCCGGAATCAGCAGCATCACACCCAGGATGAACACCACGAACGCCAGGCAGATGTAGTTACCGTAGGGGTACCACAGCGCCTTGAACAGCGGCGTTTGTTGGGTCTTGTTCATGTGCTGGCGGAACTTGAAGTGCGAGAAGCTGATCATCGCCCAGTTGATGACCAGGGTGGCCACTACCAGCGACATCAACAGCTCAAGCGCGCTGTGCGGGATCAGGTAGTTCAGCAGTACGGCGATCAATGTCACCGCTGCCGAAGCCAGGATCGAGCGTACCGGCACGCCTCGCTTGTCGATCTTCGCCAGGGCCTTGGGCGCATCACCCTGCTCGGCCATGCCCAGCAACATACGGCTGTTGCAGTAGGTACCGCTGTTGTAGACCGACAATGCAGCGGTCAGCACGACAAAGTTCAGGATGTGCGCGGCAGTGCTGCTGCCAAGCATCGAGAACACCTGAACGAACGGGCTGCCGCTGTAGGAATCGCCGGAAGCATTCAGGGTGGCCAGCAGGCTGTCCCATGGTGTCAGCGACAAAAGAATGACCAGTGCGCCGATGTAGAAAATCAGGATCCTGTAGATCACCTGGTTGATGGCTTTCGGGATCACGGTTTTCGGCTTGTCGGCTTCTGCTGCGGTGAAACCGAGCATTTCCAGACCGCCGAATGAGAACATGATGATCGCCATGGCCATGACCAGACCGCTAATCCCGTTCGGGAAAAAGCCGCCATGGGCCCACAGGTTGGTCACCGATGCTTGCGGACCGCCGTTGCCGCTGACCAGCAGGTAGCTGCCCAGCGCAATCATGCCGACGATGGCCACGACTTTGATGATCGCGAACCAGAACTCAGCCTCGCCAAAGACTTTGACGTTCGCCAGGTTGATCAGGTTGATCAGTACGAAGAATCCGGCAGCAGAGACCCAGGTCGGGATGTCCGGCGCCCAATAGTGAATGTACTTGCCGACCGCAGTCAGCTCCGACATGCCCACCAGGATGTACAGAATCCAGCAGTTCCAGCCCGACAGGAAGCCGGCGAAACCACCCCAATACTTGTGAGCAAAGTGGCTGAAAGAACCGGCCACCGGCTCTTCGACGATCATTTCGCCCAGTTGGCGCATGATCATGAAAGCGATGAAGCCGCAGATGGCATAGCCGAGGATCATCGACGGGCCAGCAGATTTCAGCACGCCGGCCGAGCCCAGAAACAAACCGGTACCGATGGCGCCACCGAGGGCGATCAATTGAATGTGGCGATTTTTCAGGCCGCGCTTCAGCTCGCCTGAATGCGAGTTTTGTCCACTCATGAAAAGGGTCTCACGCAAGGTTTGATGATGTTCAGTAGACGATGCTGCTCAGTTGCGATTTCAAGCAGCGCCGATCAAACCCCAGCGCAGGCACCAGGAGTTCAGCGTATTTACAACGTTCATGCGTCACCTGTTTGTTTTTATCTGTGACGAAATCGAACCCGACACGCTTGTGGCGCAGCGGAGTGAACAAGGCTGATAGCCCTGAGGTTTGCGCAGATGCGCAGGAGGTCACAGTTAAAACGCGGCGCATTGTACACCTGTAACCCCCTGCTGCCAGACATCACTGGATCAGCGTGTCGGTTGCCGGGATTGCGTGTGTACGCCTCGGAGCTGCCGGGCGGATGCAAAAATTGAGTCAGACCTTTGTGGGTCATCGACGGGAACGGTAAGAAAACGTCCCTTGGGGAGATGAAGATGGATCACGGCGTTCATTGCGCCTCCTTGTTTTTATGCACCTGCACGGCAGGCATGGGGCGCATCTGATCCTTCTACGACAGCTGAAACAAGCGGGCCAGAGCGCTGACGGAGGGACATTGGGGCGCCCTGCGGAAGGATTTCCTTACAGAATTCGGCAAGTGGCGATAGCACTGGACGAATCGAGGAATATCGTCAGTTTTTCGTTACAGGCCGTAACGCAGGTTTTCCATTGCGGAATTGGGTGGAATGGCCGCAGACGCCATCGCGAGCAAGCTCGGCTCCCACCGGGTAATGGGCGCATGCACTATCCGGTTCATCGCGAATCAATGTGGGAGCGGCGGCTTGCTCGCGAAGAGGCAAGTTGAATTCACCCCATCATTAAAGGTGGCAAAAAAAAACGCCAACCCGAAGGTTGGCGTTTTTCATGTACCGCTCACCGATTACTCAGGCTTGCGACGACCGAAGCCCGGACGCTGGCCCGAACCGGCCGGTGCACCACGACGCTTGCCCGATGGCGCGTCCTTGTCGACCAGAACGATGCCTGGGCGTTTTTTCGGCGCAGGCTTGGCCGGACGCTTGGTATCGGTCGGACGATCCGCCACTGGCGTACCGCGACCTGATTCACCACGACCAGCAGGTGCCCCACGATCGCTGCGACCGCCCGTTGGCGCGCCGCGACCTTCGCCGCGCTCAGTGCGACCGTTGGCCGGACGCGGAGTACGTGGACCGCGCTCGCCATCGGCACGCGGTGCTGCCGGCTTGCGGGCAGGACGTTCGCCTTCGATATGCGGCTCACGGGCTGGACGCGGACCGGCAGCCGGTGCGCCTGCCGCAGGACGCAGAGTGCGTACGCGCTCGGTAGTGCCCATCGGACGGGACGATTTACGCTGCATGCGCTCGAGCTTGTCTTTGCTCTTGGCGTTCATCTGCGGCATGGCCACCGGGGTCAAGCCGACTTCAGCACTCAAAATGTCGACTTCGTACTGGCTCATTTCGCGCCAGCGGCCCATCGGCAGATCGGAGTTAAGGAACACCGGACCGAAACGCACGCGCTTCAGGCGGCTGACCACCAGGCCCTGGGATTCCCACAGACGACGAACTTCGCGGTTACGACCTTCCATCACCACGCAGTGGTACCAGTGGTTGAAGCCTTCGCCTCCTGGTGCCTGCTTGATGTCGGTGAACTTGGCCGGACCGTCTTCGAGGACGACGCCCGCTTTCAAACGCTCGATCATCTCGTCATCGACTTCACCACGAACACGCACCGCGTATTCACGGTCCATTTCGTAGGACGGGTGCATCAGGCGGTTGGCGAGTTCACCGTCGGTGGTAAACATCAGCAGACCGGTGGTGTTGATGTCCAGGCGACCGATGTTGATCCAGCGGCCTTCTTTCGGGCGCGGCATCTTGTCGAATACGGTTGGACGGCCTTCCGGGTCGTTACGGGTGCAGATCTCACCGTCGGGCTTGTTGTACATGATCACGCGGCGTACCGACTCGGCGGCTTCTTCGCGCTTGATCACCTTGCCATCGATGGTGATGGCGTCATGCAGGTCGACGCGCTGACCGAGGGTGGCGTCTTTGCCATTGACCTTGATGCGGCCGTGGCTGATCCAGGCTTCTACGTCACGGCGCGAGCCAACGCCGATACGGGCGAGGACTTTCTGCAGTTTTTCGCCTGCTGGGCCGATTTCCTGGTCGTCTTTCTGGTCGTTGATACTCATCTGGGCACCTCCCGGTGTGGTCTGTTCAGGAAGCCCTGAATTGAGCGTCCTGAAGCGATGTAAATCTGGGTACTTTGGCGAAGCAGTCGCCGAAGGGTCGCGAATCATACGCTCATGACAGCGTTCGCGCATCAGAGACTAGCTGATTGATGCAAGGTTATTTGCTTTTCCGCCGACCGGTGACGCCAAGTTTGATCAAGCGCAGTGCCGCTTCGGCGAGCACCGAGCGTTTGTCGACCTTGTCGAGTTTCTTCCAGGCCTTGATCTCGCGCTTGCTGCGACCGCAGCCGACGCAGATATCGTCGGTGAATTTGCAGATGCTGATGCACGGGTCTTTGGTTGAGCTCATTACACTCTCCAGACAACACAATTCCCTGTGGGCCGAGCTTGCTCGCGATCGCGGTGGGTCAGGCAGCAAGAATGTCGACTGGCACGCCCTCATCGCGGGCAAGCCCGCTCCTACAGGGATCTTCATTGCCCATAGGGTTTGGGTCAATCGTCGAACTCGCGGCGTTCGGCTTCAATTGCTTCGGCCAGGGCGCGGGCTTCGGCTTCTTCGTCGCTCAACTCGGGCTCGGGCTCAGGCTTGTGCGGGTCAAGGGCAGCGACCGCGGCCAATAGTTTTTCGCGAGCTTCGGCAACGCCGAGCACATCGTCGTCCTGTTCCTCTTCAAGTGTGGCGTCAGGCTCGGTCTGAAGTTCAACATCAATCCCAGGTTCAGCCTCAACCTCAAGTTCAACTTCAACCCCAGGTTCAGGTTGATCCTGAAACTCTTCGCCCTGAGTCACCGCCCCATCGCGCAGGATGTCATCGAAGTCGGTCTTGATCCCGTCTTCCATGGTGTCCAGCTCCAGCAATAGCGTATGGAAGCTGGTTTCTTCCTTCGGCTCTTCCTGTTCGGCACTGGCATCCGCTAACGCCTGCAGACTCGCGGGCACCGGAGCATCGTCGAAATCAAGCACCGGGTCCGGTTCCAGCTCGCGCAGTTCCGCCAGCGGCGGCAGATCGTCGAGGTTCTTCAGGTTGAAGTGATCGAGAAACACCTTGGTGGTCGCGAACATCGCCGGTTTTCCGGGCACGTCACGGTAGCCGACGATGCGGATCCACTCGCGCTCAAGCAGCGTCTTGACGATGTGACTGTTGACCGCCACGCCCCGCACGTCCTCGATTTCACCCCGGGTAATGGGTTGGCGATAGGCGATGAGCGCCATGGTTTCGAGCATGGCGCGGGAGTAACGCTGGGGGCGCTCTTCCCACAAGCGGCCGACCCATGGCGAGAATTTTTCGCGAATCTGCAAGCGATAGCCCGAGGCAACCTCTTTCAGCTCGAAGGCGCGGCCGTCACAGGACTTGGCCAGGATCGTCAGCGCTTTCTTGAAGACGGGCGGTTCTGGTCTTTCACCCTCTTCAAAGAGTTCGAACAGGCGTTCAAGCGATTGCGGCTTTCCCGAGGCCAACAGAAAGGCTTCAAGCAATGGTGCCAGCTCGCGGGGTTCAGTCAGGTTCATGATTCAACTCGTTATTCGGCTCGGGCCCGCACGTGGATCGCTGCGAACGGCTCATTCTGCACCAGCTCGACCAGGGATTCCTTGACCAATTCGAGGATCGCCATAAAGGTCACCACTACCCCCAGGCGCCCTTCTTCGGCAGTGAACAGCTCGACGAAGGGCACGAAACCGCCGCCCTTGAGCCGCTCCAGTACATCACTCATGCGTTCCCGCGTGGACAACGCCTCACGACTGACCTGGTGACTTTCGAACATATCGCCACGGCGCAGCACCTCGGCCATGGACATCAGCAATTCTTCCAGGCTCACGTCCGGCACCAACTTGCGCGCACGTGCCTCGGGGGCATCGAGCTTGGGCACCACAACGTCACGACCTACCCGACTGAGACCATCAATGCCTTCAGCCGCCGCCTTGAAACGCTCGTACTCCTGCAAGCGGCGGATCAGCTCGGCGCGCGGGTCGTCTTCTTCGGCTTCAATCGATTCTGCACGGGGCAACAGCATCCGCGATTTGATTTCGGCCAGCATCGCAGCCATCACCAGATACTCGGCGGCCAGCTCCAGGCGCACCGTCTGCATCAATTCGACATAGCCCATGTACTGACGGGTAATTTCCGCCACCGGGATGTCGAGGATGTTGATGTTCTGTTTGCGGATCAGGTACAGCAACAGGTCGAGCGGACCTTCGAACGCTTCGAGGAAGACTTCCAGGGCATCAGGCGGAATGTACAGGTCCAGCGGCATTTCCATGACCGCCTGGCCATAGACCATGGCGAAAGGCAGCTCTTGCTGGGCACCGGCCTGACTGTCGACGGGTTCTACTGCAGACATCTAGGCCTCGGCCATGAACGGCGCAGGGTCGCCGCAACCGACACGAATGACTTCCGGTTCGCCATCGGCGAGGTTGATTACCGTGGACGCCTTTATCCCGCCAAAACCGCCGTCGATGATCAGGTCAACCTGATGTTCGAGCAACTGCCGCATTTCGTAAGGATCCGTCAGCGGATCGGTGTCCCCCGGCATAATCAGCGTCACGCTCATCAGGGGCTCACCCAGCTCTTCCAGCAACGCCAGGGCAATCGGATGGCTTGGTACGCGCAGGCCGATGGTGCGTTTTTTCGGGTGCAGCAACAGCCGCGGGACTTCGCGGGTGGCATTGAGAATGAAGGTGTAGGGCCCCGGCAAATGGGCCTTGAGCAACCGGAAAGTGCCGGTATCGATCTTGGCGAACAGGCCCAGCTGCGACAGGTCACTGCAAATCAGCGCAAAGTTGTGCTTTTCATCCAGCTGTCTCAACCGGCGCACGCGCTCCACGGCATTCTTGTCGCCGATCTGGCAACCAATGGCGTAGGACGAGTCTGTGGGATAAATCACCACCCCGCCTTTGCGGATGATCTCGACAGCCTGTTTGATCAGGCGCGCTTGCGGGTTTTCCGGATGAATCTGGAAAAATTGACTCACATTCTCTACCTGTTCAGACGGCGGCAATAATTGGGTCATGTTTGAATCGACACCAAAGTGGTGGCAGATCCTCCGGGAGCGGGCGATATTCACCGATCTCGGACCAGCCTCCAGGGCCATGAAAATCACTGCCGGCACTGACCAGCAGACCGAACTCGCGGGCAAGAATCGCCAGACTGCCCACTTGCTCTGCAGGCTGATGGCCATTGACCACCTCGATTGCGTGGCCCCCTGCTTGAATATAGTCAGAAATCAGCCGACGACGTTTGCTGCGAGTGAAATCGTAGTGCCAGGGATGCGCCAGGCTCACCCAGGCCTTCGCGGCCCGCAGGGTTTCGACGGTCTCTTCCAGGGTCGGCCAATGTTGCTTGACGTCCCCCAGCTTGCCGGCACCCAGCCATTTGCGGAACGCTTCAGCGCGGTCCTTGACGAAACCTTCGCGCACCATCCAGTCCGCGAAATGCGGACGGGCCGGCGCATTGCCGCTGTCACCCAGTTCCTGCTGAATGGCCCGAGCGCCTTCCAGCGCTCCGGGCATGCCCTTGAGCGCAAGCTTGCGGCTTATCTCTTCGGACCGTAGCCAGCGACCATCGTGCAGTTTGGCGATGGCCTCGACCAACGACGGCGCGTTGACATCGAAACCGTAGCCCAGCACATGAATGGTGGCACCGCCCCAGGTGCAGGACAATTCGACGCCGTTGACCAGCTGCATCCCCAGTGCCGTTGCCGTCGTACGAGCCTCATCGAGCCCTTCGAGGGTGTCGTGATCGGTCAAGGCCAGGACTCGCACGCCTTTCTCGAACGCACGCTCGACCAGAACCCCGGGCGCCAGTGCGCCGTCGGAGGCCGTGCTATGGCAGTGCAAATCAACATTCACGGGGATGTATTACCTCAAATCAGCTGGCGCTATCGCGCGCCCATATGTTTGTTATTATGCCGCCACATCCTGCTTCTGGCTGCCACTGTGAAACAATTCATCGATTTCATCCCGCTTCTCCTGTTTTTCATCGTCTACAAACTCGATCCACGGGTCGTCGACATTGCCGGCCATGAGTTGACTGTAGGCGGTATCTACAGCGCCACTGCGATGCTGATCATCAGCTCCCTGGTGGTGTACGGCGCGCTGTTCATCACTCAGCGCAAGCTGGAGAAGAGCCAGTGGCTGACCCTCATCGCCTGTCTGGTCTTCGGTAGCCTGACCCTGGCCTTCCACAGCGAGACTTTCCTTAAATGGAAAGCGCCCGTGGTCAACTGGCTGTTCGCCCTGGCATTCATCGGCAGCCACTTCATCGGTGACCGCCTGTTGATCAAACGCATCATGGGCCACGCGCTGACGCTGCCGGATCCGGTCTGGACCCGCCTGAACATTGCCTGGATCGCGTTTTTCCTGTTCTGCGGTGCGGCCAACCTGTTCGTCGCCTTCACATTCCAGAGCTACTGGGTCGACTTCAAGGTCTTCGGTAGCCTGGGCATGACCTTGCTGTTCCTGGTCGGCCAGGGCATTTACCTGTCCCGCCACCTGCATGACGCCGATACCACAACGCCAAAAACCGAGGACTGACATGCTTTACGCAATCATTGCCACAGACGTCGCCAATTCCCTGGAAGCCCGCCTGGCCGCGCGGCCTGCGCACCTCGAGCGCCTGCAACAGCTCAAGGGCGAAGGCCGTATCGTATTGGCCGGCCCACACCCGGCGGTCGACAGCAATGATCCGGGCGCAGCGGGCTTCACCGGCAGCCTGATCGTTGCCGAGTTCGATTCCCTGAGCGCCGCCCAGGCCTGGGCCGACGCCGATCCGTACATCGCCGCCGGCGTGTACGCCAACGTTTCGGTCAAGCCATTCAAGCAAGTCCTGCCCTGATACGCTCCTGCACGATGAACCTTTGTGGGTTCATCGTGCTCTCAATCGCTCATTATTCCCGTTTGCCTGCCGACAACTTGCCCAATAACCCGATTGGAATCAGGAGTCGCGATGCGCAAGGGTCCGTTGTGTCTGATATTGGTAACGTTGTCATTGGTGGGCACCGCCCAAGGTGAAGAGAGCGCCGGTTCGACGCCCGTTTCCCCGAGTGTCGGCAGCCAGATCAGCGAACTGCAGCAACGTTTGCAGGCAAGCGAGCAGCAACGAGAAGTACTGAGCAAACAATTGCAAAGTAACGATGGCGAACGCGAAAGCGCCCAACTGAGCCGATTGCGCCAAGAGAACCAGCGCCTCAAGCTGCAACTCAAGGAAGCACAGGCCAGCCCCCAGCAGCCGCGTCTGTTGACCGATCAACAACAGTGGTTCGTCACGGGAGCGGGAGTTGCACTGTTGGCACTGCTCTGCGGTATCTTCGCCAGTGGTGCAAGTCGAAAACGTCGGCAATGGTTAAATTGAGTGATTCATGAGCGAGTTGTTACTAATTGATGATGACCAGGAGCTGTGTGAGCTCCTGGGCAGTTGGCTGAGCCAGGAAGGCTTTCAGGTCCGTGCGTGCCACGACGGCCAGAGCGCCCGCCGTGCGTTGGCTGAAACGTCGCCGGCAGCTGTGGTGCTGGACGTGATGCTCCCGGACGGCAGCGGCCTGGAATTGCTCAAGCAACTGCGTAGCGATCACCCGGACCTGCCAGTGCTGATGCTGTCAGCCCGCGGGGAACCGCTGGACCGCATCCTGGGCCTGGAACTTGGCGCCGACGATTATCTGGCCAAGCCCTGCGATCCTCGGGAGCTGACCGCCCGCCTGCGCGCAGTGTTGCGCCGCAGCCATCCGGTAGCCGTGACCAGCCAGGTGGAGCTGGGTGACCTGTGCTTCAGCCCGGTGCGTGGCGTGGTCAGCATCGATGAACAAGAATTCACCCTCACCGTCTCCGAAAGCCGCCTGCTTGAAGCCCTGCTCAAGCAGCCCGGCGAACCGCTGGACAAACAGGAGCTGGCGCAAATCGCCCTCGGTCGCAAGCTGACTCTGTACGACCGCAGCCTGGACATGCACGTCAGCAACCTGCGCAAAAAGATCGGCCCGCACCCCGACGGCCGCCCTCGCATCGTTGCCCTGCGCAGCCGCGGTTACTACTACAGCCTCTAAACCACACGCCCCTGCAGGTGCTGTGTTGTTTCCTGTAGCAGCTGTCGAGCCTGCGAGGCTGCGTTCGGATGCGCAGCATTCGTCGAACTGGCGAGCGCTGCGCACTCGAACGCAGCCTCGCAGGCTCGGCAGCTGCTACAGGTTATGCGTCGTAAAAAAGCAATCGGAGACTCGGGGTTTGTCAGGATAGTCCGAAACCGTCTTTACCCAAGCTTTACGCTCCGCTGACCGCCGCTTACCTTGATCTCCGTAATCTGTACTCATCCGGAACGTACCGGGAACGAGACAAGGAGATTCACCATGCGCAAGACTCTTATCGCTCTGATGTTCGCTACCGCCCTGCCAACCGTTGCCATGGCGATGCCTGAAGGCACAGGCCCGATGGGTGGGCCGATGGACGGTCCGCGCCACGGCGGTCAGATGCATGACAGACACGGCAAAGGCCCGTACAGCCAGCTGGACCTGACCCGCGAACAGCGCGAGCAGATCCGCAAAATCATGGGCGAGCAGATGCACGAGCGTAAGCAAGTGGTCGACAAGTACCTGGAGAAACTCTCGCCAGCCGACCAGAAAGCCATGAAAGACGAAATGGCGGCCAACCACAAAAAAGCCGAGGCTGACGTACGCGCCCTGCTGAAACCGGATCAACAGAAGCAATTCGACGAGATCCAGAAGAAACAGGCAGAGCGTCGCGCCGAATGGGCCGAGTTCAAGGCCTGGAAAGCGCAACAACCGCAAAAAGCGCAATAATGAGCTGACCCATGGACCCAACGGCCTCAACCGTTGGGTCTGACTCTATTCAAAACCCCTGTGGGAGTCAGCCTGTGTGGCGAGGGGATTTATCCCCGCTCGGCTGCGAAGCAGTCGTAGATTCTGACGGCTCGACGTGGCTGAAAGAATGACAGGGCCTCTTCGCGGCCCTACGGGGATAAATCCCCTCGCCACACAAGCTCACTGCCACAGTGATATGCGTTTCGAGGATTTTCTGTGCGCTCATTGTTCTGGCGTATTCTGGCCAGCTTCTGGCTGGCCATCGCCCTGGTTGCAGGTCTCTCGATTCTGCTGGGGCACATGCTGAATCAGGACGCCTGGATACTCAGCCGCCACCCGGGGCTCAACACCCTGGCAGAACAGTGGACGCAAACCTACGAAGCTCAGGGTGAGGAAGCGGCCCAGGACATTCTCCAGCAGCGCAAACGCCAGTATCACATCGACGTTCAAGTGCTCAACGAAAGCGGTGATCCGGTGGTGCGCGGCACGTTTCCACGCCGGGCGGCCGCCTTCGAAGCGCGCCAGAACGATGGTGATCGCCGTCTGCCGTGGCGTCGCCTGACCGATGAATACACCAGCGAAAAAACCGGCAATACCTACCTGTTGATCTACCGCATCCCGCACCCGGAACTCGATTCATGGCATCGCGAAAGCCTGCTCTGGCCATTGAGTGCGCTGGGGATTGCGCTGGTGGTGCTGACCTTGTTCAGCCTGCTCGTGACATTGTCCATCACGCGTCCGCTCAGCCGTCTGCGCGGCGCGGTGCATGATCTCGGGCAAACCACGTATCAGCAAAACAGCCTGGTCAAACTGGCCAATCGTCGCGACGAGTTCGGCGTGCTGGCCAACGACTTCAACCGCATGGGCGCACGCCTGCAAAGCCTGATCGGCAGTCAGCGGCAATTGTTGCGTGACGTTTCCCACGAACTGCGCTCGCCGCTCGCTCGACTGCGCATTGCCCTGGCACTGGCCGAGCGGGCGAACCCTGAAGAACGTGAAAAACTCTGGCCGCGCCTGACGCGCGAATGCGACCGACTCGAAGCCCTGATCAGCGAGATCCTGGTATTGGCGCGAGTTGACGCCGACAACGCCAGCGCTGAAGACATTGATCTCAATGCACTGCTGCACACCCTGCAAAAAGACGCCCAGCTCGGTTCCCCGGAGCAGACCGTGCGTTTGGAAGCCGAATCGCCGCTGAACCTCAAAGGCTGGCCGACGATGATCGAACGCGCCGTGGACAATCTGCTGCGCAACGCCCAGCGCTTCAACCCGGCAGGTCAGCCGATTGAAATGCACGCAGCGCGTCAGGGTGAGCGGATTGTGATCAGCGTTCGCGACCATGGGCCGGGTGTCGAGGTCGAACACCTGGGCCAATTGGGTGAGCCGTTTTATCGGGCGCCGGGACAGACAACGGCAGGCCACGGTTTGGGCCTGGCGATTGCGCGGCGTGCAGCGGAGCGACATGGCGGGAGTCTGGTGCTGGCCAATCACCCGCAAGGCGGGTTCATCGCCAGCCTGGAATTACCGTTAGTGCCGGGAGCGGTGGTACAACCCTGACCTCTTGTGACCTGCGGCCCGCTCGTTTGATCGTTCCCACGCTCCGCGTGGGATTGCCTCAAGGAACGCTCCGCGTTCCAATGGGACGCAGAGTGTCCAGGGCTGCATTCCCATGCAGAGCGTGGGAACGATCCTTAATGACGTGGCCAGGCGCTGACAAATTCCGCGAGTTCGACTTTCTCCGCAATGCGCGGTTCTTTCTGCGGTGTCCCCAGATAAAGAAACGCGATCACTTCCTCCCCTTCCGCCAGCCCTAACCCTTTGGCCACATGGGCCGAATACGCCAGCTCTCCGGTGCGCCACACCGCGCCAATGCCTTGAGCATAAGCCGCCAGCAGAATCCCGTGGGCTGCACAGCCCGCAGCCAGCAATTGCTCGGACTTGGGGTATTTGACGTGATCCTGCAAACGCGCGATCACCACGACCACCAACGGCGCACGCAGTGGACCGTTGCGCGCCTTGTCCAACGCAGCATCGGACACTTCACTGTCCTGCAGCTTCGCGGCCTCGGCCAGCAGCTCGCCCATTTGCTCGCGTGCTGCACCTTCGACGGTCAGGAAGCGCCACGGCTGCAAATGACCATGGTCCGGCGCACGCATGGCGGCGGCAAACAGCACTTCACGCTGCTCTGCGGTCGGTGCCGGCTCGAGCAATCGGGGAACGGAAACACGGTTGAGCAACGCGTCGAGAGCCTGCATCGGCCACCTCCTTTAAAAAATGATTGGCTATTCTAGCGGTAAGTGCCGCAGGGATGCCGGTTTACATGCCCTGCCCCGCGGGTAGAATGGCGCCCTTCCCTATTTCAGCCCGAGCGGACTTCATGGCGTTGCCGACCTTACGGACAATTGGTTTCATCATCGGCATCTTCCTGATCACGCTGGCCATCGCCATGGTCGTGCCCATGGCCACGCTGCTTATCTTTGACCGCACCAGCGACCTGCCATCGTTCCTCTGGGCCAGCATGATCACGTTTGTCGCCGGCCTGGCCCTGGTCATCCCCGGTCGTCCCGAACACGTGCACCTGCGGCCCCGGGACATGTACCTGCTGACGGTCAGCAGCTGGCTGGTGGTGTGCATCTTCGCCGCGCTGCCGTTCCTGCTGACCCAACACATCAGTTACACCGACTCGTTCTTCGAGAGCATGTCCGGGATCACCGCCACCGGTGCGACGGTACTCAACGGCCTGGACACCATGTCACCCGGCATCCTGATGTGGCGCTCATTGCTGCACTGGATCGGCGGTATCGGCTTTATCGGCATGGCGGTTGCGATTCTTCCGCTACTGCGTATCGGTGGCATGCGCCTGTTTCAGACGGAGTCTTCGGACCGTTCTGAAAAGGTCATGCCCCGCTCGCATATGGTGGCGCGCCTGATCGTGGCGGCCTACGTCGGCATCACCATTCTCGGCAGCCTGGCGTTCTGGTGGGCCGGAATGAGCCCGTTCGACGCGATCAATCACGCGATGTCGGCGATCTCCACCGGCGGCTTCTCGACCTCCGACAAATCACTGGCCAACTGGACGCAACCTGCGGTGCACTGGGTAGCGATCGTCATCATGATCCTTGGCAGCCTGCCGTTCACCCTGTACGTGGCCACGTTACGCGGCAACCGTCGAGCCTTGATCAAGGATCAACAGGTCCAAGGCTTGCTCGGCATGTTGCTGGTGACCTGGCTGGTACTCGGCACCTGGTACTGGTGGACGACTCAGTTGCACTGGCTGGAGGCCTTGCGGCACGTGGCGCTGAACGTGACGTCGGTGGTGACCACCACGGGTTTCGCGCTGGGGGATTACAGCCTCTGGGGTAATTTCTCGTTGATGTTGTTCTTCTATTTGGGCTTTGTCGGTGGCTGCTCGGGATCGACCGCCGGCGGGATCAAGATTTTCCGCTTCCAGGTGGCCTACATCCTGCTCAAGGCCAACCTTAACCAGTTGATTCATCCACGTGCGGTGATCAAGCAAAAGTACAACGGTCACCGTCTCGACGAAGAGATCGTGCGTTCGATTCTGACCTTTTCGTTCTTCTTCGCCATCACCATCTGCGTGATCGCCCTGCTGCTGTCGCTGCTCGGCGTGGACTGGATGACGGCGTTGACCGGCGCGGCCAGTACCGTGTCAGGCGTCGGCCCGGGGCTCGGCGAGACCATTGGCCCTGCGGGCAATTTCGCGACGCTGCCGGACGCTGCCAAGTGGATTCTGTCGTTCGGCATGCTGCTGGGCCGACTCGAGATCATTACGGTGTTCGTTCTGTGTATACCGGCGTTTTGGCGTCACTGACCGGCACAGGCATGCCCGACAGCCGCGCCCGGTATTCGCCTGGAGTGGCGTCGAACCAGCGTCGAAAAGCGCGGAAAAAATTACTCGGATCAGCGAATCCCAACAGGTAGGCAATTTCCAGAAGGGTCATGGTCGGTTGCGCCAGGTACTGCTCGGCCAGCTCGCGCCGGGTGTCGTCCAGCAGCGTCTGAAAACTGGTGCCCTCTTCCTGCAGCCGTCGCTGCAGGGTTCGCTGCGACAGGTGCAGCGTCTGCGCCACGGCATCGCGCTTGGGTTCGCCTTGCGGCAGCAAGCGGCACAATACCTGCCGCGCCTTGTGGGTCACGCGGCTCTCCGAAAAGCGCGCCAGGTACTCGCCGGCAAACCGGTCATGCAACAGCGCCATGGCCTCGTTGGCGGTCGGCAGTGGCGCCTCCATGTCAGCACGCTCGAAGATCAGCGCGTCATAAGGCGCGTCGAACACCAGCGGCGCGTGGAAAGCTTGTTTATAGGGTTCAAGGTTGGCGGGGTGAGTCCCCTGAAACATCACTTTGCGCGGTTGCAAGGTGCGCCCGGTGAGCCAGCTGCACAGCCCCAAGGCACAGGCCAGTGACGCTTCGGCACTTTGCCGGGTCGGCGGCAAATGGTCGCCATGCACCGTCAGAATCAGCGCATACCCCTCATCCAGCAGACGAAAACTCAAGTCGGCACTTTCCGCGATGATCCGCTGATAGCGCACCAGCCGCTGAAAGCCTTCGACAAGGGTCTGGCTGGACATCAAGGCGTAGCCCGCGACATGAAAGGAGGCCGGTCGCACCACCTTGCCCATGTTCAGGCCGATCGCCGGGTTGCCGGACAGCTCGACCGCACGCTGCCACAGTCGTGTCATGGAATCTTGAGGGAAGCGCGCATCCGGATCATTCAGTGATGCGTAGTCGAGCCCTAGCTGCTTGAACAGAACCCGGCAATCCAGGCCGTCCATCTCCAGTGCTTTGACAATCCCCATCGCCCAGCTTGCAGAAGTCGTTCGTTCGCTCATGGCGTTTACTGTCTTGGTGAGCCGTCTACCGCGGCAAATTTCCCGAAGGATACTAAAGTGGCGCCCATTGTCACTGGCTGATGCCAATGATCACTCTAGACTCAAATAAGCTACCCGCAGAACAACTTGCCGTCAGAACAATAACCACAGAGATCGCAGTCGTGGAAAACACCAAGCGTTTCAACAGCTTCGCTGAGTTCTATCCGTATTACCTCAGCGAACACAGCGACAGTACTTGCCGACGATTGCACTTCATCGGTACGTCGCTGGTTATTTTAATCCTGGCGCTGACCCTTGCTAAAGGCGCGTGGTGGCTCTTGTGGGCGCTTCCGCTGGCCGGTTACAGCTTCGCCTGGGCCGGGCATTTCTTTTTCGAGAAGAATCGTCCCGCCACCTTTCAACACCCGCTTTACAGCCTGTTCGGCGATTTCGTCATGTACCGCGACATGATCCTGGGTCGCGTGCCGTTCTAGGTGCACAACCGTCACACGAGGAAAACCGATGAATGCCAACGCCCGCTTCACCCACATGAAAGACGGCACTCAGGAAGACTGGGCCATTATCGCCGCCGATTTCAGTGCTTACGCGCGGCAGTTGCCGAAGCGGATCGTGGCGCACCTGACGTTGCTGGAGGGTGATTTCGGTGGCTTCCCTGTGGATCGCCTGACTCATTCCCTGCAAACCGCCAGCCGCGCCTGGCGCGATGGCCGCGATGAGGAATATGTGGTCTGCGCGTTGCTGCATGACATTGGCGATACGTTGGGTTCCTACAATCATCCGGACATCGCGGCGGCGATCCTCAAGCCATTTGTCAGCCCGGAAAACTTGTGGATGGTCGAGAAGCACGGGATTTTCCAGGGCTATTACTTCTTTCACCACTTGGGCATGGACAGGCATTTACGCGAGCAATTCAGCCAGCATCCGCAGTATCAGGCGACGATCGAGTTTTGTGCCAAATACGATGCCGCGGCGTTCGATCCGGCTTATGACACGCTGCCATTGAGCTTCTTCGAACCGATGTTGGAGCGGCTGTTTGCGCAGCCCAAGAACTCGATCTACAAGGCGGCCATGGAAGAGCACGCGCCAGCCTGATCGATTCAGCAGGATCGGCCCCATTGCGGGCAAGCCCGCTCCCACAGTGAGTGAGATAAGCACAGAACTCGAGAGCACCCGAGACACCTGTGGGAGCGGGCTTGCCCGCGAAGAAGCCCTTTCAGACACTGCATATTTATCAGGCTATGCTGGCTCTGAAATCTTCACCGCCTTCAGCTCGGCCTCCCGTGCCTGCGCGTCCGCCAACCGGTACAACTCGATCGACCCGTCCCAATGCTCGATCAACGCCGTGCATGACTCCACCCAATCCCCGCAATTGAGGTAATCCACCCCGCCGACCTTGCGGATCTCGGCATGGTGGATGTGCCCGCACACCACACCGTGCAACTCGCGCTTCACACACTCATGGGCGATGGCTTCTTCGAAGTCGCTGATGAAGCTGACCGCTGTTTTAACTTTGTGTTTGAGGTACGCCGACAACGACCAATACCCGTAGCCGTAACGTGCACGCCAATGGTTGAGCCAGCGGTTGAGGGTCAGGGTGAATTCGTAAGCCGAGTCGCCGAGAAAGGCCAGCCAACGGTGATAGCGGGTGATCACATCGAACTGATCACCGTGGATCACCAACAGATGTCGACCGTCGGCCGTGACGTGCACCGCCTCGTCCACCAGATGGATGTTGCCCAGAATCAGCTTGGAATACCGGCGCAGGAACTCGTCGTGATTACCGGTGACGTAGATCACTTCGGTGCCGCGCTTGCTCATCGTCAGCAACCGTCGAATCACATTGGTGTGCGCCTGAGGCCAGTACATGCCGCCGCGCAGTTTCCAGCCATCGATGATGTCACCGACCAGGTAGATTTTGTCCGTGTGGTAGCGCTTGAGAAACTGCGACAAGTGCTCGGCCTGGCAATCCCGGGTACCCAGGTGCACGTCGGAAATCCACAAGGTACGCACACGCTGCTTGCCACTGGGTTTGACGAACTCTGCGCTGGTCATGGGCAACCCTCTGCGATGGTTTTTGCAACTGTGCGCCGGCCGGGTGAACCGTCCATGACAGGTGCGCGTCAGTCCTGTGACAGCGCGCTGCAGTGACCTCGGTGTAGACTGACGACCTTGCCCGGGAGACCTGCGATGAGACCGATCCTCACGCTACGCCACTACACAGAAGACCTGATTGTCCACAGCCACGACCACGCGCAACTGGTGTTCGGGCTGTCGGGCGCGCTGGATTTCGAAGTTGGCGGGCATGGCAGTCAGGTGGTCCAGCAAAGTTTTGTGGTGGTGCCGTCGGGCTTTCACCATGCCTGCGGCAGCGCCAATGGCAGTCGGTGCCTGGTGCTGGATGTGCCGAGCGATCAATGGGTTTCACAGTCCCTGGGTGATCACGCCGAAGCCAGCCGGCGCCTGCTCGACAACGCCGGACGCCTGCCACTGGACGCGGGACAGAGTCAGTTGGTGAGCTGGCTGGCGGGAAGCCAGGTCAACGATCCGGTGATCGCGCAACAAGGCGCGGTGCTGTTGCTAGCCAGCCTAAATAACGCCAGAGCCGAGACCGTGGGTGGCCGGCGTCTGCCCTACGCTGCGCTGAACGCACACATCGATCAGCACGCGGCTTACCCATTGCAAGTGGCCGACCTCGCCCGCGTTGCTGGATTGTCCAGCGCCCGGATGCATGCACGGTTTGTTGCCGAGTGCGGACAGACGCCGATGGATTACATACGCAGCCGCCGCCTGCATCGGGCCGTCGACTTGTTACGCGGGTCGGCGTTGCCCATTGGCGAGATCGCCAGTCAGGTTGGCTACAGCTCTCAAAGTGCCTTCGCGGCAGCGGTGCTGAGGGAATTTGGCGCCTCGCCCGGGACATTGCGACGCGAGGCTGGCGACAAATGACGCGAGTCTGGCGACAGACGCGGTGAAGCAAGCACAGTTAATGTAGCAACTGAGGTCCGACTCTGCCCGCCCCTTGTAGCAGCTGGCGACCTGTGGCGAGGGGATTCATCCCCGTTGAGTCCCGCAGCGGCCCCAATTTCTTTACGACTGCTGCGCAGCCGAACGGGGATGAATCCCCTCGCCACAGGTAAGCCAGCTGCTACAGGTTTCAGTTTGTAGCTCAAAATTCAGCAAGGATTTGCAATGACTCCCCGTACTGCCCTTGGCGCCCTGCATATCGGCGCATTGATGTTCGGCCTGACCGGTGTGTTCGGCAAACTCGCCGCGGCCTCTCCCGCCGTCATCGTTTTCGGTCGCGCGGCTTTCGCGGTACTGGCACTGGCGGTGTTTGCTCGATTCGCCAGTGATACACCGTGGCGCAAACTCCAAGCGGTGGACTGGCGTCGACTGCTGCTCAGCGGCTTGTTGCTGGCCGGACACTGGGTGAGTTTTTTCATCGCCGTGAAAGTCGCCGGGGTGGCGATTGCCACCTTGGGTTTCGCCAGCTTCCCGGCATTCACGGTGATCCTCGAAGGACTGATTTTCCGCGAACGCATTCGCGCCAACGAAATCCTGCTGGTGGTGCTGGTGAGTGTCGGACTGGTATTGGTCACGCCTGACTTCGATCTGGCCAGCGGAGCTACCACAGGCCTGTTGTGGGCCATCGCGTCCGGCTTGCTGTTCGCCCTGCTTTCATTGACCAACCGCGCCAGCTCGGGGCGCATCCCGCCGGTCCAGGCCGCCCTGTGTCAGAACGTGGTGGTCGCGCTGTGCCTGCTGCCGGTTGCGGCACCGCAATTGAGCGAAGTCCGCGCCCTGGACTGGCTGTGGATCGGGCTGCTCGGGGTGTTCTGCACAGGCGTCGCTCACAGCCTGTTCGTTGCCAGCCTCGCGGTGATCAAGGCACGCACCGCTGCGGTGGTTTTTGCCCTGGAGCCGGTCTATGGCATTACCGTGGCATGGCTGCTGTTCGATGAAAATCCGACGCTGCGCATGCTGTTCGGCGGTGCGCTGATCATTTTGGCGATCGTGGTATCGAGCCGGCTTTCAGGCGGATCAAACAAGAAGGTCGTCGCAGCAGAGGCCGCGTCTCACTGAGTCCGATCGTTGTGGCCCAGATCGCGGTCCGGATCAATCCGGTCACGGACACGCTGCTTCAATACTTTGGCCTCGGGAAAACCGCCGTCGGCCTTGCGCTCCCAGAGCTGTACATCGTCACAGAAGATGTGAAAGACCCCACCGGTACCGGGCACCAGCGACACTTTTCCCAGGTCATCGCCAAAGGTACTGAGCAGTTCCTGCGCCAGCCAGGCGGCGCGCAGGAGCCACTGACACTGCGTGCAATAAGTGATGATGATTTCCGGTTTACTTGCGGTCATGATCGAGAAAACTCCTGAGCCAGAGGGCGCCGCTATAATAGCGGCCTTTTTCGCTCGTCCCGAGATTCATGATGCGCCATCTGTTGTCCTGCCTGCTGCTCTGCCTCCTGCCCTTGATCGTTCAGTCCGCTGAAACGCCTCGACCGAAAGTCGGGCTGGTGCTGTCCGGCGGTGCCGCCCGTGGCCTGGCGCATATCGGCGTGCTCAAGGCGCTTGAGGAGCAAGGGATCCAGATCGATGCAATCGCCGGGACCAGCATGGGGGCGGTGGTCGGCGGGCTTTATGCGTCGGGATACAAGATCGATGAGCTGGAGAAGCTCGCCCTGAACATCGATTGGCAGCAAGCCCTGTCCGATGCACCACCTCGGGAAGATGTGCCGTTCCGGCGCAAACAGGATGATCGCGACTTCCTCGTCAAACAGAAACTGAGCTTTCGCGACGACGGCAGTCTCGGTCTGCCCCTGGGCGTCATTCAGGGCCAGAACCTCGCCCTGCTCCTGGAAAGTCTGCTGGCCCACGCCAGTGATACCCGGGATTTCGACAAGCTGCCGATTCCGTTCCGTGCGGTCGCGACCGACATCGCCAGCGGCGAAAAAGTGGTGTTCCGCAAGGGTCACCTGCCCCAGGTGATTCGCGCCAGCATGTCGATTCCGGCCGTGTTTGCACCGGTCGAAATGGACGGCCGCTTGTTGGTGGATGGCGGCATGACCGACAACATCCCCTTGGATGTCGCCCGGGAAATGGGCGTGGACATTGCCATCGTGGTCGACATCGGCACGC
Source organism: Pseudomonas sp. p50(2008) (assembly GCF_015351605.1). NCBI lineage: Bacteria > Pseudomonadati > Pseudomonadota > Gammaproteobacteria > Pseudomonadales > Pseudomonadaceae > Pseudomonas > Pseudomonas sp. p50(2008). Next base: position 957,821 of record NZ_JACMYF010000001.1, read on the forward strand.
CCCTGCGTAATCGCAAACAACTGGTCACGGTGGTCGATGTCTTGAACCAGTCCATCACCCTGATGACTCGCCGCAACTCCGAAGAACAACTCGCCGCCCTGCATCAAGACGACATATTGATCCAGCCGTCACTGGCAAGCTTCGGCGTCACCGACTTTGGCCGGGCTCAGGAAATGATCGACGCCGGCTATCGCGCCACGCGGATCCTCGATGCCCGCCTGACAAAACTCAAACCGGCGCAGCCACTGGATGAAGAACTGAACGCTGCGCGCGCGCCAAGTCAGCGCACACCGATCATCACCGCGATCAAGGTCGAAAACGATTCGAAAGTCGGCGACGACGTCATTCGTTACTACATCCGCCAGCACATCGGGGAACCCTTGGACCTGGGCCGCCTGCAAACCGACATGGGCACGCTGTACGGGCTGGATTACTTCGAGCAGGTACAGTATCGCGTCGCTCACAAGGGCAAGGACCATACGTTGATCATCAGCGCCCGGGGCAAGCGCAGTGGTACGGATTATTTACGCGTCGGCCTGAATCTTTCGGACGACATGCGGGGCGACAGTGCGTTTAACCTGGGTGCCAGCTATCGGGTCAACGGTATCAACCGCCTGGGTGCCGAATGGCTGACCCGCGTGCAGATCGGTGACCGGCAGGAACTCTACAGCGAGTTCTATCAGCCGCTGGATGTCGGTTCGCGGTACTTCATCGCGCCCTATGCCGCCTTCGATGCGCAGAACGTCGAGGCTATCCTCGAAAACGACCCTATCGCGCAATATCGCGTTGAGCGCTACGGCTTCGGCCTGAACGTCGGTCGCCAAATCGGCAACAGCGGCGAGGTGCGTTTCGGTGTCGGCGAAGCCTGGGGCGAGGCGGACGTGCGCATTGGCGATCAGAACTTGCCGAGCGAAAGTTTCAATGAGGGGTTCTATGAGCTCAAGTACTCGTTCGATTCACTGGACAACGTCTACTTCCCTCATGAAGGCGAAGACATCGGCCTTGCGTTCCGTCAATACGAGCCTGGGCTGGGCTCGGACAAGCGATATCGGCAATGGGAATTCAAACTGGACAAAGCCCTGAGCAGCGGCCCGGACACCTTCATTCTCGGTGGTCGTTATGGGCGCACGCTGAACGACGCCAACGTGGTTACCTCAAGCTTCCTGCTGGGCGGCGCGCGGCAACTGTCGGGCTTTAGAGAAGACGCCATTTCGGGGCAGAACATCAGCCTGATGCGCGGGGTTTATTACCGACGTCTGACCCCACGTTCCTACCTGCCGCTGGACTTCCCGCTGTACGTCGGTGGTTCGCTGGAGCGTGGTCGGGCGTGGAACAATGACAATGAATTCGACAGCGGCTACATCAATGCGGCCAGCGTGTTCATCGGATTCGACACGCCCTTGGGGCCGCTGAATTTCAGTTATGGTTTCAACGATGCGGATGAACAGGCGGTTTATCTGAATCTGGGGCAGACGTTTTAGTCTTTTGAAAACCCTTTAGCGGATACCCGCCAACAAGCTCCGGGCAGTCTGCTTGAGCGGTTCGTCGCCCTCTTTGAGCAGCTCGTTCAACAGCTCGATTGCACTGTCCAGGTCGCCGTCATCGATGCAGGTCTGCGCCTGTTCGAGCTTACCGGCGTTGTCTGGTTGCAGACTCAGCGGCTCCAGCTCCAGGGACTGGTCGGGATCGCTGAACTCGGCAAGAAAGTCGTCATCCAGCGATTGCGCATCCGGTTCAGCGCTCCATTCAAGCTCCGTGTCGTCCAGCGCCGGCTCATCAGGCATTTCGAACACATCGGGCAAGACGTGCAGGTTGGAGGTGAACGCTGGCTCATCCGCAAGCGGCGTTTCAGCGAGCTTCGCCGGGGATGGAGCGTTGTCGAAGGGACTGATCAGATCCCAGTTGGCGTCCATCGACAGGTCGTCGAGATTCAACTGGAAGTCATCGTTGGGTGCTACGACCGGCGCCGCGGGTGTGGGTGTAGCAATCGCGATGACCGGTGCAGTCGCCATGGTTACGGCAGCCATCGGCGCCACAGTGTTCAGCTTGGGATGACGACCACGAATTTCCTGAAGGGTTTGTTCGTCGACACCGGTGTCACGCAGGTTGTTTTCTTGAGCTTCATAGGCGGCGACGTCGCCTTGTTTCCCCAGAACCTCCAACAATTGCAAGGCCAGGTCCTTTCGCTGTGGATCCTTGGCCAACGCCTCGCGCAACAAACCCGCGGCCTCGGAAAATCGTCCATAGGCCAGATAGATACCCACACCTTCAAGCACATCGCCCGCCGGGGTTTCATCCTGCTGATCGCTGGCAGGTTTCAGCATGGTAGCCATGACAACTGGTGCCGCAGCCTGATCCAGTACCGGTTCATGTCCAGACGGCGTAACCGGCGAGGCCTCTGAAGAGACCTCGGCCTGCTGACGTTGACGCCGAACAAAGAGCCACAGGACCACCAATCCCGCCAACACCAGCAACCCTAAAACAAGTGGCCAACGACTGGCCTCGGGCTCTTCCACGACGACGGAAGCGGGTGCAACAGCGACTGGCACCACTGGCGGTGCCTGCTCGATTTCTGCCAATTGGGTTTGCAGCTCGGTGACCTGCTTTTTCTGGCCGGCGATCTGCTCCTCCTGGGCCTGAAGTTTGGTATTGAGCTCGCTGATGGTCGCCTGGAGTTGCTGATTCTGCAGCACGCTGGCGGCTAACTGCTCGGCGGCGAGATCAATTGCCGGGGTTACCGCAACGGGTTCGACTTTGGGTGCTGGCGCCGTTTTTTTCGCCGCAGCAGGCGCTGCAGTTGCAGGTTTGACACTGGGAAACGGGGAATTTGCCGTGCTGGCCACCGGCTCATCCATGACCGGGACAATTCCCGGAGCGCCCGGCGGATCGATCAACACCGTGTACTCGCGCAGCACGCGTCCGTTGGGTTGGTTGAGCTGCACCAGAAAATTCAGGAAAGGTTCGTTGACTACCTTGTTGGAGCTGACCCGGATCACGCTGCGATTACCACGAAGGATCGGCGTGAATTTCAGGTCATTGAGAAAGAACACGCGCTCGATACCGGCACGACTGAATTCATCCGCCGTCGCCAGGCTGACCGACAAGTCGCCTTCTTCCAGTCCTGCCGCATCCACCAGGGCGATGTCTGCGCGCAACGGCTGATTCAGTGCCGAATGCAGGGTGATGTCACCCAATCCCAGCGCGGGGGCCAATGCCGAGTAACTGACAGCAACACCGACCAAAACCAGTCTGGCGCAATACCGTACTACAACGTGCCAACTCTCGAGCATGAGCATCCCTTAGATAACCAGAACCAACCTGTACGCGTTCGCACATCCGGTACGAACGCGATATTGCCTAGTAGTTCTTTATAGTCTGCCGAACGGGGTATCTCAAAAATCCTGCGGGAGGCAATGCCTCAAGATTTTTCCAGGTTGGCCAGTATGTGTCCGTGAACGCGCATGCAAATCTTCAAATCCGCCTCGTCGACGCCATCGAACAGTTCCTGGCGCAGCTGGTTGGCAATGGTCTCAATTTGCTCAATCAGCGGGCGGGCCGGGGCACAAAGCACGATTTTTTTTGCTCGACGGTCTTCCAGAACCGATTGGCGCTGGACCAGGCCCTGGCCTTCCAGACTGTCGAGGAGCCGAGCCAGGGTTGGCCCTTCAACGCCAACGCTTTGCGCCAATTCACGCTGAGTAGGCGCGTCCTCGAAACGAGCCAGGTGCAATAGCACCAGCCAGCGTGCCTGGGACAACCCCAGGCCGGCAAGGCGACGGTCTAGTTCGGCGCGCCAGCCTCGGGACATTTGGGCTAATTGCATGCCAAAGCGGTGTTGGTCGGTTAACGGCATAAAAAACTCATGGTTAGACTGAAATAGAGAAAACCTAATTATTAGTCAGCTAAGCATGGCCGTTGGCGCTAAGCAAGGGGTGCTATGTACTGAATCGTTACATCAATGTAACGGGTCATTTAAATTTCAAATTCTGACTGAAGTGCCGCCCGAACACAGTACAAAACGCCCTCAGGTACCCGCCCGGCAAACAGCGGGATAATTTCCGCAACGGGCGGCAACTCCCCTTCGCCGTCCAGGAACGCATCCTGGATTTCGCCCATCAAATCCTCGGGCAGGTCCAGGGCTTGCTCCAGCGACAACTGCTGCTTGCCAATTGCCTCGGCGAGCATGGTGTAGACGTTCTTCTCCGAACATTGCAGCTGGCCCGCGATCTGCATCGGAGTCATGCCGGCACGGGCCAGCGTGATCAGCTCGTGGCGCACGTCGGCCACCACTTTCGGCGCTTCGACCTCGCCGCCGAGCACTTCGAGGAAGGCCTCGCCGTAACGCTCCAGCTTGCGTGCACCCACACCACTGACCCTGGCCATTTCCGCCAGAGAGGTCGGCTGGCTGCGCAGCATTTCGAGCAGGGTCGAATCCGGGAAGATGACGTACGGCGGCACCCCATGTTCTTCGGCGAGCTTGCGACGCAGGGCGCGCAACGCTTCCCACTGCTCGCGCTCTTCGCCCCGAACCAGTTGGCTCGCCGGGCTCTTGCTGCTCTTCGCGGTGGTTTGCGGCTTGAGGTCGCGGCGCAGTTCCAGGGTGACTTCGCCCTTGAGCAACGGCCGGCACGTGTCACTCAAACGCAGGCCACCGTAACCTTCGAGGTCGATGTCAGCCAGACCGCGGGCCACCAACTGACGGAACAGGGAGCGCCATTCGCTCTCCCCCATCGCCTTGCCGACCCCATAGACCGACAGATGCTGATGGCCAAAGCTGCGGACCTTTTCGTTGTCCTTGCCCAGCAATACATCCACCAGATGACCCACGCCATAGCGTTGGCCGGTGCGGTAGATGGCCGAGAGTGCCTGCCGGGCGGGCTCGGTGGCGTCCCAGGTCTGCACGCCATCGACGCAGTTGTCGCAATGGCCGCAAGGCTCCGGCATGTCTTCGTCGAAGTAGGCCAGCAAGGTTTGACGACGGCAGCGGGTTTCTTCGCAAAGCGAGAGCATGGCGTCGAGCTTGTGATGTTCAAGGCGTTTGTGGCGCTCATCGCCTTCGGAGTTCTGCAGCATCTGCTTGAGCATCACCACATCTTGCAAGCCATACGCCATCCAGGCGTCCGCCGGCAGGCCATCACGGCCACCCCGCCCGGTTTCCTGATAATAGGCTTCCAGGGATTTCGGCAAGTCCAGGTGAGCGACAAAGCGCACGTTAGGCTTGTCGATGCCCATGCCGAACGCCACGGTGGCCACCATGATCAGCCCTTCTTCATTGAGGAAGCGCTTCTGGTGATGGGACCGGGTTTCGTTGGGTAATCCAGCGTGATACGGCAGTGCCGGGAAGCCCTGTTCACTGAGGAACACCGCGACTTCGTCAACTTTCTTGCGCGACAGGCAATAGACGATTCCGGCATCGCTGCGTCGCTCGGCAAGGAACGCCAGCAACTGCTTGCGCGGCTGCTCCTTGGGAACGATGCGGTAAAAAATATTGGGCCGGTCGAAACTCGACAGGAAACGCTCGGCATCCTGCAGGTGCAGGCGATCGACGATTTCTTCGCGGGTGCGCTTGTCGGCCGTGGCGGTCAGTGCAATACGCGGGACGTTGGGGAACAGCTCCGCCAACTGGCCCAGTTGCAGGTATTCACGGCGGAAGTCGTGGCCCCACTGGGAGACGCAATGCGCTTCGTCGATAGCGAAGAGGGAGATTTCGAGGCTTTGCAGAAACGCCAGCATGCGCGGCTGAACCAGGCGCTCGGGGGCGAGGTACAGCATCTTCACTTCGCCACGCTTGATACGCGCGGCCAGGTCGCGTTGCTGCTCGGCGCTCAAGGTCGAGTTCAATGCAGCGGCAGCGACGCCCAGCTCTTCGAGGGTGGCCACCTGATCGTCCATCAGCGCGATCAGGGGCGACACCACCACCGCCAGGCCTTCACGCAACAGCGCGGGCACCTGGAAGCACAACGATTTGCCACCACCGGTAGGCATCAGCACCAGGGCGTCACCGCCGTTGGCCACGCGCTCAATGATTGCACCCTGGCGGCCACGGAAACTGTCGTAGCCGAAGATGTCCTTGAGGACGCGTTGAGCCTGTTCGAGCATAAAAACTCCAAAAATCACCGAAACATCCCCGCAAGGCTGGTTCAGAACCACGCAGGCTGCACCAACGAATAGTAAGTGCGCATTGCATGACGCTTCACATCTCAGCCGCAACGCCAGCAGGGCATCACAAAACGCGGGAGTATACCCGACGCCTCCTCTTCAAAGGGTGCCGCTGAGAAGACACATAAGGACAAACACTGATCCCCCGCAGGCTACAAACTTTCGATCTTGTCTCTAAAAAACAAAATCAAAAGATCGCAGCCGGCGGCAGCTCCTGCAGGAATAGGCAGTGCGTATCGGGTTCAAATATGCCGCGCGGCTGGCCTGACTGCTCAAGAAGGCCTAGAATTCCCGCATCTGTTTAATTCCCAAGGTAGCCCTTTAATGTCCTTCGCTGAGCAACTTACCCGCCTGCAAGTCTTCCTCGACGCCGATGAACTGCATGACGAGGCGCTGGACTACGTGGCCGCCCACGGTTATCTCACCGCCCTGTCGATCTGTTCCGAAACCGTGCCCGACCGTGAATGGATCGACGCGCTGTTCGCCGAAGAGCCGCATTACGCCGACGACACCGAGCGTGAAGCCATCGAATCCACCCTGATCGCACTCAAGGCTCACATCGCTCGCCAGTTGGCGTCGGATGAAGAGTTTGAACTGCCTTGCGAGCTCGACCTGGGCGAAGACCCGGATGATTCCGACCTGCGCGGCTGGTGCATCGGTTTCATGGAAGGCGTGTTCCTGCGCGAAGCGGCCTGGTTCGAAACCGCCGAAGACGAAGTCAGCGAGATGCTGCTGCCGATCATGGTGGGTTCGGGCCTGTTCGACGAACAACCCGAGTTCGAAGACATCGCCAAAGACGCCAACCTGATGGACGACATGATCGTGCAGATCCCGGAAGCGCTGACCGCGCTGTACCTGCTGTGCCAGGCGCCAGACGAAAAACCGGCGATCCTCAAGCCACGTCACCACTAAGGTTCTGCCTATGGACAACCCCATAGGCAACCGCTCCCTGATGTTGCGCTACGTGCTGCTGGCCATCGGCTGGCTCAGCGTAGCGTTGGGGGTGATCGGGATTTTCCTGCCGGTGTTGCCCACCACGCCTTTCCTGCTGCTGGCGGCCGCCTGTTTCGCCCGCAGTTCGCCGCGCTTTTACCATTGGCTGGTGGAGCACCCACGGCTTGGGCCATGGATTCGCGACTACCTCGACGGCAACGGCATCCCGCTCAAAGGCAAGGTCTACGCCATCGGGCTGATGTGGGTGAGCATCCTGTTCTCCTGCTATCTGGTGCCCCTGCCCTGGGCCCGCGGCTTCATGCTGACCAGCGCAGTGCTGGTGACGATCTATATTCTTCGGCAGAAAACGCTGCACAAGTCCTGAGATCTTTTGCTTTACAGGCCGACGATCAACCCTCCCCCGCTAAAAACACCGCCTAGACTTCACGCATCTGTACCCGAGCCGCCTAATATGCCTCGTCGCCGGCGTAGTCCAGGATGGTCAACGCTCCGACTTCGGTTCGGCGGATGGCTGTTGCTGGCAGGTTTGCTTTTGGCAGGCCTGGGCAATGTCTTTGCCGACTGGAGTTTCACGCGGATCCTGCAAACCGCCGATACACGCTACGGCCCACTCGGTCCGGCGCAGAAACGAATCGAGGCCTGGGGCCAGTTGCTGCAGAGCGAACGCAAGCAATCCGAGCGCGAGCAGCTCACCGCGGTCAATCGCTTCTTCAATCAGCAGCTGACCTTTCAGGACGACTCTCGCATCTGGGGTCAGACCGATTACTGGGCCACCCCCGTCGAGTCCCTGGTCAAGGGCAAAGCCGATTGCGAGGACTACGCCCTGGCGAAGTACTTCAGCCTGCGTGAACTCGGCATACCCAGCGAAAAACTGCGCATCACCTACGTCAAGGCCCTGACTCAGAATCAGGCGCACATGGTGCTGACGTACTACAGCACGCCCACAGCCGCCCCGTTGGTGCTGGACAACCTGATCGGCGAAATCCGCCCCGCCTCTCAACGCAAAGATCTGTTGCCGGTGTACGCCTTCAACGCCGAAGGCCTGTACCTGCCCGGAGCAAACGGCGGCAAACGCTCCAGCGACTCGAAGAAGTTGTCGCGTTGGCAGGACGTCTTGAAAAAAATGCAAACCGAAGGGTTCGCCGTGGGCGACGGCTAGTCATCACCGCAAGGAGCGTGTCATGTCACTGCGCAAACAATTGTTCCTCGCCATCTGCCTGTTCCTGCTGGTGGCGTTCAGCGGCAGTTTTTTTGTCAGCCTGGAAAGCTCCCGCGACCAGATGCTCGGGCAGTTGCGCTCCCACGCCCAGGACGCGGCCACTGCGTTGGGACTGTCGTTGACGGCGCAAATCGATGACCCGGCCATGGTCGAACTGATGGTCAGCTCGATTTTCGACAGCGGCTACTTCAACAGCATTCGGGTCATCAGCATTGCCGATGAGCAGGTACTGGTGGAACGCAACGTACGTGCCTATGCCGAAGACGTTCCCGACTGGTTCATCAGCCTGGTCGACTTGCGCCCCCAGGCGGGCGAAGCGCTGATCATGCGCGGCTGGGAACAGGCGGCGCGGGTTGAAGTGTTGAGCAACCCGCAGTTCGCCCTGGCCAAACTCTGGGACAGCACCCTTGGCAGCCTGATCTGGTTATTGATTTGCGGGCTGCTCAGCGCGGTGTTCGGCGGCTGGTTACTGCGTCGACAGCTGCGACCGCTGGACAAGATGGTTAAACAGGCAGAAGCCATCAGCAAACGCGAGTTTCTGAGCTTGCCTAAATTGCCGCGCACGCCAGAGTTGAAGCGCGTGGTATTGGCCATGAATCAAATGGTCGAAAAGCTCAAGGCACTGTTTGCCGAAGAGGCGGCGCGCAGCGAAAAACTGCGGGCCGAGTCCTATCAGGACAGCCTGACGGGCCTCGCCAATCGACGCTTGCTGGATGAACACCTGGCGAACCATCTGCTGATCTCCGAACAAAGCAGCGACGGCCATTTACTGATGCTGCAGATCAACGACCTGGCGGGGCTGAATCAACGCCTGGGCGGTCAGCGCACCGATGAGTTGATCAGCAGTGTGGCCGAACTGCTCAAGCGATTGACGCAACAACCGGAACGCAGCACGTGGCTGGCAGCGCGCAATCGCGGGGGGGAGTTCAGCCTGCTGATACCCGGCATGGACAACGCAGACGCTGCACGCGTGGCGAGTGAAATCAGCGCCACCCTCGAAAACCTGCGCCTGACCGGTGCCAGCGACTGCATGCCCGTGGCGCACCTGGGCATCGTCGCCTACCACCCGGGAGAATCGCCCGGCGATGTCTTGCTGCGCCTCGATCAAGCCCTGACCGAGGCCCGGCAGCGCCCCGAGCGGCCGTGGACACACCTGACCGATGACACGACCGCACCCAACCAGTCCCAACACGACTGGCGAACCTGGATCGATGACGCATTGACCCACGGCCACATGCAGCTGTATTTCCAGCCTGTCGTGCAATGCGCCGACACCAGTCAGGTGTTGCACCACAAGGTGCTGGCCCGCCTGCTCGATCCGCAGGGCGTGGCCATCGCCGCAGGGCATTTCCTGCCGTGGATCGAGCGTCTCGGCTGGTCGGCGCGGATGGACCTTGCGATGCTTGAGGCGACCCTCGACTACCTCATCGTCAACCGCTGGCCATTGGCATTGAGCCTGTCCGGCAGCACCCTGCGCGACCCTGTGCAACTGCAAAAAATCCTCGACATGCTCGAATCGCTGCCTGAGCTGGCACCGTTGCTGACCCTGGAAATCGACGAACGCCAACTACCGCCTCCCCTTGAACTGCAAGGCTTGAGTCACAGCCTGCTGAACACCGGCTATCGAATCGGCCTGCAGCATTTCGGTGGCAGCTTCAGCCAGATCGGCAACCTCACTCAATTGGGCCTGGCGTACCTGAAAATTGATGGAGCCTACATTCGCGGGATCGATGAGCAGAGTGACAAGCGACTGTTCATCGATGCCATTTTTCGCGCGACAAACAGCATCGATCTGCCGTTGATTGCGGAGCGAGTGGAGACGCGCGGCGAGTTTGAAACGATCAAGGAGCTGGGAGTGTTCGGGGTGATGGGACGGTTGATCGGGCCGCCAGAGCCGATGTGAGTGTTCGTTTGGCAACCGCGTCATCGTTCATCGCGAGCAGGCTCACTCCTACAAGGGTTCACGAACCCTTGTAGGAGTGAGCCTGCTCGCGATAAAGGCTGAAGCGCAATACTGAAACCCCAGACAAACAAAAACCCGCCATTCCCTGTTTACAGGAATGGCGGGTTTTGTCGTTTCAGGCCATGGATCAGACGGTATCCACCTTCAGCGAATGGTCATTCAACATGCCGTTGATGATCGTCGCCGTGTCATGCCCCCCGGCCACCACACCGCCGGCCCCCGGCGTGACGCCGTAATGGCTTGCCAGGTTGACGCCCGCCAGATCGATCGTCTGGTTCGGCGTGGCGCCGGCCATGGCGCTGACGTCGATGCTGGTCAGCACCGAAGCGCCGCTGCCAATGACTTTGAAGTGCAGGTAATCATCCAGCGAAGCGGTGGTGCCGTTTTCACCCTGCAGCAATTGCGACAGGTCGAGCTTGTCGGTGCCGGGGGTGAAATCGGTAACCAGGTCGTGCCCGGAATTGCCTTTGAGCCACTGGAAGGTGTCCGCACCGGCACCGCCCGTCAGGGTGTTATTGCCCAGGCCACCGATCAGGAAGTCATCGCCGCCACCGCCATTGAGGATGTCATCGCCCAAACCGCCGTTGATGACGTTGCTGTTGTTGTCCCCGGTCAGGTTGTCATTGAAGTTGGAGCCGGTCAGGTTCTCGAGCCCGGTCAAAGTGTCGGTGCCGGCGCCGCCGGTGGTTTGCGCTGTCAGCAAGCTCAGGTCCACCGTAACGCCGCTGGTGGCGTGGGCGTAGCTCACGGTGTCGATGCCGGCGCCGCCGTCCAGCAGGTCATTGCCGGTTCCGCTGAACAACAAGTCATTGCCGGCGCCACCGTGCAGTTCATTGTTGCCACTGCCCGCAGTCAGCACGTCGTTGCCGTCGCCAGCATTGAGGATGTTGTTGCCCGCGCCGGCCACCAACACGTCATCGCCCGCCGTACCGGTGAGGGTGTGGCCGTCCTGATAGCTGATGGTCACATTCGCCCCGTCGCTGCCACCATGGCTGTCGTTGGCGGTATAACTGCCGTGGGCATCCGGGGTGATGTCGTGAGCCCCGGCGTAGTTGACGGTCATTTTCAGCTGATAATTTTCCGCCCCCGTGGGGTTGCTGCCACTGCCGTTATTGATGTTGGTGACATGGATCTGATAGGTGCCGTCAGCCGCTGCGGTAATGGTCCCGCCATCGGCGATGGACACGAACGGGCCGCCATTGAGCGAGTACTCCAGGGTGATGCGACCGGCCGCCAGGTTGTGGTCCAGATTAAGGGTTTCGCCCTCTTTCAGTTTGACGGTGATGAGGTCTTCATCATTCGCGTTGGCCGTGGTGACACCGCCCAGGTATCCGCTGACGACCAGTACCGCCGTCATCGCTGCCGTATTGGCTGCGAATAGAGCGCGCACGTCCGCCAGGTTCTGGTTCGCCGCGGTGTTGCCGGTTCCGGAGAAGCCTTTCGCGCCTGTCCCGACAAAATCCGCGCCCTTCGCCGCCCAACCTGTGTTGAACGTGGTCGGCGTGGCAGTCAGCGGATCGCCCTCAGGATCAGTGTCGTTGGCCAGCAGCAATTCGCCCGGTACCACAACGCTGCTGGACAGAACGTTGGTGATGATGTGGTCATCCACCGCCACTGGCGCCGCGTTCGGAACGACTTTGACCACCAGGGTCGAACTGGCCAGATCGCCATCGTTGTCACTGACGGTGAAGCCGATGTTTTCGGTGATCACCACCGAAGTGGCTTTTTGCGAGGTGTAGCTGTATTCGCCCGTGTCGAGTTTGATAACCAGCGTGCCGCCGTTGTTGGTGGCAATGCTCAGCGAATTATCCACGGTGTTGAACGTACCGTGGTTGGCCCCGCCGGTGAATTTCAGCGACCCCTGGTTCCCCAGGTCCTTCGGGTCATAGGTGTAGGTGGTGCCATCGACCACGATAGTCTTGATGAAACCGCCATCGGCACCGAACGTCCCGCCCTCCAGCAACGTGCCAGTGACCGGCGCGCCCTGCACGGTACCCGAGAGTACCGAGTTGAGTTGGTTAAGGTCGGTTACCACCACCGCGTTGGTATTGGTATGGGTGCTGCCGTCATAGGCGACCGGGTCCAGGTAGGCGTTGCTCACGCCGCTGCCCAGGCCAATGGCGTAGTTCTTGATGCCATTGGCGTCGAGGAAGGCTTTCAGCGAGGCTTCGTCGGAGGCGCTGATGTCGCCTTCGTTGGGTTTACCATCCGAGAAGAAGTAACCGATGTTTTGCGCACCGGTCAGTTTGCCGGCGGTGTCGAATGCCTGCTTCATGGTGGCCACAGCGGCATCGTAGTTGGTGCCGCCGCCCGCCGTCAGGCCGGAAATGATCGACTTGGCGGTGGCCACGTCGACCCAGATCGAGGTCTTGTCGGTGGCGTTGCTGCTGAAGGTCACGATCTGCACCTTCACGTCGCCCAGGTCATCGTACTTGTCGAGCAAGGCACTGATTGCCTGCTTGGCCAGGGCCAAACGTGACAGGCCCGGTACACCCGAGGCGTCGGCCATACTGCCGGACACGTCGATCACCAACAGCAGGTTGGAATCGATTTCCACGGCAGCCACCGCGCGTTCCGAGGCGGCCGCCTTGGGCACGTCATCGACGATGTTCACCACAATCGTGCTGGTGGTGCTGTTGCCCAGGGCATCGGTGGCTTTGTAGGTGAAGCTTTCGCTCAGGGTGTTCGCCCCGTCGTTAGCGTTCGGCGACGTTTTCGGTGCCGAGGTCAGGGTGTAGGTGTAAGTGCCGTCAGCGTTGAGGAGCATCTGCCCGTAGGTGCCGGTGGCATTGCTGACCAAGGTATAGGTGACTGCGCCGGACGCGCCGGTGACCGAGCCAACCAGTGTTCCCGCAGAGGTTTCGCCAGTATTGCCCGGCTCGCTGCCGATCACGGTACCCGCCGCCAGGTCATTGCCATCCTTGGTCAGGTCCAGGGCTTTTTCGTAGACCGTCACATCGGTGTCCGACGCCGCGAGCAGTTTGCTATTGCAGACATCGATGGTGATGGTGGTGGTGCTTTCATCACCGTCAGCGTCGCGCACGGTGTAGGTGAACACGTCGGTCGCACCCGGCGTGCCGACCGAGTTCGGGTTGCTGTGATAGGTCGCATTGCCATTGGCGTCCAGGGTCAGGTAACCGTAGTTGCCGTTGATGTTGGTGTTGAGCCCGCCACTGACCGAGGTCGAGGTGTTGCCGCCAGCGCGCACGCCCACCACCGCACCACCGACCGCCGGACCGTCGGAGCCACTGATGTCGTTGTCGAGCACATTGCCGCTGACCGTACCGCCTTCATTGACATGGGCCGAATCCGGCTTCGCGCTCGGCAGGTCATCGACGATGTTGACGTTGATCTCGCCCGAAGCAGAACTGCCGTCGGAGTCGGTCGCCACCACCTGGAAGTTTTCGCTGATGCTGTTCGCACCGTCCGCATTGGGATGGGTTTCGCTGCCCACCAAGGTGTAGCTGTAGCTGACCACGCCGGTGACCTGATCAAAACCGGTGATGGTCAGGTAGCTGCCCAGCGGAGTAACGATGGTGTGCGGCAAACCGGAGACCACGCCCCCGCTCATCACCGCATAACCGCCCACGGTCAGGGTTTGCAGACCGTCGAGCGCTGTCACGGTAAAAGTGCCGGTCTGGGTCAATGCCGGCGTGTCAGGGCTGGTGCCCCAGTCGAGGTTTTTCTCGTAGACAGTGACTTCGCCCCCGTTGACGTTCAAGCCGCCGATGACCACCGGATCGTCGTTGTTATGGATCTGCAAAACGAGGTTCGCGGTGCTGGTATCGCCGTCCGAATCGGTGAGGGTGTAGGTGAAGGTTTCCGTCCCGTTACCGCCGCCCTTCAGGCCTTTGAAATCAGCGTCGTTGGTGTTCAGGGTGTAGGTGTAAGTGCCGTTGGCATTGAGCACCAGGCTACCGTAAACACCGTTGAAGGTGCCGGGTGTAACCGGGCCTGCATTGTCGCCGGTCACGACCCGGTCGGCGCCTTGCACGTCGTTGGTCAGCACGTTGCCGTCGAGGGTCACCAGGGATTCCGCAGCGGTCTTCGCGTTCGTGTCATCCACTGCCTTTGGCACGTCATCGACGATGCTCACCACAATGGTGCTGGAGGTGGTGTTGCCCAGCGAATCCGTCGCAAGGTAGGTGAAGCTTTCAGTCAGGGTGTTCGCGCCATCGTTGGCGTGAGGTGTCGTGCTCGCCGGCGAAGTCAGGGTGTAGGTGTAGGTACCGTCGGCGTTGAGCTGAATCTGGCCATAGTTGCCGGTCGCACTGCCCACCAATGCGTAGGTGATCGCACCGACGGCACCGGTGACCGAGCCGACCAGTGTTCCGGAAGCGGTTTCACCGGTGTTGCCAGGCTCGCTGCCGGCGACCGTACCCGCTGCCAGATCGTTGCCATCTTTGGTCAGGTCCAGGGCTTTTTCGTAGACCGTCACATCGGTGTCCGACGCCGCGAGGATTTTGCTGTTGCAGACATCGATGGTGATGGTGGTGGTGCTTTCATCGCCGTCAGCGTCGCGCACGGTGTAGGTGAACACGTCGGTCGCACCTGGCGTGCCGACCGAGTTCGGGTTGCTGTGATAGGTCGCGTTGCCATTGGCATCGAGGGTCAGGTAGCCGTAGGCGCCGTTGATATTGGTGTTGAGCCCGCCACTGGCCGAAGTCGACGTATCGCTACCGGCGCGCACGCCCACCACGGCACCACTGGCCGCCGGACCGTCGGAGCCACCGATGTCGTTGTCGAGCACATTGCCGCTGACCGTTCCGCCTTCATCGACATGGGCCGAATCCGGCTTCGCGCTTGGCAGGTCATCGACGATGTTGACGTTGATCTCGCCCGAAGCAGAACTGCCATCAGAGTCGGTCGCCACCACCTGGAAGTTTTCGCTGATGCTGTTCGCACCGTCCGCATTGGGATGGGTTTCGCTGCCCACCAAGGTGTAGCTGTAGCTGACCACGCCGGTGACCTGATCAAAACCGGTGATGGTCAGGTAGCTGCCCAGCGGAGTAACGATGGTGTGCGGCAAACCGGAGACCACGCCACCGTTCATCACTGCATAACCGCCCACGGTCAGGGTTTGCAGACCGTCGAGCGCGGTCACGGTGAAGGTGCCGTTCTGGGTCAATGCAGGCGTGTCAGGGCTGGTGCCCCAGTCGAGGTTTTTCTCGTAGACGGTGAGTTCGCCACCGTTCACGTTCAAACCGCCGATGGTCACCGGATCGTCGTTGTTATGGATCTGCAGAACGAGGTTCGCGGTGCTGGTATCGCCGTCCGAGTCAGTGATCGTGTAGGCGAAGGTTTCCGTCCCGTCGCCACCGCCGTGCAGGGCTTTGAAATCGGCATCGCTGATGTTCAGGGTGTAGGTGTAAGTGCCGTTGGCGTTGAGCACCAGGGTGCCGTAAACACCGGTGAAGGTGCCGGGGGTGATCGGGCCGGCATTCTCGCCGGTGACGACACGGTCGGCGCCTTGCACGTCGTTGGTCAGCACGTTGCCGTTGAGGCTCAGCAGTGTTTCCGAGGCGGTGCCGGCGTTGCTGTCATCCACCGCTTTGGGCACGTCATCGACGATGTTGACGTCGAGCGTGCCATTGGCCGTGGTGCCGTTGTCGTCGACCACGGTGACGGCAAATTGCTCAGGCAGATTGTTGGTGCCATTGGCGTTCGGATGGGTTTCGTTATCGGCCAGGGTGTAGCTGTAGCTGACCACGCCGGTGGCGGGATCGAAACCGGTCACGGTCAGCGTGCTGCCCAACGGCGTGACAACTGATTGCGGGAAGCCTGCGCTCACGCCGCCGACCACCACGTTGATGCCGCCAATGCTTAGGGTCTGTACGCCATCAAGGGCGGTGATGGTGAAGGTGCCGCTTTGAGTCAGCGCGGTGGAGTCCGGTGCACTGCCGTCGCCGAGGTTTTTTTCGTAGACGGTCAACTCGCCGCCGTTGACGCTGAGGCCGTCGATGGTCACCGGATCGTCGTTGTTATGGATCTGCAGAACGAGGTTCGCGGTGCTGGTATCGCCGTCCGAGTCAGTGATCGTGTAGGCGAAGGTTTCCGTCCCGTCGCCACCGCCGTGCAGGGCTTTGAAATCGGCATCGCTGATGTTCAGGGTGTAGGTGTAAGTGCCGTTGGCGTTGAGCACCAGGGTGCCGTAAACACCGGTGAAAGTGCCTGGGGTGATCGGGCCGGCATTCTCGCCAGTGACGACACGGTCGGCGCCTTGCACGTCGTTGGTCAGCACGTTGCCGTTGAGGCTCAGCAAGGTTTCCGAGGCGGTGCCGGCGTTGCTGTCGTCCACGCCTTTGGGCACATCATCGACGATGTTGACGTCGAGCGTGCCATTGGCCGTGGTGCCGTTGTCGTCAACCACGGTGACGGCAAATTGCTCAGGCAGATTGTTGGTGCCGTTGGCATTCGGATGGGATTCGTTATCGGCCAGGGTGTAGCTGTAGCTGACCACGCCAGTGGCGGGATCGAAACCGGTCACGGTCAGCGTGCTGCCCAACGGCGTGACCACCGATTGCGGGAAGCCAGCGCTCACGCCGCCGACCACCACATTGATGCCGCCAATGCTCAGGGTCTGTACGCCATCAAGGGCGGTGATGGTGAAGGTGCCGCTTTGAGTCAGCGCCGTGGAGTCCGGTGCACTGCCGTCGCCGAGGTTTTTCTCGTAGACGGTCAACTCGCCGCCGTTGACGCTGAGGCCGTCGATGGTCACCGGATCGTCGTTGTTATGGATCTGCAGAACGAGGTTCGCGGTGCTGGTATCGCCGTCCGAATCGGTGATGGTATAGGCGAAGGTTTCCGTCCCGTCGCCACCGCCGTGCAGGGCTTTGAAATCGGCATCGCTGATGTTCAGGGTGTAGGTGTAAGTGCCGTTGGCGTTGAGCACCAGGGTGCCGTAAACACCGGTGAAGGTGCCGGGGGTGATCGGGCCGGCATTCTCGCCGGTGACGACACGGTCGGCGCCTTGCACGTCATTGGTCAGCACGTTGCCGTTGAGGCTCAGCAAGGTTTCCGATGCGGTGCCGGCGTTGCTGTCGTCCACCGCTTTGGGCACATCATCGACGATGTTGACGTCGAGCGTGCCATTGGCCGTGGTGCCGTTGTCGTCAACCACGGTGACGGCAAATTGCTCAGGCAGATTGTTGGTGCCATTGGCGTTCGGATGGGTTTCGTTATCGGCCAGGGTGTAGCTGTAACTGACCACGCCGGTGGCGGGATCGAAACCGGTCACGGTCAGCGTGCTGCCCAATGGCGTGACAACCGATTGCGGAAAGCCTGCGCTCACGCCACCGACCACCACATTGATGCCGCCGACGGTGAGGGTTTGCACGCCATCCAGCGCGGTGATGGTGAAGGTGCCGCTTTGAGTCAGCGCGGTGGAGTCCGGTGCACTGCCGTCGCCGAGGTTTTTCTCGTAGACGGTGACCTCGCCACCGAACACGCCTAGCCCGCCAATCGTCACGGGGTCGTCGTTGTTGTGAATGTTCAGCACCAGCGTCGCCGTGCTGGTGTCGCCGTCCGAGTCGGTCAGGGTGTAGACGAAATTTTCCGTCCCGCTGCCACCGCCGTGCAGCGCCTTGAAGTCTGCGTCATCGGTGTTCAGCGTGTAGGTGTAGGTGCCGTTGGGATTGAGCACGAGGGTGCCGTACGTGCCGGTGAAGGTGCCACCGATCACTGGCCCGCTGTTGGGTCCGGTTGGAATACGGTCGGCGCCCTGGGTGTCGTTGGGCAGCACGCTGCCGGTCAGGGTCACCAGGGTTTCCGACGCTGTGTTGGCGTTATTGTCATCGACCGCCTTGGGCGCATCGTCGGTGATGTTGATGTCCAGGGTGCCGGTGGCGGTATCGCCATTGGTGTCGCTGGCGACCACGGTGAATTGTTCGCTGAGAGTGTTGGCGCCATCGCCGGCCGAATGGGTGTCGTTGCCATTGAGGGTGTAGCTGTAACTGACCACGCCCGTTGCCGGGTTGTAACCGTTGATGGTCAGGGTGTTGCCCAACTGGGTCGTGATCGATTGCGGAAAGCCTGAAGCCACGCCGCCGCTTAACACGCTGATGCCGCCAATGCTGAGGTTCAGCAGGCCGTCGGCAGCGTTCACGGTGAAGGTGCCATTCTGGATCAGCGCCGCCGGGTTGCTGGCCGAGCCGTCAGGCAGATTGGCTTCATTGAGGGTCAGTTCGCCACCGGCCGAATTGAGACCGCCGAGGGTGACCGGATTGTTCACCGGTGGCGGCGGGACGATGACGGGAGGTGTGTCGTCGCTGACGTTGTCATTGAGATCGGCGAAATGACGCTCCAGCGGAAACTCCGGAATGCCATTGAAACCCGCTGTCGGGAAACCGATGGTCGGATCGACTCGACCGGCCACTTCTTCCAGCAGCACAAAACTGTGACCACCGCCCAGTGCACCGGACCCATTAGCACCAGACGGTCCAGCCGCAGTGGCTTCACCGGTCTGGGTCGGGTCTTCGCCGGCCGCAATGGCTTTTTGCAGTTGTTCAACATCGGTCAGCTGCGCTTCGCTTGGCGTAACGATCTCAGGCGAATCCACATGGGGCACCTGATTAGCGAGCAGCTGGGAGGTCATCTGCAGGCTGCTGTCACGCCCCAGAGTCAATTCCTGGCCGTTTTTCAAATGCACCGCCACCGCCCCTTCCGCGCCGGTGACCAGTTGATCGCCGGCAAACAGCCGATCACCTTCAACCAGTGCGCGTCGGGTGCCATCACCCGCGACCGCGAACACCTGACCAATGACCTTCGAGACGGTACCGATGAGCGTAGCCATGTGCATCTCCTCTGCTGCCAACCAGTGCCGGCAACCAAATTTTTTTGCGAAGAAAGTGCCCATGTCTGAAGCGAGCCGCTTTGCGAAAACACCTGCCGGACAGTTTGATTTACGTTACGTAAGCCGCTGCCCTGGCGACACTCTCGCCAAACCTGTCGCTCATCGATGACCTGCGCCGGAATCGGACAAACCCAATGTAATCAACGACTTTGGGATCCCGTTTGGCAGAAATGATCACCTCCGAGCGATGCGTAACAGTCCTGAACCAGCAAAGTGACAAAAAAATGTCACCCCCTCAACTGCCCCGCCTCCCTCCCCTCCAGCACCTCTTCGTCCCTTATCGATAAATGGATGGAACTTAAATTTTGCCCTTGCAAGCTCCCTAGGGCTCGTAATACAAGGGTTCCACGAGAGAACAATGTGCTGGATTTTTCGGAGCGCATAAGTTTTTTTTGGCATAAGGCTTATGAGAAATATTTCTTAGCTATGCGCTAGAATGTTCTTAGCTGTGTTGTTACAAGCTTGAAACGGTTTTCACTATAAATGCCGTCAAATATTTGGCGACTGATAAGCATCATTAGGACTCAGGGAGATTCATCCATGCGCGTTTTAACCCCCCTCTGCAGCGCGATCCTGCTGGCAATGGCCTGCACATCTCAGGCTAACGCCATGTCGTTAACCGAGGCGATTCAGAGCACTATTGCCACACACCCGGAACTGGCTTCACGCGTGGACTCGCGCCTGTCCGCGGACGAAGAAGTCAAAGTCGCCAAAGGGGGCTTTTATCCATCTGTTGACCTGAACGCCGCATACGGGCGCGGGTACAGCGATAACACCAACACACGTTCGCTGGGCAATCACAACACCAAGATCCTGACCTACACCCAATCCGAGCTGCGTCTGCGGCAGATGCTGTTCGATGGTTTCAACACGGCCAACGAAGTCGAGCGCACCAAAGGCGTGGTCAACTCCCGTGCCTATTACGCGCAAGGCACCGCCCAGGACCTGGCACTGCGCACCATCGAGGTCTACCTCGAAGTGCTCAAGCGTCGCGAACTGGTGACCCTGGCCAAAAACAACCTGCAAGCTCACCTTCGGGTCAACGACCAGATCGGTCTGCGGACCGAGCGCGGTATTGGCAGCACCGCCGACTCCGACCAGTCCACCGCTCGTCGGGCACTGGCGCAAAACAACCTCGACACCGCTGAAGTGGATCTGGCCGATGCCGAATCGAATTTCTTCAGCGTTGTAGGGCGCCTGCCGGATGAGCTGGAAACTCTGCCATCGACGCGCGGCGAATTGCCTGCCACCTTGACTGAAGCCCAGCAGAGCATGGTGGATAACAACCCTTACCTGAAATCTGCCCAAGCCGACGTGCAATCCGCCGAAAGCCAGTACGAAGTTTCCAAGTCGCCGTTCTTTCCACGCTTCGACGCCGAAGCAGCGGTGGGCGCGAACAACAACGTGCAAGGCGACGAAGGTCACGATAACGAGTGGCGCGTCGGTGTGGTGATGAACTACAACCTGTTCCGCGGCGGCAGCGACAAGGCCCGCCTGCAGTCCAATGCGCACCAGATCAACCAGGCCATGGACATCCGCAACAACGCCCTGCGCCAGCTCAACGAAAACATCCACCTGGCGTGGAACGCCATGCTCAACGCGAAGAAGCAAACGCCGACTGCCCGCGAATACGCCGAGACGACCAAGCGTGTACGTATGGCCTACCAGGATCAGTTCGGCCTCGGCCAGCGGACCCTGCTCGACCTGC
Source organism: Pseudomonas sp. p50(2008) (assembly GCF_015351605.1). Lineage (NCBI taxonomy): Bacteria > Pseudomonadati > Pseudomonadota > Gammaproteobacteria > Pseudomonadales > Pseudomonadaceae > Pseudomonas > Pseudomonas sp. p50(2008). Next base: position 978,675 of record NZ_JACMYF010000001.1, read on the forward strand.
TCGACAGTGAAAACGAACTCTACAACGCCAACCGCCGCTACACCGAAGTGCGCTACACCGAGGAATACTCGATGTACCGCGTGCTGGCGAACATGGGTCAGTTGTTGAGCAAGCAGCGTGTGGTGTTGCCTGCCGATGCGGTCGCCCAGTCTGAAGTGAAAAGCGAAGCTCGTTTGCCTGAACTGAGATAACCCACAGGCTCGGGCCGTGTTCGGACGATCTTTTGATGTGATTCTGAAAAAAACTAAATCAAAAGATCGCCGGCTACGGTAGTTGCTTCAGGGATTTGTATTGATGTGACAGTTCAACTGGAGCGATCAATGTGACCAGCATGGAACCCGGCAACATCGGTGTCGATCCGCGTCTTAGCTTCGATGACCCCCTTCTTGATGGTCTCTTGATCCTCTGCAAACTCCACGGTGCGACGGTCAGTCGCGCCAGTCTCAGTGCCGGCCTGCCGTTGAACAAGCAGCGCCTGAGCCTGGACCTGCTGCCTCGCGCAGCGGCCCGGGCAAGTTTGCAGGCGCGCATGCTGCGTCGTGAGCTGGCCGACATTTCCCCCCTCAACCTCCCTGTGATGCTGATCCTCAATAACGGTCGTACCGCGATTCTGCGGCGCTTCGGCGATGACGGCCGCTTGCTGATCCTGCCCAGTGAAGCCGACGGCGGGGAACAATGGGTCAGCCGTGAAGAGCTGGCTGAAAATTACAGTGGCCAGGCGTTGTTCGCCCGGCCGCGCCATGAACTCGAAGACTTGCGCTCACCGCTGGTGCCGCGCGTCGAGGCCTGGTTTCGCGACACGCTGAAACTGTCGAAATGGCTGTACAGCGATGCGATCCTGGCGAGCTTCCTGATCAACCTGCTGGGTTTGATGGTGCCGCTGTTCGTGATGCAGACCTACGACCGGGTGGTGCCAAACCAGGCCACCTCCACGCTGTGGGTGCTGTCCATCGGTTTGTTGATCGGCACAGGTTTCGAGCTGGTCTTGCGCGTGGTCCGCGCGCATTTGCTGGACACGGCGGGCAAGAAAACCGACGTGATTTTGTCGGCCACTCTGTTCGAACGCATTACCGGCATGTCGATGAAATCGCGACCCGCCACGATCGGTGGGTTTGCCCAAAGCATTCATGATTTCCAGGGCCTGCGCGAATTCCTCACGGCGGTCACGCTTACCAGCCTGATCGACCTGCCCTTCGCCGTACTGATGCTGGTGGTGATCGGCTTGCTCGGTGGCTGGCTGGTGGTGATTCCAATGCTGGCGTTCCCGATCACCATCATCTTCGCCATGGTGATTCAGGTCCGCCTGCGCGATACCGTGCAAAAAAGCCTCAGCCTGGGCGCCGAACGCCAGGCCTTGTTGATCGAAACCCTCGGCGGGCTGGAAACCCTCAAGGCCTGCAGCGCCGAAAGCGAGCGACAGCACAAATGGGAAAGCACCCACGGCGCCCTCACCCGCCTCGACAGCCATGCGCGCAACCTCTCGGCGATGGCCACCAACGGCACGTTATTCATCCAACAATTTTCGGGCATGGCAACCATCGTCGCCGGGGTCTACAGCATCATTGCCGGCAACCTCAGCGTCGGCGCACTGGTGGCGACCTACATGCTGGGCAGTCGGGTACTCGCGCCACTGGGGCAGATCGCCGGGTTGATCACGCGCTACCAGCAAGCGCAACTGACGATGAAAAGCACCGATGCGCTGATGGGGCTGCCGCAGGAACGCGACGGCAAACAGCGGCCACTGGAACGCACGCAACTCCAAGGCGCTTTGGACGTCAGCAACGTGACCTTCCACTACAACGGGCAGAATGCCCCGGCGCTGCACAACGTCAGTTTCAGCATGAAACCCGGTGAGCGCATCGGCATCATCGGCCGCAGCGGCTCGGGCAAAAGCACGTTGGCTAGGTTAGTCATGGGTTTCTACGAACCCGAAGAAGGCCAATTGCTGCTCGACGGTCTGGACCTGCGGCAACTCGACGTCGCCGACTTGCGCCAGCAGATTGGCTACGTCGCCCATGACCTGCCACTGCTGGCCGGCAGCCTGCGCGACAACCTGACCCTCGGTGCCCGCTACATCAGCGACTCCAGAATGCTCGAAGTGGCGGAGCTCACCGGCGTGACCGAACTCGCCCGTTCGCATCCACAGGGTTTTGACCGGCCCGTGGGTGAACGCGGTCAACTGCTTTCCGGTGGCCAGCGTCAGGCTGTGTTGCTGGCCCGAGCCCTGCTGCTCGACCCGCCGATCATGCTGCTCGACGAACCCACCAGCGCCATGGACAACAGCAGCGAAGACGTCCTGCGACAAAAACTGCACAGCTGGGTCCAGGGCAAAACCTTGCTGCTGGTGACCCACCGTACCTCCATGCTCAGCCTCGTGGATCGTCTGGTAGTCCTCGACAACGGACGGATCGTCGCCGACGGTCCGAAAGAAGCGGTCATCGATGCACTGCGCAAGGGCCGTGTCGGCTCTGCGGCGGTCTAGGAGTAGCCCATGTCTGGTACATCGTCCGACGCTTCAAAGGATCGCGGCTACTTCGGCAGCTTCAGCAAAAGTGCCGAAAGCGAATTCATGCCGGAAACCGCCGGCGCCGCGTTGCAGGACTCGCCGCGCTGGTCGCGGATCACCGTGTGGCTGGCGGCCGGACTGCTTATCAGCGCGGTGGTCTGGGCCAAGTTTGCCGTGTTGCAGGAAGTCACCACGGGTGAAGGCAAGGCGATCCCGTCGAGCAAGGTGCAGGTGATCCAGAACCTGGAAGGCGGCATCGTCACTGAAATATTCGTGCGCGAAGGGCAAATGGTGAACAAGGGCGACAAATTGCTGCGCCTGGATGACACGCGGTTTCTGTCGAACAAGGGTGAAAGCGAGGCGGACCGTTATGCGTTGACGGCGCAGGTCGAACGGTTATCTGCCGAGGCTGAAGGACGACCTTTCAAGCTGTCGGCAGAAGTGATTGCCAAGGCACCGCAAGTGGCCGAGGACGAACGCTCCCTGTACGAACAACGGCAGCGTCGACTGGCCAGCGAACAGCGCACGTTGAGTGAGCAACTTCGGCAAAAAACCCAGGAACTGGCAGAATTTCGCTCCAAACAGGGCCAGTTCAGTTCGAGCCTGGCTTTGCTGCAACAAGAGATGAACATGTCCGCGCCCCTGGTGGGAACCGGGGCGGTGTCCCCGGTGGAAATCCTGCGCCTCAAACGCAGCGCCGTGGAGATACGCGGCTCGCTGAATGCCACGACGCTGGCGATTCCCCGCGCCGAATCGGCGATCAACGAAATCAAAAGCAAGATTGACGAGTCGGAACAGTCTTTCCGCTCGGACGCCGCCAAAGAGCTGAATGAGAAACGCACCGATCTGTCGAAAATCACGGCATCAAGCATTGCCATCGACGACCGCGTCACCCGCACCACGGTGGTCTCGCCGGTGCACGGGATTATCAAGGTGCTGAAGGTCAACACCATTGGCGGCGTGGTGCAGCCGGGCAGTGACATGGTGGAAATCGTGCCCCTGGAAGACAACCTGCTGATCGAAGCCAAGGTCCGGCCGCAAGACGTGGCATTCCTGCACCCCGGCCAGAAAGCCATGGTCAAGTTCAGCGCCTACGACTACACGATCTATGGCGGGCTGAGTGCGAAGCTGGAGTTGATCGGGGCGGACACCATTACCGACGACAAGGGCAACAGCTTTTATCTGATCCAGGTAAGGACCGACAAGAATCACCTGGGTGGGGACGTGAAGCCTTTGCTGATCATTCCCGGGATGGTGGCGACGGTGGATATCATTACCGGGGAGAAAAGTGTGTTGGATTACCTGCTTAAACCGGTGCTCAAGGCCAGGACCGAGGCGATGCGCGAGAGGTAGATTGTGCGGAGAGTTGTGGTGATCGGTCCATTGCCTTCGCGGGCAAGCCCGCTCCCACAGTGTTTGATGGCACTCACAGTATTTGTGTGCGACTCGAATCCTGTGAGAGCGGGCTTGCCCGCGAAGAGGCCAGAACCAGCACTACCTATCTCGGCCCATGATTGCGCTGGAAGGTATCCTCCCCCATCGCCGCAATCTGCCCCTCGATCAATGCCTCGAACGGCTTCAGCAACGGCTCGAAAGAGCTCGGCGCTTCCAGCGTTTGCAAGGCCTGGACGATCGCTTCAACCGTCGACAACGCACCCGGTCCCGGCGCCTTGCGCAATCGATATCGCGACACCCCGCCCTCAGCCAGGGTCACCCGGGGCAACGCTGCCAGCAGCGGATTGAGGTGCAGCATTTTGCGCGCCTTGCGCCAGGTACCGTCCGGCACGACCAGCAACAGCGGTTCCTCGTGTTCGGTGTACGCCTGCAACGTCTGCGCATCATCGGCAGGAAACAGCAATCGCGCCTGATAGCCCGGTCTATTCAACAGCGCCGGTAAATCCTCGAACACTTCGCCGACGATCAGCTCGGCATTTTTCAGCCCCAATGCCGCCAACCGCGCGGTGTTCAGCGCATGGTTCACCTCACTGGGATGCTGTAACAGCAACACCCGGGTGCGGCTATCGAGGTGCGGGATCAGCGGGCACAGGCAGTGGGTTTGCGGGCGCAGGCAGCGTGGGCATTGGAGTCTGGACATGCTTGCTTTTCCTTTAAGCAGCCTGATTGAGCTGTGCTTTGAGCAAATCGCGGAAGGTCTGGATCAGCGGTTCACGGCTGCGGCCACGGCGCACGATCATCGAAAATGGCGCCTGATAGCCGAACGTCGCCGGCAACAGCACGCGCAAATCTCCTTTGTCGGCCCAGGCCTGGGCGTAATGCTCCGGCAAATAACCGATGTAGGCGCCCGACAGCACCAGAATCAGCTGCGCCTCCATACTCTCCACCGTCGCCGCGCTGTGTTTGAAGCCATGACGCGCCAGTTCCGCCTGGCTCCAGTAGCCGCGCCCCACCATGCGCTGCTGAGTGATGACTTGCTCGGGGATACGTCGTTCGGTGAACAGCGGATGGCGGCTGCTGCAATACAACCAGTGCTGTTCACGGTACAGCGGCATGTAGACCAGACCGCTCATGCGCGTCGAGAAAGCACCGATGGCCAGGTCGAGGCGATTGTCCTGCACGCCGAGTTGCAGCTCATAAGGGCTCATGACCGACAGGTGCAAATGCACCGCCGGGTGTTCCTGGCTGTAAGCACCGATGGCTTCCGCAAAGGGCAAGGCCTTGTCGCTGACGGTAGAGTCGATCACCCCCAGGTTCAGCGTGCCACGCAGCTCGCCTTTGAGGGCCGCGGCGTATTGCTCGAAACCTTCGAGCTCGGCCAACAGGCGCAAGGTTTCCTGATGAAACAGTTCGCCCTTGCTGGTCAGGCTGAAACCACCTCGACCGCGATGGCAGAGCACCAGGCCAAGCGCAGCTTCGAGCTGGCTCATGTAGGTGCTGATCGCCGACGTGGAAAGGTTGAGCTCATGCTGGGCAGTGGCGAACCCCTGATGACGGACCACGCTGACGAAGATGCGCAATAGTTTCAGGTCGGGTAAAGCGTTGGCCATGGGGGGCTCCAGCAAACACACAGGTAGACGATTAGGCATGTAGCAGCTGCCGAGCCTGCGAGGCTGCGAGGCTGCGAGGCTGCGAGGCTGCGAGGCTGCGTTCGGCGGCGAAGCCGTCGTAAAACCTGAACGTGAGGTTTTCCAGAAACACCGCGTCGCCTGAATTCACGACGGCTTCGCCGCCGAACGCAGCCTCGCAGGCTCGGCAGCTGCTACAAGTCTATCTCCGCCACCTCCATTAGTTTAGAAAAATATGAACTAAGTATTTGCCCGTAGCGATTCTTCCCGGGCACTACATTTCGCAGAATCGGCCCACAGCGGTACCCGTGCTTCCATGAACGGCGTAACCGACATAAATAAAACAACGACGATGAGGCCCTACCCGTGGACAAGATTCTTCACCAACCACTGGGCGGCAACGAAATGCCGCGCTTCGGCGGCATCGCCACCATGATGCGACTCCCCCATTTGCCTACCGCTGCTGGCCTGGATGCTGCCTTTGTTGGCGTCCCGCTGGACATCGGCACCTCGCTGCGCCCTGGCACCCGTTTCGGGCCTCGCGAAATACGCGCTGAATCGGTGATGATCCGTCCTTACAACATGGCGACCGGTGCTGCGCCGTTCGACTCCCTGTCGGTGGCCGACATCGGTGACGTCGCGATCAACACCTTCAACTTGCTGGATGCCGTGCGGATCATCGAAGAATCCTACGACAACATCCTCGAACACGATGTGATCCCGTTGACTCTGGGCGGCGACCACACCATCACCCTGCCGATCCTGCGTGCCATTCACAAGAAGCACGGCAAGGTCGGCCTGGTGCACATCGACGCCCACGCCGATGTGAACGATCACATGTTCGGCGAGAAAATCGCCCACGGCACCACCTTCCGTCGCGCCGTTGAAGAAGGCCTGCTGGACCCGGATCGCGTGGTCCAGATTGGTCTGCGCGCCCAGGGCTACACCGCTGACGATTTCAACTGGAGCCGTAAACAGGGTTTCCGCGTGGTGCAGGCCGAAGAATGCTGGCACAAATCCCTGGCCCCCCTGATGGCTGAAGTTCGCGAGAAAGTTGGCGGTGGTCCGGTGTATCTGAGTTTCGATATCGACGGCATCGACCCGGCCTGGGCACCGGGTACCGGCACTCCGGAAATCGGTGGTCTGACGACCATTCAGGCAATCGAGATCGTGCGGGGTTGCCAAGGCCTCGACCTGGTGGGTTGCGATCTGGTAGAAGTCTCGCCCGCTTACGACACAACCGGCAACACCTCACTGCTGGCCGCCAACCTGCTGTACGAAATGCTCTGCGTACTGCCAGGCGTGGTCCACCGCTGAGAATCGGTCATGAACGAACGCGATCAGGTACTGAAAGCCGCCGCCGATCTGGTGTCGGCCTTTGCCCGTAACGATCGCGAAGCCTACTTCGGCGCCTTCAGCGCCGATGCCAGCTTCGTGTTCTACACCCTCGAGCAACCCCTGCTGTCGCGCGATGCCTACCAGGCATTGTGGGACACCTGGCGCTCGGAGGATGGCTTCGAAGTGCTGTCGTGCACTTCAAGCAACGCCTTTATCAGCCTGCAAGGTGATGTGGCGATTTTCATCCATGACGTGGCCACCGAGCTGCGCATGCAAGGGGAGCAACACTTCAGCCAGGAGCGCGAGACGATTGTTTTCAAGAAAAAAGCGTCTGGCCGAGAACAACAAGGCCTATGGCTGGCCTGTCACGAACATTTGTCCGCCATGCCGGAAGGGCTGCCACCCCCTTAGCCAAACAGGTGACGCTCACGCACGATGAGCGCGCCTTTATGATCGGAGCAGATCATGAATAACAACAACAAAGAAAAAAGCCTTAGCAGCATTGAAACAAACGGGGTCGAACAGATTCCGGATCATGAGCGTGACGCCCGACCCAGCGACCTGTTTCGCTTGATCTTCGGCGGCGCCAATACCTTTGCTACCGCAGTGCTTGGCAGTTTCCCGGTGTTGTTCGGACTGTCGTTTCAGGCCGGTGTCTGGGCGATTGTGCTGGGCGTATTGCTGGGCGCGCTGATCCTTGCACCGATGGGCTTGTTCGGCCCGATCAATGGCACCAACAACGCCGTGTCTTCCGGTGCGCATTTTGGCGTGCACGGGCGGATCGTCGGTTCGTTCTTGTCGCTGTTGACCGCCATCGCCTTCTTCTCACTGTCGGTCTGGAGTTCGGGCGATGCGTTGATTGGTGGCGCCAAACGCTTGATCGGCCTCCCGGAAACCGACCTGACATTGGGCCTGGCCTACGGTCTGTTCGCGATCCTGGTGTTGACCGTGTGCATCTACGGTTTCCGCTTCATGTTGTGGGTCAACCGCATTGCAGTGTGGGCTGCCAGCGCGCTGTTCCTGCTCGGCATCTTCGCGTTCGCCCCGACGTTCGACAGCCATTTCGCCGGCACTGTCGCTATGGGTCAGGCCGGTTTCTGGGCCGCCTTCATCGGCGCGGCACTGGTCGCCATGAGCAACCCGATTTCCTTTGGGGCGTTCCTCGGTGACTGGTCGCGGTACATTCCGCGGGAGACCCCGAAAGGTCGAATCATGCTTGCCGTGGTCGGCGCACAGATCGCCACCCTTATCCCCTTCCTGTTTGGCCTCGCCACCGCCACGATCGTTGCAATCAAGGCGCCGGACTACATCGCGGCCAACAACTATGTGGGCGGGCTGCTGGCGGTTTCCCCGAGCTGGTTCTTCCTGCCGGTATGCCTGATCGCCGTGATCGGCGGCATGTCCACGGGCACCACTTCCCTCTATGGCACCGGGCTGGACATGTCCAGCGTGTTTCCGCGCGTGTTGTCGCGGGTCAAGGCGACCTTGCTGATCGGTGTGATGTCGATCGCCTTCATCTTCATCGGACGCTTTGCGGCCAACCTGGTCCAGAGCGTGTCGACCTTCGCCGTGCTGATCATCACCTGCACCACCCCTTGGATGGTGATCATGATCATCGGTCTGCTGGTGCGTCGCGGCTTCTACTGCCCGGATGACCTGCAGGTGTTTACTCGCGGCGAGAAAGGTGGCCGCTACTGGTTCACCCACGGCTGGAACTGGCGTGGCCTGGGTGCCTGGATCCCGAGTGCGCTGGTGGGTTTGTGCTTTGTGAACCTGCCGGGCCAGTTTGTCGGACCTTTGGGCAATCTCGCCGACGGCATCGACATCAGCCTGCCGGTCACGCTGGGCCTGGCGTCAGTGGTGTATTTGGCACTGCTGAGCCTGTTCCCGGAATCGACTGCTGTGTTCGGGCCAAATGATTCACGTAGCAAGGGCACGGATTCGCTCGTTAAACCGGCGATGCGGCCAGTCGCCTGATTAAACGCTTTACCTGTGGCCAACGCATGACCTGTGGGAGCGTGGCTTGCCCGCGAAGAAAGATGACGCGGTTTGCCTGGCAGAACGCGGTGCATCAATCGCGGGCAAGCCACGCTCCCACAGGGATTGATGTTTCCCCGGGAACTGATTTCAGCCTCACCATAAAAAAGACAATCGGAGACACGCCATCATGGCTTTGGATTTATTCGTCGTACTCATCTACGCCGCCGCGATGCTGGTTCTCGGCTACTTCGGCATGCGCAAGGCCAAGACCCACGAAGACTACCTGGTCGCCGGTCGTAACCTCGGCCCGAGCCTCTACATGGGCACGATGGCCGCGACTGTGCTGGGTGGCGCGTCCACCGTCGGCACTGTGCGCCTGGGCTACGTCCATGGCATCTCCGGTTTCTGGCTCTGCGCCGCACTGGGTTGCGGGATCGTCGCGCTGAACCTGTTTCTCGCCAAACCCCTGCTCAAACTTAAAGTGTTCACCGTCACCCAGGTGCTGGAAAAACGCTACAACCCAATGGCCCGTACCGCCAGCGCCACCATCATGCTGGCCTATGCCCTGATGATCGGCGTGACCTCGATCCTGGCAATCGGCACCGTGCTACAAGTGCTGTTCGGTCTGCCATTCTGGATATCCTTGCTGCTGGGCGGCGGTGTCGTTGTGATCTACTCGACCATCGGCGGCATGTGGTCGCTGACCCTGACCGACATTGTCCAGTTCGGGATCCAGACCGTCGGCCTGATGTTCCTGCTATTGCCGATCTGCCTGTACCGCGTGGGTGGCTGGGATCAACTGGTAGCGCAATTGCCGGCTACCAGCTTCAGCTTCACGGCCATTGGCTGGGATACCATCATCACCTACTTCATGATCTACTTTTTCGGGATCCTGATCGGCCAGGACATCTGGCAACGGGTGTTCACTGCACGCAGTGAAAAAGTCGCCAGGTACGCCGGCACCACTGCGGGCATCTACTGCATCATCTACGGTCTGGTGTGCGCCCTGATCGGTATGGCCGCTCACGTGTTGATTCCGGACCTGGACAACGTCAACAACGCCTTCGCCGCCATCGTCAAACTGTCCTTGCCGGACGGCATCCGTGGCCTGGTGATCGCTGCGGCCCTGGCAGCCATGATGTCCACCGCCAGCGCCGGCCTGCTGGCCGCCTCCACCACCCTGACCGAAGACCTGCTGCCGAAACTGCGTGGCGGTAAACAGTCGAGCCTGGGCATCAACCGTATATTCACCCTGCTGACCGGCCTCGTGGTGCTCGGCATCGCACTGGTCGTCAACGACGTGATCAGCGCACTGACGCTGGCCTACAACCTGTTGGTGGGCGGCATGCTGATTCCGCTGATGGGTGCGATCTTCTGGAAACGTGCAACCACCGCGGGGGCCATCGCCAGTATGGGCATGGGCTTTGCCACTGCGCTGGTGTTCATGTTCAAGGATGGTCTGGACGCCAACACCCCGATCTACTACAGCCTGGGCGTCGGCTTGGTGAGTTTCGTGCTGGTCAGCCTGATGTCCCGTCGCCCGACGATGGTGGCGAGCGCACTCTGATCTGAAAAGAATGCCTTAACGTTTTCTTCGACGGGTGTGGCGTCGGTTGCCACACCCGTTTTTTTCGCCTGCAGAAAGGTGCTGCACAGACGAGTGGCAGGGCTGGCGTTGCGCAAGCCTGCTGTACTCAAGAACGGGAAAACAATAATAACGCCCTCGAAGAACGACCATGAAAAGAGCCGCCATTCGTGCCGCCGTGCATCGCTTTATCAGCCGCTTACTGGAATCTCAGGATGACTTCGACGACAACGCGAGCCTGGAAGCGTTGGGACTGGATAAACAGGAAATTGAAGAGCTGATCTTCCATTTGGAGGATGAGCTGGGATTGACCGCGTTTACGGGCGAGGAAGATCAAATGCTCAGAAACGCAAAAACGGCCAATGACTTGAGCCGTTTTTTAATAGAGGTAGGTAGGCATTGAGGGATAGGTCATCTATCCCTCTGACGAAACCAGGTCTGCAGTACTACCGAACCTGACTCAGCTTTACCGGCGGCGTGGCTGGCGTCGACGCTGCTCGTCGTCGGTACGGATTGGCACAGGTTGCAGAGGCGGTTCGATCAAACCGAGTGCGATACCCAGGTCGTGCAGCCAGTTTTGGATTTTCTCTTTCATGGTGCCCCCTTCAGGGTAGTGCCGAGCGGCCGGAATTCTGTAGCCGCTTCGCACTGATAATAGTCCGAAGTCCTACGCAATGCTCGGCAAAAGTCGCAATGATCTGTTACTGAATTGATCCAAATCATTCAGTGATAGTTCAAGCAATCGCCTGAACCGGATGTGTGGCCGACGGATAGACCGTTTGTTGCTGTTCGATCCACGCATTCAGATTGGCACCCACCATGCCTTTGCGCCACATCAACCAGGTGGTCGCGCTCGCGAACGGCTCGGCCAATGGGTGCACCGCCACGCTTTCGCGCCCCGGCAAGCTGGCCAGTATTGACTCTGACATGAGCGCCACTCCAGAGCCTGAGATCACACACGCCAGCATCCCCGGGTAAGACTCAATCTCCATCGCCCGTCCCATGGCCGCGCGGTCATGGGCGAACCAGGCTTCCAGTCGCATGCGGTATGAGCAACCCTGGCGGAACGTGAACACCGAGCGCCCCTCCACATCCAGGGCACTGCGCACGGGTGGATGATCAGCCTCGCTGATCAGCACCAACCGCTCGTCGCATAATGGCACGCCGTCGAGCCCGGCCAGTTCCAGCGGACCGTCCACCAGAGCCGCATCGAGCCGACCGGTCAGCAAGCCTTCAAGTAATTCTCCGCTGGGTCCCGACTGCACCTGCAGGTTTACCGCCGGGTAGCTGCGGTGATAGCGCGCCAGCAACGCTGGAAGGTGGATGGCGGCGGTGCTGTACATCGTGCCCAGCACGAAGTCGCCAGCCGGCTCCCCGCCCTGCACGGCGGCCTGTGCTTCGTCGTGCAGGCTGAACAGCCTGGCGGTGTAGTCCAACAGGACTTTTCCTGCAGGGGACAGTTGCAAACGCTGTCGCTCGCGAACGAAAAGTTCGACACCGAGCTGCTCTTCCAGCTGCTTGAGCCGGGTCGACAGGTTAGACGGTACGCGGTGCAGGCGCTCAGCCGCTCGGGTGATCGAGCCTTCTTCGGCGACGGCCTGAAAGATCCGCAATTGACTGAATTCCACACCATTCTCCAAATAAGAACAAGTTACTCACTATTATTCATTTTTAAAGAAAGTCAATCAGTCCTAGCCTGACGGTCATTGATCCTCTGCCGGAACTCAGACCATGTCTCCTCTGATTCGCTTACTCGCCTGTTTCATCGCGCTCATGATGGCGATGGGTATCGGCCGTTTCGCCCTCACCCCGCAACTGCCACATTTGATCAGCGAAGGTCAGATAGACCTGACCGCCGCGGGCCTGATTGCTGCCGCGAACTACCTGGGCTATTTCGTCGGTGCCGTGGACGCCATGTTTTCCCGACGCCCTGATCAGGTTCGCCGGCGCCTTTTGGGCGGATTGTGGCTGTGTGTGCTGCTGACCCTGGCGTCTTTCTGGGCCAGTGGTTTCTGGTCCCATCTGCTATTGCGCTTTGGCACGGGCGTCGCCAGCGCCTGGGTCTTGGTCATGATCACCGCATTGAGCCAGCCATTGGCTGCGGCAGCCGGTCGCCCACGACTGGGTGCGCTGGTATTTGCCGGACCCGGCCTGGGTATTTTTCTGACAGGACTGTTGGCGCTGGGCTCGAACCTGCTGGGCCAGACGTCCGCCACGCTGTGGCTGGTGTATGCCGCGGTCGGGCTGGTGATGTTGTTGGCGATCCTGCCCTTCTTACCGCAACAGGTCGCGAACGTCGCCGCACCTATGAATGATGCCGGCACAGGCAACCCGGGCATCGGCCGCTTGGGCGTGATCTATGGCTTGTATGGCTTGGGCTACATCATCCCGGCCACATTCCTGTCGCAAATGGCCAACGCGCAATTTCATGGGCAATGGCAGGCCGACCTGTTCTGGCCCTGCTTTGGACTGGCGGCAGCGACGGGCGTGGTCGTGGTGAGTTTGCGCCGACACAATCCGGACGCAACGCGGCATTGGTTGATGGCGACATTGTGGCTGCAAGCGGCCGGGGTTTTCGCTTGCTTACTGGGCAGCGGCCTGGGCCTGGCGCTGGGCGTCATCTTGTGTGGCACACCGTTCCTGGCCTGCATGCAATTGGTGATGCAACGCTCCCGGGAGCTGGCGCCACACGCCACGCAGCGCAACGCCGGATTGCTGACCGCCTGCTTTGCCGTGGGTCAGCTCGCCGGCCCGTTGCTGGCCGCGCTAAGCAGCCATTTCAGTGGCGGCCTGCAAGCCGCATTGATCTTCGCCGGCAGTGGCCTGCTGATCGCGGGCGTACTGTCGATCAGTGGGGTCACGACTGCCCGAGGGCTTTGCGCAAACGACGGCGTACCCACTGTTCAGCGCTGACAAACGTGATGCCAAGCAATACCAGCACCGCGCCAATGACGAAGTTCAGACTCAATTCTTCGCCCAACAGCACAACGCCGAAGGTGACACCGAATAACGGCGTCATGAACGAAAACACAGCCAGGTTTGCCGCCATGTAGCGGCGCAGCAGCCAGAACCATGTCAGGTAACTGAAGAACGAGACGATCAGCCCCTGAAACAGCACGCTGGCCACCGCAACGGTGGTCAGGCTGACATGGGTCACCTGGCCGCTGATGATCGCGATCAGCAACAGACCGACGAAGCCCACCATCAATTGATAAAACAACGTCAGGGTTACCGGTGCTTCAGACAGACGCGAAGCGCGCACGACCACGGTTGTCGCGCCCCACGCAGCGCCAGCCAGTACGCCCAAGGCATCCCCCATCAACATGCGTCGATCGAGGTTGTCCCAGGAAACGCCACCGGCGAACGCGACGGCGATGCCAATGAAGGACAGAAAAATGCCCAGCCATTGCACCGGCCTCAGACGTTCGCTGGGCAATAGCCAGTTCACGCCCAGCGCCGTAAAAATGGGGGCGGTGTACAGAAAGACGGACATGTGGGCCGCTGTCGTCAGTTGCAGGCCTTCGGAGATGAAGAAAAACTCCAGCCCGAACAGCGCACCGGCCAGCAAACCGCCGCGCCAGGTGGCACTTACCTGATCCCAGCCGCCTTTCCAGCAGATCAACAAGCCTACGAGCACGGCGGAAATGCCTGACCGCCCTGCTGCCTGCATGACCGGGGCAATATCCGGCGCCGCCCATTTGATCATGACCTGCTGGACACCCCAGATCAGGCACAAACCGAGCATGACTTGCAGGGCAAACCCATCGGCGCTACGCCGGGTGGCGCTCACCGGAACACCTCGACAACACAATCCATGGCAGAAACTCGTCAGTCAACGCAAAGCCCCGACCATCCATTGAGCAATGGCGTCGGGGCGAAAAATTATACGTTCGATTATTAACCAATCGGGCAGGAAATAGCGTCTGCAAGAGACATTTGAATCTCTGGTTGCGTCATCAGCCGGCTTTGCGCATTGCCCAATAGCCAACGGTGCACGCAACACAGGTCAGCAGCGCGCCCCACGCCATGTCCATCAAGGCCAGTTGCGCAGACCATCCCTTCAGGGTCGCCCAGTTGGTCAGGTCATAGGTGCCGTACGCGACCAACCCCAACAACGCGCCCATACCCGCCGCACGTTGCCAGCTCGTCGCCGGTAGCACGACGAACACCACGCAACCGAGCACATAGAGAAGGTAGAAAACCGCAGCCGGGGCCAGCAGCGGCCGGTCGAGCATCAGCGAACCGAGCAAAGACCGGTACGTGCGCGCCATCAGCACGCCCAGCCAGAGGCCGTCGAGCACGAGAAACGCCAGCAAGGTGCCTGCGTAGGCAAACAACATTCTTTTCATGATTTGCGACCCCAAAGCCAATGTAGGCACTGCTACGGACAGCGCCTACAAGAGGCCGTGTCGAGGTCAGCTTAGTTCAATGCGATCCGCATGAATCACGATCTGGCCGTTCTTGTACAACGCACCGATGGCTTTCTTGAAGTTGCCTTTGCTGACGCCAAACAGGCTGCTGATCACGGTCGGATCGCTTTTGTCGCTGACCGGCAGGCTGCCGTTGTTTTCACGCAACTTGGCGAGGATCTTCGAGTTGAGGCTGGTGGCGGCTTCTTCGCCAACCGGTTGCAGGCTCAAGCTGATCTTGCCGTCGGGACGGACTTCCTTGATGAAACCCTTCTCTTCTTTACCGGCACGCATGAACTTGAAGATTTCGTTCTTGTGAATCAAGCCCCAGTGCTTGTTGTTGATGATCGCCTTGAAGCCCATATCGGTCGCTTCGGCTACCAGCAAATTCACTTCCTGGCCCGGCGTGTAGTTGGCCGGGGTCTTGTCCAGGTAACGATCCAGACGTGCCGTCGCGGTGATGCGGCGGGTGTGTTTATCGAGATAAACGTGCACCACGACATACTCGCCGGCCGTCATCTGACGTTTTTCTTCCGAATACGGCAGCAGCAGATCCTTGGGCAAACCCCAATCCAGGAAGACGCCAATGCTGTTGACTTCAACTACTTTCAAACTGGCGAAGTCACCGACTTGAACTTTCGGCTTTTCAGTCGTTGCGATGAGTTTGTCATCGCTGTCCAGGTAAATAAAAACGTTGAGCCAGTCTTCATCTTCGCTGGGAATATCTTTGGGAATATAACGATTAGGCAGAAGGATTTCGCCGTCCGCGCCACCGTCCAGATATAAACCGAAGTTAGTGTGTTTAACCACTTGCAAACTGTTGTAACGCCCGACTAAAGCCATGTCCAATACCCTCATTGCGTGGGCTGCATTCTACCCGGTTTTGCTGGCCGCGCTCACCGGCCGGTCCAGCGGCGACAGAAAATCTGGTCAAAGGACTGGTTTTTTCGGATTTCAGGCACAGAGCGGCCACTCGTCTGACTATGCCGATGAATAATGTTCTGGCATCGCCGCTATAAATTGCTTTTTTCAGAGGCACGTTTTTAGTTAAAACAGCAGCTTAGGGTGATAATACGAAGACAGTTTCCCGACGACACTTCAGCCCGGCACTGGAGTTTCAGGGGGATATTTGCCAAGCAATTGTCAAGTATTTCCTGTACGATGCATGGCCAAGTTAATTTTCTACAGGTTAATGGCCGCCATGCGTGTAAAAGCATCCAACAGCAAAGCAAAGCCTGCTCCAGCCGTTGAAACCAGCGAATCGATCAACAACCAGATCGCTGCGTTCCTCAAGTCTGGCGGCGAAATCCAGCAAATTGCCAAAGGCGTCAGCGGCCAGACGTTCGGCCCGTCCAAGCAGATCACGCTGGGCAAAAAGTAACATCCGCTGCAACTGGTCCCTGGGTGCTTTGAGCTTCAAAGCGCCTGGACTGGAACCTCCCCGCAACACCCTCCTCAATAAACCAATATTTCAAAAATCGACGAACGGCCTTCGAAGCCGAGCATTCGCCGGTATGCTTGCACACGTCTAGATCAAGCGTTTGCGTAGGTTTTTGGTTCCTGCTCCTCGCTGTTCATGGAGTGACGCATGCTCAAGCCCCCCCTCATATTGCTCGGCACCTTGCTGTCGTGCTCGGTCGCCAATGCGCAAATTTTTCAGCGTGAAATGGGCGACTTCGAACTGAAACTGGGTACGACCCCAAGCCGCAGCATGGCTCAAGGGCTGGTCAAACCCGCCAGCACCGGCTCCTTCCACGGAGGCCTGGACCTGAGTCACGACAGCGGATTCTATGTAGGCCAATGGGCGCCGAGCATGGGACTGAGTCCGGGAAAGAACCTCGAGGTCGATTCCTACGTAGGTTTTAAACAACCCTTCGACCAAACCCTCGGCTACGAAGTCGGCATGATCCATTACAGCTATCCGAAAGTGGACACGCTCGACAGCCAGGAGCTTTTCGGCGGCCTGACGTTTCTGGGCAGTCGTTTCGGCGCGGCCTTCAGTAACGACCCGGACAAACAGAACAGCACCGTCTTCGCCGATCTCGGCGGCAACCAGCCCTTTGGCATCGGGATCAGCATGAAATACACCACCCATCAGCTCAACGCGCCCGTCTCCGTCGATGGCGGCTACATAGGGAGCTTCACCGATTGGTCGGTGCAACTGTCCCGCCCGTTCATGGGCATTGACCTGGACCTGATCTACAGCGATTCCAACCTCAGCGGCAACGACTGCTCCGCCTATTCCGGGCACAACAGCCAGTGCGACGGCCTGGTGACCCTCAAGGCTGAACGCGCCTTTTATTGATAGGCTGAACTGCGAGGCTCATCCTGCGTTCACATGAGCATCCCCTCAAGAAGCCAGGCTTTCGCAAGGACTCGCCCATGTCGCGCTGGTTAAAATATCTCGCCGTCGTTATCACCCTCAGCCTTGCTCTCGGCGCCTGCAGTCGCGTGGGGCTGGCCTATCGCAACCTCGATGTGATCATTCCGTGGACGCTCAGCGACTACCTGGACATGAACGGCGAGCAGAAAGGCTGGTTCAACGAACGCCTCAAGGAGCACCTGAGCTGGCATTGCACCACGCAGTTGCCCGGCTACCTGGATTGGCTGGACCGGTTACAGGGGATGGTGGAAACCAATCAGGTGACCGATGCCGCCCTGCAAGCCCGCACCCAGGAAGCCAAAGCGGCCATCGCCCAGACCGCTCGTGAAATCACCCCGTCGGCCATTGAGTTATTGAAAGGACTGGACGACAAACAAGTCGCGGAGATGAACGACGCGTTCGCCAAGGATCAGCGCAAACGCCAGGAGGAATACCTCAAGCCGTCTCTCGATCAGCAGATCAAAGAACGTGCGCAGCGGATGGAAAAGCGTCTGGACGACTGGCTCGGCCCCTTGAGTGAAACCCAACGGCAACGTGTCATCGCCTGGTCAACAGCCCTGGGTGACCAGAACACTCAATGGATCGCCAACCGCGTTCATTGGCAGAAGCAATTCAGCGCCGCCGTTGCGCAACGGCAAAGTCCCGAATTCCCACAAAGAATCGAGACGCTTCTGGTGAATCGCGAGAGTTTGTGGACGCCGGCCTACCGCGAAGCCTATGCCAAGACAGAAGCCCAGGCGCGGGGATTGTTCGTTGATTTGATGGCAGAGAGCACGCCGATGCAACGTCAGCGTTTGCTGAAAAAGATTGAGGGGGTGAGGAAGGATTTCAACGATCTGAAGTGTCTGAAAGCAGCACAAAAAAGTTAAATGCTCGGCAACCCCATGTAGGAGTGAGCCTGCTCGCGATAGCGGTTTCACAGCCGACAACGACGTTGACTGACCGACCGCTATCGCGAGCAGGCTCACTCCTACATTGAGAGATGCGTTCAGGCGATCTGTGCCTTGGACGCTACTTCATCAAATGTCAGCTCATCCAGCGCATCTTCCTGCTCATCCAGCACCTGCCGTGGATGATCATTGCCCGGAATGCTGCTGTCGATCAGGCTCAACAGGCTTGAGCCACGGGGTGTCAAAATGTAATTAGAGCCTGTACCGCCCTGTTCTTCAGGCCGAGGCTCAATATATCCGCGCTCCAGCAGTAACTTTTCATACTCGCCTGCCACCGCTTTCAGGTGATCGAGGTTTTCAGTTTGTTCGCCTTCCGAGGCTTTTTCCGCGGCGTATTGCTCGGCGTAGGGTCGCGGCGTAAAGCTGCTCGCGCCGTTTTGCACTTCGTGCAGCAGGCGCTCGATTAGATCCCAGTTATAAGTCGTCATCCTGATTCAACCTCCAAGCCAGAGAGTGAGATGGCCTTCATAACGTGTGACCTGCGCGTTGGGCAGCCGTTCAGCCGAGGTTTTCAACCACACCGACCGGCGGCATGTCGAATCACGCCAGGGAGCAACGACTAGTCTGTGTAAGTCACCTCCCCGCTGCTCGCAGGAGAATCTCTCATGAACCTTCAGAATCATCCGGTCGTGTCCCGAGAAGAATGGCTCGCCGCCCGCCGACAACACCTGGCTCACGAAAAAGCCTTTACCAGGGAACGGGACAAACTCAGCGCTGAACGCCGCGCCCTGCCCTGGGTGAAGATCGACAAGGATTACCGCTTTCAGGGGCCCAATGGCGAATTGAAACTCGCCGACCTGTTCGGTGGGCGCAGTCAATTGGTCATCTATCACTTCATGTTTGGTGAGGGCTGGAAAGAGGGTTGCTCCGGCTGCTCTTTCCTGTCCGACCACATTGATGGCGCCAATCAGCACCTGGCGCATCATGACGTTGCCGTGGTCGCGGTTTCTCATGCGCCGTTTGCCGAATTTCAGGACTTTAAACGGCGTATGGGCTGGAGATTCGACTGGGTATCGTCAGCCGGTTGCGATTTCAACTATGACTTTGGCGTCTCCGCCCGCGCAGACGAAGTCGCCGCTGGCACGTCCACCTACAACTACGAAAAATCCGACGGCGCGGAAGAAGAACTTCCCGGCCTCAGCGTCTTTTATCGCAACGATGCGGGCGAGATCTTCCACACGTATTCCACCTATGCCCGCGGCCTGGACATGCTGGTCGGCGCCTACAACTACCTGGATCTGACGCCGAAGGGGCGCAATGAGGAGGAAATCATGGAATGGGTGCGTCATCACGACCGCTATGACGAAAAGGCATCTTCAAGCTGCTGTCACAGTTAGCAGTAAGGAGCGAGCGGTGCGTGTGCTGATGAACTTTTTGCGCGTTCGGACCCTCAACCAGATATCCCGCCTTAACCGGAACTGAGGCCTGCCCATGAAAACCCTGCTGAAACTCACCCTCGCCGCCACCCTCGCCTGCGCCCTACCCGCTTGGGCTTGCACGCCCGAGGAAGCTACCGCCAAACGCGAACAGCTGGCCAAGGAAGTCACCAAGCTGACCGAGCAGAATCCCGCCAAAGCCAAGGAGATCAATGCCGAATTGCAGAAGATGGACCTGGGAACGGCCAGCGCAGATTTGCCGGACAAATGTCAGTTGATTGATCAGCGGCTGAAGGAATTGGGTTCAGCTGAGAAGAAGGCTGAAGGCTAAAGGCAAAATCAAAAGATCGCAGGCTGCGCCAGCTCCTACATGAGATTGCAATTCCCTGCAGTAGCTGGCGCAGCCTGCGATCTTTTGACGTAAAAAAACCCGGACATCGGTCCGGGTTTTTTTATGGGGCGCTACACGTGCTTATTCAGCCGCCGGCGCTTCTGGCTTGCGGCGCTTGAGCGGCGCCATGCCGTCCTTGCTGACCAGCGACAAGGCGTCGGTCTTCGGCCGATTGGCGATCTTGCGCTTGGTGGGCGCCTTGGCGCCGGTTTTCTTCTTGTCGCCCTTGGCGTCGACCTTTTTCTTCTTCACGCCAACAGCCTTGCCCGAAGCCTTGACCTTCTTCGGCCCGCCGTAGGTGCCTTTGACTTCCTTGATGGTGCGGCGCTCGAAGCTCTGCTTGAGGTAGCGCTCGACACTCGACATCAGGTTCCAGTCGCCATGGCAGATCAACGAAATGGCCAGGCCATCGTTGCCGGCACGGCCAGTACGACCGATACGGTGAACGTATTCGTCGCCGCTGCGTGGCATGTCGAAGTTGATGACCAGGTCCAGACCTTCCACGTCGAGGCCGCGAGCAGCAACGTCGGTGGCAACCAGGATCTTCACGCCGCCCTGTTTCAGACGGTCAATCGCCAGTTTGCGGTCTTTCTGGTCCTTGTCGCCGTGCAGGACAAACGCTTTGTAGTCCTGAGCCACCAGGCGACCGTAGATGCGGTCTGCCATGGCACGGGTGTTGGTGAACACGATGGCCTTCTTATAGGTCTCGTTGGCCAGCAGCCAGTTCACGATTTGTTCTTTATGCTGGTTGTGGTCAGCCGTGATGATCTGCTGACGGGTCGTCGCATTCAGGTCACTGACGTTATTGAGTTGCAGGTGCTCTGGATTGTTCAGCACCTTGGCAACCATTTCGCGCAGGCCCGAGCCACCGGTAGTGGCCGAGAACAGCATGGTCTGCTGGCGGTTGGTGCACTCTTCGACCAGACGCTGGACGTCTTCGGCAAAGCCCATGTCGAGCATGCGGTCGGCTTCATCGAGCACCAGTACTTCGACTTCTTTCAGGTCGAGGTTGCCGGCGTTCAGTTGCTCGATCATCCGGCCCGGCGTACCGATCAGGATGTCCGGCACCTTGCGCAGCATGGCGGCCTGGACCTTGAAGTCTTCACCGCCGGTGATCAGGCCGGACTTGATGAACGTGAACTGCGCAAAACGCTCGACTTCCTTGATGGTCTGCTGGGCCAGCTCGCGGGTCGGCAGAAGGATCAGGGTCTTGATGCTGACGCGAACCTTGGCCGGACCGATCAGACGGTTGAGGATCGGCAAAACGAAAGCAGCGGTTTTGCCGCTACCGGTTTGCGCTGTCACCCGCAGGTCACGCCCTTGGAGCGCCAGCGGAATAGCCGCTGCTTGCACAGGCGTTGGCTCGACAAATTTAAGCTCGGCCACGGCTTTGAGCAGGCGTTCGTGCAGGGCGAATTGGGAAAACACGGGTGCTACCTCGAAGAAATACAAAAAAACAGCTGCATAGGGTAACGGTTTCGAGCGCCGAGGCCGAGTTTCTTTATACAAACGGCGCTAATCAGTGGTTTTTTTGTTGCCTGATTTGTCTCCAAACGTAATACAAAGCGTCTTAGATGCTCTAATCGCCCTGTCGCGTCCTACAGAAGAACCGTTTTTGCTTATGGATATCAAACAGCTCTGGCTCAACGTCCAAGACCTTTGGGGGGCGCTTGATCAGCACCCGCTCCTGCATTCAAGCCTGGCACTGATAGTTTTGCTGGTGATTGCGCTGGTCCTCGGACGAGTGGCGCGTTACCTGATTTTACACGCAGCCAAGTTGCTCGGCCGCCAACCGGCCCTGCATTGGCTGAACGACCTGCGCCACAACAAGGTTTTCCATCGACTGGCGCAAATGACGCCGTCGCTGGTGATTCAGTTCGGCCTGCATCTGGTGCCGGAGCTGAGCAAGACCAGCCTGATCTTCCTCGGCAACGTCGCGCTGGCATTCACCATTCTGTTCCTGCTGCTGGCCTTCAGCGCCCTGCTCAGCGCGCTGCTGGACATCTACGCACGCACCGAACACGCCCGCACGCGTTCGATCAAAGGCTACATACAACTGACAAAAATGGTCTTGTATGTGTTTGGCGCGATCATCATCGTTGCCACGCTGATCGATCGTTCACCGTTGTTGCTGCTGTCCGGTCTGGGCGCCATGTCGGCGGTGATTCTGTTGGTCTACAAGGACACCCTGCTGTCGTTCGTCGCCAGCGTGCAGCTGACCAGCAACGACATGCTGCGGGTCGGCGACTGGATCGAGATGCCGCAAGTCGGCGCCGACGGCGATGTGGTGGACATCACCTTGCACACGGTGAAAGTACAGAATTTCGATAAGACGATCGTGTCGATCCCGACCTGGCGCCTGATGTCCGAGTCGTTCAAGAACTGGCGCGGCATGCAGCAGTCCGGTGGCCGCCGGATCAAGCGCAGTCTGTTCATCGACGCCAGCGGCGTGCGCTTTCTGCGTGATGACGAGGAGCAGCGCCTGTCTCAGGTGCACCTGCTGACGGACTACATCGGCCGCAAGCAGGCCGAACTGAAGGCCTGGAACGCAGCACAGGGCAATGTCGCGGCAATGTCGGCCAACCGCCGGCGGATGACCAACCTCGGCACTTTCCGCGCGTACGCGCTGGCGTATTTGAAGAGCCACCCGGAGATTCAGCCGAACATGACCTGCATGGTCCGCCAGATGCAGACCACGGCGCAGGGCATACCGCTGGAGATTTACTGCTTCACTGGCACCACGGCGTGGGCTGATTACGAGCGGATCCAGGGGGATATTTTCGATTACCTGCTGGCGGTGCTTCCGGAGTTCGGCTTGAGCCTTTATCAGCAGCCCAGCGGTGGAGACCTCAGGGCCGGTTTACTTCCGGCAATGCTCGGCGCAAGCCACATCCCCGAACAAGAAAAACACATCATGTGACCGCTGAAAAACCCTGTAGGAGCTGGCGTAGCCTGCGATCTTTTGATTTTCAAGATCAAAAGATCGCAGGCTACGCCAGCTCCTACACGGGTTGAACGTGTGGTTTGATACCCAGCCGGCTGATCCACACCGCCGCCAGAATCACCATCCCGCCGAAGAATAACCGCCCCAATTCCTCATGCTGATTCCAGATCAGCAAGTTGATCAGCAACCCCACCGGCACATGCAGGTTGTTCATCACGGCCAGCGTGCCGCCGTTGACCATACAGGCGCCCTTGTTCCACCAGTACAACCCGAGCGCGGTGGAGACCAGGCCCAGGAACACCAGCACGCTCCACTGCAGAGGCGCTTCGGGCAGGAAATTTTGTTTGCCGAACAGCAGAAATGCCGGCAACGCCACCGCCAGTGCACCCAGGTAGAAGTAACCAAAACGCCGGTAATGGGGCAGATCGCTCGGGTGACGCGCCACCAGATGTTTATATAGCACCTGCCCGGCGGCGTAGGTGAAGTTGGCCAGTTGCAGCAGCACAAAGCCCATGAGGAAGTCCGGATTGATCTGGTCGTAGCGAATCACCGCGGCGCCGAGCACCGCCACCAACGCCGCCACCAGCGCCCACGGATTGAAGCGCCGGTTCAGCGCGTCCTCGATCAAAGTCACGTGCAACGGCGTGAGGATGGTGAACAGCAACACTTCCGGCACCGTCAACACGCGGAAGCTCAGGTACAGGCAGACGTACGTCACGCCGAACTGCAGCGCACCGATCAGCAACATGCCGCGCATGAACGCAGGTTCCACCGACCGCCAGCGGGTCAGGGGAATGAACACCAGTCCCGCCAGCACCACACGCACCAGCACTGCGAAGTAACTGTCGACATGCCCGGCCAGGTATTCGCCGATCAGGCTGAAGGAAAACGCCTGAATCAGCGTGACAAAAAGTAGATAGCCCATGTGCGCCTCATTTTGAATGGCGGCGACGATAGCGGGTTTTGCCCGTTATCGCGAGAACCCCTAAACCCTGTGGGATCTGTGCCGTTTCACTAAATTGCAGGCAAAAAAAAGCCCGATCTCGCTAAAGCGTTCAATCGGGCTGCAGCACTCAGGAGCAACAAGTGCAAAGGGAGGTCGATGCGCGTACAGGCTTGAAGGGTTGCGCCAGGTCACTAGAACATCCAGCGATTATCTGGCGATTAAACGGTCAGGCGACTTGCGAAAGCTTGGCGTTGGCCTGGTTGAGGCCCTTCTCCTGGAAGTCGCCACCCAGGTTCATGCCTTCAGCGTGAATAAAGGTCACGTCGTGAATCCCGATGAACGCCATAACCTGACGCAGGTACGGTTCCTGATGATCCGCCGGGCCGCCAGCGTAGATACCGCCGCGTGCAGTCAGGACATAAGCACGCTTGCCAGAGAGCAAACCCTGAGGGCCGGTGTCGGTGTACTTGAAGGTCACGCCGGCACGCAGCACATGGTCGAGCCAGGCTTTGAGGGTGCTCGGAATCGCGAAGTTGTACATCGGCGCGGCCATGACCAACACGTCGGCGGCGAGCAGTTCGTCAGTCAGCTGGTTGGAGCGTTCCAGCGACGCCTGTTCGATGTCGTTGCGTTGCTCGGCAGGCTTCATCCAGCCACCCAACAGGTTGATGTCCAGGTGCGGCACCGGGTTGACGGCCAGGTCACGTACGGTGATCTGGTCAGCCGGGTGCGCGGCTTTCCATTGGCTGATGAAGGTCTGGGTCAGTTGACGGGAAACCGAGTCTTGCTGACGGGCGCTGCTTTCGATGATCAGAACGCGTGACATGGGATGTAGGCTCCATCTGAGAATGCTGTAAGGCGATGGAGTGAAGGTTAAACAGAACCATATCGATGAAAAAGCGCAAATAACTGCTATAACCCATCAATAAATTCGTTTATAAGCAGAGCACACCGATGAGGTTGGGCATAGATCCTGTAGGAGTGAGCCTGCTCGCGATAGCGGTGTGTCATGAACATCTCTGCACCTGACACACCGTTATCGCGAGCAGGCTCACTCCCACAAAATCTTCCTCGGCCTCCGGATTCGGTGCTATTTCGGCGTGCAGGTCAGGTCGATGCGCATTTTGATGATGGTGCGGGTGAACTTGGCAGTCGCATTTTTGTGTTTGCCAGCCGGCACATCGATCTTGCGGGTGCGGGGCGCTTCGGGGCCATTGCTGAAAACCACCTTGCAGGTCGCATCGGTGGTGCCGTAGTTGTTGACCTGAATGGACGCGATGTCGTTATCCGTGTCGTAGGCGTTGTAGTCGATGCTCAAACCATTCAACTGTTTCTGCACATCGATCGGATAAGCAAAAGCCGTCAGCGGCAGCATCGCCAGCAGTACGCAACCTGACACGACACAACAAAGTTTTTTCATTCGGCAGTCTCCAGTAAGGACCGCCAGCTTAGGACAAGAGGAGCTCAACATGAAAGCGCCCCGCGTGACCCTTGATCAATGGCGAACGCTACAGGCCGTGGTCGATCACGGAGGTTTCGCCCAGGCCGCCGAAGCGCTGCACCGTTCGCAATCGTCGGTCAGCTATACCGTGGCGCGCATGCAGGACCAGCTCGGCGTACCGCTGTTGCGTATCGATGGCCGCAAGGCCGTGTTGACCGAAGCGGGCGGCGTATTGCTGCGCCGCTCCCGGCAGCTGGTCAAGCAGGCCAGTCAGCTGGAAGACCTGGCCCACCACATGGAGCAAGGCTGGGAAGCGGAGGTGCGGCTGGTGGTCGACGCCGCTTACCCAAGCGCCCGCCTCGTGCGCGCCCTGACCGCGTTCATGCCGCAAAGCCGTGGCTGCCGGGTGCGGCTGCGCGAAGAAGTTTTGTCGGGTGTGGAAGAAGTGTTGCTCGAAGGCGTGGCCGACCTGGCCATCACCGGTTTCAGTATTCCCGGATATCTGGGCGCGGAGTTGAGCGACGTCGAATTTGTCGCCGTCGCTCATCCCGATCATCCCTTGCATCGGCTTAACCGCGAACTGAACTTCCAGGACCTGGAAAGCCAGATGCAAGTGGTGATCCGCGACTCCGGTCGCCAACAGCCACGGGACGTCGGCTGGCTCGGTGCCGAACAGCGCTGGACCGTGGGCAGCCTGGCCACGGCGGCTACATTTGTCAGCAGCGGGTTGGGTTTCGCCTGGCTGCCTCGGCATATGATCGAACGGGAACTCAAGGAAGGTTCGCTCAAGCTGCTACCGTTGGATCAGGGTGGAAGTCGTAATCCAAGCTTCTATCTGTATTCGAACAAGGACAAACCCCTGGGCCCGGCAACGCAAATTCTCATCGACCTGCTGCGTACCTTTGACACCGCGCCACTGGATGCGCCGTTTGCCGCCCCTGAACAAGCCTGACATGGAGTGACTGCATGGCCTATTTCGAACACGAAGGTTGCAACCTGCACTACGAGGAATACGGCCACGGCACCCCTTTGCTGCTGGTCCATGGTCTCGGCTCCAGCACCCTGGACTGGGAGATGCAGATCCCGACGCTGTCAGCCCGCTACCGGGTGATCGTTCCCGATGTGCGCGGCCACGGACGCTCCGACAAGCCGCGCGAGCGCTACAGCATCGCCGGGTTCAGCGCGGATCTGGTGGCACTCATCGAGCACTTGAACCTGGGCCCCGTACATTACGTGGGACTGTCCATGGGCGGGATGATCGGCTTCCAGCTGGCAGTTGATCAGCCGCGACTGTTAAAAAGCCTGTGCATCGTCAATAGCGGGCCCCAGGTCAAATTACGCAGCCGCGACGATTACTGGCAGTGGTTCAAACGCTGGAGCCTGATGCGAGTCCTCAGCCTGGAGACCATCGGCAAGGCGCTGGGTGGCAAGCTGTTTCCCAAGCCGGAACAGGCCGCTCTTCGTCAAAAAATGGCCGAGCGCTGGGCAAAAAACGACAAACATGCTTATCTCGCCAGCTTCGATGCCATTGTCGGTTGGGGTGTTCAGGAACGACTTTCGAAGGTGTCCTGTCCAACCCTCATCGTCAGCGCCGACCGTGACTACACACCGGTCGCGCTAAAAGAGAATTACGTAAAACTGCTGCCCAATGCGCGACTGGTGGTGATCGCCGATTCACGCCACGCCACGCCGCTTGATCAGCCGGAACACTTCAATCAAACCCTGCTCGAGTTTCTCACCGAAGTCGACACCACCCCACTCAGGATCACTGACCCATGCTGAAAAAAATCGCCCTCGCCGCTGGCACCGTTCTGTTCGCCGCCAACCTGATGGCCGCGACGCCTGCCAAGGCTCCCCATGTGCTGCTGGAAACCACCAATGGCCAGATCGAAATCGAACTGGACCCGGTCAAGGCACCGATCAGTACCAAGAACTTCGTTGATTACGTGAACAGCGGCTTCTACAACAACACGATTTTCCACCGCGTGATCCCGGGCTTCATGGTCCAGGGCGGCGGTTTCACTCAACAGATGCAACAGAAAGAAACCAAGGCGCCGATCAAGAACGAGCACAAGAATGGCCTGGTCAACGTTCGTGGCACCTTGTCCATGGCCCGTACCTCGGCGCCGGATTCGGCCACGAGCCAGTTCTTCATCAACGTCAAGGACAACGATTTCCTCGACCAGGGTGATGGCTACGCAGTCTTCGGCAAGGTCGTCAAAGGCATGGACATTGTGGACATCATCGTCAATTCGCCGACCACCAGCCGCGGCGGTATGAAAGACGTGCCAGCCGATCCGGTGTTCATCAAGTCGGCCAAGGTCATCGACTAAGCTTCACCTGATGTATGAGCGGCGACCGTATGGCGGCGTCGCTCACACTGTTCAAGGAAAAGCCCGAGCGCGGGCGGAGATCCGATGCTTTATCGCCGTTTCGAACAACTGATCGACATTTTCCGCGACGCACCGACGGCGGCTCCGCCGGACCGGGTTCTCCCCTTCTATACCTATTACCTCAAGCAGGTCTGGCCGAGTTTCGCCGCCCTGTTGGTCGTCGGCTTGATCGGTGCACTGATCGAAGTGGCACTGTTCAGCTACCTGAGCCGCATCATCGACCTGACCCAAGGCACGCCCAACGTCAATTTCTTCCAGGAACACGGCATCGAGCTGGCCTGGATGGCGGTGGTTGCCCTGGTTTTTCGGCCGATATTCGTCGGCCTCCATGACCTGCTGGTTCATCAAACGCTGAGCCCCGGCATGACCAGCCTGATTCGCTGGCAGAACCACAGTTACGTGCTCAAACAGAGCCTCAATTTCTTCCAGAACGACTTCGCCGGCCGCATCGCCCAACGCATCATGCAGACGGGTAACTCGCTGCGCGATTCGGCCGTGCAAGCGGTGGACGCGCTCTGGCATGTGCTGATCTATGCGGTCAGTTCACTGGTGCTGTTCGCCGAGGCGGACTGGCGCCTGATGATCCCGTTGCTGACCTGGATCGCCGCCTACATTGGCGCGCTCTGCTACTTCGTCCCTCGGGTCAAGGAGCGCTCGGTGGTGTCCTCCGATGCGCGCTCCAAACTCATGGGTCGCATTGTTGATGGCTATACCAACATCACCACGCTGAAGCTGTTCGCCCACACCAACTTCGAGCAGCAATACGCCAAGGAAGCCATCGAAGAACAGACCGTCAAAGCCCAGCTCGCCGGCCGCGTCGTCACCAGCATGGACGTGGTGATCACGAGCATGAACGGCTTGCTGATCGTCGGCACCACCGGCCTGGCGCTGTGGTTGTGGACGCAATCACTGATCTCGGTCGGGGCGATTGCCCTGGCGACGGGCCTGGTGATTCGCATCGTCAACATGTCCGGCTGGATCATGTGGGTGGTCAACGGCATCTTCGAAAACATCGGCATGGTTCAAGACGGTTTGCAGACCATCGCGCAACCGGTCAGCGTCACCGACCGCGATCAGGCCAAACCGCTGACCGTGCCCCGTGGTGAAGTGCGGTTCGAACACGTCGATTTCCATTACGGCAAGAAACGCGGAATCATCGGCGATCTCGATCTGACGATAAAACCCGGCGAGAAAATTGGCCTGATCGGTCCGTCTGGTGCCGGTAAATCCACCTTGGTGAACCTGCTGCTGCGTCTCTACGACGTCGAGGGCGGGCGGATACTCATCGACGGTCAGAACATCGCCGACGTTGGCCAGGAAAGCCTGCGCGAGCGCATCGGCATGATCACCCAGGACACCTCGCTGCTGCACCGCTCGATCCGCGACAACTTGCTGTACGGCAAGCCCGACGCCACTGACGCCGAACTCTGGGAAGCGGTGCACAAAGCCCGTGCCGACGAGTTCATTCCGCTGCTGTCGGACGCCGAGGGTCGAACCGGTTTTGACGCGCATGTCGGTGAGCGCGGGGTGAAACTCTCGGGCGGACAACGGCAACGGATCGCCATTGCCCGTGTGCTGCTCAAGGACGCGCCGATCCTGATCATGGACGAAGCGACCTCGGCACTGGACTCGGAAGTCGAAGCCGCCATTCAGGAGAGCCTGGAAACCTTGATGCAGGGTAAAACCGTGATCGCCATCGCCCACCGGCTCTCGACCATCGCCCGGATGGACCGGCTGGTGGTGCTGGAGAACGGCAAGATCGCCGAAACCGGCAGCCACGCGGAACTGCTGGCCCATGGCGGTCTGTATGCGCGGTTGTGGCTGCATCAGACGGGTGGGTTTGTAGGGATTGATTAGCCGCAATCCCTTGAAATAACGCGATGACCCTTAACGACGCGATCCCTTGCGATATCGCAATGGCCGACGCGATCCCTTGTAGCAGCTGGCGCAGCCTGCGTTCGAGTGCGCAGCAGTCGCGAGGTTCGTCCTGCAATACCGCGAGGTCTGAACTGACGACTGCTGCGCACTCGAACGCAGGCTTCGCCAGCTGCTACATAGAGCCCGGCCGATCATGAAAACCGCCACACGCCTTTCATCACGGGCTCTGGCGGTTTTTCTACGACTGGCATTCCGTAAAAACCCTGCTGTACTCAGCCAAGGTTCTGGAGATGAGCCTGTCGTAAGTTTGCAGGATGCATAACTCGATGCAGTCTCGATAGGAAGCCTATCAAGGACGCTCTCATGTCTCTGTTCAAACGTTCAGTCACTGAGTTGTTAGGTACGTTCTGGCTGGTGTTGGGGGGTTGCGGCAGTGCGGTTCTGGCCGCGTCTTCTCCGCTTGGAATCGGGGTGCTGGGTGTGGCCCTGGCGTTTGGCCTCACGGTGCTGACCATGGCGTTCGCCATTGGCCATATTTCCGGATGCCACCTCAACCCCGCCGTTTCCGTTGGTTTGTTCGTCGGCGGTCGATTCCCCGCCAAGGAATTGCCGGCCTACATCATTGCCCAGGTGATCGGCGGGGTCATTGCCGCCGCGCTGCTCTACTACATCGCCAGCGGCAAAGAAGGGTTCGATCTGTCAGCGGGCCTGGCCTCCAACGGCTACGGCGAACACTCACCCGGCAAGTACTCGATGGCCGCAGGTTTTGTCTGCGAACTGGTGATGACGGCAATGTTCGTGCTGATCATCCTCGGTGCCACCGACAAGCGAGCACCGCCAGGGCTGGCGCCCATCGCCATCGGCCTGGCGCTGACGCTAATCCACTTGATCTCGATCCCCGTGACCAACACCTCGGTCAACCCGGCCCGCAGTACCGGCCCGGCACTGATCGTTGGCGGCTGGGCCTTGGCGCAGTTGTGGATGTTCTGGGTGGCGCCGCTGCTCGGCGCCGTGGTTGGCGGCGTGACATACCGCTGGCTGGGCAAGGAAGGCACTTAGCCCCCGGAGCGAGGATCACGCTTGCCGATAAGGCAGCGCGGTCCTCGCTTCTTCGGCATAGGCCAACACCCCCAAACGCTCCTGGTGCAGGAAGTCTTTGACCGCCGCCTTCAGGCCTGGATGCCGCAAGTAGTGCCAGGAATGGGTGATCACCGGTTCAAAGCCACGTATCAATTTGTGCTCGCCTTGCGCCCCTGCGTCGAAGCGCTGAAAGCCATTGGCAATCGCGTAATCCATGCCCTGGTAGAAACACGTCTCGAAGTGCAAGCGGTCGAACTCCGCCAGACAGCCCCAGTAACGTCCGTAAAAACTGCCACCGCCCACCAGGCTGAAGGCCATTGCCACCGGCCGTGAGCCTTGTTTGGCCAACACCACACGTATGGCTTGCGGCATGCGCTCGGCCAGCAGACTGAAAAACTCCCGCGTCAGGTACGGCGCTTGCCGACGCACCGCGTAGGTATTGGCGTAGCAGGCATAGACAAAATCCCACTGCACCTCAGTCAATTGCGGCCCCTCGAGCCATTCGAAATCAATCCCCTGCCCCGCCACCTGCTCGCGCTCCTTGCGCATCTGCTTGCGCTTGCGCGAACTGAGGACGTCGAGGAAATCCTGAAAATCCCGGTACCCGCGATTCTGCCAGTGATACTGACAGCCAATCCGCTGCAGCCAGCCCGGTTGCTCGGCCAATGCGGCGTCGGTGAACGGATCGGTGAAGTTGATGTGGGCGCTGGAAAGCCCTTCGATCTCAAGGTATCCCGGCAGGCTCTTGAGCAGTTCGAAGCCGTCTTCCACCTTGGCCGCCAACAGCCGCGGACCACTGACCGGGCTGAACGGCACCGCAGTCAACAACTTGGGGTAATAGTCGATGCCGGCACGCTCGCAGGCATCCGCCCAGGCGTGATCGAAGACGTACTCGCCGTAGGAGTGCCACTTGCGATAAGCGGGCAACGCAGCGATCAGCCGATCGCCCTCGATGTGCAACAAATGCTCGGGTTGCCAGCCGGTATGAGGGCCAACGCTGCCGCTGTCCTCCAGGGCACTGAGGAAGGCGTGACGCAGAAACGGCTGAGCGTCCGGCACCAGGGCATCCCAGTTGCGCGGTGAAATGTCGGACAGGTTTTCCAGTCGTTGCAGCGGCATAAATTCCTCTTCACCTAATGCGTGAAAGCTTGGCGAGTATCGCTTATCGCGCAGCAACCTACACGACCTATCCGACCGCAGTGCTCTGGAAAAGGGTTTTCAGACGACTTCGTATCGTCATCGCAATGCCATCACTTCGCCACTGCACTGTCATAAACCATCGCGATACTGGCGCCTGTTTTTAGAGCGTCGGGTTCTAACCCGGCCACTGTTTTCCGTCCATCAATGGTCGGTTGTGCCCTGGATGGCTCAGTCATCCACTCTCATCTTCGGAGATTGATATGCGTCTTGCTTCCACGAAAACTGCGGCAGCCCTGTGTGGCGGACTGCTGCTGGCCATGAGTGTTCCGGCCAGCGCCGCAGTCGACGCCAAACTGCTCGACATGCTCAAGGCAAACGGCTCGATTACCAACGCGCAGTACGGCGAGCTGCAAGCCGAGTTGGCCAGGGATCAGAAAGACCAGCAGATCGCCCGTCAGGCTCAGCAAGAGACCAACGAGCAGATCGCAGCCACCGCGAAGAAAACCGACACACTGAGCGCCTTCGACCAGAAACTGGCGTGGGCCGCCAAGACCCAGTTCAAGGGCGACGTGCGTTTCCGCCAGGAAACCATCAAGAACGATGGCGTTTCCAACAACAGAGACTCGGACCGCCAGCGCATTCGTGCCCGTCTGGGTGCGTACACCGAGATTAACCCGCAGGTCGACACCGGTATCCGCATCGCCACCGGCAGCAGCGACGACGCGCGTTCCACCAACCAGGACCTGAACAACTATTTCGACAAGAAGTCGATCTGGCTGGACCAGGGTTACGTCGACTACCACCCCGACGCGATCAAAAACCTGCACCTCGTTGCCGGCAAGATGCCGCAACAGTGGGTGAGCATGGGCGACATCATCTGGGATAGCGACATCAGCCCGGAAGGTCTGGCAGTGACCTACAAGTACCCACTGGGCGGCAGCACCGAACTGTTCGGTAGCGCCGGTCACTACACCCTCAAGGACAACGTCGACGGCGAAGGCGTGCAGTTCAAACACGACCTGCGACTGTACGCTGGCCAATTGGGCGCGCGTTTCGCGATCACCGACAACCTCAAAATGACCTTGGGCGGCAGCCTGTACGCCTACGACAACGATGACAGCAGTGCTTGCCCGACGACTGGCGCCGTCACCGCTCCGTGCGCACTGGCCGTCAACGGCAACAGTCCGGGCGAGCAATTCAAACTGTACGAAGGCTTTGGTCAGCTGGATATCGGCGGGCTGCCAATGCCGCTGTCGCTGTATGGTCAGATCGTCAACAACGACGACGCCAGCAACGATCAGGACATGGGCTGGCTGGCGGGTGTGAAGACCAAGCTCTACGGCTTCGCAGTGGACTACAACTACCGCGATGTGCAGCGCAACGCCGTGGTTGGCGCCTTCACCGACTCCGACTTCGCCAACGGCTTCACCGGTTCCCGCGGCAGCAAGTTGAAAGTGAGCTACGAAATCGACAAGAACTTCGCCCTGGGTGCGACGTACTTCATGGCTAACTCCGACTACACCAACGCCAGCGCCGGCCTGAGAGATTCGGACATCAACACCCTGCAGCTGGATGCTGAAGCCAAGTTCTGATAATCCCGCTACATCACTCGGGCAAGGAAGCCCGAGGTGTTTTTCCAAACTCGCGTTGTGGTATCGGTCCCCATCATCCGTCCGATACGGCAGCGCGAGTTTTTTTGGCCCAAAAAAAGATCGCAGCCTGCGGCAGCTCCTACACCGACCGCATTCCAACCGCGATATCGCGTTGAAACCCGATCCCGTGTAGGAGCTGCCGCAGGCTGCGATCTTTTAAGCCGAACTCAGCGCTTACGCAGAATCACACTACCAATCGAATAACCCGCCCCGAACGAACTGAGCACGGCCAGCGAACCTGCCGCCAGGTCATCCTGGTTTTTGTGAAACGCGATCACCGAGCCGGCGGAGCTGGTGTTGGCGTAGGTGTCGAGAATCACCGGCGCTTCTTCTTCGGTGGCTTCGCGGCCCAGCAGTTTCTTCACGATCAGGTGGTTCATGCTGAGGTTGGCCTGGTGCAGCCAGAAGCGTTTCACGTCAGCAATGTTCAGCGAATTCTCTTCCAGGTGCGTAGCGATCAGCTCCGCCACCATCGGGCATACATCGCGGAATACCTTGCGGCCTTCCTGCACGAACAGCTTGTCCTTGGCGCCAATGCCCTCTTCCGCCGCGCGGTTGAGGAAGCCAAAGTTATTGCGGATGTTATTGGAGAACTTGGTGAGCAGTTTGGTGCTGACCACATCGAACTGATATTCGGACGTTGCCAGATCGGCGCGCTCGATGATCACGGCAGTCGCCGCATCGCCAAATATGAAATGGCTGTCGCGGTCACGGAAGTTCAGGTGACCGGTGCAGACTTCCGGGTTGACCATCAGGATCGCCCGGGCCTGGCCCAGTTGCACGCTGTTGGCGGCGGCCTGGATCCCAAAGGTCGCCGAGGAGCACGCCACGTTCATGTCAAAACCGAAACCCTGGATGCCCAGCGCTTCCTGGACTTCGATGGCGATGGCCGGATAGGCGCGCTGCAGGTTGGAACAGGCGACGATCACGCCGTCGATGTCCGCCGCGGTTTTGCCCGCGCGCTGCAAGGCTTGCTCGGCGGCACCGATGGCCATCTGGCACAACACCGACCACTCGTCATTCGAGCGTTCCGGCAGGCGTGGCGCCATGCGTTGCGGATCGAGGATGCCGTCCTTGTCCATGACAAAACGGCTTTTGATGCCAGAGGCTTTTTCGATAAACGCGGCACTGGATTCGGTCAAGGCTTCGACTTCACCGCGGGCGATCGCTTCGGCGTTGTCGGCGTTGAACTGCGCAACGTAAGCGTTGAAAGACTGCACCAGCTCTTCATTGGAAATGCTGTTGGCCGGGGTATACAGGCCGGTGCCGCTGATGACGACGTTATGCATGGTCGTTTCTCTAATCTGTTCAGGCAGAAAGCATTGGTACCGACGTACCAACGCACAAAGGGTCTATTCCCATCCGGGGGACGCAAACCTGGCATCGCTTTATTCCGACCCGCCCGCAGCCGTGAAGGCTCAAAACTGCGGGGCCGGCGTTTATAGGCGCGAAGTTTGCCATAAACGTGGGGTTTTGGCGCCATTTGCAAAAGCAACAGCAATCCTTGGGGCCACCTGTGTTGCACCTTTGTGGCGAGGGGATTTATCCCCGTTCGGCTGCAAAGCAGGCGCAAAACCGTCACCCTCGGTGCACCTTAGGCATTTGATCGCAATGTTTTTGGGGCGGCTTCGCCACCCAACGGGGATAAATCCCCTCGCCACAAAGCCGGCGCCCACAGGGGTCAGGGTTCGACTTGGCTCCACTGCTTGTTCAGGCGCTTGTCCGAGATCGGCACCTTGGTCCCCAGTTGCTGGGCAAACAGGGAAACCCGGTACTCCTCCAGCCACCAGCGATACAGCTCAAGCTGTGGATCGCGCTTGCCCTCCTGGGCGTGTTTGCTGGCGCGGGCCTGGTATTGAGCCCACAGCCCCGACAACTCACCGCTCCAGACTCGATCCCGCTGCACTTGCGCGCCAATTTTCTCGAAACGTTGCTCGACCGCTTTCAGGTAACGCGGCAACTCCTTGAGCCATTGCATCGGCGTTTCGCGGACGAACCCCGGATACACCAGATGACTCAGTTGCTGCTTGATATCGTTGAGCGCCACAGCTTGCGCCAGATCAATCTTGCCCTTGAAGCGTTTCTGCAGGCCATGCCAGAGCTTGAGAATCTCCAGCGTCAACTTCGCCAGGCGTTCGGCATGCTCGGTCCAGCCGCCACGCTTACGCTCGGCCAACGCGGCCAATCCAGCGCCGTCACGGGGCAACGGGTCTTCACCCTCAAGAATGCAGCTGTCGAGGCTGGCCAACAGAATGTCTTCCACCAGGCTGTCGATGCGCCCCATGTCGCGGTACATCAGGCCCAGCTCGGTCAGTCCCGGCAACTTGCCACGCAGGAACTTCGCCGGTTCCGCCAACTGCTGCATCAGCAACCGCTGCAACGCGCGGCGATGCTGGAACTCGGCTTCGGCCGGCGTGGAGAACCGCCCTTCCTTGACCGTTCCGTTCTCTTCCACCAGCGCGGGATAGACCGTCATCGACAGCCCGGCGATCTTCTGCTGGGTTTTCTCCGCCACCGCGGCGAAGACTTTCGCCTCCACCGGCTGCTGGCTTTTCGCGGTTTGCGGCACCGCCAGTGCGGCCTGACTGGCTTCGGCGAAACGTGCCGTCAGCTCCGCCAGATCACGCCCTTCGCCGAGGAACTTGCCCTGGCCATCGACGATTTCCAGGTTCATGCGCAAATGACTGTCGACCTGTTGCGCCGCTTCGGCCCAGGCTTCATCACTGACCCGCGCACCGGTCATGCGCAGCAGTTCACGTCCCAGCGCCTGGGGCAATGAGCCTTCCGCAAAAGTCATGCGCTGCAACGCCGCTTTGACGAAATCCGGTACCGGAACGAAGTTTTTGCGCAGGGCCTTGGGCAGGTTGCGTACCAGCGCGATGCATTTGGCCTCGATCACACCCGGCACCAGCCACTCCAGCCGTTCAGGAGGCAGCATCGGCAACAAAGGCGCCGGCACCCGCAGGGTCACCCCGTCGCGGGGATGGTTGGGTTCGAAGTGGTAACTCAGTGCCAGTTCCAGATCGCCAATGTGCAAGGTGTCCGGGTAATGCTGCGCGGTGACTTCGCTGGCTTCGCGAGCCAGTACGTCTTCCTCGCGCATGATCAGCAGCTGCGGGTCTTTCTGGCTGTTGACGCGATACCAGCTGTCAAAAGTCGCGGTCTGGTAAATCTCCGCCGGCAGCCGCGCATCGTAGAACGCGAACAGGGTTTCTTCGTCGGCCAGAATGTCGCGACGACGGGCCTTGGCTTCCAGTTCGTCGAGCTGTTCAAGGAGTTTCTGGTTGGCGCTCAGGCATTTGGCCTTCGATTGAATCTCGCCCCGCACCAGGCCTTCGCGAATGAAAAACTCACGGGACACCACCGGGTCAATCGGGCCGTAATGCACCGGCCGGCGACCGACCACGATCAGCCCGAACAAT
Organism: Pseudomonas sp. p50(2008); assembly: GCF_015351605.1. Taxonomy (NCBI): domain Bacteria; kingdom Pseudomonadati; phylum Pseudomonadota; class Gammaproteobacteria; order Pseudomonadales; family Pseudomonadaceae; genus Pseudomonas; species Pseudomonas sp. p50(2008). Next base: position 1,015,512 of record NZ_JACMYF010000001.1, read on the forward strand.
GTGATCTGCTCGAACGCCACGACTTGTCCGCGCTTCTTCTCCCAATGGGGTTCGAAGTGGTTTTTCTTGATCAGGTGCCCGGCCAGCGGTTCGATCCAGTCGGCGTCGATCTTGGCGACCATGCGCGCATACAGCTTGGTCGTTTCCACCAGCTCGGCGGCCATCAACCATTGCGGACGCTTCTTGCCGAGGCCCGACGAGGGGTGAATCCAGAAGCGCCGCTGACGGGCTCCGAGGTAATCACCGTCTTCGGTTTTCTGGCCGATCTGACTGAGCAAACCCGAAAGCACGGCTTTGTGCAGCTTCGGATAATCCGCCGGCTCCTTGTTGAGGCTTAGCTGCATGTCGCGGCAGATCAGGCTCAACTGGCGATGGGAGTCGCGCCACTCGCGCAGACGCAGGTAGTTGAGGAAGTTCTTGCGACACCAGTTACGCAGCGGACTCGCCGTCAGCGCCTGGCGCTGTTCCTCGAAACCACGCCACAAATTGACCAGCCCGGCGAAGTCCGAATCGACGTCTTTCCATTGCGCGTGGGCCTGATCCGCGGCCTGTTGACGCTCCGGCGGACGCTCGCGCGGGTCCTGGATCGACATGGCGCTGGCAACGATCAGCACTTCCTGCAAGCTGCCGAGCTTGGCCGCTTCCAACAACATGCGGCCCATGCGCGGGTCCACCGGCAGCCGCGCCAATTGACGACCGAGCGGGGTCAGCTGGCTGTTGCGGTCCACCGCCGAGAGTTCTTGCAGCAGGTTGAAACCGTCGCTGATGGCCTTGCCATCCGGTGGTTCGATAAACGGGAAATCAGTGATCTCGCCAAGGCGCAGATGCAGCATCTGCAGGATCACGGCGGCGAGGTTGGTCCGCAGGATTTCCGGGTCGGTAAATTCCGGGCGGCCCAGGAAATCTTCTTCGCCATACAGGCGGATGCAAATGCCCGGTTCGACCCGTCCGCAACGGCCTTTACGCTGGTTGGCGCTGGCCTGGGAAATGGCTTCGATGGGCAGGCGCTGGACCTTGGCGCGGTAGCTGTAACGGCTGATGCGCGCCGTACCGCTGTCGATCACGTAACGAATGCCCGGCACGGTCAACGACGTTTCCGCGACGTTGGTCGCCAGGACCACGCGACGACCGGGGTGCGACTGGAAAATCCGCTGCTGTTCCGCCGGGGACAACCGCGCGTACAAGGGCAGGATTTCGGTGTGCTTGAGCTGCGCCTTGCGCAACATGTCAGCGGCGTCGCGAATCTCGCGCTCGCCGGGCAAAAACACCAGCACATCACCTGGGCTCTTTCGTTCGCTGCGTTCGAACGCAGCGATTTCGTCCAGCGTCGCGAGGATTGCCTGATCCACGGTCAGGTCGTCCTCGACGCGGTTGCCCTCCTCGTCCTGTTCCAGGGTCAGCGGGCGATACCAGGTCTCTACCGGGAAGGTGCGGCCAGAGACTTCGACAATTGGCGCATCATCGAAATGCCTGGAGAAACGCTCCAGATCGATGGTCGCCGACGTGATGATGACTTTCAGGTCCGGGCGACGGGGCAGCAGGGTTTTCAGGTAGCCGAGCAGGAAGTCGATGTTCAGGCTGCGTTCGTGGGCTTCGTCGACGATGATCGTGTCGTAGCGTTCGAGGTAGCGGTCGTTCTGGGTTTCCGCCAGCAGGATGCCGTCGGTCATCAGTTTGATCAGGGTGTTGGAATCGCTCTGATCCTCGAACCGCACCTGGTAGCCGACCAGCGCCCCCAACGGTGTACCGAGTTCTTCCGCGACGCGGCTCGCCACACTGCGTGCAGCGATTCGACGGGGCTGTGTGTGACCAATGAGGCCGTACTGGCCGCGACCGATTTCCAGGCAGATTTTCGGCAACTGCGTGGTTTTACCCGAACCGGTTTCGCCGGCAATGATCAGCACCTGATGCTTGAGCAGCGCCTCTTTGATTTCGTCGCGCTTGGCGGCAATCGGCAGGCTGTCGTCATAACGCACCACCGGCAGGCTGGCACGCCGCGCCAGCACCTGATCACAGGACGCCTGCATGCGCGCCACCCACTGAGCCAGCTTGGCTTCATCAGGTTTCTTGCGCAGCTCAAGCAACTGCCGCCGCAGCCGATGGCGGTCGGCGAGCATGGCGTGATCGAGATTTTTCAGCAGTTTGTCGATGGAGGGCGATTCGTCGGTCATCAGGTACGCAATTCAGTCGGCTAGTGGCGCAGTGGGCGGATTGTCGCAGATTTGCGCCACTTAACACGACTGTGATGCGCTTTTGTAGAGGGGGATTTATCTGTGGTGAAGGGATTTATCTGTGCTAAGAGGACTTATCTGTGGCGAGGGGATTTATCCCCGTTGGACCGCGAAGCGGTCCCAAATACAAACAGCGGGAATCTTAAGATAGACCGCATCGAATGGTTTTGCGTCTGCTTCGCAGCCGAACGGGGATAAATCCCCTCGCCACAGATAAATCCCTTCCCACAGATTAATCCTCTCAGCACAGATTAATCCTCTCCGCACAGATAAAGCCTTGCACCACAGATAACCCCCAACCCACAGGATTCACTCTGGCGCGCTACTCGCTGTCGAAGCCCTTACGTCGATACGGGAACACATCGATCACCTTGCCGGCGCGAATGGCTTCCTGAAGGCTTTTCCAGTAATCGGCGTTATACAGCTCGCCATGCAACTGATCGAACAGCCTGCGCTGGCCGGAATCGGCAAACAGGAACGGTGGAAACTCTTCGGGAAACACATCCAGCGGACCGATCGAGTACCACGGCTCGGACGCCATCTCATCCTCCGGCGTGCGCGGCTGCGGAATGTGGCGAAAGTTGGCTTCCGTCAGGAAGCAGATTTCGTCGTAGTCATAAAACACCACCCGGCCGTGACGCGTAACGCCGAAGTTCTTCAGCAGCATGTCGCCGGGAAAAATATTCGCCGCCGCCAGTTGCTTGATCGCCAGGCCGTAATCTTCCAGCGCCTCGCGTACCTGATCGTCGTTGGCGTTTTCCAGGTACAGGTTGAGCGGCGTCATCCGTCGTTCGGTCCAGCAGTGGCGAATCAGCACCGTGTCGTCTTCCACCGACACCGTGGACGCGGCCACTTCCAGCAATTCTTCCAGGCACGCCGGATCGAACTTGCTCAAGGGAAAACGGAAATCGGCGAATTCCTGGGTATCGGCCATGCGCCCGACCCGGTCGACACTTTTCACCAGGCGATACTTCTCGATCACCGTCGCACGGTCGACGTTTTTCGACGGCGAGAAACGGTCCTTGATGATTTTGAATACGGTATTGAAACCCGGCAGGGTGAACACGCTCATCACCATGCCGCGCACGCCGGGGGCCATGATGAATTGATCGTCGGTGCTCGCCAGGTGGTTGATCAGCGCTCGATAGAACTCGGACTTGCCGTGCTTGTAGAAACCGATCGAGGTGTACAGCTCGGCGATGTGCTTGCCCGGCAGGATGCGCTTGAGGAACCCGATAAACTCCGCTGGCACCGGTACATCCACCATGAAATACGACCGGGTGAACGAGAAGATGATCGACACATCGGCTTCATCGGTGATCAGCGCATCGATCTGGATGCCGCGACCTTCGCGGTGCAGCAATGGAATCACCAACGGCCATTGCTCGTCCTGGGTGTAGATGCGCCCCACCAGGTAGGCGCCTTTGTTGCGATAAAGCACCGAGGAAAACAATTCGACGCTCAGGTCCGGGTCCTTGCACACCCAGTCCGGCAGGTTCTCACGCAATTGCGCTTCGAGGCGGCGCAGGTCGCTGGCCAGATCGGCGTAATCCTCGCTGAAACGGTAGTCGGCAAAAATGCTCTCCAGCATGCCGGAGAGCTGCCCTTGAGGTTTGTAGGTGCGGGTTTGTGCTGCCCGGGCCCTACGCAGGCTCGGCCGGGTGGTGTGGATGAACATGCAGCCATCACTGATCAGGTCATGGCTGAACAGCCCGCAGAAGATCGAGTTGTACCAGGTCTCGGACAGTTCATCGTCGAAGCGCAGGTCGATCAGCTTGATGTAGGCACTCTTGACCAGCGGCCAGCAGCTGACGTCCAGCGTGTCGCTGTCGAAGGCGATACGCAGGCGCTCTACGGTTTCGCTGACTTTTTCTTCGTACAGATTGATCCGCGCGGCCGAGGCCGATTGCGTCTCCTGCCACTGGGCCTGCTCGAATCGAGCCCGGGCGCCGTCGGTGATCTGGCGGAAATGCTCGCGGTAATCGTCAAAGCCCTCGAGGATCATTCGGGCAATGTCGGCGGCTGGCCATTGCTGCGCCATGGTGAGACCTCTGCGGGAATTCGGAACCCTGAGCTTAGCCAGTTAACCGGGTGCAGGAGAAGCGCAATTTTGCGGTGATACAGTTTAAGGCCGCTTCGTCTTGCGACGCGACTCCGAGGTGGGTCCTGGCGATCAGTGATCGGCTCACACCCCCCGCTTAATTAATTGCCCGTTTTTCGGTTGCGACAGACCACTCACTCAGCAACACTCCCGTCCCCATCAAGGAAGGAATGCCCCGTGAACCCCGTCGATATTTTCCGTTTGCTGTCGCTGGCCGCCATCTGGGGCGCGAGCTTTCTGTTCATGCGCATCATCGCCCCGGTGATTGGCACGGTTCCGACCGCATTTTTCCGTGTATCGATCGCGGCCGTCGGCCTGCTGGTGATCCTGGGACTGATGCGTATCAGCTGGGATTTCAAAGGCAAACTCAAGACCGTGATGTTGCTCGGGGTGATCAATTCCGGGATTCCGGCGACGCTGTACTCCGTGGCGGCGCAAGTGCTGCCTGCCGGGTACTCGGCGATTTTCAATGCCACGACACCCTTGATGGGGGTGTTGATTGGCGGGCTGTTCTTCAGTGAAAAACTCACCGGCGCCAAGCTGGGTGGCGTATTCCTGGGCCTGTTTGGCGTCGGCATTCTGACCCGTGCCGGTCCGGTGGCGTTTGACCTGCAACTGCTGATGGGCGCCCTCGCCTGCCTGCTGGCTACCACCTGCTACGGCTTCGCCGGGTTCCTCGCCCGTCGCTGGCTGGATCAGGCCGGCGGCCTCGACAGCCGTCTTTCGGCGCTGGGCAGCATGCTGGGGGCGACGTTGTTCCTGCTGCCGCTGTTCGGCTACAGCGTGATCAGCGAGCCGCCGGCGAGCTGGGGTGGCTGGAATGTCTGGTTGTCGTTGCTGGGGCTAGGCTTGGGATGCACGGCGTTCGCGTACATTGTTTACTTCCGCCTGCTCACGTCCATCGGTCCGGTGAAATCGATGACCGTGACCTTCATGATTCCGCCGTTCGGGGTGTTGTGGGGGGCGATGTTGCTGGATGAGCCTTTGTCGATGGCACACATTTATGGCGGGGTGTTGATTGCGGTGGCGTTGTGGCTGGTGTTGAAGCCGGCGGTGAAGCCTATCGAGGTGGCTGCCAAGTAAATATGCAGTGCTGCTGATGACGCCATCGTCGGAACACCGCCCGGGGCAAGCCCGGCTCCCACAGGGTTTTGAGGTGGAGCACAGAATATGTGTGCGACACCAATCAATGTGGGAGCCGGGCTTGCCCCGGGCGGTGTTCCGACGATGGCGTCAGTGCAGGCACTACAAAGCCGACTGACTCACCTCACCATCCACCAACCGCCGAATCCCTAGCGGGTTGGCATTCTGCAGCGCCTTGGGGAGCAAGGCGTCCGGGTAATTCTGGAAGCACACCGGCCGCAAGAATCGGTCAATGGCCAGCGAGCCGACCGACGTCCCGCGCGAATCGGACGTTGCCGGGTACGGCCCGCCGTGCACCATGGCCTCGCACACCTCGACCCCGGTCGGATAGCCGTTAAGCAGGATCCGCCCCACTTTTTCCTGCAGCGATTCGGCCAGCCAACGGTACTCCAGCAACTCGTCAGACTCGCCGATCAGCGTCGCCGTCAGCTGCCCGCGCAAGCCCTGCAAGGCCGCGGCCATCTGCGCCTGATCCTCTACTTCAATAACGATGGTGGTGGGTCCGAACACTTCTTCCTGAAGCAACTCATCGCCCCTGAGCAGCAGGCCGACATCCGCCTGGAACACTTGCGGTTGCGCCTGATTTCCCTGTTGCGGTTTGCCTGCAAGATGCGTCACGCCCGGATGCTCGTGCAATTCGGCAAGGCCTTGGCTGTAGCTGCCCAACGCGCCGGCATTGAGCATGGTTTGTGCCGGCTGCTGGTTCATGCTCGCGCAAAACGATTCCAGAAACAGGCTGAACTGCGGCGAACGCAGGCCGATGACCAGGCCAGGATTGGTGCAGAACTGACCACAGCCCAAGGTCACCGAACCGGCGAGCTGCGCAGCAATCTGTTCGCCACGCACCTTGAGTGCTTCAGGTAGCAGGAACACCGGGTTGATGCTCGACATCTCGGCAAACACCGGGATCGGCTGTGGTCGGGTCGCCGCCATGTGGCTCAATGCATTACCGCCCTTGAGCGAGCCGGTGAAGCCCACCGCCTGGATCGCCGGATGCTTGACCAGCCACTCACCGACGCCACCGCCAAAGATCATGTTGAACACGCCCGCAGGCATCTCGGTACGTTCGGCCGCGCGGATGATCGCATCCGCCACCCATTCGGCGGTTGCCATGTGCCCGCTGTGCGCCTTGAACACCACCGGGCAGCCGGCGGCGAGCGCCGAAGCGGTATCGCCACCGGCCGTGGAAAAAGCCAGCGGGAAGTTACTGGCACCGAACACGGCCACCGGACCTAACGCGATGCGGTACTGGCGCAGATCCGGACGCGGCAATGGCTGGCGCTCGGGCAATGCCTGGTCGATGCGCGCGCCATAGAAATCGCCGCGTCGCAGGACCTTGGCGAACAGGCGCATCTGGCCACTGGTACGGCCGCGCTCACCCTGAATGCGCCCCGCCGGCAATGCCGTTTCACGGCAAACAGTCGCGACGAAGTCATCACCCAAGGCATCGATTTCATCGGCGACCGCCTCCAGGAACAACGCACGCTTTTCAGCGCTGACGTTGCGATAGATCGGATAAGCAGCGGCTGCAGCCTTGGCGGCGGCGTCCACTTCCGCTTCGCTGGCTTGATAGAAGGTACCGGGCAGCGGCTCGCCAGTGGTTGCATCGAGGCTTTGCAGCTGTACAGTCCCGTTGGCGCTGCGACGGCCAGCGATGTAGTTGTGTCCTGATAACGTGTTCATGGGAGGTTCCTTGACCGGGCCAAAACACCGGCAATTGAAGACTTAAAGCGCACGCACCTGGCCGATGTCTAACGGTTGGGAGCTCTCGCCAATGCCGTTTTCCAGGGGCGCACCGAACGCGTCGAGGCTGATCTGGAACCGGTCACCCGGCTGGGTTTTGACCCCGTCGGCGAACGACAGCGTGGCGGTGCCGAAGTAATGCACGTGGACATCCCCCGGACGCAGAAACTGGGCGTATTTGAAGTGATGGAATTCAAGGTTGGCGAGGCTGTGGCACATGTTGTCTTCGCCGCTGAGAAATTCCTTTTCCCAGATCACTTCACCGTTGCGTTTGATGCGGCTGGTGCCGGCCAGATGCCGGGGCAACTCACCGACGCGCAGTTCCGGGCCGTAGGCGCAAAAGCGCAGCTTCGAGTGCGCGAGGTACAGGTAATTGCGCCGCTCCATCACATGGTCGGAGAACTCGTTACCCAAGGCATAACCGACACGGTACGGCAGGCCATCGTCGCCGATGACATAGAGGCCGGTCAGTTCCGGCTCCTCGCCGGCGTCTTCGGCGAACGGCGGCACCGGGAAGTCCGCACCGGGTCGCACGACGATGCTGCCGTCGCCCTTGTAGAACCATTCCGGTTGCGCCCCGACCTGGCCGGCTTCAGGCTTCCCACCTTCCAGACCCCATTTGAAAATGCGCATGGTGTCGGTCATGCCGGCTTCAACCGCACCTTCTTGCTGGTGCATCTTGTCCCGCGCCGATGCACTGCCCAGATGGGTCAGGCCGGTGCCACTGATCAGGCAATGGGCCGGGTCTTCGTGATCCAGCGGCGGCAGGACGTTGCCCTGCTGCAGCAGTTGCGCGTAATCCGGGCCCGGCACGGTGCCACGGGTTGCGGCTTCTTCTTGCAGGCTGCGATTGGCGCGGATCGCCGCGAGTGCCAGTTCACGGGTGCTGCGCGTGTTCAGCAGCACCTGGACCTGTGCCCCATCGACGAGGCCGACCTGGCGTTCGCCGGCTGAGTTTTCAAATTGAATCAGGCGCATGTCGGCCCTCCAAAAAGTCATAATTGTGGCGAGGGGATTTAGCGAACGTCGCACCGCCCCGTTCGGCTGCGAAGCAGTCGTGAGTCGGCTCAACCCAGCCCTTTGAGCGGGCGCTGGGGCCGCTTCGCAGCCCAACGGGGATGAATCCCCTCACCACAGGAGTTCCCCACTACACGGTCATTCGATGATGTTGAAGTCGCTCAAATATTCATCGGAAATTTCCAGGCCCAGGCCCGGCGTGTTGTCGTCGAGCTGGATGTAACCGTTGACCGGCTGCGGCTCGCCTTTGAACACGTAGTAGAAAAGTTCGTTGCCGACTTCGACGTCGAATACCGGGAAGAACTCGGCCATCGGCGACGCGGTGGTGGACATGGTCAGGTGGTAGTTGTGCATCTGCCCGGCGTGAGGAATCACCGGCACCGACCAGGCTTCAGCCATGGCGTTGATCTTGCGCGCAGCGGTGATGCCGCCGACGCGGTTGGTGTCGTACTGGATCACGTCGATGGCGCGGCGTTCCAGCAGATCCTTGAAGCCGTAGGAGGTGAATTCATGCTCACCGCCCGAGATCGGCATGATCCCCATTTTTTTCAGTTCAATGTAGCCTTCGATGTCATCGGCGATCACCGGTTCTTCGAGCCAGCGCGGCTCAAATTCGGCCAGCTTTGGCAACATCCGGCGGGCATATTCCAGGGTCCAGCCCATGTAGCATTCGAGCATGATATCGACGTCAGGACCGGCCAGTTCACGCAGCGCGCGGACTTGCTCGATGTTCTTGCGCATGCCCGCCGGGCCGTCTTTCGGGCCGTACCCGAAACGCATTTTCAGCGCGGTGAAACCCTGGTTCAGATAGCCCTGGGCTTCTTCGAGGAACAGGTCAAGGTTGTCGTTGGCGTAGAGCTTGGAAGCGTAGGTCCAGATCTTTTCTTTGGTGCGTCCACCGAGCAGCTTGAACACCGGCTTGTTCACGGCTTTGCCCATGATGTCCCAGATGGCGATGTCGATCGCCGAGATGGCCGCCATGCCGATGCCTTTGCGGCCCCAGGCGTGGCTCTGGCGGTACATTTTCTGCCAGATGTATTCGTTGTCGAACGGGTCCTCGCCAATGGCGATCGGGGCCAGGTAAGTGTCGATGATTTCCTTGGCGACACGCGGGGCCAGGGCGCAGTTACCGATGCCGACAAGACCGGTATCGGTCTCGACTTCCACCACCAGCCAACCATGAAAACGGAACGAGCCCATGGCATCGCCACGCTCGAACAGGATGTCGCTGGCGTTGGTGCAGAAGTGCGCTTGAGGGGGAACGACTTTGCCTTTCCACTCGAAAACGCGGGTACGGATCGCTTTGATTTTCATGAATACAGTTTCCTTGCGCTGCCGGATTCTTGTCATTGTTGGGTCGTGTGCGCAAAGCCGCTTGGATCGCAGGCTCCAGGCATTCGATGGACCGACTGTAGCCAGCGCCAGGGGGTGGCGGATAATCACTTATGCGTATCCGACGATAACCTGGGGTGATCGCAACAACGGGTTATCAGTTAGATGAGGTTATCGGGCATACACAAACCACTGTGGGAGCGGGCTTGCCCGCGATAGCGGTCTGACAGACACCAACAAGGTGTCTGCACTGCCGTCATCGCGGGCAAGCCCGCTCCCACAGAGTGATGCGTTGTTCGGTTATCGCAAAATCAGTAGCTGTTGGTCCCCATCCGGCAGGCAATCTCGAACGCCTGGCGGATTGCACCGACGTTGGCCTTGCCCTGGCCGGCGATGTCGAACGCGGTGCCGTGGGCCGGGGTGGTAATCGGGATCGGCAGGCCGCCCTGCACGGTCACGCCGCGGGAGAATCCCATCAACTTGATCGCGATCTGGCCCTGGTCGTGGTACATGGTCACGACCGCGTCGAAGGCACTGGCATCGCCCTGCACCTTGAGGAAAATCGTATCGCCCGGATAAGGTCCTTCTGCCGCTATTCCAAGTGCCTGCGCCGAACGCACCGCCGGGCCGATGATGTCCAGTTCCTCGCGACCGAACGAACCGTTGTCTCCGTTGTGCGGGTTCAAGCCGCAGACGCCGATGCGTGGTTTTTCCAGGCCGTTGCGTTTGAGCGCGGTGTCAATCAGCTGGATCGCCTCCACTACGCGCGCTTGAGTCAACATGCCCGGGACTTCGGACAAGGCCACATGGGACGTGACCCGCGACGTCCAGAGGTTATCGAGCACATTGAATTCGCAGAACGGCCCGTGGAAATCCAGCAGCTCGGCGAACCAGTGCAACTCGTCGTTATGCGCCATGCCAGCCATGTGCAGCGAGGTCTTGTTCAGTGGCCCGAACAGCACGGCATCGGTGGTCCCGGCCTCGGTCAGGCGCAGCGCTTTTTCCAGGGTATCGAGGCTGTAGCGACCACCAATGACGCTGGCTTCACTGCGGGGAAACGCTCCCAAGGTGTCGCCGCGGAAATCGTAGAACAACGGCGTGTCATCGGTGAACGACAACTGCTCCAGCGACGCCACACGACGGTAGGGAAACTCCACGCCGGCAATGCGCATGCCGCGCTGCATTTCCGCCTCGTCAGCAATCAAAATCACATTCGCCTGGCTGCGTACGGCAGGCTCCGCGAGCAGGCGTGCGATCAGTTCCGGGCCGATGCCCGCCGGGTCACCCAGGACCATGGCGATGGTTGTCTTGTTCATGCTTCACTCCTCAAGGGTTCTGGCCATGTCCGCTCAATGGCGCAAGGCTCGCAGCGATAAACCCGCTGCGCGTTACTGTAGAAAAGTCGTTGCTGATCGGCGCTCGGCAGATCAGCCACGATGGATTTGAATCCGCTGTAAATGTCATCGAACGAACCGCACAGGCTGTCCACCGGAAAGTTGCTGGCGAACATCACTCGATCGGTACCGAACATGGCAATGACTTCGCGCACGATCCAGGCGTTGTCCTTGGCGCGCCAAGGCTGGCCGGCCTGGCCGAGGCCGGAAACCTTCACCTGCACGTTGGGCCACTGGGCCAGTCGCGACATCGCCAGACGCCACCCCGCCAAGCCTTCGGCGCTACGGTCATTGGGCAACCCGGCGTGGTTGAGAATCAGCGTGGTGCGAGGAAAATCCCGGGCCAGGCGTTCGGCCTCGTGCAGGTTCCACCAGGGTGACTGCAAATCAAAATGCAGTCCCAGACCTTCCAGCGCGGCATAACCGCGACGCCAGCGCTCATCACTCATCAAGCTGCGCACATGCCCCACCTGCTCTGGCGTCGTCGGTCCGCCAGGCTTGTGACGCACGCTGCGTACGCACTTGAATGCGGCCTGTTCGGTCAGGACCGCGATGGCGTCCGGATGATCGAGCCAGGCTTGCGCCACGATCGCATTGGGTACGCCATAACGAGCGGCCAGGCCCTCGATGAAACGGGTTTCGCCAATCGGGTCCTGCGGGTTCCACTCGGTCTCGATGTACACCGTTTGCACGACGTGATGAGGACCGGCATCAGCGAAGTAATCGTCGGGAAAATAACGACGCTTGATCGCACTGTAGTCGCCGTAGCGAAACGCAATATTGGCCTCCGGGGCGAGCCAGGGATGGTCGTTGATCGCAGGGTCCCAGAAATGATGATGGGCATCGATGATCGGGCCATTCCACAACTCACCCATGACGCACCTCATCAAGACTGATGAACAGCGTAGCCAGCACGAAGATCGCCGAGCACACCGCAAAGAAACCCAGGACCGGCGCAAAACCACCCGACATCTGCAGGATCACGCCCACCAGAATCGGCACCGCGATGCCGCCGGTGCTGCCCGCCATGTTCATCACGCCGCCAATCAAACCGACCCGTGCCGGCGCGGCCAACAACGCCGGAAAGCTCCAGTAGAGGCTGCCCCACATAAGAAAAAAGGCGGTCATGGCCAACAACGCCACGGCCGCAAAAGGATCACTCAGGGTCGGCAGCAACAGGAACGCACCCAGGGCCACCAGACCGGAAAACGCCAGCAGGCTCTTGACCGCAACCCCTCGGCTGACGCCCTTGCGGATCAGGCCGTCGCAGAGAAAACCGCCGGTCAACGACCCCAGAGCGCCGCACACAAAGATCACGAAAGTGGCGGCGCCGATGCCTTTGATATCGAACCCGCGGGCCTGTGCCAGGTAGCTTGGCCCCCAGGTCAGCAGCCCGAAATACACCATCGCCCAGCTGGCGCGACCGATCAGCAATCCGCTCAGGGAACGCGCGGCAATGCCCAGGCCTTTGACCGGAATGCGCGCGGCTTCAGCGGCTGGGGTGGCGCGGCCGGCGTTGATCTTCTCAAGCTCTTCGGCGTTCACCTGCGGGTGCGTGGCCGGGTCATCGCGCAGGTAACGTTGCGCCACCCAGGCCAGCACCAGTGTCGCGATGCCGGCAATCACAAAGGCCAGGCGCCAGGAGTCCAGCGAAGCGATCAGGTAGGCAATGATCAACCCGCCAACCGCCACACCCAATGGGCTGCCACTGTCCATCAGCACCGCGCCACGGCTGCGCTCGCTCGGGGCCAGCCACAAGGAGATGAGCTTGCCGCCGGAGGGAAACAACGGTGCTTCTGCGGCGCCCAGGGCAACCCGGGCGAACAACAATGACAGCCCTCCCGTAGCGAATGCCGCGATCACCTGAAAGGTGCCCCATAACCCGGTGGACCAGCTGATGACCCGGTGCGGACCGAAGCGATCGATCAGCCAGCCGCCAGGAATCTGCAGCAAGGCATACGCCCAGAAGAAACTGCTGAGAATCAGCCCTTGCATACTCGGTGACAGGGAAAATTCATGGGCGATGGTCGGCATCGCGATGGACAACGACACCCGGTCGATCAGGTTGACCATGGTCAAGGCGAAAACAATCGCGAAGATTTTCCAGCGCACATTGCTGGCGGTGCGAGTGGTCGCCTGCGGTGTTGCCGCAGTCACTGCCGCTGACTGAACATCTGCACCAGGCAGATGCAGGGAAGCACTGGGACGAGCCATGGTGCGTACCTCTGTTTATTATTTTTGTGGATGCAACGACACCGTTTATACGGCGTCTGGTGAGCACTATCGAAGGCTCGGTGATAACCGTCTAATCAATACTTGAAATCAGGCGATAGCCTTGGGTTATTGCATACCCTGCTTTCACCGGGCTTTCACTGCCTCGCGTCTGAAGAGCTTTTCATCGCGAAACGCTCTGGCACAAAGCGCTAGGGGAAAACTGTCATTTTTGATGTTGGTACCTATAACCCCAGGCTATCGGTGTATGTATTGTTTTGACTAGACGCGAGGCAAACACCTTCCCACACTCGGACCAGGCTTGCGGCTTTCGAGCGCAGACAAGTCACTCATAACAACTACAAAAACGAGGCCCTTCCATGCGAAATGCATTCGTCCGTCGTACGTCCCGTCTGTTTCTTGGCTGCACACTGGTCGCCGCCGGCGCCCTTCCTGCACTCGCTCATGCGGCCTGGCAACCGGACAAGAACGTCGAAATCGTCGTCGCCGGCGGTCCTGGTGGCGGCACCGACCAGCTCGGCCGTCTGATCCAGTCGATCATCACCACTCACAAACTGCTCGACGTTAATACCATCGTCCTCAACAAGGGTGGCGGCAATGGCGCCGAAGCCTTTCTCGACCTGAAAATGAACAAAGGCGATCCCGACAAACTGGTGATCGGTACCAACAACATCTACCTGCTGCCCCTGGTGTCCAAGCTCGGTTATCAATGGCAGGAACTGACACCCGTGGCCGCAGTGGCTGAGGACGACTTCATCCTCTGGAGTTACAAAGGCGCGCCCTGGAAGAACGCCAAAGGATTCTATGAAGCCGTCAAGGCTGACCCGTCGAACCTGCGCATGGGCGGCAGTCAGTCCAAGGATGTCGACCAGACCCTCACCCTCCTGCTGAACCAGACCACCAACAGCAAACTGGTGTACATCCCGTTCAAAAGCGGCAGTGAAGCAGCCACTCAACTGGCCGGCAAACACATCGCCGCCAACGTCAACAATCCCAGCGAAAGCATCAGTCAATGGCGTGGTGATCAGGTCGAGCCGCTCTGCGTGTTCAGTAAAGAGCGCATGGCCTACACCGAGAAAGTCGCTGGCGACAAGTCGTGGGCCGATGTCCCGACGTGCCATGAAGAAGGCCTGGGGGTCGATCAGTACCGCTTCCCGCGCACCGTGTTCATGCCTGGCGAAGTCACCGCCGAACAGCGCGCGTTCTATGTCGAGTTGATGCGCAAAGTCACCGAGACGCCTGAGTTCAAGGCCTACGTCAAACAGAACGCTCTGGTGCCGACCTTCCTCGAGGGCGAGCCGCTGACCGCCTACATTGAAAAAGACACCGCTCGCGTGACCCCGGTGTTCAAGGAAGCCGGCTGGCTGAAAAACTGAGTTGCCCACGGCCGTCCGCCTGCGCACGGCCGTCACCTTCTGGAGGTGCTTTCATGTCTCATTCTTCGGATTCACCCGCGCTGGTCGGCACCCGCTGGGTCGAACTCGGCCTGACATTGTTCACCACGCTGATCGGCGCGGTGGTGATGTTTGGCAGTATCGAACAAGGTATCGGCTGGGGCGATTCCGGCCCCGAGCCGGGTTATTTTCCCTTCTACATCGGCCTGATGTTGAGCGCGGCCAGTGTGGGCAACGGCGTATTGACCCTGGTGCGCTGGCAAGCCCTGAGCATTTCATTCGTCAGCCGTAGCGCGTTCAAGCAAGTGATATCGGTGTTTATCCCGATTGCGCTGTTCGTGGCGGCCATGCCGTTGACGGGCATTTATGTCGCCTCAGCCTGTTTCATCGCCTGGTTCATGTGGCGTGACAAGGTCCGTACCCAGCCCTACAGCAAGTTGATGATCGCCACCGTGTCCCTCGGTGCCGTGCTTGCCAGCTATCTGATTTTCGCACTGTGGTTCAAGGTCCCGCTGGATGCCGGCCCGATGGGCGACTGGATTGCCCAGGTCGGGAGATCTTTCAAATGAGCGAGTTCGATTCCCTGCTGCAAGGCATGAACCTGATCCTGACCCCGGGCCATATCGGCCTGATGGTGATCGGCGTGCTGCTGGGCATTCTGGTCGGTGTGTTGCCCGGTCTCGGTGCCCCTAATGGCGTGGCGCTGCTGTTGCCGCTGACGTTCACCATGTCGCCGGTCTCGGCGATCATCCTGTTGTCGTGCATGTATTGGGGCGCGCTGTTTGGCGGCTCGATTACCTCGATCCTGTTCAACATTCCCGGTGAGCCCTCATCGGTGGCGACCACCTTCGACGGCTACCCGATGGCCCGTGAAGGTCGCGCCGCCGAAGCCCTCACCGCAGCGTTCAGCTCGGCACTGATTGGCGCGCTGGCTGGCGTGTTGCTGCTGACCTTTTTGTCGACGCGCATTGCCGAATTCGCCATGTCCTTCAGTTCGCCGGAGTTCTTCGCGGTGTACCTGTTGGCGTTCTGCACATTCATTGGCATGAGCAAAAATCCGCCGCTGAAAACCGTGGTCGCCATGATGATCGGTTTCGCCATGGCCGCAGTTGGCATGGACACGGTGTCAGGCAACCTGCGCCTGACTTTCGATCAACCGGCCCTCATGACCGGCATCAGTTTCGAAGTGGCGGTAATCGGCCTGTTCGGTATCGGTGAAATTCTCTGCACCGTCGAGGAAGGCCTGGTGTTTCGCGGCGAGCACGCACGCATTACACCGATGGTGATCTTGCGCACCTGGGCCAAGTTGCCGCGTTACTGGTGGACCATTTTGCGCAGCACGCTGGTGGGTTGCTGGATGGGCATTACGCCTGGCGGTCCGACGGCGGCATCGTTCATGAGCTACAGCCTGGCGCGACGTTTCTCGAAGAACCGCGACAACTTCGGCAAGGGTGAACTTGAAGGGGTGATTGCTCCGGAGACCGCTGACCATGCGGCGGGCACCAGTGCCCTGCTGCCGATGCTGACCCTGGGCATTCCCGGTTCTGCCACGGCGGCAGTGATGCTTGGCGGGTTGATGATCTGGGGCCTGCACCCTGGGCCGACGCTGTTCGTCGAGCAGCATGATTTCGTCTGGGGACTGATTGCCAGCATGTACCTGGGTAACGTCGTGAGCCTGATCGTGGTGTTGGCCACGGTGCCATTGTTCGCTTCGATCCTGCGTATCCCGTTTTCCATCATTGCGCCGATCATCATCATGGTCTGCACCATTGGCGCGTACTCGGTGCACAACTCGTTCTTCGACGTGGTGCTGATGCTGGGCTTTGGTGCGCTGGGGTACCTGTTCAAGAAGCTCGGTTACCCGATTGCGCCACTGGTACTGGCCGCTGTTCTGGGGGACAAGGCTGAAGATGCGTTCCGTCAGTCGATGCTGTTCTCAGACGGACAACTTGGGATTTTCTGGTCCAACCCGTTGGTGGGTTGCCTGACGACGGCGGCGCTGCTGATGCTGTTCTGGCCACTGATTTCCAAGGCGTTGCAAACCCTGATGGGCTTGCGCAAACCCGCTGTCGCCAAACCAAAATCGGTGCTGTGACACAGCAATGCTGGCAACGCCTGACATTTGTTGTCAGGCTTGCCGCAGTCTTTTTTGCGAGTCGAGCCCATGACCCGAATTCCAGAAGCCAATGTGATCCACAGTCGACTGCGTCTGCGCCAATTGCGGCTGATGCTCGCGTTGGAGGAATTCGGTTCGTTGCGCCGGGCCGCTGACCACATCGGCATGACCCAACCCGCCGCAACCAAGATGCTCCATGAAGCCGAGGACCTGCTGGGCGTCGAGCTCTTCGAACGTCTGCCTCGGGGCATGCGCGCTACCCCGTTCGGGGAAACCGTCACCTATTACGCCCGTATGGTGTTCGCCGAACTCAGCGGCATGCGCGAAGAACTGGTGGCGCTGCAGTCCGGCAACCTGGGTCGGGTTGCCGTCGGCGCGATCCCCGCGCTGGCCTCGGGGCTGTTAACCCGAACCATCGCGACCTTGAAACAAAGCCATCCCCGGTTGTCCATGAGCATCCAGGTCGACACCAGCGACGTGCTGGTGCAGGCGTTACTGCAGGATCAACTGGACATCGTACTGGGGCGGATTCCGGCGGGTGCCCGGGCCGAAGAATTGCTGTTCGACAGCCTCGGCGAAGAGGCGTTGTGCGTCATCGCTGGCGCGCATAATCCGTTGGCAAAAGCGACACAACTGAGCTGGGCCGAATTGCAGAACATGACCTGGGTGCTGCAGCAGCAGCCAAGCCCGATGCGCGCGATCATCAATCAGGTGTTCCACAATGCGCGGGTCGATATCCCCAGCAGCATTGTCGAAACCACATCGATCATGACCTTGCTGTCGTTGATTCAGCAGACCGACATGCTCGGTGTCACGCCGGTGTCGGTGGTCGAGGATTATGCCGGTCGAGACTTGCTGGCGGTGTTGCCGATCAAGTTCGAAGCACGGCTGCCGCCTTTTGGGCTGATCACCCGGCGGCATCGCATTCAATCATCGGCCATGCAGGCGTTCATGAATTCGGTGCGGGCGGAGCACGCGTTGACCAAATAAAAAAGGCCCGGAGCAGTACTCCGGGCCTTCTGGTTTCTTCGCGCTCTCTTATGCCGGTTTGCGGAACACAAACACCAGCCCGACGATGATGAGCAACATGCCGAGCATGCTCAGCGTCGCCAACCGATTACCGAAAAACAGGTAATCCATCACCGCCGTCACCGCGGGCACCAGGTAAAACAGACTGGTGACATTCACCAGATTGCCCCGAGCGATCAACCGGTACAGCAGCAGCGTCGCCAGCACCGAAACTACCAAGCCCATCCATAACACCGGCACGATGAAACCGCTGCTGTGCTCGAAGTGAAATGGCTGGAACGGCACGAAAATCCCGCACAGCAACAGGCCGGCGAGGTATTGCACAGGCAGCGTGCCGAGGGGATTTTCAGTGATGCGCTTTTGCATGATCGAACCGAACGTCATGCTCGCCAGCGCCAACAGACCGAAGACCATCCCGGCCAGCGACATCCCGGCCAGACCGATGCCTTGGTAAACCACCATGATCAATCCGGCCAGCCCCAGCGCCAGCCCGAACATCCGGCTGATCGATCGCTGCCGCTCCATGATCACCACGGTCAGGATCGGCTGCACGCCCATGATCGTCGCCATGACGCCAGGCGTGACTTTGAGGTCCAGGGCCAGCAGATAAAAAATCTGATAGGCCCCCAACAGCACCACGCCCGCGGCCATCGCATACAACATCGGCTTGCCGCCCTTGGGCAGTTTCAGCTTGAGCAACGGCGTCAGCAGCGCCAATCCACAGAAGGCAATGGCGAAGCGAATGAGCAGAAAGGCAAAGGGTGACGCGTGGGCCAGCCCCCATTTGGAGAAGATCGCTCCGCTGCTCCACAGCAGAACGAACAGGCTCGTGGACGCCGCCGCGAGCGCGGTTTTTTTCGAAAGGACAAACATGAATACCACCTGTAGTCAGGCAAAAAGCCAATCCAGCCGGAGCTGAAGTTCAGTAGGTTTTTTCAGGCGGGCGCGGGGAACAGCAAGACGAAGCTGATCAGCCCGAAACGCCGACGCCCGGCGGTGATACGACTGCGTACACCGGCGTGCTACGAACAGGTGGGGGGTAATGACTGATCTGCACAGGCTGCTGATTCCCGCACGGCACGACGCCAGCGTTGACCGCTGAATCGACTACCGCGTTGAGGAAGGAAGCTGGCATGGGCTGATCTTTTTTGATGAGTGGACGGCGGGTTGGAGAACACCGAGCGGCGACTATAACCAGTGGGTGATATGGATTGCAATGGACGAGTATCGAACGTAATACAACCTGTAGCAGCTGGCGCAGCCTGCGTCCGACTGCGAAGCAGTCGTGCATCAGGCGACACGGTGCTTCAGAAAAACCTCACTTTAAACTCTTGCGACTGTTTCGCAGCCGGACGCAGGCTGCGCCAGCTGCTACAAAAAGCGTGTTTTTATCCAAACAGCCAATACCCCAACGCCACCAGCACCACCACCGCCAATACTGGCCGCAGCACTCGGTAAGCCTTGGGATGACGACGCTTCCACTGTTTGATCACGCCACTGAACCGGTCGCTGGAGTTCTTGCTCCAGGCGTACACCTGATTAATCCCGCCAACACGTTCATCATCCAGGTTCTGCGGCGCCGTGGCGCGGCCGAGCCAGCCACTGATGTAGCGGTTGATACGGGTCATGAACCGATTGCTGAGCGGTCGCTCGATGTCACAGAACAGGATCACTCGAGTCTTTTCGGTTTCATTCTTGACCCAGTGAACATAGGTCTCATCGAACATCACGTCTTCGCCATCGCGCCAGGCGTATTCCTGACCATCGACGAAGATCCGGCAGCTGTTGGAATTAGGCGTCGACAGTCCCAGGTGATACCGCAGGGAGCCCGCGAACGGATCACGGTGCGGGTTCAGGTGACTGCCCCCAGGGAGCAACGCGAACATCGCGCCCTTGACGTTGGGGATGCTGCTGACCAGTGCCACGGTTTTCGGGCACAGGGCTTCGGCAGAAGGCAGCGGTTTGTCGTACCACTTGAGGTAGAAACGCTTCCAGCCCTTCTTGAAGAAAGAGCCGAAACCGGCGTCGTTATTCTTTTCCGCGGCGCGAATATAACCCTCGTCAAACAGGTGCATCGCTTCGTCACGGATGTCTTCCCAATTGTCCTTGAGTACGTCCAGCTCCGGGAATTTACTGCGGTCCAGGTAAGGCCTGGACGGCACGGCGGAGAACACATACATCAAGGCGTTGTAGGGCGCGAAAAGCGCTGAGTGGTTGACGAACTGTCGCAGGACAGGCAATCGCGCCTTGCCGCGCAAATGCACATAGAGGGTGCTGCCCAAAAACAACAATAACAGCGACGCCTTCGCGGCAAAGGAAAAGGTCATCAACAACTCCTTGAGAATAGGCAACTCTGCGCTACGCCATTTACCCGACGTGGCAGCCGGCCATGATAATCACTACCGGCCTCGGGAAAAACCCACTTTATTCAACATTCAGTATTGAAGATTGCGTAACAAAGCACTTCATAACACGGGATTACTGAACGGGGGCTGACCTGAGTCAGCACCTTGCTACCCTCAATGCCGGCAGACGATCTGTAGCAGCTGGCGCAGCCTGCGTTCGACTGCGAAGCCGTCGTAAAATCCGAGCGCGCGGACTTACTGAAACACCGCGTTGCCTGATTTTACGAGTGCTTCGCAGTCGAACGCAGGCTGCGCCAGCTGCTACAGAGAACGCGTTACACCAGCGAAGGCATTTGCTCCTATGCCTGATTTTCCTGATCGGTAAACAGATCACTGAACAACATGCTCGACAGGTAGCGCTCGCCAGAGTCCGGCAAAATCACCACGATCGTCTTGCCCTGCATTTCCGGCGTCTCAGCCAGTCTCACTGCCACCGCCATGGCAGCACCGCAGGAGATACCGCACAAGATCCCTTCTTCCTGCATCAGGCGCAGCGCCATGGCTTTGGACTCGTCATCCGTCACCAGCTCCACCCTGTCGACAATCGACAAATCCAGGTTTTTTGGCACAAAACCAGCACCGATACCCTGAATCTTGTGCGGGCTCGGCTTGATTTCCTCACCAGCCAGCGCTTGCGTGATCACCGGGGACACGACCGGCTCCACGGCTACCGAGATAATGGGTTTACCCTGGGTATTCTTGATATACCGCGAAACGCCGGTAATAGTTCCACCGGTTCCAACGCCAGCCACCAGCACATCGACGGCACCGTCAGTGTCGTTCCAGATCTCTGGCCCGGTGGTTTTTTCATGGATGGCCGGGTTGGCCGGGTTCTCGAACTGCGCCGGCATGAAGTAAGTGGAGGGATTGCTCGCCACGATTTCGGCGGCCTTTTCAATGGCGCCTTTCATGCCCTTGGCCGGTTCGGTCAACACCAGCTCGGCACCCAAAGCCTTGAGCACCTTGCGGCGCTCGATACTCATGGACGCCGGCATGGTCAGCATCAGCTTGTAACCCCGTGCGGCCGCCACGAAGGCCAGGCCGATGCCGGTATTGCCGGAGGTGGGTTCGACGATGGTCATGCCGGGCTTGAGTTTCCCGGAGCTTTCCGCGTCCCAGATCATGTTGGCACCGATCCGGCATTTAACCGAATAACCCGGGTTGCGCCCTTCGATCTTGGCCAGGATGGTCACGCCGCGCGGAGCGATCCGGTTGATCTGCACCAGCGGTGTATTGCCAATGGAATGGGCGTTGTCAGCGTAGATACGGCTCATGGCTGGGTCCTTGTACAGCATTGAAATAGCGCTCAAAGGTAAGCCTGTTGCTCGTGGTCGTCCAGTCAGGTCGAACGTCCTGTAACAAGAACAGTCAATGGCTTTACATCGCCGGAGATTTGTCATCATGAAACGTCGTTACAGTTGGCCCTTGTGGTCCTTTGCAGGCCTCGTCGTACTGCTGATAGCGCTGCATATCGCCCTGCCCTATCTGGTGCGCGACTACCTGAACGACAAGCTGGCGGACATGGGCGACTACCGCGGCCAGATCACCGACGTTGACCTGGCGTGGTGGCGCGGCGCCTACAAAATCAACGGGCTTAAGATCGTCAAGGTTGACGGCAAAGTCCCGGTACCGTTCGTCAATGCGCCGCTGATCGACTTATCCGTCAGCTGGCACTCGCTCTGGTACGACCATGCGGTGGTGGCCCAGGCGCAGTTCTTCAATCCCGAAGTGAACTTCGTCGACGGCGGTGCCAACAAACAGAACTCCCAGACCGGTCAGGGCACTGACTGGCGCGCTCAGTTGAGCAAACTGTTGCCCATTACCCTGGACGAAGTCCGGATCCACGACGGCAAGATCAGTTTTCGCAACTTCAACTCCAAGCCGCCGGTGAACATGAACGCGACCCAGGTGAATGCCAGCATCTACAACCTGACCAACGTGGTTGATAAAGAAGGCAAACGTGATGCCCGCTTTGAAGGCAAAGCACTGTTGCTCGGGCATGCACCGCTGGAAACCACCGCCACGTTCGACCCGTTAAGCAATTTCGAGGATTTCGAATTTCGCCTGCGGGCCAGGGACATCGAACTCAAGCGCATGAATGATTTCGCATCGGCTTATGGCAAGTTCGACTTCAATGCCGGCCATGGCGATGTGGTGATTGAAGCCGAGGCCAATAAGGGGCAACTCAAGGGCTATATCAAGCCGTTGTTAAAGGACGTCGACGTTTTCAACTGGCAGCAGGATGTGGAGAACAAGGACAAAGGGATCTTCCGCTCAATCTGGGAAGCCATCGTCGGCGGCTCCGAAACGGTGCTGAAGAACCAGGTCAAGAACCAGTTCGCCACACGCGTGGAGCTCAGCGGCAACGTGCATCGCCAGGACATCAGCGCGTTTCAGGCGTTTTTGCAGATTTTGCGCAACGGATTCGTTCAGGCGTTCAATGCCCGGTACGAGCGGCCGAAGCCTGAGGCGGGTTGAGGTTTACGCGTGACGGTAGTTGTTGCCCCGCCTCGCAACAAGTCAAGAAGTGACGCGCCATTCAGAGACTGAATAAGCCGTCTGCGTTCACAGTCGACTGGCCTGCGAGTTATAGTCGGGCATCACAATGAATTAGCCCGCCCCGCCCTGCATCGTCCAGGTCGGCGTCACCGTTCGAGGATTACCCGATGAAGTTCGAAGGCACCCAGGCCTATGTCGCCACCGATGACCTGAAGCTGGCGGTCAACGCTGCCATCACCCTGGAGCGGCCACTGCTGGTCAAGGGCGAGCCAGGCACCGGCAAGACCATGCTCGCCGAGCAACTGGCCGAATCCTTTGGCGCCAAGCTGATCACCTGGCACATCAAGTCCACCACCAAGGCCCATCAGGGCCTGTACGAGTATGACGCGGTCAGCCGCTTGCGCGACTCGCAACTGGGCACGGACAAGGTCCACGACGTTCGCAATTACCTGAAAAAGGGCAAGCTGTGGGAGGCGTTCGAGTCCGACGAGCGGGTGATCCTGCTGATCGATGAAATCGACAAGGCCGATATCGAGTTCCCGAACGACCTGCTGCAAGAACTCGACAAGATGGAGTTCTACGTTTACGAAATCGACGAGACCATCAAGGCCAAGAAACGCCCGATCATCATCATTACTTCCAACAACGAGAAAGAGCTGCCGGACGCTTTCCTGCGCCGTTGCTTCTTCCATTACATCGCCTTCCCGGACCGCACTACGCTGCAGAAAATCGTCGACGTGCACTACCCGGACATCAAGAAAGACCTGGTCAGCGAAGCGCTGGACGTGTTCTTCGACGTGCGCAAAGTGCCGGGTCTGAAAAAGAAGCCATCGACCTCCGAACTGGTGGATTGGCTGAAACTGCTGATGGCCGACAACATTGGCGAAGCGGTGCTGCGTGAACGAGATCCGACCAAGGCCATTCCGCCCCTGGCCGGCGCTTTGGTGAAGAACGAACAGGACGTGCAATTGCTTGAGCGCCTGGCGTTCATGAGCCGTCGCGGCACTCGATAAGGGCCCACGCCATGCTGCTCAACCTGTTCAATGAAATGCGTGCTGCCAAGGTTCCGGTCTCGGTGCGTGAGCTGCTGGACCTGATCAACGCGCTGAAACAGCGCGTGACCTTCGCCGATATGGACGAGTTCTATTACCTGTCCCGGGCGATTCTGGTGAAGGACGAAAAGCATTTCGACAAGTTTGACCGAGCGTTCGGTGCTTATTTCAATGGCCTGGAAAAGCTCGATGACCACCTTCAGGCGTTAATTCCTGAAGACTGGTTGCGCAAGGAATTCGAGCGCTCCCTGACCGACGAAGAGCGGGCCGCGATCCAGTCCCTGGGCGGTCTGGACAAACTCATCGAAGAATTCAAGAAGCGCCTGGAAGAACAGAAGGAACGCCATGCCGGTGGCAACAAGTGGATCGGCACTGGCGGTACCAGCCCGTTCGGTTCCGGTGGCTTCAACCCGGAAGGCATTCGGGTAGGCGATGCCGGTAAACGTCAGGGCAAGGCGGTCAAGGTCTGGGATCAGCGCGAGTACAAAAACCTTGATGACTCGGTCGAACTGGGCACGCGCAACATCAAGGTCGCGCTGCGGCGCCTGCGCAAATTCGCCCGCCAGGGTGCGGCGGAGGAACTGGACATCGATGGCACCATCGACCACACCGCGCGTGATGCGGGCCTGCTGAACATCCAGATGCGTCCGGAGCGGCGCAACACCGTGAAGCTGTTGTTGCTGTTCGACATCGGCGGCTCGATGGACGCCCATGTGAAAATCTGCGAGGAGTTGTTCTCGGCTTGCAAGACCGAGTTCAAACACCTGGAGTACTTCTACTTCCACAACTTCATTTATGAGTCGGTGTGGAAGAACAACATGCGCCGCACTTCCGAGCGCACGTCGACCCAGGACTTGCTGCACAAGTACGGCGCCGACTACAAAGTGATCTTCATCGGTGATGCCGCCATGGCGCCGTATGAAATCACTCAGGCCGGCGGCAGCGTCGAACACTGGAACGAAGAAGCCGGTTACGTGTGGATGCAGCGGTTCATGGAGAAGTACAAGAAAGTCATCTGGATCAATCCTTACCCGAAAGATACGTGGGGCTATACCTCATCGACCAACATCGTGAGGGACTTGATTGATGATCAGATGTACCCGCTGACGTTGCGGGGGTTGGAGGAAGGGATGCGGTACCTGTCCAAATAATCTTTGCCGTCCGTTCGGCCCCCATCGCGGGCAAGCCCGGCTCCCAAAGGAATTGATGTCGTTCACAAAATAGGTGAACCACCTTGAAACCTGTGGGAGCCGGGCTTGCCCGCGATGCTGTTAGCTATTCAGAAATCGATGCAGGTATTGGATCTGTTCTCGATGCGCCACGTCCTGCACCACCGGCCGCAGCCGCACCTTCGCCCCCGGCAAACACTGCGCCAAATGCGCCAACGCCAACGGCGTCAACGCGCCCAGTCGTGGATACCCGCCAATGGTCTGCCGATCATTGAGCAGCACAATCGGCTGACCATCCGGCGGCACCTGAACGGCACCGAGCGGGATGCCTTCGGAGATCATTGGCTTGCCCTGATACTCCAGCGCCGTTCCCAGCAAGCGAATGCCCATCCGGTCCGCACGGCTGTCCAGGGTCCAGACATTGTTGAACGCGTCGAACGAACTCTGCCCACTGAATGCGCCGATCTGTGCACCCAGCACCAGGTCCAACGGCCTGTTGTCGTGGAAGTCCGGTCGATGTGTCAAAGGCAATTCCCGCAGCAGTAACAGCGAGCTCCCCCGATAACTCAACTGCGCGTCCTTGGCCAGCGCCCGACCCATTGCGTCCGGCCCACCCAGCGCCTCTCGAACCACAGTTGAACTGCTGCCCAATACCTTCGGCGCATCAAACCCACCCGGTGCCGCCAAGTAAGCCCGAGCCCCAAGCAGCGGCTGAGTCAGTTGCAAGCGCTGACCTTTGTTCAGCCTGAAACTGCGCCATGGTGCCAGCGCCTCGCCATCCACGTGGGCGCCGAGGTCCGCGCCAGCCAGCGCCAGCACGCAATCCTCTTGCGCGACCACGGTAAACCCGCCGAGGGTGATTTCAATCACCGGGGCATCCAGCTCATTGCCCAGCAGCCAGTTCGCCCACGACATTGAACGCCAATCCAGCGCCCCGCCCTGTGTCACACCCAGATGCCGCACGCCGAACCGACCCGCATCCTGCAACAGGCACAACGGTGTGCTCGCTTCTATCGTTAGACGGCTCATGCCTGTGCCTCCAGTGGCGTGTCATCGCCACCCAGGTTGAGGAACTCGGCGTGACTGACCGCCTCGAAGCGTACCGTATCGCCTGGTTGCATCAGGCTGTAGCCATCGCGTTCACGGTCGAACAATTTGGCCGGGGTTCGGCCGATCAGGTTCCAGCCACCGGGCGATACGACCGGGTAAGCCGCGGTCTGCCGCTCGGCGATACCCACGCTGCCGGCCGCGACTTTTTTGCGTGGCGTATCCAGACGCGGCGCCGCCAGCACTTCCTCGACCAGCCCCATGAAGGCAAATCCCGGCGCGAAGCCCAGGGCGAACACTTGATATTCATGCTCGCTGTGACATCGGATTACGTCAGCCACCGCCAACCCGCTGCGTTGCGATAACAGGTTCAACTCCGGGCCGACGCTCAGGTCGTACCAGACCGGCAATACATGACAGGTGCCGCGGGTGCGCGCGTTGGGCGACAGATCGATCAACGCGGCACTGATCAACTCCCGAGCCTGGGACGGATTCAATGCGCTGAGGTCGTAATGCACCATCAAGGTTGTGTAGGACGGCACCAGGTCGATCAGATGCCCGGCGAACGCCGTCCGCAGGCTTTCACTGGCCGCGAGCATCCAGGGCATGTTGGCCTCTGCGATCTCATCGAACAGGCGGACCATCAGGCAATCCAGCGCCACCACTTCCACCCGCAGCTTCATGACGCACGCTGCTGATCGAGGGCTTCGCGGATACGTCGCACGGCAGCGACTGAACTGCTGTTGTCGCCATGAACGCAAAGGGTGTTGGCCTGCAAATGCAAGGCACTGCCATCGCTGGCAGTGAGGTCGCCGCCCCGGGCAATGGTCAGCGCCTGTTCGATGATTTTTTCCGGATCATGGTGCACGGCGCCTGGCTGTTGACGCGAAACAAGCCTGCCGGCGCTGTCGTAGGCGCGATCGGCGAACGCTTCGAACCACAGCGTGATGCCGTATTCATTGCCAAGCTGCTGCGCGACGCTGTTGTCACGTGTCGCCATCAGCATCAGCGGCAACGTCCGGTCATACGCCGCTACCGCCTGCAGCACCGCTCGCAATTGCGCGGGGTTGGCCATCATGTCGTTGTACATCGCGCCGTGGGGTTTGACGTAGCTCACCCGCCCGCCCTGAGCACGACAAATGCCATCCAGTGCACCGATCTGGTAAAGCAAAATGTCTTGCAGTTCCTCGGCGGTGTAAGCCATGGAACGCCGACCAAATCCCACCAGGTCCTGATAAGCCGGATGCGCACCGATCAGCACGCCATTGCTCACGGCGAGGCTGACGGTCTTGCGCATGATGCTCGGGTCGCCGGCGTGAAAGCCGCAGGCAATGTTGGCGCAATCAATGAAGGGCATGACCTCGGCGTCCAGACCCATGGTCCAGTTGCCGAAGCTCTCGCCGATGTCGCAGTTCAATAGCAGGCGGCTCACGGTGAACACTCCTGTAGGCTTTATTCTTTTCAGATGCAGGCAGATTACTGCGCATCCAATTGCTTGCCACGTGTTTCCGGCAGACTCAATGCCGCGAGTATGACCACCCCGTAGGACACCGCCGCAAATGCCCCGATGCCTACGCTCAACGGCACCTTCTGGCTAAGCAAGCCGATCAACAGCGGAAACAATGCCGCCAGCGCCCGGCCGATGTTGTAGCAAAAGCCCTGGCCTGAACCGCGAATCCGTGTCGGAAACAGCTCCGTGAGAAACGCCCCCATGCCGCTGAAAATCCCCGAGGCAAAAAAGCCCAGCGGGAAGCCCAGCCAGAGCATCACGCCATTACTGACGGGCAACTGGGTGTAGAGCAGCACAATGGTGAAAGAGCCGACGGCAAACAGAATGAAGTTTTTCTTGCGGCCGAGGATGTCAGTCAAATACGCGCTGATGACATAGCCGACGTAGGAGCCGACGATCACCATCGCCAGATAACCGCCCGTACCCAGCACGCTCAACCCTCGCTCATTCTTCAGAAAAGTCGGCAGCCAGGAGGTGATGGCGTAGTAACCGCCGAGTGCGCCCGTGGTCAGCACCGAAGCGCGAATCGTGGTGAACAGGATGCCCGGAGCGAAGATCTCGTAGAACTTCGCCTGATTGCCCGGCACCTGTTTAGCCTTGGCTTCGCGGTAGATTTCCGGGTCCTTGACCAGCCGCCGGACGAAAATCACGAAGATCGCCGGCACAATCCCCAGGATAAACAACGCGCGCCAGGCATCTTCCGGCGGCAACACCGAGAACAGCAGCGCATACAGAATCGCCGTCAGCCCCCAACCCAGCGCCCATCCCGATTGCACCATGCCCACCGCTTTGCCGCGGTCCTTGGCGCGAATCACTTCGCCCATCAACACCGCGCCAGCGGTCCATTCGCCGCCGAAACCGAAGCCCATCAACGTGCGGCTGATCAGCAGTTGTTCGTAGTTTTGCGCGAAGCCGCAGAGGAAGGTGAAGAAGGCGAACCACAGCACCGTCAGCTGCAAGGTGCGAACGCGACCGATGCGATCGGACAGGATCCCCGCCACCCAGCCGCCAATGGCCGAAGCGATCAAGGTACTGGTGTGAATCAGCCCGGCTTCACCGGTGGTAATGCCCCACATGGCAATCAGGGTGGGCACCACGAAGCTGAGCATCTGGGTGTCCATGCCGTCCAGGCCATAGCCGATCTTGCAACTCCAGAAGGTGCGACGTTCCTGCTGATTGATGTTGTGATACCAGTCGAAGGGTCCCGGGCGAGCCGTGGCCTTGGGGGTATCGAGCGTGTCGGGCGCACTCATGGCGAATCTCCGCGCAAATTTTATTGGTATTGTTCTGAGCCCCGACGACGCCTATCGTGGGAACCGGATGCGTCGATTTTTGGACGCCCGCCCCTACTGCGTCCAACTAATAAAAACCCGCCTTAGGCATAAGAAAAATTTATCCCCCCGGTTTAAGCCTGCGAGTTGATTCCATGAACTTGAAGTTTCTTGAGACCTTTGTCTGGGTTGCCCGACTCAAGAGTTTCCGCCTGACGGCAGACAAGCTGTTCACCACTCAAGCATCGATTTCCAGCCGGATCGCGGTGCTCGAAACCGAGCTTGGCGTGAAACTGTTCCTGCGCGATTCCCGCGGCGTCAGCCTGACGCCCGAAGGCCTGAAAGTGCTCGAATACGCCGAGCAGATGATGGACACCATGCAGGCGCTCAAGCACTCGATCGAGACCCGCTCCTGCAAAGTCGGACGGATCCGCATCGGCGTGATGGACACGGTGATTCACACCTGGCTCAGCCCGTTGGTGGCGCAGATGACTGACCACTATCCGCTGGTGGAAATCGAGTTGGTGGCCGATACCTCGCTCAACCTCTGCGATCAGCTGCAAAAAGGCTTTCTCGACGTGATCCTGCAAACCGACCTGCTGCGCCAGGAAAGCGTGCGCAGCCTGGAGCTGGCCAGTCATCCCATTGGCTGGATCGCGGCCAGCAACTCCCTCTACAACCGGGAGTACTCGGGCATCACCGACCTCGCGCGAGAACGGATCATCACCTACTCGAAAAACTCCCATCCACATCAAGACATTTTGAGCCTGATGCAAGCGAATGGAGTGATGGCACCGCGGCTGAATTGCGTGAATTCGGTGTCCGCCATCACCCGCTTGCTGCGGGATGGATTTGGTATCGGTGCATTGCCGCCGGTGCTGGTCGCCGAGGAATTGGCGCGGGGTGAACTGACGCTGTTGAACATTGATCAACGGCCACCGAACTTGCAGGTGGTGGTGTCGTGGCGGGTGGGCGTGGAATGGGTCGAGGAGATTGTGGCGTTGTGTCAGCAGGTGCTGGTGGAGTACGCGCAGAAAGTGGGTGAAGGGTATGTCAGCTTGAGCAAACCGTTACCAAACGTATGAACAGGAAGCCTCCTACACGATAATAGGAATCGTCTTCATTACCATTGTTTTCGAAAATAATACTCTTTGCGCGCTTTCAGCTAACGACTGTCGACAAGGAGTCGAACTCAATGCGCGCCTACACGCAACTACAGCAGCAATTGCTCACGCACTGGAGCGAGGCCCTCGAAACAGAAGCGTTTCAGGGCCATCGCATTACGCTCGATCATCTGATCAAAGCGCTGGAACCCGCCACTCAACGGAGCTTTCAGCGCCTGATGCAGGCGCTGTTTCGAGAGAAACTGATCAACCCTGATATTTGCACTTACGACGATGTCGGTCGTTGCTGGTTGCCCATTGGAGATGACGCGCACCTTTGCTTTGATCATTTGACCGGTGCAGGAATGGACAGCTGGGACCTGCGCGGCAGTGTCACCCTTTTCCCTGCCGGTCATTTGCCCCACAAAATTCTGACGCCCGGCGAACTGCTCGCTCAGCTCAGTATTCACTTCTCCCCCGCCCCCTGCGCCAACGTACTCGAACGTCTGTCCACGGCACTGGAGGACAGCCTGCGCAATGACACCCTTTGCCTGGCGTTTCACCACAAATGGACTGAGCGTTTAAGAGAGGAAATTGACACCGAACACGACGGCAATCTTTTGGGCTGGCTTAAAGCCGGCCTAGCTTCAGAGATTCCGACGTTACTGCTCGAGCAATGGGGCACGCTTGGTCATCCCTGGCATCCGAACTACAAAACCAAGCTGGGCTTGAGCGCCACGCAAGTCATTGCACTGTCCCCGGAATTCGACGCGAGTGTTGCGATTGTCCTTTGCGCGTTACACCGGGGCTCCGCCCATGTCGAAGCACTGGACGGTACTCCCGATTATCGGGAGTGGTGGCACGCTCACTTCCACCAGGCCTGCGAGCAACTCCATCAACATCTGGAGCAAATGGGGCTCAAGTCCGAGGACTACCTCCCCTTGCCCGCTCATCCCTGGCAGGCGCAAGAGGAACTGCCCCACACCTTCGCGGAGGCACTCGCCGATAACCTGTTGGTAATCACCGACATCGTTGCGTTCATTGCCCACCCGACCATGTCCTTTCGCACGGTATTACCGGAGGCGAGCCAAACAGCGCCGATGGTCAAATTACCGGTGTCATTACGCCTGACCAGCGTGCAGCGCACCGTCTCTGCGCGTTCGGCCAGGATGGGCCCACGCATCAGTCAATTGCTTCTGCACATTCTGGATCTGGAGCCAGATATACGCCGCAAGCTGAACATCGTCCCGGAGCGAATCGGTGTTCATTACTCACCTCAGCCAGCCGATGACGAACGTTCCCGGCATCTGGCCGTGGTGTACCGCGACAACCCGCATACCTTGATTCAAAACGGTGAATTGGCGGTACCGGTCGGTAGTCTGTTCGCCATCGATGAGTTCGAACGACCGCTGTTGCGTGACTGGGTCCAACTGGCTCAGGGCAGTGACGACAGCGAGGCAATGCTTGCGTTCTTCAATGACTACGTGTCGATTGCCGTACCGGGTTTGCTGGGTATGTACCTCCTGTACGGCATAGCGTTCGAAGCGCACCAGCAAAACAGCTTCATGCTGATGGGCGCTGACGGGCAGTTGAATCGACTGCTGCTGCGCGACTTTGGCGATGTTCGTATCCATCGCCAGACGCTGCACGCAAAGGGTCTCGACCTGCTGTTGCATGACCCGAAAATGACCCTCTACGACGACCCCGGTTTTGTCCGCGACAAACTTCTGCACACCACCTTCATGTGCCACCTGGGCGAGCTGGCGTTGCTGTGCGCCCGACACTGGAACGTGCCTGAACGGCTGCTTTGGGAGCGGATGGCCACTCACGTTACCCATTGCTTCGATACCTTGCGCGAGCACATTGAACCTCAGCGTTGGGAAACCGAGCGCCTCGCCTTGCTGGAACAGGATTGGCCAGCCAAATCGTTTATGCGCATGCGTTTGCTCGACTGTCACACCGATATCGTCGGGCGCTTGAACAATCCATTGCGATCAAGCGCACATGCGCGCTGACGGGCGGGCGCTGCCACTGCTGATCAGCATCCAGTTCTTTTCCATGGGCGCCATGGAAATGAGCGGCCCGTTCTGGCCCTTGCAGATCCAGCACCTACTCGGGCCATAGGATGTCGGCTACACCTCGTTGTTATCAACACTGGTCTACGCCGGCCCGATGCTCGCAGCCATGGTGATGACGCCCGTGTGGGGCCGATTGGGAGATCGTACCGGGCACAAGGCGATGATCATCCGCGCACTGCTGGCACTCGCGCTATGCCAAGGCCTGGCGGCCGTTATCGTCGATCCATGGTGGCTTGTAGGCCTACGCGTGGTGCAAGGCGCGCTGGCCGGTTTTCTCGCCGCCGCGCAAGCCTACGCGCTGGCATTCTGCGACGGGTGCAGACGCGGCCACACCCTTGCCCGCTTGCAGTCAGCAACGGCTGTCGGTTCGTTAATGGGCCCCGTTGCAGGCGGATGGTTGATGGACGTCTCGGGGTTTGCCCTTCTCTGTTATGGCGCGACAGTGGTATGCCTCGTTTGCGTCGCGGGCAGCCTTCTCCTGCCTGCCGACACGACTCGCAGGGCGCGTGAAAAACCCGTTGCCCCAATGCCTCTGCCCAAAGGCTGGCTCGTCTCAATGCTGCTGGTGATCGTACTGATCCAGGCCGCGAAGACGATTCCTCAGCCGTTTTACGCCCTGTATGTCGCCGACATTTTACAAGCACCCAATTGGCTGATCGGGGCCACTTACGCGGCAAGCGCCGCGACCCTTGCACTGTCCGCACCGATGTGGGGGCGCTTGTTCGATCGTTGGGCGCCGGCTCAAACCTTGCGCGTTATCGAAGGTGTGGCTTGGCTGTGCGCCCTGACGCTCGCCGCGACAGCACTGGCTAACGAATGGATGGGTTTTCTCGTCAGTCGGCTCATCTGGGGCATCTGGCAAGGCGCCCTGCTTCCCGTCGCTTATGCATTGATCGCCTGCACCGTCACCCCAAATCAACTCGGTTTCGCCTTGGGCCTTGGCAACAGCGCGGCAAAAGCCGGTGCCTTGCTAGGCGTTGTTGTCGGCGGCGTCGGCATGGGTGTGATCGGTCTGGCTCACAGTTTCTGGCTGGTGGCGGTGGCTTACGCACTGGCTGCTTTCGGGATTCGCTGGATTCGTTAGCTCGCCTCAGCACCCGGTATCAAAACGCTTTCTACCACTTCAATCATAAAAAAAGACCACAACATGACCCAATCCAGACTGTCGTACCTCATTCCCCTGCTCGGCGCTTTCAGCCCCTCCAGCCTCGCCGAGGAGATCGAGCCGCCGCCCGGCACCCTGGACCTCCAGGCCACCGTCGTCTCTGCTACACGCAACGAAGTGAGCATCGCCTCGATTCCTGGCTCCGTTCAGGTCATCGATGAACAGCAGGTCCGCGAGCAGAGCGGCGCAGGTCGTCGGGTCTCCGACATTCTCGGGCAACTGGTTCCCGGCCTTGCACCTTCCAGCGGCGGAATGAGTAACTTTGGGCAGACCCTGCGCGGGCGCAACATGCTGGTGTTGATCGATGGCGTTTCACAGAACGCCACGCGCGATAATTTTCGTCAGCTCAACAGCATTGCGCCGGCGAGCATCGAACGCATCGAAGTGATCTCCGGCGCCAGCAGCGTCTACGGTGCCGGTGCCTCAGGCGGCATCATCAACATCATCACCAAGCGTAATCAGGGTCAGGACATCGCCTATAGCAGCAAGTTGGGCCTGACCAGCGGCAACCACTTCAATGCAAAAGGCTTGGCCTATGAAGTTTTCCAGAGCGCGACCGGGCGCAGGGATGCGCTGGACTGGTACGTGTCCGCCGACCTGACCCAGCGCAACGACCAATACGACGGCAGCGGCAAGCGTATCCCTCAGGACACGTCCCAGGGCAGCAACATGGACACCGAAACCTATGACCTGCAAGGTCGATTCGGGTATGAGCTGGATGCTGACAAGAAACTCAGCCTGTCGCTGCAGAACTACAAGGACCAACAAGACACCGACTACACCAAGGATCCGAAAAACCGGCAGCAAGCCGTGGCGGTCAAAGGGTTGAAACTGGGCGACCAGCCTTACACCCATAATCAGGCAGTCAACCTCAATTACACCGACAAGGACTTCTACAGCCAGGGTCTGCAACTGGAAAGCTACTGGCGCAAGGCCGACGCGCTGTTTTTTCCGGACCTGTCGCGGGGCAAGGCCGGCATCGCCGACAACAACAGCGTGCAGGATGTCTACGGCCTGCGTGCAGCCATTGATTCGGCGCTTCCAGCCATTGGCAATGCCACGGGTAATCTGGTGTGGGGCGCCGACTACGATCACGAACGCTCCCGACAGCGTGGCGACCAATACACCCTTAATGGTTTGACCTACACAAAAACCGGCACGACCTACGAAATGGGACCTGACATCGAAACCACCACCAAAGCGCTTTTCGGGCAGATGTCATGGGAAATCGGTGATTGGACGTTGCGTGGCGGTATTCGCCGTGAATGGATCAAAAGCGAGGTCGCCGACAGTATTGCTTACGGTGAAATCGTTCAAACCGGTGTACGCGCGACGTTGCCGGGCGACACCCTCCAGTACAGCGCCACGCTGTATAACCTGGGTGCGGTCTACCACCTGAGCGAAAACCAGGACATTTTCGTCAACTACAGCCAGGGTTTTTCGCTGCCGGACATCCAGCGTTTCATGCGTGATGTCAGGAGCACTTTCAACATCCAGAGCCTCAATGCGCAGGCTATCAAGGTCGACAGTTACGAGCTGGGCTGGCGTGGCAACTGGAGCCAGTGGCAAGCCGATGTCACGGCGTATGAAAACACGTCGGATGTGACCCAGTTCTACGATGCCAATGATCGCGTGTTGCGTCTGATCAATCAGAAAGAGCGGGTTCGAGGTATCGAAAGCAGCCTGACGTATCGTGTCACCGATGACTGGTCGCTCGGCGGCACCTACGCCTGGGCCAAAGGGGAAACCGAACAGAACGGCAAATGGATCGACCTGCCGGCCACCCGTATTTCACCCGCTAAAACTACGTTGTTTGCCGGCTACGCCAGGGATGATTACGCCCTGCGTCTGCAAGGCATGCGCCTGGCCAACTACGATGCCGCCGCCAAGGACAACAACGGGCGAGATATCAATGGCTATACGCTGGTGGATCTACTCGGTTCGGTGCACTTGCCGGTCGGGCGTCTTGAAGGCGGGGTGTACAACCTGACTGACCGCACGTACAAAAATCTGTTTGCTCAAGCCAACGCGCGAGCGCCTTACGCGAACGCTCAAGGCCGGACGCTGAGCGTGAGTTATTCGGTAGATTGGTGAAAGTTAAGCAGGCATGCCGATCAGTCAAGCCTCACGACAACCTGTAGCAGCTGGCGAAGCCTGCGTTGGGGCGCGAAGCGGACCTGATTTTCAAACCGGTATCACGGTGCCTGGACAGCGACTGCTTCGGTCGAGCGCGACCCCGGAGCGGACGCAGGCTGCGCCAGCTGCTACAGGGATTTGGGTGTATCTGGTGCAGTCTAGTTACAACCCCCGCACATCCCGATCTTCAATCGGCCGGCTCTGGCGCAGACGCTTGCCGCCCAACACCACCCAGTCGATCAGGCGGAACAGGCATTCGATTCCGAACGACAGCAGCAAGGCGCCGCTCATGCCCCAGATCATCGCTTCCGGGGTCAGCAGAATCTGGTAGCTGTAGCCATTCCAGGTTTCCTTGCGGATATCCGGGTCGGCGGCCAGGGCCACTTGCAGGACGCGGATGTACCACGGGCCCTGCATGGCCTGAAACTGTTTATCGAGGGCGATCTGGCGGGTGAGCAAGGTGCTCAGGCTGTCGGCGTCGCTGCGAAAAATCGGGTCTTCGCTAGCGCGGTAATGCGCGACCAGTGCCTGCATGTCGCCTTTGAAGAACTGATTGGCGGTGCCTTGAAAACCGCTCAAGCCGGTCTGCGCCTCAATCAGATGGGCTTCGACCCGCTTGGCGTAATCGCTGATAAAACCCGGCACTTGCACGCCGATCAACAGGCCCGCCGCGAACAACACCAGTCGTACATAACTGAGCAACATCGGGACGGTCCTTATTCGGTCTTGCCCTGGCTGACGCATTCACCGCGTCGCCACAGGCTCCATTGGCCCGGTTCGTAACGGGTCCAGGTTTCGTTTTCGGTCAAGGGTTCGGTGGCAATCACGGTCACCACGTCGTTGGGCGTGGTTTCGGCCTGGAAGTCGACGATCACATCGACATCTTTCAAGCGCGCCGGGCCAAACGGTGCGCGGCGGGTAATCTGGGCAAGTTTGGTCGAGCAGTAACAAAACAGCCAGTCGCCATCACTGAGCAGGCAGTTGAAGACGCCTTTATTGCGGTACTCGGCGCAGGCGGCGACCAGGTCGGGCAACAGTGCTTCGACGTCGACCGGTTCAGGAAAGGCGGCGCGCACGCGGTTAAGCAAGTCACAGAACGCCGCTTCGCTGTCGGTATCGCCCACGGGACGGTAAAAGCTGGTGATCGGTTGAAAATCCGCCAGTTGGCCGTTGTGGGCGAAACACCAGTTGCGTCCCCACAGCTCGCGGACGAACGGGTGAGTATTGGACAGGCAGACCTTGCCGACGTTGGCCTGGCGGATGTGCCCGATGACCACTTCGCTCTTGATCGGATAGCGTTGCACCAGATTCGCCACTTCAGACTCGCAGCTCGCTGCCGGATCCTGAAACAAGCGCAATCCGCGACCTTCATAGAATGCGATACCCCAACCGTCACGGTGCGGACCGGTACGCCCGCCGCGCTGCATCAGCCCGGTGAAGCTGAACACGATATCGGTCGGGACATTGGCGCTCATGCCCAATAACTCACACATGCTCGGTCTCTCGATGAAAAGCTGGGGCCAGTGTTACAAACGCGGTTCGACCCGCATACGCTGAGGGTTGCTCGGTACCGGTGGACGGCCGTATCGATCATCCCCGGCACCGCCGAACAGATGCTCGTCTTCAGGTTCTTCCGCCCGGGCAGCTTCCCGGGCAGCGGCGGCCTGTTCCTTGCGAGCGTTGGCGGCGCGCTCAATAGGGAAGCGGATAGCCACGAAGATGAGGTAGAGGGCGAAGGCGATCATCCCGTACATGAACAGGTCGGAAATCGCCCGCCAGGCGTTATTACCGACTTTGAACATCAGGTCGAGGGCGGTAATGGCGATCGCCGGTGCAACTTTTTCCTTCACGGGATCAATAATGGTCGGGCTGAACAGCAACACGGCCACCAGCAGCCGCAGCGGCTCGCGTAGCCAGCGCCACATCCAGCGGGTCAGGCGCAACCACACCAACAGGCAGCCTATAGCGGCGAAGGCGTAGAGGCCCCAAGCGATCAGATAGTCGTTCTCGGTCATGGTGTCCATGGCAAGGGAGGCAAAGAGGCGCTTATAGTAACGACTTTTCACCCATCAGGCTTGTCCATGTAGGAGCACAGCTTGCTCGCGATGGCGCCGGTCCAGTCGACATCGACTGTGGATGCCAGCGCTGCAGGGCAGCAGACCTTCCTGCAGAAACCTATTCCGTACTTCGTTCGAGAGCCCTTCATGCCCCTATCCGCCAACATTTCCGATGCACCCCTAGCCCACAGGGCTGAAGGTTCCGACCCGTATGCCTGGTTGCAGGAGCGGGACACCGACGCGGTGCTCGACTACTTGAAGGCCGAGAACCGCTATCAGGAAGCGCAGACCGCCGATCAGGCCGGGCTGCGTGAAACCCTGTTCGAAGAAATCAAGGGCCGGATCCTCGAGACCGACCTGTCCCTGCCCTCCCCGTGGGGCCCGTATCTGTATTACACCCGCACCACTGCCGGCGACGAGTACGCGCGCCATTACCGCTGCCCGCGCCCGGCCGATGAAGGCCTGCAGCTGGATGAAAGCCAGGAACAGCTGCTGCTGGACCCGAACGAACTGGCCAACGGCGGTTTCTTCTCTCTTGGGGCGTTCAGCATCAGCCCGGACCACCAGCGCCTGGCCTACAGCATCGATTCCACGGGTGATGAGGTGTACACGCTGTTCGTGAAGGAACTGTCCAGCGGCCGGGTCAGTGAACTGGAGTTCCAGGACTGCGATGGCAGCATGACCTGGGCCAACGACAGCCTGACGCTGTTTTTCGGCGAACTGGACGACACCCATCGCCCGCACAAGCTGTTCCGCTATCGACTGGATGGCACTGCGGCCGAAGAAGTGTTCCATGAGACGGACGGTCGATTCTTCCTCCATTGCTACCGCTCGAGTTCCGAGCTGCAATTGCTGCTGGCATTGGGCAGCAAGACCACCAGTGAAGTGTGGGTCCTCGACGCCGCGCAGCCCCAGCAAGCGTTCACCTGTGTTGCACCGCGCGTGGAAGATCATGAATACGATGTCGATCACGGCGCGCTCGACGGTGAATGGACCTGGTTCATTCGCACCAACCGCGACGGGATCAACTTCGCGCTGTATCGCGCCGTCGATACCGGCGTTGCGCCGACCGAGGCCGATTGGCAGAAACTGATCCCGCACAGCGATACCACGATGATCGACGGCATGAGCCTCAACGCGGGAGCCTTGACCCTGAGCCTGCGCGAAGGCGGTTTGCCCATCATCGAGGTGCACCCGCAAGACCTGCCAAGCTACCGCGTCAATCTGCCGGATGCGGCCTACAGCCTGCATGTACAGAACAGCCTGGAGTTCGTCAGCGAGCGCATCCGCCTGCGCTATGAAGCGTTGAACCGGCCGGCGCAAATCCGCCAGCTGGAATTGGCAAATGGCGAGCAGAAAGTCCTCAAGCAAACCCCGGTACTGGGTCCGTTCGATGCCGATGCCTACGTCAGTCAGCGCCTATGGGCGACCGCGCCGGACGGGACGCAAGTGCCCATCAGCCTGGTGGTCAAACGCGACGCGCTGGGCAAACCGACACCGCTCTATCTCTATGGCTATGGTGCTTACGGCGAAAGTCTCGACCCTTGGTTCTCCCACGCACGCCTGAGCCTGCTGGATCGCGGCGTGGCGTTTGCGATTGCGCATGTGCGCGGCGGCGGCGAACTGGGTGAAGCCTGGTATCGCGCAGGCAAGCAGGAACACAAGCACAACACCTTCAGCGACTTCATCGCGTGTGCCGAACACTTGATCGCCAACGGCTACACCACCGCCCCGCAACTGGCGATCAGTGGCGGCAGCGCGGGTGGTTTGTTGATCGGTGCGGTGCTCAATCAGCGTCCGGATCTGTTCGGCGCGGCGATTGCTGAAGTGCCGTTCGTCGACGTGCTGAACACCATGCTCGACCCGGACCTGCCGCTGACCGTCACCGAATACGACGAGTGGGGCAATCCCGAAGAGCCGGAGGTGTACGAGCGAATCAAGGCTTACGCTCCGTATGAAAACGTCACCGCCCAAGCCTACCCGGCGACACTGGTGATCGCCGGCTACAACGACAGCCGCGTGCAGTATTGGGAAGCGGCCAAATGGGTAGCCAAGCTGCGAGCGATCAAAACCGACACGAATCCGCTGTTGCTCAAGACCGAACTGGGCGCCGGGCATGGCGGGATGAGCGGTCGTTATCAGGGACTGCGTGACGTCGCGCTGGAATACGCATTTGTCTTCAAGGTGTTGGGGATTGCCTGAGTAGCAGGCCCTGCCGGACGTACCCCTGTAGCAGCTGGCGCAGCCTGCGTCCCTGTGGCGAGGGGATTTATCCCCGTTCGGCTGCGCAGCAGTCGTATAGATTTTGGGGCCGCTGCGCGACCCAGCGGGGATAAATCCCCTCGCCACAGGTTCGCAGGCTTCGCCAGCTGCTACAGGGTTGTGGTATTCAGCATCATCGGTGTCGGCCAGGCCTGAACCCGCAATAAAACCCGATAAAGACGCAACGACATGTCAGAAAACACTCAGTTGAACAACGAAATCCGCTATTGGCTGATGGATTGCGGCCTCTTCGATCACTTGCTGCCAGCGGACTTCGCGGCGGCGTCCGGCTACTTCAGCATTAGCACCGTCTCCGAGGGCGAAGTGATTTTCCACGAGGGCGATGCCGGCAGCTTCATGTGCATCATCCACAGCGGCCAGGTGGCCGTGCAGAAGACCAACAGTGACGGGCAAGCCGTGACCATGGCCACCCTGCGCAGCGGCCGGGCGTTCGGCGAAATGGCCGTGCTGGATGGCGAACGCCGCTCGGCCAGTTGCGTGGCGGCGAGCAACTGCCAGTTGCTCAACCTGGGCAAGGATTCGCTGGAGAAGATGCTCAACGATTCGCCAAAAATCGCCGCCAAGATCATCCGCGCCCTTGCCGTTTCGCTTTCCAAACGCCTGCGCATGGCGGATGGACAACTGCTGTCCCAGCAAATTTAACCGCCAGGGGATTTAATCCTGGTGTTGTTCTGCTCAAGGCCCGGCAAGGTCTGGTCCTTGGGCGGATTGGGCATTTCAATCCGCGGCAACAAGGGCGCGCTGCCACTGCCAGGACCGGCCCTCGGCACACTGGTCGGGGTAATCTGCGGGTACGGTGTCGGTGTCGCGGTGCCGGGTGAACCGGACATCGGCGCGGGACTGGTGGGAATGACTTGCAGTTCCTGGGCCTGCACTGCAGGAATCGAGAGCGCGGCCAAGGCAATGACCGTTAGAATGGTGCGCTTCATCAATGGCTCCGTTAGCCTTGTTGTCTATTTGCAGGCTACTCCCAACTGCGCGTGTTTGCCCTCCCCAATACCCAATCTTCTCAAGAGAGCCTCATGAAACGTTTCGTACTGCTCGACACCACTCCGATTCCTGAAAATGGCGGTGCCCTGTGCCTGTTCGAATACGGTGAGGATTTCGTCATCAAGATCCAGGGCGGCGATGGCGGGCAGCTGATGAATACCCGCATGCATGGTTCTGAAGATGCCCTGGCGGAGATTCCTTGCCGCAAGGTTGCCGGCCGGCCGGACTCGCGGGTATTGATCGGTGGCCTGGGCATGGGCTTCACCCTCGCCTCGGCCCTCAAGCACCTGGGCAAAACCGCGCAAGTGGTCGTGGCCGAACTGGTGCCCGGCGTCGTTGAATGGAACCGCGGACCGCTCGGCGAAAAGGCCGGCAACC
Organism: Pseudomonas sp. p50(2008); assembly: GCF_015351605.1. NCBI lineage: Bacteria > Pseudomonadati > Pseudomonadota > Gammaproteobacteria > Pseudomonadales > Pseudomonadaceae > Pseudomonas > Pseudomonas sp. p50(2008). The sequence continues at coordinate 1,056,387 of NZ_JACMYF010000001.1, forward strand.
CGCTGCTCGACCCGCGTACCGTCATCCGCATGGAAGACGTGGCCAAGGTCCTGCAAGCCGAACCCCAGAGCTTCGACGCGATCATGCTCGACGTCGACAACGGCCCTGAAGGCCTGACTCAAAAAGCCAACAGCTGGCTGTATTCCGCGGGTGGACTGAGCGCGTGCGCCAAAGCACTGCGCCCTAAAGGCGTACTGGCCGTCTGGTCGGCGAGCGCCGATCGGCAGTTTTCCGACAAACTGAAAAAAGCCGGTTTCAAGGCCGAGGAAGTGCAGGTCTTTGCCCACGGAAACAAAGGTACCCGCCATACCATCTGGATTGCCGAGAAGCTCAAGGGCTGAGCTAAACTCCCTCTATAACCGTCATTAGTCTTTTACAAAGGTGAACCCATGAGTTCGTCAACGCCTCCAACCAACACGTCGAAGTTGGACCGCATCCTTGCCGATAACCAGCGCGACAAGGAAATGGGTTACCGCGACAAGGCTCTGAAGATGTACCCGCACGTGTGCGGCCGCTGCGCCCGTGAGTTTTCCGGCAAGCGCCTGAGCGAACTGACCGTGCATCACCGCGACCATAACCATGACAACAACCCGCAGGATGGTTCGAACTGGGAGTTGCTGTGCCTGTATTGCCACGATAACGAGCACTCGCGCTACACCGACCAGCAGTATTTCAGCGAGGGGTCGTTGGGTTCGCCGAAGATTGCCAAAGCGACGCATAACCCGTTTGCTGCTTTGGCCGGGTTGATGAAGAAGGAAGATTAATATCTCCAGTGCCTCGGCGGGCACTATCGCGAGCAGGCTCGCTCCTACATGTATTGATGTCGTACACAAACTCTGTGCTCGATAGTTGAACCTGTGGGAGTGAGCCTGCTCCGGGAGGCGTTCCGACGATAACGGTCTTCCATACACCGCCAATCTCAAACCAAACACCCCTCCCCCAATCCCCGTATAATCGCCGTTTTTTCCCCGAAGGCACCCCGCTCGTGGCAGACAAACGGTACAGCTGCATTGGTTTGTATAACCCCAAATCACCGGAAAACGTCGGTTCGGTCATGCGCGCCGCCGGCTGCTATGGCGTGGCCTCAGTGTTCTACACCGGCAAACGTTATGAACGCGCCGCCGACTTCGTGACCGACACCAAGCGCGTGCACTACGACATCCCCCTGATCGGCATCGATGACCTGAAGAAAATCCTGCCGCTCAATTGCGTACCGGTCGCCGTGGAACTGGTTGAAGGCGCCCGTCCGCTGCCCGAGTACACGCACCCGGACCGTGCGCTGTACATCTTCGGCCCGGAAGACGGCTCGCTGGATAAAGAGATTCGCGACTGGTGCGAAGACGTGGTGTACATCCCGACTACCGGCTGCATGAACCTCGCCGCCACGGTCAACGTCGTGCTCTACGACCGCATGGCCAAGGGCCTGAATACCCGCTCGGGGCCGAAATTCCGCTGAATCGCCGCACATCCAATGGAACAAGCCGGCCGCTTCGGCAGTCAGCTTAATTATCTATTCTTGAAGCAGCCATTTCCGCCAGGAGACAGATCATGAGCGAACTCAAACGCGTAGAACGCATCGAATCCACCCCGTTCCAGACCTACCCGGACCAGAACGTCCATGGCTGGGAGCGCATCGGTTCCCTCGCCGGTGGTGTCGTGATGATGGGCAAAGGCCTGCGCCGTGGCGGTATTTTCGGTTTGATTCAAGTGGCGATTGGCGGTGTGGCGCTGGCACGTGGCATTACCGGGCACAGTTCGGCCAAGAGCCTGCTGGAAAAAAGCCGTCAGGACATGAACAACGTGCGGGCGAAGATTGAGCGGGCCGGGGAAGAGTTGAGCCGATTGAAGGCGAATGCCGAGGCAGCGACCAACACCGCGACGGTGACCGGGAATGATTCGTTGAAATCCCCTAAAACCGGGGTTTGATTTTTTAAGATCAAAAGATCGCAGCCTGCGGCAGCGCCTACAGAGGTCTCGAGTACACCCTGTAGGCGCTGCCGCAGGCTGCGATCTTTTGGTTTTTACTCAAGCAACTCGCTATCGAGGACTTTGGAAGGTTCGCCGATGACGCTTTCAGCAAGTTGCACAAATTCCCTGGTGTCGACACTCTCCAGACGCATCGCCCCGCGCAGCACGTCATCCAGCGACCGCTTGTTACGCGTCTTGATTCGGATCTCCTGATCCAGCTCACTCAGCAACAACACCGCTTTGCCAACCTGAGCCGAATTAATCTGTTCACCCCGCAAGGTCGAGACTTTCTGGCCATCCCTGGCCAATTTCTGCTGCAAGCTCGCATACCGTTCATCACTCATGCCCCCGGCACGCCGCACCAGTTCGATGGCGTAATACTCGGCAAACCCTTCGCTGATCCAGTCGCTGCGCTGCTTGTCGTTGATGCGTCCGAACACCTGAGCCAACTCGCGCACCAGCACACTCGAGCCATTTTCGCTGACCAGCGGCAAACGCGTGTTCAGGTAGATCGACTCCCGCGCGGCAAGGCTGCCGCGCCACATCGGGTCGTTCGCGCCGACGATCAGCAGTTTGGTGGGATGACGGGGAAATACAGCCTGTACCTGCGGCCAGACAAACGTCAGCAACGTCAGCACATCCATACGCCGCATGCCCTGCCCCTGAGGCGAAGCAACCGTCACTTCGGTTTCCCCCAGTCGTGTGCGGCGCGTGCCGAGGTGGCCGGCGAGCATCCAGCCCGTGGGTCGGTCAAACAGCCGGGAGACGTTATCGATGCGGAATTTGTTTTTGCCAATCCTCGGCCAGGAGGTTTCTACACTTTTCCAGCCGTTGGGTAATTCGAATTCAAGGCGTGAAACCAGTTCGATACCGTCCTGCTGATCGAGCTTCGCGGCGGGTACCAGATCATCGCCGCGCATCAGTGCCCAGGTCGGCGTCATGCGTGTGTCGAAGCTGCCACTCTTGCGCCCGTGGCTGATGCGCACGCGGTAGGTCAGGCTGGCCTTTTCCGCAATGGGGCGCCAGACGCCACGCGTGTGCTTGCCTGGGCTGAGCTGCCACTGGCCGTCGGCCTTGAAATCGCTGTAATGGCTGCCATCACCGAGATCGAAATCCAGACTGCGAACCGCCGAGCCTTGGGCCAGGGTCAACCGCACCTCCGCCTGATCACTTTGCGACAACAGGCGTACGTGATAATCCAGATCGACCTTCTTCGCCGCCCACACGGACGAACTCAGGGCCAGTAGCCCAACCGCCAACGCCAGCCGCAATCCCACAGCCATACACACTCCGTCGTGAAAGGTTAAAACGTCCGGCGCTTGACCTTACCCTGCGCGAAAAATCAGATGGTCTTCCCAATCATCCTCGGCCACGCTGCCTTCGGCGAGCATGCGTCCCGATTGTGAAATTCGTTCGTGGTGCACCGCATCGCGATCACCGCTCACCAGGTGATGCCAGAATGGCAAGTCCTTGCCTTCACTGACCAGGCGATAACCGCAAGTGGGCGGTAGCCATTTGAACTCGTCGGCCTTGCCCGGTGTGAGCTGGATGCAGTCCGGCACCGACTCACGGCGATTGGGGTAATCGCTGCACTGGCAGGTTTTCAGATCCAGCAGTTTGCAGGCGATTCGGGTGTAATAAACGCTGTTGTCGTCTTCGTCTTCGAGCTTTTGCAGGCAGCACAGGCCACAACCGTCGCACAGCGATTCCCATTCCTGCTGATCGAGTTGATCGAGGGTTTTGTGTTTCCAGAACGGTTCGACGGGGGTGGCCATGGGTTCGAGCATCGACATCAGGTGGTGAAAAGGCCGCCAGTCTAGTGCGCGCAGCCCCTCGGGCCAAGCATTGGCGACTGCCGGTAGATCGGGACTTGTCAGCCAGGGCGCCGCCCAGTAGTTTTGCCAATCGCATCGAGCCAGATCTGCGTGCCATCAACGCCCGACCGCGTTGCATTCAGATGAAGTGCCAGGCTCACGAAAAACCTCATCGCCCAGCCCAACTGCGCCCGCCGGTTTTCATTCGATTTTCTGACTCACACGTAGCAAGGAATCTCTGCATGAGTAACAACCCTCGCGTTGCCGATTACGTCATCCACCCACAGTTCACTGATCGCTGGTCGCCCCGTGCCTTTACCGGCGAAGCCATTCCTGAAGAAACCCTGCTGAGCTTCTTCGAAGCCGCTCGCTGGGCGCCGTCGGCTTACAACTCTCAGCCGTGGCGGTTTCTGTACGCCCGTCGCGACACGCCAAACTGGGGGCGTTACCTGGGTCTGCTGAACGAATTCAACCGGGGTTGGGCGCAACATGCGTCGGCACTGGTGATTGTCATCTCGAAAACCACCTTTACCGCCCCCGGCGCTACCGAAGAAACGCCAGCCTTGTGGCACACCTTCGACACCGGTTCGGCCTGGGGCCATCTGGCGCTGCAGGCGAGCATCAGCGGCTGGCACACCCACGGCATGGCCGGGTTTGATCAGGAGCTGACCCGCAAGGAGCTGAACATTCCCGAGGGATATGCGCTGCATGCGGCGGTGGCGGTGGGCAAACTGGGGGACAAGTCGACCCTGGCGGACTACCTGCAAGCGCGTGAAGTACCGAGCCCGCGTCGTCCGTTGAGCGAGCTGGTTGCCGAGGGTGATTTCAGCCTGTAAGCACACCGCAAAATGAAAGGTGGGAGTGAGCCTGCTCGCGATGAGGCCAGCACATTCAACATTTAAGTTGCCTGTTCGACCGCAATCGCGAGCAGGCTCGCTCCCACAGGGTTCCGTGAGGATTCAATATCCTCGATCGAAATCCACTTCCCCGCGCAACGCTTCGCCCGCCTGGTACGCCCGCAGGTTTTCGACAAACAGATTCACCATCATCGAAGGCGAAGTCGGTGCCGAGCTGTGCCCGGTCAGCAACAACCCCCACGCCGTCCAGAACGGATGACGTTGCGGCAGCGGTTCCTGACGGCAGACATCGATCACGGCGCCGGCCAGATGCCCTTCTTTCAACGCTTCCACCAGGTCTGCATCGACCACCGCCACGCCGCGTCCAACGTTGATGAACAAACCGGTCGGCTTGAACAGCTTGAACAGCGCAGCGTCGTACAGGTCGTGGGTATTGGGGGTGTTTGGCAGCAGGTTGATCACGTAATCCACTTCACCGACCAGGCGCGGCAAGTCCGCCAGCACGCCCACGTGCTTGAACGGGGCCTGCTCGCGAGCTTCGCTGGCGATGCCGTAGAGCTCCACACCAAACGGCTGCAGAAATTGCGCCACCGTCTGGCCGATGTCGCCCGTACCGACGATCAATACCTTGCGACCTGCCAGGCTCTGGCCCTGGCGGTTATCCCACTTGCGCTCGACCTGGCTGACCAGCCGCGGCAGCACTTCACGCTCGTGGCCGAGCATGTAGGTGAGGACGTATTCGGCCATGACCTGACCAAAAATCCCTACCGCGCGAGTCAGGCGATAGTGGCGTGGCAAACCGTCGGCCAGCAACGGCGTGATGCCCGCCCAGGTCGATTGCAGCCATTGAGGCTCATGCCCCTGACGCAACAGGGTGGCCAGCAGATCCGGCTGTCCGAGCCAGATCGGGCAATCCGCCGCCAGGCTGGCCAGTTCGGCAGAATCGCCGCTGGTCAATACTTCCAGCTCAGGCGCAGCCTGACGCAACAGTTGGGCATACACGGGGTGGTCGTGTTCAGCAATCAGAACGCGCATGGTTCAAACCTTTCAAAAGCAGCGCAGACGACCGTCGGCGGAGTCGTGCTCCGTCATCGCGGCCATCGGCAAGAATTCAGTTCCAGTCTTTCAAGAGAGGGCGCGTCACAGGTGATGTGAAGCGCCCCAGCCGATCACATCGGATCGTTGCGTCGCAGCAACTCTTCCGGCAGGTGTTCGATGTACTCGTCTTCGGCCGGCGGCATCTGCAGGTGGTAACCCTGCTTCTCGAGATTCTCCAGGACCACGGTGATGTCCTCGCGCGACAATTTGCGCTCGGGGGTCAGCACCAGGTCGAACGCATGATGGGGTTTGCCGAAGGCGGCCATCAGCGATTCCGGGACACGCTCCAGTGCATCGCTTTTGAGCACATAGAGGTACATCTCGTTTTTCTTCAGGCTTCGGTAGATGGAGCAAATACGTTTCAAGGCTGTTCTCCGGGGGTGGCCAGGCTGTCGAGCAGCGCTTGGCCCATCAATTCGCGGCGCCAGCCACGCAGCGAATCAGGCAATTGGTAAGGACCATTGGGGTAGCCGCTCTTGAGCAGCGCTTCCAGGGTTTTCTTGCGCAGCATCAATTCCGGCGCGATGTTCAGCCGCTCGGCTTCAGCCTGACCGATCGCGCGCAGCTGCTTGATCAGCGCAGCAGCATCCACCGGCAACGGCTCAGGCACGGCGGGCGGCCATTGATCAGGCGACACACTGCCAGAGCGCTTGATCAGATCAAGCAGAAACTCGCCATCCTGACGCACGGTACGCGGGTGCATGTCTTCGATTTTCCCCAGGGCACCGAGGCTATCCGGCTGGGTACGCGCCAATGGCCACAGGGAATGCTCGCGGACGATACGGTTGCGCGGCAGATCGCGGGCGCGGGCTTCGCGCTCACGCCAGGCGCACAGTTCACGCAATACCGCGAGTTGGGCGCGGGACAGCTTCCAGGCCAGCTTCGCTTCGCGATAGAGCTCGTACGGGTCCACCTCGCGGCGCAGGTTGGCGACCAGTTCAGCGCCGTCTTCCAGCACCCAGTTGTACTTGTCGTCAGACAGCTTCGGACGCATGCGTACGAAAACTTCCGCCAAGTGCAGGGCATCTTCGGCGGCGTAGCTGATCTGCGTGTCGGAAAGCGGGCGTTGCAGCCAGTCGGAACGGGTTTCGCCCTTGGGCAGGTCGATGCCGAGCACTTCCTGCACCAACCGCGAATAGCCCATGGAGAACCCGAGGTTCAGGTAGGCGGCGGCCAGCTGGGTGTCGAACAGCGGAGCCGGCAGACTGCCGGTCAGGCGCAGTAACACTTCGAGGTCTTCACTGCACGCGTGAACGACTTTGACCACGGCCGGGTTTTCCAGCAACGCGGCCAGCGGCTGCCAGTTGTCGATGGTCAGCGGGTCAATCAGGTAAGCGCGTACGCCATCACCGATCTGCAGCAGGCCTGCAATCGGATAAAAGGTGTCGACCCGCATGAATTCGGTGTCGAGGGCAACGAATGGCAGTTTCTGCCACTCGGCGCAAAACTGACCGAGGCTATCGTTGTCGCGAATCCAGTGAATATCGATGGCCACACGGCTCTCCCTTGAAGAATGGCGCGCAGTATATATCGCGACCGGCGATTTCCGCGCATCCACTGAACAAGAGCTTTAGCGAAAAGACGCACCTGGCAGCAAGAAATGTCTGACAGGCGGGCGTTAACTAGCCTTACGAAGGACGTAGACCCGCATCCCCATGCAACCGGGCAGATAGTCCTGATGACTGAGGATGCGCAAACCGGCTTCCTTGAACTGGGCTTCTACCTCGGCCCGACTGACCGATCCTTGTGCGGGTGAGACTTGCGAGCGGGACCGCAGCCCCTTGAATAGGGCTTCGACCCGCACCGCGACAATGACCGTATCGCGACCGACCCGATGAAACTCCTTGAGCATGGCCAGCCGATACTCGGCACCGTCGATGTGCTGAAACAGTTGCATGCAAAAAATGCTGTCGACCGCGTTCGCTGACAAGCCGATCGAAAACGCAGAACTCTGAAACGTCTTGATCCGTTTGAGCACGTCGTGCGGATGGTGGGTCTGGGCGTGATTGAGCATGTCCTGGGACGGATCGCAGGCAAGAATCACCCGGTTGGCATGTTCGGCCAACACTGGCCAGAACCGCCCCGCACCGCAGGCCACATCCAGGATCAACCCCGGTTCGCCCGCCACTTTCAACGCGTGACGCACCAGTTGCTTCGAGCGCCAGAACGTCAAACGCTCCGCCAGACCACGCGGTTGCGCCTGGCGGCAGACGCGGGCATGTTCCTGGTCGTAGCGCCGGGCGAACTCAAGCTCGACAGCAGAGGGTGGCAACGCGGACATGTGCATGACTCTTCGGGAAATAAGTACCGGCCGCCGATTAGCGGCCGTCGCGTGAAAAAAGGTCGAGCACTTACTCTTTGGCCAGCACGCCATCGATCACGGCGCCGCGGCAACCGGCGAACATATCCAGGTCCTGGTTGTAGACCTTGCTGCTGACCTCCAGTAACCCGAGCATCGAATGAAACAGGTTGTCCTGGCTCAAGGGTTTTTCCCGACTCAGTTGCAGGCAATGGGTATCTACCGAGAACGACTTTTGATAACTGTCGGAGAACCAGGCCAGCATGGCCACGCGCTTCTGTTGTTCCGGCGCCAGCATGTAAGGCGTGCCGTGAAGGAACAGGTTGTACTCGCCCAGGGATTCTCCGTGGTCCGACAGGTAGAGCATGGCGGTGTCCACTTTGTCCTGGTTGCTACGCAGCACATCAATCAGTGACGACAGCACATGGTCGGTATAGACCAGCGTGTTGTCGTACCCGTTCACGATACTTTCGCGACTGCAATTGTTCAGCGCATTGCTTTCACAAACCGGTGTGAAGCGTTCGTACTCTTTCGGATAGCGCTTGAAGTATTCCGGACCGTGACTGCCCATCTGGTGAAGGACCAGCACGGTGTCCTTGTCCAGGTTGTCGATGAAATGCTGCAGACCCTGCAGCAGAATCTCGTCGCGACACTCGCTATTGGCGCACAGCACCGGGTCTTTCAGTTTGCTCACATCGTCAAGGGTGACGCGGTCGCACGTACCCTTGCAGCCGGATTGATTGTCACGCCAGATCACGTCAAGGCCCGCCCGTTTGAGCACGTCCAGCAGGCCTTCCTCGTTTTTCGCCTTGCCGGCGTTGTAGCCCTTGCGACCCATATTGGAAAACATGCAGGGCACCGAAACGGCTGTTTCCGTACCGCAGGAATGCACATCGGTGAAAGCAATCAGACCTGGCTCTTTATCCAGTTTTGGTGTGGTATCGCGGTCGTAACCCAGGATGCCGAAGTTTTCCGCACGAGCACTTTCACCCACCACCAGCACGGTCAGGGATTTGCGCCCGTGGGTTTCCCAGGCCGGGTTGCGCTGGGCGTCTTCGCCGATCTTGACGAAGGGCTGGCGTGCCGACACGACTTGCTCGCGCAGAAAGCCTACTGACGCACCGATGTAGTTACTCGGGACGACCATCAGGCGCAGTTCATGGTGATTGCGAAACAGTGAGGACAGGCCTTGGTAGTTAATCAGAGCGATACCGCCGATGACGGCAATCGACGCAACGCTGACCAGCACTTTGCTGACTAACTCACGGTGCCAACGACGGTAATCAACCGGAACTTTCCATAACAACCAGGACGGTAAAACACCGAGTAAGAATATATAAACCAGCAACTTTATTGACAGTAAGTCTCGCACTTCCGTGGCGTTGGTTTGTGCAAAGTTACGCAGCATACCGATGTCCATCAGTACGCCATATTGGTTCATGAAATAAGCCACGCCGGCACTGCACATAAAAATCAGCGTCAACACGGGCTTCAATACCGGCCTAAAGGCCAGCAGGGTCAATACGATGTTGAAAGCCGCCAGGATCATCACCCCGAACGCCACGCGCATGACGATGCCCTTACCGTCTGAGGTGGTGATATCGAGCAGGTGCTGCCAGAGCACGACATTGCAAGCCGTTAACAAAAACGCGCTGGCAATCAGAGTCACCCACTCGGGGCGAACGGCTTTTAACTTCAACATGATGGTTGGCTGTTCCTGAAAGAAGTGCCTGCGGTAAATGTGAAAATTTCATTTATCGCGACAGCACCAACTTTAGGCAGCCAACCATCAATTTTTTGTGAAAAAGAAGCCAACAATTAGTTGGCTGATGGCACTAGGCCAAAACTTTTAACTTATTTGAGAATTGTTCAGCTTCTGTTCAGGCCTGGTGCAAGTACCAACGCCAATCCTGCTCCCCTACCTCGCCCATGAACTGCCGATACTCGGCACGTTTCACCGCCAGGTAAACACCGAGGAACTCGCCGCCGAAGGCTTCACGGGCCCACGTCGAACCTTCGAGTGCCCGCAAGGTGGTCAGCCAATCGGTCGGCAGCAGTTCCGTCGCCTGGGCGTAACCGTTGCCCTCCACCGGCGCACCAGGGTCGAGTTGTTCACGAATGCCACGATGAATACCGGCCAGAATCGCTGCAGCGGCCAGGTAAGGGTTGGCGTCGGCGCCACAGATGCGGTGCTCGATGTGGCGTGAGAACGCCGGTCCGCCGGGCACGCGCAAACTGACGGTGCGGTTGTCCACGCCCCAGGTGGCCGCCAGCGGCGCATAGCTGTTGGTCTGGAAACGGCGATAAGAGTTGGCGTTCGGGCAAAACAACAGCAGCGAGTCGAGCAAGGTACTGAGCATCCCGCCAACCGCGTGTTTAAGCAGCGGTGTGCCGTCGGGGGCTTCGCTGGCGAACAGGTTGTTCCCGTCCTTGTCCGCTAGACTGACGTGCATGTGCATGCCAGTGCCAGCAAGGTCATCGAAGGGTTTGGCCATGAAGCACGCTGTCATCCCGTGCTTGTGCGCGACACCCTTGACCAGTCGTTTGTAACGCACCGCTTCGTCCATCGCCTGTAACGCGTCGGTGCGGTGTTCGAGGGTAATTTCCACTTGCCCCGGCGCGTACTCGGAGATTGCCGTGCGGGCGGGAATGCCCTGGAGTTTGCAGGCACTGTAGAGGTCGGCCAGGAACGGCTCGATCTGCTCCAGTTCACGCAGGCCATACACCTGAGTGCTGCGCGGGCGACCACCATCGACATCTCGCGCAGGTTGCGGACGACCGTTGCTGTCGCGCTGCTGATCCAGCAAATAGAACTCGAGTTCCGCGGCCATGACCGGGTAGTAACCGTCGGCCTGCAGGCCTTCGATGACCTTCGCCAGTAAATGACGTGGATCGGCAATGGTCGCCGGCATCCCCTCTGTCGGGTGCATGCTGACCTGCACCGCCGCCGTCGGGATTAACCGCCACGGCATGCGCGTCAAACTGCCACTGACCGGGTATGCCCGACAATCGATGTCGCCCACGTCCCACACCAGGCCAGAGTTTTCAACGTCATCGCCATTAATGGTCAGTCCCAGAATGGTGCTCGGCAACGGCCGCCCGCTGTCGTACACCGCCAGCAGTTCATCGCGATGGAGCAACTTGCCCCGCGGGACGCCGTTGTTGTCGAGGATGAACAGCTCGAACATCTCGATATCCGGGTTCTGCTCCAGAAAGGTCAGGGCTTCTTGTTTCGTGGCGAAGGGAGTCGTGGCACTGCTCATGGACATTCTCTTTGTTTGCGTTTCAGGCGAGCGCGCAGGCTAGGCCCGGTAGATCTCGAGGAAAAGCTCAAGACCTGTAGGAAAAATCAACGGCAAACGCAGGAATCCGGTGGGCGCGCGTGACGGCAGTGCCACAGCGCCCAGAAGGCTAGATCGGATGGAAGTGTGACGGCGCAACCGTCCATAGAAGAGACCGCAGAGAACAGATAACCCGCAGCGTCACACGGGTGGTTGCGTCGTTCAATCGGCATTTGAAGAACTTCGGGTGCGGATTGGCTAAACAATCAAAAGCCACTGCGCCCTGTAGCCGCTGCCGAGCCTGCGTTATGGCGTTTTGGCGTTATGACGTTTTGGCTTTGGGGCGTCGTGGCTTTGTGTAGCAGCTGCCGAGCCTGCGAGGCTGCGTCCGGCTGCGAAGCAGTCGTGAAATCAGACGATGCGTCATTCAGGTGGATCGCGTCACCTGGGTTGCGACTGCTTCGCAGCCGGACGCAGCCTCGCAGGCTCGGCAGCTGCTACAGGTACGGTGTTGTTTTCATGGGCGGTGGTGTTTTGATAGACGGTGTTTTTTTCATGGGCGGTGGTGTTTTCACACGGGGTATTTAGTTTTTAAATAGTGGTGCGGACTTTCTGATTTGCGGCGTTTCGGCCCTCGCGCGCCTAATCGTTTCCTTTCACTCAAGGTCCGATTGATGGAACACGTTCGCGCAATCACCCGCCCCGCTGTCTTGCTGATGTTGGGCATTGTCCTCGTCGCCCTTAATCTGCGCCCTTCCATGGCCGCCATCGGTCCTCTGCTGTCAGCCATTCGCGGCGACATCGACTTGAGTTTCAGCCTGGCGTCATTACTCACCATGCTGCCGGTGATGGCGATGGGGCTGGCCATGTTCTTCGGCATCAAAGTCAGCCAGCGACTGGGCGAGCAGCGCACGGTGGTGCTGTCGTTATTGATCATCGGCCTGGCCACCGCGTCACGCCTGTTCCTCGATTCTGCGGCGCAACTGATCCTCAGTGCCGTGATTGCAGGCGTCGGTATCGCCTTGATCCAGGCGCTGATGCCGGCGCTGATCAAATCCCGTTTCCGCGATAACGTTGCCCTGTGCATGGGCCTCTACGTCACCTCGATCATGGGCGGCGCCGCCATCGCCGCCTCCTTTGCACCCTTGGTGATGGCGCGCACTGGCAGCTGGCGCATGGGCCTGGCGATCTGGGCCGTACTGGCGCTGGTGGCATTGCTGTTCTGGATTGCACAGCCCGCGCAGAGTCCTCCGCTGGAATCGAAACCCTCCAGCAATGCCCCCTTTTTCGGCAATTCCCGCGCCTGGTTACTCGCCATCTTTTTCGGCCTCGGCACGGCTTCCTACACCTGTGTGCTGGCCTGGCTGGCGCCGTATTACGTGGAAAAAGGCTGGAGCGAACAAAACGCCGGATTGCTGCTGGGATTCCTCACCGCCATGGAAGTGATATCCGGCCTGGTGACGCCCGCCATTGCCAACCGCAGTCGTGACCGACGCCTGGTGCTGGTGGTGTTGCTGGTGCTGATCATGGCCGGTTTCTGTGGACTGATCCTCAGCCCGCAACACCTGAGCCTGCTGTGGCCCTGCCTACTGGGGCTGGGTATCGGCGGGCTGTTCCCGATGAGCCTGATCGTGTCGATGGATCACCTGGACAGCCCCCAGCGCGCTGGTGGCCTGACCGCGTTCGTACAAGGCATCGGCTACCTGATCGCCGGCCTGTCACCGCTGATCGCCGGACTGATCCGCGATCAGCTCGGCAGTTTCGAATGGGCCTGGTGGTCGCTGACGGGGGTCATGGCGTTGATGATTCTGATGGTCCTACGTTTCGATCCGCGGCATTACGCCCGCCACATTCACTGACCGGGGAGCACCTGCATGAAACATCCTTTCGCCAGCGCCCACCTCGGCATGCTGCTCTGGGCGCTGCTGATCGCAGGCTCGTTTTCCGCGGCGGCGCAGGTCAGTCAGGCCATCGACCCGATCCTGCTCACCGCCCTGCGCCTGCTGCTCTGCGCCGTGGTGTTCCTGCCGCTGTTGCTGTTCAAGGGCGACACCGCCATGACCGTCCGAGGACTGATCAGCCATGCCGCGCTCGGCTTGTTGCTGGCGGTGTATTTCGGTTCGCTGTTCGAAGCGCTGCGCTACACCTCGGCGGTGAATACCGGAACGATGTACACCCTGGTGCCTTTGCTGACCCTGCTGTTTGAAGCCGTATTGATGCCCGACGAGCGCCAGAAACGCCAAGTACTGCCGATGCTGATAGCGGCCGGCGGCGCGGTGTTGCTGGTGCTCAAGGGGTCCGGTCCCGGCGAATGGCCGTCGCTCTACGCGATGCTGGTGTATGGCGTGGGGTGCCTGGCGATGGCGCTCTACTCACCCCTGAGTCAACGGCTCAAGGCCAACAATCTGAAGGGGCGCGGGCCGGTGGCCATGACCTTCTGGAACATGCTGTTCGGCGCCGTATTTTTATTGGCATTTTGCGGTTTCAGCGGTGGCTGGCGTACGGCGACATTGCTGACCTTCAACGACCTTTACTGGCTCATTTACCTGGCGCTGTTCGCCACCCTCGCCACCTTCTGGCTGTTGCACCGGGCCATCGGCGTCATCGCGCCCTCCTCGGTCATTTCCTACATTTACCTGAGCACACTGTTCATCACGCTCTTCCATTGGTTGTGGCTGCGTCAGTCGCCGCTGCCCCAGGAAATCGTCGGTGCAGTGCTGGTAGCCGCTGGCATGTTGGCGTTGTTGCTGTCCAGCCGCCGCTCACAGCTGAATTCGGACAAAGCGTTCACCTGACTCCATCGTTCCGTTAGGATCTTTCGCACAGTCATGCGCCCGCCAGTGCAGGACACGCAGCGAGAGGCAATGGATGCTCAACAGTAACGCGCTTAGAAAGCTCGACACGCAGGACTTCATGGTGTTCGTCGCCCTGTATGAGCAGAACCACGTCACCGGCGTGTCCGAAACCCTCTGCGTCAGCCAGTCGACAGTGAGTTACTGCCTGAAAAAACTGCGGGTCAGTTTCGATGACGAGTTGTTCGTCAACACCCGCACGGGCATGCACCCCACCTACAAAGCCGACCGCATGTACCCGCACGTGCTGAAGATCCTGGAACACATCAACCTGTGCCACGCCGGCGACGCCACCTTCGACCCGACATCGCAACCCGTCACGTTCAACCTTTGCGCACCGGAATACTTCGAGCAGTTGATCCTGCCTCGGCTGTTGAAGCGTTTTGCTTCCGCGGATTGGCCGGTGATGGTCAACATGCACAAGTTCGACAGCGACATTCCGGTTGAAGCCCTGCGTAACGGCAGCCTCGACCTGGTGACGTGCTTCGGCCCGGACTTTCATCGCAGCCACGGCGACTTCAGATCCGAGACCTTGCTGGAAGATGATCTGGTGTGTGTCGTTGATAGTCGCTCTGCACGCAACCAATCGCGCTTGAGCCTGGACGAGTTCGTCGAACGCCGGCATGTGTTTCCTACGCCGTGGACGTCCACCACCAACATGATCGATGGCTGGTTGGCGCAACAAGGGCAGAAACGGCAGATTGTTGCGCGCGCAAACAGCTATGGCGCGGCGTTGAAGATGATCACCGGGACTGACTTCGTCGTGACGTTGCCCCGGCGCATACAGCAATTGCTGGCGAGTGAGTCGGGATTTGCTGTCTGCGAAACCCCGTCAGGGTTACCGGGGTTCAGCCTTGATATGCAGTGGTGTCAGCGTGTTGATCAGGACAACGCCAATCGCTGGCTACGCGAGCAAATCGTCCGGGCATGCGCTGAACAACAGGCTTAGAGGGTGATAGCCGTCTTGGTATACGACTCCCGATCAATATCCAGAATCTCCACACACACCTGCACTTCCACCCCCGCCGGCCATTCACACAGATCCTGCACCACCGCCAGCAGGCTCTCGGACAATTGCAGCTTGATCTGCGGCGAACGTCCGCTGAGCAGCGCGAGCTTCACGTGCACGAACGCTCGCTCACCCATTGCCGTGCCCACCTTGAACGTCTCGACCTTCACCGCGCGGCTTTTGATGTCGAATTCAGAGGCAAACTGACCGGACCCCACCAGCGCGTTGTTGAGCCGGATCAGGGCCACATCGGCGTTCAGGCCTGGCAGGTTGGCGGTGTATTCCATGTGCAGGTGGGGCATGACGGTGCTCCTGAAGGGTGGCGGAAAGGTCCTACGTATATCACAGAGTTGTCCGACTCAAGGCGGGGTAGGTATCAGGTCCCGATCGCTCATGAAGGTTTCCAGACGCTTGCGCAGCCAGCGTTCGGCGGGGTCGGTGTCGACGTGGCTGAGCCACACCATCGACAGGTCCAGGGTGGGTGTCTTGAACGGGAAAGGCTCTTTGAACAAGAGTCCGGATGCCGCCATGGCTTCGGCGGTGTAGTCCGGCAAACTCGCGATCAGGTCGGTGCCGGCCAGCAAGGCCGGGAGCGCGCTGTATTGCGGCACGGACAGCACGACCTGACGGGTACGCCCGATCTCTGCCAGCCATTCATCGGCGTAGCCACTGACGTTGGCGGTGTGGGACACCAGCACATGAGGGCGTGAGCAATATTCATCGAGGGTCAGCGGTGTGTCGGAGGCATCGGCGCGCAAGATGCTGGGCTGGATGTGCCGCAACAATTTGCGCTTGGCATTGGCCGGGAGGCCGCGGGTCTGGCTGATACCGACGGTGATGTCACCAGACGCCAGCAGGTCGGGAATGCGCCAGTAATCGACATGCTGAACCACGAACACCACCTTCGGTGCTTCCTGGCGCAAGGCTCGCAACAGCGGTGGCAACAGGCCGAACTCAACGTCATCGGACAAGCCGATGCGGAAGGTCATGGTGCTGATGGCCGGGTCGAAATCGTGGGTCAGGCTCAGGGCGATCGACAGCGAATCCAGGGCCGGCGAAAGGTACTTGATCAACTCTTCGGCACGCGCCGTGGGCTCCATGCGGTGACCGACGCGGATGAACAACGGGTCGTTGAACATGGCCCGCAGACGGTTGAGTGCCGAACTGATGGTCGGCTGGCCGAGAAACAGCTTCTCGGCGACCCGGGTGACGTTGCGCTCGAGCATCAATGTCTCGAACACCACCATCAGATTGATGTCGGCCTTGCGTAGCTCATTGCGATTCATCCATTGCCCCCGTCCCCAAATCATTCCGGCAGTGTAGAAAGGCGCGCCGAGGGCGTCTACGTGGACCCACCATCAATAGATCGTCAAGGTCTTCAGCCCGATCGCCAATTCGCGCGCATCCGCCCCCAATCCGAACTGTTCAGGGCTGGCCACATCGGCAAACTGCATGTTCATTTTCAAGAATCCCTGTTTTGACACCCGTTCTTGTACTTCGGGTGGAAGGGGCACATCGATAATGTTGTTATCGGACTGCGTAAGCTGGGTCGTCAAGGCCGGCATGCCATTCACGCTGATGACCACACGCTGACTGGAATGCCCGGGAGGCAGGAATGCTGTCGTCTCCAGACGCAAGGACGTCACGGGCTTTGTTACCCGGAACATCACTTCAGATTCGCTTCCTTCGGACCAGGCACCCCAGGTTTCGGAGTCATACCAGCCCCTGGACAGAAACACTCTTCCTTCACTGCCCCACGCGAATGACGTTTTTTGTTCAGGCTCAAGGATTGGAAGCAACTCGACCGGGTTTATTTGAGGGGTCTCTTTCAGGCAGGCACTGCATTGCTTCCACCCCGGAGCCAGGACTGTGAACCCGTCAATCCTGGTTAAGAGGTCCTTTGAGGTGTCAACGTTTATCGCCGCCTGGAGTAGCGCGCGATCATCGAGCAGGTACAGCGAGTCAGCGTCATACTTTCCCGTCGCCATTGCACGAGCCGTCTCCTGCTCGGTTTTCTTCCAATTGGCAGTATCCATCCGGCCCAGATAAACAGCGTTCGTTGCCAGACCATGGGCGCCGGCAAATGCCGTCACTGCCATCCAGTGTGGGGAGAGGTTCTGCGGAACAATCCAGCGAATTTTCTGGTAATGGTCCGCGGCACTTTTCCAGAAGGGATCGACCATTGGCGATACCCAGGTCGAAGCAGGCTTGACCATCAGCTGTTTGCGAACGTTTACCCAACCTGCATGGGTGTCCAGAACCTGAATCAGCAACGCCAGTGACAGTAAGATGAAGGCCGTACGCGGTGTATTGGCTCTGATCACCAGAAAAATAATGGCGAAGATAATCGCGTAGTAGACCGGCCAGAACATTCGTCCCGAGGCTCGGAAAATATTGGCGACAGCGATGAGTTCCGGCGGTAATGGAAAGGTAAAGTCCAACGCCCCCAGAGCAACGTGATTGGAAATCGAGAACAGGCTCAACCCCGCCAAAGCCAGCAGCAAAACTGGCCACCGCCCCAATCGCTGAAGAAAACCGGTATGCCCCTGCAGCAGACCAACCAGCGCACAGATGCCCAGCGTCAATATCCCGAGCCCCAGAAAAGCAAACGCCTCTCCATCACCGAATCCTTGAACACCGGGCAGGTCCTTCAGCAGATACGACCACTGTCCTGGGTCGATCAATGAAAGCAGGTTCAACGCATACATTCCGAAACCTTCGGAAATTGCCCCGTCGCTGCCAACCGAAAAATAGCCTGCCTGCCAGCAGCAAAGGCTGACCAGCGCAAACAGCAGGAAAAACTCCGTCACTGCTGCTGGTAACGTCAGTTTTTTCTTGAGATATCCAGCTATCAGATCCGCAATCCAGATCAGTGCGACCATCGCCAGGAAGTACGCATGGATCAAGGCACACGAGGCCAGCAATGCACTCCAGGCTAAACGTCGATGACGCAGCTGCGGATGCAGTGCCAGATAGAGCGACGCCAGCACCAGAAAATGCCCGCCCAGGGACAAATGGAACGGCAAGCGCATGATCATCGGAGGCGCAAAGAGAAACAACGCTGTGCTGACAGCGCGCAAGCCTGAGTGCAGAGAAATCAACCCCACCAGTTTCCATGCGAACCAAGCCTGCAAGACGAAACAGGCCATGAACCAGATGCCGAAATACTGGAATGGCTCCGGCAACAGCGACGCGAAGGGTTTGAACAGAAAAGCCAGCAACGGATTGGAATCAGAAAAAATGATGCCATTCCCCAATTCCAGCCCATAGGTCGGATTGAGGCCTATGGGAAAGGACCAGGGCGACTGACTGAAAAACAACCATCCCAGGTAATGAGTAGCGGGATCGCCGTTTCCAAGCCAGGCAATGTTTTGAGGATTCAAAGCTCTGGGGCCAATCACAATGAAGAAGGCCAAGACCCCTATCAACAGTGGCAATAGGGTGGTCGCCAAGCGTTTAGCGGAATCCTTCATCGATACGTCCAGAAGTTGTGCATGACAAAAGTGAATGCCGGAATGGTCAGCGCCACTGCACCGATCCCCAGCAAATAATTGAACCCGGCCATCTGCGCGGCCCAAGCCACCGACATCGCCAGCAGGAATCCTGCTCCAGAGACTGTCATGAAGCGCAGCAATGAACGGCCATGCAGTCGGGCGGAAAAGCTCCAGGAGGTGTTGATCAGGTAAGACACCACGGTCGCCACGGCAAACGCCACGCCGTTAGCCAGCGGCGGCTGAGCCAGCACATAGTTGATGAACAGCACGGCAACCAGTGCATGCAGTGCGGTCACGAACAATCCGGTGACGGCAAAGCGCAGACCGCGCTGGATCAATGCGGATTTTTCGGCGGCTGTCACGGCTTTTGCGCCAGAACGAACACCGTCAACCCCGCCAGACGGTTGCTCTTCATAAATGGCAGTTCGAGCGAGCACAGAGACTTCAACACACCATTGATCAGCGGATGGTGCTGACTGAGCTGAGAGCGAGGCGTCGAAGGTTGCGCGCCTTTGGACAGCAACCGTAGCGTCGCCGCCAGCGGAAACACCAACCCGAAGTAGTACGCGCCCTGCTTCACGGTCAACCCGGCGTCCCTGGCCACCGTCTCGAACTGGGTCAGGGTGTAGCGGCGTTTATGTTCGAGAAAATCATCGTGCCCGCTCCATAGAAACTGGAACGCCGGCACGGTCATCAGAAAACGACTGCCCGACGGGACTTTCTCGACATAGGCCTTGAGCAGTCCGACGTCGTCGTCGACGTGCTCCAGAACATCCATCAGCAGCACCAGATCAGCATCGACGGCGTCAATCGAGCGGCGATAGTGCACCGGTTTACCGGCAGTGATAGCGTCTGAGTCGGTGTCATAGCTGATGTCCACGCACCAGGCTTCGATGGCCGCTGTATGCGTCAACAAATGATGAGTAAAAAACCCGGAACCGGCCCCCACATCGAGAATTTTCCTGACCGGCGTGCTGCCCAACCATTGGCGGGTCGCTCGGGCTTTTGAACAGTAATACCAGTGTTGGTCGATGCTTGAACCGAGGATGTCGGTTTCCTTGAGATCCATGGTCAGTCCTTGGCGTCATAGACGCGGCGCACCAGATAAACAGGGCGGCGTTTAGATTCAATGTAGGTTCTGCCCAGGTACTCACCCAGCACGCCTATACCGATCAATTGCAAGCCGCCGAGAAAGGTGACGGCCACCATCAGCGAGGCGTAGCCCGGTACATCGACGCCGGTAAACAGCGTGCGCAGCACAATGAAAATGGCAAACGAAAATGACACCAGCGAGACGCACATCCCGAGGTAAGTCCAGACCTTGAGCGGATCAGTGCTGAAACTGGTGATGCCTTCCAGGGCGAAGTTCCACAAGCGCCATCCGTTGAATTTGCTCTCACCCGCCACTCGTTCCGGTCGCTCGTAGTCGACATGGGTGGTGCGAAACCCGACCCAGGCAAACAGGCCTTTCATGAAGCGTCGGGATTCGGGCAACGTCTGCAAGGCCTCGACCACACAACGGTCCATCAACCGGAAGTCACCGACGTTTTCCGGAAGCGGCTGATCGGAGATTTTATTGTGCAGTCGGTAGAACCAGTTGGCCGACGTCTGCTTGGCCCAGGAGTCGTTGCGACGGCTCACACGATGGCCCAGCACGACTTCGTAACCTTCGCGCCAACGGGCGATCATCTCGAGAATGACTTCGGGAGGATCCTGCAGGTCGACGTCGATGGGCACCACGACCTGGCCGGTGACGGCCTCCAGACCGGCCGTCAACGCCGCTTCCTTGCCGAAGTTACGGCTCAGGTCGACGATGCGTATGCGTGGGTCCGTGCTCTGGCGCTGCAAGAGCAGTTCCAGGGTGGTGTCGGTGCTGCCGTCATTGACGAACACCATTTCCAGGCTCACCAGCGCCTCCGCCTTGAAGACGTCAGTGATTCGCGCAATGAACAAATCGACGGTGGCGGCTTCATTGAAAACCGGGATGACAAGCGACAGCTCCAGATGCTCGCCCAGGTGCGTTCCATGCTGATAGGTCAAGTGATTGCCCATTTTGTGATTGTTATTCAATCGAAGGCCGTCGACGGGGTCTCGACCTTCAGGAGCCGACCCGTATTAAGCAGGAGCACAAAGTGTGACGCAAGGGCGAAACAGCAGGGGTTTTGGCCATTTACCGGGGGTTCGGTAACCCGAAGAGCGTCTCTTGACCGGGCAGAATCAACGCCCAGGCTGTCCATGCGGACTGGACAGCCTGGGCGTGCTCAACTCAAACAGGCAGCGGGTACAGCGCCTCATCGAACTGCGACAGACGCGGGAACGTCAGCGGTTGTTCATCGCTCAAGTGCTCCAGGCGCTGCGCGTAATCCTGCAAGAACCCTTTGCGGGCGTCGTCGCTGATGTACGGCACATGCCAGGCCACGAACGGCTGCAGGACGTCGAAGCCGACGTACGCCAGCGTGCCGCGCAGGATCGGGCGCAGCATGTCTTCCAGCGGACCGTGAATCGCGTCGTCGCCGAACATATGCTCGCGTCCGCCCAAGGTAACGGTCACCAGCGCTTTCTTGCCGCTCAAGCCGCCCTGATCGTAGAAGCGCTTGCCGCCGTAGCAAACGCCGGACACCAGCACGCGATCGATCCAGCCCTTGAGAATCGCCGGGGTCGAGAACCAGAAAATCGGGAAGTTGAGGATCAGCAGGTCAGCCCACAGCAGCTTGTCGAGTTCCTGCTGGATGTCCGGCGCCAACGACTGGCTCTTGACGCCCAGACGTTGCTCCAGGGCATAGACCAGGTAGTCCGGGTTTTCCCGCGAGGAAAAGTCCTCGGCGCTGGCTACCGGGTTCCAGTTCATCGCGTACAGGTCACTGACCTTGACCTCATGCCCTTGGGCTTGGAGGGTGGCGACAGCCTGGTCACGCAGGGCGGCGGTGAAGGAGTTCGGCTCCGGATGAGCGTGAACGATCAGTACTTTCATGGCAGTTCCTTAAACGCTTTCAAGCTTGGTGTTGGAAGAGAGTGTGGGGGTTGCGAGCTCCGCCCGCGAGGCCAGTAACCGGTCAAGCCAGTCGGGGTCCATTTGCGGTTCGGAAGAAAACAGCAGCCCGGTGTAATCCTTGTGTGGCGGCGTGAAAATCGCGCTGCGCGAACCGTGGTCGACCACCCTGCCCCGCTGCATCACCAGCACCTCATCGGCGATCGCCCGTACGGTGGCGACGTCATGGGTGATGAACAGGTAGGAGACGCCCAATTGCTGTTGAATACGGTTGAGCAGTTTGAGCACGCCTTCGGCCACCAGTTGATCCAGCGCCGACGTCACTTCGTCGCAGATGATCAGCTGCGGATCGGCCGCCAACGCGCGGGCGATGCACACCCGTTGCTTCTGCCCGCCGGACAACTCCCGGGGTTGGCGCTCCATGAAGGTCGCCGGATCGAGTTCGATCATTTCCAGCAACTCGGCCACCCGCGCGCGCATCGCCTTGCCTTTGAGGCCCAGGTAAAACGTCAATGGTCGGCCGATGATGTCGACGATGCGCTGACGCGGATTCAACGCCGTATCGGGGATCTGGTAGATCATCTGGATGCGGCGCAGTTGCTCTTTGCTGCGCTGACGAAAGTCCGCCGGCAGCACTTCGCCGTCGTACAGCACCTGGCCTGAAGTCGGCGCCAGCAGGCCGGTGATCAGCCGTGCGGTGGAACTCTTGCCGCTGCCGGACTCGCCGATGACCGCCAGGGTCTGGCCGCGATACAGGCTCAACGAGACATCGTGCAGCACCGGTTGATGGCCGTAACTGGCGCAGCTCTTGCGCAATTCCAGCAGCGGTTTTTCCTGCTGCGGGCATGGCTTGGGTTCGGTGTGGAAACTGCGCACTGCCCACAGCGATTTGGTGTAGTCCTCTTGAGGATCGGCGAGCATGGTGCGCGTTTCGGCTTCTTCGACCAGCTTGCCGTGACGCAGGACCATGATGCGGTCGGCCATTTGCGCTACTACCGCCAGGTCGTGGCTGATGTAGATCGCCGCGCTGCCGAAGGTCGCCACGGCATCGCGAATGGCCGCCAGCACTTCAATCTGCGTGGTGACGTCGAGGGCAGTGGTCGGCTCGTCGAAGATGATCAGGTCCGGATGGCACGCCATCGCCATAGCCGTCATCACCCGCTGCAACTGCCCGCCGGAGACCTGGTGCGGATACCGCTGGCCGATCTGTTCGGGGTTGGGCAAACGCAGTACCCGATACAGCTCCACCGCTTCCGCCATGGCCTGTGCCCGGCTCATGCCGCCGTTCTTGACTGCCGTTTCGACGTGCTGGTCGATGAGTCGATGGGCCGGGTTGAACGACGCCGCCGCGCTTTGCGCCACGTAAGCGATGCGCAAGCCACGCAATTTGCGCAGGGCTTCAGGTTTGGCTTGCAGCAGGTTGATGCCATCGAAATGCACCGAGCCGCCGGTGATCCTGCAACCGTCCCGGGTGTAGCCCATGGAGGCCAGACCGAGGGTCGACTTGCCGGCACCCGACTCGCCGATCAGCCCCAGCACTTCACCTCGTTGCAGGGTCAGGTCGATGCCTTTGATCAGCGGATGCCACGCATCTTCGTAATGACCTTCGATGTGCAGATCTCGTATTTCCAGCAGCGGCTTTTCATTGTTGAGCGTGGTCATGTTCAGCACTCCTTGAGGCCGCTGGATTT
Source organism: Pseudomonas sp. p50(2008) (assembly GCF_015351605.1). Taxonomy (NCBI): domain Bacteria; kingdom Pseudomonadati; phylum Pseudomonadota; class Gammaproteobacteria; order Pseudomonadales; family Pseudomonadaceae; genus Pseudomonas; species Pseudomonas sp. p50(2008). The sequence goes on from NZ_JACMYF010000001.1 coordinate 1,079,739, forward strand.
ATGCAGCATCCAGTCAACGACGAAGTTCACGCTGACCGTGATCAACGCCACCGCCAGGGCTGGCAGCAATGGACTGATGTCGCCGAAGGTGATCAGCACCGCGTTGTCGCGCACCATGCTGCCCCAATCGGCGGTCGGTGGTTGAATACCCAGGCCGAGAAAGGACAGCGCACTGATGAACAAGAACACAAAGCAGAATCGCAGGCCGAATTCGGCAATCAAGGGGGCGGCGGCATTGGGCAACACTTCGCGCGTCACCAGCCACCACAGGCCTTCACCCCGCAGGCGCGCGGCTTCGACGAAGTCCTGCACCACCACATTCATCGCCACTGCCCGTGACAGGCGGAACACCCGAGTGGCGTCCAGCAGGGCGATCACCAGCACCAGCGACGTGGCGGTAGTGCCAACCACGCTGAGGATCAGCAAGGCGAAGATCAACTGCGGAATCGCCATCAGGATGTCCACCACCCGCGACAATCCCTGATCCACCCAACCGCCCTTGATCGCTGCGATCAACCCGCTCAAGCCGCCGAGCAGGAACGCCAGCGTCGTGGTCAGGAAGGCGATGCCCAGGGTGTTGCGCGCACCGTAGAGCAGGCGGCTCAACATGTCGCGACCGAGGTTGTCGGTGCCCAGCAGGAACTGGCTGCTCCAGGGCGCAAAACCTTCGCCCACCACCTGGGTTTCGCCATAGGGCGCCAGTACCGGCGCGAACAGCGCGACGAGGATGTACAGGACGATGACCAGCAGGCCGAACTTGGCACTCACAGGCGCCCGGAATATCTGTTTGAGCAGGCTCATGTACTACCCCTTCGGATGCATCAGGCGTGGGTTGCTGGCGATGGACAGCACATCGGCAGAGGTGTTGAGCAGGATGTAGGTCGCGGCGAAAATCAGGCTGCACGCCTGAACCACCGGGATGTCGCGCTTGGCCACCGAGTCCACCAGCAGTTGGCCGAGGCCCGGATAGACGAACACCACTTCGACCACCACCACGCCGACCACCAGGTACGCGAGGTTCAGCGCTACCACGTTGACGATGGGCGCCAGGGCGTTGGGTAAAGCGTGACGGAAGATGATGCGGGACTGGCTGATGCCTTTGAGCCGCGCCATCTCGATGTAGGGGCTCGCCAACAGGTTGATCAACGAGGCGCGCGTCATGCGCATCATCTGCGCAATCACCACCAGGCTCAGGGTGGCGACCGGCAATACCGAGCGCTCCAGTATCGTGCCCAGTGAGGCGTCGGGTGCGAGGTTGGAGATGCTCGGAAACCAGTTGAGCTTCACCGCGAACACCAGGATCAGCAGATAGGCAACGAAGAACTCGGGAAACGACACCGCGCTCAGGGCCGAGGTGTTGAGCACGCGGTCGAACCAGCTGTTGCGATAGAGCGCTGCGAGCATGCCCAGCAACAAAGCCAGCGGCACTGAAACCAGCGCGGCCAACAGGGCCAGGCTGAAGGTGTTGCCCAGGCGCGAAGCGACGAGATCGGCGATGGGCCGTTGATTGGCCAGGGAGACGCCGAGGTCACCTTGCACCACGTTCCAGATCCAGTGCCCGAAGCGGGTGAGCGGCGGGAGGTCCAGCCCCAGTTGAGTGCGATAGGCCGCGACGGTTTCCGGCGTGGCGGACTGGCCGAGCATGGCCTGGGCGATGTCACCCGGGAGCATGCCGACGGCCAGGAAGATGATGACCGATACCGCGAACAGCGATAGCAGGCCGAGTGCCAGACGTTGTAATAGCAACTTGAAAATACTGTTCACTGCACAGTTCCTCGTTGGAGCAAGCAGGCATTTACGCCTTGCGCAAACCTGTAGCAGCTGGCGAAGCCTGCGTCCGGCTGCGAAGCAGGCGTAATACCTGCTTGCTCGATTGACCTGAAACACCGCGTGCCCTGATTTCACGACTGCTTAGCAGCCGAACGCAGGCTTCGCCAGCTGCTACATGAGACTTGCGGTAATTCCACCTGCGGTAGCCGCTCGGAATTACCGCAATAGCGACAGCTTTACGCCTGCCACCAGCGCTCGATGACGCGCAAGCCGTCCAGTTCGCCGTACGGCGCGGTCTGGCTGCCGTGGGCGACGCGGTTGGAGCGCGCCGCCACCGAACTGGCGAACAACGGCACGATCGCCCCGCCGTCATCCCGGCACAACGACTGCATTTCGTTGTACATCTCGCGACGCAGCGGGTCGTTCAATTCGCCCCGAGCAGCGTTTAGCAATTGGTTGAAACGCGGGTTGTCCCAGTGCGTTTCGTTCCAGGCGGCACCCTTGGCGTAACCGATGCTGAACATGCGGTCGGCCGTCAGGCTGCTGTACCAGAACGAGGTGGTGAAGGGCTGTTTCATCCAGACGTTGGAGAAGTAGCCATCGACGGGTTCGCGAACCACATCGATATCGATCCCTGCCTGGCGCGCCTGCTCCTTGAACAGGACCGATGCATCCACCGCGCCGGAGTAGGCGGCGTCGGAGGCCTGCAAGCGAACTTTCAAAGAATCGACCCCGGCCTGGCGCAAGTAGAAACGCGACTTGTCCGGGTCGTAAGTCCGCTGCTCCAGCGCCGTGTTGATGAAACGGCTGCCGGGCTGGATCGGGTGATCGTTACCCACCAGGCCATAGCCATACAACACCGATGCCAGCAGCGTTTCGCGGTTGACGGCGTGTTTCATGGCCATGCGAATATTGTTGTCCTTGAACTGCTGGGCATCGCACAACATCGGGAAGGTGTAGTGCTGGGCGCCTTTGGTTTCTTCGATCACCAGGTTGGGATTGCGCTTGAGCAATGCCACGGTTTTCAAGTCGACCTTGTTGATCACGTCGACCTGCCCGGTCACCAGCGCATTGATGCGTGCGGCGCCGTCGGCAATCGCCAGCAGCTCGGCACTGGCGAAATGCGCGCGGCCGGGTTTCCAGTAGTCGGGGCTGCGCTCCAGGCCCATGCGCACACCCGGTTCGAAATCCTTGAGGCGATAGCCACCGGTTCCGATGCCGGCCTGCCAATCCGGCACACCGTCTTTGCTCGGCATGATCACCAGATGGTAATCGGCGACCACGTACGAGAAGTCCGCGTTGCCCGAATGCAGTTCGAACACCACGCTGTCGGCGCCTTGGGCGCTGACCTTGGCGACGTCGCCCAACACGGTCTTGGCGGCGGACGTGGATTTTTCACCGAGGTGATGCTGGATCGAGGCAACGACATCCTCGGCCGTCAGCGTTTTGCCGTTGTGGAAGGTCACGCCCGGACGCAACTTGAAGGTCCAGATGCGAGCGTCCGGTGTCGAGGTCCAGCTCTCGGCCAGTTCCGGGATTGCCGTGCCGTCCACGGCGATTTCGGTGAGGGTGTTATAGATCGCGGAGAAGCCGACGAAGGTGAAGGTATCGACCCAGGTGCCGGGATCCCGGGAGTCGGTGGTGCTGCCACCGGCCAGGCCAAGGCGCAAGACGCCGCCCGGTTTTGGTGTGGCTTCTGCGGCGAAGGCGCCCATTGGCAAGCCCATGGAAAACGCCCCGGCGACTGCTACTGCGGTGGCGCTGTACCTCAAGAAGTCTCTGCGAGGAAAACTGAAAGTCTGGTTCGCTTGAGTAATTTTGTTGTTGTTATCGCTCATTGCATTGCCCCTGATCAAACGCTGCCAAAAGTAATGAAATATCGGTTCGAAACCACGCAAAGCACCGGGCCATGGCCCGGTGCGTCAATCGTTTACCTCATCAGGACTCACACCTGAATCGCCTTCACTTCGACGAATTCGTTGAGCCCTTCCTCCCCCCATTCACGGCCATTGCCCGATTGTTTGTAGCCACCGAACGGCGCTTGATAATTGAACGCCGCGCCATTGAGAAAGCACTGTCCCGCGCGCAGTTGCCGCCCCAGGCTCAAGGCCCGTTCATGACTGCCGGCCCAGACCCCGCTGGACAGGCCGAACGGTGAATCGTTGGCGATCTGGATGGCCTGCGCTTCGTCGTCGTAGGGAATCAGGCACAGCACCGGGCCGAAGATTTCTTCCTGGGCGATGCGCATGCGGTTGTCGACATCCGCGAACACGGTCGGGCTGACATAGAAACCGCGCTCGAATTCCTGCGACGCTTCGCCACCGCACACTAATCGCGCGCCCTCCTGCAAACCGGTCTGGATGTAGTCGAGTACCGTGCGCCGTTGGGCCGCCGAACACATCGGCCCGAGGAAGCTTTGCGGGTCCAGCGGATCACCCATGCGCAGGCTTTGGGCTTCGGCAATTGCCAGTTCCACGGCCTCGGCATAGCGACTGGCCGGCAGCAACATGCGGGTCAACGCGGTGCAGGTCTGCCCGGAGTTGATCATCACGTCCTGCACGCCGTAGCGCACGGCGGCGGCCAGGTCGGCGTCCTCGGCAATCAGCAGCGCCGACTTGCCACCCAGTTCCAGGCACACGCGCTTGACCGAAGGTGCCGCGGCTTGCGCCACCCGTACGCCCGCGCCGGTGGAGCCGGTGAACGACACCATGTCCACGTCCGGGTGTTTGGCCAGGGCTTCACCGACCTTCGAACCGGGCCCGCTGACCAGGTTGAACACGCCCGCCGGCAAGCCGATCGCTTCAATCATCTGCGCCAGCAAGAACGCGTGCAACGGGGTTTCCTGACTGGGTTTGACCACCACGGTGCAACCGGCGGCGAGTGCCGGGGCGAGTTTGCCGATCAACTGGTGCAGCGGGTAATTCCACGGGTTGATGAACGCGCACACGCCCACCGCTTCGCGAATCACCAACGAGTTGCCGACCTCGCGAACGTCGTCCATCAGGCCGGCGAGTTCGATGTATTGCTCAAGCCCTTCGATCGGCCCGTCGACCTGAACCGAACGGCACCATTGCACCGGCATCCCCAGCTCGGCGGTGATCACCGAGGCCATCTCGTCAGCTCGCTCGCGCAGCTGTTCGGCGAGGGCGCGAATGTAGCCGGCACGCACGCTCGAAGGCGTGCGCGACCATGAAGCAAAGGCGCGACGGGCGGCGGCAACCGCGTGGTCGACATCACGTTCATCGCCCAGCGGCACCGACCCTGCGACGGCTTCGGTGGCCGGGTTGATGACCTCGGCGATACCTTGCCCCGACGGTGTCTGCCAGCGGCCATCGATAAACAGCGTGGTGTAGTCATGCATAAATCGGCGTCTCCATCAGTTCACTGGCACAACGTGCGATGCGCTGGCAGGCATCACTCAAGGCTTGCGCGTTGACCACCAGCCCCAAGCGAATATGCCCGGCAGCACTGGGGCCGAACGCTTCACCGGCCAGCACCGAGACGCCATGCCGGTCGAGCAGGCGATTGGCGAAGGCCTGTGCGCTAAGCCCGGTGTCACGAATGTCGACCATCACGAACATCCCGCCATCAGGTTTCAAGGCCCGCAGCCCCGGGCAATCGGCGAGGCTTTCGCAGACCAGGTCGCGGCGCTGGCGATAGGCTTCACGCATGGCGTCGAGTTCTGGAAGCTGGCTGTCCAGCGCCACGATAGCGGCGTCCTGGATGAAGTCGGGTGAGCCGTACAACATGCACAGCGCGAGGTTTTCCAGGTGCGTGGAAAGCGCTGGCGGCGCGACCACCCAACCCACGCGCCAACCGGTCATGGCGTGGGATTTCGACAAGCTGTTGAGCGTCGCGGTGCGTTCAGCCATGCCCGGCAAACTGGCCGGACTGACGTGCTCACCCTCGAACAACAATTCGCTATAGACCTCATCGGAAATCAGCCACAGGTCGTGGGCGATGCACAGTTCGGCCAGGGCCTGCCAAGTGCTTCGCGGGAGGCTGGCACCCGACGGGTTGTGCGGGCTGTTCAGCGCCAGGGCGCGGGTGCGCGGGGTGATGCGCGCCGCGACGTCTTCGGGCAGCACCCGAAAGCCATTTTCCGGACGCACCGGCACCGGAATCACCACCGCCCCGCACGCCCCGAACACCGCTTCATAAGTCACGTACATCGGCTCGGCGACGATCACTTCATCCCCGGGGTTGAGCACGCACTGGGCGACGCAAAACAGTGCACATTGGGCACCGGCCAACACCGTGACTTCATCGGCCGATACGGCCTGACCGCTGCGCTGCTGATGACGCCGGGCGATGCTTTCACGAAGGGCGCGTTTGCCACGGACATCGGCGTAGTGAGTGTTGCCGTTCAACAAGCTGTCGATGGCGGCCTGAACGATCGGCACCGGGGTGTCGAAATCCGGATCGCCCACCGACAGCAGCAGGATGTCTTCGCCCTGCTCCTGCAGCGCCAGGGCGCGGTAATGAATGTCCCACGCGGCAGCACCGTCACCGGAGATTCGTTGTGTCAGATCGGAAAAGCGCATGGCCTGCTCCTTTTGAAAAGCGCCGAAAAATGGGAATCAATGCGCACAGGCATGCTTGAGTTCGATCAGCGTGACGCCGTTACGCTTGAAGCCATGGCGCAAATCGGTTTGCAGTTCGGCCAGGCTTTGCGGCTGGGTCACGGTGCAACCGAACGCGCGACCCAGGGCGGCAAAGTCCGGGTTGCGTGGCAGCACGCCGATCGGCTCGATGTCCAGGCCCAGCATGTCGTCGCGAATCTGCCCCAGGGCGTCGTTGTTCCACAGCAGCACCACCAATGGGCTGTCCAGTTCCTCGACCGCCGTCGCCAGTTCCTGCGCGGTGTAGAGAAAACCGCCGTCGCCGACCAGTACCAGGCCAGGTCGCGTTGGCGCACCGAACTTGGCGCCGATACCGGCGGGCAGGCCATAACCCAAGGTGCCGTAGCCGGTCGGGTGTAACCAGCTGCGGGGTGCCAGGCTGTCGAAGGCGTAATTGCCGGTGTAGGCCAGCTGGGTCATGTCGGTGCTGATGAAGGCATTGACCGGCAACTCGGCAGCGATGCGCTCGAGAATGGCCTGGTGAATCGACTGCAAAGGACCGTGGCCGTTTTTGACGGCTTCACGCAGTTGGGTGACCGCATCAATCGCCGCCGTGGCATCACGAGGGGCGGATGGCAGGCGCTCGAGCAAGCCCGCGAGGGTCTGCTGCGCATCGCCTTGCAGCGCCACCGCGCAGGGGTAGAAGTCGTTGAACTTGCGCGGGTCGATGTCCACGCGCAGCAGTTGGGCGTTGAGCGGCAGGCGCTCGCGCCAGAAATCGGTATCGGCCATTTCAGTACCGACTGCCAACACCACATCGGCTTCGGCGATCAGGTTCCAGCCAGGTTCCACGCACAGGGACGAGCCGGCATTGAGCGGCGCGTCCGGTGGCAGCAGGCCTTTGCCTGCAACGCTGGTGAATAATGGCGCGGCCAATTGGGTGCTCAGTGCCTGCAGTTCCTGCGCCGCATTAAGTGCGCCACCACCGGCAATGATCATCGGCCGTTTGGCGTTTTGCAGCGTGGCGACGGCTTCGTCCAATGCGCGGGTCGACGCCGGGCCACGACCCGGACGGCGTACGACGTCGTTACTCCAGTCGCGGGCCACTTGTGCCGACAGCACGTCCAGCGGCACCGAGATGTGCACCGGACGCGGGCGTTCGCTGTCGAATACGGCGTAGGCGCGGGCGATCAGTTCGGGCAGGTCCTCGGCGCTTAACGCTACCGCCGAGAACGCCGTGATCGGCGCGGTCATGGCGCGCTGATCCTGAGTTTCATGCAGGCACCCCCAGCCTTTTCCGAGGCTGGCCGTGTGGTTGACGCTGGAGATCACCAGCATCGGAATCGAGTCGGCGTACGCCTGGCCGATACCGGTCGCAGCGTTGGTCACGCCCGGCCCGGTGATGATGAAGCACACCCCCGGTTTGCCACTGACGCGGGCATACCCATCGGCCATGAAACTGGCGCCTTGTTCATGGCGGGTCAGGACGTGGCGAATGCCGCTGCCCGGCAGGCCGCGATACAGTTCCAGCGTGTGCACGCCGGGAATGCCGAACACGGTGTCAACGCCGTAGTTGGCCAGCAGACGGACCAGGGCCTGGCCGCCGGTCAATGTCGTGGTTTGCATGTTCATATCCTCACTCGTGGCCAAGGCGAATCAACGCGTCGACCGCAGTCGTGCCATGGGCACCGACCAACAATGGGTTCACATCGAGTTCCAGCAATTGATCGGCGTTCTCACAGGCGTAATCGGCCACCGAGCGAATGGCCGCGACCAGCGCCTCCAGGTCAGCCGCTTCACGACCGCGAAAACCCTGCAGCAATGCGGCACTGCGCAGGCTCAGCAACGCAGCGCGAATAGCGCCATCGGTGGTCGGCAGCAGCAGGCTGCGACTGTCCTTGAGCAGCTCCACCAGAATGCCGCCAGCGCCGAACACGAGGGCCAGGCCGAAGTCATTTTCGCGTTTGATGCCGACGATCAATTCAGCCAGTGGTGCTGAAGCCATGGGTTCCAGCAACACCTGATCAAAGGGCACCTGCGGCGCGTAATCGGCGATGCTCGCGCGCATCGTTTCCAGCGCGGCGGTCAGGGCCGCGCCATCCTTCAAATTAAGCGCGACGGCACCGGCTTCGGTTTTGTGCGGCAACTGCGCGCTGACGGCTTTGAGCACCAGCGGGTAACCCAACGCGTTGGCGTCGGTGAGTGCCTTCGCCGGTGTGCTCAGTACACCGTTGGGGGTCGGCAGTCCGAAGGCACGCAGCGCCTGCTTGGAATCCCACTCGTTGAGCAGGCGACCCTCGTCTTCCAGTGCCTGGGGGCACAGCGGCACGAGTGCCGATTCGCCCAGCGCGAGCAGCGCCTCACGGTTGCGCTGATAACCGGCGATCAGTCCCCAGGCGGTCAAGCCGTCTTCCACACCTTGCAGCGCAGCGACGCCTCGGGCATGCAGCAATTCACGCGCGCTGGCCGGCAGCAATTCAGGGAAGGCCGAGGTGACAAAACCGGTCTTGCCGTGACGGACCAGCGCGGCGCAGTAAAGCTCCAGCAGCAGGTCGCATTCCTTGCGTTCGCCGGTGGACTCCGTCGGGTAATCGAGCACCAGCATGGCCGCATCAGCCTCGGTGCGCAGGGCGCTGTCGAGCATGCGGTTCAGCGCTTCGCCGTCACCCCAGATCGCCGTGGTGAAATCCAGCGGATTGACCAGGTTGGCGTAGCTCGGTAGCACCTGGGCAAGCTCTTCGCGCTGACCTTCATCGAGCTTGGGCAACATCAGGTCGTTGCGTTCGGCATAGTCGGCAATCAGTCCGGCGTCGCCACCGGAACAGGCCAGTGCAATCAGGCTATTGCCCGAGGGCAATTTTCCGCAAGCAGCGGCCTTGAGCGTTTCGACAAAGCTCACCGGACCACTGACGCGGATCACGCCAAGACGTGCGAAAAGGCTGTCGTACAGCGCATCGGATCCGGAGAGCGAACTGGTGTGACTGAGGGCGAGTTCGGCGCCGATCTGCGACACACCGGTTTTCAGGGCAATAATCGGAATGCCCTTTTCCAGCGCCTTGTGCGCGGCCCGGGCAAATCCCGGAACGTTTTTCAGTCCTTCCATGTGCAGGCCGATGGCGGTGACCCGAGGTTCGTCGAGCAGCACGTCCATCAATTCAGCGACGCCCAGTTGTGCTTGATTACCGACCGATGCCATGTACGCAACCGGCAGCGAGCGGTCGCTCATGGACAGGTTGTAGGCAAAGTTGCCGCTCTGGGTCAGCACGGCGACACCCTTCTCCACCGGCTTGCCGCCGTGGGCCACCGGCCATAACGCCGAGCTGTGCAGGTAGTCGAGCAAGCCGTAGCAATTGGGACCGAGCAGGGCCATGTCGCCGGCCGCCTCGAGCAACTGTTGCTGCAGGGCCTGGCCTTCTGCTCCGGTCTCGGCAAACCCAGAGGCGTAGCAGATCACACCGCCAGCGCCTCTTGCCGCCAGCTGCGCCACGGCGGTCAGGGTCAGCTCGCGATTGGTGGCGATGAACACAGCGTCCGGGCCCCAGGGCAGCGCGTCGATGCCGGGCACACAGGGCACACCTTCGAGGCTTTCATGCTGCGGATTCACCAGCCACATTTGCCCCTGGTAGCCACCTTCGGCGCAACGCTTGAGCGCGCGCGCCATGCTGCGGCCACCGACGAACGCCAGGTGGCGCGGCGCGAGCAGGCGTTTGAGGTTTTCACGAATAGTCTGCGACATGCTTGTTCTCCAGGCCGATCAGCGCAGCAGCGGCCGCAGTAGCTCGCGGGAAATGATGTGACGCTGGATTTCCGAGGTGCCTTCCCAGATCCGCTCGATCCGCGCGTTACGCCAGATGCGTTCCACCGGTCCTTCATCCATCAGGCCCATGCCGCCGAAGATCTGCACCGCCTCATCAGCCGCGCGGCCGAGCACTTCACTGGCGAACAATTTGGCCATGCCGGCCTCGCCGTCGGTCATCGTGCCCTGGTCCATTTTCCAGGCGGTGTGCAGGGTCAGAAGCTCAGCCGCACGAATCTGCGTGGCCATGTCCGCGAGCTTGAACGAGATGCCCTGGTAGGTACCGATCGGCTGGCCGAACTGCTTGCGGTCCGCCGCCCATTGCAGCGACACGTCGAGTGCCCGTTGGGCCTGGCCGACGCAGTTGGCGGCGACCATCACGCGCCCTGCCGTCAGCCAGGCATTGGCCACTTCCCAGCCCTTGCCGACTTCACCCAGGACTTTGCTCGCGGGTACGCGGCAGTCGTCGAAGAACATTTCGAAGGTGTGGTAACCGCGGTTGCTCACGCACTTGGGGCCACGGCGAATGGTCATGCCCGGCGTGTCGCGATCCACCAGGAACGAGGTCACGGCGTTGCGCTTTTTGCCGTTGTGTTCGTAGGTGTCGGTGACCGCGAAAACGATGGCGAAATCGGCGTGGCCAGCGTGGCTGATGAAATGCTTGCTACCGTTCAAAACGAAGTCATCACCGTCGCGCACGGCACGGGTTTTGATCGCATTCGCATCGGAACCGGCACCCGGCTCGGTGAGCGCGAAGCAGTCGATTTTCTCGCCTTGAATACACGGCAGCAGGTAGTCGCCAATCTGGCTGCCGGTGCACGCCATGAGGATTTTTGAAGGACGTGCGACGAACACGTGCAGCGCCCATGACACCTTGGACAGCTCCCGCTCGATCAGCGCCTGGGACAGGTAATCGAGACCGCCACCGCCGACTTCTTCCGGCATGTTGAAGGCATAGAATCCGGCGGCGATGGCCTTGCCGCGGATCTCGGCCGCCAATTCCGGGGAGACTTCGTCGGCACGATCAACCGCATCTTCGTGAGGCAGCAGTTCCTTGGCGACGAAGCTGCGTACTGCGTCCACCAACATTTCTTGTTCTTGGGTCAGTTGGAAATTCATGGGTGCTACCTGTTGTTCGTGTGCGGGTTAGAGGTGCAAGGCAGAAGCGGTTTTATCGACCGACAAACCGGGCCGGGCGTTTTTCCACGGAAGCGCGCAAGGCCTCGGCACCGTCCTCGCTGCGACCGCAGAGCAGGCCGGCGGCGAGCTCGGCTTGCAGTTGTTCCGGCAGGCTGCGCTGGGCGCCTTCGCGCATGAGTTTTTTGGTCTGGACGAAGGCGAAGGTTGGGCCGTTGGCCAGGCGGGTTGCCAACTCACCGGTGACGTCGAGCAGTTGCTCGTCGGCGCACACTTCACCTACGAGTCCGGTCGCCAGGGCACGGTCTGCCCCCCACAACTCATCGAGAAACAGCAGGCGCTTGGCTTGCTCAGTGCCGATCAACCGAGGCAGGTGCCAGCTGGCACCGGCGTCCGGGGAATACGCCATGCTGGTGTAGCCGGCCTTGAAGCGTGCCGATTGCGCAGCGATGCGCAGGTCGCAGCACAGCGTCAGGTCCATGCCGGCGCCCACAGCAGTGCCATTGATTGCGGCGATGGTCGGTTTTTCCAGGCTGTACAGGCGGCTCATCAGGGCGTGGGCGGTTTCGGTCCAGCCGTAGCTTTCGAGCGCGCCACGGGCCTCGGCTTCGGCCCATTCAGCGAGGTCGGCACCGGCACAGAAACTGCGGCCACTGCCGGTCAATACGACGACACGCACGGCGGGATCGGCGTTGAATTCATCGAGCAGGGCGTGGAGGTTTTTCAGGGTCGGAATATCCAGCGCGTTGCGCTGAGCGGTGCGATTGAGGGTGATCCAGGCAACGCCTGCTTCGACCTGGCTGAGCAGAGAAGGTTGAGTAGTCATTGCGAGTCCTCGAATTATTTTGATTGGAATGAGGTGATGCGACTTGGGGTCATACTAAACGAGTGTTCAGTAAGGCGGCAATTGGGGGGATGAATGGCTGTAACAGACGCGAAAACCACTTATCTTTCTGTTTTTTAAGGCTTTTTTGTTTCTTGACGCGAAGACAGGGATGGGTTTGTTACAACTTTGAACAACTGGGTACACCGAGGGCTTTTCCGAACTCCACAATTCATCCCGATACCCCAATACCCCTGGAGCGCCGGGGGCGATTGGCGGGCATAAAAAAACGCGACGGTCACCCATCGCGTTTTCAGTTTGCCCCGCGCAGTTACACGGACGGCAAGCTCGGCGCCAGCACGCCCTGGCGTTTACGGTAGATCAGGAAGTAAGCGCTGTAGCAGACCATGATGAAACCAAAGCCCCAATACAGCGAAGGGCGTTGCGTCTCATCCAGTGCCAGGAACACAAACAGCGAGCAGCACAGTGCAATACACGTCAGCGGAATCAGCGGGAACAATGGCGCACGGTATTTCAGGTCGCTGAGTTTGCCGCCATCACGCAGGAAGGCCTTGCGGAACTTGTACTGCGCCAGCGCGATAACGATCCAGGTCACGGTGCCCGACATGCCACTGACCGCCATCAACACCATGAACAACGTGTCCGCCGCGATGAAGCTGGTCATCAGTGACACGAGCGCGAAGCACAGGGTGATGCTCAGCGCCCGCAATGGCACGCCACGTTTGCTCAACGTCGACAGGCCTCTTGGCGCCATGCCGGTTTTCGACATGGCCCACAAAATGCGCGTCGAGGCATACAGACCCGAGTTACCGACCGACAGAATCGCGGTAAGGATCACGAAGTTCATCAAGTCGGCGGCGTACGGAATGCCGACCATGTCGAACACCTGCACGAACGGACTCTCCATCAGCCCCGCCTGCTCCCACGGCACAATGGCCGAGAGCACTACGATGGCCAGCACATAGAAAATCAACACACGAAACACGACATTGCGGACCGCGCGGGGAATGCTTTTTTCCGGCTGATCGGTTTCGCCAGCCGCCACGCCCATGATTTCGCACCCCTGGAACGCGTAGACCACGGTCATCATCACCGCGAACACCGCCGACAGGCCGTGGGGGAACAGCGAGTCACCCACCAGGTTGGTCAACAGAGGCGCCGGTGCGCCGCTGGTCAACGGAATAGCGCCGAAGATCACCAGGATACCGACCACGATGAACCCGAGAATCGCCGCAACCTTGATGCCGGAGAACCAGTACTCCGCCTCACCGAAGGCACGGGTCGCCAGCGCGTTCAGGCCGAACAACACTGCCACGAACAATGCTGACCAGTACCAGATCGGGATGTCCGGAAACCAGCGCTGCATCAACATGCCAGCGGCGGTGAATTCCAGGCCGACGGTGGTGGCCCAGCTCATCCAGTACACCCAGCCGATCATGAAGCCTGTGGCCGGTCCGATGAATTTGGTGGCGTGGGTCTGGAAGGAGCCCGACACCGGCATTTGCACGGACAGCTCGCCCAGGCAAACCATCACCAGGTACATCAGGAAACCAGCGACCAGGTAAGCCAGAATCGCGCCCACCGGGCCGCTTTGATTGATGATGACGCCGGACCCCATGAACAATCCGGTGCCGATGACGCCGCCCAGCGACAACATGAAAATGTGCCGGCTTTTCAGGGCTCGAGTGAGGTGGATGCCTTCGCGTTCGATAGGTTTGCTCATATCGGCACCTCAGTATTTGACGAGGTGCATGGCGAATGACAGGACGTCACGGCGCGGGGAAGAGTCAGCATTACGGCGTTTCATTATTATTATCTCCAATAAGCTTCGAAGACCGCGCTTGCGGCGGTTGCCATCGATTATTGGAAGACCATGTAAGCTGGAGTTGTACGCAAGGATCAAAGATGTAAAAAGTCGTAACAAACTTGTACGTCAGGCGTGTAACAGATCGCCCAAAGTCTGGCGGGAGTGCCGCAGTTGCTCATGAACCTGCGGTGCCAGCACTCGCAACGCCGCTTCGTCATTGATTATCGCGGCCTCCTCCAGCGCTCGCAGTACGTTGGCCAATGCGCGGAATCCAAGCGAATCGCTGCTGCCGGCTAACCGGTGCGCCAGGTGCGCGACTTCGGTGCAATCGCCGGCATCAATGGCTTCCGTCAGTGCTTCGCTGTGCTGTTTGATCGAGTCGCGCAACACCTCCAGCAAGCCCAGGAGTTTCTGTTCTCCGAGCAAGGTGCGATGCGTGTCCAGCAGCGGCCAATCCATCGCGTCGTCATCACGTTGCGGCACCGGCACCGGCGATTGGCCGGACAATGCCTGACGCAGATTGTCGAGCTTCAGCGGTTTGGCGAGGATGGCGTCCATGCCGGCATCCAGGTAGCCGCGCACCAGAGCCGGCTGCACGCTGGCGGTCAGGGCGAAGATTCGGCTGTGACGATTGGGCCCGTCTTCACTGCGCAGCTGTTTGCACAACTCGACGCCACTGATGCCAGGCAAATGCACGTCGAGCAGGATCAAATCGAATCTCTGCGCGGTGCATAGCGTCAGTGCCTGCCGGGCTTCTTCGGCGAACCAGACCTGATGCCCGTCCCGCTGCAACAATCCGTTGACCACTTCGCGGTTCAGCGCCACGTCCTCGACCACCAGAATGTTCAGCGCGCAGCCCGGGACGCTGCTCAACTTCACACTGGCCGCCGCAGCGGTCGGTTGCAACGCCAGTTCAAACCAGAAACAGCTGCCCCGCCCGACTTCACTGTCAACGCCGATCCGCCCGCCCAACTGTTCCACCAGGTGCTTGCTGATCGCCAGCCCGAGCCCGGTGCCGCCGAAGCGTTGCGCGACTTCTTCACTGGCCTGGGTGAAGCGTTCGAAGATCTTTTCCTGCATCGCCGGCGCGATGCCAATGCCGTTGTCGGTCACGCTCACGCGTAGCCAATGAGCAGCGTGATCAGAAACGGCAGGCAGCAGGATGACCTCCACCGTGACCTCGCCGCCTTCGGTGAACTTGATCGCATTCGCCAGCAAGTTACTGAGCACCTGACGCAGGAATTGCTCGGCCCCAAGATGTCGGTCCGCCACCTGTGGATCGACCCGGCATTGCAGCATCGTGTCGTTGCTCGATGCCCGTGGCTCAAGCAGCGTCAACACTTCATCGAGCAATTGTCGCAGGGAAAAATTGACCGGCTCGGGATGACTTTCGCCCTCTTCCAGCCGGGCGAAATACAGCACCTCGTTGAGGATCGACAGCAACCCTTCGCCAGCCTTGTACAACGCATCCAGACGTTTGCCGTCGCGCTCATCCAGACGGGCGTCGCGCAGCAATTCGGCCATACCAAGAATGCCGTTGAGCGGTGTGCGCAGTTCGTGGCTCATGGTCGCGAGAAAACGCGACTTGGCGAGGTTGGCCGCTTCAGCTTCGTCCTTGGCGCGCATCAGGCTGGCGGTGCGGCGCTCGACCCTGCGCTGCAGTTCATCGCGGTTGGTCTGCAGGGCCAATCGATCGGTTTCGCGCCGGGCAATATCGCTGAGTATCGCTCGACGCATGTCGTCGAGCGCATAGGCCACGGTGTCGATTTCGTCTTCGTCAGGGTGCGATCTTTTGTCCAGGTGCAGCGGCTCGTGCCAGTCGCCCGCAGCGATGCGTCGGGCAAAGTCGGCCATCACTTGCAGATGACGCGTGACCAAGCGGTAAAACAACGCCGAGAGCACGACCGCCAACCCGCACAGGAACACACTCATCCACAACAGGCTGGTCAATCCCGTGGTGTATAGACGTTCATGCACCGCGCCGAGATCGGTGCTGACTTCCAATTGACCCAGATGCCGCAACGGTCCTGACGGCGGTTGATAGTCCAGTTCAAAACGCTCGATGCGCAATGCCCCTGCCGGGTCGGGATTACCTTGCAGCAGATTGAAATCGGGGCTGATCAAACGAACACGCGCCACGTCTGAGAAGTCCACCAGGCCGCGGAGTTGCACATTGAGCTGGTCCTGGTTCAAGTCCCAGAGACTGCGTTCCAGACTCGCGAGATAGCCGGCGCGAATCAGCTCCATGCGCGAGTCGATGTCGCGCATTTCGCGTTGGTATTCGAAGTACAACTGCACGCTGCTCGCCAGCACCGTGAAACACAGACTGAAGAACAGAATGTACAACAGGAGCCGACGCAGCAGCCCGACCGGGCGCGCATGAATCATGGTGAACTCGTGGGCGGTTTCAGGAGGTCGCGGTAAATGGCTTCACTTTCAGCCAGCAGGCGGTCGACCTGTCCCGAGTCAATCATGTGCTGCAACTGTTCATTGATCTCCGGCATCCGCCTGGCCAGGGACGAACGCCGAGAGACGGCCACGCGCAGAGAGTCCACGCCAAAAGAATTGCGCAAGGCGACGATGTCCTGTGCACCCGCCAGCGTATCGACTTGCATTTGTCCTGTGCGCCGTTCCGAGACGATGAAATCGATGCGTCCACGCATCAGTTTTCCGAAGTTCTGACGGCTGTCCGATACCCTTTCAAAGTTCTGATGTTCGGCGACGAAGCGGTCGAACACTTCGCCGTAACTTTCGCCGAACAAAAAGCCGCCCCGGTAATTGGCCAGGTCTTCGAGACGATCGATTTTTACCGGGTGCTGACGGTTGATGAACACGGCCACCTCTTCGCGCAACACCGGCACCGTCGAGAACACCAGACCGTGTTCACGCTCCGCGGTCCGGTAAGCCAGTACCACATCTACCCGACCCTCGGCGGCGTCCAGAACGCAGCGATTCCAGTTGTCCAACTCGACCATTTCGACTTCATAGCCCAATCGCGCAAACAGTTCATTCACCACACTGGGGGCCAGGCCACGCATGTATTTGCCGTCGCTCCAGGAGATGGGTGGGTAGACCGGGTAGTCGCAGTAGCGGACCTTTTCCGCAGCCATCACACCCGTGGCCAACAGCATCAAAATACAAACGAGCCACTGCCGCATCGTGCTCAGGCCGCCGCGCTGGCGGTGAATAGATAGCCGGCACCATGGATGGTAATGATCAACTGCGGCTCGGCCGGATCGTCGTGCAACTTGCGACGCAAGCGCCCGACCAGCACGTCGATGGAGCGGTCGTTAGGCACCCATTCACGGTTGCGGATCTGGTCCATCAATTGATCGCGACTCAGGGTATGGCCGCTGTTACGCAGGAACACGCTGAGCAGCTGGTACTCGCCGTGGGTCAGCAGGGTTTCGCAGCCACTCTGGTCGATCAAACGCCTGCGATCGGTGTCCAGCGCCCAGGCCGCGAACTGTTTGACGGGCCGGGAAATACTCGCAACCGGTTGCGGGGTATGGGCATGACGAACCCGGCGGATGAGGTTCTTAGCCCGGGAGACCAGTTCGCGTGGATTGAGGGGTTTGATCACGTAATCATCGGCGCCGCACTCAAGGCCGACGATACGATCGATTTCATCGTTGCGGCCGGTGATCAGAATGATCCCGACCTCGGAGCGGACCCGCAGTTCTCGGGTAAGGGTCAGGCCGTCCTTGCCCGGCAAGCGGATATCGAGCATCACCAGGTCGACGGAATGGCTCGCCAGAAAGGTTTCGGCCAGTTCCGCGGTGGCGGCGCAATGCACTTCATAACCTTCCTGGGACAGGTAGGCCTGCAGCAGTTCGCGAATCAGCGGATCGTCATCGACGATCAATACCCGAGGAGTCATCGCTAGGTTCCCGCGTGTGCCCGAAGGCGTGTTTCTTATTAGAGTTTTTTCCTGCACTGGCGCCAGAGAGTATCCACTGCTGAACGATCGATCAACAGCCCGTCGTCTGGACGCAAAATCTCTGTCGACCGCCGGCTTGCAATCCATCGACCCAGGCTTCACAAATCTGGATGCCCTGTTCCGGGGTGAAGGTGCCGGGGTTCAATCCGGATTCCAGCCACAAGCCGTCGAGCAATGCACTGAGGCTGATGGCCGCCAGGTCGGAATCAAAGTTTTCCCAGCCCTCCTCCTGTGCCAGCTCATTCAGCACCTTGCGCAGGATGCCGCGGTACTCGCCGTAGGAATGTTCGTGCGCAAGGTTGATCGCTTCCGCCGTTTTCACCGCGCCCCAGAACGCCAGCCAGGCATCGAGCAGTTGCGGGTCCAGCAGCTCAGCGGAAAACGAGCCCCGGAAGAAGGCCGAAAAACGCTCGCGGGCATTGGGTGCTGCCTGCTCCATCGCGGCGCGTAACAAGCCCATCACACGGCCGGTCACCGCCAGATAGGCTTCTGCGACCAGTTCGTCTTTGCCGGAATAGTGATGACTGATGAGGCCGACGGAGACACCGGCCTCGGCGGAGATCTTGCGGATGGAGGCGCCCTGAAAGCCATGGCGCTTGAGGCAAACAAGCGTTGCCTCGATGAGATTGGTTTTGCGCAGTTCTGGCGCCATTCTGGAGAATCGGACTTCCTGTGTCATTGGAGGACGTTCCTGGAGGCGAGAGTTGAGCCCTGAGCGAGCCGTTCACGAACTGAACGACTGTACAGCAACTACCCTCGCCGACTCCAGACGTAGATCCCGTTTACATCTCGGGGAATACATCGGAAGGAACAATCGCGCCGCCCTTCATGACCACCGGTGTTTTCTCGAGGATTGAGATGTCGGCGATCGGATCGCCATCGACGGCGATCATGTCGGCAAATCGACCGGCACTCACGGCGCCTACGTCCTGCTGCCAATTCAGCAAGTCGGCGGCAACCAAGGTAGCGGACTGGATCGCCTGCATGGGGGTCATGCCGTACTTCACCATGTAGGCAAACTGTCGGGCATTTTTGCCATGAGGGTAAATGCCCGCATCCGTGCCATAGGCGATTTTAACCCCGGCCTTCACCGCTTTGCGGAAACCTTCGCGCTGGACTTCAGTGGTTTCAGTATTTTTACGCAAGTAGTCTTCCGGCCACTTTTCCTCGCGCCCCACTTTATCGATGTAGTCACCGTTGTAGATGTCCATGACCAGATAGGTCCCGTTGTCCTTGGCCAACTTGACGCCTTCGTCGTCGAGTAACGAAGCATGTTCCACGGATTTCACCCCTGCACGAATGGCAGCTTTGATGCCGTCGGCGCCATGGGCGTGAACAGTGGCATAGCTTTTATGAACCTTGGCTTCCTGCACCACCGCCCGCATTTCGTCTTCGCTCATTTCCATCTGACCGGGTTCGGTCCCTTCGGCCAGTACCGCGCCTGTACCGACCATCTTGATGGTGTCCACGCCATGCTGGAACAGGTAGCGGGTCTTGAGTTTCGCGTCATTGGCATCGCGGTACACGCCGACCCGCATATCGTCTGGAATGGAAACTCCGGGAGCAAATCCCGTGACTTCCCCGCCGCCGCCGGCGACCCCGATATAAGCACCGACAACGTTCATACGCGGCCCCAGCACCTGATGGGCGTTGATCGCATCCCGCAGCGAAACATCGGTAAAGGCTCGATAGGTGCCCACGTCGTGGACGGTGGTAAAACCTGCACGCAAGGTTTGATAGGCGTGTTTGGCACCTAACAACGCGTAGTCCTGAGGTGAATGCAGGAGCGGTTCGGCCACGTTGTTTGTCATGTCCCAATCGGCGATGTGCGTATGCATATCGATAAGGCCCGGCAGGACAGTCTTGGTCGACCAGTCAATGACCTTGCTGTCGGCCGGTGGAGCGCTCCAGGGCTCGACAGCCACGATGCGATCGCCATCCACCTTGATGCGGTGGTCTGTGAGCACTTTGCCGCGCTCGACATCCACCAGGCGACCCGCATGGATGTACAAAGTGTCGGCCTGGGCGGACAACGCCATGGTCGAGAGTGATACTGCCAACGCTATGCACTTAAGCTTCATGTAATACCTCTTTTATTGTTATTGGGCGTCGCGAAATTTATTAGAAAAGATCGAACGGGTATTGGGTG
Organism: Pseudomonas sp. p50(2008); assembly: GCF_015351605.1. Classification (NCBI taxonomy): domain Bacteria; kingdom Pseudomonadati; phylum Pseudomonadota; class Gammaproteobacteria; order Pseudomonadales; family Pseudomonadaceae; genus Pseudomonas; species Pseudomonas sp. p50(2008). The sequence continues at coordinate 1,099,744 of NZ_JACMYF010000001.1, forward strand.
ATGATTCTTAGTTGTTTGACGCTATCTCCGGTAAAAGCGTGTTCGGCATACCGCACTCGAACCGAAAGATCCTTCAACGGACCACTTTCAACAACTGTTTTAAGGTCAACATCTCGTTCTATTTGCTTATCCGAATGAGCGAAGTAGGCATACAAACCATCAGGATCGACTTTTTCATTATCGATATCGAACCCGTAGATGTATTTGAAAGACAACGTCGTATGCAAGACGCCCGTTGAGCCAAAATCATATTCATACGCCAATCCGACTGATTGTTCGCCGGGGCCGTTGAAGTCCCCGTACTGTGAAGAGTTAGCCAAATAAATGGAGTCCATGTAAGTACCGTCCGAGGCCATCAAATAATCGAACGGCTGACTTCCCTGGATTTTCTGATAGGACAACGTGACAGTGTGTGGACCGTTGGCATAGGCATTGGCTAACGACCAGGCGGTGACGTTGATATCCCCGGCACGGGCCTGGCCCTCGTCCAGAGAGCGGTAGAGGTTGAAGTCGAAGCTCAGGGATTGTTCAGTACCTAACGCCAGGCTGTAATTCCCGTTGACGTAGTACTGACGCCACAGGTCTTGCGCGCGGGAGGCGTAGAAGCCGACACTGCCTTCCTCCACCGGCGTGTAGGTTAGGCCGGCGTAGTCCACATCGCCAGCTTCCACTGCGGCGTAACCGGCCATGAAACCACCGTCGTGGCCAGTGCTGGTATAGCCCATTGTAGAGTAGAAATGCCCGATATCGATGCTGACCTTGTCGATATCATCACTTAACAACTGTATGCCCCGGGTGGTCATGGGCATCAGTCGCAAGTCGGGCGTAGCGAACACCGGGTTATAGGGGCGCAGGTCGCCATACTTTAATACCGTGTTCGACACTTTCATTTTCACCGACGCGTTGAGTGTCGATGACTCGGTTCTTTCACCGTCACCGTCAGCAGGAAACATCCCTGTTCCAACCGTACCGCGACCACCGTCCAGTTTGTAAGCGGTGTAGGCACTTGCATCAATACCGAATCCGACCTGCCCTTGGGTAAATCCGGATTGATAGTCCATCTGGAAACCCTGCCCCCATCCTCGATCATCGGGATAATGGGACAGCGAGTTCCGATTAAAATACATGTTTCTTGCGATAATCTTTGCCGTACTGTCCTCAACAAAACCACCCGAGGATTCTTCCGCCTGCACTTTCAAATAACTTCCGGACACTGAAAAAACAACGACACCAAATAAGGAACGCAGCTTCATTGTAGACCTCAGGGCTTTGTTTATTATTGTTTTCTGTCACGCCTCTACCCTCCAATGTTAAGCAGGCTGTTCTTGTCATGAATAGCACTAAGATGTTGAGATTTGATCGTCCTGTGTAAGTCAAGTAACGGCATGTAACACCCTTATTACATCTCTTCGAGGATTTCTGTCCGTTGATCTGCCAAACAAACGCTAGTAAAGAATTCTGTTGATTTTTTACTGATGGTAAATTCTTATAGAAAAATAATAATCGCCGAAAAACGGCCTTTCGGCTTCAGCCTGCCTGGAGTACCTGCACCATGCCGACCTCGTCCAGCGCTTTTGCGCACCTTTTCGAACCGTTGCAGTTGCGTGGAAAACGCCTGAAAAACCGCATCATGTCGAGCGGTCACGACACCTCGATGCCCACCGACAACCTGGTGAATGATCAATTGATCGCCTACCACAAAGCACGAGCTGAAGGCGGTGCCGGGCTGATCGTGCTGCAGGTGGCCGGTGTGCATGACAGCGCCCGTTACACCTCCCACGTGCTGATGGCCACCGATGACGCGTGCATCGAGGGTTACCGCAAACTGGCACAAACCTGCCATGAACACGGCACGGTGGTGCTGTCGCAGGTGTTCCATCCGGGGCGTGAAATCATGGAGTCCAGTGATGGCCTGCTGGCGGTTGCCTACTCCGCTTCCGCGGTGCCCAACGAGCGGTTTCGGGTGATGCCGCGGGCGCTGGATCAAGTGATGATCGACGAGATCGTTGCCGGTTACGGTGCAGCAGCGAAACGCCTGTATCAGGCCGGGATCGATGGCGTGGAAGTGGTTGCCAGCCATGGATATCTGCCGGCGCAATTCATCAACCCGCGGGTCAATCGTCGCACCGACGGCTACAACGGCGAGCTGGAACAGCGCCTGCGTTTCCTGCGTGAAGTGATTGCGTCGGTGCGCGCCAGCACCGACGAACAGTTCATCATCGGCCTGCGCATCTCCGCCGATGAGCGGGATCCCGAAGGGCTGACCGAAGACGAATCCCTCGCGGCCGTCCAGTCGCTGCAACCGCTGCTGGATTACGTGCACATCGTCGCGGGAACATCGGCCTCGCTGGGTGGTGCGGTGCACATCGTGCCGCCCATGGCCATCGAAGCTGCGTACCTGGCCAAGGAGGCAGGGACGTTCAAGGCCGGCCTGTCGATCCCGCTGTTCGTCACCGGACGCATCAATCAACCTCAGGAAGCCGAGTTGATCCTGGCGCGCGGTCAGGCCGACGTCTGCGGCATGACCCGCGCACTCATCTGCGACCCGCAAATGCCCAACAAGACCGACACTGGACATGTCGAGGATGTACGGGCGTGCATCGCCTGCAATCAGGCGTGCATCGGCCACTTCCATAAAGGTCTGCCGATCTCCTGCATTCAAGCCCCGGAGACCGGGCGCGAGCTGATCTTTGGCCAGCGGCAACCTACGGGACAGCGTAAACGCATCATGATTGCCGGCGGCGGGCCTGCCGGAATGAAAGCCGCTGCGGTCGCCGCTCAGCGTGGGCACGACGTCACCCTCTACGAGGCCAATTCGCAGCTGGGTGGCCAGGTTCTGCTCGCGCAGCTTCTACCCCGGCGCAGTGAATTCGGCGGCGCCAGCACCAACCTGCAACGGGAGATGGAACTGGCTGGCGTGCGCGTCGTGCGCAATACCCGTGTCGACCGGGCATTGGTGGAGCGTGAACGACCCGACATGGTGATCGTCGCGACAGGCGCCGAGCCGTATTGGCCGGCCTTCGAACGCGGCGGCGAGTTGCAGGTGGTGGACGCCTGGCAAGTGCTACGCGATGAGGTGCAGATCGGGCGTTCGGTGGTGGTGGTCGATTGGCGTTGCGACTGGATCGGCCCCGGCATCGCCGAACGATTGGTGCGCGCGGGGCATCAGGTGCAACTCGCGGTGAACGGCACGCACTGCGGGGAAAACCTGCCGCTGTATGTGCGCGATCAACTGGCTGGCGAACTGCACAAACTGGGCATTCCGATTACGCCGTACGCCCGGCTGTATGGTTGCGACGACAACACCGTTTACCTGCAGCACACCGCCAGCGGCGAGCCGATGCTGTTCGAAAACGTCGACACACTGGTGCTCTGTCAGGGCCATCAACCCGTCGATACCCTGGGCGCAGAACTGCAAGGCCTGGTGGAGTTTCGGCGCATCGGCGACTGCCTTGCACCGCGCACCGCCGAAGAGGCGATTTACGAAGGTTTGAAAGTCGCCTGGGAGCTTTGAGCCTGTTTTATACTCCGGGGCTTTTACACGCAGGCTCGCGCGCGAGCCTCCCCCCGGTTCGGAGCACGCCATGAGCAACAGCAGCAAGATGCCGCCTGCCCGCAGCGCGCCCACACAGGACAGCTCCCCGGCAGAGCCGCAGTTCCTGGGTACGCGCATTCGCGGCCTGCGCAAACGCCGGGGCATGACCCTGGCCGAACTGGCGCAGATGAGCGAACTGACGGCGGGGTACATCAGCCAGCTTGAACGCAATCTGGCGTACCCCTCCATCCCTGCCCTGTTCAACATTGCCCGCAGCCTGGGCGTGACCATCCAGTGGTTCTTCGCCAGCGAGGCCAACACCGCGCCGGAGGACAACGGCGTCGTGGTGCGCAAGAACACGCGAATGAGCGTGCATTACGAAGACGGGATTGTTGATCAACTACTGACGCCGCAACCGAACCGGCAATTGGAGATGCTGCACTCACGTTTTCCGCCCGGCACTTACAGCCAGCAAAGTTACAGCCATGAAGGTGAAGAAGCTGGGTATTTGCTGTCGGGGATTTTTGAGTTGTGGGTGGGGGAACGGCATTTTCAGTTAAGTGAGGGAGACAGTTTCAGTTTTTCCAGTCAGGAGCCCCATCGGTACGGCAATCCTGGGGACGTGGATGCGGTGGTGATTTGGGTGATTACGCCGCCTACGTTTTAGTCGCTTGTTATCGGTAAACATGGCTGGCACTGAAAGCGAAAAAGCCCCGTAACGTGTTTGGTTATGGGGCTTTTTCGTTTAACTCTTCGGTGAACACATGTTCTTTCCTACGTCCTCTTCCTGATTTTCCCGAAGGCCAGACAAGGACTTGCGGTGCCCCTAAGCTCAGCAACGTTTGGGGCAAAAAGGCCCTGGCATCGACACTTATTTGAACTCGAAAGGAGTTTCATCATGGCTAGAGACAAAGCGAAAGACGACAAGCACTTCAACTGCACTCAGACCCACGAGGCCGACTACGTGGCGAGTCTTTACCCTCACGCCAAGGAAGAGGTCAAAACGTTCCTGGCTTCTGCTTGCAAGGATAACTCCCTGCATAATTCCACCCATAAAGAAGTGTACGAGCTGATCAAGAGGAAATTGGGATACTTGCAGCCGTAAGCCACAAGTTTCAGGTGGAGCTGCCCGGGATTGAGCAGCTTCACCCTGTGGATTCTAGATTTCCTTCACCGGGGTCTGACCGTGAGTCCCGATGATCAAGTTGATGGCATGCACGCAGTCAGCCTTATTGATATAGGACTCCCCGCTGGCAATCGTTTCATGGTTACCCGCCCTCAAACGCCACCGCCACTGACCCATGCCAGTTTTTTCGGTGCCCCGGGTTTGCCTGTAAATCTCAAAATACATTGCTCGCTCCTTGCGATTGCTGGTGAAGACAGATGTGTGATCTGCGAAACCAGAGTAGATGAAGATTTTTCCGGGTAGCGGGTTTCAGTGTCAGGGGATATTTCGTGAGGTGACGGTTCACCGCTGTTGGAAACAAAGGCTACGAAGGAAGGTAAATCGAGAAGCGTGGCGACGTATGTTTTCCTTGGAACACGCTGACTCTTTCGTACGGCTGTTAGGCGTAAGCAGGTCGTTGAAGCAATGCGATCATTTGATCAAAAGCCTCCACCGCGTACCGTCCATCAAGGTTCTTCAAAGCTGGTATTTCTGCAGGAAAACCGAATCGCACTCTGCCGGGAAGTACTGCATCCATCGCTGAGTACCAGGTCAACAGCGCTTGTTGGAGGCGCACGTGTAACTCGAATCCACTCCGGCGGCGTGTGGTGTCGGCTTTGGCCCGTTCGCGCGCGAGCTGAGGATCGATGCTGCCAACAATGTAACAGTCAGCAAAGCCAATACGTCCTTGCACGATCGTTTCTCTCGTGGCGTTCAACTCGCATTGCCAGTCGCGTTCGCTCGCCTCGCCGATCTGCCAAAGACACCAGATGTAGTGGAGCTTGAGGGGGTCGCTGTCGCACAAAGCCCACGAAGAAATGTCCTCCATGACCAGCGCTTTTTGCCAGCGCTCCACGTTTCGCGCTGCCCAAAAAGTGGCAGTTCCTACGGGATCCCTTTTTCGATCCGGCACATCTTCAAAACGGCCGTTTTCAGGAACAACCTGCTGCCCTCCATGCTTGGCGCACCAAGTGGTTTTCCCGCTGGCGCTGATACCCTCAACAACCAAAATCATCGTGACAACTACTCCGTTAATTGCGCGAGCTTTTTGAGTGTTCAAGTATGGGGCTTGCCTGATTTTTTGCGTCAGGCACTGTGCGTTAGCATCATCCTTGATTTGTAGGCGCGCATTAGAACTGCAGCCTCGGAAAACGAAAAAGCCCCGTAACTTTTCAGCTACGGGGCTTTTTCTATGTAATGGCGGAGAGATAGGGATTCGAACCCTAGGTACCGGTGAAGGTACAACGGATTTCGAATCCGTTCACCCAACCCCGCTACGACTGAAATAGCCTCTACAAATCCCATAAAATCAAGCGTTTATAGCATTGACATTAAGCAGGTGTCATGGTCCGGAATTGCCTGTAAACCATTTTTGTGGGATCATGGTGGGATTATACCAAAGCGATCCCACACCTAGACGAATACAAAAATATGGCAAGCAGAGCAGAGTTGGAGAGACAGATCCGAAACACCAAGCCTGATCCTCAAAAGAAAATCAGGATTGCGTGCGGCGACGGCCTTAGCGCTGTGATTAACAAAGGGGGTACGAAAAAATTTGTGAGCCGCCTGCGGCTTTTCAACGGCACCTCTGCCATCGACTTCGCTCACGAACCTCCGCATCCCGAGCTAACCCTCACGGAGGCCTTCAAAAAACACTTTGCACTCAAGGAAAAAATCAGCCTAGGAATAGATCCGAGACAGGAGCAGCATGAGGCTGCGCTGGCAGAATGGTCAGAACCGACTTTCGTCGAAATTGCGAAAGAGTACTTTGCATATATTAGTGCTGAAAAAAAGCTCCGTGATTCCACACTGAACGACTACCGCAATCGATACGCACGTTGGCTGGAACCCAGTTTTGGACAGCTTAAGCTTAAAAATATCGACGGCAAGGCATGCATCCGGCTACTACAAAAAATCAAGAAAGATTCAGGGAACGGTATAGGAAATAAAGGCGACGGGAAGCGGACAGCAAGTATCTGCCGAACGATCCTGAATCAAATTCTTAGTCATGCGGTTTTTTTGGGATACGTAGAGATCACCAAGAACCCGATGCTCGGGATCACTGATTCGATGCTTGATATAAAGCAGAAGCATACGGGTAAGTTACGCAGATGCCTAGATCTTGAAGAGCTAAGTAAAACTTGGGTGATGCTGAATAAACACCGAGCAGCAGGTTATCTATTCTCGGTAACTACCGTCGCATTGCAGATAGCGCTACTCACCGGCATGCGTCGGCAGGAGGTCGTGGGGATGCGATTTAGCGAACTAGAGCGACTTCCCAATGGCGCTACAATTTACCATATCCCCCCAGAGCGCATGAAAGGAGGGGTCAAGCATTCCGTGTATTTGAGTGATTTTGCAATGTCGCTGATTGCTGGACTGCCAAAAACTTCAGATCGGGTATTTCAGTCGCCGCGAACTAGTGCTGATTATGAAGCGAGAGTGATAACGAAAAATACTCTAAATAACGGAATACTTTCAATCTTTGGAAAACGAAAAACTGCTCGTCCCATGGATTACATATTATCCATACCGGCATTTACACCGCACGATCTCAGGAGATCTTTTTCAAGTGGCGTGAGATCACATTTCAAAGCCGCCAAGGGCATGATTCATTCAATGATCGCACATGGATCAGATGATGAGGATGAGATCGAGTACGATAAAACCCTCGATCTTATTTACGTGATCTCCGACGAATCTGCCGAACAACATGTGTTGTGGCAACGCTGGTCGGATCTCATTGAGAGCGCAACTCATAAACTCGACGAGCGGTAAAAGGCCTCGAACTTTGAGCACAACATAATTCAATATCTGAGATTTATTGAACGTCAAGTTATTCTAACAAGCTGTATCCTTTCGACCATTTACAGATAGCTCCGGCCAAGCATAAACTAATGCTACCAACAACAATAAGGTAGCTTGAAAATGTCAGAAGTACTATTAGATAGAAAAAACCTATGTAAGAAAATAGGCTTTTCCCATACTTTTGTTTACAAGGAAATGAGAGAAGGAAGATTCCCGCGACACCGTAAGATTGGAAGTCGCAGCAGGTGGCTGGAGTCAGAGATCAATGACTGGATTAAGAATCAAAAGCTCAGCTACTAAATACTCTTATCCTTTCAATACGAAAACTTAGCTGCGGCAAACCTGACCATGCGCGATACAAATCACTTTGCGATGAGTGCGGCTTATTTAAACTAAGGTACCATTCATTTCTAATGACGGAATAAGCAGGCACTCGCGACCTCTGACGCGACTCAGCCTCTTCGGCAAAGTCTGTCCTAAAAGCCTGGCTAAAAATCACCTTTGACGGATAGTGAGAATATTAAGAAAACTTGATAATTAGTCCTCCTCCGACAAATAGGTGCAACGTGCAAAATATACATATTGCTGTCCAGCCCCCGTTGCATTCACAGCGACGGGGGTGTGAAGAGCTGGATGAGCGTTACTCACAGCTGTACAGCAAAAACTGGAAAATACAATTGCGCTGACTATCGGGGATACTATCGCGCCTAACTCTACAAGGATCCTTGGATTTGAGCGTCCAACCGCTGGTTACATTCCGCAAAGCGGGTGGGAGTTTAGGTAATTTGTAATCAGGGACGCCTAAAGAGCTAGTTTTGAAACCGACCTCCTCCACTGGTACATACACCCTCTCGTAGAGTGAACCATCCAAGCCTGCCTCCACGATCGTAAATGGCCTGCCAGCGGTAATCACCGCTCCCCTCCACGCGTTTAACAAATATCAAGCCACAAGAGCTTGACAAATTTTCAGTGAGGTCATAGAAATAATATGACCCCATCGGAGATTTTGTCATGACTGATCCCTCAATGCTTTCCGCTAAGCAGGTACGAGCTGGCCGTGCACTTCTGGCATGGTCCCAACAAGACCTAGCAAAAAAAGCGGGCATCGCGGCGTCAACTTTGGCAGATTTCGAGCGAGGACAACGCAAACCCGTCCCCAATAACGCTCAAGCAATTAGGGCAGCATTGGAAAATGCAGGCATCACATTCCCCGCAGGGGGCGCAGTAGCGGGCATCTTTCTGCCCCAGCTTGGCCCTACGACAAAATCGGGCAACCCAATCCGCTGGACAACTCAAAATGACATAGCTCAATGGGCCGAGCGCCGAGGCGGCCAAAGTGGACTGCCTGAGCTTTTATCCAAACTGATAAAAGCTTCTGGATGCTCCAGCGTGCATTTTCCATCCGATGAAGCAGTGCAGCACCCAGGATGGGATGGGCTGTCCATCGCAATTGAAAAAACACTTTATGTGCCAAAGGGAACGGCTGGCTGGGAAATTGGCACCCAACGAGACAATATCCTGGGCAAAGCCAACGATGACTATCTCAAGCGAACAGATGATCCAGAACACTTAGTCAGAAATGTCTCCACGTTTATTTTTGTAACGCCGCGGCCATGGTCCAAAAAGGAGCAATGGGCTGACGCAAAACGTAACGAAAACGTATGGGCGGACGTCCGCGCCTACGACGGTAGCGACCTTGTCCATTGGATCGAAACATACCCTGCGGTGGGTCACTGGCTCGCCGGCCACCTAGGGAAACGTCCTGCTGGAACTTTGCAATTGGAAGAAGTATGGCAAGAGTGGTCACTTGCGACACAGTGGCCGCTTAGCACTGATCTGATTCTGAGTGATCGTGATGAATCCGCTGTAGAAATTTTAACCTGGCTCAGGTCTTCAGCCTCCCAAAGAGATTTCCAAGGAGAAACGGCTGAGGAGGTCTGCGCGTTGCTGTACGCGGCCATTACTCAACTACCAGAAAGCGTATCTGAGCATTATCTTGCTCGCTGCTTGGTAGCAACGGACGCCGAGCAGGCACGCAAACTTGCAGACAGCGCAAGCCCGATGATCATCGTCCTGATTGATCCTCAGCCAGGCTTAGCCCAAGTTATCACCAGGAAGGGCCACCATGTTTTGTCAGCCTATGGCTCCGGTTCCCCAGTTTCGAATGCCAGAAGGCTCCAAAGGCCTTCGCGAGAAGGCATTCGAGAGGCATTGTCGAATATCGGAGTTCCATTAAAGGACGCCGAGCGATTCGCTAGAGAGTCCTCAAGAAGCTTGGCTATTCTTCGCCGACTGATGGCTGGCGAGACAGGAAGTGTTCCTATGTGGGCGAGAACTCCTCCACCACGAGGGCTAATAGCTGGAATGCTAGCCGGTGGTTGGGACGAGAAATCAGATACTGACCAAAGTGTGCTTTCTCGACTGGGCGGCGATCCTTATGATGATCTGATTAGAGACTTGCCCCGATACGCAGGTGATCTCGATAGCCCGCTTAGAAAAGTAGGTTCGGCCTGGAAAATAGCATCTCCTCAAGATGCTTGGCTGCTACTCGCCAGCCATGTTTCCAGCAACGATCTCTCGAACTTTGAAGCCGTCGCAATCGAAGTGCTCTCCTCAGCTGATCCACGCTACGCCATGAAGCCCGAGGAACGATGGCTGGCAGCGGTAAAAGACGTCAAGCCTGAGTATTCTGAGGTTCTTCGCCGAGGCGTAGGTGAAACGTTGATCATGTTGGCGCTGTTCGGAAGTCGTGCCCACGCAGATCCACAGGCTGAACACCGAGCTGCCCGAATTGTTGAAAAGGTACTGAATGGTGCCGACGGTCAGCGCTGGTGGTCACTGAGTACGGAGTTTCAACTTCTTGCGGAGGCCGCGCCGCGCCAATTCCTCCGAGAATTAGAGCGCAGCTTGGATGACGACGAACCAGCAATCTATGCGCTGTTTGGCAGTGATGGGCATGGCATTTTTGATGCCGAACATCTATCAGATCTTCTGTGGGCGCTTGAAGCGTTGGCTTGGTCGCAGGACTACATAGCCCCAGTGGCGCACATATTGGCAAGGCTCGACGCAGCTGATCCAGGAGGCCGCTACAGTAATCGTCCAGGAAGCAGCCTTCGCGACATTTTTCTTCTGTGGGAGCCACAAACGAACACCCCTCTATCCCAGCGACTCAAGGTGTTGGACCGTTTAAGAAACAGTCACTCCGAACAAGCTTGGAAGCTCATGAACTCCATTCTTCCAAGCGGACATGATTCTGTCAGCCCATCTGGCAGAACAAGATGGCGCGACTTTGACGCTACGGAAAGAGAGACGATCTCCTATCCCCTCATCCGACAGGGCGCCCGAGAAATCACCCACAGGCTGCTTGAAGATGTAGGCACAGACGTTGGGCGATGGGAGCAACTGCTTGGACGCCTCTCAGACATCCCCGAAGAGGATCTCCAAGGTTTGCTTGATCAGTTACGCCACTGTGAACGGAACCTTACTGACGAAGCCGATAGGGCATGCTTGTGGAACCGTTTGAGGACGGTAATGAATAACCACAGGGAGTTTCCCGACGCCGAATGGTCGTTAGAAGAAGACAAAATAGTAGAGTTGGAGGAGGTGTACAACCTGTTAGCTCCTCACGATCCTATCCAGAAGTTGGGGTGGCTGTTCAGCAATGGGGTGTCACTTGTCCGCCCGATGTCTGACTGGGAAAAAAACGAGCAGCTTCTCGCTGAACTGCGGACTACAGAATCTGCGATGCTATTAAGGGATCATGGCGTCGACGCGGTATTCAAGCTGGCACACTACGCTGTCAACGCTATGGCACTTGGCTGGGCGGTTGCCCAGGGGGATCAAGCACAAGAGCAGCTTACATCATTGATTGAAAGAGGCTTACGTAGCGACGACCTCAAACATCAACAGATGGCGCAAGGCGCCATTGGTGCTAAAGCGCAACCCCAAGACCAGTGGCTTGAGTCCTTGGTTAAGATTGCTGTTGAAAACAACTGGGGCTACAAAACCGTCGTTCAAATTTTGCACTCACTTCGCCCTTGCAGCTGGACTTGGTCGCTCGCTGCGCAAGCCGGTGGAGACGTTGATAGTGAATATTGGCGGACTGTTCATGCTCTTGGCATTGACTCAACAGAGGACGAAGTAGGATTAGTTGTTGCCAAGCTACTCAGCGCGGGACGTGCTCACGACGCTATCCAATTCGTGAGTGGCAGAAAACGATTTGCTCAACTTCCCACTGGGGATCTGATTCAAATGCTACGCGCAGCGGCTACTCAGCCATACCCAGCAAACGACGATCGTAACGCTGGGGTGATGTTTCAGTATTACCTTGAGCAAATGCTGAGTTATTTGGATGCGGCATCGGATGTCGACGAAAGCGAAATGCTAGGTATCGAAGTGGCCTACCTCCCCATCCTAGAACATTCGAAAAGGCCGCCCAAAATAATTCCCAAAGCAATGGCTCGAAGCCCAGAGCTTTTTGTCCAGATCATCTGCGCAATATTCAAGCCCTCTCCGGAGAGCGGTATTGACGAAGATCCTATCGAAGAGCCAGCGAGGACGCGCCATGCCGCTACGCAGGCGTTTAATATTCTTCGGATATGGGACGTGATCCCTGGCACAGGATCTGATGGGAAGATCGCTCAAAGAGCGCTGGACCAGTGGGTCAAGGAAGCGCGAAAGCTTGCCAAAGCTAGAGGTCGTGCATTGATCGCCGACCAAAAGATTGGTGAAGTACTAGCGCACTCGCCAGTTGGCGATGACGGACTATGGCCAGCCTTGGAGATTCGAGAGCTAATCGAGACCGTACGTAGCGAGCATCTGGAGATTGGGTTTGCAATCGGGCTACGAAATCTGCGCGGCGTCACAACCCGCCTATTCCGTGAAGGGGGCAACCAAGAACGAGAGCTGGCAGCTAAGTTTAAGGCATATGCCACAGCAACAGCATTCGACTGGCACAGGACTTCAGCCATTTTGAGCGTCATTGCAGCTGATTACGAGATAGAAGCCAAGCACCATGACGACAGTGCTGACAGGCTGGATTGGTAGAGCGATGGTTAGTACTAAACGCCAACGGGACTGGTATAGATAGTCAGGAAAGTTGGCCTGCCGCCAGTGCGAAACCCTGATTTAGCCCCACGTGCCAGATCAGGTGCACTCTCACTGCTGCCCGAACTCCGCGAGTTTAGAGGTCACCGAAAGAAGACTGGCCGAGGAAGCAATGTGCAAAATTTGCATATTGCTTATCCAAGCCGTTTCCTATGCTCACTCTTTGATTGAACTACTGAGTCGTTGCACCAAGTGCGGACAACTGCGCGAGGCCGGTTTGACATCGAGATTCTCCGAGTCGGTGCGCCGGCTCCGACAAAACGTGTGAGACTGATTTGAAATCGAGTTTCCCCGAGTCGCTGCACCGACTCCGGACAACCCCGTGAGACTCGCTTGAAATCGAGTTTCCCCGAGTCGCTGCACCGACTCCGGACAACCCCGTGAGACTCGCTTGAAATCGAGTTTCCCCGAGTCGCTGCACCGACTCCGGACAACCACGCGAGACTCGCTTGAATCGAGTTTCCCCGAGTCGCTGCACCGACTCCGGACAACCCCGTGAGACTCGCTTGAAATCGAGTTTCCCCGAGTCGCTGCACCGACTCCGGACAACCCCGTGAGACTCGCTTGAATTCGAGTTTCCCCGAGTCGCTGCACCGACTCCGGACAACCCCGTGTAACAGTCCAGATTTTCTAGTGAGAAACCAGGCTTTTTGGAACGTAGGCTGCTACTGACCTGCGGATTTCTTCCCTAGCCTCATCTGCGCTACCCCAGCGCCCCATCTTCACCCACTTACCCGGTTCCAACGCCTTGTAGTTCTCAAAGAAATGCTGGATCTGCGCAAGCAGAAGTGCGGGAAGGTCTTCGCACTCCTTGATAGGAGCTTCACCGGACGATCTCACGCCACCAAAGCTGCCAAGCTCTTTAACAGTAGCCCAAGCTCGGATTTTTCCTCGCCATCTTCTTGGTACATCGAGCACTGAAGAATCTGCTCAGCTGTCATCAGCGGCCAGAATTTGTCAATCACATCGTCCGGCTTGACCCCCACTGCTCGTCCTATGATCTTCTTGGCGTCACAGGTTTCAGTGAAACTCACCTTCACCCCGGTTTTCGCCTCAATCATGTCCGGGCAAAGGTAGTTCTCAATTTCACGTTTACGCGTCGAGTAAAAAAGGCGATTCCTGCCTTCGACCTCTTGCTTACGCTTAGCTAGAGACACGATCTGCTCTGGGCTGCCACCTATGTCCGAGTCGAGGAATACGCACCAGGGTACGCCCAAGTCGTCCGCGAGGTTGAGAGTGACCCAATGTTTAACGCTGCCGCAGCCTCCTATTAGTATCGGCACGACCCCGACGTCCGCAAGGCTCGACTCAATGTACCCGGCGGCTTTCAAGGTATTCGAGGCATGGCGAAGGAAGATGACGTCCGACTTACCCTCAACTAGGACGACACCCTTGGCCCTCTCCATGCCGGATTCGGGCAGAACACCGAGGCTTTCGGCAGCTTGCCTGAGCACTTCGTTGCTCGGCATTTTGACAATGGGCGTTCCCTGCTCATCTCTGGAGACGTAGCGGATGCCATCAATAGGCATCAAGCCAGCCAAAGCCGGTGTATGCGTGGTCACGACAATCTGTCGATTTGGCTGATTTGAAAGATCCAGCAACGCTTTCATCAGCATCATTTGGTAATTGGGATGTTGAGAGGTCTCTGGCTCTTCGATCGCATAAATAACGTTACGCTGGGCACCTCCAGCAGCTTTTTCCGCCTCGGCGCGGAAGAAGTTGAGTAGGATCAGTCGACGTACGCCGCTTCCGCGTTTGTTGATGGGAATGCCATTTTCACCATCTAGGGTAAAGCTAAAAGTCCACTTAGGTTTTTCCTTGAAACGCGGGGTCAACTCGTTGGCGAGTTCAGGAGCCATCTCTCTAAGCTTATCGAGCGTTCGTGTGGCCACATCCAACACACTGGCCTCAATTTGCTGTTCCAGTGCGCTGATCTGCTGCTGTAGAGTTGCTTGCGCCTCCTTGACGGCCTGCTGAAGTGGGTTTTTGGCCTCAGCATCACCATCACTACTTTCTCGATCCGACTTGAAGAGGGCAAAAGTAGGCAATTGTGCTTCGATCCGTTCCCAAACCGACTTGCTGTCCGTAGAAAGCCCTTTGCTGACATCCAGCAGGGTCTCTTTGCATTCGAATGGCTGTGCATTGATTCGAATCGTCTGACGCCACTGTGACGCGACACGCTTGTCCGCAACCTGATCGGCAATACCACGCTTTTCTCCAAGCTTCTTGACATCGGCGATCTTGAGGCTCAGCAGTGTTGCCAGTTCGGCATCCGAAGGGTGCTGACAGCGGATTGCGGTACGGATCAGCTTCCCTGCGGTGCTGTTAAAGGTTTTGACTATCTCCAACGCTCCGTCTGCGTTAAGCAAATACTCCTGCGCTAGCGAAGTCTCGGCATTTTCATCCAACACAAGCGCATCAGGCAGACCATCGAACTCACATGCGATTTCGAACTGCTCAGCACCGCCGGCAAGGGTGAAGCAGTTCATGTCACTTTTGTCAGCCTTGGCGCCCTCGGTTTCAAAGAAGATGGCCAAGGCTTCGAGGATGGTGGATTTGCCGTAGTCATTGCGGCCGACGATGCCAGTCATTGCACTGTCGATGGGAATGATAGTTGTGGCTTGGTAACCACGAAAATTAGTGAGCTTGACTGTCCTGAGTCGCATGTTGATCTCCCTATCCACGTTTTTAGAAGCTTTCTACCGGACCAGCATAATGCGCTCAGTAAAGGCCGTATGCCAGTATCAAAGGGCATAGCCGGTTGAACCACCGTGACCAATATTCCGAGAATCCCGGCTTGGCTTAGAACGATACGGCTTCGAATTGCGAATCTAGGAACCGAAGCCATTCCCAACCTGCCGCCGCTCCCAAATGGACGGCCCTGCCCCTCTTAACTGCCCAGCACTGTGACCGTACTGACAGGGTCACACTCCGTGGTTTTTTAGAAGGAACCAGCACATGTTGAGCGCAAATGAGCGACCTAAGCGAGTCATCTGGTCCTCAGGAATACCGACGGGCCGATGAGCGCCTGGACTAAGAAAGCCGAACACTCCAGCTAGCCCCCTCTCCCCCTCCACGCTGATCTCGCCGTTGATGCGCAAATATGCAAGCACCTCTCCCCACTTCGCAGGGTTGTAGCTTCCATGAGCGTTCCCCCTGGATGCAATGTCGTCTGCGACATCAACAGCTAATGTTTCGAGCGCTACCCGCGCATTCGTGAGAGCAGCATTGTAGTCGGGTGGAGCGGCCCTGAATGCAGCTGCCGAGTCGTTGATCTTGGTGATGATGTCTTCGTGCCTAGGAGCCCCACAGACTTTCAATGCCGCGATCAGGTCATCCTCCACCGGGGAGTCGGACAACGATGGGTCCGTTTGGATAAGCCTTTTGTTGTCCACTGCATAGCCGTCGAGGACCAGGCACTGCTTGAAATCTAGCTCAC
Source organism: Pseudomonas sp. p50(2008) (assembly GCF_015351605.1). NCBI lineage: Bacteria > Pseudomonadati > Pseudomonadota > Gammaproteobacteria > Pseudomonadales > Pseudomonadaceae > Pseudomonas > Pseudomonas sp. p50(2008). Next base: position 1,115,797 of record NZ_JACMYF010000001.1, read on the forward strand.
GCTCGTCGAAGCGATACTTCGGATTTACCTTAACGCGCAGGTCTCCGCTTGTAGCAATCACTTCTGCGACAATTCGCATAACCTTGTCTTGTGGTGATGACTGAAGCAAGCCAAGAATCCCTCTGAGCAACTGCGCTTGATACAAGCCTGGGTTGGGCACTCCGTGCTTACCAAACAGCACCTCCGTGTTTTGCACAGGTTGAAGCTCTAGGAATTGGGCAAGCGAGTGAAGAGTCCTTGAACCGATCATTTCGTGTTTTCCCTCACAGTTTTTCTCGCACCTAAATCAGAGCACCACTGGCCACATCGACCACTAGCCTCTCAGTCTGTCAGGCCAATATAGCGGAATGGAGCGTGTGCCCAGATCCGTGCCACTCGCTCCAACGAGTGCAGTAAAAGCCGCTACGGTTCGCCTTTTCAAGCCTGTCCGCCAAATCCACCGCGAGCAGTCACAAAGCGAATCGAAAGCGAGGTACAGGTTCAGCCGGTCTCACCCAGTCAGAATGTCTATGCAAATGTAGTGGCCAGGTCTGTCGGCATAGCCACCACTGCCCCTAATATGACTGCCTTATCGGTCACGCCGTCAATGGAACTGAATGATGCTCCCCGAAATTGATTTTTTTACTATACGTCCGTACCGGAATTCGCAAAGTAGCGCATTTGAAGAATTGTGCTGCCAGCTAGCTGGTGATGATCAGCTCACCGAAGAGGTTGTGAGCTTCAATCGGAAAGGACCAGGTGCTGACGGAGGCATTGAATGCTTCGCGCAGCACTTGGACGGGACTGAGACCGGCTGGCAAGTCAAATACTATCGAGACATGGCTTCAGCGATCACCTCGCTTGATGAATCGTTAAACAAAGCCCTGATCACGCATCCAAACATGTCTCGCTTCATCGCATGCTTTCCTATCGACCTGGCCGACTCTCGCAAGCCTAATGTAACTACAGCTCTCAGCCGATGGGAGAGCTGGCGCACAAAACGCATAGCTACCGCTGCATTAACAGGCCGGAGTATCGAGATCGAGCGATGGGATGCCTTCGAAATCAAAAAGCGACTGACCACCTCCAATCCAGCTTCGGCGGGACGAGTGCTTTACTGGTTTCATCAGGTCCTATTTACACATGACTGGTTCATTGAAAAATTCGCGCGCAGCAAAGCCGGGCTGGGGCCGCGTTACAGCCCGGAAAATCATGTAGACCTACCAATCCGCCGGGTACTCGAAGCTACCGCTCTGGATCCACGCCTGTATGAAGAGCTTGCTGCATACAGCAACGCCATCAAGCGGATGCTCACTCAAACGTCTACAGCTATACCTGACGTGTTTTCAGCATGTGACGTGGCGGCCCACACGCTGAACGAAGAGGCATCTGCACGAGGAAAAACATTCGAAGTTGAGAAACTTCGAGATTCGGTTCAGTCGGCACTCGAAGTTACTTTCCGGTGGCATCACGAACTCAGAAGCTCGAATCCTTCCGGAAAATCTACATCTGCTGAGGAAGAGTCCTCAAACCTGTTATCCGTGCTCAACAACATTGCACACAACCTGGCAAAGGAGCACTGGGATCACGTACACACCCGCGCGCTGCTGGTGATCGGAGATGCAGGTAAAGGCAAATCGCACCTACTCGCAGATGTGTGTGAGGGAGCTATCAACGCTGGCCGCCCAGCAGTCCTGATACTAGGCGGTAAGCTACCTGACGGGGAACCCTGGGAAGAAATCCTTAAAGACTTAGCGATGTCGGAGCCCCGCCAACCCAACCTCTTTTTAGGGGCCTTGAACGCAGCCGGAGAAGCCGCAGGTACCCGAGCACTGTTGATGATCGACGCAATCAACGAACGAAATGGGCGAGCAATTTGGCCAGAGCGCTTGACTGGATTGATCCATGACGTGAGTCAGTTTGAGTGGGTAACGCTGGTGCTGTCTTGCAGGTCCAGCTACGAATCACTAGTAGTGCCAACAGACCTTGATCACAAGAGGCTGCCAAGGATTACGCACGAAGGTTTCTCAGAGCACCAAGCACGTCAATATTTGAAGAGCCGCGGAATCACCCTCGCCGAGGAACCCCACTCAATTGAGGAGCTGCGAACACCTCTGTTTTTGAAGACTTGCTGTGATGCCTTGCTTTTGGAAGGCGAAGAGGTACTAACGAGCAGCTTGGGGGGCGTCACAGCCGTCTTCAAACTCTACACAGGTGCTGTTGCAAAGCAGGTCACTAAACACATGGGGTTCCAGCCACGCAGGCGTTTAGCTGAACAGGCGATCGATTTGCTAGCGGACGAAATGGCGTTAACAGCAAGGGAAGAGATACCTGCCGACCGTGCTTATGAACTCATTGATGGCTTATTCAAAGCCGGTGACGCCGATTTAGACCTGCTCTTCCAGCTGGAAAATGAGGGCTTGCTAGCTGTTGAGCCTTCTCAAGATGGAGAAGCACAAGACGAGTATCGTTTCACATTCCAACGAATGAGTGATCACGCAATCGCGAGCAGTCTCCTCCAAAAAAGTGTGACCAATAGTGATCCAGCTTCGGCATTCTCGAACGACACTCTCCTTAGACGCGTTCTTCATGATGACTTTTCCGATATCGCGGTGGGCTTGCTAGAAGCCCTTGCAGTGCAGCTACCCGAAAAATTCGGAACTGAGGCTCTCGACATGCCAGATATCGCACGCTTGTGGTTCGCGGACAAAGCATTTGAAACAAGCCTGGTCACTCGGAATCCACGAAGCTTCAGCGCCCGAACGTGGACATTGGTCGAGGCAGTAGGGGGCGCTCGCCTACGCTATGAGACGATCATCGCCGGATCTACCGATCCAAGTGTGACGCATAACGCCCGATTCCTCGATAACGAATTGCACTCCTCCCCCCTACCGCAACGGGATGCAACGTGGTCTTCGCATATAGCTCGAAATAGCGAAAATACGAAGCGATTAATAGAATGGGTGCGAGGAGCTGACCAAGATCTCATCCACAGAGAACGGGCAACACTCACAGGTATCCAGCTTTGTTGGCTACTCACCACATCAAATCGAAACGTGCGCGATACTGCTACCAAAGCCTTGGTGACACTCCTAGCCTCTCGCTCGGAATTGGCGAAAGAGTTGTGGTCACACTTCAAGCAAGTGGACGATGGCTACGTCACAGAGCGCTTGCTTGCATCGATTCTTGGTGCTGCATTGCAAGGAGGCTGGAGCAGAGAGCACTTGGTCGACGTGGTTCGTGAGATTCACGCAGATGTCCTCTGCGACGTAGACCTTCCGGCCAATGCACTCTCGCGTGATCATGCACGCATACTGGTTGCATATGCAGATCACTTGGGTGCCCTTCCTGAGGGATTTGCGCCCTCACACTCCCCGCAACTTACCAACAATGATTGGCCGATCGAATATGTCACCGAAGCGGAGATTGAGAGCTATAAGCGAACGTACAGTGGAGGATCAAGACACTCGGATGAGATCGTAAGCTCTACGGTCAACGATGGTGACTTTGCGCGATATCAGCTTGATTACGTAGCGCGCTGCTGGAGCATGGGTAATCGGAAATTTGAGGTCATACCCACAGCAAATGAACTAGCTAAGAAATGGCGAGAAGGCTTCCGCGCACAAGCATCAGAGGAAATGCTCGCGGCTTACGAAAGGCTAGCTACGGTAATGTCGGCGACAAAAGACGGCCCCTATTGGGAAAATCGCGACAAGATTGATAAAGCGAAAAATGCGTTTCGTACCGCAGTTGGTGAAGATCTGTACGCACAATGGAGTGCTGAGGCATCGGAATGGCGACAAGGGGGGATGTATCAAAGTTATGGCGGAGGAAGCGATAAACCAGCCGAGTTCAATCTAGCCTGGGCGCGACGCTGGGTCTGCAAGCGCGCGCATGAGCTTGGATGGTCCGAGTCATTGCACGGTGATTTCGATAGCTCAATCCACTCAGAGAGGAATGAACACACCCTCGAACGTATTGGAAAGAAATATCAGTGGATAGCGCTTTATGAACTCGCGGCAAAGCTGGCCGATAATCAACTTCCGCTGCCAGGCGAAGATCATCAAGATGCAATCATGCGGCTTCGTAACATAGATCCATCACTGTTGGTCGACCAGACGGCAGACGATGGTTGGAGTCATTTGGAAGACCCGTGTTTTTGGACTCCCGAGGGTCCTGATCTGAAGCAGGCATCAGTGGACCAAGCCTTGGAATGGATCAACGGCGATCAGGACATTTATGATGCACTTGAGAACGTTGAGGTAGTAAACCCCTCCGACAAAACCAATTGGTTAGTTCTCAATGGCTTTCAACTCTGGCGCCCCAAAGCTGGGAGGGTAGAACGGGAAGCCTGGCGACGAGTTGCGTGCCTCGTCGTCCGTGAGAAAGATCTCGACGATCTACTCGCACTGATGCACGGAATTCACTTTCAAGGTAGCGGAGATATACCTTCTGCATCGAGCGGGGGGCTGTATTCATACCTTGGCGAACACCCTTGGTCCCAACTTTACAGCGATCCTTCGCCAGACGAGGGCTGGTTGGAGGGTTGGCGCCCACATGGAGTGCAAAAAAAAGGGGTTTCAGTTCGTCCCACTATCGCTAGTTATCTAGCAGAATCATCAGGTTACGACGCGTCCATTCAGTCAAATGTAAACCTCAACTTGCCTGCTGCTTGGCTAATGGAAGCGCTGAGCATGCGCCTAAGTGACGGCAAAACCATCAAATACATTGATGAAAACGATACTGTACGTTTTATGGACCCATCAGTGAGTCTGAACGGCCGCAGCGCCGCCCTTATCGATCGTGACGCATTCTTATCTCACCTAGCAAAAGAAAAGCTTGTGGCAATCTGGGCTATAGGCGGGGAAAAAAATGTATACGGACGAACTGCTACAGATGGGTTTGGCGGAAGAATGACATATTCAAGACTTTTCTATTCTGAAGGTAATTGCATTGTAGCTTCGAAACGGTATCGAACTTTTGAAAAAGCCGATTCAGCTCAGCTTAAAGCTCTAGGAGATGACGAATAGCGATATACTGATAACAGTAAAATGACAATTTGGGTTGAGTGCATGATCATAGATCTCTCCAACCCAATTTTTGTTAGTATTCAACAAACCGATAGATACTATCTCAATGACAAACTACTCATGAAAGCAAAAGATCATTTAACAGTAATTTTGATAGAGCGCAGCGGGAAAATCGACCTCACGGTAGATCACGAAGGGGCCCGAGTGCTTGGCTTGCACGGCGAACCTGGTAGAAGCATTCGTCCAAACTTTCTTAAAAAACCGAGAATAACGCGAGAACAGCTAACGGAGCTTCTCGAGAGAGAAACGGAAGGTGATGACAATCTCACAAAAAATTCCTTAATTAAAAAATATATAGATTCACGAAAAGACTCTATACGTTCAGATGTATATCAGCTGCAAAAGATAGCACGAAAAATAATTTCTCACGCTGAGAACCAAAAAATTGCTGAGGATTTTCTGACCTCAATAACCCAATCACCACAACCCCCCTGTGATGAGCAGTACGTATCTATCGCTAAAAAGCCTCATCCATGGGCAAAATGCCTTAACTGTGATGAATTTTATTTAGAGATCGCTCCCGGAAGTACATGCGTCGTGTGCAACTCCACTGTAAGAAATGAGGTTCGCCCAAACACTTGGTTCGAGTGCCAGCCATGCCAAGGCACAGGTTATAATACAAGATTTAACAAGGCTTGCAGTTCTTGCGCCGAGAAGGGATGGCTATTTGCTGAGCTTTTCAAATTATAGCAATGGCGTCTACATACCGAATACCTACACCATAATCCGAGTGGTGTAAGGTAGTCTCCATTCAGACATATTATTTTTTGTCAGAAGACTTTACAGCAGCCGTTTCGGAAACATGCCAATAGGTCTTTGAACTAATTATAGGTCTGATGGACTGCCAGGCCAGCCAGATCGCAACACTTAAATCCTTCCCGCCTCGCGCCCCACTGCCATCTTCAATCTTATGCCGCTCCAGCGACCAAACTACATCCCCTAATATGCTCTTGATCTCGGGATAACTGAGCATCCTCTGCTCATCGGAACGCCGTCGAAGAGTCACGGGCAAAATGTTGTCCAGAAATTTTCTCCACTTAGCTTGCCCATTGCGGTAGCGAGCAAGCATCGAAAGAATCTCTTCATCAGGAAATCCAATATCTTTAAGGGCAATACACTTTAGGACTTGGTGTGGACTATTATATCTTGAAAGAATAATAGACACAGATTTCTTCCCAACCCTAAATGACAATGACCCCTTCTCAAACAGCGGCAACTTGCTCATAAAAACTCCACTCTTATTGTTATATACACATACTACACCAAAAACAAACAATATGTGCATAGAAAAACAATACGCATCACAAAAAACCTTAACAACTACAACAAGCCCACCCAATGCGTACATACAAGAAGACCAAAACAACTAAAATATCAGACATTAATAACCATCATCATCAAGATAAAAAAACACCTCGCAACAAATAATAATAAAAAAGCTGATAGAATAATAAGATCAAATATAAGCAAGCTATGTTTCATCCCCCTAGAAAAGCTTTTCCAGGGTATGAAACTCCAAGTGCTCAAAACCTTCGGTTTCTGCGCATTATAAAAACAAAAAAGGAAAACCTAATGCCAGACCAAAAAATCAGAAAAGATGGCAGACCAAAAAAGCACGAACTAGATAAAGAAACATACTCGATAACTAGTTACTTCACTAAAATCGCTTACGACGACATAAAACGCCAAGCCTGTGCACTGCGTTATAAAAGCCTTTCACGCTACATGAAAGAAATGGCATCAGCACAAAAAAAACAAAACATAGAAATACAACGATCCGTCGACATAGAAGCAGAAGCATACAAATCGTACGCAGCAGCAATCATTAGCGACGTGGAGGATATTGAGATACACCTTCAAAATCTAGAGGTGCCAATTGAGATAAAGAGCACTCTTAAAAGGCTACTAAGGACCACACAGCAATTCGAAAGCAGACTAACAAACCAGCGTTAACCACTAACCCCTGCCCTACAATAAAAATAATAGGCACGCATATGATACATAAGAAATGTTTCACATCACCAACTAGCACCCCGATAATCCGATACATGTTTGGAGCGCACATAAAAGATACTAAAAAGAGACCAAAGATAGAATTTATCGGCGGCAACATTCTTAGCAAAACACCTTTCGGCCCCAACAATAGTCAAAACATACGATCTGTTGATACAAGAGCGATTGAAGCCGAATTCGACGCAAAAATATCGCTATATCACGGCCCCGGAGAAAAACTCGTCGAGCACCACATTTTGAGCCTGCCAACACAGGACGAAGTAGATGACACCATTTTCAAAAAAATCGTTAAGGATTTCCTAATCGAAATAGGCGTCGATGCTTCAATGACCTGGGTTGCTGCCAGACACAGCGATACCGACTGCTGTCATGCCCACATCGCGCTCTGTCGGGTGCAACAAAAATATGGCAGTGACGGCAACCCCAGTTACTATGGTTTATTAAGTGACAGAAATGATTTCGAACGTGGTATGGAGGCAGTCCGAATCGTAGAGCAGAAATACGGACTCACGTCGGTGAGGTTTCCAGGCGAAAACGAGAACAACAGGAACCAAGCGTCAATTATACGAGCGATCGGAAAAAGCGTTTTATCTACAGAGCTAAGCAATCTCAGTGAGTTTGCACACGCGATGGCAAAGCGTGGCGTTGAGATCAAAGCAAGTTTGAAAACCGATGGAAGGATTGCCGGACTGAGCTACCGCCTTAACTTTGATGATGGGAGATGGATTAGTGGTAGCACGGTAATGGGAACAAAAATGACCTTTGGGGCATTGAGAAAAGCTCTTGGCTATATTCCTTCGAGAGACAACCCTACACTCGGCCTGGGCCTGCTACCGAAACCGCCTACAGTAGCTGCGTTTAGAAGAGCGAAACAAGTTAGCTTCGGAATTTTAGCAAACGTTGAATCGCTAAGCCCCTCAGCAAAAAAGATTTTCAAAGCATATCCTGGACTTTATCTGGCAAAACGTGGGGCAAACTATCTTGGAGGCCTAAAAATCACACTTAACCTCTATCCTGCGGCAGCAAATAGCGGGCATAGCAACAGATATTTGTGGGCAGACTTGGTAAATTTCATTACTCGTCAGATGCTGAAACTACTGAAAACTTGCTTTCGTGATACAAATTTCAAAGTTCACGATATTACTGGGGATACCGGTCTCGCTACCACCTTAATTTCCGTGCCCGACGTCAGCAAAAGTCGAACGCCCGAAATATTAAGTAATGCAATGGCACTATTTAACCAGGATAAATTTAAAGCAGATCTTGAAATACTTTTAACAGAAATAACGAAAGAAGAACCATCGCCCCCCACTACAGAACCTTTACACATTGGTATCACACAGGAACCTCGCCTAAGCAAGCTTCGCTAACGCTGCTTTCTGAAGCGGTAAACCGCTTCAGATAGAACCTTACCAATCACAATTCTCAGTGGCTACAGTCACTCCGGTGTATGTATTGGACACCGCGTGATCACCCATCCTTTAATTTTCATCTTTTGGCCAAGCTGACCGCACTGCTCGCAGATACGAGAAGAGAGAAGCTCAGCGAAAAGCACCGCACCTTCGATGTAGTCATCCCCGCCAGAATAGTAAAAACGTAGCTCTCCGAACTTTTCTTTAACCTGTGTGACCTTTAAGACAAGCCCAGGCGCATGTTTAATCCGGTGTTGAATGCTCTGACAGAGCGTGTCGACGATAACATTCCACCCATCGTGATGTTCAAATCCCCAGACTCTTGGCCGGTATTCACCATCCTCCTGCTCGCCCAAAAGCTCAGGATATTTGTTATGCAGTAGAATTTCCAAACTCGGACTCATAATTATGTTTTTACCTAGATAAATTATGCATCAACTTGTACCATCGGCATCTACAACTTTACGTTACGCCTCTGGATCCGCTTCAATGTTATATTCCGCAAGTAACTCGTTGATCGCACCGAAGATTCTTGGCTCATATATAAGCTCCATATCATGGTATGAGACTGCAACCGCCAACTTCATTGCCTCCAGCGACAATTCTCGGGGGTCGAAAGGCCAGATCTGGAGACGACTAATCGATAAATCGCCGAACGGAAAACTCTCGACTACTTCAACCGTTCTTTGGACTTCTTCCCATTCCCGTAAACTCATGCCGTATGTCTTATACCGCCAATCCCCGAGTAACGTATGCTTTGACAAGAAACTATCCCCAACAACGGCAAGCTGAGTCGAGTTCAGCTTTCGGACGAAAAAGTCCGCGAGCCTGGGGCTTGATAGAACCGAGCGCAGGTCGGCCATGGAGTTAAGGCATTCCAGTCCAAGATGGACTTTCACTCGGGCTATTAGATCCTGTGTATTTGCCATTACCAACTGCGGACAGTCAAACACTGCGTATTCCTCCCTAGATTTATAACCTTTGCCCTCCAAGCTCCTTTAAGATTCGCTGTTCCGTAATCTCACAGGGCGATTTACCACCAAGAGCAGGCTGAGGCGCAAGAAGCCACAGTAGCGCGCTTTTTAAGTCACCCTTGAATTTCTCGCACGCTAACTTTATAGCCTCCAGCGAGTAATCCTTCGGAGACATCTTCCTTAGCGAAGTGTAAACGATTCTGCCATCTTGTTTTTGATCCCAGATACCGTCCGGTTCAACCGAGTATCCTTTACCCCACCGGGTATCGAAGACATAACGCGCCTCGCCATCTTCATCTCGTGAAAATTCAGTAACACCTGTCAACAGGTCAAAATCCCAATCATTGGTCGGCGTATCGCCTCCCATAGGGCTTATCAGGTAAACACTGCCAATACTAGAGTTCCGCCATGGAGCATTTGCGAAAGCAAGAAATTCATGCAAATCCGATATCATTATCATCCGACTGTGAAGTGGTTCACCGCTCTCCGGCTCAAAGAAGATTTGAGTCAGATAGAACCACCTTGTCGCGTCTGAATGCATCACGATTTTCCAGACGAGGGTATCATCCCCTACGCTTAACAAATGCATGTTCTGTTGCGGCGACGGGTAAGTTTCAAACATTAAATTTTCACTCCTAATTATTAAATTCCCAAGCAACGTATGGCTATCAGCGACGAACAGCTTGAACATGATTTCATGACTTACTTCTCACGAATCCGGACTTGTCTCCGCCGCCATCAGGTTGAAATCAGAGACGCGCCTACAGAGGTCAAAGCTTCCGCCGAAAACTAAAAGGCCTCGCGTTAGGTTGGCGCTTCTACCTACTTATTCCACGTGCTCGCATCAGATGTGGACACTCAATACCTGCACCGTCGCAATCGGCTTAATCGCTGAATGCGCAGCGCGTAATGGGTGGGTTCGTATTTTCCCTGCGGGGCCATAGGTTTCAATCGAGACAAGTCAGGTAAATAGAGGGTGTGCTCATGGATGGCCTGAAACACGGGAATTTCAATCATCATAGGAACGACCGAAAGATCAGTCAACTCACATTTATTTTCAAATGTCAATGGTATTGACATGCTTTATTTTTCAAACACTTACAGTAGCTGGAGGACGAATTTATTTTTGATACCTTGCTGAAAACCTAAAAAAGCGCGGGCTAGGCTTGGTACCGCCACGATTCGTTCAAACCGGTGCGAAGAGGAGTACCCACGATCCTCTATCGAGATAGATCGAATAGCGACCTCTGGTCGCAATCAGCGTAAAGCGTTCAACCAGGCCTATACCGCTTCGCGAAAATAACCAGCAGCGCGGTAAATACTTGATCATCTACCCACATATGGCGTCAGTTATCAGGGCGCAGGCCTCAAGCCCCCTTGGACGAATTCCGCGTAGCACGGTCCGAGAGTCTTAGACCGATACGCGAAGTGAGCCAAAGATAAGGTAGTCTGGGCCTAGCAAAAGGCGGTAACCAGCCAGTAGCGGACGTTTCTGGGGGGAGAAGTCTGCCCCCAAAAGAATTATGCCAATGCTGGCCTAAACGGATAGCGAACGGTGGGGAAAAGTGGACTTTAAAGAAGCATTCACCCTGGTAAATGATCTTGCCCAGGCCATGCCTGCTATATTGGACAGGGTCACAATAGAACTCGCCTTTGGTGACGCCAGTCCCGCCATCGGCGACTGGTCGGACCCAACCAACTCGGGAATGCTGGTCACGGGCGATGGTGTTGGGTGCAAGAGCGGCGTGTATTTTTTTGGTACCCCTGAAGGGCAAATCTTCTATATCGGCAAGGCAACCCGGAACAACCTGCACCATAGGGTCTGGGACCATGTTAAGACGCCCAGCATCCGAGAAGACGGTTGGCGAACCTTTCCCAACCATCGGTTCACAGGGTTTGCGAACGACAAAAATCTAGTGCCTCAAGTTCAAGACGGTGAAGCACGGATTGCAGTCATTACGGTCTCTGACCCGGTGATGGTATCTCTCATTGAGGTCTATCTACTGACGGCCCACATAAAACGGCACGGTACATTGCCAGCTTTCAACCGACAAATTGGCTAGTCAACTGACTGGCATTGCTTGTGGTTGCGTCGCACTGACACTTGCACACTGCAACTCAGGCTGGCCAGACAGCTCAGATTTGATCAGCTCGACAGTGCGCAGCACCTCCGTTACCAATGCCATGGGGTCAGACAAACAGTCAATTTTGCTGGCCACGTTGTCCTGGTAAAGGCATGAGTACCATTTGAACGCATTCCAATTCCGCCACATCAGGTACAAAGGCAATTGAGGCGTTTGCGCCAACAACCCTCGATCGCTCGCCAGTTTCCCGCTACTGACCGGCACCACGCCATAATGCAGCGCATCAGTGGCAACCTCGATTCGTAGCAGCATTCCCTCGACACCAATGTCGAAAAACTGCCCCACGTGCTTCAACCTCAATGCCTTGGGCAAGAACCACTTGCGGCAATTCGCCTCGCTACTGTCATGCCCGGTAAAGTCAATCGGCGATGACACGGGCGTACAACGCTCTGACAATGCGTGTCGCACAGCATCAAAGAAGCCGAACAATACTGTCCCCTTCGCATGGGGCAGTGCCTGGGCGATGGCCTCGGCAGCCTGCAAATTGTCGTCGGCAATGAGAAGTTCGATCAGTGCATTTCGTGTGGTATGGGTCATGGCTCGCCCGGTGATTTTCTGGACCAGATTCTTGTACTGGATCAATGCATGCTGAAGTGCCGGCGTCGCGCTTGAGGTGCTGACGCACCGCTCAAGCCAGTCGAGGATGTGTTCCTGGTACGACAGTCGACGGTAGCTCACGCCGCAATGACTGCTTGCGTGCGCCTCCGTACCTTTCTTTGTCAGGTACCACAACTGCCACTGCTTGCCTGAGGCCTTTCCAATATCGTCATAACGCTTGAGTTGTTGGTTGCCGTCGAGGGCGTCGATCTTGTTTTCGATCAGGATGAGGTGATCCATCAGGTGAATCACAACATCCACACGACCGTACCCCGCGAAAATCTGCTCCTTTTGCACCCTGGCGTCGCTGAGGCTGCATTCGTGTTCGAAACCCATTGTCGACAGGAACAGTTCAAGGAAGTACACACCTTGACCGTGACGGCCCTCGGGGCTCAAGAGTTCTGCGATCATGGCCGAGTGAGTGTTGACCTCGGCCCGCTCGATTCGGGTGATGGAGAAGAGGTTGAACAGCTCACCGCTTGCTGCGAGTTTGGCGTTCGTCTCCCTCACGAGGCTGCCGGCCTGATTCAACAACAGTTGTACTTTCTCCATGCTCACTGTTTCCCCAGAATCGGATTCAGTATTTTTCGTAGTTCAGACTCGATTAACCCAACCCCGAAGTAAGATGTCGGCGGCGCCTCGAAACTCTGATAACTATATGTAATTTCCACATCACGAATTAAGTGCGGTCTTGCCCGAAGCTTAAGTGCATACGTTCCGGACGCCAAGAGCGATTCGACGTGATTTTTGATTCGATCAGCTATCGACTCTCGCTTCCCTAAATAAAATGGAATCGGTTTGCCTGCTGCCAATGCCGCTAAGTGATGCTTCACCCGACTCGGGTAATAACGAGGGATTTTTCCGTCATGCGCTTTGGCCCGTATTGTTCCCCATCGCTCACCAAATTCGCCAAGTTCCGCTGCTGTGGAGAACTTAAATTTCGCTTCGAAGTAATAAATCCCAGGCTTTTGAGGCAGGACAGGAAGCTCATCATCCTCACCGAGATCAAGCGCTTTTTGGGTTTCTCGCAAGTGTTGGGCAAGTGCAGTAATTGGCGCATGTTCAGTCAGTTTTGAATGAGCCCTTACCAGTTGCTTCAAAGCCGCTTCAAGTCTTTCCAAAGGTCACTCCCAAGTTCTGAGCACAAAGAGGCACCCAAGAGTGCGTGTTCATGGTGGTGTCCTCCATGTTGCTGGAGGGTAAGGGTGTATCAGTCTCAGTGCGCCGTTGCCGCTATTCATCCCGTAGCTACCGGTCACAGATCCGGCATATTCCATTGCAAATCAAAGCTTACGTCAGCGCATGACAAGTGCATGCAAGGTATGGAACAGGTGCTCGAGAATTTTTCCAGCGGATGCATCTGTGTCAGGCTTCAAGGGGGCGGTCGTGAACGGCCTGTACCCCGGGTAAAACGTATCCTGCAAGCTCAGCGCTTGCACTTGCTGTAATCGCGTGGGCATGCAGGGTGCGGTGCTGGAAAGCACCAGGCAAAGAATCGCCGCCTCTCGCAATGCCCCCCTCGGCCGACCGTCATTCGATCTGGCCAATGCCTCAAACAACTTATGCAGGAAGCAAGACAGGTGAAACAGTTCGTCTTCGTCCAACTCAAGCACGTGGCGCCAGGAGACTTTGACGTGACAATTGAAGCGGTGCCGTTTGTCGATTTCGGGTAGAGCCCGTCCCAGAAAAAGACACTCGCTGGCTGCCACCAGCACGTCAGGCTGTACGTCCTCGACGACAAAGGCAAAGCCCTCCAGTAGATGTGCTTCATCAGGATCTGCCCGGTTGTGATGCAACATCACCGATGGCAAAACAGGCTCTTTGGATGACGCGTCACACAACTCGGCCTTGATAAAAAAGCCTAGTGCGGCCAAGCCGTTCAGTGCCCGCAGAATGATCTCGACCAGTTGCTGACGGTAATCCCGGTTGAGTTGGCCTTGATGGTCGAAGATGTGACCGTCAACTTCCTTGATCTCCCACAGGATGTTATGCAGATAACCGGTTGTTTCGTGATACCAGTATTTCAACCTCCGCGCGTCCTCGCCAACCGGCTCCATCAATGCCAAAGGAGGTTTGGTTTGCCTCAGTTCCTGCAATTCGCCTTGCAACCGTATGACTTCCTGCTCGGACGCCTTGAGCCTAGCTTGAAACTGCCGGTCGCGAGACTTGAGGCTGGCGGCGAGGTCCTGCCCCACCGCGAGCTTGCCCAGTCGGATTTGCCCCGGAACTGGATTATCAAAACGCGCAACCGGAAGCCGCTCGCCCGGCCCCAGTAGCTGGTCACACCAGTGAGCGAAGGTCAGGTCCTTCGACGCGATCGCAGACAAGCGGCCCTTCAGGGCACGGTCAAGCACCACCTCTTCCACGTCGGTAAAGTCTGCCAATACACCATATTTGCTCAGAACACTCAGTTGAGCTGCCTTTGCCTTGCTCTCTAAACCCACAGTCGCTCTCCCTGCCTCAACGCTGTCTACCGACAAATCGTCGAGAGCATGCCAGCAGGCTTGGCAAACTGCCAACATCGCGTGAGCTGGGTGTATTGGCCGATTAACTCTGCCATCCGTACTGGAAGATCTGAATAGGGTTGAGTTGGCTGCTGAACGACAAACCTCTTATCACTCGCCACTGGATAAGTCGGACGCGACGCACTGACTTGGTCATCGAGACCACCCCCTGGACTCCAGATTCCAATTGCCTTGCGAGTCTTCTGGCGGTTAGCGCCCGGACCCACGACTAAATACTCGCCTTCACCGACACCATGAAATTACGCGGATTCCCATAGTATTTGCCAAACGTCTCAATGCCGATAGTCGAGTAATAGCGCTTACCGGCGAGCGTCAGCGTCTGTCCATCTGCCGCCTATCATCGCGGGAAGCTGCCGGCCAGAAGCGGTCTTTCAGTCCTACTAATGAATGCTGCCCCTCCATCTCGCTTGCGTGCAAGATTCATTAAAGCTTTTCAGCAAATGGCAGATACCGTATGACAGGCATGATGGCCGTCAATGCGTTATCACAGCTACAGTTGTCGGAGGAGGATGAGCCATGGGCGAAGGACCGCAACCAGTACAAACGCTTGTCGTGCAACACGCATCAAGCACTTCAATTGTATTTACTTGTACAAAATGTGGGCTGTGCTGCAAAAACCTAGATAAATCTATGGTTTATGCACATTTGGACCGCGGTGATGGTACTTGTATAAATTTTGACAGCCACAGTCATATTTGCAAAATCTATAGTAGCCGCCCATTGATCTGTCGAGTGGACGACTTTTATGAACAAAATCTGTCCGCGCACGTAAGCAAAAACGAATACATAGCGGCCAACTTTCAAGCATGTGCAGATGCACAGCAAGCACACAGAATCGACAATTATCCTACACATAAAGAGGGATCTTAAAATGCCACTTCCGTTTATTTTATGGGGTGCTGCTGCTGCTTTGGCGGCAACGGGTGTATTCAAAGGCGTTGAGGCATCCAACAACTTTGATAAAGCCAAAGGCATCGGCGAAGATGCAGAGCTTGAATTTAAAAAGGCATCTAAAGTACTTGACGGTGCACGCGAAGAGACCCAAGCCGCGCTGGCGGCACTCGGCAAGTTAAAAATTCATACATTTAGCCATCAAATTAAATACCTCGTTGAAGCGTTCAAGAAGCGAAAAGACACTAAGAGTACCCTGAAAGGGTTCAATGAAAACTTTACCGTCGAGGAATTGAAGTCTTATGAAAAGCTGGTGCTGAACTCTCTGGAAATTGAGAGAGGCCTTGCATCGGGAGCGGGCGGCGGAGCGTTGGCGGCTATTGGGGCCTATGGTTCAGTAGGGGCATTAGCCAGCGCCTCCACAGGCGCGGCTATTTCCGGGCTTTCTGGCGCAGCGGCCACTAATGCCACCTTGGCTTGGCTTGGCGGAGGCGCATTGAGCGCCGGCGGCTTTGGAATGGCCGGAGGCATGATCGCCTTAGGCGGAATTGTGCTTGGCCCAGCGCTCGCTATCGGCGGGTTCATGATGGCAAGCAAGGCTGAAGAAGCATTGACTAAAGCTCATGATTACCAAGCCAAAGTCGAAACCGCCATTGCTGAGATGGAGGTGTTGAAAACTGCACTTAAGGCGATAAGAACGAATGCGGCCGAGATGGCCAAAACCATTAACGAGATCGTAGCGCGCTTCGAGCTGATCAAAGTAAAAGACGACAGCGATCCCAGCGCATTCGAGAAGATGGTGGTGCTTGGTACAGGGCTTAAACAAGTACTTGATATACCAATCATCACGCCAGACGGTTCGGCGGCAAAAAATATCAAAAGCACGATTTCCGGAATTTTGTCCTTGAGCTAAAACATGAAAAAGCACATCCAAACTATCATTCAGAAAGCGCCCACCATTCCGTTGCAAGCGGCCCAGTCTTCCCTTGATGAGCTGATGTCAGCTTGGCTGGAATACAAAAAGGTTGCCGAAGTTGAAGGCACCAAAAGAGCAGCTATATCCGCATTCAAAGATGTAAAACTAGAACAGATCGGTGCCCAAAGAGTTATTCTGGAGCAGTACCTGGCTAAAACCTTCGAAGAGCGAGCGACAACGATTCATAATTTCTTCGAAGTACTCGACAAGGGCATTCAAACTGGCGATAGCACTTTGATAAGCGGTGCAATCGGCGCCATTGTCGACATTTCCAAGCAATCTCCACTTGCTGGGGCGCGCGAGCTTATCGGTGCCTTTTACGATCCAGATATCAAGACGATCGAGATTTAGGCTCTCTACGACACAACTGGCGGTAGCCGCGGCCGTAAGGCCGCGTAACCGGCGCCTCATTATGACGGGGGACCTAAGTAGCATCGATTTATCCGGGTGTGACCCTGTGACCGGCTGCTTTCGGCCCCGAGTGTGTAAAAACGTTTCGCCAAAATTGAAGTGTGCACGTCTACGTTAAATCTAAAATTTATCGGCACGTCAGCAGATGTGGATTTCGCGTAGAAGCGCGATTTACAGTCCGGTTTTGAGTACCTGTCGCGCTCAAAAACGTTTTTACACAGCCTCGGCCAAAAGCGGTCAGTCGTTGGAGTTGACGAAAACAGAGGCAATTCAAGTTACGGGTTGGAAATGGTATTCGGCGCTCGCCAGGCGAAGCCAGGGTCGGAGGCCCGCAGTGGTACTGTTAAAATATTGTGGCCTATTTCTACTTCAAAGGTGCTGCTGACTGATGTTCACTCCGCCATCGCTGTGCTCTCTATTGCGGAAAATTGATTTCCAAGCAACCCAGCCAACTACTAAATTTAATAAGGATGCGTCGTATGGATATGGACAAACACTTGCAAGAATTTCTAGAGGCGTGCTTGTTTAGAGGGAAAATAGTTGATCGCCGTGAAGGGCGAGGTGGGTTGATTTATATTGTAGATCAAGAAAATAGCTTTCCGAACCGAGTGGCATATAAAACCATCAAAGAATTCGAAAACAACACCGCTGAACGAGTTAATGGCTTTATTCGCGAAGCGCACAACTGGGTGGATTTTTCCGGTCATTACTCCATAATCACGCCGCACTTTATAAAGTTTTATAATGGGGTACCTTTGGTATGTATGCCATGCTGTGACGGGGATCTTCGTGACTTAATAGAGTTAAAGCCTGATCTCGTCGCCGTCATAAATATTGGCCTCCAAATAGTAAAAGGGATGATCGTTGCGAATAGTCGCGGAATGGAATACCACCAAGATATAAAGCCTGAAAACATTCTTTATTCAGATTTGAGCAAAAAACTTCGTGACTTCCCTCCGTCACATATCGATCCTTCTGTGAGGTATTCGGTAAAAATTGCTGATTTCGGTGTGGCTAATGCATGGTTCGATGATCACTTAGGCGGCACTAATTCATACAAAGCGCCTGAGCAGTATGTAGTGGACAAGACGAAAGCGTTCGCCCCTGATGTTTTTGCGGTGGGGATAGTTATTGCAGAACTGTATCAAGGCTATCACCCAGCAGTGCAATCTTCGACGATTGACCCTGGAAAAACATGGAAGGGTTCCAAGTTGAAAAAGTGGGCTGGCAGCGATATCAGAAACTTCTCTGAACCCCAGTCGCCAGCAGCTGAAGCTCTAATAAAACTTTTAGGTGACATGCTCTCCGCTGAACCAAGTGCACGCCCTACATTCTCTAGATGTTACGAAAGACTGGCAGAGTTGCTGGCAACGCTCAGTCCAATAACACTCAATCAAATGGAATTGCTATTTGATTATTATGACTGCAATGCAAACCATCAAAGCCTAGAGTCGGACCTGCATGGACAGTTAAAGCTCTTGGTTATTCCTAGCAAAAGGCAATTTGTGAAGGATAAACTAGCGAGAGACTTGAGTTTTTGTCTCGGTACGGATTCGGAAGACTTAGAAAACTTTCTTGAGATTCATCATAGAGCGAATGCATTGCAGCAAGCATGCAGAGGGGATATTGATAGCGCTCAGAGAGCACTTCTTATTGAGGCTTCCAGAAAGGTTGTGTTATTTGTGCTTTCATCCTGCGAACTAATTAACTCGTTTAATCTTTGGTCGACTCCTGCATTCAAAGAATCGCCCCCCGAAAAAATAGGTAGTGACTTGGAAGCAAGGTCGGAAATACTTTGCACAAATATTGAGCGCCTTATTTATTTAAAATCATACGACCAAGAATTAAAGGGACAAGTTGAGTCTGGCGGCAGTGAAATTAAAGCATGGGCGGTTGCAGGAGCTGAGTGCAACACGGTCATTGAATTGAAGCTGGAGCATCATGCCGCATAGCCATGGCCTTCTGCATCACCTCGCCCATAACTTCGATTGGGCATTTGAAGTCGAAGCGCTTAC